>CAVPVP010000015.1:0-261678 GCA_963709205.1 uncultured Solirubrobacterales bacterium
CGCTCTGGCGCATGGCCCAGGATCTGCAGAGGGGGCTTTGCAGTGAGCAGGCGCGGTGAGGAGCCTGGGGGTGATCGATTGCGCCGCCGACGTGGTCCCGCGCTAACACCGACCTCTGCCCCGGTTTCTCTGCTCAGTAATACGCTGACGGCCCAGCCTCGCCACTTGCCGCGACTAACTCGCCGGAGACCCACCACGCCTTTTCCGAGGCAGGAAGACTGCGACGAACTCGACTCCGAAGCAACGGGCTTTTTGAGCTTGTTCTACCTGACGTTTCTCCCGGTCGTCTTCTTTCCGCGGCAACCCATCGATGCCAAAGAGCCCCAAAACGATGCCAGAGGTTTCATCGTCGGCGAAGACGCGGAGTGCGCCTTTGCGTGCACGATGATCTCTCTGTGGGAAGGAGCACGCGCATGATCGTACGGATATATACGGGCCACGACGGCCAGACCCATTTTGAAGATCTCCCTCTGCCGGCCGAGGAGAGCCACAACGTTGCGCTTCAGGCGGGTGCCAACCTCGTGTTCCGCTGTTTCCCTGCGGACTATTGGAGCGATTGGCACACCGCGCCCCGGCGACAATACATTTTTATTCTCGTGGGGCAGATGGAAATCGGGATCGGCGACGGCACCACGCGCCGGTTCGGACCGGGTGATGTCGTCCTCGCTGACGATCTCGCAGGCCAGGGCCACACGACGCGCTCGGTGGGAGTTCCCCGCATCAGTGCCACTGTGCCGGTGGGCTCGTAAGGCACGTCTTGGCTCTCTGAGGACACCCATGGCCCTTCGGCCACTGTGTTGGTCTGGGGTACCGCGAGGCACCTGGGCGTAAGCGGGGCGGGCGCCGGCTGCCTGCCGAGCACCCCGATGTGCCCCACGACCCCGGGACGGTTCGATTAAAAACGAGGAGACCGCGTATGCCAGAGCATCAACCTATGACGACCCGCCTGAAGACCCTGTTTCAACGGCCGGAATTATTTGTCTTGGCGGGCGGGATCAATCCGATTGGTGCAAAGATGGCGGAAGCGCTGGGCTATGACGCCTTCTACATGTCCGGGGGCAATACCTCGGCGCACCAGCTGGGCTGGCCCGACTCCGGGACCAGTATGCGCGACATGGTGGACAACGCCCGGAAAATTGTCCTGACCGTGCAGATCCCGGTCTTCGCGGATGCCGACACCGGCTACGGTGATGCCATCAGCACGCATTACACCGTGCGGGAGTACATTCAGGCGGGCATCGCTGGCGCCCACATTGAAGACCAGACGTTTCCGCCGAAATCCGGCCCCCGCCGCCGCTGTATCTCGATTCCAGAGATGGTCGGAAAGCTGCGGGCGGCGATGGATGCCAAACAGGGTCTCGACCCAGACTTCGTGATCATGGCCCGGTGCGATCTCGGCGGCGTGCCGGGCGCCAGCTTTGCGGAGATCATCGAACGCTGCCAGGCCTACAAAGCCGCAGCGCAGGTCGATGTCATCTGCCCCAATGGCTTGCGCACCTGGGAAGAAATTCAAGAGGCGATCCGCCTCATTCCCGGACCCGTCGTCCCTCTCATTCCCGCCCACCTGTCGCCGTATCCCTCCTTACAGGCGCAGCAGGATGCCGGGGCCGCCGCGGCCTGGTTCCCCGCGCTGACCACCATGGCAGGCTTGCAGGCCAACTGGGATTTCTTGAGTGATTTTCAGCAGCGCGGCACATTGGCCCTGGACGCGCTCCATGCCCAGGCGGCTCAGAGTCCCTGGGGCGTCGCCAGTAATGGTCGCATTCTGGACGAGCAGCATCTACGCTCCATGGAGGAGATGTATCTTCCAGACTAAAGCTGGGAGACGCTGTCCCGGGCTCTCGGCTGATCTTTGCCCGCAAGTCGGCATCCGACAATGGATCCTCGTTGTTGCGGTGGGGGGCTGAGTGAGGGGTGAGGGCAGCCTGGCCGGCTCAGGGTGGCATGCGGCACGCGGTGCGGGAGCTGCGGTAGACCTTGTCGGCGTCGGCGAAGCGGCCGTCGCGGTAGAGGACTCCGAGTTTGACGGACACCGACCTCGAGGAGATCCGTCGGCGTCGGCGTGATCACAACCGGCTCGGCTTGCGGCAGTGGATTGTCGTCTTCCTCACTGTTTGCGCCGGCGATCAGGCAGGTGTCGCTGCGCACGCGTGCATTATCGCGGTCGTCGGTGCGCTGATCAGCTTCCTCGGCGTCCCTGCAGGCCTCATCGGCAACGAGCTGTCGATCCGTCACGGCTTGCGGACCCCATAATTGCCGGCTTCATCGTGCATCCGCACACGCGCCGCGCTTATGCCCGGGCCTGCAACCGGTTCTTCGCCTGGTGCGAAGATCGCGGCCTGACGCCAGCCGCGATCCGGCCGCTTGACGTCGCCACCTATATAGAGCAATTGCAGGACGCGGTCTCGGCGCCGTCGGTCAAGCAGCAGCTCGCCGCGGTGCGGATGCTGTTCGATTGGCTGGTGATCGGCCAGGTGGTGCCGACCAATCCGGCGGCGGCGGTGCGCGGTCCGAAGCATGTCGTCAAGACCGGCAAGACGCCGGTCCTCGAAGGCAGCGAGTGGCGCAAATTGCTCGAGTCGATCCCGGACACGACCCTGCGCGATCTGCGCGACCGGGCATTGATCGCCACGCTGACCTATAGCTTTGCGCGCATCAACGCGGCCTTGAAGATGAAGGTCGAGGATCTCCGGCCGTGCGGCGCCGCCTGGACGGTCCGACTGCATGAGAAAGGTGGCAAGCAGCACGCGATGCCGTGCCACCACGCGCTCGCTGAGGCCTTGCGTGCCTAGATCGACGCGGCCGGTCTCGCCGAGGGCCGCAAGAGCTGGCTGTTTCGTACCGCGCGCGGCCACAATGGGAGCGCCTTATCCGCCAAGCCGATGAGCCAGCCCGACGCTTTCGACGTCTTCACGCGGCGCAGCCGCTGCATGCCGGGCTCGTCATTCTGATCCCGGCGGTTGATCGAAATCTGCAGCAGCGGCTCTTCAAAACCGCGCTCGACGAGCTCGCCATCCTCGGCGAACCGGTCAACCGGATGATCGAGGTCGATCTCGGCGGCGGCGATGTGACTTTCGCCATCTACGATCTTCCCGCAGGCGAGCCGTAACTCACGATCAGGATCCGGACGCTGGCTCGATCCAACTCGCCGGGAAGCCTGATCGGGTCGCCCTACGCCTCCGCTGAAGGGCGGTGAGCCGCCGCGCTGTCCTCAGACCTTTTCGATCAGCTCCATCTGCGCGCCGTCGGGCGCGGCAACCCAGCACACATGCCGACCGTTGTTAACCCGCTCCTCTAGGACCTGGGCGCCGTTCTTCTTAAGGTTGGCGAGGGCGCCGGGGTAATCGTCGGTCTCGATCGCGATGTGCTCGATGCCGACATGCTGCTCATGGTTCTGGTCGGCGTTGATGGTCGTCACGTTGAGCTGCACGCCGTGCAGGTCGAGCTGGCAGCCGCGGCCGGGAGTTTCCCGCTTCACGGTCGCCCCGAAATTGTCGATGTAGAACTTTGCGACCTTCTGCGGATCCTCTCTGGTCTTGATGTGGACGTGCCCGAGTTGCATGGCCATGCCCGTCTCCTCCGCTAGGGATTTGTCCGAGGCGCGCCGAGGCGGCGCCTGCCGCCGCAGCTTCGCAGCACGAGCAGAGGAACTCAACCGACATTCGCCAAATTCCCGGGTTTTCGAGAGCGGGAGCGCGCCTTTGGCCCTTTGACCGGTTTTTGGGTCGGGCTGTAGCGAGAGGGTCGAGCGACCCGTCTACTCGTTCTCGAGAAGGGGTTTTGGACGCTAGACGCTTGGACGAGGGCGGTTTGGCGGCGACGGCAATTTGCCGCTGCTTTTGGGGCGCCAGGCGTCAAGCAGCAGTTCGCCGATGCGCAAGCTGTTCGACCGGCTGGTAACGGGCCAGATCGTTCCGATGAACCCGACGGCGGCAGTGCACGGGCCGAAGCATGTCGTCAAGACCGGCAAGACGCCGGTGCTTGAAGGCGCCGAATGGTGCAAATTGCTCAGGTCGATACCGGACACGACGTTACGCGATCTGCGCGATCTGGCATTGATCGCCACCCTCACTTACAGCTTCGTCCGCATCAATGCGGCCTCGAAGATGAAGGTCGAGGATCTCCGGCCCCGCAGCGCTGGCTGGACGGTCCGGCTGCATGCGAAAGGCGGCAAGCAGCACAGCATGCCGTGCCGTCACGCGCTCGCCGAGGCGCTGCGCGCCTACATGGGCCAGACCCAACATTCGTGTCATCAGATGCAAAGTAGCGGTTGGGTACCGGCCGTCAGACGCCGTGGAGTAGCAATTGAGCCGGAGTGTCCGGAGCGGGCAGATCGAGGGGCAAGTGTAAGTCATGTCGAGCCGGAGGCGCTGTACGGGTTGACATGGCCCCAGAAGAGCGGGGTCATTGACGGCGCGCGGCGCCGCGGGCAGGAACTCGCGATAGAAGCGCATTACCTCGGGTGTCTGCTCAATCGGCCAGAACGTCGGCCCGGCCATGAGCGTGGCGCCGATCGGATGCGTTCGGAACTCGAACGACGTGACGATGCCGAAGTTCCCGCCGCCGCCGCGGAGCGCCCAGAACAGGTCGGGGTGCTCGTCGGCGCTCGCGCGGACCTGCGAGCCGTCCGCGAGCACGACGTCGGCGCTGACGAGGCTGTCGACGGTGAGCCCGAAGCGACGGGTCAGGTGACCGAGGCCGCCGCCGAGGGTTAGCCCGCCGACGCCGGTGGTCGAGATGATCCCCGACGGCGTGGCGCGGCCGTGCTCGGCGGTGGCCTGGTCTACCTGCCCCCAGGTGCATCCGCCCCCGACTCGCACGCGATCTGATTCGCTGTCGACGACGACGTCGGTCATTCCGGCCAGGTCGATGACTAGCCCGTCGTCGACGATGCCGAGGCCGCCGCCGTTGTGTCCGCCGGAGCGCACCGCGATCGCGGTGTCGTGTGCCCGCGCGAAGGCGATGCAGCGCGCGACTTCGTCCGCGCTCGCGCAGCGCGCGATCACTGCCGGATGTCGGTCGATCATGCCGTTGTGGACGGCGCGCGCCTCGTCGTAGCCGGGGTCGTCCGGACCGACGATGCGGCCGTCGAGGTCAGTGAGATCGCGACGGGCGATGTCGGCGAGAGAGGTGGTGACGGTCATGAGAATGCTCCCCGGTGTAGGTGCCTGAAGTCCTTGTGGCTCCGGGGGACCGTACGTGACTCCCGGTGCGCTGTCATGACTTGGTCTGACCCACTTTTGGCAGAGTTGAACTGGGGCCGCGCTGGGTGGGATGATCAGATCTGACTATTGGGGCTGCGCATCGCTCCGACATGGCCAAGCTTCCGGGACCACTTCGTCTGACGCCCTCGTTTCCGTTCGCGGGGCGTTCGCGTGAGCTCGCAACGTTGCGCACGCTGGTTCCGCGGGCCGATGGGGAGGGGCTCAGGTTCGCGCTGATCGGTGGGGAGGCCGGGTCGGGCAAGAGCCGGCTTGTACGTGAGTTCGCGCATGACGCCGCGGCTGCCGGTGCGCTCGTTCTCTACGGAGCTTGCGATTCGGCGGTGAGACGTCCCTACGGACCGATTGTGGAGGCGATCGAGCAGCTCGTGCGGAGCCTCGACGAGGCGACGCTGTTAACCGTTCTCGGCCCGCACGGCGGAGAGCTCGCCCGGCTGCTGCCTGAGCTGGGGCAGCGTGCCGGTGAGCTTCCACTACCGGTGGCGGCCGATCCCGACACCGAACGTCACCGTCTCCACGGCGCGATCGGCGACCTACTGTCGGCGGCGGGTCGACGCGGGCCGCTGGTCGTGGTCATCGAGGATGGCCACTGGGCAGATACGCCGACCCTGCTGCTGCTCCGACATCTCGCGCGCGGCGCCACCGAGGCACGCGCGCTGGTGGTTACAACGTTCCGCGACACCGAGGCTGAGGTGCCCGAGGCGCTCTCGGCCGCGCTGGTCGATCTGCGCCGGTCGGAAGGCGTGGTGCGGCTGCGCTTGGGCGGCCTGAGCGCCGAGGAGATCGGCGAGTTCGTCGAGCGGGCGATCGGTGAGGACCCGGCTCCTGATCTGCCGGAGGTCGCACGGCTTCTCAGTGAGCTGACCGGCGGCAACGCGTTCCTGATGACCGAGCTGTGGCGGACCCTGGTGGAGAGCGAGACGGTGTCTGATTACGACCGCGGGGCGCGATTAGCGCTCGCGCTGGCGGAACTGGGGAGCCCGGAGGGTGTGCGTGAGGTCGTAAGCCAGCGGCTCGCCCGGCTCAACACCGCCACCACGAGACTGCTGGAGCTGGCGGCCGCCGCCGGACCTGAGTTCGGCCTCGGTGAGATAGCGCAGTCCGGGTTGAACGACGACGAGCGTTCCGCCGCCCTCGAGCAGGCGATCGCGCACGGAATCATCGAGGAGGTACCCTCGAACCGCGGCTGGCCTACCGATTCACCCACGAGCTCGTGCGCCGCGCTCTCTACGATCGGATGCCGCGCCTGCGGCGAGCCGAGCTGCATCTGCGGGTCGCGGAGGCTTTGGAGCAGGCGCATGCGGCGGGCGAGAGTCGGGGCTTGGCCGAGCTCGCGTACCACTTCGGCGCCGCTGCGCCGATGGACGGGCCACGGCGCGCTATCGAGTACTCGCTGCTGGCGGGCCGCGAGGCCCTGAGCACACTGGCGTTCGACGAGGCGGCAGTCCGCTTCGCCTCGGCGTTCGAGCTAGGCATCGACGACGTCCGCGTGCGGGGCGAGACACAGCTCGAGCTGGGTACCGCTCGCATGCGCGCGGGTGGCTCATACGATGCGATCGAGGCCTTCCGTACCGCGGCGCAGATCGCACGCGAGATCAGCGATCCGAATCTGCTGGCGGCCGCCGCATTCGGTTTCGAGGAAGCATGCTCGCGGCCGGGGATCACCGACGAGGGCGCGGTGGAGCTACTCGAGGAAGCATCAGTTGCGCTCGGGGAAGCAGACTCCGAGTTGCGCGTGAGGCTCCTGACCGGGTTGGGTCGTGCGTACGCGTTCATCGGCGACTACCCCGCGGGTGACGCCGCTCACCGGAGCGCGATCGCGATGGCGCGCCGGCTGGACGATCGCCTGGGCCTCGCTACCGTGCTCGTCGCCTCATACTGGTCGCGCGGCGATCAAAGCCTCGAGCAGACGCTCGAGATGCTCTCCGAGGCTCGCGGCCTCGCCGAGGTGCTGGGCGCCAACGATCTGCAGACCGAGGCAATGGAGTGGCGCGTCGCCGGACTGATCGCGCTCGGCGCGCTGGGCATCGCCGAGCGCGAGCTCGCTGAGGTCCACGCGCTGGCTGTGCAGTTGCGCCAGCCGTTCACTTTGCACGTGTCCGAGCACTACGCCTCGACGCTGGCACTGTGCGCCGGAAGGCTGGCCGAGGCCGAGGCGTCGGCGCGGCGCTCGCACGAATGGAGTCGGCTGCTCACCGGCCGCGCCGCCTCCGGCGTTCACGGAATCCAGATGTTCGGGATCCGGCGTGAGCAGGGCCGCCTGGCCGAGCTCGCGCCCGTCGTGAGGGTCCTGGCCGACAGCGAGCGCGCGCGGGGCGCCTGGCGAGCCGGATTCGCGGCGCTGCTGGCCGAGCTCGGGATGGAGCAGGACGCGCGGCGCGAGCTCGCTCGCGTGCGCGAGGAGGGCTTGGACGAGTTTCGCTCCAAGCTCTGGGTGGCGTCGCTGACCTATCTCGCCGACGCTTGCGCGCTCGTCGGCGACCAGGCGCTGGCCGAGCTGCTGTACCCCGAACTCGTACGGCTCCGCGGAGGGAACGTCGTGATCGGCCACGGTGTGGCGTGCTACGGCGCGGCGGATCGGTATCTCGGCCGGCTGGCCACCACGCTCGGGGAGCACGACGCTCGCGATCGAGCACTTCGATCAGGCCCTCACCATCAATCGCGAAATGGGAGCAGCCACCTGGGTCGCCCACACCCTTTACGAGTACGGCCGAACGCTGAGGATGCGCGGCCGTCGCGACGATGACGAGCAAGCCTCGGCGTTGCTTACCGACGCTGCGCGCTTTGGCCGAAAGGATCGGCATGCCGGTCCTGCTGGCTCGTGCCCGCGGGCTCGGAGCGCGCACCTGGACGGCCGTCATGCCGCCGGATGATCTGTCCTGGCGAGAGGTCGACATCCTGCGACTCGTAGCCGCGGGACTCAGCAACCAACAGATCGGGCACGAGCTCTCCATCAGCGGGCACACCGTGGCCAACCACGTGCGGAGCATCCTGCGCAAGACCGGCGCGGCCAACCGTACCGAGGCGGCCGGTTACGCCCACCGCCACGCCCTTCTCGACACGACCGACACGCGGTAGGATCGCCGAATGCCGCTCTATGTGATCGAACGACGCTTCGCGGAACAGCTCGAAATGACGGGCGACGACGTGAAGCTGATCGAGGAGATCAACGCCGACGAGGGCGTGAGCTGGCTGTTCTCCTTCCTGAGCGCCGACCGGTACCGCACCTACTGCCTGTACGAGGCACCGAGTCCTGACGCGATCATCGCCGCTGCCAAGAGGGCAGGCATCCCGGCGGACGCAGTCACCGAAGTAAGCCGCATCGCAGCCGACACGTTCCGCTGACATTCGACGCTCAGCGACACCCCTGCTCGCAGGCAGGGGCTCCGGCGAGGTGAGCATGTGTGCAATCCAGTCGTCACAGCGGCCGGACGGTCGGCTCCCCTTCCACCAGGCGATGGGCAAACCCTGCCCGAGCGAGTTGTCGCTGCTGCTCGGGACGATTTGGGGGAGTCTGACGGCCGGTCCGAGCGCGAGCGCTGCAGCAGTTGTGGAAGTCGTCCTTAACGCAAGCTTGCGAGGTCACGATCCGGGCTGATGCTCTGCAGGGGATGCGGCACAATGTCGACCCGACCGGGTGCTTGCCAGTCAACATGGATTGAACGGCGAGCAAGCACACGGCGCGAACCGGCGGGACCTCTCAGCCGTTAGCTGACCGACGCCCAGCCGGCAAGCGGCCCGGTCAGCTCACTGCTGCCATCGCGGCCGCGCGGCACAGTCGGGACGTCGGCGCGCCGGCGGATGTCGGATCTCGTCGCGACTGCCCGACCCCGTGCGGGCGAAGCCGCGCGTCATGCTGGCGGCGGGGGAGCGGGCTGTCGAGTCCGGGGTGGCGGTCGTCGCGCACGCGCAGTAGCCGGCAGTATTAGATGGGTGAGCGACTCGTGCAACGAGCCCGTTCTGGAGCCGCTCGCGCACCCGCACTGATTGGAAGGAGGCCGCGGAGTCATCACATACCGACCCATTCCAGCTCCGATCCCAGCACGCGACCAAACATCTACCGCCTGCTCGGCTCGGAGACTCACAGAACACCGGCGACTCGCGATCCGCATCACGTCCATGACCTTCGCGAGCGTCCGGTCTCACGAAGCGGACAACGCAATCGCCTAGGCGACCTCGGCGGACGACCTGCTTAGGCGGTGGGCACCCGTCCCCGCTACGCGCCATCGTTCATCGAGCCGACTGCGGCTGCCCGGACGCGGACCTTTACGCGGGGGCTCCGATCAGGACCACCCCCGCACACACCATCGCGATCCCCAGCCACTGGGCGCGGCGTAGCCGTTCGCGCAGCAGGACCGTCCCCATCAACACCGGAACAAGAGCGTACGGCGCCGATGCGGTTGCGACCAGCGACGTCTGAGCCTGGCCAACGCCGAAGTTGAAGAACACGTAGCCGCCGGTATCCAGCACGGCGATCAACACGATCAGTGAAACCACGATCGGCGACGGATCGCGCCAACGTAAGGCCCCGCGCCGCCCCGAGTGCAGGATCAGGAACGCGGCGGTGAACCCCCGTGCCAGAAAGATCGGGGCGAGCCAGCCGATTCGCTCGCGGTCATACGAGATGCCGAACACAAAACCGCCAAACAGCACCATCGCTGCGATCGCGAGCGTGATTCCGCGCAAAGAGCGGCGATCGATCCTCAGGGCGGCGATCCGGGACACGTCCGCGGAGACGACGATCACGCCGGCGATCGTCACGAGCACGGCCCCGCCCTCGACGGCGGACAGACGCTCCCCGGCGATCAGCACCGCCAGGACCACGGTGACCGCGGAATAGCCCGACACGATCGGGCTCAGAAGCGAGATCGGCCCGATCGCAAGCGCGCGGTAGAAGGTGAGATACGACAGCCAGCCCGCCGCGCCGAGCAGCGCAAAGACGAGCACCTCGCCGGCGGTGAGGTTCGCGAGCGCGCCGGTGGCTAGAACCAACGCCGTCAGGGGAATCAACGCCGCGAGGTGGAACGCCAGCGCCACCCACAGCGCGCCGGCGCTGCGGGCTGCCAGGGCAACGAAGTAATCGGCCAGGCCCCACGACAGAGCCGCGCCGAGACCGAGCGTGATTCCCACGGGAGCGGCTCAATCGACAACGACGGGGCGCGGCGCCGGCGGTTCAGAGAGCAACAGGTCGTACACCCTCGCGTCGCGCTTCTGGGTCAGATCGACGTGGACATGTTTGACCTCGGTGTACTCGTCGAGCGCGTGCGGGCCGAGCTCGCGGCCGAGGCCGCTCTGCTTGTAGCCACCGAAGGGATGCGCCGGGCTGACCATGTGGACGTCGTTGACCCAGACGGTTCCGGCCCGAAGGCGGCCGGCCACTTCGAGTGCACGCTCGTAATCCGAGCTCCACACGGCGGCGGACAGGCCGTACACGGTGTCGTTGGCGATCTGGACGGCTTCGTCCTCGTCCGAGCAGCGGATCACCGACAGGACCGCCCGCCGTGCGCTTCGGAGATCGCGCGGACGATAGAGAGTCCGAGGCCGGTGCCGTCGTCGGTGCGTGCGCTGTCGGCGCGCGCGAACCGCTCCCAGGCGTGGGGTAGGAAGTCGGCGGGAAAGCCCAAACCGTCATCGGCAACGTGCAGTTCACCGAACGGCCCAGCGCTGTGAGCGCTGAGCCGGACGTGGGTGTTGGCGTAACGCAGCGCGTTGGTGAGTAGGTTGTCGAGCGCTTGAGCAGCGCGGTCGCGATCGACGAGGACGTGAACATCCGTTGGCGCGTCAACGGTGATCTGCTTGTGTGCGGCTGCTGCCCGGCTACGCGCACGCTCGGCGGCTTGATCGTCCAGGTGTGGGTGTCAGCTTGCGGTATCGGGCAGCCGCTCGCCGAAGTGGATCTTGAACGCCAGCAGCGCGACGGTCCAGTTGCGGGTTCGGGTCCATTGCGGGACGGCGTTGGTGACGGCGAGGTAGATCAGCTTGCGGGCGGCGTCCTCGTGGGGGAAGTGCCCCTTGGTCTTGAGCGCCTTGCGCAGCTGCCGGTTGAGCGCCTCGATCGCATTCGTGGTGTAGATCACGCGGCGGACCTCCTCGGGGAAGGCCAGGAACGGGATTACGTACTCCCAGGCGTCCAGCCACGCCTGGGTGATGACCGGGAACCGGGCGCCCCACTTCTCGTCGAAGCGCTCGAGCTCGTGGTGGGCGGCGTCGGCGTCGACGGCGGTGTAGATCGGTTTCAGGTCGCGGGCGACCTGCTCGCGCTCGCGCCGAGGCACGTACTTCAGACTCCGGCGCAAGAGGTGAACGATGCACGTTTGGACGGTGGTCTGGGGGAAGATCGCCTCGATCGCCTCCGGGAAGCCGGTGAGGCCGTCCACGCAGCAGATCAGGATGTCGCGGACGCCGCGCTGCTTGAGCTCGGTCAGGACCTGCATCCAGAACTTCGCGCCCTCCGATTCCTGGAACCACATGCCTAGCACGTCCCGGTCGCCGTCGACGGTGATCCCCAGCGCGAGATAGCAAGCGCGGCGCTGCACCGAGCCGCCCTCGCGGATCTTGAGCACCAGCGCGTCGAGGAAGATCACCGGGTAGACGTCCTCCAGCGGGCGCTTCGCCCACTCGCGGACGTCGTCCATGACGGCGTCGGTCACCTTTGAGATCAGCTCGCGGCTGACCTTCACCCCGTACATCTCTTCCAGGTGCGCCTCGATGTCACGCACCGACAGCCCGCGCGAGTAGAGCGCCAGGATCTTCTCGTCGAACCCTTGGAAGCGCCGCTGGCGCTTTCTCACGATCTTCGGCTCAAAGCTGCTGTCGCGATCGCGGGGCGCGTCGATCGGGACCTGGCCGTGCTCGGTGATCAACGTCTTCGGACTCGTGCCGTTGCGCGTGTTGCCCGCGCCACCGGGCGGCTCGGCATGCGGCTCATACCCCAGATGGTCGGTCAGCTCGACCTCCATCGCCCGCTCGATCAGCCGCTTGGTCAACTGCGCCAAAAGCCCGCCGGGCCCGGCGATCTCCTCCTCGGTCCGGGCGCCCGCCAGCAGCTGGTCGATCACCTCATCGGAGATCCGCTCGCCATCCGGCCGCTCCAGAATCGAACGCAGTCTCGCGCGCTCGACGGCGTCATCCACCAACTCCCGGCCCAGGCCCCGCGGTTCTCGCCCTTCCAAGGGGGGCGCCGGCCGCTCGCCTGACGGCTCGCCGCCGGCGCCGGACAGTTCAGAGACCCTCGCTCGCTGGGATGGATGCTTCTCTTTGGTTGTAGGCATGAACGTCTCTTTCGTTCGTACCTACACAGATCCTCGGACACTCCCCGCGAATCCGAAAGTGCGAGCACGGAGAACTCTGTGCGGCCATCCTTCCGTCGCGTTATCGGTCACCTGAGGCGAGGCAGCGCGTGGGTCAGGGCAATCCGTGCGGACGGCGGCAGCCGGACGGTCCGAGTCTGGCGGGGCGGAGCGGCTGGGTCCTAGCGGGCGACGCGCGCGTCGAGCGCAACGCGATCTGACAGACTCGCGGGGTGGGAGCGTGGCGCCAGACCTGGAGCTGGATTCGCTGTGCTGCGGGCGTGGCGTGTGTGCTGGTGGGCTGCGCTGGCTGTGGTTCGTCGCGTCACCGCACGTCGAGTGTGATCGCAACGGCGTCATGGACGCGGCCGATCGCGACCTCCGCGCATTCGACTACAGGCACGGCTGCCATGCCGCCGCCGGTTGTCCGGCACGCGGGAGCCAGGCCAATTGCGGTGCTGCCGGCGGCGATGCGGCAAGGGTTGTTCGCCTGGACGCCGGCGGTGGCGGTCGGCGGACAGACAGCGGTGTGGATCTCGCGCGTGACGGCGTTTCACGAGTCGGGGTTCACGATCACGCTGCTGCGCTTCGACCAGGCGTTGGTCACGCTTGCGTTACACGCGGGCAGCTCGCAACCGGGTGGACTGGGCTGGCGTTACGGCGACGTCATTGGGTCCCGAGAAGCCCGGATTGTGGTCGCGGCGTTCAATAGCGCGTTTCAGGAGAGCTACGGTGCGGGCGGGTTCGAGGAAGGCGGTCGGGTCGGCTGGCCCCTGCGCCGCGGGGCGGCATCGGTAGTCATCTATCGCGACGGGGTCGCCGACATCGGTCGATGGCACGGAACCGTCCCCGTGATCGGCCGCCCGGTACAGGCGGTCAGACAAAACCTCGGCCTGCTGATCGACCGCGGGCGCATCCCTCCGAATGTCGACACCTGCATCAAGGTGTGTTGGGGCGATCCCCTGCATGAGCAGCCGGTCGTCGCCCGGTCGGCGCTGGGGATCACTTCCAATGGCGATCTCGTCTGGGCAGGGGGCCACGACCTGTCGGTGCGTGCGCTGGCACAGGCGCTCGCCGGCAAGGGTGTCGTCCGGGCGATGGAACTCGACATCAACCCCCGTTGGGTTGCCGGCTATGTCTACGAGCACTCCCAGCGCGCGGGCGTGCCGGTGGCGGTTCCGATCGTGCCCGGACAGACCGGGATCCCCGGCCAGTTCCTCACTCCCTACTTCCGCGACTTCTTCACCATCATCACCCGTTCAAAGTGACGGCCAGTACCGCCCGGCTCGAGGCACGGCGAGCGTTCCAGCACCGTCCGCGACGATTCCACACAGGCGCTCACGCCGATGGCCGGCTGCGCCTTCGTTGCACCGGAAGGAACAATCGGATCGTCGCCGGTGGCGTTCGACATATGGCGACCTAGGAGTGGTCCGCCGGCACCAGTCCTTGGCGATGGCAACGCCACGCAGGCGCTCGGCCGGGCTCGGCCCGTCGAGACCACCGCAACGCGTGAACGAGTCGCCGAGTTTCGGGGCCGGTCGACAGCCGCTCCGCCGCTGGACCGGTGCTCCTTGCGCACTGCTGCTGCCCCTAGCCACCCAATAATGCTGGTTCAGGGTCCGCCTGCCAGAGACGGAGCCGTCTGGCCGTGCGCCTGGTTGATCGCGATACTCCAAACCCGCGGTCAATCGCGAGGCGCCGGTGAGCCTGGAGAGGAGATCGCGCCTGGGCGTCAGCCCGTGCAGGCGCCCGGTCGCCCGTTGGTACGCGCGTAGATCGCGACGGCCGCGGCAGTCACCGCCGCTCGATAATTGGGCTTAGAGGTCAAGTCTCCCACCCACATCGCGCAGCGCCCCTCACGGAAGTAGAGGTTGGCGGTGGATTGACCCCCAGGCGGGGCCGGGGCGACGATCCCGGTCGAGCCGGGGATTCCCGCCACCGCGAAGTGGGAGACCGTGGCCCCGCCTTGCTCGAGCGCAGCCTCTTGAACCGACGCGTGCTGCTCACGCGAGGCCATGGCGGGGAAGTGAAGCTCGGTCACCGATGAGCCTCCTTGTCCGCCGTCAGCGCCGCTCGTGTTGACCGTGACCCCTTGGATGAACCCCTCCGAAGTCAGCCGCTTCTCGTCGTCGGCGGCGTTCGGATTACCAGCCTCCCCGGCCGCGACGGTGTGGGCGACTTGCGGTCCGCCGGCGGGATGGAAGCCGGTCTCCTCGTTGCCTCGCACCACGTAGGCGCTGATCGAAAGGCCCGTCGAGCTGCTCTGTGAGCTGCTGCCGCATCCCGATAGCCCAAGCCCAATAGCCGTCGAGAGCACCAAGCCGATCGCCCACCTCATCGCAAGCGCGACGCTATAACGGCCTCGCAGCTGAGTCCAGCCGTGATCGAGCCCACTACTCCGGTTTGCCGCTCGGGCGGGCACCGGTCGACGCAGCCGCTTCAGTCGTAATCGAGCGGCCCGCCCTCACGCGCGGTCCGTCTCCAGATTCGCGATCGCTTTCGTTGTCCGAACCGCCGGCGGGTGACAAGCGCTTTGATGATGCCAGGCCAGGGGCGCCCGGCGCCACTGCTTTGCCTATAGGTCATCCTGGTTGTTGCCTCGACCGCCGCCGGGAGAGGGCTCTGCTTTGCCTGCCCCCCGTTGTGGAGGGCCGTTCGTGGACCAGCCCCTCTCGGCGGTGGTGAGGTGCCGCAAGCGGCAACAGGACGTAGCCCCGTGTCGAGGGCCTGTCTATAGGCATCCGCAACGGTACCTCTCGGTCGGGGCGTTGTGAAGACCCTTGACCAAGATGGAGTTGAAGTGATGAGAAGTACCTATGCGGGCGTCGATTGGGCGTCCGAGAAGCACGACGTGGTGATCGCTGATGAGACGGGCGAGGAGATCCTGGCCGCGACGTTCGCGCACGACGAGGCCGGGGTGCGGGGCTTGTGCCGCACGCTCGTGCGTCACGAGGTGACGCTGGTCGCGATCGAGCGGCCCGACGGGCTTTTGGTCGAGCGGCTGCTGGACGCGGGGCTGCGGATCCTTCCGTTGCATCCCAACCAGGTTGCGGCGACTCGTGATCGGTTCAGGGCCTCGGGCGGGAAGTCCGATCGGTTCGACGCGTTCGTGCTGTGCGAGCTGGCGCGGACCGATCACCACCGCTTCCGGGTGCTCGAGCCCGATTCGGATCAGACCAAGGCGCTCAGAGCGCTGACCCGGGCACGTGAGGATCTGGTGGGCACCAGGACCGCGCTGGTCAACCAGCTGCGCGCTGAGCTGGCGGGTTTCTGGCCCGGTCCGCTGGGGCTGTTCACCAGCCTGCACAGTCAGATCTCACTCGCGTTCCTCGAGCGCTACCCCGGCCCCGCGGACGCGCGCGGTCTGGGCGAGCAGCGCCTTCAGGCGTTCCTGGCGCGCCAGCGATACTCCGGTGGCCAGAAGCCCGCGCGGCTTTTAGCCAAGCTCCGCCGCGCTCCCGAGGCCCGGGTCGGCGAGCTCGAGCTCCGCGTCCGCCGCGCGCTGGTCCTGAGCCTGGTGGCGACGATCAAGACGCTCAACGAGCAGATCAAGCAGCTCGACCGGCAGATCGCGACCGCCATCCGCGAGCACCCCGACGGTCCGATCTTCCTCTCGTTGTTCAAGAAGCCAAACAGCGTGATCACGGCCGCGGAACTGTTGGCGGAGATCGGCGACTGCCGCGGGCGCTACCCCACCCGCGACACCCTCGCCGCCGACGCCGGCCAGGCCGCCGTCGCGGTCGAGTCCGGCAAACGCAAGGCAGCCTGCTTCCGTTGGGCCTGCAACAAGCGCCTGCGCCAGGCGTTCGTCACGCTCGCGGACACCAGCCGCCACCATAACCCGTGGGCGCACGACCTGTACGCCGCCGCCCTCGCCCGCGGGCACGACCATCCACGCGCGATCCGCACCGTCGGCCGCGGCTGGTGCCGAATCGTGTGGCGCTGTTGGCAAGACGGCGTCCCGTATGACCCGGCCCGCCACCGCGCGCTGCAACGCCACGTCACTGTCACTATCCCCACCTCGTCGGGCCCCCGGCCCGACACAGCCGCCACCCAGCGGATGGCCGGCGCCGCCGTCACCCAACGGGCGGCCCGCAGGGCCGAGCGCGCAACGCGCTTGACGGCAAGCCGACATCCGCTATCGCACTCGGGGGTTGACACAGGACGTCCACGTTTCCGATCACGCGGACGAACTCGACCGGACGATCGCATTCGGGTCTCGCGACCTCGACGCGCCGGCCATCGCGCCGGCGCCAGCGCCGTGGGCTCCTTCAGCGGCGCTTGGTGCCGTGGCTGACGATCGCATTTGCCTAGATGCGGTGCCGGTGGACCATCTGATCCAGGACGATCTGCTGGAGGATGGGTGTGGTGCGCCTGGGTGGCTGCACTGGGACGTTGGGCTTGTCTGCCGAGTGGGGTGGCCCCGCCCTCGTCCAGCGAGGATTTATTTCGCGTCGCGCCCGATCGTGGTGGCAACCTCGTTGGTGATCGGCGCGACGCGAGCGCCCGCGTTTAGCTCCGGCATCCATGCCGGCACTAAACGCGGCCAGATGACCGGCGGGCCGGGGACTCGCTCGATCAGGAACCTTCAAGCCTGAAATCGGCGTCAGCGGTCGGAGCCGCGCTTGCGACGCCCACACCCTTGGCGGCGTGGCATTCAACCGAACTCCCGCAGGGACGAGATCGTTGCCCGTGACCGTTGCCCGGTACCTCCGGCGCCTCACTCTAGAGGCAGGAAAACGTAACCGTTCAGTCGTCGGGGCCGGTGGCAGGGATTCCTGCAATGTGCAGCGAATCTTGCAGGCATGGAGCGTGCGGAGGCGGAGGCGATCTATGACGCCGGCAGGGACGCGTGTGTCACGTTTCTGCTTGAGCTCACTGCTGGGTACGAGCAGCAGATCGCGAGGCTAGAGGAGCGGCTGAGTCGGCTGGAAGCGCAGGCGCGTCAGGATTCGCGGACGAGTTCTAAGCCGCCGTCTTCAGATCCGCCGAAGTCGCGGGCGGAGCGGCGGGCGCTGGCGCGGGCAAAGGCGAAGGAGTTGATGGGCCGCGAAGGTGGCGTGTCGCGCAAGCCTGGAGCGCAGGAGGGGCATCAAGGCGCGGGGCGCGAACTCAGGCCGGAGGATCAGATCGATGAGATCGTCGATCACTTCCCAGATGCGTGCGGCAGCTGTGGTCGCGCGTTCTTGGTCGAACAGCGGCGGCCCGGCGGCCGGTTCGGTCGCCATCAGGTTGCGGAGTTGCCGCCGATCAGTGTGGTCTGGAGCGAGCATCGCACCCACCAGGTGCGCTGTCGTCACTGTCGTACCCGGACGGCCGCGTCGTTGCCTGTCGGGATCGCCGGCTCCGCGTTCGGGCCGCGGTTGCAGGCTGCGATCGCGACGTTGACCGCGGCCTACAGGATCTCCCGTCGCGGGATCGCTGAGCTCGCGCGCGATCTGTTTGGCGTTGAGCTCTCAGCAGGCGCGGTGGACGCGATCTGCCAGCGCACCTCCGCCGCGCTCGCCGGCCCGCATCTCCAGCTGCAGGATGCCGTGCCCGATCAGCACGCGGTGCATGTCGATGAGACCGGTTGGCGCACCAGCGGCGAGGGTCGGGCGCTGTGGACGGCGACCACGCCGGATGCGGTGTTCCTGCAGATCGCCGAGCACTGCAACCGCGAGCAGTTCAACGCCCTGATCGGCACGACGTATCCCGGGATCGTGGTCTCTGACCGCTGGAACGGCTACAGCCATCTGGACCCCAACCAGCGCCAGGTGTGCTGGTCGCACCTACAGCGCGATTTCCGCCGCCACGCCGACGGGCTGGGCGAACAGAAGCCCTTCGGCGAGCAGGGGCTGCAGTTCACCCGCCAGGTGTTCGCTGCCTGGCGCGCCTACCAGCACGAGCATCACGACCGCGCCCGGCTCAAGGACGAGATCGCCCCGATCCAAACCCAGCTCCGGCAACTGCTCGAGAACGCCTCGCCCAAGAAGGCCCGCAATCGCTGGCACCGCCAGTTCGCCAACAACCTGCTCAAGATCTGGCCCGCACTCTGGACGTTCGTCACCACCCCCGGAGTCGAGCCGACGAACAACCCCGCCGAGCGCGCGCTCCGCGGTCCAGTCATCCACCGCAAACTCTCCCACGGCACCCAATCAAATGCCGGCGAGCGCTTCGCCGAACGCGCGCTATCCGCCGCCGGCACCTGCCGACAACAACGCCGCTCGCTGTTCACCTACCTCTCCGACCTGATCACCGCCCACAACCGCGGTGACCCGTTCCCCCAGCTCGCCTGAACTGGCCCCGACCACTGAACGGTTACAGGAAAACCACGATTTCCAGCCTCTTCGTGAAAGCGGACGACGGGTCTCGAACCCGCGACCTTCGGCTTGGGAAGCCGACGCTCTACCAACTGAGCTACGTCCGCAAGTGGCGGGAGATGCTAGCGGCCCGGGACGTACGATCCGGGGCCGGTTCTCACGCCGGCGGGGGATCCGCCAGCGGGCCGAAGCTGTCGCTCCAGGGGTCCTCGACCCCGATCGGGACGAAGGGCAGCAGACCCACGATCTCCATGAGCCGGCGGGCGTGCGCCGGCAGGTCGGTGCTCAGCCTGAGCTTGCGGCCGGAGGCCTTGGCCATCCGCACGAGGGCAGTCATCGCCCTCAGCCCGGCCGAGTCGATGAACTCGATCTGTGAGAGGTCGAGGAGGACATGGCTGTTGGCGCGGAGTTCGGCCTCGACGGCTCGCTCGAGCGTCGCGGAGCTGGCGAGGGCGAGTTCGCCTTCGACGCGAACCCGTACCCAGCCGTCCCGCATCGGCTCGAGGTGAACGGCGAAGGGCGTCTCCGCGTCGTCCTCGGCAAGGTGCGAAAGGTTGTTCGGCTCGGATGGATTCGTAGGCGAAGACACGGCGACCTCGTGATTCATTTGCGATCGCCCCCGGGTCGTTTACAACCATCTCATACACGCGCGCAGGCGCGGGAAATCTACGTCGCACGGGGGTTGTAAAGCAACCGGGGCCGTTCGCAGTGGACTCTCGCGCGTGGACGCGCCCGTTCCCACTGGACGCTGGCCCGTGGAGACGGAAAGCCGGGCGATGCATCGGCGGCGCCAGCGGAGGCGGCCGGAATAGCGGCACGTATTACTCTCCGAGCATGCGCCGCTTCGCGATTCCCGCCGTCGCCCTAGTCGTGGCAGCGGCGCTGCTGGCGTTGCTCGCGTTCGGGGTCGCCCACCAGGGGACCAGCTCGTCGATCGACGCCTCGGTCGCCCGTGGGCAGTTCCCGATGGCGCCGGACGCCCACACCCAACTGCCGCGCCTGGGCGTATCGGGGACGGACAGCCTCGCCAGCCTGCGGGGCAAGATCGTCGTGCTGAACGTGTTCGCCTCGTGGTGCCAACCATGTGTGGCCGAGGCCCCGATCCTCGAGCAGGAGCAGCGGGAGCTGGTCAAGAGCAACGCGACCGTCCTCGGCGTCACCTACCTGGACAATTCGAGCGACTCTGAGCAGTTCGTCCACCAGCACGGCATCACCTATCCGGTCATGCGCGACATCAACGGGAACTTCGTCAAGTCGTTCGGCACCGACGGGGTGCCCGAGACGTTCGTGATCAACCGCCAGGGACGGATCGTCGCGCTCCGGCGCTACCAGCTCGCCGGGAACTGGCTCCAGCAGACGGTTTCTCGAATCCTGACCCAGCCGGCATGACTCGCATCGCCAGACACGTCACCGCGCTAGCTCTCTTCATCGCACTGACGGCCGGGGCGCAAGCCCTGACCCCGGCCGCCGCGGCCGCGGCCACGACCCCGCGCGCGTCGCTGACCGACATCGAGAACGATGTCATGTGCACCTCGTGCCGCGAACCGCTCGCCGTGGCGAACTCGCCGCAGGCCGCCTCCGAGCGCGCGTACATCCGCGACCTAATCGCCAAGGGCTACACCAAGTCGCAGATCGAGCAGAACCTCGTCGCCCAGTACGGCCCCTCCGTACTTGGCAAGCCCCCGGCACACGGGTTCAACCTCACCGTCTACATCCTGCCGCCCGCGATCCTGATCCTCGGGGCCGCGATTCTGTTCGTCACGCTCCCGCGATGGAGACGACGTACCAGGGCGGCGGCGGCCCAACGCGCGCCCGATCTCAAACCGCTCGATCCCGACGAGGCCCGCCGCCTCGACGAGGATCTCGCCCGGTTCGGCGGCTAGCGCCGCTCCGTCAAACCGGTCTCGGCACTAGCTACATCGAGTCGGGTGCGCTCACCCCGAGCAGGTGGAGCGACAGCGCGATCGTCGTCTGCGCGGCGAACGACAGGGCCACTCGGAACGACTCGACCGCCTCGGGCGTCGCCCCGATGACGTGACACGCCTCGTAGAACGCGGTGAAGTCCTGGGCAAGCTCGAGCGCGTAGCCGGCGATCCGGTGCGGGGCTCGCCGCTCGACGGCCTCGTCGATTTCGCCGGGAAAAGCCACGAGCTTCTTGATCAGGTCTCGCTCGGGGTCCTCGAGCGAAACCGACTCCCAGTCCGTCCCCAGCGCCCCCGAGACCCGATCCGCCGGCAGCCGCCGCAGCATCGACGCGATTCGCGCGTGCGCGTACTGGATGTAGTAAACGGGGTTCTCGCGCGACTGCTTGCGCGCGAGGTCGAGATCGAGCTCGATCGTCCGGTCGTTTGACCGCTGGAGCATGAAGAACCGGGTGGCGTCGACGCCGATCTCATCGAGCAACTCGTCGAGCATCACGAAGTCCCCGCGGCGCTTGGACATCGCAGATACCTCTCCGCCCTCGACGAGGTGGACGAACTGGAGCAGCGGTAGCTCGACGGTGTCGGGGTCGCCCCCGAGCGCCTCCATCGCCGCCTTCATCGCGCGTACGTAGGCCGAGTGGTCGGACCCGACCGGCACGAGCTGGCGATCGAACCCGCGCTCGCGCTTGTTCTCCATATAGGCGATATCGGCTGCGAGGTAGGTGGGCTCGCCGTTGGAGCGGATGACCACCCGGTCCTTGTCATCGCCGAAGCTCGTCGTCCGCAGCCAGAGCGCGCCCTCGGAGTGGTAGACGTGGCCGACCTCCTCGAGCCGCGTCAATGCGCGCTGCAAGGGGCTCGGCCAGCCCTCGTGGAGCGTGCGCTCGCTGAAATACACGTCGAACACAACTCCATAGCGATCGAGCGTGGCCTTGATCTGGGCGAGCAGCAGGTCGACGGCCGCCCGTGACACCTCGTCGACGCTCGCCCCGGCCGCGCCGGGGATCACGGCCGCCAGGTCGGCCACGTACGACCCCTGGTATCCCCCCTCCGGAACGTCGACGCCACGCGCCCGGGCCTGTACCGACTCGCCCAACAGCCGGATCTGATTCCCGGCGTCGTTGAAGTAGTACTCGCGCTCGACGGCGTGGCCGTAATGCAAAAGAATCCGCGCGAGCGCATCGCCGTAGGCGGCGTGGCGGCCGCTCGCCGCGACCAGCGGACCGGTCGGGTTCGCAGAGACGAACTCGACCGAGATCCGCTCCACCGGATCCGCTCTCCCGGCTCCGAACCGCTCCCCGGCGTCGAGCACCGACCGAAGCGCCCGCTCGTGCCAGGCATCGGTGAGCCACAGGTTCAGAAACCCGGGCCCGGCGACATCCCACCGTTCGAGCTCCCCTTCCAGCAGCCGCGCGAGCTCGGTGCCGATCCGCTCGGCGATCTCGCGGGGGGGACTCGCGAGCACCGGCGCGAGCAGCATCGCGGCGTTCGTCGAGTAGTCGCCCTGACCCTTGTGGCGCGGGCGGTCGAGCGTCGGGCGCGCCAACGGCGCCCCGGCGTTCCCTCGCACCGCGGTCGCGGCGCTGGTGACCGCGGCGGCAAGCTCTTCAACCGGACCGTTGGTCATATCCCCTGAATGGTCGGCCGGACTCCCGACTGCACCCGCGGCGGCTGGAACATGCGCTCGAGCCGCTCCACCGCGGCGGGCGCGCCCATGGCGATGATCAGGTCGCCGGCCTCGAACACGGTCTGCGGGGGCGGCGAGGTCTCAAGATCGCCGTTCGGATGCCGGACGGCGACGATCAGCGCTGGTCCCCCCACCTCCGCGATCGTCTTCCCCACCCCCTCGCAGATCGGCGAGACGTCGATCTCCTCCATCCGGTAGTCGGCGACCTGGAACGCCCCGCCGACCTGCGGTCGGAGCGCCACCCGGGCCATCTCGGCGCCCGAGGTCTTGTACGGCGAGATCACCCGGTCGGCGCCGGCGCGCAGGAGCTTCTTCTCCGAGTCCTCGGCGGAGGCCCGGGCGACGATGAAGATGTCAGATCGCAGCTCGCGGGCGGTGAGCGCGATGAAGATGTTCTCCGCGTCCGAATCGACGCACGCGATCACCCCGAGGGCGCGGTCGATCCCCGCCTGCTTGAGGATCTCGTCCTCCGAGGGTTGGCTCTCGATCAGCGGGGCGCCGGTCGCGAGCGCGGCCTCGCGGTTGGTCGGGTTGGGGTCGATCACAACGAACCTGGCGCCGGCGGTCCGGAGGTCACGGGCAACCTGCCGCCCGACGCGGCCGAAGCCGCAGACGATGTAGTGGTCGGTGAACGAACTGATCATCTTCTCGATCCGGCGCTCCTCGAGAACGCCACTGAGCTGCCCCGAGACGAAGAACTCCGCGACGGTCGCGAGGGCGTAGAAGAGCGTACCTATGCCGAGCAGTTCGAGGCCGACCTTGAGCACGCGGCCGGCCGTGTCCGAAGGGTCGGGTATCGACCCGAGGGTGGTGACCGTGTCGATCGTCCACTCGAAGGCGTACGCCGGGGAGACGTGCTCGATCACCGCAAATCCGATCGTCCCGGCGACCACCATCAAGCCGAGTGCGACCAGCAGGATCCCGAGCCGCCGGATGAACAGCTGCACCTCGCGGCGGGCATGCTCTCGTTGCGCGAGCGCACTCTCGCGCTGTTTGCCATCGTCCTCGCCCGGGAAATTCCAGGCGCCGCTTTGACTCCAGTTGGCCATCAGTAGTGATACGGCTCACCGGCCAGGATCTTGTGCCCCCGGTACAGCTGTTCGAGCAGCACCACCCGCGCGAGTTGGTGCGGAAGCGTGATCCGGCCCAGCGACATGCGGTGGTCGACGTCATCGAGCTCGAGCCCGAACGGCCCGCCGATGACGAAGCAGAGGTCCAGCCCACTCTGCCGCCGCTCCTCCAGCCAACCGCTGAACGCGACCGAATCGATCTCGTCTCCCTCGCGATCGAGCAGGGACACGAACACTCGCTCCGGGATCCGTCGCGCCACGTGGTCGTCCTCGCGCACCTCGATCAGCTCGAGCTTGACGTGGCGCGCGAGCAGCTTCTGATAGTGCTGGACATCGTCGGAGAACGGAGGGCGCAGCCTTCCCACGGCGACGACGAGGATCTTCACGATGGGATACTACGTACCAATGGACGATCCCGGCCGCCAGGAGCGGCACATCAATATCCACTTCTCGCCGGACATCATGGCCGGCGTCTACGCGAATTTCGCCAACGTAAGCCACTCCGACTACGAGTTCACGATCACGTTCGCGCGCGTGGACCACGAGGTGGAGGACGACGAGATCCCCGGCGTCGTCGTGTCGCGCATCAACCTGAGCGCCAAGTTCATGCAGGAGCTGATCGACGCCATGCAGGACAACTACTCGAAGTGGCAGACCCGCGAGGGCATTAAGAACCTGCCCGAGTTCGGCGGCGTTCAGGACCGCGACGACGACGACGTCGACGCCTCAGACGAGTAGCTCCGCAGCGGACTCTCAGGCGAATGGCCAGCGAGGACCGTCGGAGCAGTAGCTAGTCGTCCTCGGTGGGCGCGGAGCCGTTGCCGCGCCCCGCGAAGCTGACCGCCGACCCGATCCGCTCGGCGGTCGGAGGGTGCGTCGCGAGCAGCGAGCTGAGCCAGCGGGGTGGCTCGAGGTCGGCCACGTTCTGGACCGCGATCGCGCGCTCGAACGAGATGAACGCATCGGGTGAATCGGTCAGCGCCAGCGAATAGGCATCGGACCGGCGCTCGATCGCCCGCGACAGCCGGTTGCCGATCACCGCCAGGGGCGCGCCGACCAGCGCCGCGGCGAGCGCGAGCGCGGGCAGGGCAGCGGCGCTCCCGCGCTCGGGAGAGAGCTCCCAGCTCAGCCGCTGGACCGCGAGCGCCGCCGCCGGCGCGACCAGCGCCGCGTACACGACCCCGCGGGGCACGTCGCGGTTTCGGACGTGACCCAGCTCGTGGGCGACGACCACGCGGATCTCGTCGCGGCTGTAGCGATCGAGCAGCGTGTCGAACAGGACCACGCGCTTGGTCGGCCCGAGCCCGGTCACGTAGGCGTTGGCCGCGGTCGTCCGGCGGCTGGCGTCAATCGAGTACACCTCCCCCACCTTCACGCCGGCGGCACGAGCGAGCTCGAGCACATCCGAGCGGGTCTCGCCCTCCGGCAGCGGCGTGAAGTCGTTGAACACCGGGTCGAGCACGACCGGCGCGAGCGCAGCGAGGACAGTGCCGAACGCGACCGAGCCGGCCGAGACGGGCAGCCACCAGCGACGCGGGTATCGCCTGGTCACGGCCACCGTCGCGCTCCCGGCCGAGGCTGCGAGCACCGACTCGATCGCCGCCCCCTTGAGCAGGTCGACGGCCC
Source organism: uncultured Solirubrobacterales bacterium (assembly GCA_963709205.1). Taxonomy (GTDB): domain Bacteria; phylum Actinomycetota; class Thermoleophilia; order Solirubrobacterales; family Solirubrobacteraceae; genus Palsa-465. Next base: position 25,119 of record CAVPVP010000015.1, read on the forward strand.
ACCCGCGCCAGGACTGGGTGACGAGCCCGACCGCCTTGCCGCGCCGGCGCGAGAGCGCCGACAGCGGAAGCGTCGGCAGCGACAGCCCGACCGCCAACCCGGCTCCGGTGATCGCCCCGGCGAGCGCGGGCCGCTTCGACCCGCGGGACAGCCACCTTGGCGGCCGGCGGACCACCAGGACGAGCCCGCCCAGCTCGAGCGCCGCGCGGGCGAGTCCGAGCGCCACTTGGGGGCGCGCGTACCGCGCGCCGCGCTCAATCTCCGCGTCGCTGAAAAAACTGTGAAGATCTATGTCTGCGGGCTCGATGGGCCGCTCTCGCGGAGAAAGCAGCCGCACGCCACCCTCCGCGGCGGCGAGCGCCAGCAACACCGATTCGACCAACTGGTGGCGCGAGGGTTGCCTCACCCGCAAGACTGTAGCCCGCGCGCCACCCGGCCATCCTTGAAATGCGAGTCGCAATCGTTTCCGACATCCACGGCAACCGCCAGGCCTTCGAGGCCGTGCTGGACGCGATCGAGGCCTCAGAGTGCCAGGAGATGTGGTGCCTGGGCGACCTCGTCGGGTATGGGGCCGAGCCCGACGCCTGCGTCGAGCTCGCCCGGCGGTACGCCGCGATCTGCCTGGCCGGCAATCACGATCTCGGCGTGCGGGGCGCGCTCCCGCTCGAGGAGTTCTCCCGGGGCGCCGCGCTTGCGGCCAGATGGACCCAGAACGTGATCGTCCCCGAGACCCGCCAGTATCTGGACAAGCTCGAGCCGGCCTACCTCGACGAGCACGTCGGCATGTTTCACGCCAGCCCCAGGGACCCCGTATGGGAGTACGTGCTCTCGCCGCTCCAGGCCGAGCTGTGCCTGGACGTCCAATCGCACCGGGTCTGCCTGATCGGCCATTCCCACGTGGCGCTGTCGTTCTCCCGCGCCGACGGCGAATCGGCGAGCGGCCAGACTCGTGGGCCGGAAGAGGAGCTCAACCTCACGGACGGTGAGTGGCTGATCAACCCGGGCAGCGTGGGCCAGCCGCGCGACGGCGACCCTCGCGCCGCCTGGCTCGAGCTCGACCTCGACGCCTGGGAGGCGGTCTACCGCCGCACGGACTACGACATCGCCGGGGCGGCGGCCGCGATCCGCGCCGCCCGCCTACCGGACTCCCTGGCTGAACGGCTCGCCTACGGCCAGTGAGACGCTGCTAAGCCCAAGTCCGAGGCAGTACGGTCCGCGCCGGCTAACCGAAAGCCAACGGACCGACCCTCTAAAGTCAGGCCGCGGATGCGCTATGCGCCTCGCGCGATCCTCGCCGGCGGGCTCGGCTTCGCCGTCTCGTGCGTCGCCGCCTGCGGCGGCGGCGCCGGCCTGCTCTCAGGCGACCAGTCGATTGCCCTCAGCGGCCAGGGCAACGAGATCAGCTCGGCCGTCGAGTCGGGCAACTGCGGCGCGGCCATCAACGCCAGCGCGGCTCTCAACAGCGACGTTCAGAACCTGCCGGTCACGGTCAACCCGACGCTCCGCAGCAACCTGAGCCAGGGCGCCTCCACGATCGCGAAGCTCGCTGCGACGGACTGCCGTCAACACACGTCGACGCCGACGCCGCCCCCGACCACCTCGTCCTCTACGAGCTCGACGCCCTCGACGTCGTCGTCCACCACGACGTCGACCTCGAGCACCTCGACGAGCACGACAACGACCTCGACGACTCCGACCACCGCAACCACGCCGACGAACCCGGGTACTTCTTCTAACACAACGACGTCCGGTGGCGTCGGACTCGGGGGTAGTCCCACGACCGGCACTGGAACTGGAACTGGCGGTACAGGTGGAACGGGCCCGACGAACGGCAACAGCGGCGGAAACGGCGGTGGCGGGTGACTAACGGAACAGCGATCGTCGGGCGGTACCGAATCGAGGGCCGCCTCGGCGTCGGCGGGATGTCGACCGTGCAGCTGGCGTTCGACCAGCGCCTCGAGCGCTACGTCGCGATCAAGCTGCTCGCCGAGCACCTCGCGGACGATCCGACGTTCGTGTCGCGCTTCCGCCGCGAGGCGCTGTCGGCGGCCCGGCTCGTGCACCCCAACATCGTGCAGGTGTTCGACTTCGGCTTCGACGAGCGCGCGCACCAGCACTTCATCGTGATGGAGCACGTCGCCGGTCATTCGTGCGCCGAGCTCCTGCGCGACCACGGCCCGATGGAGGTCGAGCAGGCCGTCGACGTCATCACCCAGGGCTGCCGCGGGCTCGACTATGCGCACCGCAACGGCGTCGTGCACCGCGACGTGAAGCCGGGCAACCTGCTCGTCTCCGATTCCGACGTGGTCAAGCTGGCCGACTTCGGGATCGCGCGGGCCGCCGACCAATCCAGCATCACGCAGGTCGGCTCGGTGCTCGGAACCGCGGCGTACCTGGCGCCCGAGCAGGCGCGCGGCGAGGAGGCCGGACCACGCGCCGATCTCTACTCGCTCGGCGTAGTGGCCTATCAGCTGTTGACCGGTCGCCTGCCCTACGAGGCCAGCTCGCTGTCCGAGCTCGCCCTCAAGCAGCAGCGCGAGCCGCCGGCGTCGGTCGACGAGCTCAACCCGCAGGTACCGCCCGAGCTCGCCGACGCCATTGCGATGGCGCTGGCGCTCGACAAGGAGGACCGGCCGGAGACCGCGTTGCTGCTCGGTGAGGCGATCACCAGCGGCGCTCGCGGCGTCGGGCCGAACCCGAACGGTGCGCGCGCACAGACCCTCGGGGGGACGGCGGCCACGCGCGTCCTGGGACACGGTGCGCCGACGGCGCAGACCCGGGTGACGCCGCGCACACCGCCGCCCACCAACCGGACGGCTGCCCACTCGCGTCCCAGGCAGCTCGAGCCCCGCCGGGCCGCCTATCCCCCGCCGATGTCCGCCTACGGTCCCGACGAGCGTTACCGGGACCAGGCGCAGCGCTCGGGCGGCTCTCGAACCGCGCGCCGGTTCTTCGCCTTCCTCGCCGTGATTGTCCTGTTCGTGGCCGCCGTGGCGGTGGCGCTTACGATCGCCGCCAGCTCGTCGAACAGCGCCGTCCACTACCAGAAGGTCGTCGCCCACGACGCGAACGCCGCGGTCAAGAAGCTTCAGAGCATCATCAGCCAGTACACAAAGTAGCTCCGCTACGTGTCCGGACCGGGTGCCCGTGCGCCCGCGCCGCATGTCCTTTGGCGACTGGATCGGGCGCGAGGCACCCGGGTAGGACACGCACCTACGCAGCCCTCAATGCGAGCGACGCGGGTCATTGGGCCTCGCCCCGGAATCCGGCCTGACAGCGCTCGCCGGCCAACCCGTGCGCGGCCGGATTCCGCAAGCTCGGCGTCCGTCGGATGTGGCGCGGCAGGCCCGTTAGGCGAGGCATGGACGCCGAGCGGGCCGTCGCCGCGACCGCCGTTGCGCCGGGCGTCCGTGCCCGGCGCCCGACCGTGGAGCCCGGACCGGCACGCCTGGGTCCGGCGCGTTTCCCTGCTTAACGTGTCAAACCACCCGCCCCGGATCGATAGCGGCCACATAAGCATGCCCATCATGCTTATGTGGGCGGCGGCGCCGGCGAGTGGGGCGGATTGTCACGTTTTACAGGTAGTCCGGGAGGTAGGGTCTGGCGATCGATCGCGGTTCAGCCGGCGCCGGTCGCCCCAGCCCTGGCGGCGCTAGTCGCCCCGCGCCAGCTGGGCCATCGTCCCCGGGGCCGCGCCGCCACGCAGCGCGGCCGCCACCTCCGCCAGCCGGCCGCCGTCGATCGCGTCCCGCAGATCGGCCATCAACCGGGCGATGAACGACAGGTTGTGGAGCGTGACCAGGCGCAGGGCCGTGAGCTCGCCGGCGCGCAGCAGGTAGTGCAGATACGCGCGGGAGAAGCCTCCCGAGCACGCCGGGCATGGACAGCCTTCGAGGATTGGCTCGCGAGATTCGCGCCACCGGCCCTTGGCCAGGTCGACGCGCCAGCGCGCCTCGGGGACGGGGACGAGCGCGACCCCGTGGCGCCCGAGCCGGGTCGGCAGCGCGCAGTCGAACGTGTCGATCCCGAACTCGACGCCGGCGATCAGATCGTCGACGTCGCCGATCCCGAGCAGGTGGCGCGGGCGGTCGGGCGCGAGGCGCTCGAGCTCCTCCGTGGTCCAGGACACGACCTCGTGCATCTGCGCCTTGTCCTGCCCGAGCGATCCGCCGACAGCGATTCCGTCGCACCCGCTGGAAGCGACGACCCCGGCCGAAGTGATACGCAACGCCCGATCGACGCCGCCCTGGACGATCCCGTACACCGCCTGGCCCGCCGGCCCGTGCGAAGCGCGCCAGCGCAGGCAGCGTTCGAGCCATCGGTGGGTGCGCTCCATCGAGCGCTCGGTGTACTCGCGGGAGACGTGAAACGGCGTGCACTCGTCGAACGCGAGCGCGATGTCCGAGCCGAGCGCGGCCTGGACCGACATCGAAGTCTCGGGCGAGAGGAAGCGCTCGCGGCCGTCGACGTAGGACCGGAACCGGACCCCCTCCTCGGAGATCGACAGGATCGCTCCCGTCCCGCCGTCCGAAAGCCCGACGCCGCCGCTCCGTCCCCGGCCCTTAATCTCATCGGCCACGCCGCCGTGGCCCATCGAGAACACCTGGAACCCGCCGGAGTCGGTGATGATCGGCTTGTCCCAGCGCATGAACTCGTGCAATCCGCCGAGCTCTCGCACGAGATCGGGGCCGGGCGCGAGCAGCAGGTGGAACGTGTTGCCAAGGATCAGCTCGTAGCCGAGCGCGGCCACCTCGTCGGGCAGCAGCGTCTTGACCGATCCGCGCGTGGCCAGCGGCACGAATGCCGGCGTTTGGACGTCGCCGTGGGCCAGGTGCAGCGTGCCCGTGCGGGCGAGCGCATTAAACGAACGGGTCCGGACCGTGAACACGATCCGGACCCTACTTGTGGGAGACAGATCCCGGGGCGCGCCCCCGGGGTACTACGCGTGTTAGGCCGCGGGGGTAGGCTCGGTGGGCTCGGTGGGCTTGGTGGCCTCGGTGTCCTCGCCGCCCTCGATCGTCTTGGCCTCGTGGCCGACCGAGATCGCGACCTTCTGGGGCTTCTGCTGCTCGGGCTTCTGGACATGGACCTCGAGCACGCCGTTGTCGAAGTTCGCCTGGATGCCGTCGGCAGTAACGCCCTCGGGGACGCGCAGCGACCGCGAGAAGCGCCCGAATGCGCGCTCGACGCGGTGGTAGCCGTTCTTCCGCTCCTCGTGCTCGGACTTGCGCTCACCCGAGATCCGCAGGACGTTGTCGTCGAGCTCGACGTTGACGTCGCCCTCGCTCAGTCCGGGCAGGTCCGCCTTGAGGACGTACTCGTTCTCGTTCTCGGTGACGTCCATCGCCGGGACCCAACCGCGCAGTGCGGTGCGACGACCGTTGCCCGGGGTCGGCGAGTCGAAGAACGTGCCGAACAAGCGGTTCATCTCGCTCTGCATGGTCGAGAGCTCTCGAGCGGGCTCCCATCGAATTAGTGCCATATCAATACCTCTCCTTGAAAGGATGAGAATCAGTGTCTGCGACCATTATAAAATCTAAGTCGCTATATGTCAAGTATAGTACTAGACGAGAGCACAGGTCAGCCAGAAAGACCGCGGACTCCAGCCGCGCATCTGTGATCCAACGCACTTGGTTGCGGCCCCATTTCACGGGGAAGAGCTGAGATGGCAGCATGAACGTCCCCAAGACCGAGACACAGACCGCCGACGACCCATTGGGCAGCGCGATCGAGCGCCTGGTGGCCCGTTTCGACCCGTCGGTGTTCGACGTCGGGCGCCCCATCGTCCGCCTCAGGATCCAGGCCGCCGACGCCCCGAAGGACGACACCGGAAAGAGCTACGCCGTCGTGATCGAGGACGGAGCCGCCCGCCTCACCACCGCCCGCGGTGGCGCGGACGCGATCCTCACCGCCAACGCGAGCACCTGGAACGAGATCGCCGACGACGTCCGCGGCGGCATGACCGCGTTCCGCAAGGGCCGGCTGAAGATCCGACGGGACCTCCACCTCGGCGTCGGGTTCCTGGCGGCGACGTCGCAGCTCACCGGCCCGGGGCGGGTGCGGGTTCGAAACGTAGACACGGCAACCGGCAGGCTGTCGACGATCGAGGCCGGGACGGGCGACCCCGTGGTCATGCTCCACGGCCTCGGCGCGACCAAGGCGTCGTTCCTGCCCACGCTCGGGGCGCTCGCTTCCTCACACCGAGCGATCGCCGTCGACCTGCCGGGCTTCGGCGACTCCGACAAGCCGCTATGGGCCGCATACGACCCGCGCTTCTTCGCCAACGCCGTGGTCGCGCTCCTCGACGCGCTCGAACTCGATCGAGCTCACGTCGTCGGAAACAGCATGGGCGGGCGGATAGCCCTCGAGCTCGGCCTCGACCACTCCGACCGCGTCGGCCGTCTGGTCCTGCTCGCCCCGTCGTTGCCGTGGTTGAAGGCGCGCCCGTGGGCGCCCTACCTCCGCTTCGTCCCGACCCAGCTCGGAGTGTTCCAGCCAGCGCCCCGCGCGGTCGTCGAGCGCATCGTCAAGCAGTTCGTCCCGGGATCCGACACCGAGTGGACGGCCGCCGGCATCGACGAGTTCATGCGCTCCTACCTGACGCCGCTCGGCCGGGCCGCGTTCTACGCGGCCGCCCGCAACATCTACCTCGAGAAGCCGCGCGGCTCACGAGGGCTGTGGACCCGGCTGCCAGAGCTCAAACCAGAGGCGTTGTTCGTCTGGGGTCGCGAGGACAAGGTCGTGCCGATCGGGTTCGAGCGCCACGTCCGCGAGGAGGTGCCCAAGGCGGTCCACCTCGAGCTCGACTGCGGCCATGTCCCCCAGCTCGAGCGCCCCCGCGAGACTCACGAGGCGATGGAGAAGTTCCTCGCGACCGGGCGCGCTTAGGACCCTTCGATCAGCGACTTGCCCGTCATCTCGGCGGGCTGCTCGATCCCGAGGACCTGCAGCACGGTCGGCGCGACATCGGCCAGGATCCCACCCGAGGACCGCAACTCGAGGCCGGGCACGGTCACGATCAGCGGGACCGGGTTCAGGGAATGCGCGGTGTTCGGGCTGCCGTCGTCCTCGAGCATGTGATCGGCGTTGCCGTGATCGGCGGTGATGATGCAGGCCCCACCCGACTCGTGGACGGCTTGCACCACCGAGCTCAGGCACGAGTCGACGGCCTCGATCGCCGCCACCGCGGCCTCGATCACGCCGGTGTGACCGACCATGTCGGGGTTGGCGAAGTTGATGATCCCGAACGTCGGCGAGTCCTCGCGCCAGGCGGACACGAACGCGCCCGCGGCGGCCCGGGCGCTCATCTCCGGTTTCTTGTCGTAGGTGGCGACGTCGCGGGGCGAGTCGACGAGCTCGCGGCGCTCGCCCTCGTACGGGGCCTCCTCCCCGCCGGCGAAGAAGTACGTGACGTGCGCGTACTTCTCGGTCTCGGCGACGTGGAGCTGGCGAACCCCCTGATCGGCGAGCACGTGCGACAGCGTGAGGGCAGGGTGCGCGGGCTCGAACGCCACCGGGTACGGCCAGCCCTCCTCGTACTGGGTCATGGTCGCGTACCGCTCCACCACCGGCGCGCCGCCGCGGTCGATCTCCGAGAACCCAGGCTCGGCGAGAGCCCGCGTGATCTCGCGCATCCGGTCTGGGCGGAAGTTGAACGCGAACACCGAGTCCTCCGGACGGATGCGAGCGTCCGCGCCTGATGGTTCGCCGACTAGCGTCGGCGCGATGAACTCGTCCGTCTCGCCGCGCGCGTAGGCCTCGCGCGCCGCCTCGGCCCCCGACGAACAACGGTGGTCGGCACGGCCGTGCACGAGCAGGTCGTAGGCGCGCTGGACGCGATCCCAGCGGCGGTCGCGGTCCATCGCCCAGTACCGACCCACGATCGAGCCAACCCGCCCGACGCCCGCGTCGTCCATCCAGCCCTGCACGGTCTCGAGGTAGCCCGCCCCCGACTCGGGCAGGGTGTCGCGGCCGTCGGTGAACGCGTGTAGCACCAGATCGTCCACCCCAAGCGAAGCCGCGAGCCGGATAAGCGCCTCGAGGTGACGCCACCCCGAATGCACCCCGCCGTCGGACACCAGCCCGATCAGATGCACACGATCCGCGCCGCTAAAAGCAGCCCGCAACACCCCGTTTGACGAGAGATCGCCGGAAGCGACTGCCTCGTCGATGCGGGTCAGGTCCTGCTTCACAACTGCGCCGGCGCCCAGGTTCATGTGTCCGACCTCGGAGTTGCCCATCTGCCCCTGGGGCAGCCCCACCGCGCGGCCGCACGCGGTCAGCTCACAGTGCGGATACGAAGCCCAAAGCTCGTCGAACACCGGCGTCTTCGCCAGCGACACGGCGTTTCCCGGGCCGTCAGGGGCGAGCCCCCAGCCGTCGAGCACGATCAGCGCAGCCGCCCGCGCCGGCAGCGCTTCGGGCCCGCGCGGAAGCGCCGGCAGCGCTTCGGGCCCGCGCGCAGGTGCCATCAGCCGCGCGCCGACTCGACGATCGCCGCGAACGCCTCCGGGTCGAGGCTCGCTCCGCCGACGAGCGCGCCGTCCACGTCGGGCAGGCACAGCAGCTCGGAGCAGTTCTCCGTCTTGACGCTGCCGCCGTACAGCACGCGCGTCCGCTGCGCCTGCTCGCGCGAGCGGTCGGCGACGAGCGCTCGGATGAACCCGATCGCCTCCTGGGCCTGCTCCGGTGTCGCCACCCGCCCGGTCCCGATCGCCCAGATCGGCTCGTACGCGATGGCGACGTCGCCCAGCTGTGCGGTGTCCACGCGCGCGAGGTCCTCCTGAACCTGATGGCGGAGCTTGCGCTCCGTGTCACCGGCCTCGCGCTCGTCCTCGGTCTCGCCGACGCACAGGATCGGCTGGAGTCCGGCCGCGAGCGCCGCCGGTACCTTCAGCTGGAGGGCCTTGTCCGTCTCGCCGAACATCTCGCGGCGCTCGGAGTGGCCGAGGATGACGCCGTGAACGCCGATCTCCGTGAGCATCGGCGCCGAGACCTCACCCGTGAACGCGCCCTCGGCGGCGTGGTGCATGTTCTGGGCGTACACCGCCACCCGGGAACCGCGCGCGGACTCGATCATCGTTTCCAGTGCGAGAAACGGAGGGCAGATCGCGACGTCGACCCCGTCGGCGGTCGAGACGCGCGGGAGCAGGGCGGCGATGTAGAGCTCGGCCTCGCCGGTGGTCTTGTGCATCTTCCAGTTGCCCGCGATCAAGGGCTTGCGTCCGGTCGGGTTCATGACAACGCCTCTACCCCGGGAAGAGCCTTACCCTCGATCAGCTCGAGCGTCGCGCCGCCCCCGGTCGAGAGGTGGGTCACGGAATCGGCCAGGCCGAACCGCTCGAGCGCCGCCGCCGAGTCGCCGCCGCCGACGACGGTGGTCCCGGACGCGGCCGCGACCGCCTCGGCGACCGCGCGCGTTCCGGCCGCGAACGGCTCGAGCTCGAACGCCCCCATCGGCCCGTTCCAGAACACCGTCCCCGCGCCGGCGATCACGTCGCCGTACAGGGCGGCCGTCCGCGGACCGATGTCGAGCCCCATCCACCCGTCGGGCACGTCGAGCCCGTCGAGCTCCCGCGCCGAGGCGTCCTCCGCGAACCGATCCCCGATCACGAGGTCGACGGGCAGGCGCAGCTCGGCCCGCGCCGACGAACTCGCCCCGAGGATCCCCCTGGCCAGCTCGACGTCCTCCTCCGCGCACAGCGAATCCCCGACGGAGTGGCCCTGCGCGGCCAGGAACGGGAAGCACATCGCGCCGCCGATCAGGATCGTGTCCGCGCTCTCACGGAAGCGATCGATCACGCCGATCTTGTCGCTCACCTTGGCGCCGCCGAGCACCGACACGAGCGGCCGCGCGGGGTTCTCGAGCACGCCCATGAGCGTCTCCACCTCGCGCTCGAGCAGCAGGCCGGCCGCCCGCTCATCCACCAGGCGGGCGACGCCCTCGGTCGAGGCATGGGCGCGATGGGCGGCGCCGAACGCGTCGTCGACGTACACATCTGCAAGCGACGCCAGCGAGCGCGCAAAGTCAGGATCGTTCTTGGTCTCCCCGTGCTCGTAGCGAACGTTCTCGAGCAGCAGCACGTCTCCTGGGTCGAGCCCGTCGACCGCGGCGCGCACGTCCTCGCCGACCACACCGGGCGCGACCCTCACCGGAGCGTCGATGAGCTCGCCGAGCCGGGCCCCGACGGGGGCGAGCGACAGCGACGGCTCGCGATCCTTGGGCCGCCCGAGATGCGAGACCAACACCAACCGGGCGCCGCGCCGCCGCAGCTCCTCGATCGTCGGTAGCGCCGCCCGGATCCGCATGTCGTCGGCGACCGCTCCGTTGTCGAGCGGCACGTTGAAGTCGACTCTCACCAGCACCCGCTTGCCGTCGATGTCTCCCAGGTCCCGAAGCGTTCTCATAACAGTTTCTGCGCTACGTCGACCACTCGGTTGGAGTACCCCCACTCGTTGTCGTACCAGGCGACGAGCTTGACCATGGTCTTGTCCATCACCACGGTGAGCAGCGAATCAAAGATCGAGGACGCCGTGTTCTTGACGATGTCCGAGGACACGATCGGGTCTTCGGTGTACTCGAGGATGCCCTTCATCGGGCCGTCGGCGGCGGCCTTCATCGCCGCGTTGATCTCGTCGATCGTCGTCTCCCGGTTGGCCTCGACCGTCAGGTCGACGACGCTGCCGGTCGGCACCGGCGCCCGGACCGCGAACCCGTTCAGCTTGCCGTTCAGGTCGGGGATCACCAGGCCGATCGCCTGCGCGGCCCCGGTGGACGCTGGGATCAGGTTGATCGCCGCCGCCCGAGCGCGGCGCAGGTCGCGGTGCGGCATGTCCTGCAGCCGCTGATCGGCCGTGTAGGCATGGATCGTCGTCATCAGGCCGTGCTTGATCCCGACCGTGTCATTCAGGACCTTGGCGATCGGGGCCAGGCAGTTCGTCGTGCACGACGCGTTCGAGATCACGTCGTGCTGCGCCGGGTCGTACACCTCGTCGAAGTTCACTCCGAGCGCCACGGTCACGTCGGGCCCGCTCGCCGGCGCGGAGATCAGCACCTTCTTGGCGCCGGCGGCCAGATGCTTGGCGGCGTTCTCGCGGTCGGTGAACAGGCCGGTTGACTCGATCACCACATCCGCGCCGAGCTCCCCCCACGGCAGCGCGGCCGGGTCCTTCTCGGACAGGAAGCGAATCTCCGTGTCGTCCACGCGGAAGCCCGTGCTGGTCTCCGCGACCTCGCCCGGGAACGGCCCGTAGTTCGAGTCGTACTTGAGCAGGTGGGCGAACGTCTTGGGGTCGCCGATGTCGTTCACCGCGATCCACTCGATGTCGGCCCCCGCTTCGTAGGCGGCGCGGAAGACGTTTCGGCCGATTCGCCCGAAGCCGTTGATCCCGACGCGTACCGCCATCCCGAACCTCCGTTTCGACTCAAAGAAAACGCCGACGGTGCGCCGGCTAGGCCGAAGGCTAGCGGCTCACCTGCGGGAGACGAGTTCCACCCTCAGGCCGTCCGGATCGCGCATGTAGGCCGCGTAGTAGCGGGCGCCGTACTGGGGGCGCATCCCGGGAGGACCGTCATCGGTGCCCCCGTTGGCGAGTCCCCCCTTGTACGCAGCATCGACCGCCGCTTTCCCGCTGGCGCTCAGCGCGAGATGGCCATAGCTCGGGCCGGATTCACGCCCGCGCATCACGATCCACACCTTCGGCTCGTTCACCCCATACGCCACCGCGTGCTCGGACTGAACCATCCGCCTCGCCCCGAGGGCGTACAGGACGGCGTCATAGAAGCGGCTCGAGCGCTCCAGATCGCTGACCTCGAAGCCGATGTGATCGATCACGCCGGCCGGCTGACGTCCCGGTGGACGACGTGCACGAGGTATTCGCGCTCGGGGGCGTAGCGGCTGGCGAGATGCGAGGCGATCGCCACCGAGCGGTGTCGCCCGCCGGTGCAGCCGATCCCGACGACCAGATGCGCCTTGCCCTCGGCGAGGTAGTGCGGGAGCAGGTAGTCGAGCAGCGGGTGCAGCTTCTCGTAGAACGCGTCGAGCTCCCCGTCCCGATTTATGAACGCGACGATCTGCGGATCGTCCCCGGTGAGCGGCCTCAAGTCCTCCTCGTAGTGGGGGTTCGGGAGGAAGCGGACGTCGAGCAGCAGGTCGGGGTCGCGGGCGGGGCCGTACTTGAACCCGAAGCTCTGGAACGTCACCGCCAGGCGGCCCGGCGTGCGCGTTGGGAGGAGCTCGTCGGCGAGCTTGCGACGTAGCATCGCCGCGGTCAGGCCGGTGGTGTTGATCACCACGTCCGCGCGGCCCCGCAGCGGCCGCAGCAGCTCCCGCTCGCGGGCGATGCCATCGGTGACACTCCCCTCGGGCGCGAGCGGGTGGCGCCGGCGCGTCTCCTTGTAACGCGTCAGCAAGGACTGCTCGTCGGCGTCGAGGAACAGCACGCGGTGTGTGACGCCGGCGGCCCGGAGGTCGTCGAGCATCGCGCTCAGGCCATCGAAGTATTCGCCGCCGCGGACGTCGGAGACGACCGCCGCACGCTGCACCTTCGAGCCCGAGTGCATGAACAGGTCGACGAGCGAGCGGATCATCTCCGAGGGCAGGTTGTCCACGCAGAAATAGCCCTCGTCCTCGAAGGCGGCCATTGCCGTCGACTTTCCGGCGCCGGAGAACCCGGTGATGATCACCAGGTCGATCAGGCGCCGAGCCGTCGTCCTTCGGCGCCTCCGTTTGCTCTCGCAGCTGTTCCACGTCTGAGACTTCCATGGTAGGAAGCTTGACGGTCAAGCGGCGACGCGGTGTTAGCGCGGCGAGCCGGCCCATCACACCCCGGTCTTGTGCAGCTCGCGGTAGACCTCGCGCGCGAGCTTGCCCGGCAGCCCGGGCACGGCCTCGAGCTCCTCGCGTGAGGCCGCCAGGATCGCGTCAGGCGACCCGAAGTGTTTCAGCAGCGCGCGCTTGCGCGCCGGTCCGACGCCCGGTAGCTCATCGAGGATCGACGCCGTCATCGCGCGGTCGCGTCGGATCCGGTGGTGCGTGATCGCGAACCGGTGCGCCTCGTCGCGGACCCGCTGGAGCAGCTGGAGCTCGACGGTGTCGTGCGGCAGCCGGAGCGGCTCGGCGGCGCCGGCCGTGAACACCTCCTCGATCCGCTTGGCGAGCGAGATCACGACCACACCCCGGTCGCGGAAGCCTTGGAGCGCCCGCAGTCCCGCCGACAGCTGGCCCTTGCCGCCGTCGATCACGATCAGGTTCGGGAGCGCCGCGAAGCTCTGGTCGTAGTCCTTGTCGTGCGGGGACAGGTCGTGCTGGCGCTCCCAGCGGGCCAGCCGGCGCGAGAGGACCTGCTCCATCGCCGCGAAATCGTCGGGCTGCCCGATCGTTCCGTGGCCGTTGCCGTCCGGCTCGGGCCACACCTTGAACCGGCGGTAGTCGGACTTCTTCGGCGCACCCCCTTCGAACACCACCATCGACGCCACCGTGTTGGTGCCCATCAGCGTCGAGATGTCGAAGCACTCGATCCGCAGCGGGAGCGTGTCCAGCCCGAGCGCGAGCTGGAGGCCGTCGAGCGCCTCGACGCGCTGCTGGCGCCGGCGCTCGGAGCGAAGCCGCTCCTGGTCGAGCGCCAGCCGCGCGTTGCGCTCGGCGAGCTCGAGGATCCGGCGCTTGTCGCCGCGCTCGGCGGCCCGGATCTCGACCGACCCGTCCCGGCGCGCGCTCAGCGCCTCGGCGAGGACGGGAGCCGAGGGCGCGACCTCGCGCTGCACGACCAGCAGCGGGGGCACCATCATCGCGCTCGTGTAGTACTGGAGGATGAATGCCTCGGCGACCTCGGCGATCCCACCGTGAGCCTCGTTGTCGAGGTAGAAGCTCTGGCGGTCGGACAGGACGCCGTCGCGCACCTGGAACACCTGGGCGTTGGCCTCGGTCTCGTGCACCGCGACCGCGATCGCGTCGAGCGTGCCCACCGCCTCGTTGGACACGCGCTGGCGCTCGAGCAACGAGTGCACCGCGCGCAGCCGGTTGCGCTCCCGGGCGGCATCCTCGAACCGCTGGTCGGCCGCCGCCTCGCGCATCGAGCGCTCGAGCGAGCGCTCGATCTCGCGATACCGGCCGGACAGGAAGTCGATCACGCCGTCGATCCCCCGGCGGTAATCCTCGCGGCTGACGTAGCCGACGCAAGGTGCCTCGCACCGCTTGATGTAGTAGTCGAGACACGGTGAGCCACTGCGACGACCCGGCTCGGGACCCTCGCACGAGCGGAACATGAACACCTTTCCGAGCACCTCGAGCGTCGCGCGGACCCGCTTGGCGTTGCTGTAGGGACCGAAGTACGCCCGGTCACGACGATGACGCTCGCGCGTGAAGTACACCCGCGGAAAGTCCTCGTCCAGCGAGATCGCGATGTACGGGTACGACTTGTCGTCCCGCAGGCGGATGTTGAACCGCGGCTTGTACTGCTTGATGAAGTTCTGCTCGGCGAGCAGCGCCTCCGTCTCGGTGTGGACGACGAGCGCCTCGATCTGGTCGATCATGTCGACGAGATCACCGCCCCCGCGAATATTGGAACCCCGCCCACCCCCGGAGAAATGCGACGCGACCCGCTTGCGGATCGACTTCGCCTTGCCGACATAGATCACCTTGCCGCGTCGGTCGCGGAAGAGGTACACGCCGGGCTCGTCGGGAAGCTCGCGACGCCTGTCGGCTGGCACTACTGACACGTCATCGAGGATAGGACCGCGCCACCCCGGCCGCCCGGGCCACGAGCCTCGGGATCCCCGCCGGTCTGCGGTGTAGGCTGCATTTCGCGAACGAATCCGACCTCAGACCGACTTCAATCTAGGTGTCCGCGACTCCCACCCCGCTCTCCGACGTCGCCCTGGCCCAACTGCTCCGGGCGCACGGCCTGCGGGCCACCGCCCAGCGACGCGCGATCTATGGCCTGTTCGCGGGCACCGAGAACGGTCACCTGAGCGCCGAGGAGGTGTTCCAGCTCGCGCGCGTCAAGCTTCCCGAGCTGTCGCGGGCGACCGTCTACAACGCGCTCGGCGAGCTGGCCGAGGCCGGTCTGCTCGGCGTCGTCGAGGGCCCCGGACCGCGGCAGTTCGACGCCAACGTCTCGCCCCACCACCACTTCCGCTGCCGGGGCTGCCACACGCTGCACGACATCGAGCCTCGGGACATCAAGCTGTCGCTGCGCGAGCAGGGGTTCGAAGTCGAGCAAGCCCATGTGCTGCTCGAAGGGCTGTGCCCCAAATGCGCGGCCGGCCACACCGACACGGCGCCGCCCCGCCCGCGGCCCGTCGCTTCCTGAGATCTCAGGGTCCTCGACTGAGTAAGTGGCGGGATCCGACGAGTGGCTAGGCGCGATCTGGCGCCGTCGGAACCGTCAGTTACGAAGTCGGGGGCCCTTAGTACTTGCGCGCCGACCAGAGGACAGCGAACATCGTATAGCCGGCTCCGCCGAGCAACACCAGCCAGGCGACCGAGCCCGCGCCGCCGCTGTTCCACAGCTTGGACGTCGCCGTCAGCGTCAGCGCACCCACTCCGACTGCGATGTACAGCAGGGCGCGCCGTCCTTCCCCGAGCGAGTACAGGGTCATCCGGTGCTGGCGGTACATCAGCGCGGCGAACCAGACGAGCACTCCAAGGAACACGAGCGTGACGGCCTGGATGGCGACGTTGGCCGCGGTGGCCCCACCTGACAGCGTGCCCACGACCGCGGCGAGCACGAGCACGATCAGGACGTTGCGGACTCTCGAGTTCACACGTTCAGCGTACCGCGGCGAGATCCTCGCGTGAGGACTTCGTCGGGCGGTCCGCGTCGACCGGTGTCGTTGCCCGCTCGTCGTCGACGACCGGCGTAGAGCCGGCCTCGTCGGCGGCCCCGCCATCGCCGTCGATGGGCTCGGCCGCGAACCGGTAGCCGACGCCGAAGTGCGTGTGGACGTAGCGCCATCCCGGTGAGACCTGCTCGAGCTTCTGGCGCAGCTTGCGGACGAACACGTCCACGGAGCGGTCCCCGCGGGCCATTGTGTAGCCCCACACTCGCTGGTAGATGTCCTCGCGCTCGAGCACGCGGCCGTCGGCGGCGGCCAGCTGCCTCAGCAGCTCGAACTCCTTGCGCGACAGCGCAGCACCCTGCTCGCCGGCGTAGGCGTCGTACCGGTCGGGCCGGATCGCGATCTCGCCGGCGTCGATCCTGACCTCTTCGACCGGTAGCTCGCCCGCCCGCCGGCGGCGGAGCACTGCCTGGATCCGCGCGAGCAGCTCCTCCGGGTGGCACGGCTTGGTCACCCAATCGTCGGCGCCGGCACGCAGGCCCTTGACCCGCTCGGAAACCGTCGCCGGCCCACTGCACACCAGAAGCGCCAGACCAGGCAGGGCGGTCGCCACGCGCTCGATGTAGTCCACGCCGGTGAGAGCCGGGTTGATGATCAAAGCGTGCAGCCTGAGAGCCGCCAAGTGTCCGGCGTCGGGCGGGAACGCCAATACGTGGGCCTCCCACCGCAATGCCCCCAGCCTCCGCTCGAGAACGGTCAGCAGTCCGCTGTCATCATCGATCAGCGCAACCCGGATCGGCGACGCATCGCTCAGCGGTGCCATCGTTGTGTTCGAGTGTAGAGAGTCCTCCCGACGGTCCGGAACAAAGTTGACCACGCAACCAACCTCCTCTCCCCTCCCGCACGGGCCCACGGCCGCTTGGGGAACGCAGCCGCCAAGGCGCGTGGGCTTCCTCGTGCATCCGACCCGCAACGTCGACAACGCGCTACGTCTACTTCGAGAATGGACAGAGGAACACGGGATCGAGCTCGTCCAGATCGCCGCGCCGTATCCGCAGCGGAAGGTCGCCGACGAGGGCGACGCGGGCGACACCGACCTGATCGTGTCGATCGGTGGCGACGGCACCACCCTTGCCGCGCTGCGCGCCGGCGCCGAGGCGCGCCGCCCTGTGCTCGGGATCGGATGCGGAAGCCTCGGGGCCCTGGCCAACGTGGCCGCCGCGGATATAACGAGCTCGCTCGAGCGGTTCGTCCGCGGCGAATGGCGCCCTCGGCTGCTCCCCGGACTATCGATCGCGGGCTCGGACGGCAAAGCGCTGTTCGCGCTCAACGACGTGGCGCTCGTGCGCGAGAGCGGCAGCCAGGTGCGACTGGGCGCCTACGTGGACGGAGCGCTGTTCGCCCGCATCGCCGGGGACGGTGCAGTCGTGAGCACGCCGATCGGCACGAGCGGCTACGCGATCTCCGCGGGCGGACCGCTGCTCCTCCCCGGCATCGACGCCTACGTGCTCACGCCGCTCCCCAAGCACGGGGGGTTCGCGCCGCCGCTCGTGATCGGCGCCGGATCGGAGCTCGAGCTCGACGCCGCCGCGAGCTTCGGTGGGGTCAGGCTCGAGGTCGACGGCCAGGTGGCCGGCAGCGGCGTGGGCTCGGTGACCGTGAGCTTCCGGGCGGCTATGGCGACGCAGGTGAGCTTCGACGACCACGAGCCGCTCCTGTCGGGGCTGCGCCGCCGTCGGATCCTGGTGGACAGCCCGCGGTTCCTCGCCGAGGACGCTCGCAGGGGTGTCAGGGGTCCTGCGGGAACCCAACCGTGACCGTGAGACCGCCCTCCGGGCGCGCCCTCGTGGTGAGCCGGGCGCCGTGGGCGTCGGCGATCGCCTGCACGATCGAAAGGCCGAGGCCGAGCCCGTGGCCGCCGTCGGCGTTCCTGGACGCGAGCGCGCCGTGCCCGTCCAGGCGGGAGAACGGCTTGACCAGCTCGCCCATCTGATCCGGCGCGACGACCGGCCCGGAGTTCGAGACCTCGAGCGTCGGCTCGCCGTCGCGCGAACCGGTCCATGCGGTGACCCAACCGTCCGGCTGGTTGTAGCGGACGGCGTTCTCGACCAGGTTCGCGACGAGTCGCTCGACCATCGCCGAGTCGCCCGTCGTTCGAGCCGCGCCGAGGGTCGTCTCCATGCGGATCCCGTTCGAGGGGGCTGACCGCACAACCTCGCCCGTGAGCTCTTCCAAGTCCACGGGCGCTCGCTGCTCGAGCCCCCGCTGGCTCCGCGCAAGCGTCAGCAGCGCCTCGATCAGGCGCTCCTGCTGCTCGCTGGAGACCAGCACCCGCCGGCAGGTCTCGCGCAGCGAGTCGACCGACGGGTTGGGATCGCTGAGGGCGACTTCGACCAGCGCGCGTTCGAGCGTGATCGGCGTTCGCAGCTCGTGCGAGGCGTTGGCGACGAACCGGCGCTGTGACTCGAACGCCGCCTCCAGGCGCCCGAGCAACCCGTCGAACGTTTCGCCGAGCTCCTTGAGCTCGTCGTCGGGCCCGTCGAGCGCGAGGCGCTCGTGCAGGTTTCGCTCGGAGATGCCCCGGGCGCGCGAGCTCATCGTCCGCACCGGACGCAGCGCCCGCCCCGCCATCACCCACCCGAGCCCGATCGAGGCCAGCGCCATGATCGCCAGGGCGAGACCCGAGCGGGTGAGCAGCGTGTCGAGCTGCGAGGTCTTGACCTGGGCAAGGCGGCCGTTGGCGCTCTTCTGGAGGGCCGCGAGCTGTTGTTTGTGGGCGGCGGTCAGGAGGCGGAAGCTCGCGTCCACCTGGCCGGCGTACGCCTGTACCTGGACGAGGGTCTTCGGCCCCGCCGTCTTCTGTTCGTAGATGACGTTCCCTCCGTTGGGGAGGGCGGACGCCCCGGAGGCGGTGCCGGCGCCGAAGCTGGGAGGCGCCGGAAGCGAGACAGCGGTCCCCGACTGCTTGCTGACCACGATCGGCTTGGCGGCGTTCGCCGTCCCGTTGGCGACCAGACCGTAGGTGATCGCCAGCAGAGCCGCCCCGGCAACGAGGAACAGCGTCCCGTAGAGCATCGTCAGCCGCAGGCGGACCGTCCGCCGCGGCCGCCAGCGCCGAGCGAGTCCGCTAGATCCGGTAGCCCGCACCGGGCACCGTCTCGATGATCGGCGGCTCGCCGAGCTTGCGTCGCAGCCGGCTGATCGTCACCTTGACCACCGCCGAGAACGGATCGACCGCCTCGTCCCAGGCGCGAGCGAGCAGCTCCTCGGGTGAGACCACGGTGTTGCGCGCCGCGAGCAGCAGCTCGAGCACGGCCAGTTCCTTGGCGGTGAGATCGAGGCGCCGGCCGGCGCGGTGCGCGATCCGACGACCCGTGTCGAGCGTCAGGTCGCCGCTGCGCATCACCGGCGCGAGCGCGGGTTGGGCGCGCCGCGCCAGCGCCCGGATGCGCGCGATCAGCTCCGCGAACGCGAACGGCTTGGGCAGATAATCGTCCGCGCCCAGGCTGAGGCCCGCTACGCGATCCTCGATCCCGGCCGAGGCGGTCAGCATGAGAACGCGCGCGCGTGGTGGGTCGGCATCCTGATTAACGAGCGTCTCGCACACCCGGTCGCCGTGCACACCCGGGAGATCGCGATCGAGCACGATCACGTCGTAGTCGTAGATCGCGGCCTTCCTCAGCCCCTCTGCGCCGTCGAACGCGATGTCGACGGCCATGCCCTCGCGTTGCAGCCCGAGCGCGACCGTCTCGGCCAGCTCAGCGTGGTCCTCGATCACCAGCACGCGCATTCGCCCTGCAGACAGTGTGGTGGGTCGCCCACTAGTGGTCGTCCCCGTAAGTACGGTCGCACCTCGGATGCGAGCGTATTTGCGGGGACGGCCACGGCCCGACAGGATCGTCGGGTCCGGGTTACGCCGCGGTAACAGCCCTGGTTCCCGTGATGTAACCGCCCGTGGCGTACCACTCTGGGACCACGACTTAGGAGGTAACAGTGCGATACGCGATACTGCTCTGCCTGGCGGGGGCGACCATCGCCGTGGCGGGATGCGGCTCGTCGAGCTCGAGCTCTTACAACGCCGGGTCCACCGGGCCGAACGACACCGCGGCCGCCAATGCTCAGGGGCTGAAGCTCGCCCAGTGCATCCGCGCCCATGGCGTCCCCAACTTCCCGGACCCGACGAGCAACGGAAGCGGCGGGATCCAGATCCAACAGAGCGACCGGTCGGGCTCAGGATCGACGACCAAGGTCAACGGAGTCCCGGTCAACGGGCCGGCGTTCAGGTCCGCGATGAACTCGTGCAAGTCGGACCTACCCAACGGCGGTCATCCGACGGCGGCCCAGACGGCGCAGCAGAAGGCCAAGGCGCTGGCGATGTCGCGCTGTATGCGGTCTCACGGCGTCCCCAACTTCCCCGACCCCACGTTCGTGAACGGGCCGAACGGTGGCCTCGGCGTCAGGATCGGCGGAGCCGGGATCGACCCGAGCTCGCCCGCGTTCCAGGCCGCCTCGAAGGCCTGCGGCTCGATCTTCGGAGGCGCGCCAACGCTCGCCAAGGCGCCGGGCTAACCGGCGAGACTCTCCCAGCGCGCGTACAGCTCATCGACCGCGGCCTTGGCCTGCTCGTGGCGGGCGGTCGCGGTCGCGCTTCGCTGCGGCGTCGACCACGCCACCGGGTCCGACAGCTCCTCCTCGAGCGCCTTCAGCGACGCCTCCGCGGCCTCGATCTCGCGCTCAAGCCGCTGCTGCTCCTTGGCGTTGTTCGAGGGCGGCGCAGCGTTAGCCGATTTGGTGCGCGGCTTGGCCGATTTGGGCTGCTTGTCGGTTTTGGCGGGCGCGGTGCGCGCGAGCTCCTCGCGGGCCCGGACGTATTCCGGCCAGCCACCGAGGTAGCTGTGGAGCTGTCCGTCCTCGATCGCCACCGTGCGCTTGCCGACGGCGTCGAGCAGCGCGCGATCGTGGGAGACGAGCAGCAGCGACCCGGTGAACTGGTCGAGCGCCTGCTCGAGCGACTCGCGACTCTCGAGGTCGAGGTGGTTGGTGGGCTCGTCGAGGATCAGGACGTTGGCCCCCGACTGCACGAGGATCGCGAGCGAGAGCCGCCGGCGCTCGCCGCCCGACAGGACCTCGAGCGATTTCTCCGCGTCCTCCCCGGAGAACAGGAACCTGCCCAGCAACCCGCGCGCCTGGTTCGGGGTCAGTCTGGTCAGATGCGTCGTAGCCTCGAGCACCGTTCGCGCGGTGCCTGCGGAAAGCTCCTCGGCGTGCTGAGAAAGGAACCCCAGCTTCACGTTGTGCCCAGTCCGGAGCTTGCCGGTGACGACTGGCCCCGGCCCCGCACCCGCACCCGCTTCCTCCGGACTGGTACGTACCAGTTCCGTATCGGTACGTACCCGTTCCCGAGTGTCCGGGTCGTCAAGCTCTCGCCGACCGGCCAGGGTTTCGATCAACGTGGTCTTGCCGGCGCCGTTCGGGCCGACGAGGCTCACGTGCTCGCCCCGCTCGAGCCACAGCTCGACCTCGTCGAGGAGCACGCGGTCCCCCACGTTCATGTGTCCGTTCTCGAACTCGAACACGACGCGGCCGCTCCGCTCGGGCGGCTTGAACGAGAACTCGAGCACGGCCCCGTCGACCGCGCCGCGCTGCAGGCGGTCCATCCTGGCGAGCTTCTTGGCGCGCGACTGGGCCTGCCGAGCCCGGGTGCCGGCACGGAACCGGGTCACGAACCGCTCGAGCCGCTCGATCTCGGCCTCTTGGCGCTCGACCGCGCGCCCGAGCGCGAGCTCGCGCGCCGCCTTCTCCTTGCGCCACGCGTGCCACGGGCCCTTGAAGAATCGACCACGGCCGGCCTCGAGCTCCAGCACCGAGGTGCCGACGGCCTCGAGGAACCAGCGGTCGTGAGCGACGAGCACGATCGCGGCGTCGAGGCTCGCGAGGTGCGTCTCCAGCCACTCAAGCGACTCGATGTCGAGGTGGTTGGTCGGCTCGTCGAGCAGTAGCAGGTCGGGATCGCCGGCAAGCGCCCGCCCGAGCGATGCCCGTGTGAGCTCGCCACCTGAGAAGGTGCTGAGCGCTCGGTCGAGGTCTTTGGGATCTCGGAATCCAAGACCGTGCAGCGCCGCGAGGGCTCGGTCGCGCCACCCGTACCCGCCGGCGTGCTCGAGGCGCGCCTGCGCCTCGGCGTAGCGGCCGAGGGTGGCGTCGTCGTGGGCCCCGTTCGCCATCGCGTTCTCGAGCTCGGCAAGCTCCTGCTCGATCGCCACCAGCTCGCGGGCGCCGGACAGGACGTAGGCGCGCAGGCTGACGTCACGCTCGCGCGGCGGGCGCTGGTCGTGGAGCGCGATCTTGGTGTCCTTGGCTAGCGTAAGGTCGCCGGAGTCGACCGAGGCCTCGCCGGCCAGCATCCGGAGCAGGGTCGTCTTGCCGGCGCCGTTGCGTCCTGACAGGGTCATCCGGTCGCGGCGCTCGAGCTTGAACGAGATGCCGCGCAGGAGCGGCTCGCCGGCGATGTCCTTGCCGAGGTCGGATGCGATTACGACTGCCATGACTGGGTTTCATGGTATGCACGGCGGTTCTGTCCAGTGGGCTCGGGCTCTCGGACGGGTTCACTAGCATCGGCGGGACGATGGCACCGCCAGCCTGGCCGCCTGTCCCCCCGATCGAGATGCCACCGGCGCGGACGGTTCGCGTGCCCGACCGCGGCGAGCTGTTCCTGCGCGACACCGGCGGCGACGGTCCCCCGGTGATGCTCCTGCACGGCTGGATGGCGACCGCCGACCTCAACTGGTGCGGCGCGTACAGCGATCTCGTCGACGCGGGCTATCGCGTGCTCGCGATCGATCACCGCGGTCACGGTCGCGGTCTGCGCCCGCTCGCCCCGTTCCGCCTGGCCGACTGCGCCGGCGACGCCGCCGCGGCGCTGCGTGCGCTGGGCGCTGCCCCCGCGATCGTCGTCGGCTACTCGATGGGCGGCGCGATCGCGCAGCTCGTCGCGCGCGAGTATCCCGAGGTCGTCGGCGGTCTGATCCTGTCCGGCACCGCCCAGCACTGGCAGGATCCCGCGTCAAGGCGCGTGTTCAAGGCGATGGGCGCGCTCTGGCTGATGCTCTCGATGGCGCCCCGCGCCACCTGGGCCGCCGGCCTCCGGCGAGTCGGCCTGCGCGAGTCACCGGACACGGCGTGGGCGCTGTCGGAGCTGATGCGCCACTCGGCCCGTGACATCGCCGAGGCGGGGCGCGAGCTCGGCCGCTTCGACTCGCGACCGTGGCTCCGGCCGCTCCCGATCCCGTCCGGGGTCGTGCTCACGACGCTCGACGACGCCGTGGCGCCGGCAAAGCAGCGCGAGCTCGCCGCGGCGCTCAGCGCGCAGGTGTTCGAGGCGCCGATCAACCACCTCGAGATCACGACCAACGGGGAGACGTACAACCCGGTGCTGCTCCGCGCGCTGGCCGCGGTCGGCGGGCGCGAGGGTGCGGCGGTGGCGTAGGGGGGCCGCGCGATCGCGCACCGGACCGGCTCGACCCCAATCCGGACCTGCACCGTCTGACACTTGGCGACGGCGACCGCGACCTTGGCAGACCGCGCACCTTCGGCTCAGGCGGTCCCTCCGCCGCCGGCACCTGCATGACGCGACATCCGACCCGGTAAGGCGTCAGCTTGCCGTGTCCGGCATGTGGGGCGTGCACCACACGGCACGGTCCCGGCGGAATCGCTCCGTTGTCGTGTAATGCAGGTCGCTCGCGCCGCCAGACCCGCCAGCGGGCCGGCAAACACCCCCGGGCGCATTCGGCCACCCGTTCGGTACGCTTACCAATCAGATGCGCCGCGCCCGGATCATCGCCGCCCTCACCACGACCGCGGCAATCGTCCTCGCCACTGCGCCAGCCGCTTTCGCCACCGGCGTCTCCCATGGCGGAGAGGGCTGGTACGGCGAGACCTCGGACACCGTGATCACCAACGCGATGTTCCTCACGATCATCTTCTTCCCGACGGTCATCCTGATCATGTCGCTGATCCAGTGGCGGCTCGACAAGCGCAAGCACGCGCGCATGGACGCGGCCAAGGCGCGTGCCAAGAACGCCGACTGGCGCGGCGGCTGGTAACCGGTCGGGCGCGGATTCGGACGCCCGGTGGCGGCCGAGCGGCGCAGGGGGATTCAAGCTTTCTGGACGCTCGGACTAGAACACGTGTTTAACCAACGCGCTCCGGGGTGTTCTTGGCGCACTGCGGCGATAATCTGTGCGTCGGTGAACCGGCTCCCTCCGGGTGCGGCCATGCAGGGGGCGCACACGGGAGCAACTGAATCGGAGGCGCAGGCATGGCGAACAGTGGGGCGGTAGAGCAGAGAGGCACCGCACGGATCGATGCACCGCGTAAGACGGCCAACGCCAAGACCGTAGCCGCCAGGACCGCCAGCGGCCGAACCACCAGCGGCAAGGCCACCAACGGCAAGGCCACCAACCGCAAGGCCACCAACGGCAAGGCCACCAACGGCAAGGCCACCAACGGCAAGGCCACCAACGGTAAACCGGCCAACGGCAGGGCCGCTAACGGCGCGGCGGCCACCGCCAAGAACGGCCGGGCGCGGGTCGACGATCCGGCGCTCGCCCGTCTCGAGCACGCTCTCCACGCAGCCGCGGCCGGCGATTTCGGAGTACGTCTGCCGGCGCGCCGCAAGGATGACATCGGACGCCTCGAAGCCGCCTACAACCAGATGGCCGCCCGCAATGCCGCGCTCGAGGCCGAGCTCGTCCGCGTCGCCGAGATCATCGGACGTGAGGGCCGCATGACCGAGCGCGCCCGCCTGCACGGCGCCGGCGGCGCGTGGAGCACGACCGTCGACTCGGTCAACGGCCTGATCGACGACCTGGTCCGTCCGACCACCGAGGTCGCCCGCGTGATCGTCGCCGTGGCCGAAGGCGACTTGAATCAGAAGATGGCGCTCGAGATCGAGGGACGCCCGGTCAAGGGCGAGTTCGCCCGAATCGGCACGACCGTGAACTCGATGGTCGAGCAGCTTTCGAGCTTCGCCGCGGAGGTAACCCGAGTCGCCAGAGAAGTAGGAACCGACGGCAAGCTCGGCGGCCAGGCCCAGGTCCCGGGCGTCGCCGGCACCTGGAAGGACCTCACCGACTCGGTCAACTTCATGGCGTCGAACCTGACCGACCAGGTGAGAAACATCGCCCAGGTGACCACCGCGGTCGCCAACGGCGACCTCAGCCAGAAGATCACCGTGGACGTCAAGGGCGAGATCCTCGAGCTGAAGGACACGATCAACACGATGGTCGACCAGCTGCGGTCGTTCGCCGACGAGGTGACCCGCGTCGCGCGCGAGGTCGGGACTGAAGGCATCCTCGGCGGCCAGGCCCAGGTCCCCGGCGTCGCCGGCACCTGGAAGGACCTCACCGACAACGTCAACTTCATGGCCCGCAACCTCACCGACCAGGTGCGCAACATCGCCCAGGTGACCACCGCGGTCGCCAACGGCGACCTCAGCCAGAAGATCACGGTTGACGTGCAGGGCGAGGTGCTAGAGCTCAAGCGAACCGTCAACACGATGGTCGACCAGCTGTCCGCCTTCGCGGACGAGGTGACGCGCGTGGCCCGCGAGGTCGGCACCGACGGCAAGCTCGGTGGCCAGGCCAAGGTCGAGGGCGTTTCCGGCACCTGGAAGGGCCTGACCGAGAACGTCAACTTCATGGCCTCGAACCTGACCGACCAGGTCCGGAACATCGCCCAGGTGACCACCGCGGTGGCGCAGGGCGACCTGTCGAAGAAGATCACCGTCGACGCCCGCGGCGAGATCCTGGAGCTCAAGGACACGATCAACACGATGGTCGACCAGCTCCGTAGCTTCGCCGCCGAGGTGACCCGGGTGGCGCGCGAGGTCGGCACCGAGGGAATCCTCGGCGGCCAGGCCGAGGTCGAGGGCGTTTCCGGAACTTGGAAGGGCCTGACCGAGAACGTGAACCTGATGGCCTCGAACCTGACGACTCAGGTGCGGAACATCGCCGGCGTGACTACTGCCGTCGCCCACGGCGACCTCAGTCAGAAGATCACCGTGGACGCGAAGGGCGAGGTCGCGGCGCTCGCCGAGACGATCAACCGGATGGTCGACCAGCTGAACTCGTTCGCTGCCGAGGTAACCCGCGTGGCGCGCGAGGTCGGCACGGAGGGCATCCTCGGTGGGCAGGCCCAGGTCCCGGGCGTCGCCGGCACCTGGAAGGACCTGACCGACAACGTCAACTTCATGGCCCGCAACCTCACCGACCAGGTCCGGAACATCGCCCAGGTGGCGACCGCGGTCGCCAACGGCGATATGACTCAGACGATCACCGTCGACGCCCGTGGCGAGATCCTCGAGCTCAAGCAGACGCTAAACCGGATGGTGGCGCAGCTCTCGAGCTTCGCCGCCGAGGTGACCCGCGTGGCGCGCGAGGTCGGCACCGAGGGCAAGCTCGGCGGCCAGGCCGAGGTCGAGGGCGTGTCGGGCACGTGGCGGCGGCTGACCGAGAACGTCAACCAGCTGGCGGTCACGCTGACGACCCAGCTGCGAGCGATCGCCGAGGTGTCGACCGCGGTGACCCAGGGCGACCTGACCCGGTCGATCTCGGTCGAGGCTCAGGGCGAGGTCGCCGAGCTCAAGGACAACATCAACCAGATGATCGCCAACCTTCGCGAGACCACTCAGCGGAATGCCGAGCAGGACTGGCTGAAGACCAACCTGGCGAGCATCTCCGGGATGCTCCAGGGGCAGCGCGACCTGGCCGCTGTGACGCAGATGATCATGAGCGAGGTCGCGCCGATGGTGAACTCCCAGCACGGGGCGCTCTTCCTCGCCGAGCCAGGCGCCGACGACGGCGCTCCCGAGCTGCTGCTGGCAGCGTCATACGGGTACACGCCACGGCGCAGCGAGATGCGCAGCCGGTTCGTGATCGGCGAGGGCCTGGTCGGCCAGGCCGCGCTCGACAAGAAGACGATCGCGATCAGCGACGCCCCTCCCGGTTACATCAAGGTCGGGTCCGGCCTCGGCGAAGCCACGCCGGCGGACATTCTCGTGATGCCGGTGCTGTTCGAGGATCAGGTCCTCGGGGTTATCGAGCTCGCCGCGATCACGCCGTTCTCCGAGGTCCACCGCGACTTCCTCGCGCGAATCGGCGAGACGATCGGCGTGGTGCTGAACACGATCCGGGCGAACATGCGCACGGAGGAGCTGCTCACGCAGTCGCAGAGCCTGACGATCGAGCTGCAGAAGCAGTCCGAGGAGTTGCGCGAGACCAATGATGAGCTGCAGGAGAAGGCGAGCCTGCTGTCTGAGCAGAACCGTGATATCGAGATCAAGAACGAGGAGATCGAGTTCGCGCGTCGTGGTCTGGAGGAGAAGGCGGCACAGTTGGCGTTGTCGTCGAAGTACAAGTCTGAGTTCTTGGCGAACATGTCGCACGAGCTCCGTACGCCGTTGAACTCGATGCTGATCCTCAGCCGGTTGTTGGCGGAGAACGACGAGAAGTCGCTGACCGACCGGGAGGTCGAGTTCGCGCGGACGATCCATTCCGCCGGGAACGACCTGCTGTCGTTGATCAACGACATCCTGGACCTGTCCAAGGTCGAGGCGGGCCGGATGGAGCTCGATCTCGCGCCGGTGGCGCTGGCGGACGTCTATCACGACTCCGAGCGGGCGTTCCGGCACGTGGCCGAGCAGAAGGGGCTGTCGTTCACGGTTCAGATCGACCCGGCGTTGCCGGGGTCGGTCATCTCCGATGAGCAGCGCCTTGGTCAGGTGCTCAGGAACCTCATCTCGAACGCGTTCAAGTTCACCCATGCGGGCGGGGTCACGCTCGCGATCGGGTATCTGCAGGACCGCTCGGGCCTGCGCAACGACGCGCTCCGGGAAGCCGAGGGCGTGATCGAGTTCTCGGTGACCGATACCGGGGTCGGGATTCCCGACGACAAGCTCAATCTGATCTTCGAGGCGTTCCAGCAGGCGGACGGGACGACGTCGCGTAAGTACGGCGGCACCGGGCTGGGGTTGTCGATCTCCCGCGAGATCGCGCGCCTCCTCGGCGGGGAGATCCAAGTCGACTCGACCGTCGGCCAGGGCAGCAGCTTCTCGCTGTTCATCCCGTTGATCGAACGCACCGCTGACGCCTCCGTCGAAACCCGCCCCGACAGCGGCCTCACCGCGGCGCTCGCCGACGGCGCCGGGGAGCTGCCACTCGAGGATCGGCTCGCCGACGAGATCGACGAGCTCGAGCGCGGCGACCGCGTCATGCTCGTGATCGACTCCAAGCCCGAGCGCGCGAGGGCGATGGTCGAGGCCGTGCGCGCACGCGGGGGCAAGGCGATCCTGGCAAGGCGTGCAAGCGCCTCGCTCGGCCTCGCCCGTGAACACCGCCCCAGCGCCGTGGTCCTCGCCGGCGACCTCCCACACCTCGAGTCGGTACTCGGCCAGCTCAAGAAGCACCCCGACACACGCCACCTCCCGGTCGCGCTGGTCGGCGACGGCGCCGTGCGCCTTGACGGGCTGCGCGCCGGCGCCGCGGCGTTCATCGACGACCCGGTCGACGATGCTGGCCTCCAGCTCGCGCTCGGGCGGCTCGAGCGGATCGCCGAGGCCCCAACCCGGCGGATCGCGCTGATCGCCGGCAACGGCGACCTCGACGACCAGATTGGCGCGCTTCTGTCAGGCGATGACAACATCCACGTCCAGCAGATCGAGCCGGCGACAGGGCTCGAGCGGCTCCGCGCGGAGCAGTTCGATCTCGGAGTCGTCGCGGTCGGTCGCCCGCGCTCCAGGGCCTTCGCCCTGATCCGCGAGGCGGCCACCGACGACGTCCTGCGCGAGCTCCCGCTGATCGCGTTCGTCTCCGAAACTCTCTCGAAAGCTGACCGGGCGAGGCTCGATGCGCTCGCGAAGTCGGCCGTCGTCACGATCGCCGACTCCCCCGAGCGGCTCGTCGATCGCGCGGCCCTTTTCCTGCATCGCGCCGAGGCAACCCTGCCGGCTTCGACCCGCGAGCTGCTCGGTCACCTGCGGACCGGCGACGCGCCGCTGCACGGCCGCAAGGTGCTCGTGATCGACGACGACATCCGGAACGTGTTCGCGCTGACCTCGACGCTCGAGCAGCGCGGCATGAAGGTGGTGTTCGCCGAGAACGGCCGCGAGGGCATCGAGCGCCTTCACCAGCACCCCAACACCGACGTCGTGCTGCTCGACATCATGATGCCCGAGATGGACGGCTATCAGACGGCGCGAGCGATCCGCGCGATGCCTCGGTTCGAGCATCTTCCGATCATCTCGCTGACCGCGAAGGCGATGAAGGGCGACCGCGAGAAGGCGATCGCGGCCGGGGCGTCTGACTACATTACGAAGCCCGTCGACGTGGATCAGCTTCTCTCGATGATGCGCGTGTGGCTCGACGCCTAGACATCGATTGGGTCCCACCCACCCACCCCCAACCACCACGCTCGCCGATAACGAAGCCGCGCTGGACCTGACCGGGGTCCAGACCCTGCCGATCCTGCTCGTCGACGACCAGCCCGAGAATCTACGCACGCTCGAGGCGGTGCTCGAGCCGCTCGGGTACCCGCTTCGAACCGCGTCCTCCGGCCACGGAGCGCTCCGGATGCTCCTCGAGCAGGACGTCGCCATGATCCTGCTCGACGTGCGGATGCCGGGACTTGACGGGTTTGAGACCGCACAGCTGATCAAGGAGCGGACTCGCACCCGCGACATCCCGATCGTGTTCCTGACGGCAGCCCAGGACGAGGTGTCCCAGATCGCCCGCGGATACGGAGTCGGCGCGGTGGATTACGTGCTCAAGCCGTTCGACCCGGACCTGCTCAGATCCAAGGTGGCGGTGTTCGCCGCGCTCGAGGCGAGCCGCCGGGCGCTCAAGCGCTCCGAGGCGCTGCTGAGCGGCGCGTTCGAGGCCGCTCCGATCGGGAAGACCGTGCTCGACGCCGACGGCCGGATCATCCGGTCAAATCCCGCGTTCGCGCGGCTGGTCAGCCGGGAGCCCGACGAGCTGACCGGGGTCGCCGTCGTCGACCTCTGCGTGCTCGAGGATCGTCCGTTGCTGTCGGCCACGCTCGAGCAGGTTGCACGGACGCAACCCGCCGGCGCCGAGCAACCAAGCGTGGATCTGCGTCTGCGGTCGGGCTCCGGCGCGGAGGTCTGGGTCGGGTTGGTTGCTTCCGCGATCGAGACGACCGAGTTCGCGGAGCCGCTGCTGCTGGCGCAGTGGATCGACCTGACCGTCCGCCGCCGGGCCGAGCAGGACCGCGCCGACCTGCTGCTCGAGCAGGCCGCCAGGGTGCAGGCCGAGTCGGTCGCCGAGCGGCTGTCCAAGCTCCAGGACCTGACCTCCGCGCTCGAGCCACTCGGGCTCGATGAGCTCCTCCCCCAGCTCGCCGGTCGCCTCGCCGAGCTGTTCGGGGTCGAGGCGGCCGAGGTGCAGATCTCCGGCGAGCACGACCGGCCGCGCGTGGTGCGCGTCGCCGGCGGCCAGGTGCGGACGTCGTCGCAGGAGCCGGCCGATACCGACACCGACGCCGGACGGTGGCGCCAGGCGCCACTCGTGATCGAAGGCACGACCGTCGGCTACCTGCGCCTCGCGCAGCCGTCGGGCCGGTCGTTCACGCCCACCGAGCGCTCGCTACTCCAGGACGCGGCCGACCGTGCCGCGCTGGCGCTCCGGAAGGCTCAGCTCCACGAGGAGGAGCATCGCATCGCGGTCGAGCTGCAGCGGGGACTGGTGCCCAAGCGCCTGCCCGAAGTCAGCGGCATCGATATCGCAGCGTCCTACGACGTCGCCGGCATCGGCGCCCAGGTCGGCGGGGACTGGTACGACGCGTTCGCGATGCCGGGCGGTCGTCTCGGAATCGTCGTCGGCGACGTCACCGGGCGAGGCATCCGCGCCGCTTCGGCGATGGGACAGCTGCGCACGCTCACCCGGGCGTTCGCGCTCGCCCAGGGCGGCCACCGGATACCGGGCGAGGCGCTCGTGGCGCTGAACCGCCATCAGCTGCAGGGCGAAGACGAGCACCTGTTCACGATCGTCTACGCGATCATCGACCCCGAGCAGGGCACGATCGCGTGGGCCAACGGCGGTCATCCGCCGCCGCTTGTGTGCCGCGCCGACGGCACTTATCAGTACCTGGAAGGCAACAACGGGCTGATGGGGGTCGAGGACAATCCGTACGAGACCCACGAGGAGAGGGTCGGCCCCGCCGACACCGTCGTGCTCTACACCGACGGCCTGATCGAACGCCGAGGGGAATCGCTCGACGTCGGCCTCGAGCGGCTCGCCGCCGCCGCCTCGTCCGGGCCCGAGGATGCGCGGCGGATGTGCGACCACATCCTCGAGCGCGTGCTCGAGGAGCCGGGTCAGCGCTACGACGACGTGACCGCGGTCGTCGCGCGGCTGTTCGGCTAGTAGCCTGAAGCGCGATGGGCGCGATGCGTCTAACGACGACGCTCCAGAAGCGCGGGCCAGCTGCTGCGGTCGTGCTCGACGACGAGCAGGTGCAGCGGATCGGCGAGGGCGCGAAGCGGTTTCCGGTGGCCGCGACGATCAACGGCTACACCTGGAGAACGACCGTCGCGCGCATGCACGGCGAGTTCCTGGTCGGCTTGAGCAAGCAAGTGCGCGCCGGCGCGTGCGCCGAGGCCGGCGACACCGTGGACGTGGCGATCGAGCTCGACACCGCGCCGCGCGAGGTCGAGGTCCCCGAGGCGCTCGCGAGCGCGCTCGCTGCTGAGCCCGCGGCGAGGGCGGCGTTCGACGCGCTGTCGTACACCCACCGCAAGGAATACGCCCGCGCGGTCGCCGACGCCAAGAAGCCCGAAACGCGCGACCGCCGCGTCGCGGAGACGCTCGAGAAGCTTCGGACGATGCAGTGACGGAATCCAACGTAGAGCTGGCCCGCCGCGGGTATGAGGCGATCATGCGCGGCGACCTCGACGCGATCAGCGAGCTGCTCGATCCGGACGTGAAGTGGCATGCCGGCGATCCATCGAGCGGCTGTCAGGATCGCAAGCAGACGCTCGGTTGGATGCGCCAGAACTGGATGCGCCGCGGGGGGCCGCCGGGCGAGGTCGTCGAGATGCGCGACGCCGGCGACAAGGTCGTCGTGATCATGCGGCGGACCGGCGACGACGGCGAGCCCGAACTCGTCGCCAACCTGACCACGTTCCGCGACGGCAAGGTGACCGAGATGGTCCACTACCCCAACCCAGACGACGCGCGCGCTGCGGCCGGCCTCTGAGCAGTGCGTGCCCGAGTACGACCGCGGAGGTTGGACCGGCGATACCTGGGTTCAGCCCAGGTAGCCGTGAGTGCGCAGGAACCGCCGGAGCTTGGCGACGAACTTGGCGCCACCGGGCTCCTCTGGCGCGAGCGCACTGTTCAGGTGGCCGAGCACCAGCTGACGGGAGAGGAAGCGCATGACGACCTGGACGCGGCCCAGCAGCTCTTCGTCCGCCGCCCACGCCGCGACCACGCCCACGCTGTCCGAGTAATGCTGCTTGGACATCCCGTTGAACGCCTTCATCCAGCGGGCGGCATCGCGGGCGACGAGCTTCGGGTACTGGCGCGTGACGTTGAAGAAATGCCGACCCGAGAACGTGAGGATCTGGATCGGCAAGCCGGACGCGGCGAAGTCGGTGAACTCGTACGCGAACGAGTCGTCGGCGGTGAGGAACTCGAAGCGCCCGTTGTGGGCGAGATCGACTATCTCCTCCCCGGGGTCGCCGAAGTTGTGCTGGGTCATCGCGTACGTCATCGTGCCTGGATCGAACGAGAAGACCTGCTCGATCCAGCAGCAGTGCGCGCCGCCGCTGTAGAGGTCTAGGAGGACGTCCGGCTGTCCGTTGTGTTCGAGATCGAGCACGTGCACCGACGATTCCTTGCCCGACGGCGACCCCGGCGCGCAGTATTTCCCGCACACGCTCGAGACCACGGGCTGGTCGTAGAACACCGCGCTCCCCTGGGCGATCGACAGGTGCAGACCGGCGAAGTTGGGATACGAGCCCGTGAACGTGAATGTCGCGCTCACGTCGCCTGACTGAGCCGTCTGCGTCGTCGCGAGCGCCGCCGGCGCCGCCAGCAGCGACAGCGCAATCACCGCGCAGAGGATCAGGACAGGCCGGCGCACGAGCGGCATCCTATCCGCCGGCCGGTCAGATCCTGAACACCGGGATCAGGCGCTGCTCGTGCTCGGCGTCGATCCGCGCGATCACCTCGAGGTGCTCCTCGAGGCCGGAGCCGCGCAGCTTGGTGGCCAGCAGCTCGTCGACCTGGTAGATCCCGGCGCTGTTGGACATCGCGATCTCGACGCGGACAGCGCGGTCGCTACCGGGCGAGATCTTCACGTCTTCGATCGCATACGCCGACAGCGAGTGGATGTTGAGGCGTCCGGACTCGAACGGCACCCGTGAGCGCCCGCGCGCCATGTCGAGCGCATCGGCGACGCGGACGATCCCGGCCTCGACCGTGAACGGCGCGCCCTTGCGCCGGTGCCCGATGATCGCGTGCATCGCGTCCGAGGCGATCACGGTCCTTTCCGGCTCCTCATACGCGCTGGCGAGGAGCGAGTCGAGCATGTCGGCGGTCAGGAACAGGCTGTAGCGCTCGTGGTCATCTCGGTGGATCGACATGCCGACGCAATGGAACAGGCAGCCGGCGGCGATGACGACCTCGGCGTCGTGATCGGTCATGCCGTAATCGGCCGTGACGCTCGGTGTCACGCCTCGGCGGAAGAGCAGCCGGGCGAGGCGCAGGCCGATGTTCAGCACGATCTGGATGTGCACCCACGAGTGGTCGGACATCCCGAGCCGCCGGGACGCATTCACCGCCGACACGTGCCACAGCGCCTTGACGTGCGTGTCCGCGTTGACCGCCTCCAGGAACCGCTCGAGTCGGCGGTTGCCGCGCGTCGGCGCCCGCACCCGCACCTCCGCGATTGCCTCCCGTGGCGGGATCGGCGGGTCGAGACGATCGAGGCGTTGCATGTCCCTGCCCGCGATGGGGGGTTCGTCCGGGATAGGTTCGTCAAGCTCGTCCATATGGCACCTCCAGCAGTAGACCCTCCCGCAACCCGCCGTTGGCGACCTCGAGCGGGGCCCCGAACAGCTCCGCGGCCGCCTCGAGGACCAGCAACCCGGCCGGGAGGAGCCGGACGCGATCCTCGTCAAGCTCGAACCGGCGCGCCAGCTCGGCCGCCGGCGCCTCGCCGAGCAGCGTGAGCACCCGGCTGAACGCAGCGGCGTCGAGCGTCGGTCCGGCGATCCGCCGCAGCGACGTCGCGCTCCCCCCCACCGCCACGACCCGAGACGTGGCCGGAGGTTGGACGCCGTCGAGCACCTCGCGCACCCGCGCCCGGGCTCGAGACAGGTGCTCGGCCGAGGGCGGATCGGAGTGCAGGCACTCGTCGGCGACCATGCCCGAACCCACCTCGAACGACGCGAACCAGCTCACCCGATCCGGCACCGTGCCGACCACCAGCTCGCAAGATCCTCCGCCGGCGTCCACCACGCCCAGCG
Source organism: uncultured Solirubrobacterales bacterium (assembly GCA_963709205.1). Classification (GTDB taxonomy): domain Bacteria; phylum Actinomycetota; class Thermoleophilia; order Solirubrobacterales; family Solirubrobacteraceae; genus Palsa-465. The sequence goes on from CAVPVP010000015.1 coordinate 59,444, forward strand.
GGCCGGCGGGATCGTAGGCCAGGGTGCGCGCCGCCCCCGCGAACGCGAGACGCGCCTCGGCCTCCGCGGACAGGACCTCGACATCGAGCCCGCACGCGCCGCGCACCGCTGAGACGAGGGCGTCGCGGTTGGCCGCCAGCCGGACCGCGGCGGTGGCGACCCCGCGCACGTCCGCTGCGCCGAGCTCGCGCGCCGCGCGAAGCTGGGCGGAAACCACGGAGGCGACCTCGGCGATCTTCTCGTCGCTGATCTCTCCGTCCAAGGTCAGTCCTCGCCGGAGGTGGGTGAACTCCCGCTCCTGGTGCACCTCGAGCAGCCGTTCGCCATCCGAGTCCGCGACGAGCAGCCGCGTCGTGTTCGAGCCGATGTCGATGCAGGCACGGCGCACGATTGGGAAGCGGGCGACGCCTCACGGCAGACGGCGGCCATCGCTCGCGCGCTGACTTTACTGATGTCTCCAGACCGGCGCGGGTGCGGACCCGCCGTCGGGTTCAGAACCGACGATCGGCCCGGGATCAGCGCCGTTCCGCACCGGAGCCCCGAGGTCCGGCTGCTGATCGACGCTGTCGTCGAACGCCCCCGAGCCATCCCCGCCGATCCCGTCGGACGGTTGTGCGGTCATGTTGAGCCCCATCAGGGCAAACCAGGCCACCACGGTGACGACGAGCGACCCCGCGCCCGCCACCGCCAGCGCCGACCGCGGGCTTCCGAGCGCGGTGAGCGCGCCACCGAGCAGGATCCCCACCCCTGGTACCGACTGGAACAACGACTCGTTGAGGGTCATCATCAGCGCCATCCAGCGCTCCTGAGTCGCCTCCTGGAGCGCGGTGCGAGCGGCCACCGCCTCCACGCCGTTGCCGATCCCGGCGAAACCAGCGCCGACGATCGCGACTGCGAGCGTGGGCGCCATCGACATCACGAGGAAGCCGACGCCGAGCGAGCCGGCGCCGATCACGATCAGGTCGCGGGACGGAAGCGCCCGCCACCGGGCGTAGATCGCCGCGCCCGCGACCGCGCCCGCCCCCCACGCAGACAGCAGGCCACCGTAGCCCGCCGAGCCCGCGTGCAGCGAGTGCTCGGCGAACACGACCTCGACGGGGACCGAGATCGTGAAGAAGAGGAGGCCGAACACCTGGAGGAGCAGCAGCCGCCGGATGACCACGTGCTCGCGGGCGTATGCGAGCGCCGCGCGCACCCGGCCGTGGGACGACTGGCGGGCCGGTACCGGCTCGGGCAGCCCGCTCGCGGTCGCCAGGGTCAACCCGATCAGGCCGAACATGCAACCGACCGCGATCAGGGCGGCACTCGTCCCGCCGGCCGCCACGACCGCCCCTCCGATCGCCGGGCCGAGCATGAAGCACACCGAGAAGGCGCCATTGGCCACGGCGTTGCCCTCGCGGAGCAGTCCGGCCGCCGACGTCACGCTGACGGTGGCGGCTCGGGCCAGCGATCGCGCGGTGAGCGCCGCGAGGCCATCGATGACCGCGAGCGCGAGCACCGCGATCAGTGAGAAGTGGTCCGCCACCCAGGCCAGGGAAAGGAACACCAGCGCCTCGAACCAGTACAGCGCCGGCAGGAGCGGGCGCGGCCGGCGATGCTCGAGGCGCGCGACCGCCAGCGGCGCGAGCAATGCCGGCACGAACTGCGAGGCGAGGAAGAAGGCGGCGGCCCCCAACGCGCTGCCCGTTCTCCGGTAGACCAGCAGCGCCAACGCCAGCGAGCCGACCATGAAGGCCAGCTCGTTCAGCGAGTAGGCAGCCAGGAGCCGCCGGTATGCAGGGATCTGCAGGACCCGGTTCACCGGATTTACCTCCGCCTCGATCCTAATACCGCCGCGGTGTGGATGCTCGCCCGAAGACGGAATTGCTCCAATATCAGGTGTAGTCCTGCGCATCTTTACCCACGAGGCCGCGGTGGCCAATCGGCGACTTTCCGGAGGGCCCGCGTGGCCCGGCTGTCATCCTGTCCGCAGATGACGCTCCGATCGCGGTCCTGGGATCGCGCCAACACCTTCACCCACCGCGCCTTCCCACCCGATCGGCTGGCCGCCGAGCGCGCCAGCACCGTGTCGGTGTGCCTGCCCGCGCGCAACGAGGCTCGGACGATCGGGCCGATCCTCGAGCAGCTGATGCCGTTGCAGGAGCTTGGCATCGTCGACCAGGTAGTGGTCGTCGATCGTTCGAGCGACGGCACGGCCGAGATCGCCCGCGAGCTCGGCGCCGAGGTCCATGACCAGGACGCGCTGATGCCCGAGCTCGGGCCGGTGCTCGGCAAGGGCGACGCGATGTGGCGCGCGCTACCTGTGCTGACAGGCGAGGTGATCTGCTTCCTCGACGCCGATTCCGAGCGGTTCGGCGCCCATTTCGCGTGCGGTGTGCTGGGCCCGGTGCTGTGCGGCTCGGGGACCTCGTTCGTCAAGGGCTTCTACCGGCGGCCGTTCCGGGTCGCCGAGGTCACGGTCCCGGACGGCGGGGGCCGCGTCACGGAGCTCACGGCCCGGCCGCTGCTCAATCTGTTCTATCCCGACCTCGCCGCGATCCAGCAGCCCCTCGCCGGCGAGATCGCAGCACGGCGCGAGCTGCTCGAACAGCTGCCGTTCGCCACCGGATATGGCGTCGACATCGGTCTGCTGATCGATGCCTACGCGCTGGCCGGGCTGGACGCGATCGCCCAGGTCGACCTCGACGTGCGGCAGAACGCTCACCAGTCCCTGCGCGATCTGGGCCCGATGGCGTACGCGGTCCTGCGAGCCGTGGCCGTCCGGCTGGAGCGCGAGGGGCGGCTGCGCGGCCCTCTGCCGGCGACATTCACGCTCGCCGGCGCCGACGGACCGCACCCGGAGATCGAGGAGCCGGTCGAGCGCCCGCCGCTCCGCAGCCTCCGCCAGGCTGCCTGACCTCGGTCGGGGCTACACGAATCAGGACCGAGCGAACGCGCTGCGAAGGGCCTTTGAGCCGGCCGCGGCCCGCTCGAGGTACCCGTAAGTACCCTGGTCGCGCAGCTCCTCCGCGGCTTCGAGCAGGGCGCCGAAGGCCGCGAACGCGAACGCTCCGCCGACCGATATCCGGGCCACGCCTAGCTCCGCGAGCTCGCCGACGGTCGGCGCGCCGCGAACGGCAAGGACGTTCACGGGGGCGTCGACCGACTCAATCACCCGACGGATGTCGTCGGGACTGGTCAGTCCGGGCGCGTACAGAACGTCCGCGCCGGCCTCCTGATAAGCGTCCAGGCGCGCGATCGTGTCGGCCAGGTCCGGCCGCCCTCGGATGTGGTTCTCGGCTCGCGCGGTGAGGACGAGCCTGACCGGCCCAGCATGCGCCGCCTCTGCGGCTGCGGCCACGCGCTCGCGTGCGAGTCCGAGCTCATAGATCTCGTCGCCATCGCGGGAGTAGTCCTCGACCGAGCAGCCCGCGAGTCCAGCCTCGACGGCCAGCGCGATCGTCTCCGCGACGCCGGCGGGCTGGTCGGCGAACGCGTTCTCGAGGTCGGCCGACACGGGCACATCGGTGCCACGCGCCAGCTCGGCGGCATGGGCGAGCGCCTCGTCGCGCGTGACCGCCCCGTCGACGCGGCCGAGCGTCGCGGCGTGACCGCTGCTCGTGGTTGCGATCGCCTGGAACCCCAGCGAGACGAGCAGCGCCAGCGAGCCCAGATCCCACGCGTTCGGCATCAACAGCGGGTCGCCGCGCCGGTGCAGCTCGAGGAACGTTTTCGCCTTTTCCGCCTGGGCTCCGTTCATCGCCCCAGCCTAACGCAGCACACCGCGCCGGTAGAGTCGAGGACATGAGCTCCAGCTCCACGACGCGTACGCGCGACCCGGAGTCCGCCGAGGACGGCTCCTTCCGGCGGCAGGTCAGCCAATTCCGCCGCTGGGTCTCGGCCGACCCCGACGCCGAGTTCCCCTTACAAGCCGGGCGCTACCACCTGTACGTCTCCCGCGCCTGTCCCTGGGCTCACCGGACGATCATCGCCCGTCGCCTGATGGGGCTCGAGGATGCGCTCGGAGTCTCGTTCGTGGACCCGATCCGGGACGAGCGCGGATGGGTCTTCACAGGGGGCGGATACGTCGACTCGGTGAACGGCTTCGCGTTCCTGAGCGAGGCCTACGTGGCGACCGACCCGGGCTACGCCGCTCGCGTGACCGTGCCGGTTCTGTGGGACAAGCAGACCGGCGTGATCGTCTCGAACGAGTCCGCCGACATCCTGCGCATGCAGCACACGGTTTTCGCACCGCTCGCGCGGCATCCCGTCGAACTCCTTCCCGAGCGGCTCCGCGACGACATCGAAGTGCTCAACGAGCGGATCTACGACAACGTGAACAACGCCGTCTACAAGGCCGGGTTCTCCACCAGCCAGGCGGTCTACGAACGCGAGGTTTTCGGCCTGTTCGCGCTGCTCGACGAGCTCGACGAGCGGCTCGGCGACCGGCGCTTCCTGTTCGGCCCCGAGCCGCTCGAGACCGACTGGCGTCTGTTCACGACGCTCGTGCGCTTCGATGCCGTGTACCAGATTCACTTCAAGTGCTCGCTCCGCAAGCTCATCGAGTACGAGCACCTGTGGCCGTACACCCGCGATCTGTACCAGTGGCCCGGGGTCGCAGACACCGTCGCTTTCGACGAGATCCGCCGCCACTACTACCTCACCCACCCGATGATCAACCCGAGTGGGCTGATCGCGGTGCGCCCCGCCGAGAACTTCGACCAGCCGCACGGCCGCGAGTCGCTCGGATAGCCGCCCCCCGTGCCTCGGCTTGCGCCGCGCCACGCCTCGGGTAGCGCCCCCCGCGCCTCGGGTAGCGCCGCGCCCCGCCTTGGGTACCGCCGCGCCTCGGGTAGCGAAGCCCGGCGTATGTGTCAGAGCCTAGACCGCTGGGACCGGTTCCACGGCTCTGTGCGTTTCCGTACAAGACGATAGACTGGGGCCTGGGACGCACGGGACGTGTGGCGCTGACCAGGGGAGACTGGATTGGTGAAGGGACGCACTACTGACATGCTGCTCGAGCGGGAGCCCGAGCTACGCCGGATGCGAGAAGCGATCCAGTACGCGGGCACCGGCGCCGGCGGGCTGGTCGTTATCGGCGGACCCGCGGGGATCGGAAAGACCGCGCTGCTCCGCGCTTCGGCATGCATGGCCGACCAGGCCGGCGTGCGGGTGCTGCGGGCCCGGGCGACCGACCTCGAGCAGGAGTTCTCGTTCGGCGTAGTCCGGCAGCTGTTCGAGGCGCCGCTGGCGCGAGCCGGCGCCGCCGAGCGCGAGGCGCTGCTCCGTGGCGCGGCCGCGCTCGCGGGGCCGCTGTTCGAGCCGGGTCCAACACCCGCCACACCCCCGAGGACGATCGGCCTGCGTCCCCGGCCGGCGGATCCGGCGGGAGCGGCAGGGGGCCTCGAGCGGTCCGGCGGATCGTCGGTTCACGCTCGTCCACAGCCTCTTCTGGCTGACGTCCAACATTTCGAGCGCCGGCCCGATCGCGCTCGTGGTCGACGATTGCCACTGGGCCGACCCGCCGTCGTTGCGATTCCTTGCCTACGTGAGCGCTCGCTGCGACGAGTTGGGGGTGCTCGTGATCGTGACCGTTCGCGACGGAGAGCCCTCGACGGTCACGGAGCTGCTCGTCGCCTTGCGCGCTGATCCGCGCGCGATCCTGATCGAGCCGGCCTCGCTCAGCGCCGGGGCGGTCGCGCAGCTCGTCCGTTCCGGGCTCGGCGCGCACGCCGATGCCGATTTCTGCGCCGCATGCGCTCGGGCCAGCGCCGGCAATCCGTTTCTGGTCCGCGAGCTGATCGCCGAGCTCGAGAACGAGCACGTCGCGCCGGTGGCCGCCAGCGCCCCACGGGTTGAGAGCGTGCGCCCGGAATCGGTGTCGCGAGCCGTCGTGGCGCGCCTGAACCGCCTCGGCGCCGATTCCCGCAACATCGCCCGTTCGGTCGCCGTGCTCGAGAACGCGACGCTGCGTCAGGCCGCCAGCCTCGCAGGGATTCCGCTCACCCGCGCGATGCGCGCCGCCGATCGCTTGATCTCGGCTCAGATCCTGGCGCAGTCGGCGTCGCTCGCCTTCGTCCATCCCTTGCTGCAGCACGCGGTGTACGAGCGCATCCCGGCGGCCGCGCTCGCGGACGGCCACCGTCGCGCCGGCCTGCTGCTCGCCGGCGAGGGTGCAAGGAGCACCCGTGTCGGCGCCCACCTGCTCCGTGGCGAGCCCGCCGGCGACCCCGCGGTCGTGGTGCTGCTGCGCGAAGCCGCTCGAGCCGCCCTCGCCGACGGCGCGCCGCAAACCGCGGTGAGGCTGCTGCGGCGCACGCTGAGGGAGCCGCCCGCGAACGAGGCCCGCGGCGTGGTGCTCGCCGAGCTTGGCGAGGCCGAGGCGTTGGCGCGCGATCCGGCCGCGGGGGACCACCTGCGCGAGGCGCTCGAGCTGGTGATGGCGCCGGCCATCCGTGTGAGGCTCGCACGCGTCCTCAGCGAACTGCTCGTGTGGGACGGTCGTCCGGTCGAGGCGCACAGCGTGCTCGTCGACATGATCGAAGAGCTGGGGCCGGGGGCAGCGCCGCCGCTGCGCGCCCAACTCGAGGCCCTACGCGCCCTGACGGCGTCGCTCGATCGGCGACTGGTCGCCGAGGTCGAGCCTCGGCTTCCCGCCTTGCGCGAGCTCGCGGTCGCGGCTGGTTCGGCCGGGCGGGGCCTCCTCGTGTTCGACGCATGCTGGCGAGCAGCGCGCGGGGTGGTTTCAGGCGACTGGCGTGAGCAGATGGATGCTGGACTCGATCGCGGACGCCTGGTCACCGAGGAAGCGAGCGGGCCGCAGATGGCGAGATACGCCATCTCGACCTTGGTGTTCGTCGACGAGGTACGGCGGGCGCGAGAGTTGATCGAAGAGTTGCACGCCGACACGCTGTCGCGCGGTTCGATCGATGCACATCTCTCGAGCCTGACCTGGGGCGCACTACTCGCGCTGCGGTGTGGCGAACTGTCGCAGGCCGAGGCCGACGCGCACGCCGCGCTCGACCTGGGCAACCGCCACCGTGTCTTGTGGGCGCGGATCTGGCCTGCAGCTTTTCTCGCCCTCGCAATGCTCGAGCGCGGGGAGGCTGAGGCCGCCGACGGTGTGCTCGCCCAGGCGCCGATCGAAGAGGCGATCGACACCGTGGCGGCAGTGCACGCGTTGATGGCCCGAGCGCGAGTGCGCCTCGTCCTGGGCCGGACCGCGGAGGCGATCATGGATCTCCGCCGCGTCGGCGAGGCCTCGATCCTCGACAACCCGAACAATCTCCCGTGGCGCTCGACGCTCGCGCTGGCGATCGGTGCGCGCGAACCGGCGGAGGCGCACGCCCTCGCTCACGCCGAGCTTGACCGAGCGAACCATTTCGCCCAGCCTCGTGGGGTCGGGGTCGCACTGCGCGCGTGTGGAGTCGTCGCCGGCGGGGACGACGGGATCGCGATCCTCCACGAGGCGGTGGCGTGCCTGCGGACCTCGCCCGCTCGCCTGGAGCTCGCGCGGGCGCTGTGCGACCTCGGCTCCGCCCAGCGCCGTGCCGGCAAGAGGAGCGCCGGGCGCGAGCAGCTTCGCGAGGCAGCCCGTCTGGCGGGGGAATGCGGCGCCGTCGCGCTCGCGGTCCGGATCGGGGAGGAGATCGCCGCCACCGGCTTCTACCTACGCCGCGATCGTGCCGCGGGGCCGGAGGCGCTCACCCCGGCCGAGCGGCGCGTCGCTGAGCTGGCCGCGAGCGGACTGACCAACCGCGAGATCGCGCACGCGCTCTTCGTTTCCGTGAAGACGGTTGGCACCCATCTCGGCCACATCTACGAGAAGCTCGACCTCCAGGGCGCGCGGGCGCGCGAGCAGCTTGGGGCCCGACTCAACGGCGACCTGGTCGCCGACGACGCCGCAACGCTCGACGAGGCCCAGCGCGCCTATCGGCGCTGAGCCCCGTCGAGATGCTGCCTCGTCATCGCCCGCGGACGGGGCATGCCCCCTATTTCCTCGCAGACGACCGGAGAGAACGCGCCCCCTTCAGATCCGTTCAGGCTCGACCGACTCGAGGAAGATGAACTGGCCAATGCTGGATTGCCATGCAAGCGTTGGGCTAGAGCCTGCGGCGTCGTTCGGGATCTGCAATCTCGACGGCCGGCCGATCAACGTGGAGGGGAGAGCCAGCGGAACCGGCTGGGCGCCCAAGGACTCAAGCGTGTCATGCACGCAGGCATCATCTCGCCCCTAGGGATCCCTCGCATCGGGACCCCCCCTGATTTTTGACCTTCGCCGGCGGCTCAGTGCCACGCCCGGCGTCGCCGGCGCCGCGCCATCAATAGCACGACCGCGACTCCGGCCGCGGCGGCCGGGGCGGGATTGCGCTTGACCCGCCCCCAGATGACCGAGCCCATCAGCGACAGGCCCTGCATCGGCTCGCTCGGCAGCGGGGCGTTCTCGAGCGGCGGACGCTGCTCCGCGGCCGGTGGAGGTGGCGGGGAGGCGGCCGGCGGTGGCGGTGGCGCTGCTGCGGGAAGCGGCTCGCGGGCCGGTGGAGGCGGGGCCGCAGCCGTGACCGGCTCCGGTACAGCCGGCGCGGGTGGCGGTGGCGGTCCCGGCGCGGTGGCCTCGAACGCGGGCGAGGGCGGCTCGGGCGCCGGCGGTTCGAACGGTGGCGACGCCGGCGCGGGTGGCTCGGATGGCGGTATGACCTCGGTAGACGCCTCGGCCGCCGCTGCGGCCGGCGAAGGCTCCGGCTCCGCAGGCGTCGCGGGCTGGGCGGCCAGGCGCCGGCTCCGGCGAGACGACGGTGTCCGCCACGCGGGGCGTCTGCGGAGCCGCGGGCTCGCCGGCGACCGCGGGCTCGGAAGCTGTCGCGGGCTCGGCACCCACCGCCGATGCGGCCGCGGCCGGCTGCGAGGCCAGCGAGCTCTGGAGGCGCTTGGCGAACTCCCTCAGCAGCCGCTCGGAGATGTCCTCGATCATGCCGCCACGCCCGAACCGCGCCAGCCGCCCGGTGATGTGGTAGTCGGTGACCACGTCGACGCGCGTCCCCGACCGTCGGCGGGCACGACGCGGGAGAGGATCGTCGCCTTGGCGCCGCCCTGTCCGCGCTTGTCGGTGCCCTGCGCCTGCATCGTCGCGGTGTGCGCTGCCTCGTCGATGTTCTCCATCTCGAGCTTGCCGGTGTACGAGGCGGTCGTCGGACCGATCTTCACCGTGAACGTTCCGTTGTAGCTCCCGTCGTCGTTGCGCCCGGTCACGGCGGCGCCCGGCAAGCAGGGGGCGACGTGCTCGACGTCGATCAGCGTCCGCCAGACCTGCTCGAGCGGCGCGGCTACCTCAAACGACTGCTCTAGCTTCATGACGTATCGCCTCCAGGTCTTCGGGGGTGTCGACATCGCGCGCGCAGCTGAGGCGGCCGCATTCGATCGTGGGACCGCCGCGCAGCAGCTCTCGAGCGCCGTGATCGCCGTGCAGCCGGGCGATGGCGCGCATCTGGACCGGACCGAGCACGACGGGATGTCCGGGACGGCCGTCGAAGACGGCCCGCGTGCCCGGCGGCTCCTCGAGGAAGCGGGTGATCAGATGGGGGGTTATTCGCGGTTGGTCGCCGAGGGTGACGATCACCCGATTGACGTGGCCCTGCTCGGTCAGAAACTCGATCCCCCTTCGTAGCGAAGCGGCCTGGCCGTCCTCCCACTGCTCGCAGATGACCGGTTGGGCGCGCATGAAGTCCACCCGGGCCAGGATCTGCTCTGCTTGGGATCCGAGCACGACCGCGATCGGGTCGAGCTCGGCGACCGCGCACTGCGCGGCGATGGCGTGATCGAGGAGAGGGCGCCGGTCGAGCTCGGCGAGCAGCTTCGGTTGCTCGCCGAACCGGGTGCCGGCGCCGGCAGCCAGGATCAAGCCGCAGATCAAGCGGGCACCTCGTGGATTCGGCCCTTGCTCTCCGCGAGCCGGCCCCCGTCGCGGCCGTGGCGGACGGCGACGATCTCGGCCATGATCGACAGCGCGGTCTCCTCCCGGCTGATCCCGCCGAGGTCGAGGCCCACCGGCGCGGAAATGCGCTCCAGCTCGTCCTCGGAAATACCCGCCGCCACCAGCCGCTCGCGACGCTTCGCCTGCGCGCGGCGCGACCCCATCGCGCCGATGAACCGCGCCGGCGAGCTCAGCGCGAGTAACAGCGCCGCATCGTCGAGCTTCGGGTCGTGGGTCAGCACGACGATCGAGGTCGCCGGGTCAACGCCGCCGATCTGCGCCACCGCTTCCTCCGGCCATGCGGCGATCACCTCATCAGCGTCGGGGAAGCGATCGGGGGTCGCGAACCGCGCTCGGGGGTCGATCACGTAGGGACGCCACCCGGTCGCGCGCGCGACCGTGCAGAGCGACGCCGCTATGTCGACGGCGCCGAACACGATCAGTCGCGGAGCCGGGCCGACCACGTCGACGAACAGGCCGTCGCGGCGCTCGGAGGTCTCGGCCCAGAGCAACTCGGTGGCTACGCGGGCGGCCTCGTCGTCGAGCTCGGGGGAGCCGAGCGAGCCGGAACGCGCGCCGTCGGCTTCAACCAGGAGCTTCGCTCCGGGAGCCGCGCCCTCCAAGACGGTCACCTCGGCGGCCCGTCCGCCGGCGCGCGCGACCGCCTCGAAGCGGGGTGGGCGGGAATCGTAGTCATACGCCTCCACCCACACGTCGATCTCGCCGCCGCAGGGCAGGCCGACGTCCCAGGCGTCCGAGTCGGCGATCCCGAAGTGGACGAGTTGTGGCGGGTCGCCGCGCAGGATGCCGTCCGCGATCTCCGCGACGGCTCCCTCGACGCACCCGCCCGACACTGAGCCGGCGATCTCGCCGTGTTCGTTGACGGCCATCTTCGACCCCGGTGGGCGGGGCGCCGACCGCTGAACGTCGATCACGGTCGCCAGCGCGATCCGGTCCCCCCGCGCCTCCCAAACCCCAATCTCAGTCAGGACCTCTTTCATGGTTCAGATCTCCTCAAGGATGACAGCTAGATGCTCGAGCGAGGCGAGCGAATTTCCGGCCAACAGCTCGTCCGTGTGCGGGATCGCGGCGCGCATGCCGCGCGTCAGCGGCGCGAACTCGGGATGCGCCGCGAGCGGGTTCAACCACACCAGGCGATGCGCGCTGCGGCGCAGCCGAGCCATCTCGAGCCCGAGCTCCTCGGGGTCGCCGCGGTCCCAGCCATCGGACAAGATCACCACGACGGCGCCCCGTCCCACCCGGCGGCCGTGCTCGCGGTTCAGCGTGGCCAGCGCGTCTCCGATTCGGGTGCCACCCGAGAAGTCCATAACGGCGTCGGTGGCGCGCTCGAGCGCCCGGTCGTGGTCGCGGCCGCCGAGCTCGTGGGTGATCCGGGTCAGCCGGGTGCCGAACGCGAACGCTTCCACACGTCGGCGCGCGGCGACCGAGGCGTGCATGTACTGGAGCAGCATCCGGGCGTACGGCGTCATCGACCCGGACACGTCGCACACGAGCACGACCGGCCGCGGTCGCCAGGAGGGCGCACGCCAGTGGCGCTCGATCGGCTCCCCTGCCGTCCGCAAGGAAGATCGGACCATCAATCGCAGGTCGGGGGTGTGGCCGCGCCGGCGGTCGGGGCGGGTGCGCCGGGACAGTCGGGTCGGTCCCCGCCGCGCCAGCCGCGCGATCAGGATCCGGGCGATCGCCATCTCGGCGTCGGTGTAGTTCGCGAAGTCCTTGTGGCCCAGCAGTTCGACGTCGCTCCACGCCGCCGGAACTGGATCCAGCTCGGCATCCTGCGCCGGTGGCCGAGCACCCGCGTTGCTCTGAAACCCGGCATGCGGCAGGGCCTCGCGCTCCATGCCCGTGAGCTCGTCGAACGGGGAGTGCCCGAGCGGCGCGCCGCTGCCGTACACCGCCAGGAACGCGAACTCGAACTTCGGCAGGTCACCCCGATCCGAGCACAGCACCGCTCGTAGAGCGAGCTTCGCGTCCTCGCGTGACATGCAATCGACCGCCTCGAGCGCCCGGTGCGCGGTCAGCAGCTCGCCCATGCCGACCCGAGAGCCCTGAGCCCTCAGACCCGCCGCGAGCTCGGCCAGCCCATTCGTGACACCGTCCGCGACCTCGGGCGCCAGCTGATCAGACACCGTCCGCGACCTCCGGGGCCAGCTGATCAGACACCGTCGAGGACTCCCCGTGCGATCACGCGCTCCACATCCTCGTGCACCTTCAGCGCCACGCCGAGGGTCTCCTCGAGGTCGGTGTCGTCGCCGAGCTGGAGCAGCGCCCTGGCCCACACGATCGTCTCGCCCACGCCCGGCAGCTTGTACAGGTCTCCCTGCTCGCGGAGCCGCGAAACAGCTGTCACCACGCGGTTGGCGATCCCCTGGGGCACGCCCGGGATTCGCGCCCGCACTATCTCGCGCTCGAGCTCCGCGCTCGGGTAGTCGATCCAGTGGTACAGGCAGCGCCGCTTGAGCGCGTCATGGAGCTCGCGCGTGCGGTTCGAGGTCAGGAACACGGTCGGGGGCCGCGCCGCCGTGATCGTGCCGAGCTCTGGGATCGTGACCGCGAAGTCGGCCAGGAACTCGAGCAGGAACGCCTCGAACTCGTCGTCGGCCCGGTCGATCTCGTCGATCAGCAGCACGACCGGCCGATCTGCTCCCGCCTCCAAAGCATCCAACAACGGACGCCGGAGGAGGAAGCGGCGCGAGAACAGCTCGCCCTCGTCGACCCCGCCTTCGGCGGCGCGCAGCGCAAGCAGCTGTCGCGGATAGTCCCAGTCGTACACCGCGTGGTGCACGTCGATCCCCTCATGGCACTGCAGGCGGATCAGGCGCGCCCCGGTGGCGCCCGCCAGCGCCCGCGCCACCTCGGTCTTGCCCACGCCGGCCTCTCCCTCGAGCAGCAGCGGCTGCTCCAGGACGACGGCTAGTTGGACGGCCAGCGCGAGCGGCCGATCGGCCAGGTAGCCCTGGGAGGCGAGCGCCTCAGTCGCCGCCTCCACAGAGCCAATTTGCGAAAAAGTCACACAGCCATCATGGCAGCCCAGCTGCCTGTTCGAGGGCGCGCCGGGTGAGCACTCGCGCCAGATGGCGCTTGTAATCGGCGCTCGCGTTCAGGTCGGCGGGCGGATCAGTGCCCTCAGCCGCCTGCTCGGCGGCCCTGGCGATGCTGTCCGCGTTCAGCGGTTGACCTCGCAGCGCATCCTCGACCGCGCTTGCCCGGATCGGCACCGACGACATGTTCGTGAGGCCGACGCGGATGTCCTCGCACACGTCGCCGGTTTGCTTGACGAGCGTGCTGACCGCCACCATCGCCCAGTCCTCGCTGCGGCGGTTGAACTTCTGGTAGCTGTAGCCCCATCCGTCGTAGGCGGGCATCCGCACCTCGGTCAGGACCTCGGTCGGCTCGATCGCGGTCTCGAGGTAGTTGCGGAACAGCTCGTTCGCCGAGACGCTGCGCTGCTGACCTCCCGCGCCCTGCAACGTCACCGTGGCGTCGCAGATCATCATCACCGCGGGTAGGTCGGACGCTGGATCGCCGTGGGCCAGCGATCCGCCGATTGTCCCCCGATTGCGCACCTGCGGATCCGCGATCGTCCCGGCGGTCAGCGCGACCACACCCAGGTCGGGGGTGTGCTCGAGCTCGGCGTGGGCGGTCAGTGCCCCGATCCGCCAGGTTCCGTCCTCGCGGTGGATCCCGTGCAGCCCGGGGACCTTGCGCAGGTCCACGAGCAGCGAGGGAGCGGCCAGGCGCAGCTTCATCAGCGGCAGCAGCGAATGCCCGCCAGCGAGTAGCTTGGCGTCCTCGCCACCGTCGGTGAGCGCCTGGATCGCATCGTCCAGCGTGTCCGGCGCGGTGTAATCGAACTCGGCCGGAATCATGCCGGCACACCTCCCTTGGCTTCCTGAATTGCCTCCCACACGCGCATCGGGGAGAGCGGCATGTTGATGAAATCGACGCCAAGCGGACGCAACGCGTCGATCACGGCGTTGGTGACCGCTGGGGTCGCGGCGATCGTGCCAGCCTCGCCGACGCCCTTGACGGCGAGCGAGTTGACCGGGCTCGGCGTCTCCGTGCGATCGGTCTCGAAGCTGGGCAGCTCCGCCGCTGTCGCCAGCGCGTAATCCACGAACGTGCCGGTCACCAGCTGGCCGGTCTCGTCGTAGTGGATGCGCTCGTACAGCGCCTGCCCGATTCCGTGCACGATTCCTCCGTGCACCTGGCCGTCGATGAGCATCGGGTTGATCGCCGGCCCGCAGTCGTCAACCGCGACCCAGCGGACCACCTTGACCTTTCCGGTCTCCGGGTCGACGTCGACCACGCACGCATGCGCGCCGAACGGGAACACGAAGTTCTCCGGGTCGTAGAACGACTGCTCGTCGAGTCCCGGCTCCATCCCCTCGGGCATGTCCATCGTGACGTACGCGGCGCCCGCCACCTCGGCAAGCGTCAGCCCCTTATCGGGCGATCCGCGCACCGAGAACTTGCCGTCTTTCAGCTCGATGTCCTCGGGCGCGGCCTCGAGCTGGTGGGCGACGATCGTCTTGGCTTTGGCCGCGACCTTGTTGGCGGCGCGTGCCGCCGCCTCGCCGCCGACCGCGAGCGAGCGCGACCCATAGGTATCGAGTCCGAACGGTCCCGTGTCCGTGTCGCCGTGGATCACCTCCACCTGGGAGGGATCGAGGCCGAGTCGGTCGGCGACGATCTGGGCGAACCCCGTCTCGTGGCCCTGGCCGTGAGGAGAGGTGCCCGTGTACAACGTCACCGAGCCGGTGGCGTGGACGCGGACCGTGGCGGACTCCCAGCCGCCGCCCTGTAGTCCGAACCCGCCGGGTCCCACGGCTCGCGACGGCGCGTTGCCGCAGATCTCGGTGTAGGTGGAGAAGCCGATGCCGCGGTAGATCCCCTTCTCGCGCAGCATCTCGGCCTCCGCGCGCACTGCCGCGGGGTCGATGTGCTCGAGCAGCTTGTCGAGCGCGGCCTCGTAGTTCCCGGAGTCGTACACGACGCCGATCGGGGTCTCGTGGCCGGTCGCGAACGGCGGGATGAAGTTCTTCCGCCGCAGCTCGAGGGCATCCATCCCCAGCTCGTGCGCGAGCTGGTCCATCACGACCTCGATCAGGTGGGTCGCCTCGGGGCGGCCCGCTCCCCGGATCGCGTCCGTCGGGAACTTGTTCGTGTGCACGCTGGTCACGTCGGTCACCACGGCCGGCGTGTTGTAAACACCGCACATCACGAACGCGCTCAGCGGCGGGATCAGCGGCGTCAGGAGCAATTGGTAGGCGCCGATGTCGGCGATGATCTTCGTGTGCCAGGCCGTGAGCGTGCCGTCGCGCTTCGCGCCGACCTTGACGTAGTCGATCTGGTCACGCCCGTGGTGGGTGACCATCAGACCTTCGGAACGCGTCTCGATCCACTTCACCGGACGCCCCAGCTTGCGCGACGCCCACGCGCAGCCGATCTCCTCGGCGTAGATGTTGAGCTTGGAGCCGAAACCGCCCCCGACTTCGGGCGCGATCACGCGGACCCGGTCCTCGGGGATGCCGACCAGGAGCGCCAGGAACAGGCGGAGGAAGTGCGGAACCTGGGTCGAGCTCCACACTGTCAGCTTTTCCCCGCGATATTCGGCCAGCACCCCGCGCGGCTCGATCGCTGCCCCGGCCATGCGATGGTTGACGATGCGACGCTCGATGATGACGTCCGCCTCGGCGAAGCCGGCCTCGAGGTCCCCGCCGCCGAGTGACCAATCGGCGACCTTGTTGGTCCCGAACTGCTCGTGGACGAGCGGCGAACCAGGCTCGAGCGCCTTCTCCGGATCGGTAACGACCGGGAGCGGCTCGTACTCGACGACGACATCCTCGGCCGCGTCGACCACCGCGTAGCGGTCGTCGCCGATGACGAGCGCGACCGGATCGCCGACGTGCTTGACCTCGCCCTTGGCGAGGACCCAGTGATCGGGGGTGTTGACGGTGACGCCGGGCGGCACCCACGCCATCGGCAGGCCGGCCTCCATGTCGAGATCCTCGTTGGTGTAGACGGCCCAGATTCCGTCGCGCGCCTTGGCAGCGGACGTGTCGATCGAGAGGATCTTCGCGTGCGCCTCGGGCGAGCGCACCCACGCCGCCCATAGCTGCCCGACGAGGTTGATGTCGTCGACGTAGCTCGCCCGCCCGGTGATCAGGCGAGGATCCTCCTTGCGGCGGAGAGAGCGTCCGACGTACGGACTGCCGTTGGTCGCTGCGCCATCGACCGTCGTGCTCATGACGAAACCCCCGACTCTTGTGAGACCGTCGCGCCCTTCACCTTCGCGGCATCGAGCACGGCCTTGACGATGTTGTGATAGCCGGTGCAGCGGCAGAGATTGCCCTCGAGCCCGTGGCGAACCTCTTCCTCGGTCGGATTCGGGTTCTCGGCGAGGAGCCCCGCCGCCGCCATGATCATGCCGGGCGTGCAATAGCCGCACTGCAGGCCGTGGTCGTTCCAGAACGCCTCCTGCAGCGGGTGCAGTTCGTTCTCGGTGGCCATGCCCTCGATCGTCGTCAGCGCGGCGCCGTCGGCCTGGACGGCGAGCACAGTGCACGATTTGACGGACTTCCCGTCCATGTGGATCGTGCAAGCTCCGCAGTTGGACGTATCGCAGCCGACGTGCGTGCCAGTCAGCCCCAAGTGATCACGTATCGCATGGACCAGCAACAGGCGCGGCTCCACCTCGAGGTGGTGCTCGACGCCGTTGACGTTCAAGCGGACGGGAACGGTTCTACTCATGCCTCTCCCTTCCAGGTTTGCTGGGCAAACGCGACCATACCCCAACCGGTGTGCCGCGTGAAGTCGGGCGGACCTCGGAGCGCGCGCGTCGGCACGCGCCGGCGCATCCACAGGCAAATCAGCGGTGTGCGAGCACCTGGTAGACCGAGGCCCAGCCGGTCTCGAAGCCCTGCCTGGCGGCGCGGAGATACAGACGCCACACCCGCACGCGCTCGATCCCCGCGAGTCGCACCGCATCGTCCCAATTTGCGTCGAAGCGATCGATCCAGAAGCCGATCGTCTTGGCGTAGTCGTTCTGGAGCCCCTCGACGTGGGTCGTGGTGAACTCGGCGCGCTCCAGTGCGCGCAGAACCCGCGACAGAGGCAGCGGGACGCCGTCCGGGAACACGAACCGCTCCGAGAACGCGCCCTCGTCCGGGGTGTCGAAGTCCTTGAGCTTGGCGATCCCGTGGTTGAGGAGCCTGCCGCCAGGCTTGAGCAAGCCATGGAGGCGTTGCGCGTAGACGTCGATCTGCTCCTCCCCCACGTGCTCGACCATCCCGATGCTCGCGATCGCGTCGAACGGTCCGTCGGACACCTCGCGGTAGTCGGCAACGCGGAACTCCACGCGGTCCGCCACGCCCGCTTCGCGGGCACGTTCGCGCGCCAGCTGAGCCTGGTGGTCGGACAGCGTGATCCCGACCCCGCGGACCCCGTGGTGAGTCGCCGCATGGATCACGAAGCTGCCCCAACCGCAGCCGACGTCGAGGACGCGCTCGCCCTCGCGGAGGCCAAGCTTCCGGCACACCAGCTCGAGCTTGGCTTCCTGGGCCTCCTCGAGCGTTTGGGCGCCGCCGGCGAAATACGCGCAGCTGTAGGTCATCGAGCGGTCGAGGAACAGCGCGAAGAAGTCGTTGCCGACGTCGTAGTGGTGGCGGACAGCGCGTCGGTCGCGCGAAATCGTGTGCCGCTGGCCGCGGAGCCGCAATTCGGTGGCCGGGACCGGGGGCGGGACCACGAGCCCGCAAGCGCGGATCACCGCCAGCGCGAGCGCGGCCTGCTGCCCGAGCGAGAGGTCCGGTGGCTCGAATTCGTCCACCATCCGAAGTGCGGCCTCCATGTCGTCGACCTCGAGCATCCCCGCCACGTAGGCCCGGCCGAGCCCGAGCTCGCCGGGGGCCCGTAGGGCATGGGCGAGCGCCCGCGGCGTCAGCACCGTGAGCGTGGGCGCGTCGGGCTCGGTCGCCGGCACGTCGCTCCCGTCCCAGAAGCGCACGCCGAACGGCCGGCGCGGCAGGCTCGTCGTCAGCGCACGCCGGAGGGGAGCCGTCTGGGAGAAAGCCACCGTTTCTGGCTCTTACAGGGCGGCCCCGGCCAGCGCCTTGCTGTCCCTGCGGTCAGGGCTCACGCGGACGACGTCCCAGGCCAGGCCGGCCACCTCCATGAGCCGGATGATGGCCGCGGATGGATCGACCTGCCACCGCTTCAGTCCGTGCCGGTACGAGCACGGGAATGCATGGTGATTGTTGTGCCAGGCCTCGCCCCAGGTCGGTATCGCCAACCACGCGAGGTTGCGAGACTCATCCCGGGTGTCGTAGTCCTGGCGGCCGAAGAAGTGGCACAGCGAGTTGATGCTGAAGGTGGCGTGGTGCATGAAGAAGATGCGGGCCGCGCCGCCCCAGAGCAGCGCGGTCAGGCCGCCCGCCACGTTACCGGTGAGCGCGACCCCGAGCCCAAACGCGGCGGCGAGCCCCGCCAGCACCCAGACGATGAACGTCTCGTTGACGAACCGGAGCCAGGGGTCGGCGAGCAGATCCTTGGCGTAGCGGCGCTCGTCGGCCACCTCCATGTCGGTGAAGACCCAACCGAGGTGGGCGTGGACGAGTCCCCTGATCGCGCCCAGCCAGCCGGTTCCGTGCCCGACGTGCGGGCTGTGCGGGTCCCCGTCGGCGTCCGAGAACTGGTGGTGCTTTCGATGAGTGGCCACCCAGTCGATCACGGGCCCCTCGGCCGCGGCCGAGCCGAGCGCGGCGAACGCCGCCCGGGTGAGGCGGTGACATTTGAAGCTGCCGTGGGTCAGCAGACGGTGAAAGCCGACCGTGATGCCGGTTCCCACCCCCATGTAGAACACGGCGAGGATCAGGAGGTCCTGCCAGTTCAGGAGGTTGCCGATCCAACCGAACCACATTCCGACGGCGACCATGATCGGCGGCACCGCCGTCACGACGGCGCTGGCGAGTCGATCCACGAGCGGCATTGAGACCGGCCTTACGTGCTCGACGGGCGCGGCTGAGGGTGTTGATCCCATCGGGTCCTCCTTGTCCTGTGACGTTCACGGCGACTGGGAGCCCCTCGGCGACGGGGGGAAACCCCTCGCGCGGCGCCTGCACCTGCGGGGATATGGGCGCCCGTGCTTCCCGGCTCAATGTCCGAGCGGCTCCGGCGCTACCGCGATGCTATCGATTGCAGATAAGAGGTGCGCTATAAGGTCGGACGTCCGGCTACGTGGTTGCGCCCCAACCGCGGAGGCGACTGCGATTTGGCGCGACAATCGCCCCAAATCGCAGTCGCATCGCCTAGTGCGCCAGGATCTCGCGAAGCTCAGACGCGTTCCTCACCGCGTAGTCGCGGTAGCAGTTGTTCATCAGCAGGTGCGTCTCGCGGGCCTCCTCGGCGTGCTCGGCGATCGGCCGGGCCAGTTCCTCGAGCTCCTCATCCGAGTACAGGTAGCGAAATCGCTCGGCCGCCGAGCCCGAGGTGTCCTTCCACGTACTGTCCGAGCGCCCGTGGAACCGCATCAGGAACAGATCCGGATTGGTCACCGCCATCACCCGCGACAAGCCGGACACCGGTGGCGCGTCGACGCTCACGAACACGAGGCCGTGCTCCTCGAGCATCGCCAGCGTGCGTTCCCGGTCGCGCTCCTCGGCCAGCCACCGCGGCGAGCGGAACTCGACGCTGATCCGGTAATCGGGCAGGCGCTCGCGTAGCGCCTCGATCTCCGCCCGGTTGTCCTTACGTGGACCGAACCACGGCGGATACTGGAACAGCACCGCGCCGAGCTTCCCGGCGTCGTGCATCGGTCGCAGCGCCGACTCGAACCGGCGCCACGCCTCATCCATCGCGTCGGGCCCGAGGTGCTTGGGGTAGATGTTCCGCTTCTCGGCGTCCTCAGGGCTCAAACCCTCGCGTAGGTCGCGCCACAGAGACTTGGGCCGGGTGGGATGCCCGGTCAGGAGCGAGTAAGCCTTGACGTCGAAGCGGAACCCGTCGGGCGTCCTCTCGGCCCACAGCGCTACCTGTCTCTCCGCCGGCGGCGCGTAATAGGTCGAGTCGATCTCGGTCAGCGGGAACTGGGACGCGTAGTAGCGCAGCCGCTCCTCGGCCGACATCGTCCGCCGCGGATACCAGTCGGCCTCCTCGACCAGGGTCTTGTCGGTCCAGGAGCAGCTGCCGGTGAGCACCACGTGCTCCCCGCTCCACGCCGGCGCTCCGAGCTCCTCGGTCACCCGTCCGAGCTTACGGGAGGCCGTTATACGGAATTGCTATGCATTACGACACGGGTTTGCTGGTGCTCGATCCGCCGCTCAAGTAGGTTGATCCGCAACCGACGCCACCACAAGGAGAGCTCATGGGTTTCGACCAGTACCACGAACCGCCCGAGGAGCTGCCGCCCGCGACTCGAACGTTCGCGCGGCTGTGCGCCTCCCTCACCGAGGAGGCCGAAGCGATCGGTTGGTATGAGCAGCGGATCGCGGTCGAGACCGATCCCGAGGCGCTCGCGGTCATGCGCGACGCCCAAGGAGAGGAGTTCAAGCACTTCAGCATGGACCTCGAGTTCCTGCTGCGGCGCTCGCCGGCGTGGCGCGAGATCGCCCAAGGCATCCTGTTCCAGCCCGGCGACATCGTCGAGCGCGGCGAGGAGGCCGAGGCGGAGACGTTCGAGGGCGACGGCGCGGACGGCGATCCTGCGTATCTCGGCGGATCACTTGGTATCGGCAGCCTGAAGGGAGCCTTGCGATGAACCATCTTCTGCGCTCACTCGCACCGATTAGCGACTCGGGCTGGAACGAGCTCGACGACGAGGCGCGCGAGCGGCTCGCGCCGGCGCTCGCCGCCCGAAAGCTCGTGGACTTCTCGGGCCCTCACGGCTGGGAGTACTCGGCCACGAACCTGGGGCGCATCACCCCGGTCAAGGCGGCTCCCTGCGAAGGGGTCGTCGGCGCGCAGCGACGCGTGCTGCCGCTGGTCGAGGCCCGCGCGCACTTCGAGCTCCCGCTGTCCGAACTACGCGACATCGACCGCGGGGCCGACGACGCCGACCTCGAGCCGCTCGATAACGCCGCGCACCAGATCGCTGTGGCCGAGAACAAGGCCGTCTTCCATGGCTGGAAGGGAGTGATGGAGGGGATCGCCGATGCGTCGCCGCACAAGGGGCTCACGCTCGGCAGCAAGCCCGATGCGTACCGGCGGCCGGTGGCGGCGGCGGTCGAGCGACTGTTGCAGAGCGGGATCAGCGGCCCATATGGCCTGGCCCTCGGTGGAGAGGAATACCAGCGCGTCGTCGAGGGCGCTGAGCACGGGGGCTACCCGCTGTTCGAGCACCTGCGCAAGATCATCGACGGTCCGATCGTCTGGGCCCCCGGCGTCGGTGGCGCAGTCGTGGTCAGCCTCCGCGGCGGCGACTTCGTATTCGAGTCAGGCCAGGACCTCTCGATCGGGTACGAGTCGCATGACGCCGAGAAGGTTCGGCTGTATCTGGAGGAGAGCTTCAGCTTCCACGTCGCGACTCCGGAGGCCGCGGTCGCGCTCGGCTGAGTCGTCCAGCCATAGCTACGAAAGAGACCACTAGGCGGTAGTTCCGGGGACGAGCGAGCCCAGCAGCGTCTTCACGCCCTCCGCCACCGTCAATATGAACTCCCGGCCCACCTGACCGGGCGGCTCCGCGGCCGCTGCAGGAGCAGACGGCGCGTCGGCGACGAAGTGCTGGGCCACGACCGGCGCGTACGTCGCGTCGGCCGGGTTCTGGTCGTTGCACCTCGACCCCGGCCGGACCGCATTCACCTCGGCGGCGGCGGGAGCCTGCCCGAGTGCGAAGTTGTGCAGGACGCACCAGCTCATGCGCGGCGTGCCGTAGCCGCTCGCACCGACCAGCGGACCGTTGAGGTTCACCAACCCGGAGTCCCACCCGACGTTCTGGTTGTCGAAGTCGTAGTAGTAGACCCGCGTGATCTGTGGTGACTCGCTCGGGAGGCGGAGGTATCCCTCGGCCGCCAGTGCCTGCGCAGTCGGATCACCGTTGAGACACGCCTCCCAGGTGCCGTCGTCCTGCGGATTTCCGTCACCGCACACGCTCGTCACCTCGTCCTTTCCCCAGTAGGTCAGCCACACGCCGACCTCGGTCAGCCAGACCTGCGGATCGGTCGGATAGATCGCGTCGATGGCGGCGATCGCGCCGCGCGCGCTCGGCAGGCCGGAGCTTGCCGGAGGCAGCGGATCGCCACCATTGAGCGCCGCATAGTCGACGTCCAGGTACGGGTGAAGCGAGATCGCGTCGGGCGGGTTCGGATCGATCGCCGAGAGCGTGCGAAAGTACCCAGTCAGGTAGTAACACTCCGTGGCGAGACAGCTCGAGGTGTTGAAGTTGAACCCGCCGGCAACCAGCGTGTCGCGCGGACTCACCTTGCTGGCGTCGAGGTACCAGTACGCGGCCGCTTGGGCACTTCCGCCGTGGCCGTTTCCGCCCGACGGAGTCACCTTCGGACTCCCTAGCACGCACTGATCCTGGCTCGCGACCCAGGCGCCGTTTCGAGCCTTGCAATTCGGACCGCCACCTGCGACCGAATCCGGAATGTACGCGGAGTCTGGCTCGTTGAATATCTCCCACTGGGTGACGCCGGGCGCGGCCTGTTCGAGTCCGGCAAGCCCACACTCGTACCCGCTGTCGGTCGGCCAGATGTCGTCCGCGGACGTGCTCGGTGCGGACGTGAGCCCCACGAGAACGTGACCCACGCCCACCGCTCGCGCCGCCGCCGCGACGTCATCGACGAACGCGGCCGCCGGAGTCCCCGGACCGGCCGGCGATTTCTGACAGGTTCCGGCCGCGAAGCTTCCCTTGCCGTCGTTCACGGCGTCCCAAGGAACGTAAAGCTTGGCGTAGCAGATCGCGTTCGATGTCGCCTGCGCGCACGATGCGCCGCCGAGTAGGTCGGCGAAATACGGATTGCTCTGATAGGTGAACGCCGCCGAGGCACCCGGCTCGACCGTCCCGTCCAGGTTGATTCCCCAACCCACGGCCATCGCGCAAGCGGGCGCGCACAGGGTGCACGCGGTCACGGTCAGCAAAGCGATCCATACTCGCACTCTCGATCGCGCCTGACCGTAGCGAAGGCGCGCGACCGCCAGCGTCAGTAGCCGCCCAGTACCGCGGCGAGCGCGCG
Organism: uncultured Solirubrobacterales bacterium; assembly: GCA_963709205.1. Classification (GTDB taxonomy): domain Bacteria; phylum Actinomycetota; class Thermoleophilia; order Solirubrobacterales; family Solirubrobacteraceae; genus Palsa-465. Next base: position 82,586 of record CAVPVP010000015.1, read on the forward strand.
TAGAGACCCCGTCGCCGCGAGCGTCCGCTTCGCGTCGGCCTTCGGGAGCCCGGCGAGCGCCTGCGCGAGCGCGCTCCCCCACGCTTGCTCCTGATCGTGCCGGTGGGCGAGCGCCGCGGCGGTCGGGTGCAGCCGCACCACACGTCCGTCGACCGGATCTCGCCGGCGCTCGAGCAGTCCCCTCGCCTCGAGCGCTCTCAAGGCGGTCGACACGTTCGCGGGGGCGAGGCGCAGCTCGGCCGCGGTCTCATTCACGCTCAGGCCGGGGCGCCGGACGAGCAGGCGCATGATCTCGAGCTCCGAAGGCGGCAGCACCTGCGCCGGTTCCGTCTCGCGCCCGATCGTCCGGGGCAGTAGCCAGGCGAGATCGTGCAGGACGACGGCGAGATCGGTGGGCGTCTCCTCTTCCGTCGCCACGCCGCGGATGATAGAGTACGGCAATACCTATAGAGGTATAGAGATTTCAAGATTCGAGCGAGGAAGACAATGAGCGCGGGACCAATGAGCGCGGTACGAGAGCGATCCATTCCCGGCTTCACGGGGCGCGTGGTCCGCCCGGAGGACGCCAACTACGACGCGACGCGCGCCGTCTGGAACGTGATGCACGATCGCCGCCCGGCGCTGGTCGCCCGGTGCGCCTCGCCTACCGACGTCGCCGCCGCGATCTCGTACGCCCGCCGGCACCGCCTGCAGATCGCCGTCCGCGGAGGCGGGCACTCCCTCCCCGGTTTCTCGACCGTCGACGGCGGGATCGTGCTCGACCTCCGGCCGCTCAACCACGTGATCGTCGACGCGGCCCACCGCCGCGTGCGCGTCGGTGGCGGGGCGCTTCTCGGCGACGTCGACGGCGCCGCCCAGGCGCACGGGCTCGTCGTCCCCGCCGGCGTCGTGTCGCATACGGGGGTCGGGGGCCTCACCCTCGGCGGTGGCGTCGGCCGGCTGATGCGCCGGTTCGGGCTCACGATCGACTCGCTCTTGTCCGCCGTCATCGTGCTCGCCGACGGCCGGTTCGTCCGCGCCGCGCAGGACGAGAACCCGGACCTGTTCTGGGCTCTGCGTGGCGGTGGCGGAAACTTCGGCGTGGTCACGGAGTTCGAGTTCCGCGCTCACGAGCTCAACGTGCTGCCGATCCTGGCCACGTTCCATCCCCTGGAGCGCGCCGCCGACGTCCTCGCCATGGGCGAACGGACGATGAGCGCGCCCGGCGCGCGCAACGAGCTGCTGTGGACGAGCTTCATGCGACGCGGGCCCGCCGAGGCGCCGTGGATGACGGATGCGCTCGAAGGCGCGCCTGGGGTGATGTCGCTGATCGAGTGGTCGGGCCCGGTCGACGAGGGGCTCGCACTTCTCCGCGAGATCGAACGCGAGCTCGACCCTCCCGCCGGCGAGCTCGCCGCCGTCCCCTACCTCACGATCCAGTCGATCACCGACGACCTGCTCGCGCCCGGCACGCTCCACGCCTACCTCAAGGCCGGGTTCGCCGCCGAGCTCACCGATCCGACGATCAACTCCCTGATCGACCGGGGTGGCGAGGTCGGCTCGCCAATCTCCGTGATCGAGGTCCTCTCGCTCGGCGGTGCGATCCGCGACGTGCCGAACGACGCCACGGCGTTCCCGCATCGAGAGGCGCGCTGGCTGATCAACATCGCCGGACAGTGGCGCGACCCGGCGGCCACGGACGACGAGATCGCCTGGGTGCGCGGCACGTTCGCCGCGCTCGAGCCACACCTGACCGGCGGCGCATATTCCAACTTCATGGCCGACGGCGACGACCACGGCGCCGCGGCCGTCGCCTATGGGCCGACGCTCGCACGGTTACGCGCGGTCAAGGCTGAGTACGACCCCGACAACGTCTTCCGCCTCAACCAGAACATCGAACCCTCGCGATGAGCCAACGCTCTCACGTAGCCGAGCAACGTGAGCTGTGGAGCTCGAACCCGCGCGACTGGGCGGAGATCGCCGAGCCGCAGAACCGCCAACTGTTCGACGAGCTGCTCGACCAGACGGTCACAGGCCCCGGGACCCGGCTGCTCGACATCGCCTGCGGGTCGGGCTATGCCGCCGCGCTCGCGGCCGCCCGTGGGGCCGAGGTGACCGGCGTGGACGTCACGCCGGCGCTGCTCGAGATCGCGCGCGAGCGAACCCCGAACGGCACCTTCCTCGAGGGCGAGATGGACGCGCTGCCTCTCCCCGACTCGCGGTTCGACGTGGTCACGTCGGTCAACGGCTTCCAGTTCGCGCTCGACCCCGCGAGGGCGCTCGCCGAGGCCGCGCGAGTCCTCGCGCCAACGGGACACCTCGCCGCGGCCACGTTTGCCGAGCCCGAGCGCAACCAGGGCACCGCGCTCCACCTGGCGATGAAGGCGTTGGTCGACGAGCCGGCGGACGACGGCTACGCGCCCTACGCGCTGTCGTCGCCGGGCGGACTCGAACGCGCGCTCGAACACGCCGCCGGGCTCCGGCTGGTCAACGCCGGCGAGGTGGCTCTCGCCTGGACCTACCCCGACACCGAGACGACGGTGCGAGCGCTGCTCGCGTCCGCCGGTGGCGCGCGGGCGAGCCGCGTCGCCGGCGAGCAGCGCGTCCGCGAGGCGATCGAGGCCGCCCTTGACCCCTTCCGGGGTCCGACTGGCGGGGTGTCGATCCACAACGTGTTCCGCTACGTGGTCGCCGTCAAGCTATGAGGTCACAATCGGACCGATGTCACAGCCGCGGGCGAATCCGACAACTAGCGGCATATGAGCACAGCAGCACGCGCGAAGGTCATGATGGTTGGCTACTCGGACCGCGGGGCGGCGACCGTGTCCACCGGTCCGTCGGGCTCGGCGCTCGCCGAGTTCGAGCAGATCTACCGGAACAACATCGACGTCGTGATGGCGTATTTCGCACGACGCTGCGCCGAGCCGCAGGTAGTCGCTGACCTGACCTCGGAGACGTTCGTGCGCGCCGCCGGCGCCCTCGGCAGCTTCGATCCGCGTCGCGGCACGGCCCGGGCGTGGCTGTTCGGGATCGCCGGCCACGTGTTCGCCGGGCATTGCGCACACACGGCCAGCGGGCGGGATGTCGTCGCCAGGCTGGCCCAGCGCCGCCCTCTCGACACCGACGAGATAGAGGAGCTGGCGGCCAAGATCGACGCTGAGCGCGCCGGTCGCGAGCTGATCGAGCGCTGCGCGCAACTGCCCGAGCTCGAACGCGCTGCTGTCGAATTTGTCGACCTCGCCGGGCTGACGCCGAAAGAGGCCGCGATGGCTCTCGGCGTCTCCCGGGTTGTGCTGCGCAAGCGGCTGTCCCGGGCGCGGGCCCGGCTGAGAAAGGAGCATCAGGGCGATGGGTAAATTCGAGGACCGCCTGTGGCGCGACCTCGTGCGTAGGCATGGGGCCGATCTCGCGCAGATCACCAGGCCGGCGGCCAAGCGGGCGCGGCGTCCTCGGCCGCGCCTGCTGGCGGGCACATCCGTCGCGCTCGCGGGGGTAGCCACGGTCGCGGCGCTGCTGCTCAGCGCCGCGAGCAGCCCACCCGCGTTCGCGGTCAGCCGCAACGCTGACGGGACGTACACGGTCCGCCTCCAGCAGATCGCGGCGATCCATGGAGCGAACGCGAAGCTGGCCGCGCTCGGGATCAGGGCGAGGATCGTCGAAGTGTCGCCCGGCTGTGCCTACCGGGTGCTGCCGCCCGCGGCCGTCCGCGCGATGCAGTTGGCTAAGGGCATCGCTGCGAGCGACGCCCTCAAGGGCTCGGCGACCAGGGTCGATCCGCGCGAGATTCCGGCCGGCAAGTTGCAGGTGCTCCCTGCCGTGCGCGTGGCCGGCCACGTCAACATCGCTCCTGCCCGGCTGGCCGCCGCCTCCGCGCCGACATGCGTCAGCACGCTTCCGCAAACGGTCGTCGCCAGTTGTGCCCCGGGTACCCCCCAGCACCTCAAGTCCGCTCCGGCGCTGCCCACCTACAGCGGAGAGATCAGGCGAGCCCTCGGAAAGACCTCGGCAACGGTCCACCTGCTCAGCGGCAACTCCGGCAATTCGGGCAACAGCGGCAATTCCGGCAACAGCGGGGCCGCCGGGTCGACCCATACTCAGACGCCGGTCAAGAACCCTCCGAACTGGGTGGTGATCGGCTGCCAGATTCACACGTCGCCACCCGCAGGCAACGGCGGCAATTCCGGCAACTCGGGTAACTCAGGGACCAGCGGCAACAGCTGACTCCCGGCCTCACGAGCAGCCACGGGTCGCGATCGCGCGGCCCGTGGCTGTTCGTCGCGGCGGCCGTCGGCTGGAACCTGCTGAGTCTCAGGGCCGAGACGGTCGCGGTCCCCTACCTCAACGACAGCTCCATCCACGAGCAGATGGTGCGGTTCGCGACCGAGCAGTTGCGCGCCGGACACGTTCCGCTCGAAAGCTGGTTTCCGTTCCTGGGACTGGGCTCGCCACAGTTTCTGCACTACCAGAGCCTGCCGGCGATGCTCACCGGACTGGCCGGTCTCGTAGTAGGTCCCGACACGGCGTTCCGATGGTCTCTCTACCTGCTGCTGTCGCTGTGGCCGGTGAGCGTCTACCTCGGCGCCCGGCTGCTCGGCGCCGGACGACCGGCCGGCGGCGCGACCGCGCTCGTGTCCCCGCTTCTCGTCAGCACGACGGGCATCGGCTACGAGCAACACGCGTACGTCTGGGCCGGGTTCGGCGTATGGACGCAGCTGTGGGCGTCGATGACGCTGCCGCTCGCCTGGGGCTTCAGCTGGCGGGCGATCCGCCACGGCCGCGATCTCCTACTTGCTGTCGTGTTCGTGTCGCTGACGATCGCGCTGCATTTCGAGACCGGATACTTGGCGATCCTGCCGCTACTGCTCTGGCCGCTGGTGTCGGGCCGAACGATCGCGACGGGTGCGCGCCGGGCGGGGACGGTTGGCCTCGGCGCGCTGCTCGCGGCGGCGTGGGTGATCGTGCCGCTGATCGACCAGCGCCCGTGGGCCGCGACCAACGAGGCGCTGCGCGGGACGGCCCTCGCGAATGGCTACGGCGCCGCGCGCGTCCTCGGCTGGCTCGTCTCGGGTCAGCTGCTCGATCACGGGCGGATCCCTGTCCTGACGGCGCTCGCGGCGATCGGGCTGGCGCTCGCCTGCGCGCGGTGGTGGGACGATCCCACGGGCCGCGCGCTCGTGGTCGCGCTCGCGGGGTGCCTGCTCTTGTCGTTCGGGCGGACCACCTTCGGCTCGCTGGTCGGCGCCATTCCCGGGAGCGGCGACATCTTCTTCCGGCGGTTCACGATGGGAGCCCAACTCGCGGCGCTGCTGCTTGCCGGGCGCGGCGCCTCGGCGCTCCCCCTCCCCGGAAAATTGCGATCGCGCCCCGCGGTCGCCGCGTTGGCCGCGATCGTGCTCGCGCCGGCGTGGCTCGAGCTGCGGTCGTTCGATCGCCTCAACGCCGCCCACATCGCCGCCCAACGCCGCGCCGACGCGAGTCAGGGCGCGGAGGTCGACCGGCTGATCAGCCTGATTGAGTTGGGCGGCGGCGGGCGCACTTACGCCGGCACGCCGTCCAACTGGGGCACGGACTTCACGGTCGGCGCGGTCCCGGTGTTCAAGTACCTCGAGAGCGCGGATGTCGACGAGGTCGGCTACACGCTGCGAACCGCCTCCCTGATGACCGGCCCCGAGGATCACTTCGACGAGCTCGACCCGTCCGACTACGCCCTGTTCGGGATCCGCTACCTGATCCTGCCGGCCGGATCCTCACCCCCGGTCCCCGCGATGCTCGCCGCGACGGCCGGTCCGTACACCCTCCGGACCACCGGGACCGGCGGCTACCTCCAAGCCGGCGCGATCGTCGGCTCGCTCGCCGCCGACCGCACGGACCTCGGTGCGCGCACCGCCGCGCTCCTCCGGTCCCGGCTCGCGGAGTCCGGTGATTATTTGAAGATTGATTTCGGTCGACGCGGGCCTGGGGCATCGCCATTGCCACGCCCGTCCCGGCATGCGACCGCAGGCGAGGTTACCTCGGAGTACGACGATCTCGAGCGGGGCGTGGTCACTGCCACCGTCACCATGCGCCGCCCGGGCGTCGTCGTCCTGAGCGCGTCGTTCGACGACGGCTGGACGGCCACAGTCGACGGCCGCCGGCGCCCGACGACCATGGTGGCGCCGGCGCTGGTGGCGACCGACGTTCCCGCCGGTACCCACAAGATCGCCTTTCGCTATCGGGGGTACACCGGCTACCCCGAGCTGTTCGCGCTCTGCGCGCTCACGCTGGCGGCGTTCGCCTTCAGGACCCGCCTAGCGTCTTGTCGAGGTGCCAGGTCTTGCCGCCGTCCTTGGAGACGTACTGCCACGTGGCGCCGCCCGACCCGTCGACGAACGCCACCAGGTGCCCGAGCGGGTTCTTGACCACCGCGACCGGGATGCCTTGCGTGAACAGCGCGCGGTACCAGTGCTTGCCGCCGTCCCCGGTGGTGTCGATCACCTGACCGGTGCCCCACGCGAACGCGGTGTTACGGCCGGCGGCACCGATGTCGACGACCGCGAGCGGCGCCTGCGCGGCGTTGAGGTGAAGCGCCGGTCCGTCGGTCTTCCAGGTCTTGCCGCCGTCGGCCGTCGCCGCCGGATACTGGGCCTGCCCGGTGTCGACGAGCGCGAAGCCGTGCGCGGCGTCGACGAACACGCGCTGTCCGAAGATCTTGGATGCGCTCACCTTGGTCCCGGGCGCCAGCGTGTGCGCCGGGCGCGTTATCAGCGAGGCGGTGACGGTCTGCTGCGGTCCGGCGGCAGCGGCGACGGATGCGCCTGGGAAGGCCGCACCCAGCGCGACAGCACTCACGACAAGTAGTTTCCGCATGAAACCTCCGGTTCGACGAAGCCCCGTCGCAGCAGATTAGTGGAGCACGAGGCGGAGCGCGATTATCAGCAAGCCGAGCACCGCGCCGAACAGTGTCTGGAAGAGAAGCTCGCGACCCGACTGCTTGGCCCGCAGCCCGGCCGCGAGCTCGAGCAGCATGACGACCACCGCCGCGGTGATCAGCGCGGTGATGACCGCGGCGTCGAGCGACACGCCGACCGCCCAATCGACCAGCAGCGCCAGGAGCGGGATGGCCGCGCCGAACAGGATCCACACCTGCTTTCCCAAGATCCGCCAGAGCGCCGCGAAACGGGCCGGTTCGCGCTCCGTCAGGCGTTCGGAGGTGAATTCCGCATACGAGTGGGCCAGGAGGTAGACGAGCATCGTGATAACGACCGCCCCCACCGTCTCCGCGTAGGTCTCGCTGGCCGCCGACTCGGCCGCCAGAAGCGCGCCCACGGTCATCAACCCGTAGATCGCTGCGCTCAGGTCGGACAGCATCGCTACGCGACCGGTGGCCGGCGCTCGGTCCAGGGGCGCTCGGCCTCGACCTCGGACGCGAGCGACAGGAGCGTGCTCTCGTCGTGCGCTCGGCCGACTAGCTGGACCGCGACCGGCAGCCCGTCCGCCGTCAGGCCCGCGGGCACGGACGCGGCAGGGTGACCGGTGATGTTCCACAGAATCGTGAACGGGACCCAGCTGGTCTCCCAGAAGTAGGTCGCGACGGCCCCGCGTCCTTCCATGACGCCCGCCGGCGGCGCCGGCGCCGAGCTGACCGGGGTCAGCAACACGTCGTGATCGGCGAACACCGGGCCGAGCCGCTCGATCATGCCGCCTTCGGCCTCGCGGAGGCGCTCGGTCATGCGGTCGGACACGAGTGCCCCCGGGCGGGCGAACGCGCGCGTGCGCCGCTCGAGGCGTTGGGGGCGCTCCACCTCGTCGACCAGGTCGTGGATCGCCCTGAACATCAGTCCGAGGATCACCGGCGCGTCGCGAAGTCGCATGTCGATCTTCGCCGGGGCGACGGTGTGCCCGAGCGAACGGAGGAGATCGGCGGTCCAGTCGAGCGCGCCGCTCACGTCGTCGGACAGTCGGCCGCGCGTCCCCACCGGAAACTCCTTCACCACGCCGATGCGCAGACGCCCGGGAAGTGCCCGAGCGGCCTGTTCGAATCCGCCGTCGCCCGCGAGCACGTCGAGCATCAGCCCGGTGTCCGCCACGGAGCGGGTCAACGAACCGAACGCGACCCAGTGAAAGCCGTCGCTGTCGTGGGGAGCGCGCGGCACCCGGTCCCGCTGCGGCTTCAGCCCGAATACGCCGCAGCACGCGGCCGGGATGCGAATCGAGCCGGCTCCGTCGGCGCCGAGCGCGGCCGGCACCATCCCCGCCGCGACCGCGGCCGCCGAGCCGCCACTCGAGCCGCCGGGCGTGCGGTCGGGATCCCACGGATTGCGAGTCACTCCCCAGGTCACCGACTCGGTGAACGGCCACAGCCCGAGCTCGGGCATCTTGGTCTTGCCCACCACGATCGCTCCGGCGGCTCGCACGCGGCGTACCACCTCGGCGTCGGCCGGCGCGCGCGTCACGATCGCCCCCGTCCCGTGGCTGGTGATCTCGCCGCCGATGTCGATCTCGTCCTTGACCGCGAGCGGCACGCCGAGCAGGGGCCGCCGCTCGCCCGCCCGCACCCGGGCATCGGCCTGCTGGGCCTCGAGCAAGGCCCGCTCCGCGTAGACCGCGGCGAACGCGTTCAGCTCACGGTCGAGCCGTTCGATCCGTCCCAGCGAGAGCTCGACCAGCTCACGAGCCGACACGTCGCCACGGCGTACCAGCTCGGCCTGGCCGGCAACACCCGCGAACGCGACGTCGTCACCGAGCACGGGCCGATCCTACGGGCCCGGCCACGCGTTATGGAGTCGATGCGTCCGGTCCCACGGTCGGGATCGACGCCTCGAGCCAACGGCTCAGGGCGCGGCGACCGACAAGCGTAACCTCGCCGCTCGCGCCGAGCCAGTCGCGAACGCGGAGCTCGCGGACGATCCCGAGGGCGTCGCTCGGTCCGGGGCCCTCGCCCCTTCCCGTCAGCGCATCGGTGCCGGGTTCGACCATCCAGCGTCCGGATTCGAGCGCGGCCAGGGCGATCGCCTGTTCGTCGGTCGGCATGTCGAGTGGATGCGGCGCCGCGCTGCCCAACGCGTCCTCGCTGCCCTCGGTTCGGAACGGCCGCTCGCGGGCGGGCGGGCGGGAGGTCGGCATCGTAAACGGGAACTCGTCGTCGAACCGCTCAGCGTGCGATCGCAGCCAGCTACCGGCGCTCTCGACCCAGTCCCGCGCGGCGGCGGCGTCGACGCCGAACATCTGCGCGACCTCGTCCACGTCGATGTTGTCCACCGCGCGCTCGACCGAGCGCCCGAGCTCCCGCGCGATCGCGCGGAGGGTCTCCTCGAAGCTATCGCCGTTCGAATCGCCGTCGGGCATGAACACATGATGACACGCTTCGCATCGATTCAATGGAGGCACCGTGAGCTGCGATTGGCTACTGGTCGACGGATCGAGCGTGATCTTCCGCGCGTACTACGGCGTGCCCGCGGGCGACCCGGGGCCTGACGGGTTCCACGTGAACGCGATCCGCGGGTTCCTCGAGCGCCTCGCCCGCCTGATCGCGCAGCGCCGGCCACGTCATCTCGCCGTCGCCGATGACGAGGACTGGCGACCGGACTGGCGGGTCGAGCTGATCCCGACTTACAAATCCCACCGCGTGGCCGAACCGGTCCCGCCGGGGCTCGAGCCGCAGCTGCCGGTGATCCGCGAACTCATGGCAGCCATCGGCGTCGACCTGGTCGGGGTGGCCGAGCACGAGGCCGAGGACGTGATCGCCACCTGGTCTCGGCTCGCGCCGGGAACGATCGAGATCGCCAGCGGTGACCGCGATCTGTTCTCGTTGGTCGAGACGCCCCGGGTCTGCGTCCTGTATCCGGAGAAGGCCGGGCTGGCGGTCATCGACGAAGACGAGGTGACCCGCCGCTACGAGATCCCGGGTCGCCGATACGCCGACTTCGCGATCCTCCGCGGCGATCCCTCGGATGGGCTTCCCGGACTGAAGGGCGTGGGTGCGGTGACGGCGGCCGGCATGATCCGCCGGCACGGCGACATCGCGGGGGTGCTCCGGGACCGCGAGTTCCGCGATGCCGACCGCGAGTACCTGGAGGCTGCGCTGCGAGTCGTGCCGCCGGTTGACGATCTGCCGATCGACCTTCCCGCCGGCCGGCGAGACTCCTACCCGGTGGATGAAGCGGCGATGCAGTCGCTCGCCGCGCGCTACGGCGTACGGGACGCCTGCGCCCGCCTGGTCAGCGCGGTGCGCCGCCTCCCCTCAGCCCGCTGAGCCCGGAACGACGGTCAGCACCAGTCGCGATGGCCGGGCCGAGTCGTGGTGCAGCGAGTTGCGCGCGATCACGCCTTCGGTCGCGGTGGTGTCGTCCCCGCCGGTGCCCAGGTTCGCCGCGAACTTCGGATGTGCCGAGGCGGCGATCTCGACCCGGATGCGATGACCCGGGAGGAAGCGCTGCGAGGTGTCCCACATCACAAGCTCGACCTCGTAGACCGCACCGGGCTCGACGGGCAACGCGCGATCGTTGCCGCCGCGGTACCGCAGCCTCACCAGGCCGTCGCACAGCCGCTGCGCGAACCCGTTCGGGTGCACGTCGAGCAGCTTTGCGGCGATGTCGGCGTCGGCCGCCGAGGTCGAGACATGCGCGACCAGTCGGACCGCTCCGATCGCATCGATCGGCTCGATCAGCGGCTCGCTGGTGAATACGAGCACGTCGCCGCGAGTCTCGACGCCCGCATAGTCATCCGGTCCGCCGATCTGTGCCGAGGACGCGCCGGTGAGGAACGGCACGGGGCGATCGGGATCGTGCAGCCACTCGTCGGGCGGGGAGCCGGCGTCCGGCGCCGCGTCCACGAGCCGGCCGTTCCCGAACCGCGAAGTGGCGCCCCCGTCGCTGTCGAGGTACCAGATTCGCTCAGCGCTCCCGGGCACAGGCCAGCCCGACGCGTCGAGCCACTCGTTCGCGCCCATCAGGAACACGCGCGCGGGTGGAACGGGTTCGGTGGGCGGGCGGCCGCGGACCATCTCGTCGAGGAAGCCGGTCATGACCGCGTATAGGTCGATGACCGACTCGCGTCCGAAGTCGACCTCGCCGATCCGCCGGTCCGAGTTCACCTGGTGGCCCCACGGGCCCATGAGCAGGCGCTGCCCCGACCGGCCCGCCGCGGTCATCGCCGCGAAGTTCGCCGGCGTTCCGATCTCCTCGTCGTCATACCAACCGGAGATGTGCAGGACCGGGACGTCGACTTCCGCGATCCGATGCTGGTAGCGCAGCGGCTCCCACCAGGCGTCGAGCGTCGGATGGCGACACTCCTCGCGCCACAGCGCCGAGTGGAAGCCGGCGGCCTCGTCGAGCTCCGCGAGCGGCCGATGGCGGTACACCTCCATCCAGTCGACCGCTTCGGTGTATTGCGCCACCCGGCCGTCGGTCATCCGGTACCAATGGACGTGCATCGGGCCCGGCACGCCGGTCGGGTTCTCGACGAACGGATCGGACGGAGTGACGAGCACGATCATCGCTCGCAGCGCCGGCGGCTGATGCAGAGCCGTCAGCCACTGGATCCGACCCGGATAGCTGCCGCCGTACGTGGCCACCGCGCCATCACACCAATCCTGCGCGGCCGCCCAGGCGATCACGTCGACGCCGTCGAGGCCGTCGTTGCGGTAGGGGTCGAACTCCCCGTCCGAGTCGCCCCGACCGCGCACATCGACCCAGACCGCGGCGTATCCAGCGCCGGCGAACGCGTCGGCGCGCTCAGTGGCCCGATCTCCCCCGCGCCCGTACGGGGTGCGCATCACGACCGCCGGCGCCGGCCGCTCCGCCGGCAGCACCAGGTCGGCGGCGAGCGTGATCCCGTCGCGCAGGGGAACGCGGACGTTGAAGCGGCGATCGAGCGGTGGCGCGAAGGATGCCGGCACGTCTAGAAGGCGTGGTTCATCGCGGCCACGAGGCTGATGTCGTCGGCCTCCCCGAGATAGGCGGCGTGACTGCAGGCGCTGGTGAGGTCGGCCTCGGTCGTGTCTCGGTCACGGGCACCGTTACTCGCGTACTCGGTGACGTATACGCGAGCGTACGCGGATCGCTGGGCCTGGCTCGCCGAGCCCCACGCCGAGCACGTCGACGAGTCGCTGAGCGCGACGGCCCTCGCGCTCGGAAGGGCGGCCGCGACCATCACCCCGACGAGCACGACCACGACCGCGATCACCCCCGCGGTGGCGCGCTTATGCGCCAGGATGAGCTTCTTGAGGCTCGGGCCGTCCGGACCCATCGTCCTTCAGGATGTCACGGCGGCGCCTGTCGGTGTCGACCGGGCACAGCGACTCGCAGCGGCGAGGTTCGGTCAACGCTCGGTCCGTGGCTATCAGCCGCAGCCCGTGATGCCGCCGTCGAGCGGGATCACGGCGCCGGTTAGGTAGGAGCCGGCTCTCGAGGCCAGGAACAGAGTCAGGCCGGCCACGTCGTCCGGGCGCCCGATCCGCCCGAGCGGAACCTGCCGCTCTACCTCGGCACGCCCCTCGGGCGCGTCGAGCAGGAAGGCCATCATCTTGCTTTCGAACGGCCCCGGGGCAATCGCGTTGACCGTGATGTGCTCGGGAGCGAGCCGCTTCGCGAGGTGGCGGGTGAGCATGTGCACCGCGGCCTTGCTCGCGCTGTAGCTGTAATTCTCGGCGAACGGGACACGGAGGCCGTCGATCGAGCCGATGTTGATGACCCTCGCCGGGTCGTCAGCGCCGGCTGCCGCCCTGAGCGCCGGCAGCAACGCGACGGTCAGGTGGAAGATGCCCTCGAGGTTCGTGTCGATGACCCGGTCCCAGCCCGACGGCGGGAACTCTTCGAGCGGCGCGCCCCACGTGGCTCCGGAGTTGTTGACGAGGATGTCGAGCGCGTCGACGCGGCCCCGGACCTCCCCGGCGAGCGCCCGCGCGCCCTCCGGCGTCGAGAGGTCGGCGGCGATCGCCTCGCACTCGCCGCCGCGGCGCAGCTCGGCCGCGGCCGCCTCGAGGTCGGCCGCCTTGCGCGACGCGATCAGCACTCGTACGCCCGCGCGCACCAGCCCGCCGGCGATCATCAGCCCGATGCCGCGGCCGCCGCCGGTCACGAGCGCGGTCTTGCCGGCCACGTCGAACAGACCGTCGGTCGATGGAGCTTCGTCCGACACCGGCTGCATCCTATGCGCGCGCGGTATCGGTTTGCCTCCGCTCCGGCTAAAGGACGTGGCGGCGGACGCCGATCATCGGGTTGTTGGGGATGCCAGGACGGTCGTCCCCAACGCCGAAGAGCCCAGCGCCTTGCGACGACTGAAGCACAATCAACCAGTAGAAATTCACATCGACGGCGACGATCACGTCGTCGCTTGTCGTGTCGCCGCGGTTCAGGGGAGCGTCGCCACCCTGGCGCGGATCACCGAGCTTCCTCCGGAGGTGCTCGACAAGTTCACCCCGGGAGCGCTCGGATACCTCCTGTTCGAGCACCACGGCGCGATGACCGCGCTGAAGGGGATCGCCACCGCCGGCCAGGCCGAGCAGGCGTCGCTCGCGTTCGTCGTGATCGACGGCGTCCAGCTTCCCGAGCGCCGATCCGGCGAGCGCGTCAGGCTGCAGGCGCTTGCCCGGATCTCGGCCGACGGCGAGAGCGGCGAGGGCGTCAAGGCCACCGCCGCGAACGTCAGCGTCGGCGGCGTCCTGATCGAGCGTCCGGCCGGGCTGGCCGACGGCCCGGACTTCCGGCTCGAGCTCGTCCTCGACCAGGATCCAGAGCCGATCCCGTGCCGCGCCATCGTCGTCCGCGCGACGTCGACCCACGTCGCGCTGAAGTTCACCGACATCGCGGACGCCGACCGCATCCGGCTCGCCGGCATGATCCAGCAGCGGGCGCTCGGCGTCGCCTAGCTGCGTTCGGCGACGGCCCGCGGGCTGCGCTCAGCGTCACCTGGCACGCGTTCCGCGAGCCCGGGCGCTCAGCGTCGCCTAGCGGGCGACCGCGCCGCCTCGTCGTCCGGCTGTTCGGGCTCGTTTTCGAACGGCTCGGCGTCCACGGGCGCCGGCGGTCGCCTCGTGCGTTCGTAAGGAAGTCGCCCCGCACGGCGCGCCTGGTCGGTGAGCAGGTACTCGATCTGGGCGTTGATGCTCCGCAGGTCGTCCCCAGCCCACCGCCGGAGCGCTTCGAACAGCTTCGGGTCCAGCCGCAGGAGGAAGCGCTTGCTCTCAGCCATGTCGGCGCGCGGTCACGTGTAGAGGGTGCCGGTGTTGATCACCGGCGTCGGAGAGTGGTCGCCCGACAGGACGACCATCAGGTTGGACACCATCGTCGCCTTGCGCTCGGGGTCGAGCTCGACGAGGTCTGAATCCGCAAGCTGCGCCAGTGCCATCTGAACCAGACCAACGGCGCCGCTGACCATCGTCTTCCGGGCGGCCAGGATCGCCTCGGCCTGCTGGCGGCGCAACATCACCTCCGCGATCTCGGGCGCGTACGCAAGGTGGGTCAGGCGCGTCTCGAGCACCTCGATGCCGGCCGTGAGCAAGCGCGTCTGGAGCTCGGTTTGGAGGCTCTCGCGAATCCCCTCCGTGTTGCCCCGCAGCGAGACCGTGTCGCGACCGGCGTAGTCGTCGTAGGGATATTGATTAGCGAGGTGACGGAGCGCGGTTTCGCTCTGCACGGTGATGTACTGGACGAAATTCTCCACGTCGAACACCGCCTTGGCCGTGTCGGTGACCCGCCACACCACGACCGCGGCGATCTCGATCGGATTGCCGCTCGCGTCGTTCACCTTGATCCGCTCGCTCTGGAAGTTCCGGACGCGCAAGGAGATCGTCTGCCGCCAGATCACCGTGAACGGGTTGACCCACCACAGCCGAGCTTCGGTGAGCGTGCCGGCGTACTGGCCGAACAAGATCAACACCCGCGACTCGTTCGGCTGTATGACGACAAGTCCGGGCGCAACGAGCACGACCGCCACCACGACCACACCGGCGACGACCCTGAACCACGTGGCGTAGCCGCCGGCGCCGAGGGCGATGGCTATGGCGACCAACCCGACCACGCCGCCGGCTACGGCGAGGGCCGGCGGGCAGGCGAACGCCTTTGCGGGGCGCTGGTGGTGGGGCTCGCGCGGCGAGAATGCTCCGGTCCGGGGCGCCCCGCTCTCGTCAGCCTCACGTGATATCACGCCTATATTGTTGCACGCCAGTCGGACGTGATATCAAGTCGCTATTTTGACGACCGCTGGGGCCACCCCGCGCGACGGCCCGCCCGCCGGCGGACGTCGCTTTGGTCGGGTCCGCGATCTGAACGCAGGTCTCCCGGGCCGGACGGCTATCCCACCGTCATGCCTCGTAGGAGCCGGGGATCCAGGCGCGGGTGCTCACGCCGATCGCGTTCCAGGCATTGATCGTGACGATCAGACTGATCAGCGCCGCGATCTCGTCCTCGTTGAAGTGGCGAGCGACGGCCTCGTAGGCCTCGGTCGGGACGTGGTCGTCGGCGAGCAGCGTTACCGCCTCGGTGAACGCGAGCGCCGCGCGTTCGCGGTCGGTGAAGAACGGCGTCTCCCGCCACGCGCTCAGTGCGTACAGCCGCTGCTCGCTCTCGCCCGCGGCGCGAGCGTCCTTCGTGTGCATGTCGATGCAGTACGCGCAGCCGTTGATCTGCGAGGCCCGGATGCGCACGAGCTCTCGCAGCAGCTGATCGAACTCGACCTTGTCGAGTTGCTTGGTCGCCGACTTGTCGAGGTGTCCCATCGCACGCGCGAAGTCCGTAGCGTGGGCGTCGAAGTCGAGGCGGACCGGGATCTGGTGGTGTTCCTGTGCGGTTGTCATTGCCACAACCTACCGTCGATGCGGCCTGAAGTTAAGATCCATTTCGGTGGCGAAAACATGGGCCATTTCCGGTGTCGACCTGCACCTGGACATCGAGGGAACCCGCGTGAGAGCGGCGCTCGAGTCCGCGCTGCGAGACGCGGTGTCGACCGGCCGGCTGCGGCCGGGCATCCGCCTGCCGTCTTCGCGCTCACTGGCCGTCGACCTGGGCCTCGCGCGTAACACGGTTACCGAGGTCTACGGCCAGCTCGTCGCCGAAGGGTGGCTCACCGCGGTGCAGGGCTCGGGCACTCGCGTCGCCGAGCGCCCTGACGTCCCCGAGCCGGCGGCTCCGACCCGCGACTCCGGAGGACGCCGCAACAGGCATGACCTCCGTCCCGGGTCGCCGGACGTGTCGGCATTCCCCCGCGCGGCCTGGGTCGCCGCGACCCGCCGGGCGCTGAGCGCGGCCTCGTTCCGGGCACTCGACTACGGCGACCCGCGCGGGCTGCCCGAACTGAGAGCGGCGCTCGCCGACTACGTCGCGCGTGCTCGCGGCGTGCGGGCGACCCCCGACCACGTAGTCGTGTGCTCGGGCTTCACGCAGGGGTTCCGACTGTTGTGCGAGGCCGTGCGGGGCCAGGGCGCCCGGACGCTCGCGATCGAGCGCTACATCCAGCCGGCCACCGCCCGGGCCGCCCTTGCATGCGGGTTGAAGCTCGCGCCCGTGGACGTCGACCACGAGGGCGCCGCGATTGAGCGTCTCGGATCGGCCGACGTCGCCCTGCTCACGCCCGCGCACCAGTTCCCGATCGGCACGCCCCTCGTCGCGCGGCGCCGGGCCCTCGCCGCCGAGTGGACGCACACGTCCGGTGGGCTGATCATCGAGGACGACTACGACGGTGAGTTCCGCTACGACCGCCACCCGCTGGGCGCCCTCCAGGCTCTCGCTCCTCAGCACGTCGTGTACGCCGGAACCGCGAGCAAGACGCTGGCGCCCGGTATCAGGCTCGGGTGGCTCGTACTGCCGACACGCCTGATCGACGGCGTCGTCGCTGCCAAGGCGCTCGCGGACCGGAACACCAGCGCCATCGACCAGCTCGCGCTCGCCGAGCTCATCAGCTCCGGAGCCTACGACCGGCACATCCGGCGCTCGCGTCTGGTGTACCGGCGCCGGCGCGACAGGCTCGTGGCCGCGCACCGGCGCCACGTGCCAGAAGTTCGCGTCTCCGGCATCGCCGCCGGGCTCCATGCCTTGCTCGAGCTGCCTGCCGGCGTGGGCGAGGACGATGTCGTCGCCCGCGCCGACGAGCGCGGCCTGTCGCTCCAGGGGCTGGGCGAGTACGCCCACGGGGTACACACTCACCCGCCTGCCCTCGTGGTCGGCTACGCCAAGCCGCCCGAGCACGCCTACACGGCGGCGGTCGCGCGGCTGGTGGCTGTGCTGCGCGAGGCGACCAGCTGAACCTCGTCAACCGACTCGTCGCCGGTCACCCCCGCCGAAACGACTGGTGCGGGGTTCGTCCCGTCATCGTCGCCGCCATCGAAAGTCTCCTTCGTGTTCGTAACTGTCCGCTCCCGCGCCGGCCGGGGTGCAAAACACGACAAACCACCTCACCCGCCGCCCCAACCCGCAGATAAGCGCCGTTGAGACGCTTATCTGCACGGGGTCGACGGCGGGCATGGAGCTTCGGCGAGTTATGCATGGTCGCTCCGGTCGTCAGGCCGCGCATCGTCAGGCCACGGATCGTCAGGCCACGGATCGTCAGGCCACGGATCGTCAGGCCACGGACCGTCAGGCCGCGGATCGTCAGGCCGCGGTCGCCACGCCGGCGGTCGCCACGCCGGCGGTCGCCCCGTCAGCGATCATCCTCGGCATCCACAACGCCGATGTGATCGTCGTCGGACTGGGCGCGATGGGCAGCGCCGCGTGCTACCAACTGGCCGCGCGCGGCGTGGACGTGATCGGAATCGACCAGTACGCGCCACCGCATCCGTGGGGTTCAACTCACGGTGACACAAGGATCACCCGACTCGCGATCGGCGAGGGCCGGGAGTACGTGCCGTTGGTGCGCCGCTCCCACGAGCTGTGGCGCGAGATCGAGCGCGCCACCGGGACCGAGCTCTTGACCGAGTCGGGGATCGTGATCCTCGCTCGCCCGCCGAGCGAGTTCCTCGACGAGACCCGCGCGTCAGCGGCGACATATGCGATCGAGCACGAGGATCTCACGAGCGCTGAGATTCGGGAGCGCTTTCCGATGTTTACGGTCGACGACGAGGTCGTCGCGTACTACGAGCCCGAGGCGGGCTACCTGCGGCCGGAGGCGGGGGTCGCCGCGCAGCTCGAGCTGGCCCGCCGCGCCGGCGCCGACCTCCGGTGCAACGAACGCGTCGAGAGCTGGACGCCGGAGCGTGCCGGTGTGACCGTCGCGACCGACAAGGCGACGTACCGCTCAAAGCAGCTGTTGCTGTGCGCCGGCGCGTGGATCGGCGATCTGTTCCCGGACGGCCGAGACATGTTCGCGGTCTATCGCCAGCTCCTCTACTGGTTTGCGATCCGGGAGGGGTACGCGCAGCTCCGCGACATGCCCGCGTTCGTGTGGGACGTCGGCGGACAGCAGCATGGGTTCGTGCACCTCGACGGGTTCTACGGGCTTCCCGCGGTGGACGGCCCAGAAGGGGGCGTGAAGTTGGCGGCGGAGTCATACGAGCGGACGACGACGGTCGACGGCCGCCAGCATCCGGCAACCCGCGCCGAGATCGATCGCATGTACGAGCAGTGCGTCGCCCCCCATCTCCCCTGGCTCGGCCCCGAGCCGCTGAGGACCGTCTCGTGCCTGTACACGAGCACGCGCGGCAGCCGATTCGTGATCGACCGGCATCCGGCGCACGACTCGGTTCTGATCGTGTCCGCGTGCTCGGGGCACGGGTTCAAGCACTCGGCGGCGATTGGCGAGGCCGTCGCGCAGTGGTTGACCGGCGACGAGCCCGACGTCGATCTGAGCGCGTTCAGCTTCCTGGACATCCGCCGATAGCTCCCCCAAACGTGCCCGACCTCGTTGTACGCTGGGCGTAGCTGGGACTTGGGGACACGAAGGTGGGGTCATGGACGAAGAGGTAGACGAGGGACCGAGGGAGAGCGGCGAGGACGACGCGGTGCTCGATCCGCTGCTGGTCGCGCCGGCCGCGGTGCTCGAGGGATTGCCCGACGCGATCGTGGCGGCCGCATCCGACGGCCGGATCGTGTTCGTGAACGCGGTGGCCGAGGAGCTGTTTGGGTACCCGCGGCGCGAACTCCTCGGACAACCGGTGCAGACGCTGTGGCCCGAGCGTGTCCGCGAGCGTTACACCCGCAACATGGAGCTGTACTTCGCCACCGAGCATCCGATGCGGTTCACGATCGCCGCGTGGGGGTTACGTCGAGATGGCTCGGAGTTCATCGGGCAGATGAGCTGGGGGGTCGTCGAGACCAGCGCCGGCTCGCTGCTGCTCGCGGTCGGACGCGACATTTCCGATCAGCGCGCCGCCGAGGCGCGCCTGCGCGCGGTGGCGGCGATGGGCGAGCGCGCCCTCGCGGGGGCCGACCCGGTGGACCTTGCCAACGAGGCGATCGGGCAGCTGCGAAACCTGCTGCCCGTGAGCGCGGCGGAGGTGCGGCTCGCTGACGGCTCCGCGCTCGCGACGGTCGGGCCGGTTCCCGAGACGGGGATGCGGCTCACGATCGGCGCCGGCGGCGAGCTGTTCCTCGCCCCCGCGCGCGGCCTGTCCGAAGAGGAGTTGAGCTTCGTGCGGGCGGTCGCGCATACGCTCGCTAGCGGCCTCGCGCGCCTGCGCGACGAGGAGCGCATGCGCCACGAGGCCGTGCACGATCCGCTGACCGGACTCGCGAATCGGACGTTGCTGCGCGACCGGCTGGAACACGCGCTCGCCCGCTTCGAGCGCGACCGCGGCGAGACTGCCGTGCTGTTCGTCGACCTCGACAACTTCAAGCAGATCAACGACGCCCACGGCCACGCGGCAGGGGATGCCGCGCTGGTGGAGCTGAGCCGGCGCCTGCAGACCGCCGTCCGCCCGGGCGACACGATCGCGCGGCTCGGTGGCGACGAGTTCGTCGCGTTGTGCGAGCACGTCGACGAGGAGTCTGCCTTCGCTGTCGGCCGGCGCCTGCTCGACGCCATCCGCCTGCCGTTCACCGCCGGAGGCGCGGAGCACGAGTTGTCAGCCAGCATCGGGATCGCGCTCGGGCACAGTGACGCGGAAGCGCTCCTCGCCAACGCCGACGCCGCCACCTATCGCGCCAAGGCGGCAGGCCGGGGTCGCATCGAGCTGTTTCGGTGAGCCGGTGGTCATCGGCGGCCATGGCTCTTAAGCGTGCGCTCTCGTCTCCGGGGCAACCGGAGGTTAGACGTGTACGTGCTGACTGCGATCGAACTTCTTGAGCGTGGACGGGTGCCGCCGCCCTGAGAGTCAGCCGGCCAGTACGTCGTGTACGAACCGGACGACCATCGTTCCATCGCCCACTGCACCGGCGACGCGATTTGTAGCCCCTGTGCGGACATCGCCCGCCGCGAACACGGCGGGCCTGGTCGTCTCGAGCAGGTGGGGCTCGCGGTCCGACACGGGCCAACTCAGGCGCCCGTCGTAGCTCGCAGCGCCGGGCCCGCATAGGATGTACCCCGCGTCGTCAACCGGGAGGATGCCCGTGATCGCTTCCGTGCAGGGATCGGCGCCGATCATGACGAACACGGCCGTTGCCGGCACCTCCCGCGTGGTTCCGTCGCGCCGGTCGGCAACTGTCACCGATTCAACGGTGGCCGAACCGTGGACCGCCACGAGCTCGGTATCGGTCATGAGCTCGATTCGCGGTGAGCGCTTTAGCCGGTCGAGCAGGTAGTTGGACATGGTCGATTTCAGCGTTGGGCCGCGCACCACGACGCGTACGCTGCGGGCCCGCGTCGCGAGGTGCGCCGCCGCCTGTCCGGCGGAGTTCCCCCCGCCGACGACGATCACGTCCTGGTCGCGGGCACGCTCGGCGTCGCCCGCCATCGCCCAGTGGTACACCCCGGCGCCCCGGAAGCGATCGACACCCTCAGCCTGGAGCTCACGCCACCGAGCGCCCGTCGCGACCACGACGGACCGAGCGAGTACGTACTGCCCATCGTCAAGATCCACCCGCAGGAGGCCGTCCGGCCCGTCGGCCAGTTCGACCGCGCGGTGAAAGCTCGAGAGGACCGCGCCGAAACGGCGGGCCTGGAGGGTCGCCGCGCGTGTCAGGTCCGTCCCGCGGATCCCCGTCGGGAACCCGAGGTAGTTTTCGATGCGCGTGCTTGTCCCGGCCTGACCCCCGGGCGCCCAAGCCTCGACCACAAGCGTCCGCAAACCCTCCGAGCCTCCGTAGACGGACGCGGCGAGCCCGGCCGGTCCGGCCCCGAGGACGACCAGGTCGAACCGCTCCCCGTCGACGTCGGCGCGCAACTGAAGCAAGCGGGCGACCTGCGCCGCCGAGGGGTTGCGCATCACCTCGGTGGCGTAGATCAGCACCGGAGTCTCCGAGCGCGGGATATCGAGCCACTCGAGCATCCGGACGCTTTCGCTGTCGGTGTCGGCGTCGTACCAGCGCACCGGCAGCAGATTGCGCTCGAGGAGGTCCCGAACCTCGAACGCCCGCCGCGAGGTGCGAGGCGCGATCAACCGCATGACCCCGTGCCCTTCGGCCTCGTGCCACGCCCGCCGGGCGAGCAGCGTCGCGAACACCTGCTCGCCGAATTCCGGCCAGCGCGCGACCATCGCCCGCAAACCGGCCCGGTCGAACACGATTACGTCGGTGGGCTCGACCGCCACACACGCGCTGATCGTTGGCTCTCCGGTAAATGCCGCGATGTCGCCGATATATGTTCGGCCATCCGCCTGCGCGACATACACGTCCTTGCCGGGCTTTCGATCGATGAACTCAACCAGCCCACGCTCGATCACATAGAACGGCGCATCCCGCTCGGCATGCTCATAGAGCACGTCCCCCGGCTCGAACCGGCGCCGGGTCCCTCGCTTGGCCAGCCACTCGAGCTTGCCGTCCGAGAGCCGCGGAAACAGAACCTCGTCAGCTAGATCGGGGAACCGCTCGCTTCGAACCACCTGCGTCGTCGCCACACGTCCAGGCTACCGGGCGCACCTTGGTTCTGACTGCCGCGGAGCTCAGCTTGAACGATCCCCGGAGCAACCCTGAACGCGCCGGACTAGGAGAGGCAGAGGCTGCGAAGTGAGTCGACCGAAGCGAGGCCCCTACGGCTCCGCCGCCCGGAGTAGCCGGGCCTTCTGTGCCTGGAACTCGTCCTCAGTTAGTACTCCGGAGTCGCGGAGCTTGGCGAGGCGTTCAAGGTAGTCGAGTAGGTCAGCCGTCGGCGGCGGATCTAGCGGCGATGCGGCGGTCTGAGCTGGACTGGGATCGCCGACCGGAGTGGGTTCGGCATGGGCGGTGGGACCGGCATGCGGAGTGGGCTCGGCAAGCGCACCGGGCTGAACAAGCCGCGTCGCCATTTCGTTGACCTTTGCGGCGAATTCACGCGCTTCCCGGTGCACGCGGAAAGCCCCGGCCGGCAGCGCCGCCGAGATGGCGATACGAGGCCCGTGGATCGTCAGCACGACCCGGCGCGTGTCGCGGAGCCGGTGCTTGCTTCCCGACGAGTCAACGCGGGCGGTGGCGCCGATGATCGAGCCGGACTTCTTTTGATACTCGATGCGTCCGCTTCGATACACCTTGATCGAGCGGATCGACGGGCTGAACACGGCGGCGGGTCTCTCCTTATCGGGCATCGATCACTTGCATCCTCCATCCCTACTCAGCGTGTCCTGCCGCATAGCCTCCTCCCCCTCCCTGCTCCACGACCGTGGGTCCGAATGTCGCGCCGGCGCCACGATACGCACGGTGGGAGCCAATCACAAGGTTCGCGCTGTCGCGCATGACGACCGCTAAGCCACGCGAGCGGTAGCCGTGGCCGTCGCTGATTCGTGCTCGTGCGGGCGAGACGCAACACAGATCCTCCCGCCGGCGGTTTGGCGGCGCCCGAAGGTAGGGTTCTGATTGTGGGCGTCTCAGTCAGACCAAGCGCTGCGTGGGTGCTCCCGGCGGAGCCCTCCGCGGTGACCATGCTGCGACGCCGGGCGGCGGAGTTCGTATCCACGGCGGGCGCTTCGGACGAGGTGACCGACGCCGTCGCGCTCGCCGTGTCCGAGATTGTCACGAACGCGGTCGTCCACGCCTACGACGGGCAGAAACGCGGGGACGTCCGGGTCAGCTGCCACGCAGACGGCGAGCGCTTCATCGTCGAAGTGGCCGACGAGGGCTCCGGCATCTGGCTACGTCAGGACTCTCCTGGGATGGGGCACGGTCTGGCCATGGTGGGTGCCCTAGCGCACACGCTCGAAATCGCCGCCGGCCCCGGCGGGCGCGGCACAGCCGTGACGATGGGTTTCGGTGCGGTTCGGCTACCCGACGTCCCGCCGGGATTGGAGATGCTTTGCCCGCTGGCTCTCGAGACGGTCGCCGATGTCTCGAATGTCGACCTAGTTCACGAAGGAGTGCTGCGCCGGGTTGCCGCAGAAGTCGCGAACGATCCCACGCTGGCAGCTTGGCTGCGTGCAGCGGTGCCCCCGGCGAAGCCCGGGACAGCGACCTGGTCGGCGCTGCGCGAAGGCGGCGCGCGCCTGGTCGTCCACGACCCTACCGTCCCGCGCTCGCCGGGAGGTACCGGAGAGCGTCTCAATCTCATGTGGTGGGTCGCGGTCGCGCTCGAGAAGTCCGACGGAACGCTAGCCGCGCTCTGGGGACTCGGCGGCCGCGATGGTGGACGCCCTGTGCCCCGCGAGGAGGTCATCGGCATCCTCGCCGACGCCGCGCACCGCAACCTCGCGCAGCCCGCCGAGCGGGCTCTGCTGCGCGCTCGGCTGGCGATGACTTGCAGTTAGGGCCTTACTCGAGTAGTGGCGGGTCGAGGTCGAACCTGCAGTCACTCCCACGAGGAGTCCTCGGCAGGCTTGGTGACGGTGGCCCAGCGCTCGGCGATCTTGTCGCCATCGAAGCGCCAGAGGACGAAGCCGCGGAATCCCATCTTCTTGCCTGAGCTCGGGTCGGTCCAGCGCCAACGGTTCTTGCAGGCGACCTTGTCGCCCTCGGCGATCAGATCCTCGATCGTTAGGTGCAGGTCGGGCATCACTGCGTACATCTGCCGCATCATCTGCTCGTCCCCCGAGACATCGGTCGGCTCCTCGCCCGGTCCGTCGTGGTCATAGAAATCAGCGGTCATGTTCGTCCGAATGACCTCGGGCATGCGGTTATTGACGAAGTCCTCAAAGTGCGACCGCACCTTGGCCTTCATCTCGTCCGTCGTGAGGTTCGTGGGCACCGGCACCTCCGTCGTTTCGTGTATCTCCTAATCCGTCCCTGCACGCCGACGGCGCGCAGACCTGGCGTCAAGGATCCGCCCGAGGCAGAGGAAAGTCCAAGACAAACTGGCCGGCCATCAAGAGACAGCTCCTATCGGTCGCGTCCCGATTCAGAGGGGGTCATGGGCCCGCGGAGTCAGCGGCGATCGTTAGATTGCGCCTATCGATCGCCTAGACCTGCGGCTTGTGCAGTACTTCGTCGCCGTCGCTGAGGAGCTTCACTTCGGCCGGGCCGCCGAGCGGCTACACATCGCCCAGCCGTCGCTGAGTCACCAGATCCGTCGACTCGAGCAGCAGCTTGGCGTGACCCTGTTTGACCGAACGAGCCGGCGGGTGGAGCTCACCGACGCTGGGCGCGCGCTGCTGAGCGAGGGGCGGCGTTTGCTCGCACATTCCGATCGAACAACGCGCCTCGTCCGCTCGGTCTCGGCCGAACGACTGACCGTCGGCTTCTACGGCTCGGCCGCAAGCGCGCTGCTTCCCGACCTCCTGCGCGCCTTCAGCGAGGAACATCCGACCGCTGAAGTGTCGGTTCGCGAGTTGCTGCTCGACCAGATCGACGAGCTGCTTGCCGGAGGCGTCGACGTCGCGTTCACTAGGCTCCTCCCCGGCCAGGCGGACCTCGAGTTAGAGGTGATCGCGCGCGAGTCGCGGGTCGTCGCGCTACCCGCGTCACACGCGCTCTCGGCGCGGGCGACGCTTCAATTCAGCGACCTGCGGGAGGAAAGCTTCATCACGAACCCTGTCGTCGAAGCCTCCTTGCCGCCGAAACGCTGGCTAGCCGAACAGACCCGCCACGGTCTGCCAGGGCGCATCGCCGCCCAGGCGGCCAGCGTCCAGGAAATACTCACTCTGGTCGCGGCCGGGAACGGGGTCTGCCTCGTGCCCGCGTCGGTCGCACAGCACTACCCGCGGGCGGACGTGATCTATGTCGAGATCGGCGACGCGGACCCGGCGGTCGTCTCGCTCGCGTGGCCCCGTGGAGGCTTGCGCCCGATCGTCGGGGCGTTCATCGAAGTCACGCGACGAGTGGCTCGAGCATCAGCGGAAATACCGTAGTCGCCAAAACCAGGCTTCTCGACTCCGACGCGTGGTTCGAACCCCCCAGACCCTTCATTACTGGAGAATGTGGTTCGTGCCTTCCCTGCTCACTGATGCGCTGCGCCGGGACGGTCACCGCGTGCAGTATCGACGGGGCCAGGCACTGTTCACCCAGGGAGACCGCGCCGAGCGCGTGTTCGTGATCGAACGCGGGTGGGTGATGATCTCGAGCATCGCCCCGGGCGCGCGGGAGATCGTGCTCGGACTTCGCGGGCCCGGCGACGTGATCGGCGAGCTCTCGACTCTCGACGGAGAGCCTCGCTCGGCGACCGCACTGGCGGTCGGCGAGGTTGAGGCGACGGTCGCGCCGGCATCTGTGCTCGCTCGAGCGCTCCGGGACGCCGACACCGCGAACGAGCTGATCCGTGTTCTCGCGGTCCGGCTGCGGGACGCCGACCGAAAGCGGCTCGAGTTCGCTGCGCTCGACACCCTCGGCCGCGTCGCCTGGCGACTGCTCGAGCTCGGCGAGCAGTTCGGCGAGTCCACCGCCGACGGAATCGCAGTCGAGCTCCCGCTCTCCCAGGAGCAACTCGCAAGCTGGTGTGGCGCCTCGCGCGAAGCCACCGTGAAAGCGCTGGCGGCGCTGCGCACCCTCGGTTGTGTCACAACCGGTCGGCGCAGCCTGCACATCCGCGACGTGGAGGCGCTCCGCCGCCACGCCGACGGCAGGGCCTGACGGACCTTCTCTGACTGCGTAAAAGGACCCAGAACCACTGGGTCAAGCGCCGTGGGAGCGGAGGCCGCTCGGCGAGAAAGTACCGGCATGAGCCCGCAAGACCGAACCGAAGGTCATCCGGGGAACCAGCCGCCAAAGCGGCCCAGCCGAGGAGCATCGCTCATGTCATCGCATATCAACGCAGACGTCGTCCGCGCCCACCAGACGGAGATCGCCGCCTCCACCGCCCATGCGCAGCACAAGCACGAGCTGCGCATCGCGAATGGCCGGGCCAGCCGCAACCCGAAGTCTCGCATCCGGCGAGGCGGGGCTATCGCCGCTGGACTGTGCCTCGCGGTGAGCGGTACAGGGGTGGCCACCGCTTCGACCGGTAATTCGCAGCATCTCTCAGCGGGTCAGCTCCAGTACCGCATCCGTCAGCTCGAGACCAAGGGCTTCGAGCAGACGTCGTGCCAGGTCGGCTCGACCCGGCTGTACAGCGCGCGGGCCCACCGCTACGTGACGGTCAAGTGGTAACCGGCCTCACGCGTCATCACAACTCACCGACCTCACCAGTCATCACAACTCACCGACCCGGTCATCACAACTCACCGACCTCACCGGTCATCACACTCACCGACCTCACCGGTCATCACAGCTCACCAGAAAGGACGCACACATGTCCACGACGGAAGGCATCTACGGAGCCAACGTCACACCCAGGCTCAAGTTCAGCGGATGGGTTCTCGCGGTCGCGGCCGCGGTCGCCATCGGAATCGCGGCACTGATCGTCGCGCTCAGCACCCAGACGACAAGCGCCACGCGCGCGACGAACTCGGTGAACCGGGTCGTGAGCTTCGCGCCCGCTCGAGTGAACTCACCGAGCGTCGTGCGTGATCCGCAGACCCACGCCCTCCTTCAGGTCCGGAGCCCGATCCAAACGTCTGCGAACACTCCGGCGCCGCCCGTTCGCGACACGGTCACGCGCGCGCCGTACCCACGCTAGCGCCCGCGTAGCCGACATCCGACCAAGTGGGGGCAAGCTCGTGGGGGCCCGAACTCGGGCCCCCACGAAGCCGTCCAGACGCTCGCACGCGCGTGCTCGCAAGATCGGCCCCCGCGCCCGCGTTGGATAAGCAACCAAGGACGGTATCGATGGTGAGTGACACGCAGTCCGACCTCGCCGGCGTCGACACGGCCACCGCCGAGCGGGCGAATCGGCGCATGCCCCCGCGCCGTGCCAGATCGGCTCCCCGCCATGCCGCGCGCTCTCACCGCCGACGCGGTGCATACCCACGCGGCGTGCTCCGGTTTGCGACCGGGATCGTGCTCATTGTCGCGCTCGCCGCCGCCGGGTTTGGCGCCGCAGCCTACACGCGGGCGGCACGGTCCGAGGCCCGGGTTTCGACTCTGCAAGCGCAACTGGCAGCCCTCCAACAGCGACTCGCGGGAGACGAGCAAGCCGCGGCTAGTGAACGCCGGCACGCCGGCAGTGCCGTCGCGCGCGCGAACGCCGTGCAGCAATCGATCAAACGCTTCAACTGGCAGCTCCAGAGCGTCCCGAGCGAAGCGCAACTCGCAGGGCTCCGGAACGAGGTCGCCGCGTACACCGCCGCGTACGCCGCGTGCCTACCGCAGATTCAGAAGGAGATCAACGGTCTCCGCCTGAACTGGAGAATCGATGCGACCAAGCCGGCCACCGACTCTTTCAAGCTGTTCACCTCCGCGCCGGCGTCGGCGTCGTGCTCGGCCGCGCTGGCCGGGCGCTAGCGGTTCGCGAGCGCCACGTACGGCCGGCAAGGCTCGTTGCGCAGGCTCGGGCACGCCGGCAGGCTGGTGGGCACGTTGACCCCCGGCACCACCGGGAGGATCAGGCTCGACGGCGTGTTCTTCGAGAACTCGATCGACACCTTCGCCGTGCCCGCCGGATCGGTCTGGCCGAACGACCACACCGGTTGTGTGCCGTTCGGCGCCGAGACAGTGACCCGGATCCGTGAGCCGGCGCGGTACACGTGACCCTCGTAGTAGAGCGGGATCACGACCTCGACGAACTTGCCCTTTGGCATCGGCGAGACGTCGGAGGTGAACATCGTGGGGATCGGGTCGAGCAGGGTGCTTTTCTGATGGAGGATGTTGTTCGTGGTCGTCGAGAGCTTGCGCTCGTCGGCGCGCATCCACCCGTTCTGCACGAACGTCTCGTTGCCGTCCGGCCGGACCTCGCTGACCGTCGCCTGGAGGTCGACGTCCGGCGTCGAGGAACGAACCCAGAGATGGACCGCACCGGCGCCGATCACCGTGGTGGCCGAATTCAGTGGCGCCGAGACGTAGGAGACCGCGGTACCGGAGGGATTCTGCTGCCAGTTCCACTGCCACTGCGAGGCGTTGCCCCAGAGCCCGCCGGCCTCGGTATTGGCGATTGGGAAGTCGTTCAGCGCCGTGGCCTTGGCGTTCGACGTGTACCAGTTGACGCCGGTGCGCGCGGGCGGACGGTTGGCCAACGACCCGCCTCGCCCCAGGTACCACCAGCGCGCCGTCGTGCCCGGGACCGGAAGGCTCGAGAACGACTGCTCGAACCCCGGGTACGGGTCGCCGGCCGTATTGCTGCCTGTGGGCGAAGTGCCGGCGCCGTTGTCGAACAGGACCCGGACCGAGGGCAGCGCCTCGAATGCCGGCAGGGCAGACTGGTAGGTCGGCTCCTCCTGGATCGGATCGAGCGGCAGCGTGACCGCGTCGGTCTGCGGCAGCCCCATCGCCTGCTGATAGACGACCGGGGCCGCGGCGCGTATCACCGCCTGGTCGACGATCGGCGCCTGGTGGGCGACGAACAGCTCTAGGAAGTCGTACCAGCGGTCGAACGTGTACGGGTCGAGCGAGTCGACGTGCGCGCCGTTGGTGAAGGTGAACGACTTGTCCTTCGTGCCGGTGAAGTGCGGCACCAGGTCGGGACAGTGACCGCCGGTCTGCTCGTCCTCCCACTGGCAGGCCATGAACACCGGCACCTTGATCTTGTTGACGAACGTGATCGGGTCGAGCGGATCGGCCACCGGCGGGTTGTAGTGCGCGTTGGCGTCGATCTTGTCCATCAGGCTGGCGGCCTCACCGTGCAGCACCTGGTTGGACTTGCAGGTCTGATCACCGTTCTGGATCTGCTGGTAGGCGTACGGCTGTCCGCTGTTGGCCCCGGCCGGCTCGGCCTCCTCCTGGCGCTGCTGAGCCCACGCCACCGCGAACCCGGTGTTGAGGATCCCGCCCGGGTACAGCGTCGTCGCCGTCGCGTCGATCGTCGACAGCGGCGAGATCGCCTCGAGATCGGGAGGATCGAGCTGGGCTGCGAACAGCTGGCTGATGGCGCCGTACGAGATGCCCATCATCCCCACCTTGTGGCCGAGCACCCACGGCTGGTGGGCGATCGTCTCGATCACGTCGTAGGCGTCGAGGTTCTGCAGCGGCTCGAAGAAGTCGTAGGCGCCGCCCGAGCAGCCCGTCCCGCGCATGTTGACGTCGACGACGGCGAAGCCCATCAGGTTCGCGAGGACCGCGATGCCGTTCACCGGCCCGGACGGATCGGCGTAGCCGTACCCCGAGTACTCGATCAGCGTCGGGTACGGCGGGATCCGAAGACGGACGTGTGAGCGCGCTTGGCGAGCGGGCTGGGCAGGCCGGGCAGCCCGGGCAGGCTGATGGGCAGGGACGGACTCGTGAGGCCGGGAGGCACGGGCAGCCCAAGCGGTACGCCGGGCTCGCCCGCCGGGCTGGCCGGCGGGTGCACGTCGATCGCGAGCTGCGTGCCGTCGCGGGTGGTCAGGTACGTGTATCCCTGGTCGGGGATCGACTGGTTGTAGGCGCCGGGATCCCATGGCGCCGCCGCATCGGAGTGGACCGTGATCGGCCCAGACTCCGTGCCGTCCGCGGCAGCACGGACGCGGTAGCCGCCGCCCGGCGGGACATTGCGGAACAGCAGGCCGCCGAGCGAGTCGGCCTTCTGGGTGTAGAGCGTCGTCCCGTTCGGGCGCAGCAGCGACATGCTGGCGTTCGGGGCAAGACCCGTCACGTACACCTGCTCGGCACTGCCGTGCGCACTGAACGACGGCGTGGCCGCGCTGGCGCTCGCGGCAGCGGCGCCGGCGACCGTCACCACGGCCACGAGAAGTGACGCAGCCACCGAAATGGCACGCTCTCGGGCACGACGCCGCAGGACGTTGCCTCTCCGCACGCGGCCACTGTTACACATCCCCGAAACGCATGCGCCGGTTCCCACAACTGCGCGCAACTCCGCGATGCGCGGTGGGTTAACGCTGGCGCAATAACCACGCCGGCGGGAGAACCGGGGAGGACAGCATGCGACGCGCATCCCGAACGGGACTGTTGCTGTGGTCGTTCTTGTTGATCGTCGGCCCCGGGTGGCTCGTGCCGACCAGCGCCGCCGCGGGACCCGCGGCGGCAGCATCCGGGTCGAGCGGATGCGCCCCGGTGCGCGGCACCTCGCGCCTGTGTTGTACTGGATCGAAGCGACGGCGCTGCTCGATCGGACTGACCGTTGCGAGCGCGCCGAATCCCTCGACCGACGGGCAGACGGTGACGCTCTCCGGCCGCCTGACCGCCCCGCACCATTCCCACGCGGTCGTGCTCCTCTGGCGGCGGCTGCCCGGCCAGCGGCGGTTCCACCCGACCGCCGCAACCCGCACCGACCACGCGGGCCGGTACCTGATGACGGTCCGGATCGACGGCAACCGCTGGTGGTACCTGACCTCGCGAGGACTCCGAGGCCGGACCGTCCATCAGCGGGTGCAGGCGTTGATCACCGTGGCCGCATCAGAGGCGAAGGCCGCACCGGGCGATCAGGTGACCTTCACGGGGAGCGTGTCACCCTCGCACTCGGGGCAGCAGCTCGTGTTACAGGAGCTGGCGACCGGTGGCTGGCAGACCGTCGCGGAGGGCGCGCTCGACGGCGGGTCGGGCTTCTCGATCGGCTACGCGTTTCCCGCCGACGGCCTGTATCAGGTCAGGGCCTACCTGCGCTGGGGCGCGAAGAACATCAACTCGTACTCGCCGGCGCTCACGATCGAGATAAACGGCATCTTCAAGATCAAGCACGTCGTGATCATCATGCAGGAGAACCGCTCGTTCGATCAGTACTTCGGCACGTTCCCGGGCGCCGACGGCATTCCCGGGCTCGCCGGCAACCCCGGCACGGTGCCGTGCGTACCCGACACCGTAAACGGCGGGTGCGTGACGCCGTTCCACGACACCAACGACAAGAACTACGGCGGTCCCCATGGTGCGGCGAACGCGACGGCCGACATGGACTGCGCCAATCCCACAACCCGCGCGGGTTGCAAGATGGATGGTTTCGTCGGTCAGGCGGAGAAGGGATCGAGCTGCACGACGAACGATCCGAACTGCAGCCCGTGCACCGTGGGTTCACACACGCAGTGCATCGATGCCATGGGCTACCACGACGCGTCCGAGATCCCGAATTACTGGGCGTACGCCGAGAACTTCGTGCTCCAGGACCACATGTACGAGCCGAACGCCTCGTGGAGCCTTCCCGAGCACCTGTACCAGGTGTCGGAGTGGTCGGCGTTCTGTACCGATCCGAACAATCCGTTCTCGTGTACGAACGCGCTTCAGAATCCGAATCCGTCCGACGGGCAGCCGCACTACGCCTGGACCGACATGACGTACCTGCTCCACCAGTACGGCGTGAGCTGGGGGTACTACGTCTTCCAAGGGACCGAGCCCGACTGCGAGGACGACGCGGCCATGACCTGCGCTCCGGTCCAGCAGGGACCGAAGACCCCGGGGATCTGGAACCCTCTGCCTTCGTTCACCGACGTTTCGCAGGACGGACAGCTCGCCAACATCCAGACCCTGTCGAACTTCTTCGCGGCGGCGAAGAGCGGCACGTTGCCCGCGGTGTCCTGGATCGATCCGAACGGCAAGGTGTCGGAGCACCCGACGGCGCTGGTCAGCGCTGGTCAGACCTACGTCACCGGGCTGGTCAACGCGATCATGCAGAGCCCGGACTGGGACAGCACCGCGATCTTCCTCTCATGGGACGACTGGGGCGGGTTCTACGACCACGTGGCGCCGCCGATCGCGGACCAGAACGGCTACGGCCTGCGCGTACCTGGAATCGTGATCAGTCCGTACGCCAAGCAGGGCTACATCGATCCTCAGACCCTTAGCCACGACGCGTACAACAAGTTCATCGAGGACGACTTCCTCGACGGGCAGCGGCTCGACCCGGCGACCGACGGGCGACCGGATCCGCGACCAGACGTGCGCGAGAACAGCCCGATTCTCGGCGATCTCGTAGATGACTTCGACTTCAGCCAGGCGCCGCGCTCGCCGCTGATCCTGCCCGTCTGCCCGACGACGGACCTGACCCCACAGCCGTCGTGCTGAGCCGGGATGACACCGAGCGCCGTCGAAGGGCCTCAAGCGTCACCGGGATGACGCCCGGGCGCCATCGACGGGCCCGAGCGTCACCCCGATACGTCAACTCAGCTTGAAGATGAAGTCGTACTCCTTGCCGCCGTCGCGGGACAGGAGTGTCATCTCACCGCGGCTGTCGCGGTAGGCGCCGGTCCCGCCGGTAATCGACAGCACGCTGTTGCGCGTGTCGTAGTACGGGCCCTGCACCGTGATCTGCCCGGCCTTGAGGAACGTCGTCCACAGGCACTCCCAGATCCCCTGCTTGGGCGCAACGCGGACGCAGAAGCCTTCGTCATGCCCGACCTGCTTGGTGTTGGCCACGTTGAAAACAGGGTTGTTGAACGTCAGCACGTTGCCCTTCACGTCCTTCCCTCCGCCCGTCGGAATCTCGGTGTCCGTGATCGCGTGCTCGATCACGTGCACGGTCGTGCCGGCGGCGTGCGCTCTACTCGTCTTGGCCGAGCTCGGCCCGGCGGCGACCGCTCCCGCCGTCAACGCCGCGGCCGCGGCCAGCGCGAACGTGCGCCGGCGTGGCTTGCCGTAGTGCAAGGCTCTCCCTCCTCGTGGTTGACCTCAGAACCGGCGCGATCGTACGCCGCCGAATGGGCGCCCGTCCAGGGCCCGTTCGGCCCGCTCTATCCGCCCGACATGTCCACCGCGTAGACGTTGGTCGGCTCGATCGTCACGACCACGCGAGATTCGCCGGGTTGGTCGTGGACCCTGAGGTCCGCCGAGTACTTCGCCCCCAGCTTGTTCGCGAACGAGTAGTCGTCATCGGGTTCGGTCGCCGCGTCCCCGCGGACGACGAGATACCGGTACGGATTCTTCACGTCGAGGATCATCAGGCTGCACTTCGGGCGCTTCTCGAGATTCCGGGTCTTCAGCCTCGAGTCGTTGAGCGACAGCTTGAGCTCACCGTCGTCGTACAGGAACCAGAGCTCCGTCTGCTGCGGGTACCCGTCGCCCCCGATCGTTGCCAGCGTCGCGACCTGGGCGTCGAGCAGGTCTTGGTGAGATTGAGGGAAGGTCGTCATGGCGACATTCTGACCCAGAGGCCGTCCCGTGCGGATGCGGTCTCGCACAGCAGCGGCCGTCCCGCACGGAGAGGCGGTCTCGCACGGTAGGGGCCGTCCCGCCACGGACGCGAGCGGCGCAGACGCCGCCGGCGCTACATGGCGGGGTCGTAGTAGTAGCCCCACATCTTGAGATCGGGGCTCCGGGCCACGACCTTCCCGACCAGCGCCTTCCACGACGCCCACGAGTCGGGCACCGCCCACTTCGGCATCGTCCGAGTGGGGAAAGCCGGGCCCATCTCCGAGCACCACAGCGGCAGCCGCTTGGAGGCAGCCCAGGCGGCGTCCTGCGGAACCTGCAGCAGCCCGTCGAACTTCGTGTGGTAGCAGTGGGCGGCGATCGCCTGCACGCCCGGCGGCCGGCCGTGCGCGAACCCCTCCTGCGTGGCGCTGAACCCCCACGGGCTGAACTCCCCGTAAACGCGAACGATGCGCGGAGCGAGCTTTACGAGCACGGGCTCGACGGCGTTCCAGACCGCCCGGTAGTTCTGTCCCGCGCTTCGGCCGTCCCTGCTGAGAGAGACGGTGCCCTGCCCGTAGGTGCCGGACATCGACAGATCCTGCTCGTTGCCGATTCCCACCGCCCACACGTACGGCGCGTAGGTCGGGAGCACGCGCGCCACGTAGGCGGCGACCTGACCCGGGGTCCAGTGGTTGTTGAACTGGAGCGAGATGTAGACCTTGAAACCTGCCGCATGCGCAGCCTCGACGCAGCCGATGCCGGCGGCGATCGGCGCAGCCTGGGGCGACAGGATCAGCCGCATGACGTTGGCGTGGTTCGCCCGCAGGAACGGATTGACGTCCTGGTTCGCCAGGCACGCGGTCTCCTTGCTGACCGCGTACAGCGACTGCCGGGCGAACGCGGCCGGCGCCGAGCTCATCAACAGAGCGGCCGATGCCGCCACGACGAGTGCTCCCGCGCTGAGGCGACGCTTGAGGGTCGGAATGCTGCTTACGTCCACGCTTGTCTTACAGAGTCGGGCCCGACGCGCACACCACCGTCGGGCTTTCGCCGGGTCCCACGAGTTCTCCATCGGCACCCCGGATACCTTCCTTGAACGGCGAACCGAGGATAGCCCAGGGTTCGGGGTCGGGCTCCTTCTTACCGATTCGTAGCGATTTTCATGGGCGGTTCTTCAACGGGGCGAACAGCCTGATCGACCGATGCGTACACCGGACGACAACGGCGAGGTGGCAATCCTCTGGCGGCTCGGCCGCGTAGCCCTGGTCATGGGCTGTGTTGTCGCCGTGCTCGTGATCGCGCTGACCACCGGCGTCATCAGGCTCCCAGACGAACACGACAACGGCACGACGACTCCGGCGAGCGATCGGTCCACGCTCGCGGCCCAGCAGGCGGCGGCCAACAAGCGTTGGGCGTCGTCAGCCTGCACGACCGTCCTCGATTGGAAGAACGAGCTCCACCGGGACGAGACGAGCACCAACCTCGGCTTCGGCCCAATCGCCAGGATCCGGGACGCGGTCGCCGCGACCAAGAACGTGGTCGGCCAGCTCGACAAGCTCGGGCTGCCCCCGGGCGCGCCGAGCGCCCGCGCGCAAGCCGACCTGAGCCGGCTCCGTTCCGAGCTCGAGAGCGGGAAGCTGCCCGGGCCGGAGATCGCCGGTGAGCTCGGCAACGTGGTGTCCGTCGACCTCGGTCTCTCGCTGGTTGAGACCCGCGCGTGTCGCGAGCTCGTCGGTAGTCCGATTTGAGCCCGCCGGGGGGATACTTTCACCCAATGGAGCGCAACGTCCTCGGCGGCCCGCTCGAGAGCTGTGGCGTCGATCCGCTCACCGGCTTCTACCGCGACGGGTCCTGCCGGACGGGCCCGGGTGACTTTGGCAGCCACACGATCTGCGCCGTCGTCAGCGCCGAGTTCCTCGATTTTCAGCGGAGCATCGGGAACGACCTGAGCTCGCCGGCGCCCGAATACGACTTTCCCGGCCTGGACCCAGGCGACCGCTGGTGCATCACGACCCATGCGTGGCTGCGTGCGCACGAGCAGGGAGTCGCCGCCTTCGTCGTGCTTGCCGCCACCCACGAGCGCGCCCTCGATTTCGTACCGCTTGACGTCCTCGAGCACTACGCGGTCGACGTCCCCGCCGATCCGGGATCGATCGACGCTACTTGAGCAGGTCGACCGTGAGCGACGACGGGGCGCTCGCGGTGCGAGCGATCGTGTAGACCCCACCGGCCAGTTCGGGGAGCTGCTCGGGCAGCGGCGTGAGGTGCGGGGCGTCGGTGGTCGAGAGCGTGAGCCGCAGCCGGTTCCCGGCGGCGATCGTCGCGAGCGTCGGGAAGATCTGGATCTGATACTCGGTCGTGGCGCCCGGGGTGACGGGCCTGGCCGACCCCTGTGTGTATGGATGGAAGGGCAGGATCGTCATGCCGGCCGCGGACCAAGACCGACGAGCATCCACAGCGCGCAGCGAGCCGAGGAGGGCGCCTTCGGTGAGCGGATAGGAGGCGCCGCTCGGGGTGACGTCCTCGAGCTCAGCGACGAGCTCGGTCTCCGAGGTCGTCGCGCTGGCGTAGACGGTGGCGGTGATCGGTCCGGCGACCGTCTCGGACTGCGACAGCGGCGCTGTGGTGTAGGTGATCGCCCACGGCGCGGCCTGCGACGCCTGGTCATCGTTGACGCAGGGCGCCAGCAGCCCGGCCGTGCCCGACGGGACGGACACACCGCCCATCGACCACTGGTCGATCGGACGCCCGCACGGAGCGCCGCTCGGGCTCCACACGAGGGTGTCGCTCGTCGCGATCGGGACAGGCGTAGCCCCGGTCACCGTGCCGAGCACGCCGCTGATCGGCGCGGAGCCGGTGATCGTCCCGAGCACGCCGCCGACCGGCGACGTCGCCGTCGAAGTGGCGGTGGAAGCGGCCGTCGAAGTAGCGGTCGAAGTGGCCGCCGGCGCGGAGGTCGTGAGCGTGCCCCCCGCGCCGAAGTACAGACGCGTGGGCGTCGAGCCGGTGAACGGGTAGGTCGAGGTCTCGTCGAACTGTCCGCTGCCGAGGTCGTAGTAATGCAGCGGCGTCGGGGTCCGACCCATGCCGGTCCGCTCGTGCTTGAGCCAGGTGTCGAACCACTCGAGCTCGAGCGGGTCGACGTCGACCGAGGAGCCGTTCAGGTGCTCCCACGGGCCCACGATGAGCTGGTAGCGCCCGGTCGTCCCCTCGCCGGGCAGCATCGGCGCGGTCGGGCTACGGCCCGCCCAGGCGTTCTGGAGCTCGGCGTAGTTGACCGGTTCGCCGTTCTGGAAGATGTCGAACTCGCCCCCGATGAGGTAGGCGGGAATGTGGTTCGCGACTACGCGCGCGAGGATCTTCTGCGGGTTGCGGGCCTGCCAGTAGGAACCGTCGTACACCTCGTCGCCGCCGGTGAGGACGTTCGCGGTCGAGGCGGCGTGGTACGTCGCGAGGCCGTTCGCGTGGTCGGCCTCGATGCCGGCGAGGTCCGACAGCATCGTCGGGTCGCTCGCGGTGTCGGTGAGCGGGTTGGTCGTGTTGAGCGTGCCGGTGAGCCCGAGATAGGTCTCGGCAAACTCGAAGTCGAGCAGTCCGCCCATGAACGACGTGTCCCGGTAGATGTCGTGGGCGCTGACCATCGGGAAGACCGCCTTCAGCGGCGAGCGCGGCCCGACCGCGCCGGCGAGCAGAAGCTGGTCGATGCCGAGATACGACGGACCGTAGGTGCCCACCCGGCCGTCGGAATGCGGCAGGTGCGCGGCCCACTTCAGAACCTTGATCGCGTCCCGCTGCTGGGCCGGGTCGAACAACCCCCAGCTCCCGTTCGAATCGCCGGTGCCGCGGACGTCTTCGACGACCTCGATATATCCGCGCTGCGCCAGGTAGTTGTCTGGCCCGCCGGTGGCCGAGCCGCTCCCGGGGGAGGCCGCCGAACCCGGGCTGGTCGATCCGCCCTGCCCTTTGCCGTACGGGGTCATCGTCAGCAGCACCGGGAACGGCCCCTTGGCCGGCGCGCCCGATGCGGTGGTCGGATAGATCTCGTCGACCCTGATCGTCGTGCCGCCGGCGCCCTTGACCTGAATGTCGTTGATCGACGCCGTTCCGTAGATCGCCTGCTCGGGCGTCCAGCGGCTTCCCGCCGCCGCACTCGCGGCGATCACGCCCGGTGGAAGCTCAGGATCGAGGCCGACGAGGCTCGAGGGAGCCGACTCGACCGCCGGCGCGCCCGGCGGAGGCGACGGGGTCACCGCCCACGCCGGCCCGGAGCCCAGACCGACACAGGCAAGACCGATTCCGAGCGCAACCGCGCTTCTCATATTCATGCGCAGACGGACGATTCCAGGCATCAAGCGAGCCTCCCGCCGAGCCAGATACCCGAAGCCCCGAATTTCTAGACATCGCAGCCGTCTGTCTCATTCGAGCCACTCGGTGATGAACGTCGGGCTGGCGTGCACGCACACCAGCTTCGACAGTCCCGGCCCGTCGTTGGTGAACTTGTGGGGCACGCCGGGAGGAACGATGACGATGTCTCCCGGACCGGCCTGCAGACAGTCCTCGCCAGCCTGGAAGGTCACGTTTCCTTCCTGGACGAACCAGGTCTCGTCGTACGGGTGACGGTGCAGCCGCGGTCCGTGCCCGGGCTCGCTGTGATCGATGATCAACGACGTTGTGGCTCCGTACGCCGCGCCCTCCAGGTTTCCGTTCGGCAGCACGTGCGACTTGATGACCGTCATGAGCTGATCACCCGAAGAACGCGAACGTCCGGACCTCGATGCTGTGCCGCGGCACCGACGTCTCGACGGTCGGATCACGAAAAGCCGAGTGGAGAACCCGCCAGGGTCGGCTGTGGTCGGAGTCGTGGAATACGAAGAACAGCACCTCGTCCCGCGTCATCTCCGGGAAATACCACCACTCGTGGTCCGGGTTGTAATGGAACTCCGAGCCGCTGGTGATGATCTTCGATTCGTCGACGTCTGCGAACGGATCATCCGGGACTCGGTCGACGAAGTACAGCTGGTTGGGAAGGCCCTCGTCGTCGCGGAGGCTGCGGAAGTCGCAGACCGCCAGCGGCCAATCCTGGGGCGGCGGGCTGAACACCCGCCACACGCTCGCGGCCAGCGCCCGGCGGTAACCGGGGCCGTCGGGGAAGTGCTCCGCGTAGACCCGCGGGGCGGTCATCGCGGCGCCCTCGGGGCCGTAATCGATGTGCACGAGGGCCGCCTGCGGTTGCGACGCGTGCTCGGCCGGAGCGGCCGAGCGCCGAAGTACGGCCCCGCGCGAAACCACCTCGTCGGCACCGGTGCGCTCCTTGACGAACTCGATCACTTCCGGGATGTACACCGCATCCACCTCGGCCTTGTCGGTAAATTCGCTCACCGCGCTCCGGTGCCTGGAGATCTCGAATCCGTGGATGTCGGTCCGGAAGGAGTCCTGCGTCGGCCGGCCGTTCCGGATCGGAACGGTGTGCGCCTCGTAGCTGCCGGTGTTGATGCTCGCGCCGGGCGCCGTGAACCGCCGCAACACCGTCGATCCGCGCTCGAGGTAATGAAGCTCCCCCGGGACGCTCGCCGCTTGCTCGGTCACGCTCACTGTGCCCATCGTTCGGCCTCCCCTCTTCTTAAGAAGATCTCACTTATACCGCCTACCTTTGCCCGGAGCGAATGAGCGCTCCGCGGCATCTGTGGTCAGGCGATTGGGAGCTCGAGTCCTCGGCGCGCCGGGACGAGCTCGCCGCTGGCCGTGGTCGCCCCCAGCCACCCGCAGAGCCCGAGCCGGTCGTACCTCCGCGCCGCCCCCCGGCTCCCACGCTGCGTGACCACCTGCGGGCCGCGCTCGCGCTCCTGGAGCGCGTACCCCGGCCCAGCCGGCGACAGATCCGCGTCGCCTCGGTCGTCGCCGCGCTCGCCCTGGTCTGCGCCGGCGCGGCATATGCCGTAACCAGCGCCCTCAGCGGAAGCTCGAGCCCGGCACCGGCAGTCGCCAACCAGCCGGAGGCCTGGCTCGGGATCGACGTCACGAACTCTCCGTACGGCGGCGTGATGGTCACCAACGTAGTCCCCGGCAGCCCGGCGTATTGGGCGGGCATGGAAGCCGGCGATGTGATCACGCGGATCAACGGCCGACAGGTCGCGACGCCGTCCGACGTCAGGGACGTGGTCGCCGGCCTGCACCCCGGCCAACGTGTGACGGTCCAGTTCGAGGGAAGCGGCGCGACGTACAACGCCCAGATCCCGCTCCGGAACCGACCAGCCGGTACTCCATGAGCTTTCTGCACCCCGCAGTTCTGATCGCCCTGATCGCGATCCCGTTGCTCGCCATCTGGTATGTCGGCCAGCAGCGCCGGCGGCGGGACGCCGCGGCGGCGTTCGCAGCCCCGGCACTCGCGGCATCGGTGACGCCACGTCGTCCGCGTTGGCGCCGACACCTCCCGATGGTGGCGTTCGCGACGGCGCTCGCGGTCTTGATCGCCGCCGCCGCTCGACCGCAGCGCACGGTGGCCGTACCCGTGGACACGGCGTCGATCATGCTCGCCAACGACACGAGCGGCTCGATGTCAGCCACCGACGTGAGGCCTACGCGCCTCGCGGCCGCCGAGAAGGCTGCGAACCAGTTCCTGGCGAAGGTCCCGGCCTCGGTGCGGGTCGGTCTTCTCGAGTTCAACACGCACGTCGCTCTGCTCCAGTCGCCGACCACCGATCACGCGCTCGTCAGCTCGGCGCTCGCGCAGCTGCGCGTGACCGGCGGGACGGCGATCGGCGATGCCCTCCGGACCGCGCTCCACACGCTGGCGAGCGTCCCGAAAGTGAACGGCAAGCAGCCTCCGGGCGCGATCGTCCTCCTGTCGGACGGCGCCTCGGACGTCGGCTCCGACCCCATCACGGCCGCCGAGCAGGCGGCAACCGCGCACATTCC
The DNA here is from genome assembly GCA_963709205.1 of uncultured Solirubrobacterales bacterium. Taxonomy (GTDB): domain Bacteria; phylum Actinomycetota; class Thermoleophilia; order Solirubrobacterales; family Solirubrobacteraceae; genus Palsa-465. The sequence goes on from CAVPVP010000015.1 coordinate 122,899, forward strand.
CGTCTATACCGTCGAGCTCGGGACGGCGCATGGGACCGTCACCGAGAAGCGCGGCAATCGGACAGTGACCGTGCCCGTGCCACCGAACCCGCAGCAGCTTGCCGAGATCGCACGGGTCTCGCACGGCCAGGCCTTTACCGCGACCGACGCCAAAGGACTCGACACCGTTTACCAACGCCTCGGTGCCGAGCTCGGGCACAAGAAGGTCAAGCACGAGATCACCGCCACCTTCGCCGGCGGCGGTCTCGCGCTGTTGCTGCTCGGCGGCGTCGCGTCGCTCATGTGGTTCGGCCGGCTGATCTAGACCGTGGTTACCAAGGAGAACAAATGAACGAAATCGAGAACCCCGACGAGCTGCGCGCCGAGGCGCGCGCAGCCCTGGGCGAGGCCCTGCACGAGATCAAACGCATCATCGTCGGACAGGACGCGATGCTCGAGCGGCTGCTCGTCAGCCTGCTCGCCGGAGGGCATGTGCTGCTCGAGGGCGTCCCCGGACTGGCGAAGACGCTGACCGTCAAGACGCTGGCGGCCGTGCTCGGCGGGTCCTACAGCCGCATCCAGTTCACCCCCGACCTGGTTCCGGCGGACCTCATCGGCACCCGCGTGTACCGGCCGGACGCGGCCAGGTTCGACACCGAGCTCGGGCCGGTGTTCTGCAACTTCCTACTCGCTGACGAGATCAACCGGGCGCCGGCCAAGGTGCAGTCGGCATTGCTCGAGGTCATGCAGGAGCAGCAGGTCACGATCGGCGGCACGACCTACGAGGTCCCGCTGCCGTTCATCGTGATGGCGACCCAGAACCCGATCGAGTCCGAGGGCACCTACCCGCTTCCCGAAGCCCAGGTCGACCGCTTCCTCATGAAGGTCCTGGTCGACTACCCGACCGCCGGCGAGGAGGCGGCGGTCGTGGGACGCAGTCTCCGCGAACCGGCCTCCGTGCAGGAGCGCCTGTCGCTCGACGATCTGCGGCGCTACGCGGCGGCGGCCGGGACCGTGCTGGTCGACCGCGACACGATCGGCTACGCGGTCGCACTCGCCGACGCCACCCGCAATCCAGGGGCGTTCGGACTCGGCGAGGTCGCGCCCATGATCGAGTTCGGCGCGAGTCCGCGCGGGCCGATTGGCCTCGTCCAGGCCGGACGAGTGCTCGCGCTGCTCCGCGGCCGCGGCCACGTCGTATCCGACGACATCCGCGACCTAGCCGCGGACGTCCTCCGCCACCGGATCGTGCTGTCCTACGACGCCCTGAGCGAGGGAGTCACCGCGGACTCGCTGCTCGAACGCATCCTGACCGCTGTTCCGGAGCCCGGCGTCGATGACCTGATGCGCCGCCAGACGCCATCCGTCGTGAGGGCGCGATGACCACAGCGCCGCTCGAGCCGCCGGCGGCACGCCAGGGGCCGGGCGTGCTCGCCCAGCCGCTGCTCGAGGCGATCGATCTCGCCGTCACCCGGCTCGTGGCGCGCATGCTCCCCGGCGACCGCCGGGCTGCGGGCGTCGGCGTCGGCATGGAGCTCGCCCAGCTTCGTCCCTACGAGATCGGCGACGACGTCCGCCACATCGATCCCGCGGCAACCGCCCGCACGGGCCAGACGCACGTCCGCCTGCACGTCCCCGAGCGCGCGCTCACCACGTGGCTCGTGCTCGACGTCTCGCCGTCGATGGCGTTCGGTACCGCGCGCCGGCTGAAGGCCGACGTGGCCGAGGGCGTGGCGCTCGTTTTCGGACGCCTCGGCGTGCGGCGGGCGGGCAGCGTAGGCGTCGTCGCGTTCGGCGCGGGGGCGGCACGCGTGCTTCCGCCTCGGGGCGCCAAGCCAGGACTCGTCGCGCTGCGACGGATGCTCGCCGAAGGCGTCGCGCCCGACGGACAGCACCAGGCTGACGGCTTGGCGGACGCGCTCCAGCGCGTGGGGCGGATGGCGCGCCAGCCCGGACTTGTAGTCGCCATCAGCGACTTCCGCGATCAGCATCGCTGGCAGCGGCCGCTGGCATCGCTGCGCGTCCGTCACTCGGTGGTAGCGGTCGAGATCGCCGATCCGCGCGAGGCCGAGCTTCCAGCGGTCGGACACCTCGCTTTGGTGGACCCCGAGACCGGCGCACGGATCAGCGTCGACACCTCCCGGCGCCGCGTGCGCGAGCGGTTCGCCGAGCTCGAGCGTCGTCGCCGGGAAGAGCTGGCTCGCGAGCTCCGCCGCCTCCGCATCGACCACGTCACGCTCGCCACCGACCAGGACTGGCTGCTGGCGCTCGGGCGCCATCTGCGATGAGCTTTGCCTCGCCATTGTGGCTCGCGGCGCTCGCGCTGATCCCGATCGCGATCGTCGCCTCCGTCGCCGCGCGCCGGCGCGCCCGCCGCTACGCGGTCCGCTTTCCGGCGGTTTCGACGCTCCGCCTCGCCGCCGCCGCCGGCTCCTCGTGGCGGCGCCACCTCCCCGCGGTCTGCGCGCTGGCGGCGATCGCGGCGCTGGCGCTCGCGCTCGCCCGTCCGCATGTCAGCTACAGCGCCCCGGTCGATCAGGCATCGGTGATGCTCGTCACCGATCACTCCGGGTCGATGGCTGCGGATGACGTCCAGCCCACCCGGCTGGCCGCGGCCGAGCAGGCCGCCAACACGTTCATCGATCAGCTGCCGGCGAACGTGCTGGTCGGCGCGATCGCGTTCTCGGACTCGCCCGACGCCGTCCAGGACCCCGTGTCCAACCACGCGGCCGCGCGCGCGATCATCAACGGGCAAACCGCGAGCGGCGCGACGGCGACCGGCGACGCGCTCCAGCTCGCCCTCCAGCTGCTGCGCGGCGCCGACAAGAGGCATCCGCCGTCGGCGATCGTGCTCCTGTCCGACGGTGCCGCCAACGCCGGCGTGGACGTCGGTACCGTCGCTCGCGAGGCGGCGCAGGACAAGATCCCGATCGACACCGTCGCGCTCGGCACCCCGAACGGCGTGCTCACCAGCCCTGCCCCGTTCGCTCCCCCGACCGCGGTCCCGCCGGACCCCCAACTCATGCAGGAAATCGCCCAGCTTTCGGGCGGTCGCTCGTTCAACGCCCAGACGGCCGACGAGCTCAGCTCGATCTACAAGCAGCTCGGTCACCAGCTCGGCAGCGTGAGCCGCAAGCGCGACGTCACTGCCGCGTTCGCGATCGGCGGACTCGCTTTCCTGCTGCTGGGCGCGGCGGGATCGACCCGCTGGTCGGGCCGTCTCCCCTGACCCCGTCGATCACCTCGCCGATTGTGTGAACTCGTTCACGGACGGTCGCGGGCCGGGGTGTCGGTGCGATCCGGCTCGGCGGGCGGCTATGGTGCCCCGAGTGCTGAGGCCTCGCTCCGAGGTTCCGGCCGCGGAGCTCCCGCCCAGCTTCCGCCGCCGTCCCAGGATCTGGCGACTTCTGCTCGGGTCCCTGCTGGTCGTCGCGCTGAGCGCGGGCGCCACCGTCGTCCTGATCAAGGGCGAGATCAAGACGCTCGCCAAGGATCTGCGCTTCCACCACGCGATCACGCTCTCGACCGGCACGCTGGCGCCGGCCGGATTCGGCGATCCACAAACGATCTTGCTCGTCGGCAACGACCAGCGCAACCACACCACTACGGCGCCGGTCCTGCCCCACTCGAACGAGATGCTGCTCGTGCGGATCGACCCGAACAAGCCGTGGATCTCGATGATGTCGATCCCGCGCGAGCTCCAGGCGACCATCCCGTGTCCGAACGGCCCGGTCACCACCCGCCTGAACTACGCGCTCACCTGCGGTGGCTTCAACACGCTCGTCGCGACGATCCACCAGCTGACCGGGATCCGGCCCAACCACGTCGTCGAGATCGACTTCAACAACTTCAAGACCGCAGTCGACGAGATCGGGTGCGTGTACTCCACGGTCGATCGGCGCTACTACCACGTCAACACCCCGTACAGCCAGCAATACCAGGAGGTCAACCTCCAACCCGGGTACCAGAAGATGTGCGGCACCCAGGCGCTGCAGTTCGTCTCCTACCGCCACGGAGACACCTCGCTGGTGCGCGACGCCCGCGACCAGGACTTCCTGCTCGACGTCAAGAAGGAGTACGCGGGGTCGCTGCTCGGGAACATCCACGAGTTCGAGCGCATCTTCGGACAGACGGTGACCGTCGATCGCGGCCTGCAGTCCGAGAGCGGCGTCGAGGCGCTGCTCGGCACCCTGATTTCGTCCGGCAGCCTGCGCGTGCGCCAGGTTCAGTTCCAGGTCAACCTCGAGCCGACGGGCGCCAATCCGTGCTCCTGCGACACGGCGACTCCGCAGCAGATCGCGGCAAGCGTCCATTCGTTCCTCGATGGCACCGACGACGTACCGACGCACGGCACCGCCGCCGCGGCGCACGCCGTCCAGCATCGCAACGTCCAAGCGAAGCTTCCGCTCGTCGCGAGCCTCGGTGCGGGTCTCGCCCAGGCGCAGTCGAGCGCTCGGGGCCTGGCGTTCCCGCTCGAGTACCCGCGGGTGCAGGACGCCGGCGGCAGCGGCGTGCCCGTCAACCTCCGCGACTATGTGATCCACGGCCCGGATGGGACCGCCTACCCCGCCTACGTGGCCGTATTTTCAGGCGGCTCGCTGGGTCAGTACTACGACGTGCAGGGAATGACGTGGCAGGGCGCGCCGATGTTCGCGAATCCCGACCAGACCGTCACCGTCGCTGGGCGGACCTACTCGCTCTTCTACTCCGGCCAGCACTTGATGGTCGCCGCGTGGTACGCCCACGGGGCCGTCTACTGGGTGCACAACTCGCTGGGCGATGCCATCGGCAACGGGGAGCTGCTGGCGATCGCCGAGCAGACCAAACCGATCGGCGTTCCCGGGAGCCCCGCCAACCCGGTCGGGGCGGCGGCGGTCCGCGCCGGCGGGAGCGCCGGCCTCCACGCGGCCATCGTCCCCGTGCGAGCGACCCCCGCGAACAAGCTCACCCCGATCGAAACCGTCGGCGGGATCGGCGGCCTGCTGGCGCTCGTCGCCACACCCCTGCTGTGCGTCGGGCTGTTCCGGCGCCGGCGGAGGCTGGCCGCGCTCCGCGCCGAGCTCGACTCCATGCTCGCACGCGAGCTACAGCTGCAGTCCGGCCTGGCCGGAACAAGCGCCCTCGGACGATCGCCTGCACCGTCGGCGCCCAACGCCGACGTCGACCAGCTCGGCGATCAGAATCAGCGCGGCGATCGCGAGATGGCCGCGCCGGGCGCACGCCGCGGCGATCCGTAAGCGGAATCCCGGCGCGAATGGGTCACAGCCTCTACTAGCGGTTCCCGGCGAGACCGTGGGTGTAGGCGTAGTGGACGGCCTGGGCGCGGTCGCGTGCGCCGATCTTCGAGAACAGGTGGTTGATGTGAGTCTTGACCGTCGCTTCGCTGACCACCAGGCTCGAGGCGATCTCGCCGTTCGACAGACCACGCGCGATCAAGGACAGCACCTCGGCCTCTCGCGGCGTCAGCTCGTCGGGCAGCGTCGGCGGTGGCGCGGGGCGCCTCGCGGCGCCGGCGGCCTCGATCAGCCGGCTCTGCACTACGGGGTCGAGCAGCGCATGGTGGCCCGCGGCGGCGTGGACCGCCCGCGAGATCTCGGCGATGCCGGCGTCCTTGGTCAGGTATCCCCGCGCGCCGGCGCGGAGCGCATCGAGGATCGAGTCTTCGTCGGCGTGGGTGGTCAGCACGACGATCTCGGTGTCGGGCCGTGCCTCGCGGATCCGGCGGGTGGCCTCCACCCCATCGAGTCGCGGCATCCGCAGATCCATGAGCACGACGTCCGGACGGTGGCGTGCCGCCAGCGCCACCGCCTCCTCACCGTCGGCGGCGGCGGCCACCGGTGTGATGTCGGGCGCGGTCTCGAGCAGCGTCATCAGCCCCTCGCGCACGAGCGCCTGGTCGTCGACCACCAGCACGCGCACGGGACCACTCACTTCAGCTGCTCCGCCGGGAGGGTCGAGCCCGCGGGCGCGGGAAGCCGCAGCTCGACGCGCCAGCCCTGGCCATCGGACCCGGCGTTGAGGGTGCCGCCGAGCAGCGCCGCGCGCTCGCGCATCCCCTGGAGGCCGTAGCCCCCGCCGGTGTCGGCGAGCCCGCCTCGAACCGGGGCCGGACTCGTTGGGGAACGCCGATCTTGCACCAGCAATACCACGTGGTCATCCGGATCCTCTCCGGCGTGCACGGCGACCGAGACGTCGGCTCCCGGAGCGTGCTTGCGCACGTTCGTCAACGCCTCCTGGGCGACTCGCAAGACGGCTTGCCCCGTCGGGCCGGAGAGGCGGGCGGGGTCGCCGTCGACGGTCAGCTCGGCAGGGGCGTCGCAGGTTGCGCGGTAGTCGGCCACGAGCGCTTCGATCGCCGCCGGCGCTGACACCTGGTCGCCACGCAACACCCCGACCGCCTGCCGTGTCTCCTCGAGGCCCTGACGTGCGAGCGCGTGGGCGCGACGGACCCGCGCCAGGATCGCCTCGCGATCGGCGCCCTGCTCGACCAGCGAGCCCGTCGCCTCGAGCTGTATCGCCAGGCCGGCAAGGGTGTGCGCCAGCACGTCATGGATCTCGCGCGCGATCCTGGTCGACTCCTCGAGCCGCGCCGACCGGAGCTGCTCTTCGTGGGAGCGCTGAGTCTGAGCGAGCAGGAGCTCGGCCTGTTCGGCCCGCTGCGCCGACTGGCGGCTGTTCGAGGCCGCGAACGCGGTGGCGACGAACCCGAGCGAGTAGGCGAGCAGCCCGAGCGCGCTCCCGTTGTAGGCGAGGAATGCCGCGCCGAGAGCCGCTACGCCGACCGCGACCAGGATGAAGACACGCGCGAGCTCGACGCGCAATCCGGCCGCAGCCACCGCCACGAACACGAACGCACTGGCGGCGCTGTCGGGCGCGGCGCCGGCGAGCACGCCGCCGGCCACCACGAGCACGTACACCTCGGGCGTGATCCCCCGGTCGTTATTCGGTCGGACCGTCCACACCAGCCACGCCACCACAGACGCGGCGAATGAGACGCTGACCACCAGTCCGCGCCCGCTGCCGCCGGGGTGATGGTGCGAGTGCAGTACCGAGTAGCCGATCAGTACCAGGGAGGCCAGCCGGATCAGCATGGCTAGTCGGGGGTTAACGCGGTTCAGGATCATCGTGAGGAAGGTACGGGCTCCGAAGGCTCGGCTCCAATGCCCCGAGCGCGCTCGCTACCCCGGAAAGCGGGACCCGCTCCCGCGGATCCCGCTCTCGCATGCCGATGTGGATGTACCGCAGCTTGCTCAGACCAGCTCCGGGGCGGCCCGGCCTTCGAGCTGCTCGCGGCGAACCGCCTGCATCAGGCTGCGGCCGCACACCTCGAACACCGCCATCGCGAGCAGCGCCACCGTCCACGCCTCGCCGCTGGTGATCGAGTGGGTCGCGCTGAAGTGGCCGATCGTGGCGGCGCCGCCGTTGTTGACCCAGATCAGAAACGCGAAGCGCGATCCCATCCCGAGCACCCAGAAGAAGGCCGAAGCCCAGCCGCTGCGCGCCAGGACGTCGCCGTCCGGGCCGCGCCGCATCAGCACCGCCTGGCCGCTGGCGATGCCGATCAGCAGTCCGAGCAGAGCGAGGACCACGACCAGCACCAGATCGTTGCCGGCGGTGGGGATGCCGTGGAGGTAGTTGGTGACAGCGATGCCGACGATGACCAAGGGGCGGACGATCGCCTTGGTCGTGAGCTTGCGCTCCTTGATCTGGAGGAGGACGAGGAGCACCAGCGCTGAGTCGATGAGGTAATCGGTAAATGTCATGGCTGCATGGTCGTCCTGGAGCGTCGTTTGCACATCGGCGCCAGGGTCGATTCGCGGGTGGAGATCCCCGCCGCTCTCCACCCACGGGTGGAGCCCGTGCGACACTCGGTCGCGTGAGCTCGGGGCGTCCGCGGCACGTGTCCCTGTCCGGCGATCTGTCAGGCGATTACGTGGTCGTCGAGGAGCGGCCGGACGGATCGCTCGTGGTGGCCCCGGACGCCGCCCGGCAGTCTCGTCGCGTGGACCCGCGACCGCCGGCTCCCCGCTTCGCGAGCATGCTCGCGGGACTCCGTCTCCCGTCGCCCTCCGAGCCGGCGAGCGTACCAGCGCTTCTCGAGGAGTGGGGCGTCGAGCTCGCGGAGGACGAAGGCATCGAGGAGTTTCTAATGGCCGAGATCAATGGCGAGCCCGGGTTCGTCGCGGTGACAACCCAACGCTTCATCTGCGCGACCCACACCCAGCGCAAGGCCGCGGTGGTCCAGGAGTACCTGCTCGCGGCGGCGCGCAACGTCGAGCTCGTCGGCCGCCGCCGGAAGCAGAAGCTCCGGGTGAGCTGGCACGGCTCTGACAGTCTCATCTGGGTTCCCGATAAGGACGCGTTCGCGCGCCTCCATCGCCTGCTCGCAGGCCACGCCGCCTTGTGAGTCATCGAGTTCGGCGTCGGTGGCTCTTGCCATAGGGCGAAGCTTCGGGCGGGCGTTCCGCTCGACAAAAGCGTCGAACGCCTGCTCGGCGGCGGCTAGTGGGCGCTGTCATCCATAAAGGGTGATGCCGGTCGCCCGGCGGGCGATCAAAGTGGTCGGTGCGGACAGCCGCAAACCGACGCGTCGGCGCCACCAACGGAGGCATCCATATGGAAGCGAACGAAGTAGAGCTCGGCCCGATCGACATGGTCGTGATCGGCTATCCACCGGGGGCGCCGATGACGGGCGAGGCGATCCCGATCATGCTCGACCTCGTCGGCCGCGGGATCGTCCGCGTGCTCGATGCCATGTTCGTAACGAAGAACGACGATGGAACGTTCTCGGGCTTCGACATCGCGGACCTCGATGCCGACAGCGCGGGCGACCTGACCGTGTTCGCGGGAGCCTCAACGGGTCTGATCCACGATGACGACGTCGCCCTGGTGGCGGCGGAGATCGAGCCGGGGACGGGCGCCGCGATGATCGTTTACGAGAACAGCTGGGCGGGACCGTTTGCCGCCGCCGTTCGCCGGAACGGCGGCAGGCTGATCGCCAGCGAACGAATAAGTACACAGGATCTCATCGACGCGCTCGACGCCGCCGAGGCCACGGCCACTCACTAAGAGGGAGGGAAACCCATGCCCGGACTACTTCGTGGAATCGGCCGCACGGCCATGATCGCAGGAACGGCGACGGCGGTCTCCAACCGCGTCAGTCGCCGTCAGTCCAACCGATGGTCGGCCCAGGAGGAGCAGCAGGTCCAAGCTCAGGAGCCGGCGCCGAGCGCACCAGCGCCGAGCGCGGCCCCGGCTCCTGCCAGCACCGACGACAAGATCGAGCAGCTAAAACAGCTAGCGGACCTGAAGTCGCAAGGGATCCTCACCGATCAGGAGTTCGCCAGCGAGAAGGCCAAGATTCTCGGGGCGTGAGCACGGTTCCAGAAGTCGCGGTCATCGACGTCGCGCCGGCGTCGATGACTGTGTGGCCGCGACCCTGAGCCTCACCCGAGTCCCGGCATGACAACCGAGGACACACAAGCCGAGCTCTCCTCCGAACAAGCCGACGCACTCGTCCGGAGCAGGCGTTTCGTTGTGCTGCTCGTCATTGTCGCGATCGTCGGCGTGATCGTCTCCCTAGGCGCGTGGTGCTTCCTGGAAGGCGTCTACCAGGTAGAGCAGGAGCTCTACGTCCACCTACCCCACGCTCTCGGTTACCAGCACGGCCCGCCGAAGTGGTGGCCGCTTCCCGTGCTTGCCCTCGGTGGACTCCTGACCGGGCTGGCGATCATCCATCTTCCCGGTCGCGGAGGCCACATCCCGGCGGAGGGTCTGGCGGTCGGTGGCGCCCCGGCCGGGCCGCGGATCCTGCCCGGAGTCATCCTCGCCGGGGTGGCCACCCTCGGCTCCGGGCTCGTGCTCGGTCCCGAGGCGCCCCTCATAGCACTCGGCGCCGGCTTGGCGGCGTTGACCATCATGCTGGCGCGCCGCGACACACCGCCGCAAACGCTGATGCTGGTGGCCGCCGCCGGTAGCTTCTCGGCGCTGTCGTTCATCTTCGAATCCCCGGTGATCGCGGCCGTGATCCTGATCGAGGCGACCGCGATTGGCGGCCCCCGGCTCCGGATCATCCTGGTTCCTGGGCTGCTGGCTGCCGGCATCGGCACCCTGGTCTCTATCGGGTTGGGGGCGTTCACCGGGCTGAGCAGCAAGAACTACGCCCTCGGTCCGGTTCCGCTCACCACCGCGCCGCACATCAAGCTAGGTGAGTTTGCATGGACGATCGCGCTCTCGATCGCGATCGCGATCGTCGCCAACGTGGTGATGCGCGGCGGACGGCTCACTTATCGCACCGTTTCCGGCCACCGGTTTCTCGTGCTGTTGCCGGCGATCGGACTGGTCATCGGCGGCCTCGCGATCGCGTTCTCGCAGATCACCGGCCACAGCGTGGACGAGGTCCTGTTCTCCGGGGAGGCCCAGCTGCCCGGTCTAATCGGCCAGGCCGGAGGCTGGTCGGTGGCCGCGGTGGCCTGGCTCATCGTGTTCAAGGGCATCGCGTACAGCCTGTCCCTCGGTGCGTACCGCGGCGGCCCGACGTTCCCGGCCGTGTTCCTTGGCGCAGCCGCTGGGGTCATGGCCTCTCATCTCCCGGGATTCCCCTTCCAGGCCGGCGTCGCGGTGGGAATGGGCGCCGGCACCGTTGCGATCCTGCGGCTGCCGCTCTCCGCCGTCGTGCTCGCGACGCTGCTGTCGTCGCACGCCGGAACCAACGTCGAGCCACTCATCATCGTCGGCGTCGTCGTCGCCTACATCGTGACGCTCGTGATGTCGAGCTTCGGGGAGTCGGCGTCCGCCCCGGCCCAGCAATCCGCGCCGCCGGAACCCGCAGCCGTGGCCACTGCACCAACGGCATGAGCGACGTCATTCTGCTGTCGCTGACGGCGTCGTTGAACCCGACGCTCGTCGCCGCGGTGACCGTGATGCTGCTGCTCGATCGGCCGGCGAAGCTGATGGGCGGCTATCTGGTCGGCGCGCTCATGACGAGCATCACGCTCGGCATCATCATCGTCTTCTCGTTCAGCAATTCGAGCGCGACCAACACGACCGAGAACGCGGTCAGTCCGGCGGTCGACATCGCGCTGGGCGCGATCGCACTGGTCGTCGCGTTCGTGCTCTACACCGGGCGGGTAGCGCGACTGAGGGAGCGCAGACAGGAGCGCAAGGCCGCCAAGCCCGACAAAGGACCGCCGCGGTGGCAGCGCGAGCTCAACAAGGGATCCGCACGCGTCACGTTCATCGTCGGCGCGCTGCTGACGCTCCCCGGCGCCTCGTACCTCGCCGGACTCCATTCGATCCACAAGCTCCACTACTCCACAGCCGCCGACCGTATTGCTCGTGATCGGTTTCAACCTGGTCATGCTCTGGCTGATCGAGGTCCCGTTGGTGTGCTTCGTGGTGGCGCCCGACTGGACACCCCGCGCGATCGAACGCGCCAAGGCCTGGGTCTCCCGACACGCGCAGACCTTCGCGATCCGCGGTTTCGCCGCGGTGGGAACGCTCCTCGTCATCAAGGGAATCATCGGGCTGCTCTAGGCGTCGCTAGCCCGGGATGGTCAGACCCGGCACAGAACCTGGCACGAGCGCGACGGCGAGACCGAGCGCGGCGATGAACACCACGATCGCCCCGATCGCGACCCCGTTCCAGGGCAGCAGCTTCTCGATCGCGACGACCGCCGCCAGGACGATCATCCAGGTCACGCTCATCACGCCGATGGCGAACAGCACCGCCATCAATGCCCAGCTCGACCCGACGCAGAAGCCGCCGTGCTCGACGCCCATCGCCAGCGCGCCGGGTATGCCGGGGCGCCACCGCCGGGTGAGCAAGTGTGGATTACGGCAGTGGAGGAGGCAGGTCGACTTGACGGGCGTCAACTCGTACACGGCCGCTGCCACGATCACACCGCCGGCGACGTACGGTCCTCCCTTGTCCCAGGCCAACCATGAGACGCCGAGGGCCCCCACGCCCCGGATCACCCCGTAAGCCAGCACGCCCGCCGCTGCCCAGGTGAGCAGGTAGCCGCACGTGAACACGCCCGCCGACGCGCTGGGCGCCGAGGCCCCGGAGCGTCGGCTCATTCCCGTGAACGTCAGCGCCATCGGCACGAGCGATGGGAGCATCATCGCCGCCATCATCGTCACCCACACGCCCGCGAACCAGCCGAGCGCACCCAGGTCGGTGCCGAGGTGGGCGGGACCCATATTCATCCCCTGCATCCGCTGTGCGGTGATCGCCCAGCACGCGCCGGCGATGGCGATCAGCACGATGCCCGGTGTGAGGCGGCGGAGGCGATCGCCGAAGACGGTCACAGGATCGTCCCCAGCTGGTCGAGACAGGCGTTCCATCCCCAGTCCTGGGAGTCGCGGCGCTCGTCGGTCGAGATCGCGCTGTTGACGAGCCGCACGGTGGTCGAGCCCTCGGACTCCGAGAAGGAGAGCTCGATCAGCTGCTCGTTCGACGGGTCGTCGTCGAACGTCCAAGTCATCTCTAGGCGGTGCGGTCGGTCGATCAGCGTGTACTCGCCTTGCATCTGGGCCTCGCTGCCGTCGGGCCTCCGCATCACCACTCGGACCTTACCGCCGACGCGGAGATCGACCTCGGCCACCGGCGTGCCCCAGTCCGGACCGCAGTGGAGCCAGCGCCGCATGACCTCGGAGCTGGTCCAGGCGTCGAAAACGTCCTCGGCCGAAGCGGCGAACGCTCGCTCGATGCGTATGACGCGGCCGGACCCTGCGGTCACGGGTGTCTCCCCCGCTCCTCGAGGTACTCACCGACGACGTCGAACAGGCGCTCCCAACGTGCGCGCTGGCCCTCGATCCACTCCGAGGCCTCTGCGAGCGCGTCCGGCCGCAGGGCGAGGCGGTGGGTCCGGCCGTCGATCACGCGGCTTACCACGCCGGCTTCCTCGAGCATCTTCAGGTGGCGCGAGATGGTTGGCTTCGACACGCCGAAGTCGCGCGTGACCTCACCGACGGTCGCATCGCCGCCGCTCAGCCGCTCCACGATCTCGCGCCGGAGCGGATGCGCCAGCGCCTTAAAGGTATCGTTAGCCATTCTGCTAACTATATTACGTCACCCGGCGGACGCGAGACACGAGGAGGCAGTTCATGCCCGAGCACAGAATCGGCACGCAGGAGGAGTGGCAGGCCGAGCGCGATCAACTGCTGAAGGAGGAGAAGGCACTAACCCGGCGCGGCGACGAGCTGGCGACGCAGCGACGCGAACTGCCCTGGGTACCGGTGGACAAGGACTACCGGTTCGAGACCGAGGACGGCACGAAGACGCTCGCCGAACTGTTCGACGGCCGCTCGCAGCTCGTCGTCTACCACTTCATGTTCGGGCCGGACTACACCGGAGGCTGCCCGGTGTGCTCGTCGATCGCCGACACGCTGGTCCCCCAGGCCCCCCACCTGAAGGCCAGAGACACCACGCTGATCCTGGCGTCGCGCGCGCCGCTCGAGAAGCTCCTCGCCTACCGGGAGCGGATGGGCTGGGACATACCGTGGGTCTCGAGCGGCGGCAACGACTTCAACCGCGACCTTGGCTTCCTGCACACCCTCGACGAGCTCAAGCCGTTCCTCGAGGGCGATATCCCCGTCACCGTCGAGCAGAACGCGCGCATGTGCGGGACCGACGCCGCCGGCTACGTCTCACAGGGCCCCGGCCTGAGCGTTTACGCGCGTTCAAACGGGACGGTCTACCGGACCTATGTGACGACGGCCCGCGGGCTCGAGGTCGGGATGGCCTACTACGGCCTGCTCGACCTGACGCCGAAGGGACGCGCCGAACCGCCGTCCGAGGCGATGTGGGTCCGGCGCCACGACGAGTACTGATCCAAACGCCCTGCCGAGCGCTCCGTCCCTAAGCGAATGGAACGCTCGGCACGAAATTGCGCAGCGTCCCCGGCGTCCCGCGCACACACAGCGCCCCATACGCCGTGAGCTGCAGGCGCGCCTGCACGAGCGCGCCGATGGCCCACTGCTGATCGCCGGTGATCCAGCGCACTTGGGTCGCGCCTTGGGCCAACCCCAGCGCGTGCCAGAGCAGTGCGGTCGCCGCCTCGTCATCGCTCGCCACCAGCAGCCACAGCGGGCCGTCCCGATCGACGACGGCGAAACCGCGGTCCCGGAGGCGCAGCACCCTTGCGCCGCGCGCGAGCACGTAGCGCAACTCGCCCGTGTACGGCGCTCCGCGGATCGCCCGGGCGAGTGCGGCGAGAGACTCGAGGTCGCCGGCTCCGTCGTCCTCGCGGATCATGCTGTGTCGTCCCGGGAGCGCTCGGCGGTCGACCTCCCCCTCCGCTCGGAGCGTCGGCTGCAGCGCAAACCCGGCCCGCGCGTACAGGCGCAGCGCGCGCGGATCGTTCGAGCTGACGATCAGCCCGGCGTCGGTCTCTCGCCCGTACCCGACGGCACGCTCGAGCAGCGCGCGGCCGGCACCGCTGCTCTGGGTGCCGGGCTGGACGGCAAACATCGACAGGACCCAGAGTCGCTCGCGGACGATCGCCTCCGCCACCCCGATCACGCGCCCATCGAGCTCCGCGACGAAGGCACCGTCGGGGTCGGTCGTGAACGGGTAGGCGATGCGCTCGCGCCAGCGACGGTCCTCGAGCTCGTCGCCGAGCTCCCGTGAGAACGCCGCGCCGGTCAGCTCGGTCACCGGCCCGAGGTCGGCCTTGCGCATCCGGCGAACGGACGGCGTGTCAGCTCGCGGCATCCACCGTCAGGCGAACAGTTCGCGGAGGTGGTCGTTCAGGAAGGTCCCGGCCGGGTCGAGCTCTCGCCGCAGCTTGATGAACTCGTCCGCCTCCGGGTACAGAGCGTGGAGACGCTCGGGAGTGAGGAAGTGCAGCTTTCCCCAGTGAACGCGGGCGGAGAAGTCCGAGAGGAGCGCATCGACCGAGCGCAGGTAGTCCCAGTAGTCGGTGCCCGGCTTTCCTGACACCGAGATGACCGTGGTCGCCGTCTTGTAGTTCGGGGAGAGGTAGGCGTCATCAGGCCCGACGGTGCGCACCTCGAGCGGGAAGATCGAGTCGGGCAAGCTCCGAAGCATCAGGTCGCGCATCGCGGACAGGGCGTCGGGCCCCAGCTCGAGCGGAACGAAGTACTCGAGCTCGTGGAAGTTGGGGTCGTAGACCATCGGGTAGATGCGATAACACCGATCGGTCCGCCGTCCCTCTACGTCACTGTCGGGCTGATCCGGCGTGGCGTCGTCATAGATCTTCACGTAGCACTTGTCGGCCATCGTCTGATCGTGCGAGGAGAGGTTGTAGAGCGCCGCCGACTCCTCGGCGGGTAGCCAGAAGAAGCCGAAATGACGATGCTCGTGAACGAGCTCATCCCAGCGCTCGAGCACTACCTCCCACGGCCACAGGTCGATCTGCTCGGTTAGGCGGTAAGCATCGGTGACCTCGAGCTCGAGCCGAGTCATCACCCCGAGCATCCCGATCGACACCTGCGCGGCGCGCAGAAGCTCGGGCTCGCTCTCGTCGATGTCGCGAACCTCTCCCGTCGCCGTGACGAGCCGGACACCTCTAACCACGCCCGAGAAGCACGTATTCCGGATCCCCGACCCGTGCGTCGCCGTCGCCACCGCGCCGGCGATCTGCTGGGTGTCGATATCCCCCTGGTTCCTTAGCGCGAGGCCCTCACGCCACAGCGGCTCGTAGAAATCGCGGATCAGCGTCCCGGCGAGCGCGGTCGCGCGCTTGCGCGTTCGGTCGGCCTCGACGACACCTCGCAGCCCGGAAAGGTCGAGCAGCAGCCCGTCCGTCTCGACGATCGGCGTGAACGAGTGCCGCGCGGCGGCGACTCGGACTCGGGACCCCAGCTCCGAGGCGTCACGGACGAGCGCCGCGATCTCCTCCTCGTCCCGCGGTGCCGCCGCGTAGCCGGGAGTGAACGACTGGTTGCCCACCCAGTTGCTCCACAACGTCGCCGGAGGCAGATCGGTCAGCACGATCGTCGGATCCTAAGTGAGGAACGTTGCGGGCGGGCGATTATGCGGCGAACCGTCCCCGCGCCTCGACGCGAATCAGCGGCTTCGTGCCGCGTACCTTGAGCTCCTGAACGGCCCAGGTGTTCCCGTCGGGATCGGAGAACCCGAAGAACGTGCTGCCGTCCTGATCGCCGAACGACATCAGCTCGCTGCATTCGACCCCCCGCGAGACGAGCTCGTCGTGGGCCGTCTGGGCATCGGCGACGCACAGCTGAAGGGCCCGCATCGAGCCGGGCTCCATCTCGCGTTGCGAGGGCAGATCGCCGAACACGATCGAGCAGCCCGAGCCGCGCGGAGTCAACTGCGCGACGTGCATGTGCTCGTTCGTTGTCTCGTGGTCGAGCTCGAAGCCGGCCTGGTCGCGGTAGAACGCGATCGAGCGACGGATGTCGTTGACCGGGAGGACGACGACTTCCAGCGTCCAGTCCATGCTCATGCTCCCTTCTCGCTCGCGTCGTTCAGATCTCTCGTCGTTCAGACTGTACGCGGATGACAGCCGGCCAACCTGACCGCCGCTCGACCGCGTTCACGGCGGCGTCCGTGCCCAAGAACTACGAGATGCGCCTGGGGCCGGTTGTTTTCGAGCCGAGGGCGGAGGTCCTGCTGGACGCGGCGGGCGTGAGCTCTGGCGACCGTGTGCTTGACGTTGCGAGCGGTACCGGCGTGGTCGCCCGCGCCGCGGCGGGTCGCGCCGGGCCGGGGGGATCGGTCGTGGCCACCGACGTGAGCGAGGCGATGCTGTCGCAGGCGGGTGCGCATCGGCTACCCGACGGCACAGCTCCGATCGAGTACCTGGAGGCGCGTGCCGATGACCTCCCGTTTCCGGATGAGTCGTTCGACGTCGTCCTCTGCCAGCAGGGTCTTCAGTTCTTCCCCGAGCGGCTCGACGCGGTGCGGGAGATGCGGCGCGTGCTTCACCCGGGCGGGAGGGTCGGCGCCGCGGTGTGGGCCGCCGGCTACCGCCTCGAGCCGTTTGACGACTACGCAGAGGCCCTGGCCGCGACGGGCGTCGAGCCGCCTTTTCGGCGCGCCTTCGAGAACGGGACCTTCGTGATGAGCGACGGGGCCGCCCGGGAGCTGTTCGTGCATGCCGGATTTGCCGCCATCGAGGTGTCGGTGGTCGAGCAGACGGTCGCCTTCGCCGATCCTGGGTCGGCGGCCGCGGGAATCCTCGGGACCCCGTTCGGGCCGGCGGTCGCCGCGTTGCCCAGAGATCAAAGCGAGGCGCTCCAGGCGGATCTGCTGCGACGGTTCCGGCCGGAATCCTCCGGGGGGCCGATCAGCCGGACAACCGCCGCCGTGGTCGTGCGGGCCACCAACGGTTCGGAACCGCACGCCGGCTAAGCTCCGCGCGGTCGCGCACCGGGGAGGAAAACGCTGGTTGCGGCCGCGCTCGCCTTTTCGATGCCGATTTCGGGCCGCGCGACGAGCTGAAGACGCTCTTCACGGATCACCGGCCACTGCTGGTTTGTCGCGGTAGTCCTCCGATCTCCGCCTGCGGCCGGAGAGCGCTGAGGACAGGGCGGAAGGGCGCCCGACGCGCTCTCGCGACGGGCCACCCGCAGAAGCCGGGTCGGGGGCGTAATGTGTTCCGCGACGTCCAAGCGAGGAAGCACAAATGTCTGATCCAAGCATCGATCCGGCTGCGACATCAGCGGGCGCCGCGACGGCGCTGCCCGCCGGGAAGTGGACTCTCGACCCGGACAACAGCCGCGCCGAGTTCGCGGTCAAGCACTTCTGGGGGCTGGTCACGGTTCGCGGGCATTTCAACGAGATGACGGGCGAGCTTTCGATCGATCCGGCCGGGGCGGTCGCGGGCGAGCTGAGAATCGATGCCGCCAGCGTCGACACCGGGAACAAGCAGCGGGATAAGCATCTGCGCTCGGCCGACTTCTTCGGGGCCGAGGAGCACCCGCAGGTCGTTTTCAAGCCCTCCGCCGTGCGGCGGGTCGAGGGTTCGGGGCTCGAGATGGCCGGGCGCCTCACGATCGCCGGGCACGAGGAGCCCGTGACTCTTAGTCTCGACGCCAGCCACTCTGCTGCGGTCCTGACCCTGCGCGCGACGACGGTCGTCGACCGGCGCGTGTTCGGCATGCACTGGCGCCCGCTGGGAATCGCCCACAACGATGCGACCCTCACGGTCGAGGCGCAGCTGACGCAGACCGCCGGTTAGCCGACCAAACCGCCTGCAGCAGAACTACGCACTCGAGCACCCGCGGAGCTCGAGTGCGCGGTTCGGGCCGGCGGGCGCACCCGAATATGTATTCGGCTCCAGGGCGGCGTCGAGTGTCGACTTTGGCCGGGGACGGCGAGAGACCACACGGCTCCCGATCGTGCGCCATCCGTTAGGTTGATTTCTGTGCGCGCGCTGGCGATCACCCGCCACGGTTCCCCCGGGGTCCTGCAGGTGCAGGAGCGGCCCGAGCCTGCACCCGCCGGGGGGCAGATCCTGATCGACGTCCGCGCGGCCGGGATCAACTTCGCCGACCTGATGGCGCGAATGGGCCTGTACCCGGACGCGCCGAAGCCGCCGTGCGTGGTCGGCTACGAGGTTGCCGGAACGGTCGCGGCGCTCGGCGACGGCGTCGATCGCTTCGCCGTCGGAGATCGTGTAGCGGCGCCGGTCCGCTTCGGTGGCTATGCCGAACGGGCCGTGACCGCCGCGGACGGTGCGTTCCCGCTTCCGGACGCCGTGAGCTTCGAGGAGGGCGCGGCGATTCCGGTGAACTACGCGACCGCGTGGGAGGCGATCGTCCGTGGCGGCAATGTCCAGCCCGGCGAGCGGGTGCTGATCCATTCGGCCGGCGGAGGGGTCGGGATCGCCGCGACGCAATTGGCAAAGCGCGCCGGCGCCGAGGTGTGGGCACGGCGTCGCCCGGCAAGCACGACGCGATCCGCGGGTTCGGCGTCGATCACCCCATCGACTACACGACCCCGGGTTGGGAGCGCGCCGTGCCGGACCTCGATCTCGTGATGGACGCGATCGGCGGGGCCAGCTTCCGGCGGAGCTACAAGCTCCTGCGCGCGGGCGGCCGGCTTGTCTGCTTTGGCGCTTCCGGATTGGTGGCCGGGAGTGAGCGCAACCTTCTCGCCGCCGCCAAGACCGCCGTGCAGATGCCCTGGTTCAGCATCGTCCGGCGGATGTCCGCATCAAAGGCGGTGCTCGGGCTCAATGTCCTCACGCTGTGGGATGAACACGGATCGGGACGGTGGTCGGGGCCGCTCACCGAGCTGATTGATATGGGCGCGATTCGCCCGATTGTCGCCCGATCGTTTCCGTTGGCGCAGGGGGACGAAGCGCATCGATTCATCGCCGAGCGCCGGAATACCGGAAAGGTCGTGCTCGTTCCCTAGCCGCTCGAGCTTGTGCCTGCGCGGGCAACTGGATTGAGCGATAGTCGGCGGGCGGCGATGCATCCGCCGCTGCACGCCTCTTTAAGACACGCCCGAGCCGAAGAGTGTGACGGCTGGTGCGAAGAGTGCTCATGCTGACGACCAGCCGCCTGCATCCCTGCGGGGCCTAGCGCCGCGCTCGAAACTCTGCCTGTTCCCGAAGAGGCCTGAGCGACACCCGCCGGCGCCCGCGACCCCGGCTAGCCCGAATGCGGGCGGGAGTGATGCTCGACGAGCCGCGTGAGCAGGCGTTGGAGCTCTCGGCGGTCCGCGCTCGACAGCGGCGCGAGGAGCGCCTCCTGCGCGGCCTCGATTCGACCGTCGAGGCGTTTCAGGGCGCGCGCGCCGGCGGGCGTGAGGTCGACGAGCATGCGCCGGCGGTCGTTCGGGTCACGCACGCGCGCGACGAGCCCGTCTCGTTCGAGCTCACTGAGGAGGGCGTGCATGTCACTGCGGTCGATCAGCAAGCGTCGCCCGAGCGCCGCCTGACTCGCGGCTCCCCGCTCGGCGAGGGCGCTCAGCACGACGAAATGTTGCCGACGCAGGCCCTCGGCCGCGAGCGCGGCGGCGACAAGGCCGGAGGCGGTTTCTGAGACCCGTCCGGACAGCCAGCTCGGGAGCCGCCGTATCCGATCGGGCGGGTCGTATTCGGCGAGGTCGGCCTCTGACCACGGCATGGATCCGAATTATAGGTTGGCGTCACCAACGTTGACAGATCCAATGAATCCGAGTATCGTTGGCCATACCAACGTTGCCGCCACCAACAATAGGAGTGAACGAAATGTCCGATGCCGGCTCCATCTCCCCCACCGACCGGCTCCAGCAGCTCGGCGACCGGCAAGCGATCGCGGACCTGATCGCGCGGCTCGGGATCATGCTCGATGAGAAGCGCTTCGACGAGGCCGCCTCGATCCTCGACGGCGAGGTGACCGTGAAGACGCCAGGCGGCTCGGCCCAGGGGCGCGAGGCCGTGGTCGCCCAGGCACGCCGGAATCACACCGTGCGCACTCAGCACGTGATCAGCAACGTGCTGATCGAACTCGACGGGGATCGGGCACAGGCCCGCGCGAACCTGATCGCGACGTTCGCCCCCGAACCGGGCTCGCTTTTGGTGCTCAACGGCGAGGAGCAGCGCGATTCGTATCTGACCCTCGGCGAGGTGTACCGCTTCGGAGCAGTACGCACGGCGGACGGCTGGCGCCTTTCGCGGATCGAGACCGAACCGCTGTGGAGCAGCCAGCGGCTGTCCGGCGGAGCGCGCATCGCGCAGACCGGTCACGACGCGGCACCCGCGGCGTCGTAGTCGTCAAGGCCGGCCGGCCCGGGGTCGCTCAGGCCTCGGGCCGGTAGCGAAGACCGTCGAGCGCGATGCGGAGGATGTGAGCGGTCTGGCCGGGATCGCTGGTCGGAATCTTGGCGATCCCCATCACCATCTGCATGACCTCGGGGAACTCGACGTCCGAGCGGACGACGCCGGCCTCCTGGGCGCGCGTGAGAAGCGGCTCACCCGCGGCGTACAGCGAGGTGCGGCAGACCTGGAACAGCGCCGCGTCGCGGTCCATGTAGTTGAGCAGCTCACCCGCGAGCGCCTGCTTGGTGGCGAAATAGCCCATCAGGCCCTCGAACCAGTCGTTCAGGGCGTCCCATGGGTCGGCCCCGTCGAGCTCGGCAGCCGAGCGACAGACCTCCTCGACCTCGTTTACGTAGAGGGCCTCGAGCAGCGCCTGTCGGCTCGGAAAGTGGCGGTACAGCGTGCCGATCCCCACGCCCGCGCGCCGGGCGATCTCCTCGAGCGCGGTGGATTCGCCGCCCTCGGCGAAGGCCTGCCGGGCGGCCGCGAGCACCTTCTCGTAGTTGCGCCGGGCGTCGGCCCGCTTGGGGCGCTCGATCAACGTCTGCGCGGCTGTTTCGGTGCTACTCATGACGATTCACTTGACAAACGGAGGGACCCTCCGTATATTTTCCGGAGGGAGCCTCCAGTTATTTCGGAGGCGGCCTCCATTTTAGCGCCAGATTGAACCCCCTACAAGTTGGGATCTGCATGAACCTCGTCTCTTCGCAAACTTCTCGATCCGACCGCCAGCGCTGGGCGGCGCTGGCCATCGTGTGCTTGGCGCAGCTCATGATCGTGCTCGACGTCACGATCGTGAACGTCGCGCTCCCCTCGATTCAACACGAGCTCCACTTCAGCCAGGCCAATCTCACCTGGGTCGTCAACGCGTTCCTCGTCACCTTCGGAAGCCTGCTGCTGCTCGCGGGGCGCCTCGGCGATCTCGCGGGCCGTAAGCGCGTGTTCCTCGCCGGCCTCGTCACCTTCACCGGCGCTTCGCTGCTGTGCGGGCTCGCCCCGAGCCAAGCCACGCTTATCGGCGCGCGTTTCCTCCAGGGCGTTGGAGCCGCGGCGCAGGCGTCCGTGATCCTCGCGATCATCGTCACCGAGTTTCCCGAGGCCAGCGAACGCGCCCGGGCCATGAGCGCCTACGTGTTCGTGTCGGTCGCCGGGGGCTCCCTAGGGCTTCTCGCAGGCGGCCTCCTCACCGAGGCCCTCAGTTGGCACTGGGTCTTCTTCGTCAATCTGCCCATCGGCGTGGCCACGTTCGTCCTCGGCCAGCGGCTGATCCGGGCGGATCGAGGGCTCGGGCTCGAGCACGGAATCGACTGGACCGGCTCGCTGCTGGTGACCACCTCGCTGATGAGCGCGATCTACGCGATCGTCGAGGCGACCACCTACGGGTGGACCTCTACGCACGTCCTCGGCTTCGGCGCCCTCGCCGTGGTGCTGATGGCGGCGTTCCTGGCGGTGGAGGCACGCATCCAGAACCCAATCATGCCGATGCGGATCCTCCAGCTCCGCGGACTGATCGACGCCAGCGTAATCAGAGGCTTCCTCGTCACCGGGATGTACTCCACGTTCTTCCTCGGGAGCCTGTACCTCGAGCATGTCCGCCACTACAGCGCATTGCAGACGGGCGCGGCGTTCCTGCCCTGGACCATCACCATCGCCGTCCTGTCGCAGGGCATCACCGCTCGGCTCGTCGCCCGGTTCGGCGCGCTCCCTGTGCTCGCCGGCGGGATGTCGAGCGCGGTCGTCGGCCTGCTCCTGTTCAGCACCGTCGGCCCAGACACCGCCTTCTTCCCCACGATCTTCTTCGCCTGCTTCGCGATCGGTCTCGGCATCGGCAGCGCGTTCATGCCACTTCTGACCCTCGCCATGGCCGACGTTCCCGCCGCCGACTCCGGGCTCGGCTCGGGAATCACGAACGTCTCACAACAGATCAGCGGCGCGCTCGGACTCGCCGTGCTCAGCACGATCGCCGCAAACCACACCAAGGGACTGCTTGCCGCCCACCACGGACTCACAACATCCCTGATCGGCGGCTACCACGTCGCCTTCCTGACCGGCGCGGCGACGATCGGCGCCGGAATCATCGTCGCCTTCGCGCTGCTGACTCCCCGCCGACCGCGGACGGCCCTCCGACTGGCTGATGTCCGCGCCACAGAAGGCACCGACACCCACTTCGACATCGAGAGAGAGGCCGCATGACACACATCGACGCGCCCCGCCCCCATGCCTCGAGCACAAGCGAACCCGGCCGCCGCTCAGAGCACACGACCCGCCGGACCAACGGCCGGCCGCGCGACAGGCTGATTTCCGAAGCTGTCGTGGCCAGCTACATCCACGACCTCGCGCGGCGGCACCGCGATCAACCGTCCGTATCGCGGCGCGCGCTCAGCCGAGCCGGTTCCTCCTGAGAGTGGCGTCCGGGCCGCGGGACAAACGGTCCCGCGGCCCGGACCGCTACTGTCCTCAGTTGTCTCCGAGGTAAGCCGCCGGCAGGTTCCGGCCGGGCACCTGGTTCGGCGTGTAGATCTTCGGATCGCCCGGATACGCGATGCGCCAGTTGTGCGCCTCATACCAGTCGAACCGGTTCATCAACTGCGGATTGACCCGGTCCGGGCCGTCGAAGTGGTGCTCGGCCACCTGTTGCGCGCTCCACGCCGTCCAGGCCTTGTAAGTCGACTGCATGTCGGCCGGGACGACGCCCTCAGGCGCGAACGCTTTGCGTTCGGCCGCGCTCGCGTGGGCCGCCGGCGAGCTGATCGACGTCGGGCCGCCCGGGGCACCAAGGTTGAGCGGGATCTGGTTCGGCTGAAGGTTGTACGGCGCGTTGTCCGGGTGCTTCGTGAACGCGCCGTACATCGGCTCCGCTGCCAGGTCCTCCTGGTTCATCGGCCGGATGCCCAGGATCTGCTCGATCGTCCGGACCATGTTGAGCTGCGTGTAGTAGCTGTCGTCCACCCCGGACGCCGAGTACGGGCTGACGACGAACGCAGGGCCGCGGTGCCCATCGACGTGATCGACGCCGTTCTGGGTGTCGTCCTCGACGATGAAGATCGCCGTGCTCTTCCAGAACTTGCTGTGAGAGATCGTGTCGATCACGCGGCCCACCGCCAGGTCGTTGTCGGCAACCTGGGCGACCGGGTCCGGCTCCGTGTTGCTGTTGGCGACACCGGTGGCTCCGGTGTGGTCGGTCATGAGCCACATGAACGTCAGGTTGGGCATGCTCCCGGTCTGCTCCTGATGCTGGAACTTCGGCAGCCACTGATCGACCCGGTACTGATCCGGGATCGCGAGCTGGAAGTTCGGGAAGCACCGATCCGTGATCGCCTGTAGCGACGGAATGTCGGACTGCGCATAGGCGTACTGACACGGGTTCGGAATCGGCTCGGGGCCCTTGTGCCCGTCCTCGAGCCACTGCGACTCCGCGTACCAATGGTTCCAGTCGAGGACTAGGCCGTTCTGGCCGGTGGCGGGCAGGCTGTACGGGTTGTAGATGTACTCGCCGAAGTTCTGCACGCTTAGGCCGGCCTTCTCGGCGGCATTCCACAGGAACCCATCACGCTGATAGGCGAGCGCGTCACCGCCCTGTGACGGGTACGAGCGGTAGAACGCCCCGAACTCCTTCTCGGTGTAGTCGTTGGCCTCGGCCTGGACGAGCCAGTTGTGTCCGTCGGCCGACAGGGTGCCCTCGTCGTAGAAGTTGTCCAGATCGCCAAACCGCGTCGCCAGCGCGTGGGCGTTCGGTGTGATCTGCTGACCGAACTGAACGTCACCCAGGGCACCGTTGCCCTCGGGAAGGTCACCCAGCACCTGGTCGTACGTCCGGTTTTCCCTGACGATCACGACGATGTGCTTGATCGGTGAGTTCCCGCCCAGATGGGCCGGAATGACCTTCGGGACGGTGTCGTAGTCGCCCTGGTTGATCGGCTTGATCTGACTCCAGTCGTCGTCCGTGAATACCGTCTGGGTGTCCTGCGGAATCTGGTAGTCGGCGGGCATGCCGAATGTGGTCACGCTGCCGGTGTCGTCGTAGGTGTTGTGGTCGGTGGTCGGGTTCGTGTCATAACCGTGGTTGATCTGCGTCTTGGGGCCGCGGGCCCCGATGCCCTTGTCGTTGGTGACGACGATCGTGCCGGCGCCAAGGGCCGAATCCGGCTGGACCGAGACGGGATACCAGTCGGTCGGGAGCAACCCGACGAACTTCATCCGCCGGTAGACGCCGCGGTACTGGTACACGGCGATCGCGTTGTCGCGCCCGATGCTGACCAGCACGTGGTTGGGATCTGACATGCTGATCGCATTGGCGTAGCTGCCAACGCCGGCGCCCGGCACCGGGTTGGTGTGGACGGTCTGGGCGACGCTGTTGTCGCCCTCGTCGATCACCGACAGGCTGTCGTCGTTCGAGTTGGCGACGAACAGCGCACTGCCATCCTGGTAGAGCGCGGTCGGCTGGAGGCCGACCGGAATCTCCTGGGTCTCCTTACCGGTCGTCAGGTTGACCACCGAAACGGTGCCGGTTATGGCCCCGCCGGTCTTCTTGCTCGAAACGATCGGCGTGCCGTCGGACAGGTTGGTGAAGTCGGTGCTGTTGGCCGGGCGACCGCCCTCATTGGACACGTACGCGACGGCCCCGTTGTCGGCGAGCACGACCTGACGCGGCGCGTTGCCGACCGGAATCGAGTTGACCAGCTGGTTCGTCGCCGTATCGATCACGCCAAGCTTGTTGGCGCCGTTCAGCGCCACGTACAGCTTTGACCCGTCTGAGGAGAGCGCCATCCCGGACGGCAGCTCGGCGCCGTTGGCGACCTGGGCCGCATCGGCGCTGTTCTCGCCGAACTCCCCGGCGGCGGTGTTGCCGCTGCAGAACGTGGAGCTGAGGTCGGCGTCGGAGGTGCCTTCGCCGCAAAGAGGGATGGCGTCAGTCTGAGTCGTCTTGCCGGTGGTCGGATCGACGCTGAAGCGCAGCAGGTACTCCGACTGGGGCACCCATAGGGTGCTGCCGTCCGGGGAGAACAGGGGCCCGTCCGCGGCGACCGTCGAGTCGTTCGGGCTGTTCACGGTGCCCCCGGTGTTGAGCGCGGTCTGCTGGACCATGGTCCCGGTCTTCAGGTCGAAAATCGTCAGGTAGCCGGAGAACTCGTTCCAGCCCAGGGCCGCGAGGTACTGCCCGTCAGGACTGATCGTGCTCGACACGAGCCGCTCGCTGTTGTCGAGGATGCGGGTGCCCAACGGAGAGATCCACTGGTTCGTGGGCAGCAGGACGCCGTTGGCATACGTCTGCCCGACCTGCTGATTGGAGAACGGGTTAAACCCGCCGAACCCGCCGACAGCGGCAGAGGCGACACCGACCACAGCAACGCACGAAACGAGCGCGACGGCGATCGCTGCACGACCGCGCCGACGCCTGCGCGTCCGTAACGACACGAGCTTGCTCACCGTATTCCCTCCCCACGAACGGGATGAACTGGCCGCCCTGAGTAGGGCGGGCGGCGCTGAGACCGCGGCGCCGGCGGGGACCCTATCACCGGACCCCGTCCAGGTGTTGTTACTGACTCGTATTTATGGTGTGGCAGTCCGGTTCCGGACACGACCGGCGTCACGGGGTTCCACGCAGGCGGAAGTGCCTATGTATATTCGCGCCGTGGACGCCGTCCAGGCGACAGGACTCGTCAAGCGCTTCGGCTCGACGACCGCGGTAGACGGAGTCGACCTCGTCATCGAGAGCGGCGAGGTTCGGGGGCTTCTCGGACCTAATGGCGCCGGCAAGACGACGCTCCTCCGGATGTTGTTCGGCCTGATCCGGCCCGACAGCGGGTCTGTCGAGCTCCTCGGCCACCGGCTGGATCATCTGGGCGGCGACGCGCTCGACGCGGTCGCGGGGTTCGTGGAAGAGCCCTCCTTCTATCCGTACCTCTCGGGACGCTCGAACATGAGGCTCGTGGCCAAGCTCGACGGGGCCGGAGCCGGGGCCGGCGAGATCGACGACGCGCTCCGGCGCGTCGACCTCGCCGCCCGGGCCGATGACCGGGTCAGCGGCTACTCGACCGGGATGCGCCAGCGTCTGGGTCTCGCTGCCGCGCTGCTACGCCGCCCGCGGCTGCTTTTGCTGGACGAGCCGACCAGCGGGCTCGACCCGGCCGGAACTCGCGCCGTCGCCGCGCTCGTCCGCGAGCTGGCCGCCCGCGGAGTCGCGGTCCTGCTCTCGAGCCATCAGATCGGCGAGCTCGAGAAGGTGTGCGACTCCTACACGATGCTCCGCCACGGGCGAGTCGTCTGGGTCGGCACCGCCGCCGAGCTCGAGGCGCAGGCGCCGCGCTCGGCGTACGCACTGTTTACGAGCGATGACGCCCAGGCGGTCGAGCTCGCGTCCCGTGTCCCGGCGATCCGGATTCAGCCCGCAGCCCGCGGCGGCCTCGTCGTGGCCGCCCGCCGGGAGAGCATGGACGAGCTGGTGGCTGCGCTCGGCGACGCTCGCGTTCTGATTCGCCGCCTCGAGCTGGTTGTGAGCCCGCTCGAGAGCATGTTCTTCGCGCTCACGGCAGAGCACGACGGCGCGACGCTGGAAGAGCTCGAACCTCAGCAGTTGGCGGACACGATCCTGGCGAGCGCATGACCACGGTCGCTCCCGCCGCGCCGAGGGCCCGCGCGGAACCCGGCGTCACCAGCGGAGTTCGCAACGCGTATGACACCGAGCTGTCCAAGCTCATGTCCCAGGTGCCGACGCGCATTCTCGTGCTCATCTGCGCTCTCGGCCCGCTCGCATTCGCCGCGGTCCTGAAGGTCCAGAGCGGCACTCCGTCGGACGCCCTGTTCGGGTTCTGGGTCCACTCCTCCGGGTTTGCGGTCTCGCTGGTGATCTTGGGATTCGCGGGCTCCTGGGGGTTTCCGATCATCGCGGGCGTACTGGCCGGCGACCTCTTCTCCTCCGAGGATCGCCATGGCACGTGGAAGACGATTCTCACCCGCTCGTGCACGCGCGAGGACGTGTTCGCCGGCAAGCTCCTGGCCGCCGGCACCTGCGCCGTCGGACTCACGCTCGTCCTGGGAGCCTCGAGCCTGATCGCTGGCCTCGCCCTCGTCGGGCCACACGCCCTCGTGAACCTGAGCGGAGTTCTCACCTCTCCGGGTCGGATGCTGGCGCTGACGGTGGTCAGCTGGCTGATCTGCCTGCTCCCGGTGCTCGCCTACACGAGTCTCGCGATCTTGGTCTCGGTGGCGACCCGCAACGGCATCCTCGGTGTGCTTGGTCCTTTGCTCGTCGCCCTCATCACCCAGCTGCTCGACCTCATCGGGAAGGGCGTGATCGTTCACGAGCTCCTGATCGGCTCGGCCTTCGACGGGTGGCACGGCCTGTTCACCAGCCACCCGTTCTTCGGCCAGGTCGCCATCGGGAGTCTCGTGTCCGTGGTCTGGATCGTCGCGTGCCTGGCCGCCAGCTGGCGGATCATGCGCCGCCGGGACTTCCTCACCGGCGTCAGCGGCGCCGGACCGAGCTGGAGGGCGCCGATCAAGGTCGTGGCGATCGGCACCGCCGTCATCGCCGCACTCGCGTTCGCGTGCAGCCTCGGACCGACCGGCGTGACGGCGTACCGGGTCGCCTACACCATCGGCCGGGAGTTCAACAACGTCACCCTGCTCCAGCAACAACTGATCGGCCGCCGCGTGCCGCCGAACGCCCGGCTGTACGTCCAGCCGCAGTGCAACCGGCGCGGAACGAAGGCGATCGGACCGGGGGACTGGAGCTGCAACGTCTACGTGTACCTGCCTCAGCCGAATTCGGTGCCGTACCAGCTGACCTCGGTCGAGTACGACGTCAGCGTCCAGTACAACGGGTGCTACAAGGCGCAGTCGCCGCCGGCGTTCCTCGGGGGCCAGTCGATGCTCGACGCGGCCGGACGCCAGGTCGCCAATCCATTGTTCGTCGTCTACGGATGCTTCAACATCCTGTGACGCCCCCGGTCCCTGTCAACTCCCCGGCGCCGCACACCCTCATCACCTCATCGGGATGATGCGCCCAAACAGGGCGCGCTCCACGCTGGGACCTGCTAGTGACAACGGGTGGAAGCGAGAACTTGATGAGTGTCCAGACGCAGGAAGATGGCGGCGCCGCGACATCGGCGCTCGTGCTCGAGGAGGGCATGAGCGACCTGTGCCGCGACGAGATCTTCGAGCACGGCGTAGGCACCGACGTCGCCTATGACCTGATCGCGAACGAGCTGCTGCTCGACGGAAGCGCGCGGCTGAACCTGGCCACGTTCGTGACCACGTGGATGCCCCCGCGCGCCGCCGCGCTCATGGGCCTCACGGCCGACAAGAACATGATCGACAAGGACGAGTACCCGCAGACGGCGGAGATCGAGCGGCGGTGCGTGAACATCATTTCGGCGGATGTGGCACGGACCGAGCGCCGGCGATGCCACCGGCACGTCCACCACCGGCTCGAGCGAGGCGGCGATGCTCGGCGGGATGGCGCTGAAGTGGCGGTGGCGGGATCGGATGAAGGCTGCCGGCAAGCCGACCGACCGACCGAACCTGGTCACCGGCGTGAACGTGCAGGTCTGCTGGGAGAAGTTCTGCCGCTACTGGGAGGTCGAGCCGCGCCTGGCGCCGATGGAGGGCGATCGCTTCCACCTCGATGCCGAGCAGGCCGTCAAATTGTGCGACGAGAACACGATCGGCGTGGTCGTCGGTCCTGGGCTCGACGTTTGACGGCAGCTATGAGCCGGTGAGCGAGATCTGCGCCGCGCTCGACAACCTGGCCTCGGCGGGCGGGCCGGACGTACCGGTCCACGTCGACGCCGCCTCGGGTGGATTCATCGCCCCGTTCGTGCAGCCGGAGCTCGAGTGGGACTTCCGTCTTCCGCGAGTTCAGTCGATCAACGCCTCGGGGCACAAGTACGGGCTCGTGTATCCAGGCGTCGGCTGGGCGATCTGGCGGGACAGGGAAGCACTCCCGCGCGATCTGGTATTCGAGGTCAACTACCTCGGCGGGTCGATGCCGACGTTTGCGCTGAACTTCTCGCGCCCCGGGAGCGAGGTGATCGCCCAGTACTTCATGTTCGTGGCGTTGGGCTCGGACGGGTACCGCGCGATCCAGCAGGGGTCGAGCCGGATCGCCCAACACATTGCGCGGGAGATCGCCGCGATCGGGCCCTATCGACTGATCACGGACGGCAGCGAGCTACCCGTGTTCGCGTTTGCCCTCAAGCCCGAGGTGACCAATTACACCGTGTTCGACGTATCCGCCCGGCTCCGCGAGCAGGGCTGGCTCGTCCCGGCCTACACCTTCCCCGAGAACCGGCAGGATCTGTCCGTCCTCAGGGTCGTCGTGCGCGCCGGCATGTCACGTGACATGGGCGACCTGTTCGTCGAAGCCCTGCGCAAGCAGACCATAGGCCTGGAGCATCTGAGCTCGCCACTTCCGCACCGCCCGATCGAGGAAGTCGCCGGGTTCAAGCACTGACGGCCTCGGCGAGCGAGCCGGTGATCGGGTCCCCGGATCTTTATCGGATCACGATATCGTGCTACGTTACCTTTAGCGAAGCAAGGAACGAAGGTCCGAGATGAGCTCAGCGATGTTGGATCCCACCGCCGGCGAAAGTCGGCTCGCACCGCCGATCGTCTGAGCGCGGTGCGCGTTGCCGCAGATCTCCTACACCGCGACGTTCAAACCCGACGACTCGCTTGATCGGATCCTCGAAGATCTGGCCTGCCCGGTGTGCCGCCACAAGGATCCAGGGGCAACGCACCACTGGATCAGCGAGAGCCAGATGCGCATCTTCTGCGAGGGCTGCGGAGCCTTCGTGACGGTCCGCGTGAGCCGCGAGCAAGCGACCGCGATACACCGCTGGTCGCAGTCGATGCCGACGATCACGGACGCGTCATCGCGCCGAGGGTCGTGACGACCCAAGCAGCCAGCCGCCCCACCCAAGCCAAGGCGTTGGCGAGCGATATGAGTCTCGATCAGTCGGATTTCGAGCACCTCCTCGACCTTCGCACCGGGCTGCGGCGGTTCTTGCGCTGGAGCGAGGAACAGGCCAAAGCGGCCGGGCTGACTCCCGCCAAGCACCAATTGCTGCTTGCGGTCAGAGGTCACCCCGATCCTTCAGGCCCGACGATCGGCGAGCTCGCCGACTACCTGGTGCTCCGCCACCACAGCGCCGGCGAGCTGATCAGCCGCGCGGTCAAGGACGGACTTGTCCGGCGCAGTCCGGACCCGACGAGCAAGAGCGTCGTGCGCGTCACGCTCACGCCGGCGGGCGCCGCCAAGCTCGACGCGCTCGCCGAGGCCCACGTGGAAGAGATCGCACATCTCGCCCCCACCATGCGCGCGTTGTGGCGCCAGCTCGAGCATGCGGCGGACGGCAACACGCCGCACCCCGCCGCGCGAGAGCCGGTCACAATGCCGGTCGCCGCATCGGCTGACCGCTAAGAGTTCGCCGCGAGCGGGCCGCACAACCGCCGGACGGAGTGAGTTTCATCAGTGCGGGCCGCGGCCAAGCTTTCCGGCGAGGACGCCGCACGCGGCCGCCGCCTGCGTGTACGCCGGCGAATACATGTTGAGCGTGGACGGGAACAGAAGGATCGCTCCGTCGAAATCGGTTATCACGCCCGTGCCGCCGTCGAACGGGGTGGCCGGGACGGACGTCCTGGGGTCGGGGAACTGGGGCACGCCATGCCGGCGCATGCACTGCGCGATCGTCCGCAGCTTCTCCAGTGTCTGCGCGGAGGGGTGCGTCTGGGTGCCGGGAACAGGAGGCCCGCCACTCGGCAGCAGCTTCCGACATTTCACCTGCGCCGCCTTGACCGCGGGCGCACCGAGATTGAGTCCAGATGCGCTGAAGAGTAAGCCGCGACCGGGCTGTGGATCCGGGAAGTTCGGCACGCCGTTGGCGCGCATGCACCTGGCGAACGCGAGCGCCTGCGACGGGACGTCGCCTGGCGCGGTCGAACCGGCACTGGTCGCCGCGCCGCCGGTGGCGAGAGTCGACGCAGGGGTGCTCGCGCCGGCCACCGTCGCCGCGGTTGTGCTGCCCGAGCTCCCCCCGCAGCCCGGCACGAGGATGCCACTCACGAGCGTTGCGATGGCGAGCAGGCCCGCTCGTCTTGAGCGTGTCCGCCGCTTTCGATGGGTGCTTTTCCGCATCGGGTTCCTCCTGGCGTGTGTGTGCCCATCGGTTGTACGCGCCAGCCGGTTTCTGCTCGGTTTCACTCCTCCTTTCTCGGAGTAGCCTGTGCGCCACGGCCGGTGAAACCGCCGTGAAACGCCCCGGGTGTACCTTCATCTGACAGGAGCGGCGGATGCGGGTGCTTGTGATCGAGGACGACGAGGAGCTGGCCGAGACCGTCGCCGTCGGCCTGCGCCAGGCGCGGATGGCGGTCGACGTGGCGCTCGACGGCGAGGCCGGCCTGGCGAGCGCGCTCTTGCACGATTACGAGGTGATCGTGCTCGATCGCGATCTTCCGGCACTGCACGGCGATGAGGTGTGCGCGAAGCTGGTCGCCGCCGGCGGCCGGAGCCGGGTGTTGATGCTGACCGGTGCCGGGGAGACTGAGGATCTCGTCGACGGGCTCGGACTCGGCGCCGACGACTATCTGACCAAGCCGTTTTCTTTCGCCGTGCTCCTCGCCCGGATCGGTGCGCTGGCCCGACGGGCCC
Source organism: uncultured Solirubrobacterales bacterium (assembly GCA_963709205.1). GTDB lineage: Bacteria > Actinomycetota > Thermoleophilia > Solirubrobacterales > Solirubrobacteraceae > Palsa-465. The sequence goes on from CAVPVP010000015.1 coordinate 155,269, forward strand.
AGCCGAGCATCCCCCCGGTGCTCGAGCACGGCGACATCGTCCTCGACACCGCCAAGCGGTGCGCGCAGCGAGCCGGCCGTCCGCTGGCGCTCCGGCCCAAGGAGTTCGGGGTGCTCGAGCTGTTGCTCGCAGCCCAGGGCCGGGTCGTCTCCGCCGAGGAGCTGCTCGAACGCGTCTGGGACGAGCGCGCCGACCCGTTCACGCATACGGTGAAGATCACGGTCAGCCGGCTGCGAGCGAAGCTCGGCGACCCGCCCGTGATCGAGACCATCGCGAAGGCCGGCTACCGGATGTGACCATCGCCGCGCGGCTGAACCGACGCATCACCGAACTGGCGGTCGGACGACGGCTTCCGTACCGGACGGTGCGCGTGCGCCTGACGCTGCTCTATGGAGGGCTGTTCCTCGTCTCCGGCGCCGCGCTGATGGCGATCGCCTACGCGCTGCTGGTCAACGCCGGATTCGTATTCACGCTCCAGAACGGCGGCGGGACCGCCCCCAACTCGGGACCAGCCGCCATTTCGGTCACCGGGAGGCCCCGCGGTCTGCCCGGTCCCGGCACGACGACGCACCCCTCCGCCCAGACGATGGCGCACTGGAGCAGCGTCGCGCAGTGCATGCGTGGACACGGGGTCTCGGGGTTTCCCGACCCTACGACCTCGTTGCCGTCGCTGATCGGCACCTTTATCGGCCAGGTGAGCGATCGGGACGGTGCAATCATGGCGATCCCGGCGACGGCCATGAACTCGCCGGCGTTCACACACGCGGCGATCGCGTGCGGGTTCATGGACGGCAACCCAACCGCTCAGGACAACCTCCGGCGCACGCAGACACGGCAACAGCTTTTGATCCAATCCGGGATCGCGCTCGCTGGAATGTCGCTGTTATCGCTCGCGCTTGGATGGCTGATGGCTGGGCGGGTCCTCCAACCGCTCGCGGATTCCTACGAGGCCCAGCGCCAGTTCGTCGCCAACGCCTCGCACGAGCTCCGCGCGCCACTGACCCGCCAGCGAGCCCTGATCGAGGTCGCGCTCGCCAGCCCCGAGGCCGACCTGTCGTCGCTGCGTAAAGCCCACGAGCGCGTGCTCGCGTCTGAGCAACACCTCGAGCAGCTCATCGACGCGTTGCTCGCCCTCGCTCGCGGCCAAGCCGGGGTCGACCGCCGGGAGCGCCTCGACCTCGCACCCCTCACCTCCCACGCCATGCTCGCGCGCGCGTCACAGCTCGGGGAGCTCGATCTCGACGTTCGCCTAACGCTCGAGGAAGCACCAATCGCCGGGGACCCCCGGCTCATCGAGCGCCTGATCGCCAACCTGATCGACAACGCAACCCGTCACAACACCCCCGGCGGCCATGTCGAGATCGCCACCGGAACCAGGGACCGGCACGCCGTCATGTCAATCTCGAACACCGGCCCGACCGTCCCGGCCGAACAGATCGAGCGTCTGTTCCAACCCTTCCAACGACTCGGCGACGCCCGTACCCATCACAACAGCGGCCACGGACTCGGACTCTCCATCGTCCAGGCGATAGCCAACGCACACGGCGCCGAGCTCAGCGCGCGCGCGCGACCCGAAGGCGGACTCACCATCGAGGTGTCATTCCCGCCGGCCGTCGGCGCCAGCTCCTGGGTGTCATTCGCCACAGCCTGGGCGAAACGCGGCAGCCCGCGAACAAGCCTCGGAGACTGAAGCTCCCTCACCGCTTGCGGTCGCACCACTCCCGCGCGGCGCGGTAGGCAAGCATCAGATCGCAGAACCGGGCCGCGATCCGCGGCTTGTCCTCGGGGTTGAGGATCCCCCCTTCGTCGAGGGCCACGTCCGCCGAGCGCGGGAATCGAGACGCGAACACGGCATCGAAGCCGAACTCGAGGAACTGATCGGCGAAGTAGTCGGGCGACATCGTTATCAGGCACGCGACTTCGCCACGGAGGCGGATCCGCCAGCACCTCGCGGACGTTCTCCATCAGCGGCGCGGTGACGAACGCCCGGCGCGCGACCTCGGGCGAGACGACCCCCACATCTCGTGCAGAGCGCGACCGAAGTCCGCGGCGGTCGCGGCGCCGGTGGCAAATCGCTGCTCCAATTCGACCAACGAGTCATCGCGGCCCAAGGCGGCCGCCACCAGCACCGGCGCCGACGTGCTCCGCACCAGCGTGCCGTCCATATCGAAGATGTGGGCCCTCATCCCGCAGGCAGCCGCTCGAGCAGCGCCCACGAGACCTCCACACCGAACAGCGTCCGCGTACCGGGCATTCGCGGGACGTGGTCAGCGCCCGCGCACGGTCCCAGCGGCCATCCGCCCGAACTCGAAGGCCGCGGTGCCCGTCGTAACCACCGGGTCCCCCGCGGCGAATTCCCGGAGCGCCTGTTCGTCGTCCGTCTCGACGACTGCGATGCCGTACGAGTCATCGTCGGTGAGGATCGGACCGAACACGACCATGTCGCCGCGGTCGAGATACGGGCGCCAGTGGGCGGCGTGGCGATTCATGATCTCCCGCTCGGAGTCCGTAATGGTCTGCGCGAAGTTCGGGCGCGGAGCGATCAGGCGCAGGACGAAGGTGGGCATGTCGCGGACTCTACGCGATCGCTGCCACCGCGCCGGCGATAGCGGACCAGTTCCTCCAAGCAGCGAGCACTCGCGGCCTTTGAGCGCGTCCGATTAGCGAGTGAGACACTGTCCGCGGTGATGGCGAACGCGGGCCCGGGGCGCATCGGCGACGCGCTGCTGGAGCGCGAGCCGCATCTTGCCGCGCTAGCAGGTCTACTCCATGAGGTCCGGGCGAGCTCGGCGGGGCGACTGGTCCTCGTCGGCGGCGAGGCCGGTGCGGGGAAGACGGCGTTGCTGAGGCGCTTCTGCCGCAGCGAGGTTGACGTGGGGCAGGTGTTGTGGGGCGCGTGTGCGCCGCTGCGCACGCCGCGCCCGCTCGGGCCGTTGGTGGACGTTGCGGACGCGATCGGAGGCGAATTCGAGCAAGTCGTGACGGCTGCGGTCAGGGCGCATGAGGTCGTTGGCGCACTGCTTCGAGAGCTGCGGCGGAGAAGACTGACCGTGCTCGTACTGGAGGATCTGCAGTGGGCCGACGAGGCGACGATCGACGTGCTGGCGTTGCTCGGCGCGCGCATCGCGACGGCCCCTGCGTTGGTGCTGGGCAGCTATCGCGACGATGAGCTCGACCGCACCCACCAGCTCCGGGTGGTGCTGGGCGAGATGGTCCGCGCGCCCGGACGGATCCGGGTCGACCCGCTCTCCAGGACGGCAGTGGGTGAGCTTGCGGCGCCGCACCACGTCGACGTCGAGGAGCTGTACGCGCGCACGGGCGGTAACCCGTTCTTCGTCACCGAGGTGTTGGCCACCGAGCGCCAGACCGTCCCCGAGACGGTCCGGGATGCCGTGCTGGCACGGGCCGCGCGGCTATCGGACCGGGCAAGGGGACTGCTCGATGCGGTCTCGGTGATCCCGGGCGGATGTGAGCTCGACCTCCTCGACCAACTCGCGGGCAACCTGCTCGAGAATCTCACCGAGTGTCTGGCATCCGGCATTCTCGCCGGCGTGCAGGGAGGAATCGCGTTTCGACACGAACTGGCACGACTGGCGGTCGAAGAATCCGTCCCGCCCGATCGGAAGCGCTCGCTTCACCAGCGCGCGCTGTCGATCCTTGCCGAACGGCAAACAGGCGAACCAGACGCAGCACGGCTCGCTCATCACGCCGAGCTCGCGGGTGACGTCGAGGCAGTGCTTCTTTGGGCACCCCGGGCCGCGGAACTGGCGGCCGCCTCTGGGGCGCACCGCGAGGCCGCGGCACAGTACGCCCGAGCGTTGCGTCACGCAAGCGGCATGCCGCCGGGCGAACGAGCCATCCTGCTCGAGCGGCGCGCCGAGGAGTGCTACCTGACCGCGCAGCTCGAGCAGGCGGTCGACGCCCAGCAGGCGGCGGTCGAGATCCGCCGCGAGCTCGGGGACCGGCGCGGCGAGGGAAATGCGCTCCGGGCGCTGTCGCGGCTGCTGTTTTTCGCCGGACGCCCGGCCGAGGGCGAGCCGATCGCCCTGGAGGCCGTTGACCTGCTCGAGCGGGGACCGCCCAGCCACGCGCTGGCGATGGCTTACTGCAACATCTCGCAACGGCGGATGGTCGTCGAGGAGCGGGAGGCCGCGATCGAATGGGGCACTCGCGCGCTGCAGCTGGCGGAGCGGCTGGGTGACACCGAGGCGCTGGTGTACGCGCTGACGAACATTGGAATGACCCAATCCGACGCGGGGGTCGACGACGGCGCAGAAAAACTGGCACGAGCACTCGCGCTCGCGCGATCCACCGGACTCGACGAGCATGCTGGGCGTGTCTTCAATGCACTCGTCATGTGGCCGATCCGATTTCGGCGATTCGATGAGATCGGCACTTACCTCGAGGATGGCCTCGCATTCTGCGAGGAACGCGGACTCGACACGTGGAGGCTGTATCTCCTCGCGTGTCGGGCCGCCCTCGGGCTCATGCGTTGCGAATGGGATGCGGCAGCCGATACAGCGGAGGTCGTGTTGCGCAATCCCCGCAGCGCACACGTCGCGCGGGTGTGGGCGCTCACCGTGCGCGGTCTGGTCAGGGCGCGGCGGGGAGACCCTGAGGCGTCGACTCCGCTCGCGCGGGCACACGAGCACGCAGAGCCAACAGGCGAGCTTGCACAGCTCGCGATGGAGACCGCGGCGCGCGCGGAGGTGGCGTGGCTCGCGGGAGACAATCACGCCGTCAAACTGGTGACAGAGCCGGCCCTTGGCCTTGCGCTCGAGCGACAGGCCGTGTGGACCGTCGGCGAGCTCGCATACTGGCGGTGGCAGGCGGGTGTTCATGACGATCTTCCTGCTGGCCTGATCGCGGAGCCCTACCGGCTTTCGATAGCCGGCGAATGGGCGGAAGCGGCGCGTGTATGGAAACAGATCGGCTGCCCATACGAGGCTGCGCTGGCGCTCGGCGACGCGGATCAGGAGCACCCTCTACGTCAGGCTCTCGAGGAGTTGCGAGAACTCGGTGCGAGCCCGGCCGCTGCGATCATGGCTCGGCGGCTCCGCGCGCTCGGCGCGCGGGGGGTTCCGCGGGGCCCGCGGCCAAGCACGCGAGAGAATCCCGCCGGGCTCACTGCGCGCGAGCTCGAGGTCCTCGCGCTGGTGGCCGAGGGCCTGCGCAACGCTCAGATCGCCGAGCGGCTCGTCGTCGCCCGGAAGACCGTCGACCACCACGTCTCCGCGATCCTCCGCAAGCTCGATGCTCCCACCCGCGGTCAAGCCGCCGCCACCGCGATCCGGTTGGGGCTACTCCAGCAAGACGAGGAGTAGCTGCCGAAAATAGGTACCGGGGGCGGCCAACATGGGTGGTCGTCCCGATGTGGCGTTGCGGGGTTGCTCGTAGCTTGCTCCCCAATGGACGGAGAAGCGAACAGGAGGAGCCATATGCCGCGCTACGTGGTGCAGCGCACATTTCCGGACGGACTGCAGATCCCGCTGGGAGATGACGGGGCCGAGGTTTGTCGCGCGCGGTGATCGAGCGAAACGCCGAGCAGGGCGTGACCTGGATCACGTCGTTCGTGAGTGACGACAAGGCGCATAGCTTCTGCGTCTACGACGCACCAACGCCCGAGACGATCCGGGCAACCGCCTCTCGCAATGGGCTGCCCGTCGACCGGATAACCCGGGTGAGCGTGCTCGACCCCTATTTCTACGTCTAAGGAGAAACCCGTGTCTAGGAAAAACCGCATCATCAAGCGACGCCTGATTGCCGGACTCGTTTTCGCCGCTGCCGTTGCTCCGCCCGCGGCGCAGGCCAGGCCCGATTTCTATGTCCCGTCGACCGCCGCCCCGGCTCCAGCGGCTGCTCTGCCGAGCGCACCGGCCGTTCGGCCGGTGCCGGCCGGCTCGCAGGCCGGATCTCAGGCCGGATCACAGGCCGGCTCACAGGCCGGATCTCAAGCCGGATTCCAGTGGAGTGACGCCGGGATCGGCGCGGGCGGCGCGGCGCTGCTGCTCGGCGCCGGCGGCGCCGCCTGGGCAACCGCGCAACGGCGACGCAAGCAAGCGGCTGTATCAGGCTGAAGGTTCACGGCTCAATAAAGGAGGCCGGCGCGCCAACCAGGTGGCCACCTGATGCGCGGACGGACACCCGCATTTAGCTTGGTGACACATAGCAATTAGAAAGGCACGTGGGGGGTTGGCGATGAGCAATGGTTCGGGCCGTGGTCGTTCGTCACGACGGGGGTTCTTGAAGGGGGTTGGAGCCGCGGGGGCTGGGCTCCTGGCGGGATCGGTAGGGGCGGGGCCGGCGGCTGCCGATCCCGCCCCCGGCCCGCTCGCCCCTCGACGCTACGCGCCAGCTGGCGGGGGAGCTCCTGCCAGCAGCGTCGACTTTGGGCGGATCTTCCCGTCGCTGCCGCCGTTTGCCGAGGCGAGCGACAAGGTCCGAGCCGCCCTGCTGGAGGTGGGCGCCCCGAGCGGGATCATGGACGCCGGCGACCAGTTGAGCGCTGGCCCGAAAGCGCTCATCGTGGACCCGACGGTCAACGGCAACCCGACGTCGACGAATCCGTACGGGACGAATCCCGACAACCCGACGATGACGGCCGGCTCGACGTTCGTGGGCCAGTTCACCGATCACGACATCACGTTCGATCAGACCTCGCAGCTCGGCGTGCCCCAGAACCCGCTCCTGTCGCCCAACACCCGCACGCCGGCGCTCGACCTTGACTCGGTGTTCGGCGGCGGCCCGGGCCGGCGCCCCGACTTGTACGTCGACAAACCGGACGGGTCGGTTGGCCCGAAGCTGAAGATCGGCACCGGCGGCGTGCACGAGGACGTTCCCCGCATCGCCAACGGCGACGGCAGGTACACCGCGCTGCTCGGCGACCCGCGTAACGACGAGAACCTGATGATCGCGGGCCTCCATTGCGCGCACATCCTGTTCTACAACCGCGTGCTCGACGAACTCGCCGAGCACGACCTCGCGCACTTCCCAGCCGCGCGGCCGTACTCCGCCGACGCCGCCAGCAGCTACGTCGCGTTCCTGCTGGCCCGCGAGGTGACGCTCTGGCATTACCAGTGGCTGCTGGTGAACGAGCACCTGCCGCAGATAGCCGGGCAGCGCGTGGTGAACGACGTACTCGCCAACGGCAACCGCTTCTACCGTCCGCCGGCGGGCGACGGATTCATGCCGATCGAGTTCGGGGCCGCCGCCTACCGGTTCGGCCACAGCCTGGTTCGCCCCTCCTACCGCGCGAACTTCACCAGCGGCACCGGCGACAGCACGAGCGCCACCGCCGACCCGTTCTTCGCGCTCGTGTTCGACGAGAATGAGCCGAACTTCTCAGACCCTGTCGCCTACGACCGCGACGACCTCCTCGGCGGCTATCCCGCCCCCCGTCGCTACGTTGGCTGGCAGACCTTCTTCGACCTCGGAGACGGGAACGTCAAGAACAACAAGAAGATCGATACGACGATCTCGAGCGTGCTGTTCACCCTTCCGGTTCCGGCGATCGCCCCGCACACCCAGACGAGTCCGACCGTGCTCCCGCAGCGAAACCTACTCCGGCAGCTGACCTGGGGGCTGCCCTCAGGACAGGCAGCCGCCCGCGCGATGGGTGTCCCCGCGTTGAGTCCGAGCGACCTGAGTGACATCGCGAGCGTGTACGCCCCATTCGCGAGGAGTACGCCGCTGTGGTACTACATCCTGGCCGAGGCCAAGGCGATGGCGAACGGACTGAACCTCGGACCGGTGGGAGGGCGAATCGTGACCGAGACGCTGATCGGGCTGCTTCGGGCCGACCCCACGAGCTATCTCAGCGTCTACCCCGCATTTCAGCCGTTCCTGGGGACCGACCTCGCGCTCGGTCCGAACCTGAACACGAGCATCACGGGTAATCGCAGATATACCCGCGCGCACTTCCTCTACTACGCCGGCGTGGTCAATCCGGGCATCTACCGCTGACCCCGACTCCGACGAGGATGCGCCGGCTCAATGAGCAGCTTGCTGCGCGCGTCTCGGCAGTTTCCAGCCCGGACGGACGAAGTGGCACGTGTAGCCGTTCGGATAGCGCTCGAGGTAGTCCTGGTGCTCGGGCTCCGCCTCCCAGAATGGCCCGGCAGGCTCGACCTCGGTGACGACCTTGCCAGGCCACAAGCCGGACGCCTCCACATCGGCGATCGTGTCCTCGGCGATACGGCGCTGCTCGTCGTCGACGTAGTAGATCGCCGAGCGGTAGCTCAGGCCGACGTCGTTGCCCTGACGGTTCTTAGTCGTCGGGTCGTGGATCTGAAAGAAGAACTCGAGGAGGTCCCGGTAGGAGATGCGGTCCGGGTCGAACGTGATCTCGATCGCCTCGGCATGCGTGCCGTGGTTGCGGTAGGTCGCGTTCGGGACGTCGCCACCCGTGTAGCCAACACGCGTGCTGATGACGCCGTCGAGTTTCCGGATCAGATCCTGCACACCCCAGAAGCACCCACCAGCAAGGATCGCCTTCTCGGTTTCAGCCATGCCTCTGCTCCTTCTCGTCCGGTTCCTCAGTCGCGCTGCTCACTACACAGTAGACGAGGCGCCGCGCCCCGCAAGCCCATCGAGGAGTCGATCACAGCAGGGCGAGCTGCCCCTGGTGGTTCCAGAACGCGGCTCGTCCGGCGCCGGCGGCCTCGAAGTCCAGCAACGCCCGCTTGCGCTGGAGGCCGCCGCGGTATCCCGTCAGCGAGCCGTCGGCGCCGACCACGCGGTGACACGGGAGGATGATCGGCGTCGGGGTGGCCCCGACCGCCCACCCCACCTTCTGTGCGGCGGTGACCGTACGCTCGCCGGTCACGAGCGTCCCCGAGTCGCGCACCCCGAGCTCGCGGGCGAGGTCGCCGTAAGTCGTGACCCGGCCGAACGGCAGCTCCCGTAGCCCGCGCCATACGCGTCGCTGAAACGCCGTCCCGGAGACATCGAGCGCGACGTCGAAGGTCTCACGCTCCCCGGCGAAGTACTCCTCGAGCTGATCGCGAACATCGCGCAACAAGTCACGATCGCGGTCGGCCGGGTCCAGGGCGGGCCCGCGTCCTGGGAAGCGAAGCTCCCGCAAACCCGCGTCGCCGCCGACGAGCGTCAACTCGCCGAACGGGCTCTCGTACGTGTCCCAGCTCGTGGTATGCGCGCGTGTGGTCATGTGCGGACCTTTCTCGTGGAGGATCGGAGAGGGGCCGGCCCCGCCCGCTCGGGCGGTCGCAGCCTCACCTGATCAAACGCCCCCGCCCGGGCAGCCGTGAGGTCGGAATCGCGCCACCGCGCCACCGGACGCATAGCGCCTCGGTTCCCTGTGCCTCCCCGACGGCATGCGGGACGGGACCGGTAACGGGTTCTTCGAGCCCTACGCGCTCCCGGTACGGTCGCGGTGCCTGCACCCGGGCCAGCAGCACGGTCGGCGCTGGCCTTCCTCCAGCTCCTCCTGGGTCCGCCGGATGCGGCGCTCGCGGGTAGCGTCCTGCTTGGCATCCTCGACCCAGCAGATGAACTCGTTGCGCGCTAAGGGCGTGATGTCCTTCCAGGCATCGAGTGCCGTGGCGTTGGCGATCAAAGCCGTACGCAGATCTGTGGGCAGCTTGTGCACCACCCCGCCGGGCACTGTCTGGTCGCTCACAAACCCATCGTACTCAGGCAGGGGCAAGCCCCGGTTCACCCATCCCGCGGTGCAAGGCCGTTCAGCGCGAGCGAACTCATTCTTGTTGCGACGCTGCTGAGTTGTCGACGAGCTGAGCGATCTCCACGAAGTCGATCGTGGGCTCGACGCCGTAAAGGCCGGTCACTCGCTCGCGCATCTCCTCTGAGAAGAAGCCCCTGGCGGCGTCCGCCGATTCCCAGACATAGAAATTCATCGCGCGCTGTCGCGTGTCGTCGACGGTGAAGACCTTCGACCTCAGCCCGGGCATGCCCTCAAACGTCCCGCGGGCGTTCTCCGCAATCGAGACCACGCGGGCGCGATCGAAGTCGTCGTCGTATTGGAAGGTGACGCTCACGCCGATCACTGTGTCTCCTCCGGTAGGTCTTGGCGCGAGCCCGCGAATCGGGCGAGCGCACAGTTGCGTTCAGGTGTGACCCTATAGCCGTCGAAACCCCCCTGCGGGACAATTCGCTCGAGGACACGAGATTTCGCGGTCCGGTTAGGTTCTCGAACCGCACCGGCAAGCGATGAGACGCTGACCCACCGGCTCTCCGCCAGATAGGAGCGAATGCTGTGACACCAGAAGAGGCGGTTCGCGCGTACTTTGCCGCCTACAGCGAGGGCCGCCCGGAGCGGTTCGATGAGCTTGTCTCACCCAATTACGTCGACTACCGCCACTCGCCGCCCGGTCACGGACCGCAGGGCGCCCGGGACGACTACGAGCACGCCGTCCAGCTCGCGGGTGGTGTGATCCCGTACGACATCGAGGCGTTGGTTGCTCGCGATGACACGGTCGCCGTGACCTGGAGCGGGCATCTGCCGAACGGATCGGATTTCCGCGGCCTGAGCCTCTATTTGGTCGCCGACGGACGGGTCACCGAGGTCCGCCATGCCTTGATCGGCCCACTGCCCGCTTTGGGATCATGAACGTCCGGACATCACAGCAACGAGCACCACCGACGAAAGGGATCCCGATGGAAGCGCACCTCAGCAATCATCATCGCGACACGATCGAGCGGATCTTCAGCCATCCGCCGAGCCGCAACATCGAGTGGCGTCAGGTCGTGTCGCTGCTGGAGACGATCGGAACGGTGACGACCGAGCACAACGGCAAGCTCAAGGTTGCGCTCGGCCCGGAAACCGAGGTGCTCCCCGCTCCTCACGGCAAGGATGTCGACGTCCAGATCGTCGTCGATCTGCGGCGCATGCTGAAGCAGGCCGGCTTCGCGCCGGAAGGCTCGCCGGCCGTCGCCGATCAAACGGCGCGGGATCATGGCGACGGCCAGTGGGGCGAGCCGACCTAGGGCGCCTTGACGATCAGCATATCGCGGTGATATCATGCTGATCGTGTGATCGAATAGCCGACACCGACGGCAACAGGAGACATCCCGATGGACGCACCGAATGACAACACCGCGCTGAAAGGTCTCCGGGGATGGTGGACATCTCCCCCGCGATCCGGCATGCGACTCATCATCTCGCCCTGGGAGTACCGCCACCTCCGTGCCTGGGCACGCGTTCGCGTCGCCAGCGCCACCGTCTTGTCCGGGCTGGGTCTCGTTACGCTCGCCTTCGGCGGGAGCGACTGGAAGACGTACGAGTGGGCGATGGTGTTCCTGGCGGCGGCCGCGGCACACTTGGCGTACGCCTACTGGGAGCTGAGTATCGCTCGCTCCGCGGCCGTCACGTAGTGAGTTGAGGTGATTTGTCACCTCTCGCCCCTCACGGGTTGAGGTGATCTGTCACCTCCGCAGCCCATTCCTCGAGGGCGTGCGTGAGGGCCTGAACGACCGGTGGAACCGCGCCTGGGCGGGTGATCAGGGCGAAGCTGTCGAACAGCGGCTCGGCGAATCCAGCCGTCGACAGACCCGAAGGAAAGGCGGGGCTTCGGGTCACGGCTCGGGCCGCGATCGTGTCCCCCAGCCCCTTCGCTGCCAGCTGAAAGGCGGTCTCCGGGTGCTCGACCTCAAATCGCGGGATCAGCGACACTCCCGCCGCCTGTGCCCGGGCGGCGAGCTGACGACGTGTCGGGTCGGCGAAGCCGGCGGTGGTGTCGTAGAGGATCAGTGGGGCGGCGGCGAGGTCCTCGATCCGAACGCGGCGCCGGGTGCGACCCGGATCCGCGCTGACGAAGAGGACCTCATCGCTGAACAGGGGACGCACTTCGAGCCCTTCGGGGTCCACCGGCAGGATCACGAGCGCCGCCTCCAGATCGCCCTCGCGCACCGCCGCGGCGACGAGCGCCGAATTCTGTCCCGGGAGCCGAAGCTGCAGGTCGGGGATCGTCGCCACTGCGCGCTCGATGAACTCGTCGATCGGGTAATAGGGCGCGTTCCGCGTAAGCCCAAGACCGACTACGCGCGAGCCTGTATCCATCCGGTGCCCGACGCAGTTCGACGCCTCGTCGGCGTCCGCGAGCACGCGCTCGGCGTGGACCAGGAAGGTCTGTCCATCGGCGGTCAGCTTCACCCCGCGGCCGGTGCTGGTCACCAGCGTCGCGCCAAGTTCGGCCTCGAGGCGGCGAACCTGATCCGAAACCGAAGGCTGGGACAGCCGCATGCGGCGGGCGGCGGCACTGAACGATCCCTCACGAGCCGTCGTGCAGAAGCAGGCAAGTTGCTGAAGCGTCACGTAGTGCTCGGTTCGACCTACAGCCTTAGCCTATGGCTGCTAAAGGTAATCGAGCCCTAGTCTAGAGCACCTTCGGTGGCTTATCGTCGCTCACACATGGGCGCCACGGTCACAGCCACCGACCATCTGCTTCTGCATTTCGCGCGCAACGGTGGCGCCCGCGACGGGGATGTCGAGCTGCTGGTGCTCGAGCGAGGCGAGGGCGTGTTCGTAGTCGACAGCCTGGGCAGACGCCACCTCGACGGTCTGTCGAACTTGTTCTGCGCTCAGCTCGGCTACGCGTACGGCGCCGAGATGGCCGAGGTGGCGAGTCGCCAGCTGATCGAGCTGCCGTTTGCCACCAACTGGGGCGTGGCCCATCCCGCGGCGGTCGAACTGGCCGGCAGGTTGGCGGAGATTGCGCCCGGCTCGCTTGACCACGTGTTCTTCACGAGTGGTGGCTCGGAGTCGGTGGAGGCCGCTTGGAAGCTCGTCCGTCAGTACCACATCGCGAACGGCGAGCCGGAGCGCACCAAGGCGATCGCGCGCGATCGGGCGTACCACGGCGTCACGCTCGGAGCCCTGGCGTTCACCGGAGTGCCCGGCTTCAAGGAGCCGTTTGGCTCGCCGGCCGTCGAGACCTTCCACGTCTCGAATACGAACGAGTTCCGAAGGTCCGAGTCCGGGCCCGGACTGACATCGCTGCTGCTCGACGAGGTGGAGGCAGTCGTCGAACGCGAGGGAGCGGAGACGATCGCGATGATCATCGCCGAGCCCGTGCAGAACGCCGGCGGCTGCCTACAACCGCCGGACGGCTACTGGGCGGGGCTGCGTGAGATCTGCGACCGCGACGGAATCCTGCTCGTGGCCGACGAGGTGATAACGGGGTTCGGCCGGTTGGGCGAATGGTTCGGGACTAGCCGTTTCGGCGCCGTGCCCGACCTGATAACGACCGCCAAGGGCCTGACGTCCGCGTACGCGCCGATGGGCGCCGTGCTGGCGTCGGACCGAGTCGCCGCCCCGCTCTACGACTCCGGCCGGACGCTGCTCCACGGGATCACATTCGGCGGTCATCCGCTGTCGTCCGTGATCGCGCTGAAGAATCTCGAGCTGTTCGAGCGAGAGCAGGTACTCGACAACGTGCGGGAGCACGAGCCCTACCTGGCCAATCTGCTCGAGTCGCTCCGGTCCCTACCGATCGTCGGCGACGTCCGCGGAAGCGGTTACTTCTGGGCCGTCGAGCTCGTGCCGGACGGTCCCGCGAGCCGTTTCGACGCCGCGCAAAGGGAGGAGCTGCTCCGAAAGTGCCTGCCGGGCGCGCTGATCCGGGCGCAGCTGATCGCACGGGGCGACGATCGTGGCGACACGGTGATTCAGATCGCGCCGCCGCTCGTCTGCGACCGACCACTCTTGGAGGACCTGGTCGGCCGGCTCGGCGACGTGCTGATCACGCTCTCCGATCACATGGGCATCCCACGGGCGTAACCGTCACGCCTAGGGCCGAACCGACTAACAGGAGGCGAGCTATGACCGAGACCACCCTGATCGCCAACGGAACGGTCGTGACGGCAGATGGCGAGTTCGACGGGGACGTACTGATCGAAGGGGAGAAGATTGCCTCTGTCGGTCGCGTCGTCGCTCCGGAGGGAACCGATGTCGTCGATGCGACGGGATGTTTCGTGCTGCCGGGGCTGATCGACAATCACACGCACCTCTCGATGCCGTTCATGGGCACGATGTCGTCCGACGACTACAACACCGGCACGCAGGCGGCGGCTGCAGGCGGCGTGACCTGCCTCGTCGACTTCGCGATCCAGCAGCAGCCCGACAACCTCCAGTCCGCGCTCGACGAGTGGCGCGGTCGCGCCGACGGCGCCGCGCACGTGGACTACGGCTTCCATATGGCGATCACGAACGCCAGTGAGCCGGTCATCGAGGAGATGGCCGCGATGTCGGACGCCGGCGTCTGCTCCTTCAAGTTGTTCATGGCCTACAAGGGTGCGCTGATGGTTCGGGACGACGAGCTCGCCGCCTGCATGGAGCGCGCCCGAGACCTCGACGCGCTCACGATGGTTCACGCCGAGAACGGCGACATCATCGACCTGTTGGTCAAGCGGGCACTCGCGCGCGGCGACACCTCGGCGATCCACCACGCGCTGACCCGACCCGAGTACGTCGAAGCGGAGGCCACCGGCCGCGCCGCCACGATCGCCGAGCACGTCGGCGCTCCGCTGTTCGTCGTCCACGTTACCTGCGCCGCCGCGGCCGCGGAGATCGAGGCCGCGCAACAGCGGGGCGCGTCGGTCACCGGCGAGACGTGTGTCCAGTACCTGATCAACAGCATCGACGATCTTCGCCGTCCCGGCGTCGAGGGATGCCGCTACATCTGCTCGCCGCCGCTGCGCGACGTCTCTAACTACCAACCGTTGTGGGGCTACGTGCGGCGCGGCGTCCTCGAGAGCATCTCAACGGACCATTGCCCGTTCAACGACCAGCAGAAGTCTCGCGGCCTCGATGACTTCAGCCTCGTGCCCAACGGACTCGCGCTGATTCAGCACCGGCTGGCGAAGCTCTGGGACGAGGGCGTCGTCTCGGGACGGATCACCCGCTCGCAGCTGGTCGACCGGACGAGCACGACGATCGCCCGGCGCTTCGGTCTGCACGAAAAGGGCGCCCTCGCACCGGGGAAGGACGCCGACGTCGTCGTGCTCGACCCATCGGCGCCTCGCCCGTACGGCAAGGCGACTTCGTTCATGAACGTCGACTACGACCTCTACGAAGGCGAGACGGCGAGCGCGAGCGTGCGGCACACGTTCTCGCGCGGGACGCTCGTATACGACCGGGGTGAGATCAAGACCGAACCCGGCCACGGTCGCTTCGTCCCGCGGACGCTGGGGGCCTCCGTGCAGGTCGTCGCGTGACCGAGCTACGGCTCGACCCGCAGGCGGTCATCGCCGACCTCGACGAGCTTGCGACCAAGAGCGGCGGGCGATTCGCCGGAGCGAAACGGCTTGCCTGGACGCCGCAGTGGGTTGAAGCACGGTCGTGGCTCACCTCGAAGCTCGTCGACCTGGGGCTCGATCCCGAGCGGGACCAGGCCGGCAACCTGTGGGCGCGCATCGATGGTGCGGAGGAACGCTTCATGATCGTCGGGTCCCACATCGACGCGGTACCTGACGGCGGCTGGCTCGACGGCGCGCTTGGGCTGATGACCGCCCTCGAGACGATTCGACAGCTCGCCCGCGGCGGCAGCACGCCACCGATCGGAGTGCGGTTCGTCGATTGGGCCGACGAGGAGGGCGCGCGGTTCAGCCGCAGCCTGCTCGGTTCGTCGGCGTGCGCCGGGACGCTCGACCCCGACGAGGTCGGGGACCTGCGGGACGCCGAAGGCGTCGCACTGGCCGACGCGCTCGCAGGCTGTGGGGTCGATCTCGACAACGCCCCCGCCGCCGCGGAACGGCTGAGGGGGGCCGTCGCCTACCTCGAGCTTCACATCGAGCAGGGGCCGGTGCTGCTCGACGGCGGTCGGCTCGCCTGTGCTGTGAGCGGGACGGTCGGGGTCGAGCGGCACCTGATGACTTTCATTGGTCAGGCAGCCCACGCCGGGTCGACGCCGATGCGCTTGCGCCAGGACTCGCTCGCGGCCGCGGCGCGCGCGGCGCTGGCGATACGCGACAGCGCAATCAACCACGGCGGCGTCGCCACCGTAGGGCGGATGCACGCGACTCCCGGCGTCATCACCGCCGTTGCCGGCAGCACCGAGATGCAGCTCGACCAGCGGCACCTCGACCCGGGCGAGCTGGCCGCGATGTTCGCCGAGGCGCGGGAGGCGTGCCGCAGCGCGGCCGAGGAGTTCAGCTGCACGGTCGAGGAGCGCGACGTCTTCCGAGCGGCCCCGACCCCGTTCGACCCGACGCTGGTCGAGCTCGTCCGGACGACCGTGCAGGAGGGGGGCGGGGACGGGGGCGACCCGATTCCGAGCGGCCCATTGCACGACGCGACCGAGATCGGCCGGATCGTGCCGACGGCAATGATCTTCGCTCAGTCTGACCCGCCGATCTCGCACGCACCGATCGAGGATTCGCCCGAGCGGGCGCTGCGTGTTGCGATCGACGCCTACGGACGGACCGTGAGCTCAGTGCTTGCCAGAGCCGGCGAAATGACGTCAAAAGGAGCCGAGTAGATCATGAACTTCGGGGTCGTCCTCCAAACCAATCCGCCGGCGGCGCGCGTCATCGAGCTCGCTCGAAGGGCGGAGACGTACGGCTTCAGCAACATGTGGGCGTTCGACTCGCACCTGCTGTGGGAAGAGCCGTTCGTGATCTTCAGCCGGATCCTCGATACGACGCACAAGTTGATAGTCGGGCCGATGGTGACGAATCCGGCGACGCGTGACTGGACCGTCACGGCGTCGATGTTCGCCACGCTGAACGAGATGTACGGCAACCGCACGGTGTGCGGCATCGGCCGCGGCGACTCCGCCGTACGGACGATCAACGGCCGGCCGGTGAACCTCGCCGACCTGCGCGCGTGCGTCGAGGTGATTCGCGGCCTCGCCAACGGCGGGGTGGTCGAATACAAGGGCAGCACCCTGCGCTTTCCGTGGAACCCGGACAGCCGGTTGCCGATCTGGGTGGCCGCTTACGGACCAAAGGCGCTCAAGGTCGCGGGGGAGGTCGGGGACGGTTACATATTGCAGCTCGCCGATCCCGACATCGCGGCGTGGAGCATCCAGGCCGTTCGGGACGCCGCGGCGGCCGCCGGCCGCGACCCCGACGCCCTGACTATGTGCGTTTCGGCGCCGGCCTATGTGACCGACGGCAGCGACGCGTCACGCGCACACGCGATCGATCAATGCCGCTGGTTCGGCGGGATGGTGGGTAACCACGTCGCGGACCTTGTGGCCCGGTACGGCAGTGAGGGCGCCGCGGTGCCGAGGAGCCTGACTGACTACATCGCAGGACGCGAGGGATACGACTACAACGAGCACGGACGCGCCGGCAACCCCGACACCGAGTTCGTACCGGACGAGATCGTCGAGCGGTTCTGCATCATCGGGCCGCCCGAGACCCAGGTGGCGCGGCTGAGAGAGCTCGCGGGCCTCGGCGTCGGCCACTTCGGTCTGTACCTACAGCACGACGCTCAGGACGCGACCCTGGCCGCGTACGGCGACGAGGTGATCCCGCTCGTCAACGACCATCTGCGCGCACGCACCTGAACCGCGCACCACTCGTGTCATTCGCCGGGCGCTCAGTCGGCGCTGTCAGTCGATGACGCTGGCGCGTCGCGTGGCGAGCGCACGACCGTCCCCTCGATCAGCCCATAAGGCTCGCTGGTGGCGTGGAAGATCTCGTTCTCATTCTCGAGACCAAAGCGCTCCAGGTCGTAGAGCAGGTGGTGCTTGTTGGGGAGCGAGAAGCTGATCCGCTCGACCTCCGGGCGAGCATCGAGGACGGCCTCGCCCATGTGGTGGAGCGTGAACTGGACCGACGGGCTGTAGTGGTCGGAGAAGGCCTCGAGGATCGTCCGGCGCACGTCGCGCCAGGCCGCTCCGAACTCGATGTCCGCTCCGCGATATGACCACCGGGCGGTGATGATCGTCGCCAGGATCCGGTCGGACGTCTCCGGGAGCGAGGTGTAGCGATCGCGCAGGAACCCCTCCCAGCCGGAACCGGTCGTCTTCAGCACGAGCAGGTCGTCGATCCCGGCTTCGATTTGGACCCCCCCGCCCTCACCTCCGGCGCCGATCACGGTGGCGACGCGGTTGCCACCGCTCCCGCGCTCGAAGGCGTGCTCGTGGGGGCGCCCGCCGACCTCGAGTCTGGCCCACGGATGCTCGACGAGGTGCACGCGCGCGCGTGTGACGCCCGGGCCGGCCGCGAGGAAGTGCTCGACGAGCCGGTGTCCGAACGACTCGATCGGATCGATCGGATATTGCTTCGCGAGCGCATAGACCGTGTTGCGCATGGTGTCGGTGGCGAGCAGGCCGGTGTTGTCTCCCTCGACGTACGCGGCGTCGAAGTCGCCCTCGAGCCCGACGTCAACGGTGAGGTCGCGGAGGTCGTGGCCATCGGCGCCGGCGCGAGACCTTGACCAGGCGAATCTCGGACTTTCCGTACCCGGACTGACTCATAACGATCGACATTCGTCAGCTCCCTCGATATGTGCTGTACCCAAACGGGCTGAGCAGCAGCGGCACGTGGTAGTGCTGTTCGCCGCGCCCGACGACGAACGTCACCGACACTTCGGGGTAGAAGCCCGCCTCGCCGACCGCGTGGAAGTAGGCTCCGGTGTCAAAGGTGAGCCGGTAGCGCCCATCAACCGGCGGCGATGACAGCAGGTCGCCGGCGCGCCCGTCGGCGTCGGTCGTGCTGCGACCGACCGGCTGCCAGACCGAATCCACCGCACGCTCGAGCACCACAGGCACCCCCGCGGCTGGACACCCCCGCGAGGTGTCGAGCACGTGCGTGGTGATTCCGCTCAAGACGCCTCCCCGAGCAGGTCGGCCAGCCGCAGCCGCGCGATCTTGGTGATCTCGCCGAGCGCGATGTCGATCTCCTGGTCGCCCGAGTGCTCGAGTCGGGCGGTCCCCCACGCCAGGATCGAGTCCTTCGTGTGCTCGCGCACGCAGACGATCAGCGGGAACCCGAATCGCTCGCGGTAGGAGCGGTTCAGGCGTCGGAGTGCTTCGAGCTCGTCCGCTGAGAGTCGATCCAGCCCCGCCGAGGCCTGCTCGTGCGTGGACTCAGGCGTGAGCGTGCGCTCCTGCGCCTCACGGCCGGCGAGCTCGGGATGGGCTCGGATCAACTCGAGCTGGCGCTCGCGGGGCGCCTCGCGCATCGCGGCCTCGAGCGCGGCATGCAGCTCGGCAACGCTGCTGAACGGCCTCCGTCGCCACGCCGCCTCGGCGACCCATGGCGAGTGCTCGAACAGCGTGCCGAGATCAGCCAGGGAGAGAGGCACTCCCGCGGTTTCGAGACCGACGATGTGCTCGGGACGGACCGGGATCCGGGTAAGCGGGCGACCGCTGGCGGCGCGCACCGCGGCGACGACCGCGGGTGGGGTCGAGATGTGAGGCGGCTCCCCCACGCCCTTGAGCCCGTACGGTGCCTCCGGATCGGCATGCTCCAGAATCTCGATCCGCATCGGCGGCATGTCGAGGATCGTCGGCAGTAGGTAGTCAGTGAATGACGCGTTCAGCACCCGGCCGTCCTTGAGCTGGATTTCCTCGAGCAACGCCAGCCCGAGGCCCTGGGCGGTCCCACCCTCGATCTGGCCCTCGAGCGCCTGGGGGTTCATCGCCTTGCCGACCTCTTGCGCCGTAGCGAGCTCGACGACCCGGACCAGTCCAAGTTCGACGTCGACGTCGACGACGGCTCGATGGGCGGAGAACGCGAACTGAACGTGAGCGTCGCCCTGGCCGTTCTCGTCGAGCGGATACGTCTCGCGGTGACGCCACTCGACTACCGCCTCAATCGCGTCCTCGCCGAGCAGCTCGGCGAGCTCTCCCGCCGTCATCGTCCGCGGGTCGGCGCCGAGTCGCTCACGGACCGCCTCGCATGCGGCCTTGACCGCGCCGCCCGTCACGTACGTCTGGCGCGATGCCGAACTCGAACCGGCCGACCCCACCCGCGTGTCGGCCGGGAGTACGGCGACGCGCTCGACGCCCAACTCCGTGCGCGCGATCTGCGCCTGCACGGTGACGAGGCCCTGGCCGACCTCGACGGCCGCGGTGTGTACCTCGACCAGGGGCTCCGCGCCGTCGATCGAGAGGCGCACGCGCGCGGTGGAGTAGTCGTCGAATCCCTCGGAGAAGCCGACGTTTTTGACGCCGACCGCGTAGCCGATCCCGCGACGCACCCCCTCGCCGTGCGTGGTGTTGGAGACGCCGCCGGGGAGCTCGCGCAGATCCCGACCGCCGTCGGCCGGTGCCGGCGGCAGCGGCATCGCGCGCACGCGCGCGAGCAGCTCGGCGACCGGGGCCGGCTCGCGGATTATCTGACCGGTCGGCAGTCGCGACCCGGGCCGCATCGCGTTAGCGATCCTCAGCTCCACGGGGTCGACCCCCACGGCCGCGGCCAGCTTGTCCATCTGCGCCTCGTGGGCGACCGCGACCTGGACGGCGCCGAACCCGCGCATCGCGCCGCAAGGCGGGTTGTTGGTGTAGGTCACGTATGAGTCGATACGCGCGTTGGGGACGTCGTACGGCCCGGCGGCGAAGCACGCCGCGTTTGAGCACACGGCCGTCGAGCTCGAGGCATATGCACCGCCGTCGAGCACGATTCTCGCCCGCACGAACACGAGCCGGCCGTCGGTGGTCGCGCCATGCTCGAAGCGCATCCGGCACGGGTGGCGATGGACGTGGCCGAAGAACGACTCCTCGCGGTTGTAGACCATCCTGACCGGTCGTCCGGTGTGGAGGGCGAGCATGCACGCATGGATCTGCATCGACAGGTCCTCGCGGCCGCCGAACGCCCCGCCGACGCCGCCCATCGTCAGGCGCACCTTCTCGGGCGGCAGGTCAAGGCTCAGCGCGAGCTGGTCGCGATCGACGTGCAGCCACTGCGTGGCGACGTAGAGATCGACGCCGCCCTCGCCGTCCGGGACCGCGAGGCCCGACTCGGGGCCGAGGAAGGCCTGGTCCTGCATGCCGACCTCGTACTCACCGGTGACGACGACGTCGGCGCCCGCCTCGGCGTCGCCGTGAACGATCCGCACGTGGCGCAGGACGTTCCCCGACAGGTGGAGCCGCGGCGCGTCCGCGGCCATCGCGCGTTCGGGATCGGTCAGCGGATCCAGCACGTCGTAATCGATCCCGATCGCTCCTGCCGCGCGGCGAGCCGTCTCCGGGTCGTCGGCAGCCACGATCGCGATCGGCTCGCCCTGGTAGCGAACGTGCTGCCAGGCGAGCACCGGCTGGTCGGCGCGCTCCATCCCGTACAGCTTGCGACCGGGAACGTCCTCGTGCGTGAGCACCGCCCGGACGCCCGGGATCGACAGCGCGCGCGAGACGTCGACCGACCAGATGTCCGCGCGCGGGTGCGCGCTGCGCAAGGTCGCGCCCCACAGCATCCCATCCATCCGCATGTCCGAGGAGTACTCGAACTCACCCTTGACCTTCGGGATGCCGTCTGCCCGGACCGTCGTCGTGCCAACGACGCCCGGCCGCTGGACCGGAGCGGACGGGCGCTCTCGCGTCGGCATGGTGGGAACCGTCGTCACACCCGAGCCTCCGACTTGGCCGCGAGCCGCCGGCTCTCGCGCGCGATCTCGCTCGCGACCAGCGCCTCGTCGACGGTGCGCAGCTCGCCGCCCTCGACGATCGCACGCCCACCGACGAGCAGTAGCTCGACCGCTTGCGTCGCGCCCAGGACAAGCGCCGCAACCGGATCCTCGATCCCCGCGCCGTCGAGCCCGTCGAGACGCCAGAGCGCGACGTCGGCGAGCTTGCCGACCTCGAGCGAGCCGAGCTCGTCAGCGCGCCCGAGGCAGCGCGCGCCGTCGATCGTGGCGCGCGCGAGCGCTTGGCGCGCGGCGAACGCCTTCGGGCCGCCGGCCAGCCGGGCGAACTGCAGTGCCGCGCGCATCTCTGACGCCAGCCCACCGTCTTCGTTCGAGGCGGCGCCGTCGACTCCAAGGCCGACGGGGACGCCGGCGCCCACGAGGCCGGCGACCGGTGCGATCCCCGCGCCGAGCCGCGCATTCGAGTTCGGGCAGTGGGCGACGCCCGTGCCGGTCGCCCCGAAGCGGCGGATCTCGGCGTCGTCGAGGTGCACGCAGTGCGCGAGCCACACGTCGTCGCCAAGCCAGCCGAGCTCGTCGAGGTAGTCGACGGGGCGCACGCCGAAGCGCTCCCGGCAGAAGCGCTCCTCGTCGAGCGTCTCGGCCAGATGGGTATGCAGTCGCACGCCGCGACGTCGCGCGAGCTCGGCGGCGTCGGTCATGAGGCCGCGCGTCACTGAGAACGGTGAGCACGGCGCGAGCGCGATCCGCACCATCGCGCCCGGCGCCGGGTCGTGGAAACGGCCGATCGCATCCTCGCTCGCGGCCAGGATCACGTCGCGGTCCTCGACGGCCTCGTCGGGAGGGAGGCCGCCATCCGAGCGCCCGAGATCCATCGAGCCCCGGCAGGGGTGAAACCGCAAGCCGACGGAGGCGGCGGCGCCGATCTCGAGCTCGAGGAGGTCCCCGGCGTCACGTGGAAAAACGTAGTGGTGGTCGGTGGACGCCGAGCAGCCCGAACGCGCGAGCGCCGTCAGACCGGCGCGCGCCGCTGCCCAGCAGGTCTCGGCGTCGATCAGCGCCCACACCGGATAGAGCTCGACCAGCCACTCGAACAGCGTGGCCTGCTGAGCGAGCCCACGGGTAGCCCATTGGTAGAGGTGGTGGTGGCAGTTGACGAGGCCCGGCGTAGCCAGGTGGCCGCGGCCGTCGATCCGGCGATCCTTTCGGCCGTCCTCTCGGCCGTTCGGCGCCGACCCCTCCCCCACAGCAACGATCCGATCGCCCTCGATCACGATATGTCCGTCGCGATGCTCGGTCCCGATCGCGTCGACGGTCGCGATCGCGCAGCCTTCGATTACGGTCCGCATTGTCACTTCCGCGGGGCCTCGGCGATGCGTTCCGCGGCGAGCCGGACGGCGTCGAGGATCTTCTCGTAGCCCGTGCACCGGCACAGGTTGCCCGCCAGCGCCTCGCGGATCTCGGGTTCGCTCGGGCGCGGGTTGCGCCGCAGCAGAGCGTGGCTCGCCACGATCAGGCCCGGCGTGCAGAACCCGCATTGCACGCCGCCGGCCTCGACGAAGGCACGCTGCACCTCGTGCGGGCCGTCGCCGTCGGCAATCCCCTCGACGGTCACGACATCGCGGCCCCGCGCCTGCGCGGCGAGCACCAGGCAGGAGCACACCACCTCGCCGTCGAGGTAGACCGAGCACGACCCGCACTCGCCCTGCTCGCAGGCGTTCTTGGACCCGGGGAGCCCTAGGTGCTCGCGGAGCGCGTAGAGCAGGCTCGCGCCCTCCCACACCCCGTCGACCTCCCGGTGCTGTCCGTTGACCGTCAGCGTCAGGCGCATCGATACGCCTCCCACGCCCACGTGAGCGTCCGCCGCCCCAGCACGCCGAGCGCGTGGTACCGGTAGCGGGCCGTCCCGCGGACGTCGTCGATCGGCCGCGCGGCACGCTCGACGAGCTCGCCGAAGCTCGTCAGTGCCGCCTCCGGAATCGGCCCGCGCTTGCGCCACAGGTCGTGCTCGTCGAGCACACCGGCGATGAACTGCTCGGCCTCGCTCGCGCGGATCGGCGTCGGCCCGGCGGAGCCGATGCACGCGGCGACGCCTCGGCGCCCGGGCCAGATGGACAGCGCGAGCGAGCACACAGCGATCACCATCGCGTTGCGGGTGCCGATCTTCGCGAACTGCTGCGGGCCTTCCGACGGCGCGATGTGGAAGGCAGCGATCAGCTCGTCGTCGGCGAGGCAGTTGTGCTTCGGCCCGGTCACGAACTCGCCCACTGCAATACGCCGGGTGCCAGTCCTCGACGCGAGCTCCACCTCGGCATCGGACGCGAACAGGGGCGGTAGCGCGTCCCCGGCCGGAGACGAGGTGGCGAGGTTGCCGCCGACCGTCCCGCGGTTCCGAATCTGGGGCGACCCCACCGTGCGCGAGGCGATCGCCAGCCCGGGCACGCGGTCGCCGAGCTCTGCGATCAACCGTGCATACGTGACGCCGGCCCCGACCCGAAGGTGCCCGTCCTCGGGCCCCCATTCGGTCAGGTCGGGAATCCGCGTGAGGTCGAGGACGACGCGCGGGCGGACGCGGTCGAAGTTGAGCTCGACCATCAGGTCGGTGCCGCCGGCGATCGGAACCGCGTCCGGATGGGCCGCCTTGAGCTCGAGCGCCTCCTGCCAGCTGTCGGTCTGGAGTACCTCCATGACGCTAGTCTCGCTCACCGCTGCCGCGGCGGGCAACACCACTACTCGTGACCGACTCCTTGAACTACGCCGCCGTCGTCCTTCGGCGCTGCGACGCCCTCGCCACCTTCAGCGAGGATTGCCGGCGCCTGACGCGCCGCTTCGGCACGCCGGCGCTTCGTGACGCCGGCGACGCGGTGCGAGTCTGGATGGAGGCGGCGGGTATGACGGTTCGTCGCGACGGGATCGGCAACGTGATCGGCCGGGTCGGCGACGGCGAGCGGACGCTGCTGATCGGGTCCCACCTCGACACCGTCCGCGACGCGGGCCGCTACGACGGCATGCTCGGGGTGCTCGTCGCCATCGGGTGTCTCGAGCGACTCCGCGATCGGGGGCGATCGCTGCCCTTCGCCGTCGAAGTGCTCGGGTTCGCCGACGAGGAAGGCGTTCGCTTCGGTACCGGTTACCTGGGGAGCAGCGTCGTCGCCGGGTGTTTCGACGCCGCACATCTGAAACGGCGCGACTCAGGCGGCGTCACGCTGGCCGAGGCGGTGCGCGCGTTCGGCGGCGATCCGGACGGGCTGGTCGGCGCCCGCCGCGATCGGGCCGATCTGATCGGCTACTACGAGGTCCATATCGAGCAGGGTCCAGTGCTCGAGGCCGACGGCGTTCCGCTCGGCGTCGTCAGCGCGATCGCAGGACAGAGCCGCGCCCGCGTCACGTTCACGGGCGAAGCGGGTCACGCGGGCACGGTGCCGATGGCGTTGCGACGCGACGCCCTGTGCGCCGCAGCCGAATTCGTGAGCACGGTCGAGGCGGTCGCCCGCGGCGTCGACGGCGTCGTTGCCACGGTCGGGGAACTCGAGGTGGAGGACGCGGCGAGCAACGTGATCCCGGGCCGAGTGACCCTCAGCCTCGATATCCGCCACGTCGCGGACCCGGTGCGGGAGTCTGTCGGCGCCCGGTTGCGCGAGCGCGCCACCACGATCGCCGATCGCCGCGGGTCTGCGTCCCTGTGGGAGGTCGTCCAGGAGACTCGGGCGGTCGGCTGTTCGCCGCAGCTGACCGAGCTCGTCGCCGACGCGGTGCTGGCGTCCGGCCATCCCGTCGTCCGCCTGCCGAGTGGCGCCGGCCACGACGCCGTGATGCTCTCGACGATCGCTCCGATCGCGATGCTGTTCGTCCGCTGCGCCGGCGGCGTCAGCCACAACCCGGCCGAGTCGGTGACGGTCGAGGACGTGGCCGCGGCGATCGACGCGACCTCGCGCTTCCTCGAGCTCGTCGGATGAGCTTCGACGTAGTTATCCGCGGCGCGGTTGTGGTCGGTGCCGGGGCGGAGCGCCGGGTCGACGTCGGCCTCGCCGACGGGTTGATCGCTGCGCTCGGTGCCGAGCTGGCCGGTGCCGCGACCGAGGAGATCGAGGCCGCCGGCTTGTATCTCCTTCCCGGTGTCGTCGACGCCCATGTGCACATGAACGAGCCCGGTCGCGCCGAGTGGGAGGGCTTCCAGACCGGCACGCGGGCGCTCGCCGCCGGCGGCGCGACGGCGGCCATCGATATGCCGCTCAACGCCCACCCGCCGACCGTGACCGCCGCCGCGTTCGACGAGAAGCGCCGGTGCTTGGAACGGAGTGCTCTTGTGGACGTGGCGCTGTGGGGCGGCCTCGTCGCTGGCGGCGTTGACGCGATGGACGAGCTCGCGGCGCGCGGCGTGGTCGGCTTCAAGGCGTTCATGTGCTCCAGCGGGATCGACGACTTCCCGGGCGTCGACGACCTCGACTTGTACGAGGGAATGTGCCGCGCGGCGTCCCTCGGGCTCCCAGTCGCCGTACACGCCGAGAGCGAGTCGATCACCGCCGGCCTCGCGCAGCGCGCCCGGGCCGCGGGTCGTACCGCCATGCGCGACTTCGTCGCGTCACGTCCGGCGGTCGCCGAGCTCCAGGCGATCGCACGCGCGATCGCGCTCGCACAGGAGAGCGGCTGCTCACTGCATGTCGTTCACGTCTCGACCGGCCGCGGCGTCGCGCTCGTAGCCGACGCCCGCGCTCGCGGCGTCGACGTCAGCTGTGAGACCTGCCCGCACTACCTCGTGCTCACCGAGGAGGACGCCGAGGCCCTTGGCAACGTCGCGAAGTGCGCACCGCCGCTGCGCCCGCGCGAGGAGAGCGAGGCGCTGTGGCAGGCGCTCGCCGATGGCACGCTGCCGATGGTCGCATCCGATCACTCGCCGTCGCCCTGGGCCCTGAAGAGCGGTGAGGACGCTTTCGCCGCGTGGGGCGGGATCTCGGGTTGCCAGACGATGCTCCCGCTGCTGCTGAGTGAGGGCCATCGCGCCCGGGGCCTTGAGCTCGACCTCATCGCTGGGGTCACGTCGCGCTACGTCGCCCGCAGGTTCCGCCTCCGCGGCAAAGGGCGGCTCGAGCCGGGCGCCGACGCGGACCTCGTGCTCGTCGATCTGACCGCATCGGAAGAGCTGTCGGCTGGGGATCTCCACTACCGCCATCCGCACAGTCCCTTCCTTGGCCGCACCCTCACCGCGCGCGTCGCGCGCACGCTGGTGCGCGGCCGGACGGTGTTCGCCGACGGCAGGATCGTCGGCCCGCCCGCGGGCCGCCTGCTGATTCCAACCGCAACCGAAATGGAGAGCCGATGACGACGCTTTCGATCACCGCCGGCCCGTACACCTTCCGCGCCCGCCTCGAGGAGGAGCGCGCGCCCAAGACGTGTGAGGCGTTCTCGCGGCTGCTGCCCTTCGAGCAGAAGGTCATCCACGTGCGCTGGAGCGGCGAGTCGACCTGGATCCCCCTCGGCGACTTCGACGTCGGCGTCGGCTTCGAGAACCACACGAGCCACCCGGCGCCCGGCCAGATCCTGCTCTACCCCGGCGGCTTCAGCGAGACGGAGATCCTCCTGCCCTACGGCGGCTGCATGTTCTCGAGCATCGTCGGCCAGCTGGCGGGCAATCACTTCCTGTCCGTGTTCGAGGGCGACGAGAACCTCCGGCCGCTGGGCGAGATGACCCTCTGGCACGGAGCCCAGGACATCGTGTTCGCTCGCGAATAAGGACTGCCCTCTCTCTCGGACAGGTGTTCAGCCGGCCGCGCCCAGCTCAGCGTCGAGCTCGGCCAGGTGGCGCGCTCGAGCGGCGTCGTCGAGGAACGCCGCTTCGAAGCTATTGCGGGCGAGCTGGGCGAGCGTCGCGTCGTCGAGCTGGAGGGCCTCGGCGACCCCGGCCAGGTTCTCGCCGACGTAACCGCCGAAATAGGCCGGATCGTCGGAGTTGACCGTGGCACAGAGTCCGTGTTCGAGCATCGTCGCCAGCGGGTGCTGCTCGAGCGTCTCGACGACCCGCAGCTTGACGTTCGAGAACGGGCACACGGTCAGAGGAATCCGGTCGGCCCCGAGGCGCTGAACGAGGCGACGATCCTCGAGGCAGCGGACACCGTGATCAATCCTCTCCGCCCCGAGCACATCGAGCGCTTGCCAGATGTACTCCGGCGGCCCCTCTTCGCCGGCGTGCGCAACGGCACGGAACCCGGCGGTGATCGCTCTGTCGAAGACGTCGCGGAACTTCACGGGTGGATTACCTGTCTCTGCGGAATCGAGCCCGACGCCGAAGATCACGTCCGTGTGCCCGAGCGCTTGTTCCAACGTCGCCATCGCGTCATCGGCTGACAGATCCCTCAGGAAACACATGATCAGGTGCGACGTGATCCCGAGCTGCCGCGCCTCGGTCAAGGCCCGACCAATTCCGCCCACGACCGTTTCGAACTGCACGCCGCGCGCGGTATGGGTCTGCGGGTCGAAGAAGATCTCGACGTGACGAACGCCCTGGGCGCTTGCGCGGGCCAGGTAAGCGGTCGTGAGCTCGTAGAAGTCCCGTTCGTGGATGAGCACCGAGCATGCCCGGTAATAGACGTCCAGGAACGACTGCAGGTTGCTGAACCTATAGGCGCGCCTGACCGCGTCCGCATCAGCGTATGGGAGCCTCACGCCGTTGCGCCGCGCGAGCTCGAACATCAGCTCGGGTTCGAGCGTCCCCTCGATATGCAGGTGCAACTCGGCCTTTGGCAACGTGAGCGGATCGATCATCAAGCGAGCCCCGACGAGGTGGACGAGTCTCGCATACGAGCTCAGTGAGGTCGGTCGGCCTTCAGGAACAAGTGGCGCACGCCCCGCCGGCCCAGCCCGTAATGCCGTCATCCTGCAATTCGGCAGCATTGCTGCTAATCTAGCTGCAATGTCCGTCGCTATCACTGTGAGAGACGTCCCCGACGAAGTCCGAGACGAGCTTGCGGCGCGCGCCGCGCGCGAAGGCAAGTCTCTTCAGGAGTACCTGCGCGGGATGCTCATTGATTCCGTCGCCCGGCCGCCGGTCAGCGACGTCATCGCTCGCGCTCGAGCCCGCGTTGCCGTAACCGGCGTCATCGCCAACGCGGAATCGATTCTCGCCGCGCGAGACGCAGACCGACGGTGAACCAATACGTCGTCTGCGACTCCTCGGCCCTGGCCGCGCTACTGCTCGACAGCGGGCCGGACGGACAGTGGGTCTCTGCCTTCGTCCGTGATGCGGAGCTTGGCGCCCCGACCCTTCTTGGATTCGAGACTGCGAACATCATCCGGCGCCACGAACTCGCCGGCCTTATCAGCGCCGACCAAGCCGCCCAAGCTCACGCCGATCTTCTTGATCTCGCGATCGAACACTGGCCGCACGAGCTGCTGGCACTGCGCGCCTGGGAGCTTCGAAAGAAGCTCTCCGTCTACGACGCGAGCTACGTCGCGCTCGCGGAGCTGACCGGCGCGCCGTTGGCCACGCTCGATCGAAGGATTGGTCGAGCGCCTGGACTACGGTGCATCGTCGCAACCCCGTGACCTAGGTCGAACGGCTGCCGCCAGTACCGATCCCGCGGAGTCAGCGGACTACGTTGACCGCACCTGGCTGCGACACTTGCACCGGGTGGCGGTGGGTCCTCTGCGCTGGGCTGCCAGTGGCTGTCGACAGAGCGGCATCAGTCTCCACAACCGGTGCCGCGAGAGCGTTCGCGCGCGTCCGGGCGCGAGTTGGGAGCCAGGCGACGAGGCCCCCGAGCCCGGGAACCCAGACGGAGATCGCGTGGTAGACGAGCACGGATCCGACCGCGGCGGCCGGTGAGAACCCGTACAGGACAAGCGCGCCGGCGAGCCCTGAGTCGAGCACCCCGAGGCCGGCCGGTATCGGGACCATCGTCGCGAGGTAGCCGATGCAGTACGCCACCGCCAGCGCCAGCAGACCGAGGGGATGGCCGGTCGCGCGGCACGCAGCCCACAGCGCGGCCATATCCAGACAGAGGAACCCGGCCGCGCCAAGCATCCGCCAATGGGGGTTCCACAGCGATTCCCATGCGCCCTGAAGCGACGCAGCGACAGCACGAGCAGGAGCTGGAGCCCTGGCGTGAAAGCGGCGCCCGATGATCATCGCCGCCAGGGCCAAGCCGATGACGAAGAGCGAGACGAGGATCGGGATCCCGGTGTGCGCGAGATCGTGCGGACCGCGCCCGACCCCAACCAGCAGGAACGCTCCCGCCATGCCGTTGACGAAGAATCCGAACAGCGTGAGGAAGCAAAGCAGCGCGCCGCAGCGCTCGACAAGGCGACGCGCGCCGATGCCGTGATCGCGTAGCAGCCAGCCGGTCGCCGCCGCGGAGGAGACGTTTCCACCTGGTAGGACGGCGCCCGCGCCCATCGAGATCCACGCCACCTGCCGACTGACGGCGCGTGGGGGCTCCGGAAAGAAGCGACGAAAGACAATCACGTAACTCAGGCATGACCCGATCTCGAACCCGACGGCGGCGAGCAGCCACGCGGGGCTCATGTCGCCGATTGAGTCGATCACCTGCGACGGCGGAGCCACCCACAGCAGGACGCCCACCGAGACAACGCTGAGGATGGCTGCACCGAGCACCCGCACGCTGCGCCGCGGCCAGTTGCGTGACTGGATCGCTACGGACTGTTCGCTCGTCGCTTCGGTCATGCTGACCGCGATCGTGCCGTCTCCTCGGGAGCGACCGATATGGGCTGCGGATCAGCCCCGCGTCCCAGTGTGTGGCCGACTCGACCGGCGAGGCCGCGAGCGCCGGCTCGCAGCGGTCGCGCGGCGGGCGGAATCAGCGGTCGTACCGCGGGCGGAATCAGGGGTCGCGCGGCGGGCGGAATCAGCTGTCGAGCCGCGGGCGCTCGTGCCCTCGAGGTCATGGTCGAGTCCGAGGTTGCCGGCAAGTTCCGTGACCTCGTGGCGCTGTTCCGGTGAGAGAAGGGTGATCCCGATGCCTGTCCGGCCAGCGCGACCGGTGCGTCCGATGCGGTGCACGTACATCTCGCTGTCGGCGGGCGGGTCGAAGTTGATCACATGCGAGATCCGGTCCACGTCAATCCCGCGCGCTGCGACATCGGTCGCGACGAGCACGTCGACCGCGCCGGACGCGAACCGGTTGAGCGCGTGCTCGCGCTGGCGCTGTGACTTGTTGCCGTGCATCGCCGCGGCCTTGACGCCGTGGGCCGCCAGCCGTTTGACGAGCCGGTCGGCGCCGTGCTTGGTTCGAACGAAGACGAGGGTGAGGTCGCGATCGCAACCGAGCTCGCGCACGAGGGCCTCGACGCGATGCTCGTGTGCGACTTGCACGAACCGGTGCTCGATCTCCGCGTGTGCGCGCCGTGTCGGCGAGCCGTGCTCGTGGACCGATGGATCATGCGCGTAGCGCTTGGCGATGCGTCCGGCTTCGCCGTCGAGCGTCGCGGAGAAGAACAACGTCTGCCGATCCCGTGGGCACGCGGCGACGATTCGGTCGATCGCCGGGCGAAAGCCCATGTCGAGCATCCGGTCCGCCTCGTCGAGGACCAGCATTCGGATCCGGTCCAACCTGAACGCGCCACGCGCGAGCAGGTCCTCGAGCCTCCCCGGGGTGGCTACCAGAACGTGCGAAGCGGCCGCGTCCTTGGCCTGCTTAACCAGGCCAACCCCGCCGTAGACGGCCGTGACCCGCAGGGCACGCGCGTGCGCGATCTCGCGGAGGTCGTCGACGATCTGGGTGGCGAGCTCGCGGGTCGGCGCGAGCACGAGTGCCGCCGGACGCGGCTGATCGGCGGCAATCCGCTCCACCAGCGGGATCCCGAACGCGAGCGTCTTGCCTGACCCAGTTGGCGACTTCGCGAT
Source organism: uncultured Solirubrobacterales bacterium (assembly GCA_963709205.1). GTDB lineage: Bacteria > Actinomycetota > Thermoleophilia > Solirubrobacterales > Solirubrobacteraceae > Palsa-465. The sequence goes on from CAVPVP010000015.1 coordinate 186,636, forward strand.
CACGTCGCGGCCCTCGATCGCGTCGCCGATCACGGCGCGCTGGATCGCGAACGGCTCCGTGATCCCTGCTTCGGCAAGAGAGGCGACGACGGTGCGCGAGGCACCGAGATCGGCGAACGATTCAGTTGACATATACAAACTCCTTGGCGGCCCAACAAATGGGTCCGCGAACGATTCGGGAGGCGATGGCTGACCCGAACCGCTGCTGCGAGCGGAACCCAAGCAAGCTGCCTCGCGGCCGGCGGCGCCGACCACCCGCATCAACCTAGCAGGTGGCCTTAGGCTTTCGCGCAAATACGCTCACTGGGCAGGCGTGAGACCTGGCCGTACCGGGCCGGCTCGGCTACAGGATCCAGAAGGCCACGACGAGGTACTGGAGCGCCGCGGCCGCGATAACCAGTAAGTGGAACAGCTCGTGGTAACCGAACACGCTCGGCACCGGGTCTGGCCGCTTCCGGGCGTAGATCACCCCGCCAACGCTGTAGAGGATGCCGCCGAGGGACAATGCCGCGACCGCTGGGATTCCTAGACGGGCCACGAGCTCGGGAGTCGCGATAACGGCGACCCAGCCGATCAAGATATACGTGCCCGCGCCGAGCCAACCCGGGGCATCGATCCACACCAGTTTGAACACCGCACCAGCGAGCGCCGCGGACCACACCGCAATCAGGATCACTAGGCCCAGGGTGCCGCGCAGTACGAGCAGCGAGAACGGCGTGTATGTACCGGCGATCAGCACGAAGATCATCGTGTGATCCAACCGACGCATCCAGCGGCGAGCACCGAACGTGCGCCAGTCGACGCGGTGATACAGCGCGCTGGTAGCGAACAGCGCAGCGACACTCAGCGCATACACCGCCACCGCGAGCCGAGCTCGGACGGACGCCGCTTCGAGCACCAGGCCGACACCGGTGACCAGCGACACCGCGAACGCCCACTGATGAAGGACGCCGCGCAGCCGCGGCTTGAGAACTAGGTCAAGGCTCGCAGCACAGGCATCACCCGACGGCATTACCGAGCCCGCCGGCGGCCGACTGCGCGTCCGGGGACTGCGGCAGATCAGTCTCGTCCGTCCGCTTGCGCGCCTCTTTCTTTGCCTGCTTGTCCCGCCGGCGCTCGCGGAGCTTCTGCTCGCGCGCGAGCTTCGCAAACGTCGTCTTTTTCTTACCGCTTGAGGCCATGGCCGTTCCTTTCCTCGTGAACGGGTGCTACCGGGATCCGGCAGCGCCCGCAGCGCGCCGATTCGTCAGCTAGATCAGCTGGACGTTCGCGGCCGCCGGGCCCTTCTGGCCCTGCTCGGTGTCGTAGGACACCTTTGCGCCCTCGGGAAGCGACTTGAAGCCGCCGCCGGCAATTGCCGAGTGATGGACGAACAGGTCCTTGCCGGCATCGTCGGGCGTGATGAAGCCGTAGCCCTTGTCGTTGCTGAACCATTTCACGGTTCCTGTCGCCATTGCATTCCCTCCCGGGAGATCGTGTGCTGCGAAACGCGGGAGATGCCAGAGCAACAACAACGAACGCGGGCACGCCTTCGCCGAGCGTTCCGCTCGGCACGAGTGGCCCCAGTCTAGACCGTGACACCGTCGGCTCGAGCGAATCGGCGTGCCGGCCGGCGTTCGGCCCGCACCCGAGAGAGGTAGTGGGCGACCCGACTCCGCCAGGGCCGCCGTCGACAGCTGAAAGAATTTCCGTCGGCGCTGTCCCCCCTGGTGCCGCCCGTTCGTCTCCAGGAGGATCAACCATCCCCCAAAGGAGGCGGGTATGAAGTACGCACTGCTGATCTATCCCAAGCCGGGCAGCCACGAAGCACTCGCAGAGGACGAGTTCACGTCGGTGACCGCCGAGTATCTGGCGCTTCGCGAGGACCCGCGCTGCCTCGGCGGCGCCCATCTGCAGCCGGTCGAGACGGCGACCACGGTTCGCTACGGCGGCGGTGAGAACCTGATCACCGACGGCCCCTTCGCCGACACCAAGGAGGTGCTCGGCGGCTACTACGTGTTCGACGCGTCCAACCTGGACGAGGCGCTGGAGTTCGCGCAGCGGATTCCGGCGGTGCGGCTCGGCGGCGCGGTCGAGGTGCGCCCGCTCGTCGAGATCCCCGTGGAGACGGCGCACTGATCGAGCAGGTCTTCCAGCGCGAGTGGGGCCGCGTCCTGGCGTCCCTGGTCGGCTTCCTCGGTGACATCGATCTGGCCGAGGAGGCCGCCCAGGAGGCGTTCGCGATCGCGGCCGAGCGGTGGCCCCGCGATGGGACGCCGCAGCACCCGGTGGCCTGGCTGGTGGCCACCGGGCGCAACCGCGCCATCGACCGGGTGCGACGCGAGCGGACGCTCCAGGACAAGACGCGGCTGCTGGAGACCGATCGACCGACCGCGACCATGGACGAGATCGACCTCGACGACAGCACGATCGCGGACGAACGCCTGGAGCTGATCTTCACCTGCTGCCATCCGGCGCTGGCCGTCGAGGCGCAGGTGGCGCTGACGCTGCGGGCCCTCGGAGGACTCACCACCGAGGAGATCGCGCGCGCCTTCCTGGTCTCCGAGGAGACGATGAAGCGCCGGCTCTCGCGGGCCAAGGCCAAGATCAAGGCGACGGCGATCCCGTTCGCGGTGCCCGCTGACCGCCTGCTGCCGGACCGCTTGGCGGCCGTGCTGGCGGTCGTCTACCTGATCTTCAACCAGGGCTACACCGATCGCGGCGATCTCGCCGCCGAGGCGATCCGGCTGGGGCGGCTGCTGGCCGAGCTGATGGCCGACGAGCCCGAGGTGTACGGGCTGCTCGCCCTGATGCTGCTGCACGACTCACGCCGCGAGGCGCGAGTGGTCGACGGTCAGCTGGTCCCGCTGGCCGAGCAGGACCGCTCCCGCCACGACCGGGCGAAGGTCGAGGCAGGCGACGCTGCGCTCGAACGAGCGCTGGCCCTGCGACCGGCGGCCGGGCCGTACGTGCTCCAGGCGGCGATCGCCTCGCTCCAGGCCGAGGAGGAGATCGACTGGGACGAGGTCGCGGTGCTCTACGAGCGGCTCGAGCGGCTGACCGGCTCGCCGGTGGTGGCTCTGAACCGCGCGGTGGCGGTCGCCGAGGCGGGCGCGCCCGAGCGGGCGCTCGAGCTCGTCGACTCGCTCGATCTCGGCGATTACCGCTACCTGCATTCGACACGGGCCGAGCTGCTGCGCCGCCTCGGTCGCGGGACGAGGCGCGGGCGGCGTTCGAGCGCGCCCTGCGGCTGGCCGCGACGGATCCGGAGCGCCGGTTCCTCGCCCGCCGGCTGGCGGCGCTGTGACCGCACCGCGCCGCCTGGGAACATCGGCTGGGCCTCCTGGGCGACGTCCTCGACGACGCCTTCCCGACCACGAAGGGACATCGCAGCAAATGAGCATCCGTCAGCACAACTTCACGATCGAACGGCGTTTCGGCCAGAATCCGGCCCACCTCGAAGACCCGGACGAACGCGAGCGCGGCACCGGCTTGCTACTCGACGCACCCGAGGCCTTCCTCGCCAGCCAGGTGCCGGCATGAGCCTCGTGCTGCACCAGCACCCCTTCGCGCTGTACTGCTGGAAGGCGCTCATCGCCCTCTACGAGCGCGATGTGCCGTTCACGGCCGACGTCGTCGAGGGCGACCGTTCCGCGCTCGCGGCCCTGTGGCCACCGGCCTCGATTCCATTGCTCGTCGATGACGGTCTCGTGGTGCCCGAGTCGTCGGTCATCGTCGAGCACCTCGACCGCCACGGCGACGCGTCGCCGCTGATCCCGACAAACCCCGGCCATGCGCTGCAGACGCGACTGTGGGATCGCGTGGCCGACGGCTACGTCGCCGCGCCGGTGCAGAGGATCGTCGGCGACGCACTGCGACCCCCCGACGCCAAAGACCCGCACGGCGTGTCCCAGGCTCACGCCACCCTCGACCTCGCGTACGGCACGCTGGACCGCCAGCTCAGCGGACGTGACCACGACGGCTGGCTGGCCGGCGACGACTTCACACTGGCCGACTGCGCCGCGGCGCCCGCCCTACATTACGCCGACGTCCTCCATCCGCTCGACCGCGCCGCGCATCCCGCGCTTGCCGCCTACTTCGACCGGGTATTGACCCGATCGTCGGTGGCTCGTGTGGTCGACGAGGCCCGCCCTTACCGCGAGCTGTTCCCGCTGCCTTGGCCCGAACACGTGAGCTGAGCGACCGCGTCGGAGCATGGACTTAGATCGGTGTCGTGTAGGCGCCGGTGATGCCGCCATCGACGATGAATGACGTGGCTGTCACGAAGCTCGATTCGTCGCTGGCGAGAAACAGGGTCGCGTTGGCGATCTCCTCGGCGGCTGCGAAACGTCCCATTGGCACGTGCACCAGGCGGCGGGCGGCCTGCTCGGGATCCTTGGCGTAGAGCTCCCGTAACAACGGCGTGTCCACGGGCCCGGGGCAGAGGGCATTGACCCGCACGCCACGGCGGGCGAACTCGACGCCCAGCTCGCGCGAGAGGGCGAGCACCCCTCCCTTCGACGCGGTGTAGGAGATCTGCGAAGTGGCCGCGCCGAGCACCGCGACGAACGAGGCCGTGTTGATGACCGATCCGCCGCCTGCGGCGAGCAGATGCGGGATCCCGTGCTTGCAGCACAAGAACACGCTGCGCAGGTTCACCGCCTGCACCCGCTCCCACGCCTCCAGCGTGGTGTCGAGCACGGAAGCGTCGTCGGTCGGCGAGATGCCAGCGTTGTTGAACAGGACGTCGACTCGTCCGAGTTCCTCCCGTGCACGCGCGTACAAAGCGTGGACGGCGTCCTCGTCGACCAGGTCCGCCTGCACGGACAGCTCACCGATCGAGTGCTCGATCACGTCGACCCCCACGACCCGCGCGCCCTCGCGGGCGAAGAGAGCCGCGGTCGCCGAACCGATCCCACCGGCGACCCCGGTGATCACGCACACCTTGCCTTGCAGACGACCCATCGCGCTCATGACGTCGCGTAGTAGATCGACTTGACCTCCGTATAGGCGTCGAGCGCGTGCGGGCCAAGCTCGCGGCCGTAGCCGGATTGCTTGAAGCCTCCGAACGGCGTGGCCACGCGCACGGAGGTATTGGAGTTGATCGACAGCACGCCGGCATCGATTGCGCGCGCGACGCGGAGCGCGCGGGCGCCGTCGCGGGTCCAGATCGATCCCGACAACCCGTACACCGTGTCGTTGGCGAGCCGGACGGCGTGATCCTCGTCATCGAACGGGATGACCGCGGCCACCGGGCCGAAGATCTCCTCGCGCGCGGCCCGCGCCTCAGGGTCGACCGGGCAGAGCACGGTGGGCGCAAACCAGTACCCCGGCCCGCGCGGTGCGCTGCCACGGATCGCGACCGGCACGTCGCCATTCACAAACGAAGACACCTTCTCCCGGTGGCCAGAGGAGATCAGCGGCCCCATCTGGGTGTCCTCGTCGAGTGGGTCGCCGACCCGGATCGACTCGACGGCGTCCTCGAGCGCCTCCATGAACCGATCCAGCACCGAGCGCTGGACGAGGATCCGCGAGCGCGCGCAGCAGTCCTGGCCCGCGTTGCCGAACACAGCCATTGGCGCGGCCGCCGCAGCCGCCTCGAGGTCGGCATCGGCGAATACCAGGTTGGGCGACTTGCCGCCCAATTCGAGCGTCACGCGCTTGATCGTGGACGCGGCGCCGGCGGCGATCGCGCGGCCGACCTCGGTCGAGCCGGTGAAGGCGATCTTGGCCACGTCGGGATGCTCGACCAGCCGCCGGCCGCAGACACTCCCGGGCCCCGCGACGACGTTCACAACGCCTTCGGGAATGCCAACCCCGAGAGCGATTTCGGCGAACCGCAACGCCGTCAGCGGCGTGAGCTCGGCCGGTTTGAGCACGACGGTGTTCCCGGACGCCAGCGCCGGGGCCAGCTTCCACGAGGCGATCGTCAGCGGAAAGTTCCAGGGCACGATCAGTCCGACCACGCCGAGCGGCTCGCGGACCGTGAAGGCCTGGCCGCCCGCGACCGGGATCGTGTCCCCGAGCAGCCGCTCCGGGGCGCCGGCGTAGTAGCGAAAGGTGGCGGCGACCATATCCATCTCTCCGCGCGCGTCGGCGATTGGCTTACCGGCGTTGCGGGCCTCGAGTAACGCGAGCTCGTCGCGGGCCAAGGCGAGCGCGTCGGCGAGCGCATGGAGCCGCGATGCCCGATCCGCGGGCGCGATCGCCCGCCAACTCGGAAACGCCCGTTTGGCGTTCTCGACCGCTGCGTCGACCTCCTCGATCCCGGCGCGCGGCAGCTCCTCCAGCACCGCCTCGGTGGCGGGCTCGATGACCGCGATCATCCGCGCTCGAACATTCGGCGGCGCTCGTAGTCCGTCACGACCTGGTCGAACAGGCGCTGCTCGGTACGCCCGTAGTTGAGGTAGTGGGCCCAGACGTGGTCGCCGAACGCCTTGCGGGCGAACTCGCTGCCCTCCCATAGATCAACGGCCTCGCGCAGCGTGGACGGGAACGGCTCGGCCTGTCCCGCCTCATAGGCGTTGCCGATCAGCTCCGGCCCCGGGTCGGTCTTGTTGGCGATCCCGTCGAGTCCCGCCGCCAGCAGCGCCGCGTACCCCAGGTACGGGTTGACGTCGGCGCCCGGGATCCGGCACTCCACGCGGCGCGACTGTCCGTGCCCGACGATCCTGAAGCCGGCTGTTCGGTTATCGCGTCCCCAGGCGATCGAGGTGGGGGCCCAGCTCTCGGCGGCGTAGCGCTTGTAGGAGTTCACGGACGGAGCAACCAACAGCGCCAGCTCGCGGATGTGCGCGCGCATCCCGCCGAGGTAGTGGCGAAAGACGTCGGTCTCATCGTGACCGTCGACGAACGCGCTCTCACCGCTCTCGACGCCGACAAGGCTCGAGTGGATGTGGCACGAGCTGCCGATGTCCTTCTCCGACGGCTTGGCCATGAACGTCGCGGACACGCCGTGCAGGAACGAGATCTCCTTGACGCCGTTCTTGTAGATCGTGTGCCGATCGGCGGAGGTGACCGCGTCCGCGTAGCGGGTGTTGACCTCGTGCTGGCCGTACCACGCCTCCCCCTTGGAGAACTCGACCGGGATCCCGGCGCCCTGCATGCCGCGGCGGATCGGGCCGAGCACGTTCTCATCCATCGTCGTCGCGAGGATGTGGTAATCGAGGATGTACGGGATCGTCGGGGTCAGGCCACGGTAGTCCTGAGCGTGCGCCTGCGCGTAGCTCTCCTTGTAGAGGTAGAACTCGAGCTCGGAAGCGAACAGGGGCGTGTACCCCTGCTCGTGCGCGCGCTCGTACTGCGCGATCAGAATCTGGCGAGGCGAGGCCGCGACCGGAGAGCCGTCGTGGCCAACGACGTCACAGACGACGAGCGCGGTGCGGTCGAGCCATGGGACCCGGCGGAGCGTCGCGAGGTCGGGGACGATCCCGAAGTCACCGTACCCCCGCTCCCAGTTCGCCATCTCGTACCCAGGCACCGGGTCCATCTCCATGTCGAGCGCGAGCAGGTAGTCGCAGCCCTCGACCCCGTGGTCCACGACCTGGTCGAGAAAGTAGGAGACCTCGATCCGCTTGCCGACCAGCCGGCCCTGCATGTCGGTGAACGCGGTCACGACCGTGTCGATCGTGCCGGCCTCCGCCTCGGTGCCTAACTGCTCGAGGGAAAGCATCCCCACGGCGACTCCCGGTCCTCCCGGGCGCGTGATGCTCGCCATGGCTACTCCGCTCCGCCGGCGACCGCCGGCGAGGGCGGTATCGGCGGCGGCTCCGGCACGAACTCGGCGTCGTCGATCGTCCGCACGGGACCGTGGTAGCGGTTCTTCGCGCCCGCCCACCACCAGATCCCGACGATCAGTGCGACCAGCAGCACCAGTGGCGAGTAGTTGAACGCCGTCCATGTGAACCCGCTGTCCCAGGGCGCGCCGGCGGTCGAGGTCGGCCCGTCCAGCGAGTACACCACGAGCACGACGAATGCGATCGCGCCGACGTTGATCCACTTGTAGTGCCGTCCAAGCGACCATGGGCCCGGCTTGAACCTGTCGCCCGCCCGCAGCCGCAGGTACACGGGGAGGATGTAAGCCAGGTACAGCCCCACGGTGCAGATCGCCGTGATCGCGAAGTACGCCCATGGCACGCCGGTCTTGGTCCCGAAGTAGGCAGGGATCGTGATGATCAGCGACACGACCGAGACCGCGAGTACCGCGTACAGCGGCACGGCCTTCGCCGTGACACGCTGGAACACCCCCCATCCGGGCATCCCACGGTCACGCGAGAACGCGTACCACGTGCGCGAAGCGCTCGTGAGGCCCGCGGCGCCGCAGAACAGCTGACCGACAGTGAAGATAATCAGGGTGAACTTCGCCGCCCACGCGCTCAGTCCCAGATTGACAACCGGGATCGCCCCACCGCCGGCTGCGGTGATCCCCTTGACGTTCGTGGCCGAGAACAGAAGCGCCAGCAGCAGCGCCCAGCCCGCGATCGCGGAGTAGAACACCGAGCGCCATACGCCCTGTGCCGCCGCCTTGGCGGCGCCGCGCGTCTCCTCCGCCGTGTGCGCGGATGCGTCATACCCGGTCTGCGTGTACATCGTGAGGATGAACCCGAGCGGCAGGACGTACACCCAGAAGCCCAGTCCGCTCGTGAGCCCGCCGTGGAACCCGGTGTTGTTGAAGCGCTGACCGAAGACCCAGCTCGCGCTCTGATGGTGGCTGGGCACGAACGCGACCAGGGCGATGATCACCAGGACGCCGATCACGTGCCAGCCGACCGAGACGTTGTTGAAGATCGCGAGCAGCCGGTCGGCGAAGATGTTCACGACCGTGTAGCCGATGAGGATGATCAGAAACAGCAGGAACGTCTCGTGCAGGATCGTCGACGGGTGGCTCGTGGCGAAGTTGATGCCGAGGATGCTCAGGTTGTAGTCGGCGAGCGTCGCCTGAAGGAAGATCGCCGCGCCGTAACCCACGCCCGCGACGATCCCGACCAGCCCGACGATGTTCATCCACCCGGTGATCCAGCTCCAGCCCGGGCTGCCGAGCTTGGCCGACCACCAGTACGGGCCGCCCGCCGTCGGGTAGGCCGAGGTCAGCTCTGCCATCGAGAACGCGACCAGCAGTACGAAGGCGCACAGGATCGGCCACCCGATGGAGATTGCGACCGGGCCGCCCGCGTTCCAAGCGAACGAGAAGTTCGTGACCGGCCCGGCTAGGACCGAGATGATCGTGAACGAGATCGCGAAGTTGGTGAAGCTGCTCCAACCCCGGTGGAGCTCCTGCTTGTAGCCGAGTTCGGCGAGCTCGCGCTCGTCCTCGCCCATCTGGCGGGTCGCGGTTGACTGTGCTAGCGGCTCATCGGCCACGGATACCTCCCCGGACTGGGTCGCTGGTGCGCCTGTCGTTGGCCCCTAATGGTGTGAAGTTCGCACCTTCGGAATGGCGCGACGATACGCTTGCGCGCGGACAGTGTCAATGGCTCCGATAAACGACGTCGAGGTCGCGGTGATTGGCGCCGGCGTGGTCGGCTGCGCGGTGGCGTTGGCGCTCGCGCGCAGAAGCGTCGCTGTCGCTCTGCTCGAGGCCGAGTCGGATCTCGCGCTCGGCGCCAGCGGGACAAATTCGGGCATCTTGCATACCGGGTTCGATGCTGCCCCGGGTGAGCTCGAGACCGAGTTGATCCTCTCCTCGGCAACCGCACGCGACCCGCTACTGGCCGCGCTGGCGATCCCGGTGCTGCGGTGCGGCGCGGAGATCCGGCCGCTCGAAGATGGGCAGCGCGCCACCGTCGCTGCGATCGCCGAGGGCGCGCGGCACAACGGAGTGCGGGCGGTCGAGCGAGACGACGGCGCCCTCGAGATTCCGGGGGAGGCCGTCACCGACCCGGTGGCCTATACGACGGCGCTCGGCGCGGAAGCTGGGCGCCAAGGCGCCGAGGTGTGCACCCGGTGGCGCGTCGTAACGATTAAGCCCCAACGCACCGGCCTAGCGGTTGGCTCGGACTCGGGGGCGATCGTGCGTTGCCGGGTGGCGGTCAACTGCGCCGGGTTGCGAGCCGATTCGGTCGCCCGCCTCGCCGGCGATGACTCGTTCTCGATCTACCCGCGCAAGGGAGAGTTTCTTGTCTTCGACCCGCCGGTCGGCGAGCGGCTCGACCGGATCCTGCTCCCGGTTCCGAGCAAGCGCACCAAGGGAGTTCTAGTGTTCCCCACGATCGACGGCAAGATCATCGCGGGCCCGACCGCAGTCGATCTCGAGGACAAGCGCGACTGGTCGGTGCGGCCGGAGGCGCACCGGGAGATCGTCTCCAAGGCGGCTGCGCTCTACCCACCGATCGCCGACGCTGAGTCCGTGTTCGCGTACGCCGGGTTGCGTCCGGCCGGACGTGGTGTCAACTATCTGATTGGCCCCGCCCCAGGCTGTCCGCACCTGGTCCACGTCGCCGCGATCCGCTCGACGGGCCTCACCGCGTCACCGGGGATTGCCGCACATGTCACCCGAATCGTGGCCTCCCTTGGCGTGACGCTGGGACCCGAGCAGGCGCTTCGCGGCGGTCAGGTCGCAGCCGGCGGCCCCTGGTGGCGGCGGACGGCCGACTACCGGGCCGCGGTGACGGCATGACTCTGCTGCTCGGGATCGACGAGGGCACCTCGGCTGTCAAGGCGGTTCTGTACGACTCCGACCTGCGACCGCTGGCCGAAGCGCGCCGGGAGAAGCGACTCGCCTATCCGCGCCCCGGGTGGGTCGAGCAGGATCCAGACGAGGTGCTGAGCGCGGTGGTCGACGCCGTGGGCGAGCTGCTCGCCCACGCCTCCGAGCCGGTGACCGCCTGCGGCCTCGACCACCAAGGAGAGTCCGTGCTGGCCTGGGAAACAGACACGGGGCGTCCGCTCACCCCGATCGTGACGTGGCAGGACAAGCGTTCCCAGGAGGTGCTGGATCGGCTCGAGGCGGCGGGCCACGGAGAGGAAGTTCGTCGCCGCAGCGGGATGCCCCTCGACCCCTACTTCTCGGCGGGCAAGCTCGCGTGGCTGCTCGAACACGACACCGGCGTCCAGCAAGCGCTCGAGGCGGGAAGACTGCGAATGGGAACCGTCGACTCGTTCCTATGCGACCGTCTGGGAGCGGGATTCGCGACCGATCCGTCCACCGCGTCGCGGACGCAGCTCGGCAGCCCCCAGTGGGATCCGGCTCTGCTCGAACTCTTCGGCGTGCCCGCGGGGGTGTTACCAGCGATCGCCGACACCGCAGGCGAGCTCGGGACGCTCCGCCACGAGTCGTGGTCCCAGGAGCTTCCCCTACGGGCGCGGTGCGTGGATCAGCAGGCCGCCCTCGCCGGAGCGGGCTGCGTCCGGCCGGGCCTCGTGAAGGCGACTTACGGGACGGGTGTGTTCGTGCTCGCGCACGCCGGCCGCGAGCGCCCGTCCCCGGGCGGAGGACTCCTCCCCACGGTGGCGTGGGAGGTAAACGGGAGTGTGGAGTGGGCGATCGACGGAGGCGTGTTCACCGCGGGCGCACTGCTCGACTGGCTCAGCCGTGACCTCGGACTCGCGCCTGACCCAGCCGCCCTGACGACCGCAGCGGCGACGGTCGACGACGCGGGCGGGGTGAAGATGCTGCCCGCGCTGGCGGGCGTCGGCGCGCCGTGGTGGAAGCCGGATGCGCGGGCAGTGATCGCCGGCCTGAGCGCAAGCGTGCGCCCTGCTCATGTCGCCCGCGCGGCCCTTGAGGGCATCGCCTGGCGGGTCGCCGACATCGTGACTGTGGTGCAAGATGCCGTCCCCGTTCAGGTGCTGCGCGTCGATGGCGGCCTGACACGCGACAACACCTTGCTCCAACTCCAGGCCGACACCGCCGGCGTGACCGTTCAGCGCGGCCTACTCGACGCGACCGCTGCCGGAGCGGCCGCGCTGGCCGCCGTCGGCGCCGGCGTGTGGCGCTCGACGCTCGAGATCGAGGACCGAATCCCGGCCGGCGAGCGCTTCGAGCCCCGGCGCGACGCGCAGTGGCGCGCGAAGGCGCACCGCGATTGGCGCGCCTTCGTCGAGCGCGCGGCCGAGCTATGAGCTCGCGGCGCTACCGGAGTAGCCCGGCCAAGATGTGCTCGGTGCCCTCGATGTGCTCGCGCATCAGCCGTACCGCCCGGCCGGTCTCCCGTTTGCGCAACAACCACACGAGGCGCCGGTGCTGCGCGTTCGAGTGCATCAGCAGCTCGGGAGGGTGCGGGAGCCGGGTGATCAGCTCGCTCATCCGACCCTGAACCTCGGTCATCGCGCTGACCAGCCGAGGAGACCGCGCCGCCTCCGCGAGCCCGACGTGGAAGCGGATATCCGCCCGCCGGTAGACCTCGAAATGGTCCACCTCCAACATCCGATCGACGAGCGCGTCGAGACGGTCGAGGTCATCCGGCTCGGCGCGCTCGCCGGCGAGCATGGTCGCGCCGGTCTCGATCGCCACCCGATACTCCAGCACTCCCCACGCGTCGTCGCCCAGCAGCGGTTCGCCGGCCGGTGCCAGCGGGGGACTCTCGGTCACGAACGTCCCACCACCCCGGCCGCGGAGCGAGATCAGCAGGCCGCTCTGGACGAGCGTCGTCAGAGCCTGGCGCAGCGTGGAGCGAGAGATCCCGAGCTCATCGGCAAGCTCTCGCTCCGCCGGAAGCCTGCTCCCGGCGGCCAGGATCCCCGTCCGGATCGCCGTCCCTAGGCGCTCGACCGTCTCCTCGAACATCGACGCCGCGCGAACCGGCGCGAATACCGACTCGACCACGGCGTCCCTTTCCATGCGCCGACAGTATCGCTCCGGACCAGACCATCACGCCGGACATCCGCGGAGTCCATGGCAGAACTACACGCAGATCAACGCCGACGACTACAAGCGCTGACGGTCGTCGAGCGGTCGCGCAGCCGGCTGGGATAGTCGGTGGACATGACGCCACGCGACCGCGTCAACCAGAGCGGACCCCGGAATCAGACGTCGACGAGCGATTGGACCCCGGGGTCGAGAGCGGTCTCTTCGGTACCCGAGGGGATGGACTGATCATCGCCGCCACTCAGCGCGTCGTCCGACTGCCCTTGCTCGTAGGTGGACGCGTGCTTCCTGGCGTCCTTCTTCGCCTTCTTGTCGAGCCGGCGCTCGCGAAGCTTTCGTTCACGGTTGAGCTTTGCCATCGTGGTTTTCTTCTTTCCACTTGATGCCATGCTTGTCCTCCCGCTGTTGGGGATCTGGAGCGCGTCGACCGCGCGCAGTTGATTGAGACCTCGACGAGCTGGTGTCGAGGCAGCCCTGGAGATCTCTGGCGTTCCTGCCGCTTCGCCGGAAGTTACGGCGAGTGCACGTCCCGACGCGGCGCAGCCGGCCCCCGGATGGGGACCACAGCGAGCGAGCGCCCACGTGAACGCACGCTCGCTGGTCGCAAATCTGTGGCGTTACAGCACGCGAACGTTCGCGGCCGCTGGGCCCTTGGGACCCTGCTCAGTGTCGTAGCTCACCTTTGCGTTCTCAGCCAACGACTTGAAGCCGTTGCCCTGGATCGCGCTGTGATGAACGAAGAGATCCTTGCCGGAATCATCGGGAGTGATGAATCCGTAACCCTTTTCGTCGCTGAACCACTTCACGGTACCTGTTGCCATCTTGCCCTCCGGAGGGTAGGTGCGCTGCGAAACGCGGAGCTGCAAGATGCAACAACTGCGGAAACGCTGGGCACTGCTTCGTCGAGCGGACGCTCGACCTTAGAGCAGTCTAGCGGCCGGCGCGGCGATCGGGCAGCTCGACGGGCCTCGTCGAGCCGCTACGAGCCGGGCTCCCTCGCCGCAGTCTCGGGCGCTCCGTCGGTGGCTGGCTCTCCGGCGGGGAGGGCGGACTGTTGGCTGCCGGGTCCGACCTCGGCCTTGAGCTGCGCGAGCTCGTCGTCGACCACGCTCTTCGTCCCGAGCTCATCGAGCTGGCGGTCGATGTCATCCTGCGGCGGACCTAGCGCCGTCAAATCATCGAACGTGCCCGCTGCCTGCAGCTCCTCGACCGCTGACGCCCGCGCCTGCATCTGATCGGTCTTATCGATCGCCCGCTGCATCGCCATCCCCACGTCGGCCATCGAGTCCCCCACACCGGTAGCCGCCGCGGAGATCTGTACCTGCGCCTCGGCCGCCGAGTACTGAGCCTTGATGACTTCCTTCTTCGTGCGGAACTGCTCGATCTTGGCTTGAAGTTGCCGCTCAGCCGCGGTCAGCTGCTCCTGCTGGGACTCGAGCTCTGAGACCTGTTGATCGAGCGAGCCGGTCTCCTGAGTGATGATCTGCTTGCGCTCGATTGCTGCCCGAGCCAGGTCCTCCCTGCCCGCCGCCATCGCTTCCCGCGCCTGTCCGTCGAGCTTGGCGACCTGCTGGTTGAGCTGGTCCTCCTGCATCTGCAGCCGCTTCTTCGCCGTGACCACATCGGCGATGCCCTTCTTGACGTTCTGGAGATCCTCGAGCTGGCGCTCGTAGGCATAGTCAAGCGTCTCCGCCGGATCCTCGGCGTGATCAAGCATGTGCGAGATCTTCGCCTTGGTGAGGGTTGAGATGCGGCCGGCGAGTCCAGGCATCAGATCCTCCTGTTAGTCGTTGATGTCGAGGACTGGCGTGATGGCTGGCAACTGCTGCCCGTCCTCGGCATGCTCGTTGGGAACAACCGCCGTGCCGATCGCGAAGAACTCGATGACGTGGCTGCCCCACCCGTGGTTGTTCTGGTCCAGTTTGACCTCCACGATCCCGAGGACCCCGTCACCGATCGCCTCGGCCTCTTTCTGCATGCGCTCCATCGCGAGCTCGCGCGCGTCATAGAGCGCCTGGGTGTACTGCTCGAGCTCGACGTTCTGACCCGTCTGGCGCATCGACTGCATCATGCCGCGGTGGGCGACGTGGTAGACGCAGTTGCCCATCACCAGGCCCACCGGACGCTTCCCAGTCTGCATCAACGTCCAAAAGGCCTGCCCCGACAGGTCGCTGGTGAACGGGCGCCCGTTCGGCGCGCGGTGGACCTTGCCGCCCTTGTGCTTGATCGCTGTGCCGATCGCGATGAACTCCGCCATATCCGCGCCCCACTCGTAGCGCCCGATGTCCAGGCGAACCCCGACGATCCCGTCGGCCCCGAGCTGGTCGGCCTCTTCCTCCATGCGCGTCATGGCAAGTTCGCGCGCGGCGTACATCGCCTGGGTGAGAACGCCCATCTCTTGGCTCGACTTCCAGTTAGCTGCCTGGAAGCCGATGTGATAGATGCTCGACCCCACCACCAGGCCCACCGGCTCAAACCCTGCCTTCTCCACGCACAGGTATTCATTCACGGACAGGTCAGACGTGAACAACCCGCGAGCGTTCATCTGCAGACGCTCGCTTGCGTGCTCGGCGAGGCCTTCGGTACTCGTCGGATCGTAAGTAGACATCAAGGTCTCCTGAAATAGGGCGTGGATTACGCGCCAAGGTTGATCGACAGGACCGGCACCCCGAGCGGGGCCGGATGGGGTTCGTGCGCGCCGAGCCGGATCGCGGTGCCGAGCACGTGCATGGCGACGACGAAGAAGTGCTGCCGGTAGCCGTAGCCTTCGAACTCGTGGTGGTCGATGTTGTGCTCGAGCATCGAGATCACCATGTCGTTAGCCCCCACCTGGCTCGCCTGCCGGCGCACCTCATCCATTGCGAGCTCGCGGGCCGCGTACACGCCTTGGGTGAGCTCGGTCAGCTCCTGGTTCCCCCACCACGAGCTCATCATCTGATTAGCCCACGCGCTGAGCGCCACGCACACCACCGAGGTATGACCGATGACGCCCAACGTCTCGGCTCCGATGCGGCGCAGCTTGTCAACGTCCTGGCCGGAGAGAGCGCACATACGCGGCCCCGAGCCGCCGCGATGCACGAGCGTCGTTTCCCGGACCGCGGTACCGAACACGACGAGCTCAATATTGCCCGGCTCGCCAAGGAAGCTACTGGCCGTCATCTCGATGCCAATCACCGCGTCGGCACCCGCCAACTCCGCCTCCTGACGCAAGCGGTCGAATGCGCGCCGGCGCGACAGGTTCCATGGCATCGCGAAGGACGGCATCTCCTGGATTCCTCCCCCGTAGGACGACCAGGGGTAGTTCTGCCAGCCGTGCTGGACAACCGAGGAGCCCATGATCTGCGCGATCGGCGTCAAGCCGGACGCTTGCGCGATTGCATACTCGTTGACGCTCAGATCGCTGCTGAAGACCGGGGAGCTCGCTGCCGCAACCTGTTTCAGACGCTGCTCTGCCCCGAGCGGTATCCCTCCTCCCCGGATGCGCTCGAGATCGACGTCCGCAGCCTCACGCTCAGCTTCGCTGAGTTGCACCGGGCGTCTCCGAAACAATGTCACGGTCATCCCATGCTGGCACATCTCCACGCGATGCCCGACTTCGTTATCGAGGCGACGTGCCTCTTGGATGCAGCATGATCGCTCCGCTGCCGGCGAACGATTGCTCAGCGCGGGCGGTTCGAGGAGAATGTGGAGATGGCTGACGAACGCCTACGTTCTGAGATCCGCGACGAGCAGGAGCGGATCATCTTGGCCGTTAGGTCCGCAGAGGATCACTGGGAAATGGCGAAGGCGCAAGACGCCTTTGCCGATCTGCTCGAACGGATGGCCGACGAGCTAGAGATGAGTTCAGCTCACGATCGTGGACGATTTCTAGCCGCGGCACACGCACTCCGGCAGTCGGCGGCGGTCAACGAGCAGCGCTATGTCACCGGCCTTGGCCGTGCAGCCCACGATTCCCAGGCCGGTTGAGGTCCGAAGCGCTTTACCGGCGGCGGTACGCGTCGCTCAGCGCTGTCGTGCCGAAGTTCCACATGTTGTCGGCGATGTTGACCGTGACTCCGGGAGGAACGATCTGGTCGATTCGGTCGAGCAGATCGGTGGACAGCTCGATCCCGTCGGCGGCGAGGTAGGCGTCCAGGTGCTCCATCGTGCGCGGGCCGATGATCGCGGAGGTGACCGCCGGATGGCGGGTGACGAATCGGATCGCCATCTGGATCAGCGTGATCCCGGCCTCGTCGGCGACCGCGCCGAGCGCGTCGGCGGCGTCGAGCTTTGCCGCGTTCGCGGGGTTCGTGGCGTCGTAGGCGCCCGGGAAGCGCCGCGAGCGGGCGGCGGAGCCCGGTCCGGCGACGTCCTGCCCCTTCCGGTACTTGCCGGATAGCCAGCCACCGGCGATTGGGCTGTAGGTCATCACGCCCATTCCGTGACGCAGGCAGGTCGGCAGCACGTCGTACTCGATCGCGCGCGTCAGCATTGAGTACGGGGGCTGCTCGGTCCGGAACCGGCCGTGGCCGCGGCGATCGGCGGTCCACTGGCCTTCGACGATCTGGGAGGCGGGGACCTTCGATGCGCCAAAGGAGCGGATCTTGCCCGCGCGCGCGAGGTCCGAGAGGGCGCCGAGCGTCTCGTCGATGTCGGTGTTCGGATCGGGAACCCCAACTTGGTAGAGGTCGATCCAGTCTGTGTGAAGCCGGCGCAGCGATCCCTCGACCGCTTCGGTGAGCCACCGCCGTGACGCTCCACGCTTGTTCGGGTCATCACCCAGAAACTGCACGCCGGTCTTGACGGCGAGCACGACGTTCTCGCGCCTTCCACCGGCGAGCGCCTTGCCGAGGATCTCCTCTGATTCGCCGGCAGAGTAGCCGTCGGCGGTGTCGATGAAGTTGATCCCAGCGTCCAGCGCCTTGTGGATGATCTTGATCGCGTCGTCGTGGTCGGGGTTGCCGAAGGCGCCGAACATCATTGCGCCGAGGCACATCTGGCTGACCGAGACGCCGGTGCGTCCGAGGGGCCGGTAGTCCATGGAGTGCTCCTTATGCGGCCGCGAGCGAGCGCGGCGGTCAGGTAGAGTCCGTCCGGAGAACGGAGAGCTTGTCCACTTACTGTACCGGATAACCTATCCGGTTAGCAACCGTGTCAGGACCAATCGCGAGACCACCCGCTCGACGCGCCGACGCACAGCGCAACCGCGAGAAGATCCTCGGCGCCGCTCGCGCTGCCTTTGCCGACACCGCCACCCCGGTGTCGATGGCCGAGATCGCGCGCCGCGCCGGCGTTGGCATGGCGACCCTCTACCGCAACTTCCCCGGCCGGCAAGAACTACTTGAGGCTCTCTTCACCGACGATGTCAACGCCGTCTGCGCAGCGGCCGCCACCGTTGAGGGCGAAACGCCCTACGCGGTGCTCACGGCCTGGCTAGACAGGTTCTTCGCGTTCTACAACAGCAAACGCCACGTCGGCTCCGAGCTCCTCAAACAGTCCGACGACAACGAACCACTCCTCAACGAAGGCCGCAGCCGCGTGCTCGCCTCCGGTCGGCCCCTGCTCCTCGCTGCCCAACGCTCCCACGAGGTCCGCGGTGACCTCAATCTCGAACAGGTGCTCGACATGGTCATCGCGATCGCCAAGATCGACGGCGACGCCGGCTACGTTCAGCCGATCCTGCAGGCCGCGCTCGACGGACTGCGAGCCTCCAACACCGGCCAGTCCTCGTAGAACCCGGGCGCCTCACATTCAAATCGAGCGGATCGCACCGCCGTCGATCGGGATCATTGCGCCGGTGACGTAGGAAGCGGCAGGTGAGAGGAGAAACGCTGCTGCTCGCGCGAACTCTTCGGGTTCTCCGTACCTTCGGAGCGGGATGAGGGCGGACTGGCGGGCGCGCACCTCGTCGGGGTCACCACTCAGGGCGTCGAATTCGCGGACGCGGTCGGTGGCGATCCTGACCGGTAACAACCCGTTTATCCGGACCCCGAATGGGCCGAAATCGTCGGCGAGCGTCTTGACGACGCCCGCCAGGCCGGGGAAAAGCCCGTTGGAAATCGGGAGCCCAGCGAGTGGCACGCGAACCGACGCGGCGAGCACGAGAACGATCGAACCGGCCGTTCCGGTTGTGGGGCTGGGCCTAGCATCGTCCACGCTGTGGTCCGCCAGATCCGCGGCGAGTACCCGAGCCAGCCGGACCGCACCTAGGAAAACGCTCTCGAACGCCGACCGCCATTGCTCATCCGTGGTGCTTGAAATCGTCCCCGGTGGTGTTCCGCCCGCACTGATCAGCGCGCCGTCGAGGCGGGAAAACCGCTCTCGGGCGGCCTCAATCAGCCGGCCAGGCGTGGCGGGATCGCCGTTATCCGCGGCGACCCAGGTCACATCGCCGATCGCGGCCGCATTCTGCGCAAGACGACCCGCGGCCGCAGACGCCGTGGTCTCCCGCGGGGAGCTGAGCACGATCCGAGCCCCTTCCGCGATCAGAGCCTCCGCCGCGGCGAACCCAAGGCCACGGCTGCCCCCAGTTACGAGGTACACCCTGTTATCCAGTCCCAGATCCATGCGACGAACCTCCCAGCGCTGGAAGCGCTAAGCCGACGATCCCGCGGACCTCGATTTCATGGCCAGGGCGAGCGATCGTACCGGCAGACCGCCCGGTAGCGCCAAACCGTCGTCGACGGGCGAAGCCGCGTACCTAGGCGTCAGCGGAGACCCTGAGCCACCCCGTTTCGTCGCCGCGGTACGGTTAAGCGGGTCTCGGTCGTCGCCCCGGACCGGCGAGCGCCGTGTCCGAGAGATCCGTCCGGGTGATGAGGCCGAACATGTCAGACGAAGCCGCGATTGACGCCTCAGTTCCGCCCTCCGGAACCGGATGCGCCGAATGCATGGCGGAAGGCGGTTGGTGGCTCCATCTACGGCGCTGCGCGCAATGCGGGCACATCGGCTGTTGCGACTCCTCCCCCTCGCAGCACGCCAGCCACCACGCAGCCGATGTGGGTCACCCCCTGGTCCGCAGCTTCGAGCCCGGCGAGGACTGGTTCTGGAACTACCGCACCGAACAGTTCTACGACGGCCCGCCGCTCGCCCCAC
Source organism: uncultured Solirubrobacterales bacterium (assembly GCA_963709205.1). Classification (GTDB taxonomy): domain Bacteria; phylum Actinomycetota; class Thermoleophilia; order Solirubrobacterales; family Solirubrobacteraceae; genus Palsa-465. The sequence continues at coordinate 206,494 of CAVPVP010000015.1, forward strand.
CAGAGCATCATCCGCTCGATCAGCCTACGCCTGGACCCGCCGGGCGAGTGCCGGCGGACTGGCAGCGCCACCTTCATTGAGGCGGTACTCGCGGAGCCGGCCCGGAAGGACCCGCACCGCAAGGCGTTCTCCATCATGAGCAGAGCGCTGCGTGTGCGGATTCACGCAAGCCGGCAATGACTACCCCCCAAGCAAGTCGAGCACGGCGAGCTCGACTGCGGCCCGACGCTCCTCTTGCGCGAGGCCTCGTTTCTCGATGCGTCGCAGCTCGCCGGCGATGGTCCAGCCAGAGAGGAAACGATCGAACACGCGAGGATCGATGTAGGACCCGCGGGCGACGGCGGGCGTATTCCCCAGCGCCTCGGACACATCGATCGTGGCTTGTCGGATCGCCCGCCGGCGCGCTCGATCGCTGGCTGAGTCCTCCGTGGAGCCGGCCAACGCCACCGCTGCCAGGAGCGTGCCGTTCCAGGTTCGGAAGTTCTTGGCGCTGAACGAGTCGCCAATGAGGTTCTTCAAGTGCTCGTTTATGAGTGGGGCGTGGACCTGGTGCCACGCCTGCCTCTCGCGGAACGCGAGCAGATGCTCGCCGCCTCCGCGTCGTCGCTTCAGGGCACCCACAATCTCTACGCAGCACGGGTCGCCAACGGCGTGGACCCGACGGACGCCTTCCTTGGCGATGTAGTCGAATACCGCGCGCCCCTTCTCAATTGAGACATTGGCCTTGGCGATCGTGGCAAGCCCGAGGTGACCGTCTTCTTTCTCGTAGACCTCGCTGCCGATCCGGAACATTCCGACGTCGAGCAGTCGGACCGAGCAGGACAGCACGCGCTCCCGGTTCAGAACATGTCCCGCTCGCATGGTGGCGAGCACGCGCTCACGCATCGTCGGCAAGGTGTGAGCGAAAGCGACCATGTGCTCGAACTTCACGTGAGCCCGCTGCTGGCTCCACAGATCGTGGTAGCGGTATTGGCGACGGCCTGCCGTGTCCACGCCCGTCGCCTGCAGGTGCCCGAGCGGGTCCGGGCAGATCCATACGTCACGCCACGCGGGCGGGATCGCCAGTGCCCGAATGCGAGCGAGAGCGGACGGGTCTGTCAGCGGAGCTCCGTCGACGTCGAGATATGCAAACCCGGCGCCGGCAGCGACGCGGGCAAATCCAGCAAGCGCAGAGTTGGATCGGTGAAGCCTGGGCGAGCGAGGCGGGTCCACATTGACCTCCTCGGAATCCGTGCGATTCCACCGAGATTCATACATGAGCTCTCGCGCCGCCTCAACCGTCCGGCCGCAGTCGCGAAGCTGGGATTTGGCTTGCGGCCAGCGGTCGCGACACGGCCGGCGAATCGATGTGACCAGCCGCACCGTCGAGGGATGACTCGGATCCCGATCGGCATCGCGTCGGTCTGGGCCGTCACGTGACCCCTGCCACCGGCGAGGATCAGTCGTCGCGTGGTGGGGGCTGAAAGACGATTCGTTTGAGCTCGGCGAGCGCGTGGCCGCCGAGACGAAGCACGGTCTGGAATCCCTCGAGTCCGAGTTCGCCAGCGTCGAGCGACCGTCGGAGTTCGTCGAGTGCCGGTCGCTCGTTGTCGAGTACCTTGTCGCGCGGAGCGTCGAGCAGGATCAGGTGTCGCGGGCGCCGGAGACTGTGCGCGAGGCGCACGTATCGTTCGCGCTCTAGAGCGTCGAAACCCTCGAGCGGCAGAACGACGGTCTGCCCAGATTGCAGCCGCTTGAGAACGGCGCCGGCGAGCAGTTCGCTGGCACGTTCCTCGATGTCGCTGTCCGCGACTCGACCGGCTAGCAGTGCTCGTACCCGGGCGGGTGCGAGCGTCGCGCCGCGCTCCTCGACAACTCGCTCAGCGAACCGTGCGGGCTCCGATGCCTCGGCGCCGACGATGATGAGAAGGCTTCCGGGCGAATAGCGCAGCCGATGCGAGGGAGCGAGGACACGGCTCCGAACTGACAGATCGACCGGGCGGGGCGGGGCGCCGCGGGCGCCTGGGCGCTCCGATGACCAGCCGGTGCGCTCGTCGGCGGAAATCTTGACGCTTCGGGCGGCAGGTTTCTCGGACACGCAGACAATGATCGTCGACCGAGCCCTTCCGTGCGCCGCCGGCCTTCCCGACTCCGCCACCCGGGGTTCCGGAAGGACGCAGCGCTAGGGGATAAGCGGCACGCCGCCCGCGAGGACCAGCACTGAGCTCCGCGCGCTGTTCAGCTCGTTGCGCACGTCACCGCCGATAACGACATGCCCGGCCGGCGCGTCCGGCTGGGACCCGACGACGATCAGGTCCACCGGCTCGGCGCGTGACTCGCGAAGCGTTGCCCCGAGTTTCGCCGCCAGCGCGCCCGCGGTCTCGCGGGCGACATCGTTCGTTGGGCCGGCAAGAGGCACGGCGATGGATCTGATCGCGCCGTCGAGCTGCGTTCGCAGACCGGCCGCGGCGATCGCAACCGCCACCGAGCCACCGTCCAGGAGATGCTGAGCGGACGTGCCGGGCTCGACGTGACCGGGCGTCGTCCGGTAGTCCGAGCCGAACACAACCACCGACGCTCCCTCCGTCTGGGCCAGCTGCCCCAAGCTGTCTCCGGTCGAGGCACCGATGACGACGTGGCGAGTGATTTCCGTATTACCCAACGTCGCGGCGCCATGCTCCAGGCGCTGTTCGGCGTCATGCTGGGCCACCTCTTCCCGGCGCGGGTCGAACTCACGCGAATGGCGCACATACGCGAGCGCCAACGCGAAACCGGCCGGCGCCAGCATCTTGCCCAGCGCAAGCGCGTCGTCATCGTTCGGAGTTCCGTCATAAGAGATGATCACGTTGGCACCCACCGGTAAGCGTCCTTAGCGATCCAGTATTACGCACCCACCGGCTGCACGGATCGTGACCACGTCCAGGCCGCGCCCGCTGTCGGCGACGAGAGCCGCCGCGAGTCGTCGGTCAACGTCGACGCGGCTCGCCAATCCGGCCGTCGAAAGCGGCGGCCTTGGCACGAGCGGCATCGCTACCAGGCGCCCGACCGCGCCCGCCGCCGGCTGTAGGAAGCCAGTTCCCACGCCTTCGTATCAACGCATCGTGTGGCGTCTCATTCGAAGTAGGCGCGCTTGGACGAGAACCGGATCGCGAGCTCGCGCGTATCGCTCTCAGAAGAGCAAGCCATCCGTTCTATGGAGGAAGACTCACATGCTGACCAACTTCGCAATACGACACATAGCCCGATCAGGTGAAGACCATGCCTGATGTCGTCTGTTTCTGCGGCCGTTACTACCGGTTTCAGGGTGACATCGGCGTGTGCCCCCGATGTGGTGAGTGCGCCAGCGTGACCACCGTCTCCCCCAAGGAACAGCGCGAGATGCGAGCTGAGCTCGCCCTCGTGTTGGCAGCGAACGGGGGGGGCGTCAGCGCCGAGGGATTTGCCGACCGCCGGTCCAACCTCGGCTGTTAGCCAATAAGTAGGGGGCGATCACGGTGTCGAAGATCATTGTGTTGGGCGCTGGGGTGTGCGGACTGGCCGCCGGGATGACGTTGCGCCGGGACGGTCACGAGGTGACGATCCTCGAGCGCGATCCCGAGCCCGCGCCGCGTTCGGCCGCTCAGGCGTGGGAGCGCTGGGCGCGGGACGGAGTCGTCCAGTTCCGCCAGCCGCACTTCCTGCTCCCGCGTGGCCGCATGCTGATGGAGGAGATGCTGCCCGACGTCACGGCTGCGCTGGAGGATGCCGGTGGGCTCCGCTTCGATCTCCTCAGCCTGATGCCTCCGTCGATCACCGACCGAACACCCCGCGTTGGAGACGAGCGGTTTCGAACCCTCACCGCGCGCCGGCCGGTGCTCGAGCGAGTCCTCGGCCGGGCGGCACATGCCGAGCCGGGTCTCGAGATACGCCGCGGTGTCGATGTCCGCGAACTCGTAGTCCGCGGCGATAGCGGCACGCCGCACGTCACCGGTGTGCGAACCGGCGGTGGCGAACAACTCCGCGCCGATCTCGTCATCGACGCCACAGGCCGCGGCTCCCAGCTGACGCGCTGGCTGGCGCAGGCAGGTATCGGGCCGGTCGTCGAAGACGTCGAGGAATCAGGATTCCTCTATTACACGCGCTACTTTCGCGCTCGTGGCGCAGGGATGCCGGCCTTCCGCGCTCCGATCGTGACCGACATCGGCACCTTCTCCGTGCTCACGCTGCCCGCCGATAACGGCACTTGGTCGATCACCCTGTTCGCGTCCGCCGGCGATCAGCCGCTCAAGCGTCTCCGCGGTCCTGACGTGTGGACCGCGGTGGTGGCGGCGTGCCCCGCGCACAAGCAGTGGCTGGATGGCGAGCCGATCACGCCGGTCGTCCCGATGGGCGGAGTCCTCGATCGCTTCCGGCGCTTGCTCGTCAACGGACGCCCGGTGGCCACGGGCCTGGTCGCGGTCGGCGATGCGATGGCGTGTACGAACCCCTCGGGCGGCCGCGGCATGACCTTAGGCCTGTTGGGCGTCTGGCACCTCCGCGAGGCGATCCGCTCCCACCTTGATAACCCACATCGCCTCGCGGAGACCTGGGACGCCGTGGCGCAGACCGAGTTGACGCCGTGGTACCGCGAAACCGTCGAAGAGGATCGTGCCCGGTTCGCCGAGATCGAAGCGCTGCGACGCGGAGCCCAACCCCCGCCTCCGAGCGACTTCGCCCAGCTCCAGCGGGCGCTGCTGGTAGCGCTACTCCGCGATCCCGATGCGTTCCGCGCCGCCGTCGCCTCACGCGGGTGCATCACCCGGCTCGAGGAGACATTCGCGGACCCGGGCTTCGTCGAGCACATCCTCGAGATCGCCCGTGTCAGCGACCCGCCGCCACTGCCTGGCCCTGACCGCGCTCAGCTCCTGTCAATCCTGGGCGGGGCGTTACCTAAAGCGGCCTGACCCCGCGGGCTACTGCCTTGAGGAGCGCAACGGTCTCGGTGAACGCTGCGTCGGTCGCCTCCGAGTCATAGCGCGGTCCAACGTCGCGTCCGAAGGCGTGCTCGGCGTCGTACAGGCGCCAGCGGAACTCGACGCCTGCCTGCTCGAGCCGGCGCTTGATGACTGCACGGCCCTCCTCCGGCGTGTGCGGATCGTTGGTGCCGAAAATCAGGAGCATCTCTCCGCGGATCTCCGACGCGCGCCCGAGCGACCCAGCGTCGGCCTCACGGCCCAGCTTCCCATCGTGCAGACCGGTCGGATACCACAGGGCCGTGGCGCGCACGCGCGGGTCGAACGCGGCGCGGAAACCCAAGTGGCCACCAGTGCAGTGGCCGGTCGCGCCGAGGCCCCCGTGGGCCACACGGTCGTCGGCCTCGAGCCAGTCGAGCGCGGCGCGGATATCGTCGTCGAAGTCGACGACGGGCATCGCGTCCGCGTCCGCCTGTCCGCGGCTCTTTCCCTCGTCGTCGAACTCGAGCACGGTGCCGGCGGCCTCGACACGGTGATAGATCTCCGGTGCGGCCACCACGAAGCCGTAACCGGCCAGTCGCCTGCACCATCGCAGCGTCGAGTCGGTCAGCTGGAAGATGTCCGAGTAGAAGACGACACCGGGGTAGCGCCCGGGCAACCGGGGGCTGGCCACGAACGTACGCATTGCTCGACCCCCGACCGGGACGTCGACGTACCCCTGCGAGATCACCATCGGGTCAGTGAATCATCACGCCGCTTGGCGGTTGTGGTTGACGAGCTCGACGTTGTGGCCGTCCGGGTCGAGCACGAACGCGCCGTAATAGCCCGGGTGATAGACGGCGCGCTCGCCGGGGGCGCCGTGGTCCTCGTAGCCCGCGGCGAGCGCGGCGGCGTGGAACCCACGCACCGTGGCGTCCGCGTCCGCCGGGAACGCGAGGTGGACGTGCTCCGTGAGCGGGCGCTCGTCGCGCACGAGCGAGAAGGAGAAGTCGGGGCCCGAGAACTGCACGCGGTCCCGCGCGTCGTGCGCCAGGCGGAGCCCGGCGTACGGCGCGATCGTCGTGTAGAAGCGCCGCGACGCCTGCGGGTCGCGGACGCGGAGCCATAGGTGGTCGATGCAGCCGTCGGGCACGGGGCGCTCGCGGGCGCCGTGGACCGCCTCGACGCTGTTGCCGTCCGGGTCGAGCAGGAAGCCGCCGTAATAGTCGGGGCCGTAGAGCGGGCGCGGCCCGGGCGCGCCGTCGTCCGGGTGACCGGCGTCGACCCCCGCCTGCCAGAAGGCGTCGACGGCCGCGCGGTCGGGCGCGCGGAACCCGACGTGCAGGCCGTGGGTCACAGGGTGCTCGCGGTCCCTCGGGCCGATGTCCCAGTCCTCCCACTCGACCAGCTCGGCGTCCGCGTGGCTCGGCTCGACGCCGAGCACGGAGAGCACCATGCGATAGAAGCGCTCGGACACGGCGAGGTCGGACACGGCGATTCCCACGTGGTCGAACATCGCTCCGAGGCTAACGTTTGCGGGCATGCTCGAGCTGCCGAGTGGGGCGACCACCGGAGCTCCGGCGAACCGGATGGGACAGGCGGCGTCACGGGAGCGAGATCACCCCGCGGGCTCGCACGCCCGGCTGCCAGCATCCGCGTATCCGCCTCTGCTCCACCTATCCGATCGAGACGCGCCGCCTCCGGTTGCGACCGCTGACCGTCGATGACACGGACAGCCTCGTCGCGTACAGATCGCGCGAGGACGTGTGTCGGTTTGTGCCGTTCACGCCGATGTACGTGGACGTCATCACCGAACGGCTGAGCGGCGCGTGGTCTCGAAAAGACATCGTCGCGGAAGGCCGCGCATGCGCTCCTGCACCTCGCCCTTGAGGGGCTCGGCCTGCACCGCGTCATCGCGCGGATCGATGCGCGGAACGACGGGTCGGGACGGCTGGCCGAGCGCCTCGGGATGCGCCGCGAGGACCACCTGATCGCGAATGAGTCGTTCAAAGGCGCCTGGAGCGACGAGATCGACCTCGCGCTGCTTTCTTTCCTTCCGTCTCCTGATCAAACTGCGATGCGGGAAAGACGGCGTGGTCGGGGTCCGCCAAGCTGGCCTGGATATCACGGATAATCGTCCCGAGAAGGCCCGACGCGAGAAGCCCCGGCCCAAGGGGACCGGACGAGTTATCACCGACGGGTGGCAGCTGTCGCAGGGCGGCTCTCGCCGCCACCGACATACGGCGAAGCTGCCAGCGGATCTCCTCGCTGACAGCTTCGGGCCGGTCCGGGGCGGCCAGTCCGGCTGCCTTAGCGGCGTACGCGGCGGCACCCAGGGCGTGCGCGCCCATGTGAGGGATGCTTGCGGCCTGCCCGGCCGCTCGGGCGGCGGCCACCGCCGCGGGAGCGCTCACCTCACGAGCGGCGGCATGAGCGACGAACCGGCGGCGGGCCTCTCCGACGCCAAGCTCGCCACGGGCAAAGGCACGTAGCCGCGCGATGGCATCACGAGGGCGGCTATCCCCGTGAGCTTCGGCCTCGAACAATCCAAGCACCCGCTCAGCGCAATCCGCCGCCCACACCGCGACGATCCGCCGGTCACCTTCGCTGAGTGTCTGCCGAGAACCCACACCCAGATCCTCCCACGGCGCTGCGCACCCACAATCAGGCGCAAGGCGAGCGCGTTAGCTGGTAACACCGGGCGGACCTCGTGCAATGAACCCCCTGATGACATCTTCACGTACCCTCCCCGCGTCGGCTGTGTCCAGCGACGCCTCGCTGGTCGCCGCCGCGCGCCACGATCCCGACGCGTTCCGGGAGCTGTACGAACGCTACGCCCCGGCGGTGAATGAGTACTTCGTGCGCCGCACCGGCAGCCGGGCGGCGGCTCTCGATCTCACGGCCGAGACCTTCGCCCAGACGTGGCTTGTTCGGGCCCGGTTCCGTGATGAGGCCAACGGCTCGGCTGCGCCGTGGATCTATGGCATTGCGCGCAACGTGCTGTTGATGTCGATCCGCCGCGGCGCGCTCGAGCAACGTGCCACCGAGCGGCTCGGCCTGCATGAGCGGCTTGACCGTCCACAGTCCATCGAGGATCCGGTGCCCGAGGCCACGTGGGCCGACGGAGCGGACGAGCTACTCGACGCCTTGCCCGCGCACGAGCGCGAAGCCGTGCGCCTGCGCGTGCTGGAGGACCTGGAGTACGCAGACATCGCTCGCGCACTCGGCACTAGCCCCGCCGCCGCGCGGGTTCGCGTCCACCGCGGGCTGAAAGCCCTCAAACGCCACCTCACCCCTTCCAAGGAGAACCGATCATGACTCGTCTCGATTTCGACCCCGATCTGGAGCGCTTGGGCGAAGCGCTGCGCGCCAGCACCACTATCGACCTGGCCCGCGAGGGGCGAGCGGCGCGCCCGACTGGTGTTGGGCGAGGACGCCACGCCGTCGCTGTGGTCGCGACCCGGGGGAGGCGGCCACGCCCGCGTCCTCGGGTTCTCGCAGCCAGCACGCTCGGGCTGGCGGGGGTCGGCGCGGCGCTCGTGCTCGCCCTGAGCGGGACCGCGGCCACCGCGCCGGCGTTTGCCGTGACGACCCAACGCGATGGCTCGGTGCTGGTGCAGTTGAACTACAACACGGACCAGAACCTTCCCCAGGTGAACCAGAAGCTCGCCGCCATGGGGACCCACGAGCAGATCGGTATCGCGATGGCGACCGGCCCGGCGTCCACCAGCGGCCCGGTGACCTGTACGCCGGCTCCGGGCGCCTCGAGCGCGTCGGGGCCACCGGTGAAGGTGCTCGTGGGCGCGAACGGCACGGAGGTCATCAGCCAGGGCGAGTCAGCTGGCAACACAGCCGAGGGCACCTTCCATCTGGCCTCCTGCGGTGTGTATCCGGCTAACACCAGTCTGTCGACGCTCCGCGGGTATTCGGGCAACAGTTGATCCGTGACGGCCACCGGCGCCCGCCCGGCGCGGGCGTCGGCGACGGCGCGTTTCGCAGTCTGGCCCCCGAGTAGCGGCGGGGGCCGGACCGCAGCGTGGTGGCCGTTGCTGCTCGTCGCCGCCGCGGTCGGATGGAACCTTGCGAGCCTACGCGCACTCACGCGCGGGGTCGCGTACCTGAACGACAGCTCGCTGCACGAGCAGATGGTGCGCTTCGCGACGGCGCAGCTGCGCGGCGGGCACCTGCCGCTCACCAGCTGGTTCCCGTTTCTCGGCGAGGGGTCGCCGCAGTTCCTCCACTACCAGAGCCTGCCGGCGATCCTGGCCGGCGCGGTTGGTCTGCTGACCGGGCCGGATGTCGCGTTTCGCTGGTCGCTGTATCTGCTCCTGTCGCTGTGGCCGATCAGCGTGTACCTGTCGGCCCGCGCGTTCGGAGCGGGCAGGCCGGCGGCGGCCGCGTCGGCCGCGATGGCCCCGTTCCTGGTGAGCGCCACGGGGGTCGGTTACGAGCAGCACGCCTACGTGTGGACTGGGTTCGGCGTCTGGACGCAGCTGTGGGCGTCGTGGACGTTGCCGCTCGCGTGGGGCTTCAGCTGGCGGGCGATCCGCGACGGGCGCGGCTATCTCCCAGCGGTGCTGCTCACGGCGCTGACGGTCGCGCTGCACTTCGAGACCGGGTACCTCGCGCTGTCGGTGCTGGTCGTCTGGCCGCTGGTCGCCGGCAGGCCGCTCGTCGCCCGGTTGCGGCGAGCCGCGGTCGTTCTCGGCGGTTCGCTGCTGGCGTCGGCGTGGGTGATCGTGCCGCTGCTCACCCAACGCGAATGGGCGGCGACCAATGAGATCGTGCGTGGCACCGCCCTCGAGAACGGCTATGGCGCGAGTCGCGTGCTCGGCTGGCTCGTCTCGGGGCAGCTACTCGACCACGGCCGGCTGCCCGTCGTGACCGTGTTCGCCGCACTCGGGTTCGGATTGGCGTGGCTTTCATGGACCTCGGACGCCGACGCCCGGGCGCTGCTGGTCGCGCTCGCGGTGTGCCTGCTGCTCGCGTTCGGTCGCACGACGTTCGGGTCGCTCGTCGATCTAATCCCGGGCAGCGCCGACCTCTTCTTCCGCCGTTTCATGATGGGCGCGCAACTCGTCGCGCTGCTGCTCGCCGGTCGCGGAGCGGCGTGGCTAGCGGCCCGCGGCGTGCGGCTGCTCAGAGCCCGAGTCCCGCGTTGGCCGCCCGGCCTGTCCCTGGCGGCCGTGCTCGTTGCGGCGGTCGCGGTGCTTGCGCCCGCGTGGCTTCAGGTCGGCGCCTACGACCGCGACGACGGAGCCGCGATCGCGGCACAGCGCCGCGCTGACGACACCGAAGGCACCCAGCTCGATCGCCTCGTCGCGGTAATCGAGCGCGACGGCGGCGGGCGGACGTACGCCGGGATGCCGTCGAACTGGGGCCAGGACTTCACCGTCGGCGCCGTCCCAGTCTTCAAGTACCTCGAGAGCCGCGAAGTCGACGAGGTCGGCTACACGCTGCGCACCGCCTCGCTGATGACCGATCCCGAGTACTACTTCGATGAGCGCAACCCCGGCGACTACCGGCTGTTCGGGATCCACTACCTCATCATTCCCAGCGGCGCCAGACCTCCCGTCCCCGCCCGGCGCGAGCTCCGGGCCGGCCGCTACTCGCTGTGGACGCTCCCAGGCGCCGCCGGCGTCCTGCACGCCGGCACGATCATCGGGACGCGGTCGGCCGACCGCAGCGACATCGGCGTGCGTAGCATCCCGCTCCTGAACTCGCGGCTCGCGCAGGCCGGCGACTACCTTCGCGTCGCGTTCGGTCAGCCCGGTGACCGCCAACCCCGGCTTCCGCAACCGTCGCCCGCGACGCCGGCCGGAACGGTGCTCGCGGAGTCCGACGAGCTGCAACAGGGGGTGGCGGCGGCCAGCGTGCGGATGCGCCGTGCCGGAGTCGTCGTGCTCAGCGCATCGTTCGACCCCGGCTGGACGGCGACCGTCGACGGCCGCCGCCAGCGCACCGAGATGGTGGCGCCCGCGCTCGCCGCCACGACCGTCCCCGCGGGCACGCACCGAATCATCTTCCGGTATCGCGGATGGCAGGATTACCCACTCCTCTTCGCGGTCGGCGCAGCCGCGCTCCTCGCGCTTGTTTACACGGACATGAGACGGCGCGGTTCGTTGTGGCCCGGTCACAGAGCGCGGACCGCCAAGGACGGGCCTGGTCGAGAAACGCAAAAATGAGTCACGTTTCTCGACCACCCTCCGCGGAATCACGTCCAATGGCCGTGCGGCTCCGCGGCCCGTTGTGCTCTCGTCACAACCCTCCAGATTTGTGCGAGAACCTCCCACGAACTCGAGTGTCAAACTCGCTTGCACTGGCGGACGCCCCCCTGTGAACGAAGCGCGGCCGCGGTCGGCGGGTCGACGCAGGGGCGACCGTCGCGCCGGGAGACGGGCGTGGTTGAGACACGCGCGTGACCGCCGCGGCCAGGCTCGTACGGCCGCGCGCACACGAACACACGTTCGCTATAATATGCACATGCGCGAAGAAGACGTCAGGGCTCCCGACATTGGCATGGTGCCGCTCGGTTACGGGCGCTTCGTCCGTGCTGACGAGATCGTCGCATTGCTGCCGATCGAGGACCGCCGCGGCCCCCGACGGCGAACCTACGTCCACGTGGCCGGACTCGCGGCGCCGATCGTGGCCTCACGATCCGAGGAGGCGATCCTCGCCGACATGAAGACCGCGAGTCGTTCCGGCCACCGAGGAATGCAGTCAGACGACCGCACCGAACCGCCCGTGACCTCCGCACGTCATCGCCGAAGTCGTCTCGTGTTCAGCGCCCGGCGCGACTAACCGGGTCCGACACGCCTGACCACGCCGAGCGTCACCCGTCGAGACCAAGCTCCCCGCACAGAACCTCGACCGCGCCCGGCTCTTCTATCGCGACCGACTCGGCCTCGAGCCGGTGGAAGAGCGCGAAGGTGGGCTGCGCTACGTCTGCGGGACCACGGAGTTCCACATCTTCGCGTCCTCGGGCGCCGCGTCGGGCCGCTCCACCCAGCTCGGCTTCGAGGTCGAGGACATCGACCAAGCCGTGGCGGACCTGCGGGCCCGCGGCCTCGAGTTCGAGACCTTCGACCTGGGCGGCCTCGAAGTGACCGACCAGATCGTCGCCGTCCCCAACAACTACCCGAGCAAAGGCACGGGGGAGCGCGGTGCATTCTTCTTCGATAGCGAAGGTAACCTACTCGCGCTCGGCCAAGCCACCCGATAGCCGAACGAACGAGATGCCTATTCCGATAGTGCCCGGATGATGACGCTGGCCAGCGTCGGGATGACACGCCACCGGCCGGATGCGTGCTGGGCTCCTGGCGTTAATCCTGTGGACCGCGTTCCCAGGTCACACTGACGCGAACTGCCGCTTCGTCAGACTTGATGACCGGGAACACATCGAACTCGACCAAGTCACTCCACCGCTCGCGCCAGCAATGGAGGCGGGTCGGATCGTCCGTTTCCATGAGCTGGAAGCATCGGTCAAGCTTGTCGTCGTCGACGATCCAGCTGTCAACGTATCGAACTCCCTCGGGCAGCATCCTGCCTTGAGTAGCAGCGCGTTCGTACACAGGCCCTGGCCCGTCAACGAACCGTTCAATGACCATATAGAGCATCCCCGCACTGTAGGCGGTCGTCCAGGGGTCAGGCAGTGCGCGGACGAAGGGCTGCTCCCGCTGAATCGATTGCCCGCCTAGTGTGGCTGGGAACCGAGTGCCTGAGACGCGGCTGCGACGAACCCGGTGGCGATCTCGTCGGGGATCCCGGCGGCTGGAACAAACGCGGGCACGCGGAGCTTCGCGTCGAGTCGAAGGGCAATCCGGGTCCGGTTGTCCGGGCGCAGCAGCCAGCAGGCCGTGAACTCCTGGTTGGTCGGATGGTCCGTCACCCGTGTGAGTGTCACGGATCGAGGCGGCTCGACGACGATCGCAAGAAGAAGCTGGAAGTCCTTGACGAGCGTGCCCCGGGCGACATGGATCATCATCCTCACGCATTGCGGCTGACCCCCGGCGCCACGCTCGAGGACTTGGACGGATCGGACGACGTCAGGGCACCATTCGGGATAGCGATCGACCGCGGCGAGCAGCGCGAAGCACTTCTCGAGCGGTGCGGCTACGTCCGCTGCCGCTTCTCCATGAAATTCTCTTGTTCGCATCGCCTAAGTGACGGCCAAATGCAAACGCGGCGCGCCCCAACTGCCGTCGCGCGCTGCGTCACCCGTCCGCCTTACTCGATGTCGCACAGGCGACACTCGCACCCTATCGTTTGAGATACGCAAGCACGTCGCGGGCGAGGTTGGCGACTTCCGGCGATCCGAGCCCACTTGCGAAGTCCCATCCCGGCGAGGCCGGGTAGTAGCGGTTGGCGCCGATCGTGATGTCGTGAAACGCGGGCGCCCGCTGCGGACGGGCAGCGATGGCGTAGAGCACGGGGTCCACGAACCCGAGCTGGCGAGGGCCACGGTGGCCGGCGTACTCGGCGACCAGCGCCATCGACGCCGCCCAGAACGGCGTGGCCGCACTCGTACCCCCGGCCACGCTGACGGCGCCGCCCGTGTAGACGTCCCAGCCTGACCACGGATCGGCCGCGGCGGCCACGTCGGGAAGCTGGCGCATGCCGGTCGAGAACCGGTTGGCGACCCCGGGGCCGACCTGCCAGTGTGGCCGGTTGAAGTCGGCGCTCAGGCCACCGCCCCCGCCGCTCTGCTCGAGCGTGTCGTTCCATGCCGTCTCGCCGGCGTAGGCTCCGGTGCTGGTCACCGATAGCGAGGTGCCGCCGACGCTGACCGCGAACGGACTCGAGCTCGGCCAGCTTACGGTCAGGCGGTGGTTGGTGTCGGTGTCTACCTGACAGGTATAGGCCCCCGTGTCGCCGGCGGCGGCGAAGACGCTGATACCGCGTGCCGCCGCGGCTTCGAGCGCCTGCTCATCGCGTTGGATGTCGGCGTGCGGCGTGTCCGTTTCACAGCTGCCCCAGCTGTCCGACACAACGCGGGCTTGGCCGTCGGCGGTGATCCGGTCGAGGACGGCGCCAAAGGTATCGGCGCCGGACGACGTCGCCTGGGGCGCGTTGTAGTCCAGTAGTTCGGCGCCCGGGGCGATTTCGTGCGCGACCTCCAGGTCGAGGTTGGCTTCGGCCGCGGACGACGGGTCGTCGTCGCTCGCTCCGCCGTTGACGGCCACGTCGCGTGGGGTTACGTCTGGCAGGTTGAACTGCTGGTCAAACGCGTCGAGGTCCGACTGAGCGAACTTGGCGAATTCGACGACCGCGATGCTCTCTCCTTGGCCGGTCACGTTCTGGGTTAACAGCGGGTCGATTTCGTACACGCTTCGCGCGCTGGCCGGGGTTAGTCCCTGGATGGCTGCGGAGTCATCCGTTACGAACATGTTGCGGTCGAGGCCCGCGACCGCGCTCACGGCGCGGCCGAGGTCGCCGGGGACGGTCGCAGCACCCAGCGGCGCGTGAAAGACCTGCCGGCCCGCACCCCGCCAATCCATCAATCGAACGTCGAAGACTCGATCGATGGTCCCGGCGGTGGCGCGGACGTCGATTGCCGTGCGCTGGGGGTAAGTGGCGGTGACCTGGACGCCGTCCCGCGCGAGCTGGGCGCTCGCATCGTCGAGAACCGACCGGGAGACACCGAAGCGCTCACCGAATGCGGCCGCGTCGATGAAGTGGTTGTAGTCGGGCGCCGCGGGATCCGTCAGCTCGTTCAGGAAGCGCGTCAGGCGCGCCTGGCCGGGCAGCCGGAGGACGAGCGTGAAGTCGATCGTCGTATGTGGGTCCGTCGCTCCAAGGAGAACGGCCGGGGCATCGCGGCCCTGGGCCTCCGGCGCCGGCGGGCGTGCGAACCACCACACGCCGGCGGCGACAAGCACACCGAGCAAAGCGAGCTGCCGCCACGGAATCGAGCGGCGGCGGGCTCTCCGCGCCTGGCGACGTGTTGCGCTGCCCGTCATCCGTTCCAACGCACGCTGTTGATAATGAGATCGGCCACGGCGTACAGGCCACTGCGATAGCCGCTGTCGCTCGTAGCGCCGACCACGGACGCGCTCACGGTCACCCGCCCGTCGGAGGCCGCTTCGGAGGCGATGCTGACCGGCTGACTTCCCTGAGGTGACGTGACGTCGCCCACGTAGGTCCGTCCCGCGCCGGCAAGGTAGCCGACGCCCGCTCCGAGCAGCCGGTGGGCCGGGTTTCCGTCCGCGGCCAGCTGAGACACCCCGCCCAGCCCGCCGACCTGATCGCCGATCGCCTCCGCCGGCGTGGTCCCCGAGCCAAAGCCCTGGATTGCCATCGCGCCGCTCTTCCCACCCACGTCGATCGCCAGCACAACCCCGCTCGACGTCTGTTGTGAGACCTTCACCACCGACGCCGGGTACTCGAGGCTGAAGCCGTACCGCGAGCTGCGCCAGGTCGTCTCCCGAATCACCGCCGGGACGGTCGGCGGCGCTCCGCAGGGCTGTCCGCTCGTGCACGGCACGACCACGACCGGGGCGACCAGCACGTTCGTCAGGATCGACAGCCCGATCAGGACCAGGAAGAGAAACCCAAAGACGTGGAGGACCAACTTCCCCAGGCCTCCACCGCTCGGAACCCTCGACGCCCGTTCAGCGAGGATGCTCATGACGGCGGCGCCGGCGCGGAGCCGAGCGACGGACCACCGGAACCGGTCGCCGCCGACTCCTCCAGCAGGCCGACGTGGATGGTCTGCCGGAGCAGCGAGATCGCCACGAAGTCGAACACCACCAGCCAGACGAGCCAGCCGCCGGCCGACAGGAACGTCTCACCCACGGCGGCCGCCGCCACGAGTAGTCCGGCCAGCGGCAGGGCCACGGCCGGATGACCGAGCGTTCCGAGCGCCTGGGCGTCGCGCACCGGAGCCCGGTAGCGCAACCAGAGCGCCGCACAAGCCGCCGCGGCTGCGCCCATGGTCACGATCGGCATGCCCAGCCCGAGTGAGAGCAGGCGCCAGACCCAGGGCAGCACCGCTCCACCAGGGCGCAGACCGGCGCCCATCAGATGGGCGCTGTACGTGATCGCCTGCGCGCCACCGAACGATGCACCCGTGCTGACACCGAACGTGACCCCATCCAGAACGGCGTTGAAGTGCTGGTAGCGGAGCAGGACGAGCGGCCCCAAAAGAAGCACGAAGAACCCGCAAAACGGCAAGACCAGCCCCTGGACGAGCAGATACTGCGACGTGCCGTTCACGATCACCGACGCCGCGGACGGCGCCAACGCCAGGGCCAGCAGACCGAACCCCACCCCCGCGACCGCGCCCCAGCCCATCGTGAGGCTCAGCGCCCACACCGGCTCATCCCCATGGACGTTCACGTCGACCAGGTACAGCGCCACCAGCACCGGCAAAAGCAACGCGGCCGCGATCAAGGCGACCGGGAAGAGGCGAAGGGCCGCCAGCACGACGATCGCCGCGCTGCCAAGTCCGAGCGCCAACCGGTAGCTCCGGTGCGAGTCGCGCGGGAGGTGCGGAAACAACGTGGAGATCAACTTCGGCCGAAGGAGGTCGGCCATTCGACTCGGCTCGCCGTAGCTTGGAGAAGTCATACCCGGACGCGCGAGCTCCTCCCGGCCCCCGCCCGCCCGTGACCGTTGCCGTTGGTCAGCTCCCCAGAGTCAATCTCGGCGGGGATTGCGCGACGGCTGCAGTCGCGGTGTTCGGAAGCGTTGCGGTTGTCACACATCGCAGAAACGGTCCTCCGTCTGTGGAGACTGGCTCGCGCATTCAGTATCAGGTTTCCGCCCCCCCGGGCCGATACCTGTGCGCCCTCACACCCACATCCGCCCGTTATGGCGCGGGCCGCGAGGAATCGGGTGTTTCCCTATTCCTTTCAGGGCGTCGACGGGGCGAATCGATCGGCGACCTTGAGGGCGAACGCACATCCGGCGCCGCGGCGGTCAGTGATGTTTCTTCACGGCCAACGTCGATCAGGCTGGGGCAGTTCCCGCACGATCATCTCGTGCGATGGTTGTTGACGCTCAATCACGCGGGTTATTCGCGCTTGAGCGAGAGCGCAAGGCTCGGCACGACGAACGAGATGAGATAGATCGGCCAGATCCTGCCTCCGTAGCAGCGGAAGTTGACGGCGTCGCCGTCGGCGACGTCGAATGATGCGGCTTGGCTTGAATACCGGGCCGCCCGGACCTGGACCCGGTGGTGACCCGGCTCGATCGGCGTCTCGAAGGTTCGTGGTGGTTGATCGAGCCGGCGGTTGTCCCATCCAGTGTGATTTCGAACGGCGCGCGTCGGAGCTCCATGATGGAACCTTCCCGCTTCATCGTGAGGGTCGCTGTCACCGCTCTCCTCTCTTCAGCGGTTTCGCCTCGTACTCCGCCGGCTGACCAGGGCGCGGAGCGGCGCCGGGATCCGCGTCAACGTCGCACTCCCGC
The DNA here is from genome assembly GCA_963709205.1 of uncultured Solirubrobacterales bacterium. Lineage (GTDB taxonomy): Bacteria > Actinomycetota > Thermoleophilia > Solirubrobacterales > Solirubrobacteraceae > Palsa-465. The sequence goes on from CAVPVP010000015.1 coordinate 223,794, forward strand.
AATCAGCCGTTCGCGATCGAACATTGCCGCCACGGCCCGCCAGCCAAGCGCGTCGACTGCGAGTAGGGCGGCGGCGAGACCGACCACGAGGCCGGAGGGTGTGATCACGTTGAATTCGATCAGCGCGATCAGCGCGACCGGGGGCAGGTTGGCCAATATGCTGAGTTGTTGGGCGACGCGGACATCGGAAGAGCGGGCGGAGATCGCGATTCCGACCCAGATCGACCAGCAGGCGAGCAACGGGGTGAAGACCACCTGAATCGGGATGTGGAAGCCCGAAAAGATCGCGGACCTGATAGTTCCGTGCCGACTTTGACGCGCGCGCCATAGCGATCGCTGTCAGGGCCGCGATTGATGCGGTTCCAGGGCGACTTCGCTTCGACCCGCAATTCGACATCGACAGCTACACGAGTCAGATCGCCGGCGTGTTCGAGCTGGCAACGCGCGTCGACCCGGCCGCGATGGCGGGGCACTGAAGCCTCGCGCAAACAGCGGCCGCCGAGCCGCCGTGCCGAAGCAACGTGTGTTTGGTCGCCGCCGCGATCGCCCACGGACTGCCCACCGAAGAGCAAGAGCGATTGTTCCCCGCACGTGAGCAGCGTTTGTTTTTTGGTCGATTCCAGCAGCGAGGCGGCTTGCGCACGAGATTTGAGTTGGAATGGGGAGACTCGGTATCCTTTTCCGGGCGTGCTTTCCGGCCGCGGGGGACAACTTCAGGGGGTGGCGAACGTCTGTACAGCTGATCGCGCGCGATCGCGAGTTGGGGGCGCTTCTGGCTGCGATCGAATCACCCGAGGAGGGGCCGCGGGCGATCGTGCTCGAGGGAGATGCGGGGGTCGGGAAGACCGCGCTCTGGCGCCGGGCTATCGACGCCGCGGCCGAGAGCGGGTGGTTGACACTGGCGAGCGCGCCGGCGGGCTCGGAGTCCCGGTTGGCCTTCGCGGCGCTGGGGGACCTGCTCGATCTGGTCATCGACGATGATTTGCCTGCGCTGCCGGGACCGCAGCGGCGCGCGTTGGAGATCGCGCTGCTGCGCGGTGATGGTGACGCGGCGCAGGACCCGATCGACGAGCGAACCATCGGCGTGGCGACGTTGTCGGTGCTCCGTTTGCTTTCTGCCCGCGCTCCGCTCGTTCTGGCCATCGACGACGTGCAGTGGGTCGACGCTTCGTCCGCGGCGGCGGTGCAGTTTGCGGTGCGTCGCCTGCGCGACGAGCCTGTCCTGGTCCTAGCCACTCGCCGGTTCGAGGCCGGAGGGAGCGCGCCGCTGGAGTTCGAGCGGCTGCTGGGCGACGATCGCGTGCAGCGGCTCCGCGTCGGCCCGCTCAGCGTCGGCGGGGTGCATGAGATGCTGGTGGCCAGGCTCGGCTTCGACGTTTCGCGCTCGACGCTCGTGCGCCTGCAGGAGCTTGCCGGTGGCAATCCGTTCTACTCGCTCGAGATCGGTCGCGAGTTGCTCGCTCGCGGCGGCGAGCCTGCTCCCGACGAGGCGCTGCCCGTGCCCGGAAACGTGCGTGGGCTGGTCCAGGCGCGGTTGGCGCGGCTGTCCCCGGCCGCGCGGACGGTGCTGCTCGCGGCTGCGGCCCTCCCCCGCCCAACCCGCGCGATCCTGTCGCAGCTGGAAGAGCACGCCGACGCCGGGCTCGACGAGGCTTTTGCGGCGGGCCTGATCGAGGTGTCGGACTCCGAGCGTGTTCGGTTCGCGCATCCCCTGTTCGCCTCGGTCCATTACGAGCAGGCGCCGCTGGCCGAGCGCCGTGGTATGCATGCTCGCCTGAGCGTGCTTGTGGACGATCTGGAACAGAAGGCCCGCCAGCTGGCGCTCGCGACCCCGGGCGTAGATGAGCGTGTCGCGTCGCGGCTGGACCTCGCCGCTGTCTCGGCGGCTGCCCGCGGAGCCCCGCGCGCGGCGGCGGAGCTGTGCGACCTCGCGGCTCGGCTGTCGCTCGTCTCGGCCGACCGGACCGAACGGGTGCTGGCCGGCGCGGAATACCACGCTCGCGCCGGCAGTCTCGGCCTGGCTAGCGACCGCGCACGAGAGGCGCTCGCCGTCGCGACCGAGTCCGGCGTGCGCGCACGCGCGCTCGCCGTGCTCGGGACCGTGGCCGGCGATCAGGAGGACATTGAATCCGCGACCGCCCTCTACCGTCGCGCCTGGCGCGAGCCCGCTACGTCCCGCGAGTTGCGCGCGGACTTGCATCAGAAGCTGGCCTGGCTCCGGCTCTTGGGGGCGGACGCCAAGCGCGCCGAGCGCCACGCGCGAGCGATGCTGCGGCTCGCAGACGGAATCGATCCCGCTGCCGAGGCGGCCGCCGAGGCCACCCTGTCGCTGGTGCTCGCCGCTCGCGCCCGACCGGTTCTCACCGGGTTGACGACCCGCGTGCGAAGCAGCGCAGGAGCGGGCGAACGGTCATGGGCCTGGTCGGAGACAGGCCCGGCGGCGCTCGAAGGTGTGGTGCTGCTGTGGGCGGGCGAGCTGGAGCAGGCGCGCTCTCCGCTCGAGGCGATGCTCCGCGACGCCAACGAATCGGCCGATCCTTGGAGGGAGATTCATGCGCTGGCCTACTTGAGCGCGCTCGAAACAAATCTCGGTCGGCCCGCGCGAGGGCGAGAGCTAGCACTCCGCTACTTGGAGCTGGCGGCCGACGAGGACGCTCAGCGGGCGGGAGCGCTGTGGCCGTTGGCCAGCTCCGCCAGCTGGCTCGGGCGCATTGATGAAGCGCGAGATGCTGCGCGGCAGGGCTTAGAGCTGGCCGAGCACACCGGCCACTGGCTGTACGTGATCGGCAACCTGGCCGCTCTGGGCGGGCTCGAGCTGTCGCTCGACAACCCGGTTGCCTCGGCGGCGGCGCTGCAGCGGGCATGGGAGGTCATGTCCAGCGGCGGAGTGGAGTCGCCGGGTCGCTTCCCGGTACTGCCCGATCTGGTTGAAGCGCTGGTCGCGGTCGGCGAGCTCGACCACGCAGCCACGATCGGCCGCGAGCACCGTCGCATCGCGGTCGGGCTCAACCGACCATGGGCCCGCGCTCTGGCGGCGCGCTCCGAGGCAGTGGTGGCCGACGCCCGCGGTCAAGAGACGGCAGCGGTGGCGGCCTTCGAGCGCGCGCTGCGCGAGCACGACCTGCAGGACCGCCCGCTCGACCGGGCCCGCACCGCCTTCGCCTATGGCGTGTTGCACCGCCGACGGCGCCGCAAACTCCGCGCGCGCGAGCTGCTCGAAGCCGCGCTCGAGCTGTTCAACGCGGCGGGAGCCGCGCAGTGGGCCGAGCGCACACACGTCGAGCTCGCGCGGATCGGGGGACGCCAGGCCGCGGCCGCCGGGACGCTAAGCGCCACCGAGTCCGAGGTTGCCAGACTGGTCGCGGCTGGCCGGACCAACCGTGAGGTTGCGGCCGCGCTTCATGTCAGCACACGCACGGTGGAGTGGAACCTCTCCAAGCTATATCGCAAGCTCGGTGTGCGCTCGCGCACCGAGCTAACCAGCCTGCTCGGCACGGGAAACCACCGGGTCCGGGCCCAGTGACGCGCATCAAATTGGTGGACTTCCCTGGTTGATCGCGCTCCCGGGCGGCCGTAGCTTGCACCGCCGTGCCCGCTTATCTGGTCGAGCGTTACCTGCCGGGGCTGTCCGAGGCTGACGTCCGCGCGGCGCTCCGCCGAGCTGAGGCGGCATGCGCCGAGCTGCGCTCGACGGGAACCGAGATCCGCTACCGCGGCTCGATCTTCCTGCCCTTGGAAGAGGCGTGCTTCTGCCGCTTTGACTCAGACAGCGCCGAGGCGGTGACCGAGGTCAACCGACTGGCCCACCTCGCGTTTGCACGCATCACCCCAGGCATCGCGATCGAACCGTCTTCTCTGACCATCACTCAAACCGCGGAGGTTTCAACCACATGTCAAAGCGATTGACATCGCTCATCGCCACTGCCGTCACCCTGGCCGCTGCCGGGGCGCTGATGCTCGCCGGCGGCGCCAGTGGCGCTGGCGGCGCGGGCTCGCTGCCCACGCTGAACATCGCCCTCACCGGCGTGACCGGGGTGACCGTGTCCGGCGGCGAGGTGTCGGGCGCCGTCAACGTAGTGTCCACGTTCACCGGCAAGGCCCCGAGCGGCCCCAACAGCAACGGACCCACGTGGGGGCTCATCCGGCTGAACCCCGGCGTGTCGGTGCAGCAGGCCGCCGGCGCGGTTCAGAGCCACCACGGCGACCTCAACGCGCTCACGCCCTACGGCTCGCTGTTCGCCGACGACTCTGCGCCGGGCGCCGTGCAAACTCTCCTGACGCCCGGGAATTACGTCGCGCTCAACATCACTGGGAACGGAAACCCGGGGTTCGCCCCGTTCACCGTCACCCAGTCCTCAGCGCCCGCGGCGCTGCCGAGCGCAGCCGCGACCGAGACGGCGATCGAGTTCACCTTCCACGGGCCCACCGTGCTGCACGACGGCACGATCGTACGCGCCCAGAATGGTGGCTACCTGGTGCACATGGTCATCGGAATCGGCGTGAAGAACGCAGCGACCGGGCGACAAGTCATGGCGCTGCTCCGCGCCGGCAAGGACGGCAACGCACAGAAGCTGGCCAGCCGCCAATTCCTGAACCTGGCCGGACCGCTCTCGCCCGGGGGCATGCAACAGGCTGTCCTCAACGCCAAGCCCGGCTACTACGTCGAAGCCTGCTTCATGGACACCCAGGACGGCCGCGAGCACACCCAACTCGGGATGCTCCGCCTAATCCGGGTCGTCAAGTAAGAGCAAGTCACCGAGGGGCAGTCAAGCGGGCCGCGCGCGCTCAGGCCGGGCGGCCCGCAACTCCCTCACCACCGCAACCGGGGAGCGAACTCATGCATCTCTCACACGCAACCTCAATCTGGCGGTGGCCGGCCGCTGCGGCGCTGTCCGCGACTGCCGCCATCCACATGACGCTCGTGCCGGACCACCTACGCGAGGCGCCTTACGCCGGCGCGCTATTCATCGCCCTGAGCGCGGCCGCGCTGGCGACGGCCATTGTGCTCTCAGCCACCGACCACGAACTCGTGTGGCTGGCGGCCGGCGCGATCTCGCTCAGCGCGCTGGTCGCCTATTTCCTCTCGCGCTCGGTCGGGCTGCCATCGCTGTCGGACGACATCGGCGACTGGGCCAACCCGCTCGGTCTGGCGGCGGTGGCGTGCGAGACGTTCACGGTCATCTGCTGGATCGCGAGGTCAGCCGCGTCACCGCGAGCATCCATTACCGCGATGGCACGACGGTAGCGGCGACGGTTCCAGATGTACAGTCGGGCGCCGGTCACTCGGACCAGCCGGGTCGCACGAGGCCGGACTCGTAGGCGATCACGACGAGCTGGGCGCGGTCCCGGGCGCCGAGCTTGATCATCGCCCGGCTGACGTGAGTCTTTGCCGTGGCGGAGCTCACGACGAGGCGCTCGGCGATCTGGTCGTTCGAGAGGCCGCCGGCGGCGAGCGCCATCACCTCGCGCTCGCGGTCGGTCAGCTCCTCGAGCACGGCCGATCGGGGCGGCTCCTTGGCACGCGCGGCGAACTCGCCGATCAGCCGGCGGGTGACCGACGGTGACAGCAGCGCCTCGCCGGCGGCCACGACCCGCACTGCCTCGATCAGGTCGCTCGGCTTCGTGTCCTTGACCAGGAAGCCTGCTGCCCCGGCCCGGATCGCGTCGAACACGTACTCATCGAGCTCGAACGTGGTCAGGATCACGATCCGGACGCCGGCGAGCGCCGGGTCCGCGGCGATCTCGCGCGTGGCGGCGATTCCGTCGAGCGTCGGCATGCGGATGTCCATCAGCACGACATCGGGAATGAGCGCGCGCGTCAGGTCGACCGCCTCGCGGCCGTCCGCCGCCTCGCCGACTACTTCGATCCCGTCCTGCGCGTCCAAAAGCGCGTGGAACCCGGCGCGCACCAGCGCTTGGTCGTCGGCCAGCAGCGCGCGGATCACGGCGGTCACCTGCCCGGCACCGGGATCCGCGCGCGAACGCGGAACCCGCCGTCGGATCGGGGGCTGGCGTCGAACGTGCCGCCGAGGGCAACCGCGCGCTCGCGCATGCCCGGGATGCCGTTGCCACCGCCCTCACCGTCCATCGCCGGCACCTCGCGGCGATCGCCGGAGGCGCCCGGGCCGTGTCCGTCGTCGTCCACCTGCACGCTCAGCTCACCGGGTCCGTATGTCAGCTCGACGGTCGCGGCGCCGGCCCCGGAGTGGCGGACGATGTTGGTCAGCGCCTCCTGCACGATCCGGAACGCTGCCAGATCGATGCTCGCCGGGAGCGGCCGGCGCTCGCCGTGCACCTCGAGCGTCACCCCGACGCCAGCCGCGGTGGTGCGGGTCACGAGGTCGTCAAGGCGGTCCAGGCCCGCCGTCGGCGCGCGGGGCGCCTGCTCGCCGGTGCCGCGCAGCACGCCGAGCACCGCGCGGACCTCGCGCAGCGCGTCGGCGCTCGCCTCGTTGATCGCCGTCAGCGCGATCCGCGCCTGCTCGGGCTTCTCGTCCATCAGGTGCAGGGCGACACCCGACTGGACGTTGATCAGCGAGATGTTGTGCGCCAGCACGTCGTGGAGCTCCTGGGCGATGCGCAGCCGCTCCTCGTCGGCCTTGCGGCGAGCCTGGAGCTCACGCGCCCGCTTGGCCTCCGCGAAGCGCTCCCGTCGGTTGCGCACCCCTTCGGCGCCGGCGAGCGCGACGAGCAGCCAGGCGGCGATCGCCAGCGCCGCCAGCACATTCGGCGGGCCGGAGTGCCCAAGCGCCCAGGGCAACCCGAGAAACACCAGCCAACCGACTCCGACCGCGGCCCATGCGAGCAAGCGCTCCCCGGCGAAGATCGCCGAAACAATCGCGAGGCCGAGGGACAAGAAGTTCGGGCCGAGCGGATAGCCGAGCGCGACGTACGCCGCGGTGACGGCGAACACGAACGCGAGCACCTCGCGCACGTACCGCCGCCGGAACACGAGCGCAAGCGGGCCGAGCGCGAGCAGCGCATAGGCACCGGCGTCAAGCTCCGTCGCGGGCCGGCACGCAGACGCCCACCAGCAGGCTTGGGTGCGCGACGCGTGATGCGCCGCCCCCGCCGTCGCGGCGATCTGGATCAGGCCGCATATCACGGCGAGGCGGACGTCGCTGCGGCGGATCCAGCCCGACGGGGTCACAGCCGCACGATAGCCCCGCCCTCCGGGGCCGTCATCGGCTCCCGGGCGCAGCCGCCGATACGTCGCGCGGGAGTACACGGTGGTGCTCCGATCAGCCGCCGGGAGCAGCACAGGAGCCGCCCCTCGCCCGACGACAAATCGCCCGCCGGAGACCATGCTTCTCCGTGCAGCACGCGACCGAACCACACAGACCGAGGGAGCAACGATGTACGGGTACGACACGATCAGCCAGATGATCCGGAACCCCAACCTGCGCGCGAGCGACGCCGACCGCGACGCGACCGCCGACCGGCTGCGCCAGCACCACACCGACGGCCGGCTCGACCAGGACGAATTCCAGGAGCGCCTGGACCGGTGCTTCGCCGCGAAGACCGTCGGCGAGCTGGCCGAGCTCACGCGCGACCTGCCGGACGATACGGCCCGGTACCGCGCGGGCGGCCGCACCGGCTTCGGCCTGCTCGGCTGCCTGCGCATGATTCCGATCCTCCCGATCATCCTGGCGATCATCGCCCTTCACCTGATCGTCGGTGTGGCGAGCGGCCTGTGGATCCTCATCCCGCTGTTCTTCCTGGCCCGCTTCATGTTCTTCCGCCGCGGATTTCGCGCCTGGAGCGGTCGCCGCGGAGCCGCGCTCTAGCGGCGCCGCGGACGGAGCGGCGTGGTCGCGGTGACCGTACCCGCGCCGTCACGACGCTCGATGCGCTCGCTGTCATAGAAGAACCGCCCCCCGGTCGCTGCGGAGGGCGGTTCGTCTAGACGCGCTCCGGTGACCAAGTCGCTCCGCGATCGCCGGAAGAGTCTGCCGGGGTGAGGCGTCCGGCGACATACAGTGAGCGCCCGGGCGCCGCGATTTAAGTCGCCAAGACAGGGCACGAGCCCGATGTGCGATCCCCTGCCTTAGACCCAGTATGTGCTCATCACGAACCTGCCACCTCGGCCTGTTCCTAGAAGGAACGGCCGTGGTCAGTCGTCGGATACCACTCGGTGCGGTGACGGATCATCTCTTCCGGGTGATGCGCCGCGATGGGATAGCGGAAAGGTGCACTGATGCCCGAGGGCCTGTCGGCGTCTGAGGTCGGGAAGGAAATCGCTGAGCATCGCGAGCATGCTGAGCACGCTGAGCACGCTGAGCACGCCGGGCACGACGAGCACGCGGCTCCCGGCCACGCGGGCCGTGACCGTCTGATCTCGATCATCGAGGCGCTCCTGCTCTCGATTGTGGCCCTGATGGCCGCATGGTCTGGCTACTCGGCCGCCAAATGGAGCACGGAATCGTCGCTTTCGTTGTCGAAAGCATCCGGCGCCCGAAGCGACGCCAGCGCCGACCAGATCCAAGCGACGCAGATACGCACATTGGACTCGGTGTCGTTCAATGCGGTGGAAGGAGCGTACGTCGCACACAACACCCAGCTGTTCAACCTGACCGTCAAGCGGCTCCGAGCCGGCTATCGCCCCGCCTTCAACGCCTGGATCGCGACACATCCTCTCAAGAATCCGAACGCCCCGGCGGATCCATCCGACATGCCGCAGTACGTAATCCCTCAACAGAAGCAGGCAGCGGTGCTAACTGCCCAGGCCAATGCGCTTTTCAGCGCGGGTCAGTCCGACGCTGGAACCGCGGATAAGTACGTGCGCCTCACCGTTCTTCTCGCAGCAGTCCTATTCCTCGTAGGGATCGGCAGCCGTTTCCCCGTTCGTGTGGCGCGCTACGGCCTGATCGCGGTCGCCGCTGGATTACTCGTCGTCTCCGTGGTCCAACTGCTGGGCCTCCCTGGACCGCCGTCGTGACAAGGCTCTAGGAGGTGCTGGCGGCGCAAGGACTCGGCTCAAGCTGGATCGGGCCGGGTTGGGTTGCTGCGAGCGCGCTTCGTCAACCGGTGGGGTTCGGTGACGCGGTTGGCGTTTCCCCGGTCGCTAAGTCACTCGCGCAACGCTCGTGGTGGCGCGGTCCGACTAACTCGTCGCGCGGATCATCACCCCGTTTGGGTGAGCCGTGCGCGCGGGCTGCCGCGTACGTTTCGGGAATGGGTTCGCAGCCTGGCGAGACCGGAAAGGACCAGACCGATGAGGTGGTGACTGCGCAGGAATTCAGCGCCTTGGTTCTGGAGCTGAGCAACTGGAGCCGATGGGGGCCTGAGGATCAGCGCGGCGCGCTTCATTTCCTGAGCGCGGAGCGTGTCGCGGCGGCCACCGGACTCGTCCGAGATGGCATAACGGTCTCGCTCAGCCTGCCGCTGAACACAACTCGCGCGATCCATAACCCCGTGCCGGCGGACCACTACATGACGGCGCCGACCGATCTTGTGGGGGGCGAAGAGCCGGTGCAGTTCATGAAGGACTACGTCGGGCTCGACTACCACAACGACGGCCACACCCATATCGACGCGCTGTGCCATGTCGCCTACGAGGGTAGGTTGTACAACGGCCGTTCAGGGGCTGTCGTGACGGGCCAGGGCTCTCCAGTGAACTCGATCGAGGTCCTCACGGACGGGCTCGTGGGACGCGGCGTGCTGCTCGACATCCCACGTGTGCGTGGCGTGCCGTGGCTGGAGCCCGGTGAGCACGCGTTCGCGGAGGATCTCGAGGCGGCCGAGCGCGAGCAGCGCTCGTGGGTCGGGGAGGGCGACATCCTGTTGGTTCGCACCGGCCATTCCCGGCGTCTTGCCGAGGTCGGTCCGTGGAACACGCGTGAGTCGAAGGCCGGGTTGCATCCGACTGCGCTGCGGTTCGTTGCGTCGCGCGCGGTCGCGGCTCTCGGGTCGGACGGCAACAGCGATACCGCGCCGAGCACTACCGAGGGGGTCGACTTCCCGATTCACGCGCTCGCGATTGCCGCGATGGGTTTGCACCTGCTGGACTACCTCCAGTTCGAGGAGCTGGCCTTGGCGTGCGAGCGCGCCCGGCGCTGGGAGTTCCTGTTCATCGCCGCGCCGTTGCGCATCGTGGGCGGGACCGGGTCGCCGATCAACCCGCTCGCCGTGTTGTGATGTCCTCGGAGTACCGGATCAAGATGGCGCGTGTCGGCGGGAGCGGGCGTGGTCGCTCACCGACGCCGGGCGGATCTTCATTGCACCCCGCTCGACCCGCTGATGGTGCGTGCGATATCCCATCCTCCGATTCGGATGAGGATCGATTAGGGACGTCGGTGTAAGACCTGGGCATGTTGCAATTGCGCGTGTTCGGCGCCTCGGAGCTGATCGCCGACATCGCCAACCAACTCGAGCGAATCCACGGCGCACGTCACGTGATCGTGAGCGGCAACGGCGCGGCGGGTGAGGCGCTTGTGACCGCAGACCTGGTTGATGACGCCGTTGACCAGGCCGTTGAAACGATCAAACGGCGGGGTCTGCCGCCCGAGGATGTCGCGCTGCTTCGGCTCGAGTCGATCGGTCCGGCTGTGGCGCAACGCCCGCTCGCGAGCGTGATATGGGCCGATCTCCTCAGCCAGGCCGGCGCGAACGCCCGCCCGTTGGCGCGGTACCTGGTGTTCATGACCACGGCCGGGGTGATCGCGGCGTTTGGTGTGATCTACGCCAACACGACGCTCGTGGTCGGCGCGATGGCGATCAGCCCAGATCTGCTGCCGATTTGTGCGGCGGCGACTTGCCCTCGGCCGCGACCCGTCGAGGGCGACGCGACTGGCCGAGCGCCATGGTGGTCGTGTAATTACCGCCGACAGGCTGTGCCACGCCTTGACCCAGGCGGACGTGGTGATCAGCTCGACCGGAGCGCCGCATCGCATCGTGCGCCGCGATCGGCTCGAGCAGGCGGTAGCGGACCGGCGCCCGGGCCGCGCGCCCCTGCTCCTGATCGACCTCGCGGTGCCCCGGGATCTCGACCCGGCCGTCGTCGGGTTGGCCGGGATCGAGGTGCATACGCTCGACGATCTCAACCGTGTCGTCGAGCGGGCCCTCGTGCAGCGCCGCGGCGAGCTACCCGCCGCGCAGGCCGTGGTGCGCGTCGAGGTCGCCCGCTTTACGGAATGGCTGCGGCGTCGTGGGGATTTGCGCGACCGCGACAAAGGGCGACCCTGACTTGCTTGTTGGCGCAAGGCGGATGTCGGCAGTTCACCCCGCGGCCTGCCAGCACAGGCGCCGGAAGCTTGCGGCTGCGAGCATATGGCTACCTGGAGCGTAACGTCTCGGCATGAGTCAACAGTCATCTACCGAGCCATAAGCGGAAGGAGGCGGACGTGCGTGCAATCACGGTCACTGAATACGGAGCTAGTCCTGCCATGGCGGAGATCCCGGCGCCTGAGCCGGGACAGGGACAGGTGCTGCTCAAGCTGCGAGCCGCTGGCATGAACCCCATGGATCGCACGCTCGCCTCCGGGGACTGGAAGCCGATGCCTGCGACGTTCCCGATGGTGCTCGGTGCTGATTGCGCGGGCGTGGTCGAGACGCTTGGCGAAGGGGCGTCGAGGTTTTCCGTCGGCGACGACGTGTTTGGCCAGTTGCTGATCGCTCCGCTTGGCTCAGCGGGAACGTACGCCGAGTATGTGGCCGTTACGCAGGACGCGCCGCTGACGAGAGTTCCTACCGGACTCGACGACGTTGTGGCGGCAGCTCTGCCGACGGCGGGCGGCGCCGGGCTCGCGCTGGTGGACCTGCTCCAGCCGCTGAGCGACAAGACGGTGCTGATCGTCGGTGCGGGCGGCGGCGTCGGTTCGTTCGCTACTCAGTTCGCCGCGAACGCCGGCGCGAATGTGATCGCAAACGCGCGCGACGACGATGCCGAGCGCATGCGCGCTTACGGCGCTACCGAGACGATCGATCATACGAAAGTCCCGCTGCCGGACGCGGTAAGACAGGCACACCCCGACGGCATCGATGCGCTCCTCGACCTGGTGAGCGACGCCACCGGCTTTGCCGCGCTCGCCCCGCTGGTGAAACGAGGGGGCACCGCGGTGACAACTCAATACGTCGCGGATGAAATGGCCCTGCGGGCGGCCGGGATCACCGGCGTCAATTTCGCCTTGCCGTCGTCCAGCGAGCTCTTCGAGCGGGTGGCCGAAGCCGTCGTTGACGGACGCATCGTCGCCCCGCCAATCACTCGCATATCCCTGGATGAAGTGCCCGCTCTCCTTAGCTCGGCGCAGGCCCGCCCCGCCAGCGGCAAGACCGTGATCGCGCTATGACGATCAGCAGGAAGTAGCGACCGTGCTGCGCGACTGCGGTCGCCGTTCGCACACGTAACGAGTGCAAGCCAGACCAGGCCGCGATCTACAACGCGGGTGCGCATCGCGCTCGCGGTCGATCTCACCGTGGACCGATCGACGGTTGCGGGGCCGAGGCCGACGATCTCGATGACGTCGCCCGGCGTGCACAGCTTGATTGCCTCGGTCTCTTGCCTTAGCAGCAGGCGTAGCTGCACGAACGCGCCCATGCCCAGGAGGGCGGGAATCCATAGTTCGATCACGCGGTAGAGCAGGACCGCTGCGGTCGCGGTGAGGGCGGGCAACCCGTACAGGACGAGCACTCCGAGGAGCCCGAGCTCGACGCCGCCGATCCCGCCGGGAACCGGGAGCCAGTTACCGAGCTGGCCGATCAGGTAGGCCATCCAGATGAGCGCCAGCTCGGGCGAGGCTCGCACCGCCCGGAAGCTCGCCCAGAAGGCGAGCAGGTCGAAGACCAAGAACTCCACGAGTCCGACGAGCAGGAGCGGGTTGGCTCGCCTGAGTTGGCGCAGCGCCTCGTCGATGCCAGGGGACGTGGCCGACAGCGCGGGGACCCATCTCGACCTCGCACCGTGCCGCCTGATCCGCGCCTCGGCGCCGCGCGCCAGCCCGCGCACCGCGAGCGTCGCCGCGACTGCCAGGGCGGCCACAGCCGCGGGGAGCACGGCGAGCAGGAGCCCGCCGCCGCCGGGGAGGATGCCCGTCGCCAAGCCGGCGCCCTCCTCGGCGACCGCGATCTTGTAGCTCGTCGCCCGGCTCATCCGCCTGCAGAACACGACCCGGAAAGCCGGAACGTAGGCCAGCACCGACAGCACCTCGAACGCGCAAGCGATCACGATCCAGACCGGCTGCGCCTGGGCAAACCGCTTACGCAACTCCTCGAGGCCCGCCCTAGGGTCACGATCACCACCGCGATCCCGATCAACCCACCGAGCCTCACCAGTCCCCGTCTGAGCCGGCGAGGCGAGACATCGCCAGGGAGCGGCTCAGGATCCGCAAGCAGGGAGCTGCTTCTCTCCGCTATCCGCGGCGGTTGGTTCTCATCACCGATGACGCGCTGTGGTGGTGCCATCGGCGGATGTAGTGGTCTGGCGTGCGCGCACGTCGGCGACGGCCACGGGTGCGCACTGCGCGCATCCCACCGCTGCGGCGGCGAGATCCCGAGGCACGTCGACGCGTTTGGGCTCGAGGACCCGCCGAGGTCTCAGCTGCAGTGCCGCAATCGTCCAGGCCGCGGCGAGGAGTACGGCGGCGCCGATGAACGCGACGTGGAAGCCGGACACTCGGGCTGCGGGCACCGAGCCGGGAGTGACCGGGCCGTGGAGGAGGCTTGTCGTCCTGCTTGCTGCGAGGGTCGAGAGGATCGCCAACCCGATCGAACCTCCGACCTGCTGGGCGGTGTTGAGCAGACCGGATGCCAGCCCGGCATCTTCACGGCCCACTCCGCTGGTGCCGGCCAGCGTCATCGGGACAAATGTGAGCCCCAGGCCGAGGCCAATCGGGAGGAGGCCGGGGAGTAAGTCGGATGCGTAGCGTCCGTGCGTCGGGAGTTGGGTGAGGACGATCATCCCGGCGGTCGCGAGCGCGAGCCCGATCAGGGGGACGACGCGGACGCCGAGGCGGGGGACGAGCTTGCGCGCGAGCGTCGCGCCGGTCGCGATTCCGGCGGAGAACGGGAGGAACGCGGCGCCTGCGCGCAGCGGCCGATAGCCGAGGATCTGCTGGAGGTAGAGCGAGACGAAGAAGAACGTCGCGAACACCGCGGCCGAGGTCAGCAACAGCGTCAGGTCGGCGGCGGCGAGGCTTGGCAGGCGAAAGATGCTCAGCCGCATCAACGGCGCCGGGCTGCGGCGCTCGAGTGCGAGGAATCCCACGAGGAGTAGGACGCCCGTCGCCAGCAGGCCGATCGTTTTGGGGGATCCCCACCCATAAGTGTTCGATTTGACGATCGCGAACACGAGCACCACGAGGCCCGCTGTGACCGCCACCGCTCCGGGTAGATCGAACGTCCGGTGGTTCAACTCCGCTCGGGACTCGGGGACGAACCTCGCCGTCGCGACCGCGAGGGCTGCACCGATTGGCACGTTGACGAAGAAGATCCACCGCCACGACGCGAGATCGGTCAGCACCCCGCCGAGCAGCAGCCCCACGGCGCCACCACCGGCGGCGATCGCACTCCAGATCGCCAGCGCCTTCGCGCGATCCGTCCCATCGCTGAACGTCGCCGTGATGATCGAGAGGACGGCCGGAGCGAGCAGCGCGCCCCCGAGCCCCTGCAGCCCCCGGCCGGCGATGAGCATCCCGGGAGACTGAGCGAGGGCATTGAGAAGCGAGGCTCCCGAGAACACGACGATTCCGGCGGCGAACACCCGCTTGCGCCCGATCAGGTCACCGGCGCGCCCGCCCAACAGGATGAAGCCGCCGAAGATCAGCGTGTACATGTTGATCACCCATTGCAGGCTCGACGGGCTAAACCGCAGCCCACGCTGGATCGACGGCAGGGCGACGTTGACGATCGTCGCGTCGAGGACGACCATGAACTGGGCCACGCAGACGATCACGACCACGAGCCACGGGTTGACGGTGCCGCTCGCGCGCGCACCGGCCACCGTCGACCCGCCCGGCAAGTTCCCCGAAACGACCCCCGGGTCGCTTGCCTTGAGAACCGAGGCGCTCGTGCGGTCGCCGTTCATGCGAGAGCTAGCTGCTTCTGAGGATGAGCTTTTGTCATTTGCGCCTCACTCCCGATATCGGCTGCCTGCGGCCACCGACGGTCAGGCGGCACCGTCGACCAATCTGGCATCGAGTGAGTGACGAACCCTGAGTGCCGCCGCATATCAGAGGGCGCCACTCAGGCTTCGGGCCACGCTCAGCCGCCGCTCGCGGGAACCTGGACGTTGGCGCGGATGTACTCGATGGAGAGGGCGACCATGCCGTCGTGCGCGAGGATGCCCGGGTAGGCGGCCTCCCGTTCGGGTGTTGTGAAATCGGGCGTCCACTCGGTCACGAGACCGATCCAGTTGATCCCGGTAGCGCCGGCCTGCACCATCCGCTGCTTCGCGTCTTCGTGAGCTTCCTGGGTCACACCGCCCGCGCAATCGCTCACGAAGTAGACGGTGTAACCGTCTTTGATTGCCGCCAGCACTGTCTGTGCCAGGCACACCTCGGTCCAGATGCCTGCCATCAGAAGCACTTGCCGACCGGTGGCCTCGACGGCGGGCTTGATGCCTTCCCACGCGTTCGTCGAGACACGGTCAATGGGCTCCTGGTCGGGAAACACCTCTCTGAGCTGGGCGAATTGTGGATCGTTGAGCGGCCCGCCGCTAGCGCCAACCGTCGTCAGAACCGTCGGCACCCCGAGATCCCTGGCGACGGTCGCGAGCCCTGTGACGTTGTTGACGAGGAGCGTCGTATCGATCGACTGAACCGAGAACGCGACCCACGGCTGGTGGTCGATCAGGATCAGTACTGAGTTCTCGATGGTGATCGGGTTTGGGTTTTCGGACATGTGGCCTCCTTCGGTCTTGTGTGATCTCGGTTCACGGATGCGTCTCGGAGCAGTAGCCAGCGTCGAGACGCAGTAGCTCCGTGGCCGGCAACGTCGTGCCGGCCGTTAACACGTTCGCGTCCGACCGCGCGCCCGGGCGCACCTTTCTCCGCTGTTGAGAAGCAATCGTGGCAATCACGCGCCCCCGTCGAATCCGGGATTTCCTTAACTCATGACCGAGCCTCGTCCTCGGTCATGAGTTCCCTCGCCGCAGAACGCCGGCTTCGGGCGGCGGTCGCCGCGGTTCGCGAGCCCCCGCCGTGTCTCTTGTGATGTCACCAGACCACAGGCGTCCGTCGTGCAGCCTTGCGCGCACGCTTGCCCGTCCCCTCTTCAGTGAGCGCAAGCACGGCTCACCATGCGCCTCGTCACTCACTTAAGGAAATCCGAGATTCGATCGCCGGGAAGTCGCGCAACGATCACGCGGCATGTCTCTGTCCTGACGACGCTTGGAGAGCAAACCGTGCCGAGTGCCAGCCTGCTAACTCAATATGGGCCCCCTGACGTTCTGAAGTGGAAGGACGTTCCGATGGCGGAACCGTCCGAGGGGCAGATCCGGATCAAGGTTCGTGTCTCCGCCGTGGGCCCCACGGACCTGAAGATCCGCCGCGGCGACCTGGACGGGGTCTTCCCTCTGCCGGACCCCGCGGTCCTCGGGTTCGAGACCGCCGGGGTGGTTGACGCCATCGGCAGCGAAGTCATCGGTGTGGCGGTCGGAGACGAGGTGGCCGCCTGGCTCCCGTCACTCGGCGGGTACGGCGAGTACGCGCTCGCCGCGGCGTGGACCCCCAAGCCGGCGAATGTGTCCTGGAACGACGCCGGTGCGCTGCCCGCGTCGGTTGAGGCCGCCGTAGGGGTGCTCCGCCAGCTCGGGGTGGTTGAGGGCGAGACTCTCTTGATTCTCGGCGCGGGCGGGTCTGTCGGGATTATCGCCACGCAGCTGGCGATTCGACAGGGCCTCAAGGTCATCGGAGCCGTCGGCCCGCGCGACGAGGCGCTCATCCGAGAGCTCGGAGCCACGCCCGTTCGCTACGGCGACAACCTGCTCGCCAACGTCCACGACGTCACCGACCGAGTCGACGCGACCTTCGACGCCGCCGGCAAGGGCGGCCTCGAAGACGCGATCACGCTCACCGGCGGCTCGGACCGCGTTATCACGTTGGCGGACGAGCGCGCGGCGGAGCTGGGCGTACGCATGTCGGTCCCGACGCCCGACCGGGCCCCGGACGCCGTCGAGATCGGCATGCAGCTGCTGGCCTCCGGCGAGCTGCGCCTGCGATCGCAGCGGTCCGTGCCGATGTCGTCAGCGGGCGACGCGCACCGGCTCCTCGAGGAAGGACAGGCTCATGAAAAGCTCCTCCTGGCTACTAGCCCCGGGCACGCCGAGGTGACGGGATGACAACGCCTCGTCTGAATCAACAGGCGGATGGCTCGGAACCAGTCCGTCCCGTGGGTAGCTGGCGCCACCGACGCGGATTCTGGGCAGTGGCGTTCGCGTTCCTGGCGGTGATGGCGCTGGGGACGGCGCCCAGTCCGCTCTACGGCCTGTACCGCGCGCGAGACCACTTCTCGCTGTTCATGATCACCGTCGCGTTCGCGGTATACGCGGTGGGGGTTATCGTCGCGCTGCTCCTCGCGAGGGCACCTCTCGGATCTCTACGGGCGCCGGCGTCTCCTGCTCCCGGCGGTCGGCGTCTCGATCGTCAGCGTGATCGTGTACCTCGCGTCGAAGAGCCTCGCCGGCCTCCTCATCGCCCGGCTCATCAACGGAATCTCAATCGGGATCGTCGCGTCGACCGCCACCGCGTACCTCGCAGAGCTGCACGCCCGCGGTCGACCTCAAGCGACAGCACGAAAGGCGCAGCTCACCGCGTCGAGTGTCAACGTCGGCGGGCTGGCGGTAGGCGCGCTCGTAGCGGGGGTCCTTGCGGAATGGGTGGCGCACCCCCTCACGGTCCCGTATCTCGTGTTCCTGGCGGCGTTGGTGCTCGGTGCGATCGGCGTCGCGCTGACCCCGGAGACCCGCGAGGCCGCGAAACCACCCCCGCCCTACCGCCCGCAACGCCTGACAGTGCCGGAGGGCGACCGCAGCCGCTACTTCGCCGCAGCGCTGAGCACGTTCGTCGCGTTCGCCGGGTTGGGACTATTCGCCGGCCTCGCCGGGTTGTTCCTAGCCGCCACGCTCCACCACGCGTCCTTGGCTCTAGCGGGCGGTGTCGTGTGCGTGATGTTCGGAGCGGCCGTTGCCGCGCAATTCCTGACCGTGACGTGGTCGGTCACCCGTGACCTCGAAGTCGGGATGGGATCGATGGTCATCGGAATCGCACTCGCGGTCCTCGCGGTGTGGCTACGACCACCGTCCCTGGCTCTGTTCATCGCCGGAGGCGCGCTGATCGGCGCCGGGTCGGGCGCGATCTTCAAGGGAGCGGTCGGAACGGTCATGAGCATGTCGCCGCCGGACCGCACCGCAGAGTCGCTAACGGGAGTGTTCTTCGCTGCGTACGTCGGCATTTCGTTGCCTGTCGTGGGCGCAGGGATCCTGCTCGCGCGCCACGTCACCCCGAAGGTCACGATCCTCGTCTTCGGAATCGCCGTCAGCGCCGGCATCGCCGCATCCGCGATCAAACTCCTGGGCCGACGGACGCCTCCGGCTTCGCCGGCGCCCACGCGTGTTGGAGCCGTCGCCGAAGATGGCCACGGCAAGTCCAGCCGTGACCTCACCCTGAAGTGAAGTCCCGCGGCACAAGGTCCAAGCCACACCACAAAAAACGAGTATGTGCAACGCGTGGCCGATAGTCGGCCGTCTTAGGCCTGGACGTGGCTCGAGTCGGACGATGGATGAGCGCGAGAAGGCTGCCAGATCCAAAAGCTCGAACGACGTGGACTCGGACTGATCTACCGGGCCCACGCTAAGGCTGGCCGTTCTCCCGGCGCTCGATGGGGACCACACGCGCGGCAGCGTGCGGGCCGCTCCGCGCGGTGGCGTCGGCCTCGGCTCAGAACTGCTCCGCGGGAGCCGGAAGGGTTCCGTGTTCGAGGATGTTGTCGTAGATGCTCTCGAGCCCGGCCGTCAGCGGGTCGATCAGCTCGTCAGGCAGACCGTCGAAGAACAGCCGTCGCAGGAGGTCTACGTGCCCGATCGACGCCCGAGTGATCTCGTCCCAGCCCCGATCGGTGAGCGTTATCTCGGTGGCTCGCCGATCGTCCGGCGCTGGCCGGCAGTCCACGAGTCGCCGGTTCTGTAGGCGCCGGACGTGGTGCGAGAGCCTGCTCCGCTCCCAGCCGATCCGGGCGGCCAGCCCGGAGATCCGCATCCGTCCGCCCGGTGAGTACCGCAAAGCGTTCAGCACGTCGTAGTCGGGCAGCGAGAGGTTGCTGTCCGCCTGGAGCTGACGATTCATCTCGTAGGACAGGCGCAGCTGCACTCTCATATATGCCAGCCACGCTCGCTGTTGGCCGGGCGTCAACGTTTCGAACGCGGAGCCTGGCCGGCGTTTGCTCTTGTGTGACATATCACGCTATTATAATCGCGCGCCGTGTCTTGGATCGCAACACATCATGCGCGGCCCTCCGGCGTAGCGACCCGTTTCCACCGAGCTTCCGCCACGCGGACGTTGTCGAAATTAGGAAGGAGCACCCGTGGAACAGGTTGTGAGCCCAAAGGACCTCGTCCGGGGTGTGTTCGCGGCCCTGGACGCGAAGGACCCGGCCGCCATTACCGCGCGCATGACCGACGACGTGCGAATGCGGCTCGGGAACGCAGACGTCGTCGAGGGCAAGGCGAAGTTCCGCGAGGCGACGGCGGCCTTCGTGGCTTCGATCGCCGCCATCAGGCACGAGATCACATCCATGTGGAGCGTCGACGACGTCGTGATTGCCGAGATGGCCGTCCACTACGAACGCCTCGACGGACGAAAGGTCACGCTCCCGTGCTGCAACGTCTTCCGAGTGCGCGATGGCCTGGTATCCGACTATCGGGTCTACCTCGACATCGGGCCGGTGTACGCGTGACGAGGGCCGACTCCGTTGCCGAATCCAGGCGCGGTTGACGCTACCCGCGGCCTCGGGGGCCTCGCACGTGAAGCGCATCGGATTCCTCTCGTTCGGTCATTGGCAGCGCGCCCAGTGGTCAAAGACGTCCTCGGCGGCGGAGGCGCTGCGCCAGACGATCGAGCTGGCCGAGGCCGCCGAGGAACTCGGCCTCGACGGAGCGTTCGTACGCGTCCATCACTTCGCACGACAGCTCGCCTCACCTTTCCCGCTGTTGGCCGCGATCGGCGCCCGCACGTCCCGGATCGAGTTCGGCACCGGGGTGATCGACATGCGCTACGAGAACCCCCTGTACATGGCGGAGGAGGCAGCGGCCACCGACCTCATCAGCGGCGGACGGCTACAGCTGGGCGTCAGTCGCGGCTCCCCGGAACCGGCCCTGCGCGGCGCCGCAGCATTTGGGTACGACACCAACGGCAAGAGTGACTCCGACGTCGCCCGTCGCAAGATCGCACGGTTCCGTGAGGCGATCGCCGGCACAGGACTCGTGCACGCTGATCCCGCGTTCTCCGGCCCCGCTGGCCTGCTCCCACTCCAACCGCAGTCGCCTGGGCTCGAGAAGCGCATCTGGTGGGGGTCCGCGACGCGCGAGAGCGCACGCTGGACGGGCGAGCAGGGCATGAACCTCATGAGCTCGACGCTCCTGCTAGAAGACACCGGCGTCAGCTTCGATCGCCTGCAGGCGGACCAGATCGCGGCCTTCCGCGAAGCCCGGGCCGCGACGGGCTGGCAACACGAGCCGCGTGTTTCGGTAAGCCGCAGCGTGATCCCAATCGTCAGGCCTGAGGACCAGCGCTACTTCGGCCAAGGTGCTCGCGACGATCGCGACCAACTCGGGTATCTCGACGGCGCCTATGCCCGGTTCGGCCGAAGCTACACAGGGCCGCCAGACGAGATCGCCGACGAGCTCTCTCGCGACGAGGCGGTGCTCGCCGCAGACACGCTGCTGCTCACCATCCCGAACCAGCTGGGTGTCGACTACAACACACGCCTGCTTGAGACCATCCTCCGGGAGATCGCCCCCGCGATCGGTTGGCGGCCAGACCCGGGCGAGCCACACCGCGATCGCTCAGGCGATCACATTCCTCCACCGGCCTTTCGCAGGGCGTGAGCACAGTTCGCCGGCCGAGGCAGGTGCGTCACCAACGCCCGTGAGCCTTGGGGTATCGCCCTGATCTCGGATCCGAACCTGCTCCTCGCCTTGGCATGACCAAGCTGAGATTAAGAGTTTCCGGGATGCCACTGGGAACCGGTTGACGCAAAATCGGCTGGACAGAACGACCGAGGGTTGTTCACCGAAGCTCGACCAGAGGAGGAGCCAAATGGAGAGCCCAACCGAGGTGGTCCGCAGGTTCTGCGCGGCATGGTCCGGCGACATGGGATCCGATGACCTGGCCGCGTTCTTCACCGAGGACGCCGTCTATCACAACATTCCGCTCACGCCCGTCACCGGCAGGGAAAACATCGCCGAGAACATCCAGTCCTACATCCGCCCGGGCCCGCCAGGCATCGAGAGCATCGACTTCCGCGTCATCAACATCGCGGCCAATGGTCCGGTCGTGATGACCGAGCGGGTCGACACGTTCACGGTCTCTGACAGGTCGTTCGAGCTGCAGGTCATGGGGATCTTCGAGGTCACCGACGGCAAGATCAACGCCTGGCGGGATTACTTCGACGCGAACCAGTTCGTAAGCCAGATGGGTGACAGCCCACTGCAGGTTGAGCGTCGAAGCGACGCGTAGGACGCGTTGCATCGATCGGAGCCCGCGTACGACGGTGGCGTAGCGCACGACGTCCCTTCGACGAGCGCCAGGATCCACGCCGTTCGCCCGCCCGCTCGAGCGGGCGGCTCGGACGCGCGGCTGCCGAGGGGTGATGTGCGTAGCAGCGTAGGCGCACCACCGCAGTCAGCCGGGATTCATTTCGGGACACGGCCCCAACGGTCGAGTTCGGAAAGTCGAGAAGTCAGGGACGCCCGAATATCCTGAACTGCATCCTTCCCCACAGCGATCCGCAGGGGTGGTTCATCCGCGGCGACGGCAGTCAAGATGGCTTCCACGACGCTCGATGGTTCTCCGAAAGCTTCCCGCGGTTGGGCTGCGAACTCCTTGAAGAAGACTCCAACCGTTGGCGCGTAGCTTTCATCGGGTTGCACGCGATGGGAGGTCGCCGCGAAATCCGTGGAAAAAATCCCGGGCACCACGATCGTCACGTGTACTCCAATGGGAGCAAGCTCGAGCGCGAGTCCTTCCATTGCGAGCTCGACCGCAGCCTTACTGGCGGAGTACACACCCGAACCCAGCCAGGCAACTTCGCCTAGCATCGACGAGAGCTGTAACACCCTTCCGCGACTCCTGCGCAAACTCGGTAGTGCGGCCCTCAGTACAGCCAAGGGAGCAAAAAAGTTAGTGTCGAACACGGCGCGAGCCTCGCTGTCGGGCGTCTGTTCCACCGGCGCGAAAAGACCGTATCCGGCGTCTTTAACCAAAACGTCCAGCCCGCCGGCGGCATCGATGGCCGTCGCGATTCGCTGTTCCACGTCCGACGCCGTGAGATCGACCACCAGCGGTGTGACCGAGTCGTGATCAGCAGCGAGCTCCCGGAGTCGGTCTTCTCGTCGGGCGACGGCAATGACTTGATCACCGTCGGTAGCCACTCGCTCGGCGAGGAGGCGCCCGAATCCCGACGATGCTCCCGTGATCAGCCACTTCTTCATAACTGTCTCCTTTCGTGTTTCAATCACTCAAGACTCTTGACTGACCCGATGGCGTTATGCGGGAACGACGTCCGCTGCTGGGACGCCTGACATGTGCCTTCTCCCCTTTCTCTTACAGCGCAGTCGCTCGACTGAAGGTATGAGATAGCTGGACCTGCTGCGTGGGGATCCACGGGAGGTCCGGCGCCTGACGGTCGTGTAAGGCGATCACCAGCACGGCCTCTGAAACGGCGGCTCGGACGCCGGCGAGCAGATCGCCAGCCGTGGCGGCGTCGAGGCCTTCCGTTGGCTCGTCGAGCAGG
This sequence comes from uncultured Solirubrobacterales bacterium, assembly GCA_963709205.1. Classification (GTDB taxonomy): domain Bacteria; phylum Actinomycetota; class Thermoleophilia; order Solirubrobacterales; family Solirubrobacteraceae; genus Palsa-465. The sequence goes on from CAVPVP010000015.1 coordinate 246,735, forward strand.
AGCACCGAAGGTCGCCTCAGGATGCCATGGGCGACGGACAGGCGGCGACGCTGGCCGCCCGACAGCCCTTCGCCACCCGGCCCGACCGGGGTGTCCAGCCCCGCGGCGAACCCCGCGACCGTCTCTAGCAGCGCCGCCGCGGCGAGGGCATCCCAGAGCTCCTCCTCCCCCGCCGCCGGATCGGCGAGCAGCAGGTTGTCGCGGATGGTTCCGTCGAAGACATGGGCGTCTTGCGCCACCAGCGTCACCCGAGCGGCCAGGTCCTCGGGGGCTGCCCTCGCCGGATCGATGTCTCCGAGTCGGATCTCGACCCCGGACGCTGGCGATCCGGTGATGGCTCGCAGAATGGTCGACTTCCCGGCTCCCGATGCCCCGGTTAGAAGCAGCGCGTCGCCGGGCCGTAGCCGGCCCTCGAAGCCGTGTCCCGGCAGCTCGAGCCCGAGGGAGACCGCCGCGGCCTCAGGCAGGTGGGCTCGGGATATCGACGGTTCGTCTCCCGGGAGAAGCTCCCTGAGGCGATCCGCCGCCGCCCGACCTCTCGCGAGCGCAACGATTGCCCCTGTGAGGGCGTTGAGCGGTTCAAAGATCGCGACTGCGACCACGCACACGGCGACGAACCACGGCGTCGAGAGCGATGCCCCACCGAGCAAGCCCGCGGCGGCCACGATGACGCCGAGCAATGTGAGGTTCGCGAGCAGCGTTCCCGCGCTGTGACCTCCAGCCGTGATTTTCGACATGCGGCGACGAGCGCCGGCGTACGTCTCGAGGTGCCGTGTGACCTCGGCCGCCGCGACGCGCTCTGCACCGAAGGACCTGAGCTCGGGCAGGCCATCCAGTGCCTCGATCACCGCGCGCCGCGCGCCGGCGCGCGCCGAGACCAAGGTTTGAGCAGGTGCGCCGACCTGCCGACCGGCGGAGACGACGAGCGTGGCGGCGGTGATGGTCAGCCCCGCCGTCGCGACAGCTCCTACCCAAGTGGATAGCGCCGTGAACGCCGCGATCGCCCCAAACGCGGCGGCGGCCGCGGCAATGATCGGGAAGGCACTCCGCAAGAGGATCTGCTCGACTGCGTCCGAGTCGATCGTGAGCCGTCCGATGAGTTCGCTCGAGCGCAGATCGGCCGCCCGATCGCGCGGGAGACGGACGGCCGCGGCGAACAACGCGGTTCGCAATGCCGCCACGAGATCGAGCGTGGCGCGATGGGTCGTGATCCGTTCGCCGTAGCGGGCGAGAGTCCGAGCCCAGGCGAGTGCTTGCACGCCTGCGCTCGGGAACAGGAATGAGAACGTGCTCGCCACCGCTAGCCCCGCGACGGCCGACGCGGCGATGAACCAACCCGCGAGACCGAGCAGGCCGGCGCCCACGACGACGGCTACCACGGTCATCAGGGAAGGTGCGGCGCACCTTCGCATCGTCGTATGCACGAACCGCTGGTCGAGCAGGCGGTCGACCTGGGCCTCTTGGTCTGGCGTGCGCGTTCGCGACCGCCGCGTGGCCCGCAAGTCCATCATCCCGCAGCCACGGCTTCGGTCTCGAGGTGGGGCTCGTCGACGAGGAGCTGCCCGCGGTCCAGCGTCATCACGCGGTCGCAGACCGCGAGCACCGCCGGAGAGTGGCTGGCGATTACGGTCGTCGCTCCGCGGGCAGCGCGGCAGATGACTCGGACGATCCTCGACTCGGTCAAAGCGTCCAGGTGGGCCGTGGGCTCGTCGAGGAGCATTAGCCGCGTACCGGTCAGGAGGGTGCGTGCGAGCGCCAGCCGCTGGATCTCGCCACCTGAGAATCCCCATCCGCCGTCGCCGACCGGCGTACCCAGACCGCGCGGAAGTCGATCGAGAAGGTCACCGAGGCCGGCGTCGTGCGCCGCGCGAAGCAAATCGGCTTGGCTGTGACCGAGGCGGCCCAGGGTGATGTTGTCCTCGATCGTCCCCGGGAAGATGTATGGCCGCTGGCCAAGCCAGCAGATCGCCGTGCGGTCGAGGCCGCCCGGCGCGGTGCCGTCGAGCAGCGCCGTCCCGCTCGTTGGATCGACCTCCCCGGCGAGCACACGGAGCAGCGTTGACTTACCGGCGCCCGACGCCCCGGCAACGCCGATCAGCTCACCGGGCTCGATCGACAGCGACAGTTCGCACAGGGCCGGCTCCTCCTGCTCCCGGAAGCTCACCGTCAGCTCCGAGAGGACGATCGCCGGCGCACGGCGGAGCGCTCGTCGCGGGCTGGGCTTTGGCTCTGCGCCGGCGAGCAGGGGCTGCAGCGCCTCGACCGCGGCCAGTGCGTCGGCGCGCTCGTGGTAGGCGGCAGCCAGCGCGCGGACGGGCTGGAAGTACAAAGGGGTGACCATGAGCACGAACAGCCCGCTGCGCAGCGATATGTGGGATGGCAAGCCCGGGACGTCGACGTACCCGAGCAGGGTCAGCCCCACGTAGATTGCGATCATCGCGACCGCGACGGTGACGATCGCCTCGAGTACAGCCGCCGAGATGAACGCGACGCGGAGCACCGCCATCGCGCTCTCGCCCAGGCGCTCCGAGGTCGCCCTCACGCGCGTCAGCTCGCTCTGCTCCGCACCGAGCGCGCGTAACGTCGCGAGGCCGCGCAACCGATCCAGGAAGTAGCCCGACAGGTAACGGAGCTCTTCGGCGTGGCGCCGGGCCACGGAGGCCGTTCCCATGCCGACGATGCTCAGGTTCACCGGGGGAAGTGGGGCGCAGAGGACAAGTAGGACGCCGACCGGCCAGCTGAGCGGGAACACCGCTGCCAGGAGAACGAGCGGGGCCGTCATAGCCGCGATGCGTGCGGGCTGATAGCGCTCGGCGTACCCGCCGATCCGTTCGACTTCGTCAAGAACGGCGGTCGCCTGAACCGCGCTTGAGAGCGATGGCGCAGACCCCTTCATCAGGCGCGTAAGCAGTCGAGCCCGCAGGTCGCCCTCAACCGCGAGGGCGCCACTGCTAGCAAGGCGCGCGGAGGCGTGCGCCGCGCTAGCCCGGACGAGCGCAGCGCCGGCGAGGAGCGCGAGCCACTTGGCGTCGTGACTCCAGCTCGCCCGAGCGGCGAGCACGTCCTCAGCCACCGCCGCGAGCGCGAAGAAGCCTGCCGCAGCGCCGGCTGAGGCGGCTGCGGAGCAAACACCCGCCGCGGTCAGACTCCGTCCACCTGGCTCGAGCGCGCTTGCGAGCCGGCGCTTTACAGCGGCATCGGAGGACGTGCCGACGGCTGAGCCGAGCAGCCGCTCCGTATCCATCAGCCCGAGTCGCCGGACGGCGCGCGCTGAGCAGCTTTCAGCTCGGCGCGGCGGTCACGATCCTCCCCGTACCACCAGGCCCACGCCGCGAACAGCATGAAGATGACAAGTAGGACGGCGTTCCCGGTGGCCGAGTACTTGCTGAGCGTGTCAGTCGAAACCATCCCGACGACGTTGAAGAGGACGTTAAGCGCGATGTTGATCACGATCAGTATCGCGATCGCGCGCGTCCGGCGGAAGCGTTTACTCACGCGGACGTCGCCTCCCGGGTGCCGCCGACTTTGCCGCGGAACACGATGTATCCGTAGGTTTGGTAGATCAGGATGATCGGAACGAAGATGCCTACGCCGATGATGAGAAACAGCAGCGAGCTGTGAGGAGACGACGCGGTGTGGACGGTGACGTGCGGGGGCACGAGCGTCGGGTACAGAAGACCGCCGGCGAGGAGCAGGCCGCCGGCGTAGATGGTCAACGTGGCGATTGCGGGCAACCACTCGGCTCGGACCTGGGCCGCGAACGACAGCAGCGCAAGACCGAGCCCGGCCGCCAGCACGACCGCGCCCACGAGCCAGACGCCAAGCCTCGAGCCCGCACCGGGATGTAAGACCACCGGACCCGCTGAGCTGGCCAGTAGCCAGCTTGCCACCGTGCCGGCGCCGAGAGCAACCACAGCCGCGCTACCGATCCGGGCTGCACGCACCTGAAGATCACCGTCGGTCTTCAGGTAGAGCCAGGCGCACGCGGCCACTACGTACAGAGCCACGGCCGTGAAGCCGGTCAGCACGGCGTAGCCGTGATGTAGGAACGTGAACGGGCCGCCGGCGAACGTGCCCGCTTGCGCCGGGAGCCCGGCGACCAGGCCGCCGAACGCGGCGCCCTGGCAGAAAGCCGCCAGCAACGACCCGATCCCGAAGAGCGCGCCCCACACCCGAGGCCACCCCTTGTGCTGCTCGATCAGCTCGAGGGAAACGCCGCGAGCGATCAGCGACCACAGCATCGGGATCAGCACCACGTACAGAGCCGGGAGGGCGACACCGGTAACCAGCGGCACGCCGGCCCACAGCGTCAGCGCGACCAGTACGAGCCACGACTCGTTGCCGTCCCAGACCCACGATACGAGTTCGTGCATCTCGCGCCGGCGGCGATCGTCACGCTCGAACAGCGTGAGGATCCCTATCCCGAGGTCGTAGCCGTCCAGAACTATGTACATCGCGAACGCGAGGAACACGAAGATCATCCAGGCGTCGGATAGCCTCACGCCGCGCCTCCCTCCGCGCTCGGCACGAAGCTCGGGACCGCGCCCGGTCGCACGGGCTCGATCGCGGGCTCGGTGAGCGGTCCCTCTTCGGGACCTTGGCGGACCACGCGAGCCACGTACCAGACGTAGGTGCCGAGAAGCGTAAGGTAGATCAGGCTGAACGCGATGAGGGAGGTGAGGACCGCCGCGGGTTTCAGCGAGGACACCGCCTGCGCCGTGAGCAGCTTGCCGTAAACGATCCAGGGCTGCCGGCCCGTTTCTGCGACCACCCAGCCGCCCCAGATCGCGATGATCCCGATTGGCACGACGCCGACCAGGAGCTTGTGGAACGACCGGGTGTTATACAAGCGCCCCGTCAACCTGAGAATCAGACCGACGATCGCGAAACTGAGCATCAGAACCCACGCGAACCACATCGCGTGAAAGCCGTAGAAGGTGGGGATCATCATCGGGCGAAGGTTCTTCGGCGTACGCTTCAAGCCCGGGAACGGGGTGTCACCGCTGTAGTCCTTGTTGACCGCGCTCCCTAACCACGGCACCGTGACCTGCCAGATGTTCTTGGCAGCGTCTTGGTCCGGAATGATGAGCAGGTTGTAACCCGTGTTGTGGGAGTCCCAGTTGCCCTCCATCGCCTGATACTGCGCGGGCTTGTACTTCTGCACGTACGCCGCGACGTTGTCGCCGATGTAACCCTGCAGCGGCAGCACGACGGCGAGAACGCCAAGCGCGATCGACATCCCGCGCCGGGCGATCGGCAGATGGCGGTTCTTCACGAAGTACCAGGCCGAGATGCCCGCGATGAACCAAGACGCGGCGATCAGTACGCCGACGAACATGTGGACGAACCGGATCCCGAACGACGGGTTGAAGATCACGTGCACCCAGTTGACCGGCTGAAACTGGCCGTGGACTCGCTTGTAGCCGGCCGGTGTCTGCATCCACGAGTTTGCGACCAGAATCCAGGTGACCGACAGGGTCGTGCCGAGCGACACCATGCAGGTCGAGAACAGCATCATCCGCTTGCTGATCCGTCCTTCTCCGTAGACGAGCAGCCCGAGGAAGCCGGCCTCAAGGAAGAACGCGCTCACGACCTCCATCGCGATGATCACGCCGATGATCGGACCGACATCGTGCGCGAAGCGACCCCAGTTCAGCCCGAACTCGAACGTCAAGACGATCCCCGACACGACGCCGAGCGCAAAGCCGATCCCGAAGATCCGACGCCAGAAGCGGAACATCCGCAGCCACACGTCGTCGTCGGTGCGCATGTACATCGCGTAACAGACGACGAGGAACACGCTGGTCCCGACCGTCACCGCCGGGAAGGTGATGTGCATCGCGGCCGTCAGCGCCCACTGCCAGCGCGATAGATCGAGGAGAGTGTCCTGACTCATTCGGGGCGCATCGTTGCGCTACTGCCACCCGTTCGAATCTCGGAATTCCTTAATCGTGAGCCAAGCGTCCCTCTAGTCGCGCTCAGGCAGAAGAGCGTTGCGACCGGTTCTCTCGTCACGAGGGCACTTGTTCGGGCGGCAAAGCGTGCGCGAGGTGCTCGAGCGGCGGTTTGACCGGGTGCGCCTCGAGCTGGCGCTGGTCCGATGAATTCGCCGGCCGCCGACTAAAGGTTGCGGTGGGCGAGCTGTGTGCGTGATTTCACGCCGAGCTTGCGGAACGCCTTGTAGAGGTGGTACTCGACCGTGCCTCGCTGATGAAGAGCCGGGCGGCGATCTCTCGGTTGGTGGCCTTCCTGCGCGGCAAGTCGCGCGATCTGCGCCTCCTGCGGGGTGAGCTCGTCCAGCGTATCCACGGTCCGCTTGCGGGCACGCTCACCGGTCGCCTCGCGCTCGATCCGGGCTCGCTCGGCGAACGCCTCCATTCCAAACCCGGTGAACATCTCGTGTGCGATCCGCAGCTCCTCGCGAGCTTCCACGCGGCGACGCTGGCGTCGCAGCCACTCGCCGTAGAGAAGATGCGCGCGCGCGAGCTCGGGCCGAAGCCGCGTACGGCCTAGCCGTTCAATCGCTTCGCGATAGAGCGGTTCAGCGGCGTCGCCGCTCGTCAGCAACGCTCGCGAACGGGCCGCGATCCCGAGCGCCCAGTCGGTGCCGGCGACGGCGGTGTCCTCCGTGAGGCGCTCGAGGGCAGCGGCGGCATGTCCCGGCGCCCCGCTCCGGCTGGCCGCCTCGATCAGCTCGGCCAGCGCCCAGCTGGATATGAACAGCTCAGGCGTGTCGTCGCTCGCCCGCTGGGCTGCGACGAGCGCCTCGTCGTAGCGCCCGAGTCCGTTGAACAGGATCGCCTTCACGAACTCGCCCCATTGGACGGCGAATCCCTGGCCGACGGCGGTGGCGTCCTTGATCGCGGACTCGAGCAGCGCGAACGCATCAGCTTCCCGACCCTGGAGAGCCACGAGCAGCATCGCCGCGTACGGCGCGAGACGGGTCGCCTGTCGCCTCGACGATCGCGCCAGCCTCCGCGGTCGCCTCCGCGGCCTTCGCGAACTCGCCCGACCACGCGTCAATGACCGCGCCGGTGATCAGCCCCATCGGCAGCGCGGGCGAGCGCGCCCGCCTCGCGTGCCAGGCTGAGCTGACGCGCGTTGATGGCGTACCAGCTCTCGTCGTCCCAGAGAACGTAGGACGGTATCGGCGGCAACGCGGTCCACCGGAAGCTGTTCTCGGCCGGCGTCTCTGCGGCGGCAAAGGCGCTCGATGCGCGCCGCAGTGCCGATGCCGCTGCGGCGCGTCCCTCGGTGATCAGCAGCGCAAGCGCGTCCAGCAGGAGGTCGAATGGCTGCGACGGGTGCGTTGACGAGGGAGCTGACCTGGCGGCGCGCGAGACCTCGAGCAGACCACCGGCGGTGGCCAGACTCCCGGCGAACCACGCCGCGCCCCACGCGTCCAGGTAGGTCTCTCGCGCCAGGTCCACATCGAAACGCTCGAGCCGCTTGGCAGCACTCAGCAGCAGTGGCGGCGCGTCGCTACCAGTGGTGGATGAGAACGCGATCTGCCCGCGCAGCAGCTCCGCCTCGGCCTGCTGCAGCTCGTCCGGCGACCCCGCCTCCGCTATGGCAAGGAGCCCCAGCGCGTCGTCGAACGCGCCGGCATACACGTGCGCTCGTGCGGCGGCAAGCGCGCGGTCCGTCCGTCGCGCGGGGTCACCCGTCAACGCGACCGAGCGCTGCAGAAACGCTGCCGCGGCAGCCAGCCCACCACGTGCCTGCGCGCGACCCGCCGAGCGCTCGAGCTCAGCACGCCACGTCCTCGTCAGGTCCCGGCGCGGCAGCGGCGAGGTGCCAGGCGCGACGATCCGGGTCAGCTGCGCGGTCGGTCACCTCGGCCAGGGCCGATGGACAACTCGCCGCTCACTGCGCCGAGGCGACCCGTAGACCGCGGAGCGCACCAGCGGGTGGCGGAATGTGACCTGCTCTCCGAGTCTGAGCACGAGGCCGTGGGTCTCGACGTCAGCCACCCCGACTCGGCCGAGATACCGAGCTTCTCGGCCGCGCGCCACAGCAGCAGCGGATCGCCGACCGGCTCCGCCGCCGCGAGCAACAACAGCAGGCGCGCGTCATCGGGGAGCTCTTCCAGCCCCCCGGCGAAACCCTCCTCGATCCCGCCCGGCCAAAGCACCGTTCCCGCTGAGCGCCGAGCCCCCCGGCGAGCTGTGTCGGGGTCAACCCTTGCGGTAGCTCCAACAGCGCCAGCGGGTTCCCGTGAGTCTCGATTACGAGCCGACCAACACGCCTGCTCGTCGAGCCGAACCGCAAGACCGACGGCAGCAGCTGCCCCGCATCACGACGCCCAGGGCGCACCGCCAAGTCCGGCAGACCGGCATAGCTCGTCGCTCGAGCTTCTCGAGTCGCGAAGACAAGCGCGATCTTCTCGGCGAAGAGGCGACGCGCCACGAAGGCCAAGGTCCGCGCGGACGCACTATCGAGCCACTGCGCGTCATCAACGACACACAGGAGCGGCTGCTCCTCGGCGACCTCGGCGAGCAGGCCGAGGACCGCCATTCCGACCAGGAACGGATTTGGAGCCGGCCCGGCGTTGAGTCCGACCGCGACGGCAAGCGCGTCACGCTGAGGCGGCGGGAGGCGCTCGGTGAGCTCGAGGAACGGGAAAGCACAGCTGCTGCAGAGCTGCGAACGGCGAGTCCATCTCACTCTCGACCCCGACCGCACGGGCCAGGCGAAACCCGGAGCCGGCCTCGACCGCGTATTGGAGCAGCGCGGTCTTGCCGATGCCGGCTCGCCATGCACCACCAAGACGCCGCCGTGGCCGTCGCGCACGCGCTCCAGCAGCCGGTCGAGCGCCTCGCGCTCATCTTCCCGGCCGAGCAACTGCCCCTCCGGTGATCGAACGCGCGACGGTGCTTCGCTCATCTGGTCAGACACCATGACCGCCCACCAGGCGCTCGATCGTGTACAGCCAAGGCAACGCGCGGACGAGGGATGTGTGGAGCAGCGGGGGCACCTCTTGCCGACCAAGTTTACATGAAATATCACGTAAATGCGAAGCGTCCAGGTATCCGCCGTTCGCGGTCATTGTTCGCCTGCGTGAGAAGCAGATCGCTGCGCGCGCCGCCACGTTACGTCGGGGCGCTTTGACACGCATCGCCCGGATGGGTAGTCGCGCTTGGTAGTCCTGGCGCGCCCTATTTGGGCGCGTGACGCTATCCCTTGCTCGGTCTGGGTCGGCCCGCAGGTGTCCCGAGCGGAGGCCGGCACCCCACCCGATGGGCCGCCCCGGCCCCGGCGAAGAGACGTCACCACCGCCTTGCGACGGCCTCGCGCCCGGGTGCGCCGGTGCGGCGCGGTGCCGGCTCTATCCGCGGCGCGATTTCGGAGCGGCGGCCACCCTATTCCCCACCGGCGCTGTCGCTTAGTACCCGCCGCAGTTGGTTGCGCGAGGTGATGTTGAGCTTGGCGAACACCTTGCGGAGGTGGTAGTGGACCGTGTGGGGGCTGATGAACAACCGCGCGGCGATCTCACGGTTGGACAGCCCGTCGCGGGCGAGCCCCGCGACCTGTGCCTCCTGAGCACTGAGTTCTTCTCGGGCCTCGACACTGCGTTTGAGGACGTGCTCCCCGGTTGCCAACAGCTCGCGCTCGGCGCGCGCGGCGAAGGCCTCGGTGCCCATGCTGGTGAACATCTCGAGCGCGATTCGCAACTGCTCCCGAGCATCGAGGTTCCGCCGCTTGCGCCGAAGCCACTCGCCGTAGAGGAGGTGGGCGCGAGCGAGGTCAACGCGGATGCGGGTACGAGCGAGCCTTTTGATCGCCTCCTTGTAGAGCTCGTCGGCGTCATCGCCATCGCTGAGCAATGCTCGTAAGCGCGCCTCGGTGCCGAGTGCCCAGTCGGTTCCGGCGGCGCTAGTCGTCTGTTGCACCAGCTCGAAGGCGCGCCGGGCACGCTCCGGCTGGCCGCAGCGAACGGCCGCCTCGATCAGCTCGGTCAGCGCCCTAATCGCCGACCCTTCTGTGTGGAACTGCTCGGCGGGGAGGACAGCTGCAAGCGCCGCTTCGTAGCGGCCGAGCCCGTTGTACAGGGCTCCGCTCAGATGCCTGGCCGTCGACAAGGCGGCGCCCTTCCCGCGAGCCTCCGCCTCGCCGATCGTAGTTCGGCTCAGCTCCGAAAATTGGGCCTCGCGACCGCGCAGCGCAGCAAGCGAAAGTCGAGCATTAGGGTCCGCGGCTATCCCGGTCGCTTCGCTTGCAGCCCTCAGCTCCTCCTCCAGGACTGCTGCTGTTCGCAGCTCGCCAAAGAACGCGTGAACAACGACGCTGGTACCGAGAGCAGGCGCCAGCGCCGAGAGCGCACCCGTCTGCCGCGCGAGCTCGAGCTGTCGTGTGAAGAGCACCGTCCAGGCGTGGTCGTCCCACACGTACAACGCGATCAAGCTGGCAAACCAAAGCCACCGTGCGTCATTAGGTGACAGGTGGGTCTCGCGCTGGTAGGCGTTTACCGCCTCCTTGAGCAATCGGCGCACCAGCCGCATAGCCCTCGGTGGCCCACACCGCCAACGCCTGCAGGAGCAGATCAGACGGCTGCGGCGCCTCGGGCGGCGGTGGCCCGGCAAGCGCGGCCTCGCTGATCTCGACCACCCCGCCGCCGCGGGCCAGGCGGCCGGAGAACATCGCCGCCCACAGGGCCTCCAGGTAGGTCGCCCGCGCGAGGCTTGGATCTACCACCTCGAGTTCGCGGGCGGCCGCGAGCAATAGCGGGGGCGCGTCCCTACCTCGCCTCGCCGCGAACGCGATCTGACCGCGCAGCAGGTGCGCATGGGCACTGCAGAGGGCGGTCGACGCCGGCGCCTGACTCGGCGGTCTCCAGAAGCTCGAGGGCGTCGTCGAGTGCGCCGGCTTGGAACTTCGCCTGTGCAGCGGCGAGCGCGCGTTGCGCGCGGAGCGAGCGTTCGGGCGTGAGCGCGGCCGCGCGCTCGAGGAAGGCGGCGGCCGCGGCGAGACCGCCGCGCGCCTGGGCGCGGGCGGCGGCCCGCTCGAGCTCAGCGGCGACATCTTCGTCTGGGCCGGCCGTCGCCTCGGCCAGATGCCAGGCACGACGATCCGGGTCGGCCCGCGCGTCGGTCGCCCCCGCCAACGCCAGATGCACCTGCCGTCGCTCCGCCGGTGCTGCCGCCCCGTAGACCGCCGAGCGCACCAGCGGATGACGAAACCGCACCCTCGCGCCGACCTCGAGCAGCCCCGCCGACTCCGCCGGCTCGAGCGCAGTGGCGGCGATCCCGAGCCGCTCCCCCACACGCCACAACACCGTGGGATCGCCGGTCGGCTCGGCCGCGGCGACCACCAACATTCGCCGGGTGTCCACCGGCAGCGCCTCCAGTTGATCGCGATAGCTCTCCTCGATCCGGCCCGACAGCGACGCGGCGCCCAACAGGCCAAAGCCGGCCGCCAGCCGGGCCGCCGACAACCCCCGAGGGAGCTCCAACAACGCCAGCGGGTTCCCCCTCGTCTCCTCCACGAGCTGCCCTGCCACTCGCTCATCCAGCGGCCCGCGGGACCGCCGCGCGAAGGAGCTCGCGCGCGTCCGCGTCCCGCGAGCCCCTCCACCATTAGCTCCGGCAACCCCGCGAACTCCTCACCCGGCTCGCGCGCCGCGAACAGCATCACCACGCCCTCCGCCAGCAGCCGGCGCGCGACGAACGCCAACGCCTGCGCCGAAGCCCGATCCAACCACTGCGCGTCGTCGATCACGCACAACACCGGACGCTCCTCGGCCGCCTCAGACAACAAACTAAGCGCAGCGAGACCAACTTGAAAGCGGTCCGGCGCCTGACCCTCACGAAGCCCGAACCCGACCGCCAGCGCATCGCGCTGCCGACCCAAAAGCCGGTCAAGTCCGTCAAGCATCGGCACCAACAGCTGATGCAGCGCCGCGTAGGCCAGCTCCATCTCCGACTCCACGCCCACGGCCCGCAGCACCCGCAGATCCGACGCCGACGTCATCGCATACTCCAGCAGCGCCGTCTTCCCGATCCCCGCCTCACCGCGCACGACCAAAACCCCGCTCCGCCTCTCCCGCGCCCCCTCAAGCAGGGCATCCAGCGCTGCACGTTCCGCGCGCCGACCGCGCAATGCCGCAGCCCCCGGGGGTCGACCAACAACCATGACCTGAGCCATCCTAAAAGCGTCGGAGCGCTCCGTGGTCTCGCGGTCGCTGCTTGCCGCAGCCGCCAGAATTATGTTTTCGCGGCCAAGCTGGCATCGGCCGCCCCTCGTTCCGAGCGTCGCGTCGGCTGCGCGACCAACCGGCGTATCGCTCAGATAGCGTTTCGCGCCACACCCGTCGCGGGCGACGCACGACACGCGTTGACTAACCATCCCGTCCCGCGTCGACGGCTGTTGTGCGTGGCGACCGACATGTCAAGCCATCAGCCGCCTCGGTTGCCGCTGGCAACGCAAGCGGGTCTGGCACGAGTTACGGCGGTTGACCTGCTCGTCGCCGTGCGACGCGAGGTCGCACGTATTGAGTGAACACGCTAGATCGGAGGTTCGGCTGATGTCGTAAAGCGTTGTTCCAGGTCCGTGCTCGATGGCCTGTCCCCACCCCTGACGTGCGCTGCTGGTGACGGCGGGGTGCGAAGCTCAGGGGGAAAGCCGAAGCGCTGCCGGTTCCACCCCGGGGGCGCGGGCGAGGGGAAGACCGGACGGGTGAATGGCTTGAACCCCTGTTGATGCCTCGTGAAGCAGAGCCTCGCATGGTGGGATGTCGTGGCGGGGTTTAGGGACTGGCCGCTGGGAAGCGGCGGGTGCCGGTCGGGGAGGCGACCCGGCCGGGCGAGCACCATCGTCCTCGGGGTATAGGGGGCACCCACCCCGGTCGCAGCTCGTGCGTGCGGAACGCGGTAACCCCGTCGAGGTCCGGCCCCTTTGGGCCGGTGGGCCGACCGTGAGGAGAGCCGATCCCTCGGCGGGAAGCGGATGATCGAGAAGCGAATGCCGGCGGCCGAAAGGCGACAGGAAACCGGGACACGATGGGCTGGCCCCTCCGGCCGGTTCGTCTCGGATAACTGGCCGGATACGGGCCTTGTGCCCGGACCCGAAAGGGTGCTGACGCGGTCAGGTGAGCCTGTGAAGAGGAAGAGGTTGACGACCCCGGAACCGAAGGACAAGCTGGACGCCGCGACGACCCCGGTCGGCGTGGTGAGTGGACCAGAGGACGCTGCTCTGCGTTGGCGCCAGGTTGACTGGCGGCGCGCGGAAGCGGACGTACGGCGGTTGCGGCAGCGGATCTTCACGGCGAGTAAGGCGGGGGACCTCAAACGGGTCCGCCGGTTGCAGAAGTTGATGCTCCGCTCGCGCGCCAACACGCTCCTGAGCGTGCGGCGGGTGACGGAGCGCAATGCCGGTCGCCTGACGGCAGGCGTGGACGGCGAGGTGGTGTTGACCCCGGAGGCCAAGATGCAACTGGTCGACAGGGTGCAGCACAACGCCGAACCGTTCAAGGCGCTGCCGGTCAGGCGGGTGTACATCCCGAAACGGGGCAGCAGCACCAAGCGCAGGCCATTAGGGATTCCCGTGATCGTCGACCGCGTGCACCAAGCACGGGTCGTCAATGCGCTGGAGCCCGAGTGGGAGGCGCGGTTCGAGCCGAGGTCCTATGGGTTCCGGCCGGGCCGCGGTTGTCAGGACGCGATCCAGGCTGTCCATCAAGTCGCGAAGGGCAAGAGCGCGAAGCGACTCTGGACGCTGGACGCGGACCTGGCATCGGCGTTCGACCTCATCGCCCACGACCACATTCAGACGATGATCGGCACGTTCCCCACCAGGGGAATGATCCGGGCATGGTTGAAGGCTGGCGTGGTCGAGCAGGGTCGGCTGCATCGCACCGAGGACGGCGTTCCTCAGGGCGGTGTGGTTAGCCCGCTGCTCTTGAACATTGCCCTGCACGGGATGGAGTACGCCGCCGGAGTCCGCTACCACCCGACCGGCGCTAGCGCCGGAAAGACGATGGAGGGCTCCCCGGTGCTGATCAGATACGCCGACGATCTCGTCGCTCTCTGCCACACCAGGCAGCAGGCGATCGAGGTCAAGGCACGGCTCACCGCCTGGCTGGCGCCCAGAGGTCTGGCGTTCAACGAGGACAAGACGCGCGTCGTCACCCTCGCGGAAGGCTTCGACTTCCTGGGGTTCAACGTCCGCCGGTATCACGGCAAGCTGCTGATCAAACCGAGCAAGGCGGCGATCGGACGGATCCGGGAACGGTTGCGCACCGAGCTCAGATCGCTGCGGGGAAGCAACGCCCCCGCAGTGATCAAACAGCTCAACCCGATCATCCGGGGATGGGCCAACTACTACCGGACACACGTAGCGGGCGAGATCTTCGCCAAGCTCGACCAATACCTGTGGCGGCTCACCTACAAGTGGGCCGTGGCCAGCCACCAGAACAAACCGAAATCCTGGGTGATCGCCCGGTACTTCGGCCGGTTCAACAAGGCCAGGCAAGACCGGTGGGTGCTCGGTGACCGCCAAAGCGGCTCCTACATGCACCGCTTCGCCTGGACCACCATCGTCCGACACCAGCTCGTCAAGCAAGGGGCGTCCCCCGACGACCCCGCGCTTGCCGACTACTGGGCCGAGCGAAGACGGAAACCAGTCCTGCCGATCAACAACACCAGCCTGCGGCTGCTCAAAGCCCAGAACGGATGCTGTCCGATCTGCAAGACCCCGCTCTTCGCTACGCAGCCACAAACCCCGAACGATTGGGAGACGTGGCTGACGAGCACCCGCACGACGATCACGATCGTCAAGCCGGTGACCGGCACTCCGGACACCGCTGACCACCGTCTCATACACGCCAAATGCAACGGCCCGGCACTTCTGCCCGCCTACCAGCCATCAGGGCTTGCTTGAGCCGGATGCCGGGAAACTGGCACGTCCGGTTCTGAGGAGGGCCCGGCGCTGCGAGGCGCCGGGCCTA
>CAVPVP010000016.1:0-57781 GCA_963709205.1 uncultured Solirubrobacterales bacterium
CAGCGACATGTCCGAGCGCTCGAACGCGACCATGTACTGCTCGAGCAGCGCTCGCGCGCGCGGCTCGCCAGGCTCGGTCAGCTCATCCGAGCCGACGTGCTCGAGCCCGGCCCGTGCGCGCTGTAGCGCGCTCTTAACCGCTTCGGTGCTCGTGCCGAGCATCCCGGCGACCTCGTGGGCGCGGAACGACAGAACGTCTCGGAGGATCAGGACCGCGCGCTGGCGCGCGGGGAGGCGCTGGAGGCTCGCGATCAGCGCGAGCCGGAGCCCGGCTCTGGCGGCGACGATCGCGGCGGGGTCGCCGGACTCCGGCGCGATCAGCGCGTCCGGGATCGGCTCGAGCCAGCGAATTCCGGGAGCGGCAGGCAGCGCGTCCGCCCCGGGATCGTCGGTTGGGGCCCCGAGCCCTGACGGCAACACGCGGCGCGAGTGGTGCGCGAGTGCCGACAGCGTCGCGTTGGTCGCGATGTGGTACAGCCACGTTCGCACCGAGGAGCGGCCCTCGAACCCTGAGTAGGACCGCCACGCGCGGATGTAGGTCTCCTGGACGACGTCTTCGGCGTCATCGACCGAGCCGAGCATGCGGTAGCAATGGACAAGCAGTTCGCGCCGGTACCGCTCCGTCGTCCGCACGAACTCGGACTCGGTCACGGCCGTGGTCGTCACGAGGCCACCGCCGAGGTCGCGAGGTTCGTGAGGCCGAGGTGGGGACGCACCCATTCGGCGAGCTTACGGATCGCCTCGTCGGCCTCAGGAGCTCTACCCGCGGCCATCTGGAACGTGTGCTGCTGCTCCTCGAACACTTCGAACCGGGCCTCGACGCCGGCCTCCCGGAGACGCTCGGCGAGCTGCCGGCCTTCATCGAGCAGGGTCTCGTGTCCGCCGACCTGGATGTACGACGGCGCGAGCGCCGCCAAGTCCGCTTGGAGCGGGTTCGCCGAGGGGTCGCGCGGATCGCCGTCGGGGCCGAGGAAGCCGTTCGCCAGCGCGAGCACCAACTCCCGGTAGAAGAACGCTTCCTTCGGCCAATTGGAGGTGAACGACTCGGTGCTGACCTCCATGTCGACCCAGGGCGACAGCAAGAGAGCGGCCGCCGGCAGGGGCAGGTCCTCCTCGCGTGCGCGCAGCTGCGCCGTGACGGCGAGACCGCCACCGGCCGAGTCGCCGCCGAAGGCGATGTTCGCTGGCTCGAACCCCTGATCGAGCAGCCAGCGGTATGCGACGATCGCGTCGTCCACGGGGGCGGGATGCACACCCTCGGGCAAGAGTCGGTACTCGAAGTTGAGTACGCGCGCGCCGATCACCTTCGCGAGATGACCGCAGAGCTTGCGGTGCGTGTAGATCCCGCCCCCGACGAATCCGCCCCCGTGGAACCACAGCAACACGCGATCGTCGTCTCGCTGCGCCGGCAGCGCCCACATCGCACGCATGCCACCGATCTCGAACTCGATGTAGTCGACCGCCCCGGGCTCGGCCGTCAGGTTCCCCCAGCTCTCGTTGTCCTGCTGCTCACCTCTGATCCGCGCGGCGGTCCAGCTGAGGTACATGTCGCGGACTGCGTTCGATTCGATGCTCGCCATTTGGTCTGCTCCTTGTAGGAAGTTCTGAGCAGCTAGACCATCGGCGCGCCCGAAAGGAATCGCTTTGCTGCTACGGCGCCAAAGAAGCCCCGGCGCCTAGCCGGGGCTTCTGGACGGTCAGCGACCGAGCCTTGACGTCCCGTGAGCTACCCCAGGACATCTCTATGACCCACTAAATCAACCGCAGCCGGTGTTGAACCCGCAGCTCGAGCACGTGTAGCAGCTACCCGTGCGCTGCATCATCCCGCCGCACTGCTGGCAGGCCGGACCGAGGTCGAGACCCTTGCGCATCGTCGGGATGACCGGGGGAGAATCGGTCAGCGCGGACGTGGCCGGCAGCGCCGCGGTGGGCGAGTGGCCGCCGTTGCCGTTGCCCGGCTTGTCCTCGGTCGCGGGCGGCACGGCGACGTCGCCGAGGTGAGAACTGGCCGCTTCCTGCGCGGCCTGGCGCGCCCGGACCGCCGGCGTCAGGATCCCGAGCTCCTCCTGGAGGTCGACGTCCAGGAACCGCGAGGCGAGCCAGCGCATGATGTAGTCGGGCATCGACTTCGCGAACGGGATCTCGGGGTTCGAGGTCATGCCCTCGGGCTCGAAGCGCATGTAGCTGAACTTGCGCACGAGTGTCTCGAGCGGGACGCCGGTCTGCAGCGCGATCGAGATCGCCGTGGCGAACGAGTTCATCATCCCGCGCAGGGTCGAGCCTTCCTTGCCGATGTCGGTGAGGAAGATCTCGCCGACCGTGCCGTCCTCGTACATCCCGGCGGTGATGTAGCCCTCGTGACCGCCGATCGAGAACTTGTGCGTGATCGACTTGCGCTCACGAGGCATTCGGCGACGCTGCGGAGCCTTGGCGAGCGCCTCGGCAACCGCCTTCTGGATCTCGGCCTCCTTTGACGCCGGCGCGTCCTTCTGGGCGTCGGTCCGGAGCGCCTGGGCGGTCTTCGATCCGTCGCGATAGATCGCGAGCGCCTTGATGCCAAGCCGCCAAGCCTCGAGGTAGGCCTCGGCGATGTCCTCGACGGTGGCGGATTGGGGAAGGTTGACGGTGTTGTGATTGATGATCCCGTTCGCCACGAATGCGTGCGGCCCTGGGACCGATACATCGAACACCTCGTGCAGCCCTGCATCTTGAACCGACGCGACCGGGCTGAAGTAGAGGTTGTCCTTGAGCACCTGATCGAGCCACTCCGGCAGCTCCACATCATCGAGCATCGCAACGCGCTCGACGGACGTCCGGCTGACATCCTGGGTCCGCGCATCCTTGAGATACGCAAACTCCCGGCTCCGTCCCGTCCCAGCCCCATTCCGTCCAGAGCGTCCCTTAGGGATGAAGTCGTACAGCTGGCGTCCGGTGACTCCGGGCACGACATCGGCGGTGCTCTGACCGAAGTCGCCCGCAACGATCTCTGCCGCCCTGAGTGCCTTGTGGCGTTCAGGGAACTGCAGCTGTGCGAGCAGGCGCCGAGCGTGCCGGCCTGTCACATAGACCTCGTCGAACGTGCAGTCGTACTCGGCGTTGTGCTTTTCGACACGGCTATGGACGATTCCGAGGTTGGTCAAGATTGACTGGAGATCGTCAAGCAGGCCGAGCGAGGCGAGGCAAATCGCCCACTTCGGCAGCGATGCGGGAAGATAGGAGTCGAGCGTCAGGCCTTCGAGGAACGCCAGGACCATCTCCCTCGGTGACCTGAGGATCGCGTCCGGGATGCGCTTGTTCGCGGCGCCGTTGCCGGTCCCGAGGTAGTCGAGGAACTCCACCAACGTCTTCGACGACAGGTCAACCGACGGACACTTGCCCGGTTGGCGCGCGACGCGGGGTCGGAACCCGAAGAGCTGCTCGGCCTCATGCACGAGGCGCGCGATGACGTTCTCATCCGC
This sequence comes from uncultured Solirubrobacterales bacterium, assembly GCA_963709205.1. GTDB lineage: Bacteria > Actinomycetota > Thermoleophilia > Solirubrobacterales > Solirubrobacteraceae > Palsa-465. The sequence goes on from CAVPVP010000016.1 coordinate 3,459, forward strand.
ATTGGCGATTCTGACCGTCCAGTTGCTGCGGGCGATGTGACCTTCAGCCGCGTACGCACCGAGCACGAACGCGAGTTCCTTCGTCATCGCTGAGGGAACGCTGACCGCCTTCTGCGAGCCGTATTGACGCGTCGCCACGAAGTCGTCGAATCTCGGAGCTACCCCGGCCCAGAGCTCATCGCCGTACTTGGTCGCGACCCGATCGCCCGGCGCGAGCTCGTCAAGTCTGCGCCACTCAAGCCCACTGGCACCGGCAACCAGGAGTCGGTGGTTGGGCGTGCCGCAGATCCGGTGGCCCGAGCGAAGGCGCACCTCCGTTACCGGGCGCTTGCCGCCGTAGTAGAACGCGTCGGTCGATCGCGTTCCGCCGATCGACGCCACTGTGAGCGCGAGATCCGAGAAGGTGTCCTCGGCCTCGTCGCGCCGAAGGCTGCCGATACGTACGAGTCCGTGCTCGGTAGTGAGTAACGTGCTGCCGACCACGCATTTGGAGATTGCGCCGCTGATGAACGGCTGGGTGGCGCCCATCATCTTCAGGTGCCCCATGTGCGAGATCGCCCGCTCGCCGACCGCCACGTCGAACACCGGAAGGTGCTCCTCGGCCAGGTCGGGGGCGCCGACAATCGTCCCGTGCTCGTTGACGTACGCGACGATCTGCTCGATCTGCTCGTCGTTGTACCCGAGCGTTTGGAGCGCCAGCGGCACGGTCTTATTGACGATCGTCATCTGGCCGCCGCCGACGAGCTCCTTGAACTTGACCAGCGAGAAGTCGGGCTCGATGCCGGTGGTGTCGCAATCCATCAGGAACGAGATCGTGCCCGTGGGGGCCAGCACCGTCGCCTGCGCGTTGCGGTAGCCGACACGCTCACCGAACTCGACGGCCTCCTCCCAGCTCCGACGCGCGGCCGACAGGAGGTCGACGTCCGAGCAGGCCGAATCGGGGATCGCGTACGAGGCGTCGCGGTGCATGCGCATCACGGCGTTGTGCGGTTCGCGGTTCTCGGCGTAGCGCTCGTACGGACCCATCGCCGCCGCCGTCCGAGCCGAGCCGAGATAGGCGCGACCGGTCATCAGCGCCGTGATGCCCGCGGCCGTTCCGCGTCCCGCGTCCGAGTCGTACGGCACCCCGTTGGCCATCAGGTAGGCGCCGAGATTGGCGTAGCCCATTCCCAGCTGGCGGAACGCGCGTGCGTTGGCGCCGATCTGCTCGGTCGGATAGCTGGACGGCGAGACGATGATCTCCTGCGCGAGGAACATCACGTCGACCGCGTGCTCGAACGACGCGACGTCGAACGTGCCGTCCGGCCGGCGGAACTTCATCAGGTTCAGCGAGGCGAGGTTGCAGGCCGAGTCGTCGACGTGCATGTACTCCGAACAAGGGTTAGACGCGTTGATCCGCCCCGAGTTCGGGCAGGTGTGCCACTGGTTGATGGTCGTGTCGTACTGGACGCCCGGATCCGCGCAGCGCCACGCCGCCTCGGCGATCTCGCGCATCAGCTGCCGGGCGGGGATCGGGTCGCCGATCGGGGCTCCAGTCACGCGACCGGTCAGCTGCCACTCCTCGTCGTCCTCGACCGCCCGCATGAAGCGCTCGGTCACGCGCACCGAGTTGTTGGCGTTCTGGTACTGGATCGAGAAGAAGCCCTCGCCGTCGATCGACATGTCGAAGCCGGCGTCGCGCAGGGCCGCGGCCTTGTCCTCCTCCTTGGCCTTGCACCAGATGAACTCGCGGATGTCGGGGTGATCGACGTCGAGCACGACCATCTTCGCCGCGCGGCGCGTCTTGCCGCCGGACTTGATCGTGCCCGCCCAGGCGTCGGCCCCGCGCATGAAGCTCACCGGGCCCGAGGCCGTGCCGCCCTTGGCCAGCGGCTCCATCGAGCCGCGGATCCTCGACAGGTTGATGCCCGAGCCCGACCCGCCCCGGAAGATCATCCCCTCCTTGGTGTTCCACTCGAGGATCGACTCCATCGTGTCGTCGACGCTCAAGATGAAGCACGCCGAGCACTGCGGGGTCTCCTCGAAGCCGACGTTGAACCACACGGGCGAGTTGAACGCCGCCATCTGGTGGAGCAGGATGTGGGTCAGCTCGGCCTCGAAGGTGTCGGCGTCGTCCTCGCTGGCGAAGTATCCGGCGTCGCGACCCCAGTCGGCGATCGTGCCCGCGACGCGTCCGATCATCTGCTGGACCGAGTGCTCACGGGCGGGGGAGCCGAGCTGGCCGCGGAAGTACTTCTGGGCGACGATGTTGGTCGCGTTCTGGGACCAGGACCTGGGGAACTCGACGTCGCTCTGCTCGAACGAGACCTTGTCGCCGTGGCCAATGCGCGCCTCTCGCAGCTCCCACTCGACCGAGTCGAACGGATGCTCGCCGGGCGTCGTGAAGAAGCGCCTGACCGACAGCCCTTCGCCCGTCCGTACCTCGGATTGGAGTTCGGTCTGCGGGGTCTGTTCCATGCGCGTACTGCTCCTCTCGTTTTCCGCAATTTCCCCTGCTCTCGTCCGATTTTTGGTCAGCCGAGCGGGCAGTGAATGAAAGCGGAGGCCCCGGACGGAAAAACCTGGTCGCTGAGTCCTCTCCGGAGCTTCAATTTTACTAGGTCGAGTTGAGGCTCCCATGGCAGTGGAAGCCGTGGGGAGACGCCGCGAAGGGGCCATCTGGTTAGATCGCGCCGATGAAGCTGCTCGTCACCGGCGGCGCCGGCTATATCGGCTCGATCGTCGCGCGGCAGCTGCTGGCCGGTGGGCACGAGGTGACCGTGCTCGACAGCCTCGAGCGCGGGCATCGGCAGGCGGTCCCGGAGGGGGCTCAGCTGGTCGTCGCGGACCTGCTCGATCGCGACGCCGTCGACGCGACCCTGCAAAACGCCGGGTTCGACGGCGCGATGCACTTCGCCGCGCTCGCGCTCGTGGCCGAGTCGGTGAGCCATCCCGAGCGCTACTACCGGACGAACGTCGGCGGGACGTTGAACCTGCTCGAGGCGATGGTGGCCGCCGGCGTCCCGCGCCTGGTGTTCTCGTCGACCTGCGCGGTGTACGGGGAGCCGGACGAGGTGCCGATCCCCGAGACCACGGTACCCAGCCCGGTCAACGCCTACGGCGCTTCCAAGCTGGCCGTCGACCTGATGATCCGTGACTTCTGCACCGCCCACGGGCTGGCGGCCGTCAGCCTGCGGTACTTCAACGTCGCCGGCGCGAGCGGCGGCCTCGGCGAGGATCACGACCCGGAGACGCACCTGATCCCGAATATTCTGCGCGTCGCCCTCGGCTCCGCTCCGGCGGTCAACGTCTACGGAACCGACTATCCGACGCCGGACGGCACCGCGGTCCGCGACTACATCCACGTCGAGGACCTCGCGGACGCGCACCTGCTCGCGCTCGACGGCGCCCGCGAATCCGAACATCGCGTGTTCAATCTGGGCAACGGCAACGGGTTCTCGGTCCGAGAGGTCGTCGCCGCCGCCGAGAACGGTCACGGGGCAGGAGATCCGCACGAACGAGGCGCCCCGGCGGCCCGGGGACCCGCCGCAGCTCGTCGCCGCCAGCGACCTGATCCGGTCACAGCTCGGCTGGGAGCCGCGCAAGCCGACGCTCGAAGCAGATGGTCGCGGACGCCTGGGCGTTCGCGCAAGCCCACCCGAACGGCTACTCAGAGTAGGTCGGCGAGCTCGGCGAGCGCCGCCGAGAGCACCTCGTCCGGGGGCCGCGACGCATCGATCCTCCGGATCCGTTCGGGGTCCTCGGTCGCGAGCTCGAGATAGGCCGCCACCGTGCGGTCGAAGAAGTCGTCCCGCTCGCGCTCGAGACGATCGGGCGCGCCCGATCGCGAGTGCGACCGGCTCCGCCCGAGCTCCGGGTCGATCATCAGCAGCAGCGTGCGATCGGGCCAGGCCGTCCGGATCGCGAACTCGTTGATCGACGCGCACGGCGTCGATTCCCGAGCTCCCGACCGCCTCCCTGGTAGGCGAGCGAGGAGTCGATGAAACGGTCGAGCAGGACCCAGCTTTCCCTCGCGCAGGAGCGGCTCGAGCGCCTCCTCGACGAGCTGCGCACGGGCCGCGGCGTAGAGGAGCGCCTCGGTACGGGCGGTCACGTGCAGCCCGGGGTCGATGACGAGGTCGCGGATCCGCTCGGCGGCGGGCACGCCGCCCGGCTCGCGCAGACGCGACCACCTCGATCCCGCGGCTCGCCAAGCGCGACGCACGAGCGCGGTGGCGAGCGTCGTCTTGCCCGCACCGTCGATGCCTTCGATCGTGATCAGCCGGCCCGCGGTTCATATCCGTGGCCCGCGACCCTACCGGGCACTACGATCGAGGATGCTCGCAGAGCTTGACCGTCATCCCCACGCACGGGCCGTCCTTGCGCCGGCGCTCGAGACCGGCGGCCGGGCCTCGCACGCGTATTTGTTCTACGGCCCCGGCGGTGCCGGCAAGCGGTCGGCCGCGCGCGCGATGGCGGCCGAGCTCCTGGCTGCCGGCTCACCGGACCCGGCGAGCGCGCGCGCGAGGGTGGCAGTCCGGCGCCCACCCCGACCTGACCTGGGTCGCGCCGAGCGGCGCTCACGAGATCCTGGTCAGCGACATCGACGGTCCGGTCGTCTCGGCGGTGAGCAAGACGCCGTTCGAGGCGGCTTGCCGCGTGTTCGTGATCGAGCGCGTCGACGAGCTCGGAGACGAGGCCGCGAACCGGATGCTGAAGACGCTCGAGGAGCCGCCCTCGTTCGTGCACCTGATCCTGCTGTCGGACCGGCTGGCCGAGGTGCTTCCCACAATCCGCTCGCGCTGCCAGCTCGTCCGGTTCGACGCCCCGACGGTGCAGGAGACGGCCGCCAACCTCGAGGCTCTCGGCGAGGACGCACAAGGCCGCCGTGGCGTGTGCCCAGCTCGCGCTCGGCGACGGCGAACGGGCCCGTGAGCTGACCGGAGCGGAGGGGAAGGCGCTCCGCGCCGACGGCGGAGCGGTTCGCGCGCGCGGCGATCTCGGGAGAGATGGCGCGCGCCGAGCCGTGGGTCCAGATGCTCGCTGCTGTGCGCGCCCAGGGCGAGGACGTCCACGCGCGGCTCGATGCCCGAAAGCGCGAGGAGATCGAGCTTTACCCCCGCAAGGAGCGAAAGCGGATCGAGACCGAGTGGACGGAGCGGATCAGGCGGGCCCGGCGGCGGGTCGAGACCGCGGCCCTCGATCTGGCGCTCCAGGTGGTCGCGCTCTGGTACGCCGACCTCGCGTCGATCGCCTGGGACGCGCCCGACCTCGTGAGGAACGTCGACCGCATCGAACGAACTCGAGTCCGACTCGGGGGTCGATCCGCAGCGCCTGCGAGCAGCGATCGAGGCCGTCGAGGACACGCGGTCGCGCTTTCAGCTAAACGTATCCGAGGAGCTTGCATGCGAATCGCTCGCGTATCGCTTGGAGCGGCTGCTCGCGGCATGACACCGCGGGAGGAAGCGCCGTCCCCGCGATCGGCCGAGTCCGAGGTGCGAGGGGACGGCCAGCAAACAGGACGCGTGTACCTGCGCTCGCCGGCGCACGCGGATCGCGCCGAGTTCATCGGGCTGATGCGCGCCAGCCGCGCGTTCCACCGTCCGTGGGCGACGGCGCCGACCGACGACGAGGCCTTCGACGCGTATCTCGTCGACACGCGTCGGGCGGACTTCGAGGCGATGCTTGTCTGCCGGCGTGCGGACGGGGCGATCCTCGGTTTCTTCAACCTGTCCCACATCACGCGCGGTTCGCTCCAGAGCGCCTACCTCGGTTACGCCGTCGGCAGCAAGTTCGCGAACCAGGGCTACATGCGCGAGGGACTCGACCTCGTCGTCCGCGTCGCGTTCGAGACGCTCCGGTTGCATCGCATCGAGGCCAACATCCAACCCGGGAACCAGGCGTCGATCGCGCTGGCCCGGGGCGCCGGCTTCACCCGCGAGGGCTTCTCCCCGCGATACCTCAAGATCGGCGGTCGCTGGCGCGACCACGAGCGCTGGGCCATCCTGGCCGAGGATTGGCGCGAGCGGAACTCACAGCTCGGGCACCGCGAGCGAACGCTGACACCGGGAGTTCACTTCGCTGACCGAGCGGCTCGCCACGCGTCGCGCGTCTCACGGTCGGCAGAGCGTTACTGATTCCATGCGACAGGTTGCGCTCACCTTCGACGACGGACCACACCCCAGGTGGACACGAGAGATACTTCGTGTCCTCAGTGAGAACCCCGACAGTGAACGCGACGTTCTTCATCTGGGGCGAACAGGCACTGCAGCACGATGACGTTGTCACCGAGGCGCTCCGAGCAGGTCACTCGGTTCAGCCGCACTGCTGGCATCACCGAGCGCACTGGGATCTGGATGCGGCGGAGGTCAGGGCGGACATCGATCGCGTCACCACGTTGTTGCATGAGCTGGGCGCGCCGGCGCCGCATCTCTGGCGGCCGCCGTGGGGGCGGCTTCGTGAGACCGACCACCAGATGCATCGCGCACGAGCGCAAGCTCGAACTCGCGGGTTGGACCATCGACAGCCACGACTGGGCTGGTCACGCCGGCGCCGAGCTGTATGCCGACGTGAAGGCGCAGATCACCGCGGCGGCGCCCGGCGAGGTGGCCGTGGTCCTGATGCACGACAGCTACGTCGAACCGATCCAGGCCACGCACCGATCGGACTGCGCGGCGACGGTCGAGCTCGTCCGGCGCCTGATCAACGACGACGAGCTTACGTTCACGCCGTTGTTGCACGGCCTCTCGGACAATCTCGAGGAGTAGCGCGACCTGCCGGCGAACGGGACCCGCGCGCGAGGCCGGGGTAGACTGACCCGACCTCGCCGACGTAGCTCAGCTGGTAGAGCACTTCACTCGTAATGAAGGGGTCCCCGGTTCGAGTCCGGGCGTCGGCTCTGGGTTTTCGGGCCTTACAGGCCGATGGGGTGAACGCTGGGGTGAACATCGCACTCGAGCGCGCCTTGGCCTGTTCAGCAACTTCTACCGGAGCTTCGCTTCCGCCGCCGAACGCCGCCCCCGGGCAAATAGGCCCGTGCTGGCGTCACTCGACGCGGTTGATCACCAGCGCCTCCGCGTGGCCCGTCAGGCGCTCGATCCGGTAGGTGCCGTCCACGTCCTCGATCTGGAAGGGCTCGCCCAGACCAACGACCTCCGCGTCGTCCGGCGGTGGTGCGAGCGCGGGAGTTCTGGAGCCTTGGAGTAGGACCAGGGTCGACCCGGACCCTGCACGTGCGCTCCTCACATACGAACGGCACCGACACCGGGAGGGAGCCTCGACCGCGATCATCCGTCGACGAGCCTGTAGCCGATGCTCAGGAGCCGCGCTAAGTTCAGAAGCGGCGTGTTTCGGACCACTGACCGCCTCCGGGATCTGTACGACGGCCGTGGCGAGTTGTCTAGCCATCGGGTAGCGTCGTAGGGATCCGGCGGACGCTCGCCTCTGCTCACGAGCAGGACTGTGCGGCGTTGGAGACCGCGATCACGGGGCTGGCGATCGCTGCGCAGTCGCTTGATTCGGCTTGAGGCACAGCCAGCTCGGGTCGCTGGTCGGCGGGGGCCGTAAATACGGAGACTCCTGGTCCGTTTTGTCGCTAACGTCGGTTGGGCAAGATGAGTAGAAAAGGCCCGAATTCGCGAGAATCAGAGCGTGGGGAACGGATGCCCCGCCGCCGCGGCGACTAGTCCTACCACCGCCGCGGCAGCCAGCAGGCGCCCCGCCTACCCCCTGGCGGGGCGCCGCTCTATCTCTGGGACGCCGGGCCTCCAGCCCTAAGAAATTCGACGCTGGCGCAAAAGGTAGACATAACGCCCGTCAGGTTGTCGCAATTGGTGAGAAAAATCCCCATCCAGTGAACGGCTCGTTCGTTTGGGCTCGGTGCTCGGGATCTGGGGTGAGGGCCCCATTGATTTGCCCCCTAAAACCATGCCCCATTCGGGGGCCCTCACCCTGCTGTCTGTTACCCGGGTCGCCCTAGCCGGGTACGGACTGCCTTGGCAAAGTCGGCGCATTTTGCGGGAAACATGCTGATCCTTGCTGGTTCTGGTTCATTTGGAGTCGGCCGAATCCAGCGAAAACGTAGGCTCATAGGGACGACGCGCACGCTCGACTCGCACGCCTTCCGCCTGCGCCAGAAGCTGAACCGCGCGGGCGACCGATTCGTGGTGAACGTATGGGGTATCAGTCTCCCAAAGGGGCAAAGCACCGCCAGGAGGCTGTCGGCTAGCAGCGCGCAGAGTCCGCGCTTCCCCGATTAGAGCCCAAAGCGGCAGCGTAGGATGGCGGTACGCAACCTCGCGGCTGGCCGCCGGGTCCGGCGACCCGGAGTTGAGAAGGAGGCGCATATGGTCATTTCAGGCATGCGCGCCCTGTTGCTGGCGGCGGCATTCACCGTCGGGGCGGGGCTGGGCGGCTGCGGCAGCTCGACGACGACGGTGACTCAGATGCCTGCGGCAAGCTCGACGACGTCCGCGAATACTGCCGCCGGGCAGAACAACGCCGTGATCAGCAGCGCGTCGCAAGCCCCGGACGCGCAGGCGCAACTCGGTGCCCCGAGAATCGAGAAGATCCTGGTCGCCAAGCTCGGTCTCAACGACCAGCTGTCGTTCAACCTCAACCACCACATCGCTCCGGGCGACAACGGCGGCGACTGCTACGTCAAGCTCGGAGCGGACGCCGTCAACTTCGAGAACATGACGGGCAACATCCTCCGTTCACCGACCGGCGCCGACGTCGTTTTCGTCCAGTCCAACACCGCCACACCGCTCGTCAAATGTCTCGTCGCGGTCAAGACCGCACTCGGCTGGTAAGCGGTAACGCCAGCAGGGGCCTGGCACTACCCTCAGGGTGCTCGGTTCCCGGGAGCGTGGCGATCACGGACCTGGTTGTCGAGGTCAAGCCGCGACGTCCGCGCCGCAAACCCGTCCCTGCACCGCGCGTCGTCGGGGACTCGGCCGCCGCTGACGGCAGTCGGCGGGGACGACTGCGAGGATTTGCGCCGTGACGATCTTCGGGGTGCGCTGGGAGGAGCTTGGCTTGGCCGACTTGGAGCGGTTCCTGGCCGATGCCGAACCCGAGCCGCTGCTGTGGGAAGCCTAAGGGACCGAGATCAAGGCCAGCGAGGTCCGACGCCAAGTGTGCGGCTTCGCCAATAGCCATGACGGCGGTTACCTGATCATCGGGGCGACCCAGGCTGGTGACGGTTCGTGGAGCCTCGGCGGGGTCCCATTCGCTGGCGAGCCGCCGACGTGGATCGGCAACGTCGTGCGCAACGGTGGGGTCAACCCGTATCCGGACGGCCTCGACACCCGGACTTTCTCGACAACCGACGGAAGGCACGTCGTCGTCGTCCGCGTGCCGCCGACGCCGACCCCGCCTTGCAACGCCCGAGGGACGGTCTACGAGCGCGTATCCGGCCAGACAGTCTCCGTGACGGAACCAACTCGGCTCGCGCAATTGTTCGGCCGTGGTGATGCGGCTCGAAAGGAAGCTCACGCTAAGGCCGACGCGGCTGCACGCGAGATGCTGTTCTTCGGTCGGGGCCTGAATCGCTACGTGTCCAACCGAGCGCAGTTCGGCCTGGGACTCGCTGCACCCGGATACCTGCCGGAGATCAGCGCCAGACTGTTCAGTCCGGACTTCGCAGAGTGCGTACGCGCCACCGTCGACGAACTCGATCACGGGCCACCAAACGCCGGTCGCCCGTCGTTCAGAACCGATGTCGCTCAGGACTCTCGTCTGTTCGCGTCGGAAGGTCGAGAGGGCCTGCTCGGGCGGTCATGGATGGTGCGAGCCACCTGGCACGGCACAGTAGGCGTGTACTGGATCCCCGGCGTTGACCAGATGCTCATCGACCGCATGGTGGACGACGCCGTGCGTGCCGCCTGGGCTGCGGCTGAGTCGATCCTGGCCGCGCTCGCTCCACAAGGCCCTCACTACCTCCAGCTAGCTGTTGCAGGAGGGAAGTTCCCACCGAACGGCTCGACTTCCCCGCGCATTTACGAAACACCTCCGCCTACCGTCGTCGGTCGCGGCCCGCTTGCCCCTGGAGTAGACGACACCGTCCTCAGCGGCATCGAGCGCGAACTCCGAAGGGCGACCGGAGAGATGGCGGACGAGGAAGCGCCGAATGCCGACGAATGACGCCGAGTGAGCCCGGTCCGGATGACTTCTTGACCGTCGTGGAGGTCGCCTGGATCCTGAAGGTGAATCAGCAGACGGTCCGCAACTGGATTTTCAGGACAGCTTTCGAGGTTGTCCCGCTAGCCCGGCTGATGTTGTGGGCGGTGCATGGACGCACCGTCCAATGCAGCGCCGGTGACACGCCCGGGTGGAACGGTTCGACGGCGTCTATTCGGCGGGTTGGAGTCGGTGGGTGAGGGCGGTGTGGCGGCGGCCGGCTCCGGGGGTGCGGACGGCTTGGGCGAGTGCGCGGCGGGAGCCGACCAGGACGATGAGTTGCTTGGCCCGGGTGATGCCGGTGTAGAGCAGGTTGCGTTGCAGCATCATCCAGGATGAGGTGGTGAGCGGGATGACCACGGCGGGGTATTCGCTGCCTTGGGAGCGGTGGATGGTGGTGGCGTAGGCGTGGGCGAGTTCGTCGAGTTCGGCGAACTCGTAGTCGAGTTGCTCGTCTTCGTCGGTGAGCACGGTGACGGTCTGCTCTTCGAGGGATAGGCCGGTGATGGTGCCGACGGTGCCGTTGAAGATGCCTGCCTTGCCTTTGTTGTAGTTGTTGCGCAGCTGGGTGACCTTGTCCCCGACGCGGAATATCCGGTCGCCGTAGCGTTTCTCTGGCGTTCCGTCGCGTTGCGGGGTGAGCGCGTCTTGCAGTAGCGCGTTGAGGTTGCCCGCGCCGGCGGGTCCGCGGTGCATCGGCGCCAGCACTTGCACATCACGGACTGGGTGCAGCCGGAATTTGGCGGGGACGCGGCGGGCGACGATGTCGACGATGAGTTTGGCGGTCTCCTCGGCCGGGTGTAAGCCGGAGTCCTCGGCGGGGTCGCAGGTGAACCAGTAGAAGTCGGGAAAGCCGGTGAGCTGCGGGGGCAGGGCGTGGTTGATGCGGTGGGCGTTGATGACGATGCCTGATTGCTGGGCTTGGCGGAAGATCTCCGTGAGGCGCACTCGCGGGATGGTGGCGGCGAGCAGGTCGCGTAGGACTTCGCCGGCGCCGACTGAGGGAAGTTGGTCGACGTCGCCGACGAGGAGCAGGTGCGCTCCGTGGGGATCGCCTTGATCAGCTTGTTGGCGAGGATCACGTCCATCATCGAGCACTCATCGACTACGACCAGATCGGCGTCTAAGGGATGGTCGCGGTCGTATTTGGGTTCGCCGCCGGGCTGGAGCTCTAGGAGTCGGTGAACGGTTGAGGCCTCGTGGCCGGTCAGCTCGGCCAGGCGCTTAGCGGCTCGGCCGGTGGGCGCAACCAGCACGATCGTGGCTTTCTTGGCGGTGGCGAGCTCGACGACGGAGCGGACGGTGAAGCTCTTTCCGCACCCCGGGCCGCCGGTCAGCACGGCGACCTTGCTGGTGAGCGCGAGCTTGACCGCCTGTTGCTGGCCGGGCGCGAGGTCCTGGCCGGTCCGATTGCGTAGCCAGCCGAGCGCTTTCTGCCAGTCGACCGCGGCGAACGCGGGTAGCCGCTCATGGCGTGTATTCAGCAGGTCCAGGATCCCGGCGGCGAGGGAGCTCTCGGCTCGGTGAAACGGCATCAGATAGACCGCGGCAACGCTGGTGCCGGTGACATCGGCGCGAGCCGGCAGCTGTTCGCGGACGACACCCTCCTCATCCACGAGCTCATCCAGGCAGGGACCGATCCGCTCCTGGTCGACCTCCAGGATCTTCGTCGCGTCGCGGATCAGGTCCGGCTCGGGCAGGTAGCAGTGCCCGCTGTCGGCGGCTTGGGAGAGGGTGTACTGCAGGCCGGCTTTGATCCGCTCGGGGCTGTCGTGCGGGATCCCGACCGCTTGGGCGATCGTGTCGGCGGTCTTGAAGCCGATCCCCCACACCTCTGAGGCCAGCCGGTAGGGCTCGCTGCGCACGACCGAGATCGAGTCCTCGGCGTAGCGCTTGTAGATCCGCGACCGCCAGCGACGTCGACACGCCGACGCCGGACAGGAACACCATCACTTCCTTGATCGCCTTCTGCTCCTCCCACGCGTCAGCGATCCGCTGTGGTCCGTTTCGGTCCCAGCCCGTGCACCTCGATCAGCCGGCCCGGCTGCTCTTCGATGATGGTCAGGATGTCGGTGCCGAAGTGCGCGACCATCCGCTCGGCCATCATCGGCCCGATCCCTCTGATCAGGCCGGAGCCGAGGTAGCGGCGGATGCCCTGGATCGTGGCCGGCAGCACGGTGGTAAAGGAGTGCACCTGGAACTGCTTGCCGTACTTGGGATGGCTGCTCCACCGCCCGGTCAGGCGCAGGCTCTCGCCGACCTGGGCGCCCAATAGCGGTCCCACCACGGTCAGCAGATCGGGGCCGGTCCGCTCGGTCGCCACCCGCGCGATCGTGTAGCCGGTCTCCTCGTTGGCGTAGGTGATCCGTTCCAGGACTCGCCTCGAGCACCGAGTGGCTGTGCGGCGAAACGCGCGGGGAAGGCGCGGGCGAGCTCACCTGCGGCGCAACGGACGATCGAGCTTCCAGCTCCCGAAGATCTCGGTGCGCGAGCGCCAGCACGAATCCGCCTTCCGGGCCGCGCAGGGCGGCCTGATCGACGGCTGCGAGGAACGCGCTCACGTACCGGTGTTGCGCTCGCGGATCGTCTTGCGCAGCGAGTCGCGCAGCGCGAGGATCTCCCGGTCGCGCTCGTCAAGCTGCGCCTGCAGCTCGCCGACGCGGCCGTTCGAGCTCAAGCGCGCGCTGGGAGGCGCGCTCGGCCTGCTCGATCAGCGACCCGGGCGGGCGGGGCAGTTCGGCCTCGAGCTCTCGTCCGGCCTGCTGGGAGAGCTTGCGCTCCAAGCACCGCGAGCTGCGGTCCTTGCGCCTGAGCTGCGCGCGGAGGTTGAGCAGCTCGGCACGCAGCGACGCGATCGTCACCTGATCCTCGGCGACCTGCGCGCTCGCGCCTGGCGTCCGGCCTGCGCAGCGATCATCTCGCGGACCTGCGCTTTGACGTCGGCGTGCTTTCGGTCGTGGATGAACTTCTCCGAGACGCCGGCCGCGGGCGAGCGCGGCCCATTCGATCTGGAGCCCGGAGCGGACCATCGCCCGCGCGGCCGAAGCACCGCCTCGCGCTTCTGCTGCGAGCGCAGGCTGTGATGCACGAGCAGGTGCTCGGTCGAGGCCATCAGCCCGCCGCCCCGTCGAACGTCGCGCCGACGTTCAGCACGTTGAGCTCATGCCGCGCGGGCAGCCGCTCGAGGATCGCCGAGCGGTTGGTGCGCTCGGCCGAGAGCAGCGCCTGAAGCTCGGTGCGCTCGTCGGAGCGCGAGCTCGCCCATCGCCTCGCGGAGCCGCGCCGATCAGATAGCGGACCCGCTCGATCTCCTCCTGCGGAGGGCAGCGCGGCGCTGACGCGCCCAGCGCTTCGAGCCCGTCGACCTCGGCCTCGGCCGGCAGGCGCTCGCGGGCGGCGACGAGCTGGCGCTCGTAGGCTTCAAGCGCCGGCAGGTGCGAGAGGTCGGTGCGGAAGTGCTTGCAGCCCAGGCACTTGAGCATGAACTTGCACGCGCCGCCCATCGAGGCGACGTTCGCCGGCTCGACGCAGGCGCCGTAGGGGACGGCCAGGGACCCCAGCGCCATCCGCGCACGCTCGGCCTCCGCGAGCTGCTCCAGACCCCGCATCAGCCGTCGGCCCGGGTTGTCGAACAGCGCCTGGCGGCCCAGGTCCGCCGCTCGCCGGCGGCGTTCGGCGCGGATGCGGAAGTACCCGCGGGTGGTCTCAAACGAGTCGTGGTCCATCAGGTCCATCAGCTCCGACTCGCTGGCGCCCTCGTCGGCGAGCCGTTGCGCGTAGGAGTGGCGAAACGCGTAGGGGAACACCTTCGCGCGGTCAAACGGCTCGCCGTCCGGCCCGGCCAGCTCCTCCGGCCCAGCGACCCACTCGCGCATCTTCCACGCCAGCGCGGTCGGCGGCAGCGGCTTGTGGCCGTCGCGGTTGCGCATCTGGCGCGGCAGCAGCGGCAGCCGGGCGGGGTCCGCGTCGGGGAACCGCTCGCGCGCCAGCGCCTGCATCCGCCGGATCAGCCGGCGCTCCTCGGCGAAGATCGGCAGCTCCTTGCGGGTCTTGGGCCGCTTCTCCGGCCGGTAGACGAACACCGGCAGGCTCTCGAGCCCGCCGTCCTCGCGCACGCGCTGCTCATGCTCCAGGCAACGGAACGGGGCGTGCGCGATCTCCTGCGGCCGACGGCCGGTGCGCATCTGCAGCTCGATCGCGCACGCCACCGCCTCACCGGCGCGCTCGCGCAAGACGCGCGATCGCGTCGGGCGCCAGCAGCTGGTCGACGACCGTCTGCGGCAAGCGCCCGCTCGGGCTCGCCCTCGAGGTCGCGCGCCGGCTTGCGCGGCACGTCCGCGTCAACGAACGCGAACTCCTCGAGCCAGTCCGACCAGCGGTCCCGGCTGGCGGTGCAGCCCACGCTCGCGCGCGTCGCGCAGCATCGCCCGCACGCGCGTGATGCAGTTGCGCCGATGCGCGTTGGTGATCTCGCCGCCGCAGCTGGCGGGCCCGCAGATGCACCAGGAAGTCCACGACATCCTGGCGGCACAGCAAGCGCGAGGATCATCGCCACCGTCAGGCCGCAGCCGAAGGACGTTCGAGAGCGCGATCCCAACCTGCGCGTCGAGCCGCAGACAGACCGACGCTATGCGATACCAGCCGCTGCTGGTTCCAGCCGCTTGACCAGTTCCCGCAGCCACGGCTGCGTGATCGCGGTGTAGTCGACCGTCTGACCGCCGCCGTCCGGGCGCAGCATCCCGAGCCGCCACACGTCCCGCTCGAGCTCTCGTTGCGGATCGGCGAGCAGTCGCTCGACCGGTGCGCGCAGCCGCCGGTAAAGCACGGCCACCATCCGCCCTCCGAGCGAGTCGTACGTCCAGCAGCGACCGCGCATCGACGCGCGCGAGCGCGTCGATCAGCGACTGCAGCCGGCGCGTCCCCTCCCACACATAGCCGCCATCAAGCCAGATCTGCTGGAAGGCGTAGAGGATCTCCAGCCGCAGCCGCTCGGGAAGAGCCGACAGGTCGACCTCGATCCCACGGCTTGCCGCGCGCGAGCGGCGCAGCGGAATCGCCGCGAACTCCTCGAGCGCGCGGCCTGCCGAGCGCGACCCAGTGAGAACGGCACGCCGTGCACAACCGAGGGACGTCTGTAGGCGGCCCAGCGCTCGCAGCGAGCGCAGCGCCCAAAGAACGACGCGGCACCGCGCGTCGCGACGTACTCGTCGACGGTCTGGCCGCGCAACCTGCGGCCGGAGTCGCAGCTCAGACACAGCCCGTTGCGCCCGGCGGCCGGGCGCTCGTGCCCCGGTGTAGCGACACACGATGCACAACCGCTGCTCGCCGCGCCGCGACAGCGCGAACACGCGCGGGATCGTCGACGAACTCCTCAAACGCACCGTCAAAGCGCCGGAAGCGCTGCCGGCAGCCGTAACACAACCGGCCCGCCACGACCGCCGCCATACACCCCGCGACCGGGCACAGCTCATAGCCGAGCACCGGATGATCCGCCGGCGGGCGGATCACCTGAGCAGCGGGGTCATAGCCTGCCGCGATCAATCGCGGCACGATCGAGCGCCCGCCGCAGCCGCGACTGCTCATCCGCAACGGATCCCGGCACCCGCAGCGGAAGGACCTGCGCCAGCTCAGCTGTCGACACTCGCGGCCCTTCCGGTCCGGCGCCGGCGAGCGCGCGCGTGCGTGAATACGCGCGCTCGACCGCGGCGCGCAGCGCCGCCGCGCCCGGCTGCACATACACCTGGGTGCTCGTGATCTGACGGTGCCCGAGCAGTTCCTGGATCAACACCAGCCCGGCGCCCGCGGCCTCAAGCTCGCTCGCGAAGCTGTGACGCAGCCGGTGCGGAGTGATCACCTCGTCCAGACCGGCGCGGCGGCTGAGCGAGCGCAGCAGCGCGCCGAGCCGGTCCGGCGTCATCCCGCGACCGCGATAGGCGCTGTCGAGGTTGACCAGCAGACGATCCGACCGGCCGCCTCGGAACCGAGGCGCGCTCAAGCAGATAGTGGTCAAGGCAGAACACCACCAGCTCATCCGCGGGCACGATCCGCGGGTCGAGGCTCTTCGCGGCGCCGCCGTCGAGATCCTCGCGCCGGCGCACATGCACATGCGGCCCGGGCTCGACGCAGCCGACCTCGCGCGATGACTCGGCCAGGTGCACGTCTGAGAGGCGGAGCGTGACCGCCTCGCCGCGGCGCAGCCCCGCCCGCCCCAACAACGCCAGGATGCTCCGGTCCCGCCACGTTCGACACGCCGCCATCAAGCCCGCGAACTGCTCCACCGCCACCGTCGCGGGACGCCCGCGCTTGGCCGTGCGCAGCTGATGCCGCGGCCGCGCATGCCACGTCAACTCCTGGCCCTCAACCACGCCCGCCGGCAGCCTGAAGCCCCGCTCGACCCGAAACAGCGCCTGCAGCACCTCCCCGCCCAGCAGTCCGCGGGCGACCGCCTCCCGGTACAGCTCGCGCACCGCCACCAGGATGTGATTGACCCGCTCGCGCGAGCGCAACTGCCCCTGACCCCGGCCGCGACGCTCGATCGGCGTCACCACCAGGTAGTGCATGAAACGATCAAGCTCCAGCGCGGCCCGGCGCAGCGACCGACCCGTCGCCACGCAGAACTCGAAGAACAACGCCAGGTTGCTCGCGTACATCCGCGTCGTGCCGAGCGCCATCCCGCTGCCGAACCGAACCCTGCGCAAGTACAGGTCGGCAACCGTCACCGGCTCGTACGCGCCGTCGTACACCGTCCAGTACGTCCACGCGTCGCCGCGCACCAGGAACGGACGAAAACCCGGCTGATCGCCGCCCAGATCAAGATCGAGCACGGTCGCAGACGGTAAGCCGACGCCCGGACGGAACAGCCATCCTAAAAAGACGGACCGAAAGCCGCTAACCCCCACCAGCGGTGCGCCGAAGTGCGCCCTCAGGTGGTCCTGAAAAACTGGATCGATCAGGGGAAGCTTCCGGCGCTGCACATCGGTCGACGGGTTCGCATCCGACGCGCCGACTTCGATGCCCTGCTCGAGGCGAGCGTCATCGGCGGTCTCCAGCCCGCTCCCGTGAACATCTGGGATGGCGAGATTCCACTCCCGGAGGTGCCAGGGAGCTGAGTTCTCAGCTTGCCCAGTCAGATCGATCCGAGCGGCGCAATCCAGACCGGATCGATTCCGAAAACGGGGACAGGCGTGAATAGTCGCGGTCATACATCAGGACGCCGTAGCCCCATTTCTGCGCCGTGGCGGCGATCAAGGCGTCCGGTATGGGGACCTTCTGGTACCCGGGCGATTGTCCAGCCATCGATCTCAGCCCGGCGATCGCGCTCGTGATGATCTCGGGAGTGATCGGCAGCTCTCGAACAGGGCTGAGCCTGCCCTCCTCGCGTTCTGCCTCGGCCGCGTTCCTCGCACCCCAGATCATCTCGAGGCGCACGATGGGCGATATGCACAGCTGGCCGTTCCGCAGCGCCGCCGTGAACTCGGTCACGCAACCTGGGGGTGCCTGCGGCTTTCTGATGTTGGCCCACGCTGAGGTATCGGCGAGGAGCGTGCGACCGTCGTATGGAGCGCGACCCGATGCCACGCTGCGAAGGGCGGCTACCGCCAGGCGTCCTCGCGCGCCCGCTCTACCGCATCCCAATCGAGGGAGTCACTGCGCAGCCATTCCATCAGCGCATCCACGTCTTCACTTGGGATGCCGCGAGGCGCGCTCGCCTCGCTGGGCTCAATCCGGAACGCGACCTCGATTCGGAACGCACCCTCGATCCGGAACGCACCCATCAGGTCGGGCGTGGCGGTTCTCATGGCGTCGCCCGCGGTGCGGACGAAGACAACTTGGCCGGACGGAACGCGGTCATCGGATCGGATGGACTGTTGCTGCTCGATTTGGCCCGCGACTACCGGCATCTCATTCTCCTGGGTCGGTCTTACGGAATTCGACGGTAACCCCCGCCATCTTCTGAATATCGCGAATGTCCCCGGAATCGCTCCGGTATCGGTCGAGGGCTTGTCCGAGGAGGTCGTTCATCAATGCGGCATGCTCCCAGGTCATCGCCACCCTCACCGCGTAGTTGATTTCGCCGTTTGGGCCTCGGTAGCCGAGATCAAGGGCGACGTCGATCGGGCTGCCGCTAAGGGACATCGCGTTGACGTAGACGAGCGGGAGCTGGAAGGTGGACGTTGGTTCGTCAGCCATGGGCGTACCTATATCTCATCGAACGGATGCGGACCAAGTGACCAACCTACAGGTCCTTCTTGTCCAGTTGGAAGGCATCCCGCATACGGACAGAAAACCCCTGCAATCATCCGGCATTCCGATGAGCAGCGCGCTGATCAACGGGCCAGCCGCCGCTCTGCGCCTGCCACGGTGTAGCTCTGCTCCAACAGGCGCTCGAAGTCGGATCGGTTGATCCGCACGCGCCTCCCGACGTGAACCGCAGGCGGGGTGCTCGCGTCGATCCAGTTGCGGACGGTCTGTTGGTTCAGCTTCAGGATCGCCGCGACCTCGGCGACCGTCATGAAGTCGCCGCGGGATTCGGGCACGGATGCAAGCTACCGCGCGACCAGCAGAAGCAACGCGGCCGCTGGCGCCGCACACCACGGGCCTCGCAAGATCCTTAGAAATTCGTCGGTTATAGCCCTGAAAAAAGAGTAAGCTCGATTTAGGGCCGTTATCGGGCCGCTACTGCTCGAACCTCTCGCGCAGGCCCACGCCGGGCAAGACCTGCCTTCCGCTGACCTCCGGGCCGTTTCGTCCAAAAGCGACAGAAACGCCATTCACAAATAGGGACCTGTCCGCACTCGGAAGTCCCCACGGGAGTCAGTCATGAGTATCCGGGCATCACATCCACATCGGCTCTGGGCAGTTCTTGCAGTGCCCGCACGGTGTCGGCGCCGGGCGGTCACGACCGTCGGATAGCCGCGGAGGTTCGCCATGGCTGCCCTTTCACGAGTCCGCTGTCTCTCGATCGCGACGCACGTCGCGATCACCGTCGTGGCGCTCGTCGCGCTCCTTGGCTGCGGTTCCGTCGCGCAGTACTTGACAACCACGACGGTCACGACCACCACCTCGACGGCTACCACGCCCGCGGCGCCAGCCACGTCGACCACATCAATTACGCGGACCGTCCGGAAGCCAAGGCCATCCGCGCCGTCCTGGGTCCTCGCCGCCGCTAACCTCGAAGCGCCGGTAGTGGGCTGACGTCGGGTCGGGGGAACGTCCTCCCGGGCCGTGAGAATCGGGATTGCTCAAGATCTCGACCTCGACCCAGGAGGACACCCAGTTGGTGAAGCCTACGACTCGCTTGGAAACGGTAGAAGTGACCGCGGACGGAGAGGGGCTGATCTCGCACGCGGGGGTAGCGCTGCTGGTCGAGCTGGCCGATCGGGTCGGACTGACCGGCGCGCTGTCGGCGGCGTTCGCGGCGACGCGCGAGCGTCGTTCGGCGCACGACCCGGGGCGGGTGCTCAGGGACGTGGCGGTGATGCTCGCTGACGGTGGGGATTGTGTGACCGACATCGATGCGTATCGCGGTCAGGAGCGCTTGTTCGGCGCCAGGGCATCGGAAACGACCACGCACCGTGTGCTCAAGGCGGTCGATGAGCAGCTGCTCGACGGGATCCGTGCGGCGCGGGCTGCTGCCCGCGCGCGTGCGTGGGACGCCGGCGCGCGGCCGGAGTCGATCACGCTGAACATCGACGCGACGCTGTTGAGCGCGCATTCGGAGAAGGAGCTGGCGGCCGGTAACTACAAGCACGGGTACGGGTTCCACCCGCTCGGCTGCTGGCTGGATGAGACTGGGGAGGCTTTGGCGGCGATCCTGCGGCCGGGAAACGCCGGCTCGAACACGGCTGAGGATCACTTCACGGTGCTCGGGCTCGCGCTGGCGCAGCTGCCCGCCGAGGACCTTCACCGGGAGATCCTCGTCAGGACGGATATCGGCGGTCAGACGCACCAGTTCACCGCGGACTGCCGTGAGGCGGGGATCCAGTTCTCGGTCGGCTACGAGCTGACCGAGACGGTCCGCCAAACGATCCTTCAGGTTCCCGAAACGGCGTGGGTACAGGCGATCAACGGTGCCGGCGAGGATCGTGACGGCGCCTGGGTTGCCGAGCTCACCGATCGGATCGATCTATCCGCGTGGCCTAAGGGCACCAGGCTGATCTGCCGCAGCGAGCGCCCGCACCCCGGCGCGCAGTTCACGATCTTCGACGAGCACGGCTACCGGTACACGTGCTTTATCACCGACCAGGACGGCAACGACATCGCCGTCTTGGAGCTGCGCCACCGCGGCCGCGCCCGCGTCGAGAACAGCATCCGCGCCGGCAAGGACACCGGCATGCGCAACCTCCCCCACTATGCGTTCGAGCACAACCAGACCTGGTTGGAGACCTCGCTGATCGCCCAAGACCTTTTGGCGTGGACGAAGCTGATCTGCCTGGACGGCGAGCTCGCGACCGCGGAGCCAAAACGCCTGCGCCAAAGGCTGCTTCACATCGCAGCCAAGCTCGTCCGTCACAGCCGACGCACTCACCTCAAGCTCGATCGCGACTGGCCCTGGTCCGAAGCGCTCGCCGCGGCGTTCCAGCGCGTCCGGACGATCCCGGCGCTCTGCTGAGCACACACCGCACCCGCGGCCGCCCCTCACAACCAACCCGCGCAGGCCGACCCTGTTCGCCTGCCCGAAACCGACCGCCGCCGGCACAAGCACCACACCAATCAACGATCCAGCCGGGCATCTCCGCGCCGACAACAACGCTCACCCGGCCGTTCACACCCCCACGACCTAACCGCTGCCACCATCGCGACCATAACGGCGCTTCGAGGCTAAGGGCTGTCCGACGGGGGAGATCCCTCTGAAAAACGACGGGTGCGTAAGCCCCGGCCCCTACGAGTGCAACGTCACCGAGCCTACGTGCGACCCGGCGAACTCCCCGGACCCCCTGAACTGCTCCTCAAAAGGGATGGACCCGAGCGTGGTGAACGGAGCCCCGGCGTGCGTCGTTCCGCCGCCGCCGTCCAGCGGTGACAGCGGAGTAGGCCCCTGCAACGGCAATCCCTGCATTGGCGACTGGCAATACGAAGCGGCCCAGGGTGGCGCGGTGGTCCAGTGCAGCGATGGTACCTGGAGTCACGCGGGCGGCATTTCGGGTGCGTGTTCACATCATGGGGGCGAGAGCAGCATCCAATCGCCATCGACAGACAATACGACGATGCCGTACACCGCGACAATGCCGGGCACATCGACCGCGATCACTCCGACCACCGGCACCGCCCTACCTGTTCAGTGCTGGAGCAACTCGTCTACCGGCGACTTCCTCTCAGCATCGTCAAACAACACTTGCGACTTCGCCAACAACAGCTTCTACGAGTACTTCAAGGCTTCTAGCGGCGATCCCACGCAGACCCGGGATGTCAACATATGGAGTCCTCAGGACCAGCAGTACTACTCGCTGAGCTGTACTCCCAACGACACGGTAGTCGACTGTGCAGGATCGAATGGAGGGGATATCAGGTTCACACAAGGCGCAGTCACGGCTTACACGAGTTCGCAGGCAGCCGCCTACGCAGCTTCGGGCAAGCTTGGCCCGAACGGATGAGCGCGGAAGCGCGCCAAGCCGACCGTTCGCGGTTAGTCCTTGCCCCCGCCTCGCAAGGCGGTCTTCTCGGCGTGATGGCCGCCGCCCTCGTCGAAGGTCAGGAAGGCTCTGGCACGGCCTACGGTAGCGCTGGCCCGTGGCCCCGCACCTTCGAGGGCTTCGCGCTTCCCGACCATTCCGGCGCTAGCTGCCATGGGTCCAGCTCGACGCTCCAGCCTGGCGCCCGCCAGCGCTCTCGCGCCCAAGCCCGGAATTGGACGCCGTCCTCGAGCGTGACCGTGACCGTGTGGCGCTCGTGGCCGCGCACGATCCACGGCCGCTCGGGGTCGTACTCCGTGACCGTGCTCGGTCCACGGGCCTTGACGCCGATCGGCAGATAGGCGAACGTATGTTCGATGCCAAGCTACTCCTTCGTCCGAGGTCTTGCCAGGTAGCTCATCGGTCTGGTATCAGTCGAACTGGCCGGTTCGGACGAACCGGCTTGCCCGAAGGGGGTTTGGAGATGAAGCAACTACGAAGGGCGGCGCGGCTCAGTGGGACGCTCGCAACACTCATCGGCGTAGCGGTGCTCGCGCTTGCGGCCTCTGCGTCGGCGGCCGTCCGGACCGCATCCGTCAGCTTGCCAGCCCCGTATCAGCCGCCATCGCTTTCCCCACAAACTCCCGTGGTGGATACGGAGCCCTACTTGCAAACGGCAGCGATCTCGTATGACGACGTCGCAGGGACAGTCACGGGTTCGATGTCACTGTACGACCCGGGCTATTGGGCGAGTCAACCCGCTCCTGGCAGATTCGATAACTGGAGCTTGGACATGACCCTCGCGACCGATTGCACTACGACTTCCGCGGGGGCGCTCACGGATTCCAGTAACGCGACAGAACTGACCTTCGACACGGGTCCGGTCACAGATGCGAACTACACATACACGTCCCTCGGGATGGCAGGCACTTTGACCGGCTATCAAGGTGAAGTGGATGGGACAGGGACATTCGACGGCGCGACCTACACCGGGACGCTCCAGAGCAACGCTTTCGCTCAGCTCGATTTTCGCTGTGTCATGTTCGAGGTTACTGACAACGACATCGGGAGCGATGGTGCGAATTGGTATCAATCGGGCTGGCAGTGGATCCCCGGCTACGCTCCCCTGCCAACATTGCTGAATCCGTGGCGCGACACTTTCACGGTGCGTCCGCGCATGATTGGGCTCTCGGGTGATGGCAGCGCCTTCCTGGCTGGTGCCAGACAGCACGGCCGCCAATCCAGCAGCAACCCGGGGTGGGCTGGTCGGATCGCATGGTCGAGCTGGACGGTGACGCAGGCAGTCGGGTCGGGGGCGCTCTGGCTCGACAACTGCAAGCCGGCCTGCGTAGTCGGCAGGTTCTACCCACATCCCGCGAGGCTGCGGGCCTACGACCCTCAAAACGGCCACTTCACGCGTCTGTGGACGCGGATCAGCTACCACGGCAGCTGGCGTACGTCTGTCGCGAAGCTCATCCACACCCATGGGTTCTGGTACTGGGGCTAGCACTCACGCGGGATTGGACTCCTCGAGAGCGCGTAGCGCTTCGCTGAACGAGTCGTGGATGCTGTGGTGGCCGCCGCCGGACACTTCGTACTTGGTGCTCGGAGGCATTTAGCTTGCGGCGCGGCATCAGCCGATAGTGGCCGGGGGAATGACTTTGCTCCCTTGGAGCGGTTGCGTCCCGCGCCGGTTGAGCATCCCGCGCCGGGTCATGGCCGCGGACCGCTGGACCTTCTTCGGGTGACCGCCGCCAAGCGACCCGGGTCGCCGGTCGCCGACTTTGTTGGCCGTGTAGGCCGTGGTCGACCCGACGCCCCGCTGGTGCGGCGCGAGCCCTTGTTTACGGTTCACCCCGCGGCGCTGCTCCGGACTCAGTTCGCCACCGACGACGGTGTGCTTCACCGTTGCCATTGGATTAGAACTCGCGGATTCGTAGGTTCTGCGCCGCCGTGCTGAACGCTCTGACACGTCTAAGCCAGACGACCCCGTCACCGGATCCCTGCACGCTCGACCACGTTTGACCGGCGGCCAGCTCGACGTGAGCGGACGCGGCCGACGCCGCGGGCGTCGTGGCGTTGGGCTGGACGAGTGTCAGGAACACCGGCGCCGAGTTGGCATTCAGGGCTTGGATGATGAGACCGTTCCGTTCGGAGTTGGCCTCGACGGCTTGCGTGTCGGCGCCAGTGGCAACCTGGACGGACGACGCGGGTGCGAGCGCTGAGGTGGAGGTGATGAGGGACATGTCAGTTACCGAGTTGACGCATCGCGCCGCCCTGCTCGGGCAGCACGCCCTGGTTCGGCACGGTGTTGGACCTGGCGCCGCCGTCGACACCGTCGATAGCGCCGTACGCGCCCGCGCCTTGGTCCACGCCGCCGCGGTTCTGGAACGCGCTCGCGTCGGTGCCGTAGTTGGTCCCGGTCGCTGGGTCTGGGGTGGGCTTGTTGACGTTCTCGCGGAAGCCCGGATTGTTGCGTTGGCTGTTACTCATTATTTCGTTCACCTCCCCAGATGGCGTCAATCTCGGCGCTCAGGGGGTCGCGGGCGTGGCGCTGATAGGCGGCGGCTGCTCCCTCCCAAGTACCTGTTTCCTCGGGCTGCTCGGCAACGAAGCGATCAAAAGTCTCGGGGTCGATGCCCTTGTAGCGCTCGTCACTCGCCAAGAACTGATCGCGCTCGGCCATATACCGCTCGACCTCCGCGGCCTGGCGAGCCTCGAGCGCGGCGCGCTCAGCTTCCGCCGAGTTGTAGCCCGCGGCCATGGCGGCCTCCATTTCCCTGGCCTCAAGAAGCTGCCCGACGTGGTTGTCGAGTTCCTCTTGCGAGGCCAACTGGCCTGAACCTGACGGCGAGAAGTATGCACCAGAATTTGGCTCCCGCCACAAATTTGTGGTCTCGTCAAGGTATGCGAATACGGTCCCTGTCTGGGGATCGATAATCGTCTGTAGTGCCTCGGTCATAGTTGTGCTCCTATTGGTTGATTGCACTCTCTCCTTTCAGGATAGGAACACATGGCACCACCGAAATGCGGAACGGCCGCTCGGTAAGCGGCCGTCCAAGAGAGTCCAATCGCGGGCACAACACCCGCCAATCACTGTAGGGGTGGGCGTCACCGGACCTTGCGTAGGTCAATCTCCGAGAGCAGCACTTCGCCCATCTCGCCCTGGACCTTGATTGCCACGCTGCCGTTGCCAGACTCGTCCCAACCTTCCGCGCGGCGCGAGCCGTCGGGATACCACTTCAGGGTGAGCGGTTCACCGTCGGGGCCGGATATCTCGGTGGCCGCATCACCGGCGTCCCGCGCGCGGTGTGCCGTCTGGCGCAACCAGTACATGTCACGCACGCGCACGCCGACCTTCGTCGGAACCACCTCGGGCTCGGGCACCGGGGTAAAATCATTCGTGAGCGCGTAGGTCGCATGCCGCTCGTCGTGCCGCACGGCCACTACGGCCGAGTGCGTGTCGGCGGCAAGCTGGCGCAACTCTGCCTCGGGCTCACCGGCGAGAAACGCGAACCCGTCGAACACGAGCAGGATCGCGGCGTGCGCATGAACGGCTTGACCGCGGTAGCCCTCGACCACCGCGCGCGCCATCTGCACGCTGCCCTGCTGATCGGCCGGTACGTTCTCGGCGATCCACTGGCCGCCGGGGCGCGCGGTCATAACCGACCAACGGCCGGATGGGTCACCGCCGAACAGGATTGCGATTGACGTGCCATCTTCGACAAACGAGTTCATCGCCGGGGAGTAGCAGACGCCGACGATCCCGGACGCGGTACGGCCGTCCTGGGCTCGCTCGGACGTGCGTGCCGTTTGGCGGCAATCTCGTCTCGGTGCTGCTCGCGGTACTGCGCGTTGCGGCGCGACTTGGCCTGGCGGCACGCGTTGCAGCGGCAGCCCTGCTCGTAGCGGCCGCGGGTGCCGTGGCGCGTCTGATGGTCGGCAAGCCGCGTTCGCCGGCACGAGCATCAACGGATGTCGTACTTCGCGAGCTCGGCTTCGCGCCGCGCGGCCGACCACGACCAGACGCGGTGGTTGACCGGCTGGGAGGTGTGGCGGCCGTCGAGCTCGAGATGCTTCGTCGCGCCGCAGTCGATGCAGGTCTTGTCGGCGAAGAACTCGGCGCGCCGCTTGGCGATCCGTTCGCGCCGGTAACGGCGCCTGGTCTCACTCTCGAGGATCGGGCTCATCCTGTGCTCCGCAGGATGCGCTGCTCGCGTGCTGTCCTGATCTGGTCCTCGGCGGGGATCCGCTGGCCATCCCAGGTCTCGATGACTCCGGCGTAGTGCTGCTCGATCATCTGGACGTTCGCTCCGACCTCCTTGGAGATCGTCGTGAGCGGTACGCCCTCGTAGACGCGCAACGCGCGTCGAGGCAGATTCGTGCGAGATCATCGATGTGGACGGGCTGGACGGGGTATCGGCCGTCGCCTGGGATCGCGAACAGCGGCATGCGGCGCAGGATCCAGGCGATGTTGTTTGCGAGGATCTCTCGCTCGCCGCCGAAGATCCAGGTTGGCCGGACGATCGCGTAGCTCACCCCGGATTCCGCTACGGCGTGCTCAGCGAGCGCCTTGCCGCGGTAATAGGGAAGCGGCGAATCGATTGACGGGTTGGCGATGCTCACGTGAACGATCCGGGTCACGCCCGCGCGATTCGCAGCGTCAAACAATGTCCGCGAGTTAGCGACCGCGCCGGCATACGTGGCAGGGCCGTGGTCGAAGCGCACCCAGTAGGTGTTGTACAGCGTGTTGACCCCCTCGAGCGCACGCGTGAGCGCGATCGGGTCGTCGAAGCGATACGGAAACGCTCGGACTCGGTCGCGCAGCGGATGCGGCCGGTCGGAGTGAAAAGTGAGGGTCGCGACGTCCCTTCCACCCGCGAGTAGCCGGCTTGCGATCTGAGCGCCTGAGTAGCTGAACGCTCCCGTCACGAGGTCACGGTTTGTGTCCGAGCCGGTCATCGCTGCTCCGGTCGCTGGGAAGGCAACAGCGTCTGGGCGAGCGGTGCGGCGCGTACTGCTAGATCGAGCAGCGACTCAGCTCGGGCGCGGTCCCCATCGAGCTGGCTGAGCATGTCGATGCCCAGATACAGCGCGATGATCGCGAACGCCAGATCGCGCGGCGGGACCATCGACTCCAACAGCGATCCCGCAAGCAGCGCTCCCACCTTGCGCTCGACCATCTCGATCCATGGCTCGAGCCGCGCCACCACCCGGCGGCCAAGACCAAGGTCAGACATGCCACCGGCCACCATCTCGCCAAGGACGGTCACGTAGCCATTGTCGAGGTCTTCCTCATAGATCTCGCGAGCTAGCGCCGCCAACTCTGAGACGGTTTGTGCCCGCTCGAACGCTGACCGGTACGCGCGCATCCGGCGGTCGCTCACGAGGTCAAGCCCAGCGAGCAGCAGATTCTGGACGCTGCCGAAGTGGTAGAAGACCAGCGCCTGGTTGAAGTCACCTGTCCTCGCGATCTCGCGGGCGCTAGCACCAGCGAACCCCTTGGCTTTCAGCGTCTCAACCGCCGCCTCGGCAATCCTCGCTTTGGTCCCGCTGAGCGGCTCGCTAGCGACGCGCTGGTCGGGTGTGCCCGGCTTCACCACGGATACCTTAGCAGTCGCTCAAAGCAGTCGCTCAAATAGCTGGCTCCCGGTCGACTTTGAGCAAGCCGGAGCGCCGAGCGCAGAGTCGTCGTGGCCAACGCGTTCGTCCATCTGGGAGACGCGCCCAAGTATCGGTCGATCGAGTCGAGCGCTCGGTCTGCATTGTGGGCGTCGTGGGCGAGGCGTAGGCGCGCATCGCCAACTCGCCGGGGTACCCGCTGCTCAGGCCGCGCGGGTCGTGTGGTCGTCGACCTGCTCGACGCGCCTCGCAATGAACAGCTCAACGCTCCCGCAGCTCCAGGTCCATCGGCACGGGAGACTCGTCCGGAGCCCATAGCAATGGCTGCTCGTCGTCGCTGAAGGCGAAGCTGTCAATGTCGACAGCGATGAGGTTCAGGAGCATTGCGAGCGTAGGGTGGCTCGTATGGCCCGGTGCCCATCGGCGCGTGAGACCGCGGTGATAGCGAGCCCGGGATCCTCGGCGCCGACGACAAAATCACACGCGGCCGTGTGTCGTGGTTACGCTTCGGGTCGATTCCGTGCGGCTGCCGGCGTGATCCTTGGGGACTAATTGAGGGGAGGCTCGCGATGCCCGCTGCGAGCAGGACGGAGAGCTACAGCCCAATCGAGGGGAGCGAGCGCGCTCTGCCCGCGACAGCGAAGCTCCTAGGGCCCGCGGACCCGAACGAGGTTATGTCGGTCACGGTCTTCCTGCGGCAGACGCCGGATGGCGAGCCGCTGCCGGACTTCTCGTACTACGCCACTACCCCACCGGCCGCGCGGCCGCGACTGTCGGACGAGGAGTTTGCCGCGCTCTATGGGGCGTCGGATGACGACATCGCGAGGGTGGTCGAGTTCGCCCGGTCGCACGGGCTGAGCGTCGTCGAAAGCCACGCAGCCCGACGCACGATCGTCGTCCGGGGCAAGGTCTCGCAGATGTCGAGGGCATTCCACGTCGAGCTGCGGCGCTACGAGCACCCGGTTCGCCCGCGTCAGCAGGAAGACCCGCGGACGGAGGCGTTTCGGGGCCGGGAAGGCGCCGTCTACGTTCCCGACGACCTCAGCGGCGTGATCCTCGGCGTGTTCGGCCTGGATAACCGGCGAATCACGAAGAGCAACACGGGTGATCCGCCGAACACCAGGACGATCACCGTCCCGAGGGTGAGGGGGTTGTACAACTTCCCCACCAACTCGGCGGCCGGTCAGACGATCGCGATCTTTTCCGAACGCGGATACCAGAAGCAGGACATCACCAACTACTTCGCGTCGCTCCCGAGTGGCTATCCGGCTCCCACCATCACCGATGTCAGCGTCGATTCGAGCAACGACGGTACGGCGGATCCCGAGACCACGCAGGACATGTGCGTCGCAGCGACCGCGGCGCCGGGCGCTGAGATCGCGATGTACTTCACCAGCTACACGCAGCAGGGCTGGGTAGATCTCTTCATGCGCGTTGCCAATCCCGATCCAGGAGATCCGAGGTGCAGTGTGCTGTCCTCGAGCTTCTACGTCTCGGATGGCGACGACGCGGTCACGCTGAGGAACGACGGGATCACGACGAGCTGGCTCTCGGCTGTCGACACCGCGCTCCAGCACTGTGTCTTCCAGGGCACAACCGTGTGCGTTGCCTCTGGTGACGCCGGGAGCGGTTCGAAACAGAGTGACGGCAAAGCTCACGTGCAGTTTCCCGCCAGCGATCCGTACGTCCTCAGCGTAGGCGGTACGACGATCGGGAACATCACCCTGAGGGGCCATGATGAGTATGTCTGGAACGACACCTTCGGCGTCGCGCCGAACGTGGCGAGCGGCGCGACGGGAGGCGGGGTCAGCGACTATTTCGATTTGCCGATATACCAGGCCAATGCGGGCGTCCCGAAGTCGGTGAACGACCGCCACGTGGGCCGCGCGGTTCCCGACGTGGCCGCCAACGCGAGCCCGAACAGCGGCTATCCGCTGAAGCTCGCGAACAATGCCATCCAGGTCAGTATGGACGGCACGAGCGCGTCGGCGCCGCTCTGGGCCGGCTTGATCGCGGTCCTGAACGCGGCGATTGGTGCGAATCTCGGCTTCGTGAATTCGATCCTCTACGCGATCGTCCCGGCCGGGTTCCGCGACATCGTCGGCGCCCCTGGACCGGTCAGCAACGCCTTGGGCGGCGCCCCGGGTTATCCGGCCAGGCGCGGGTACGACGCCTGTACCGGGTGGGGAAGCCCCGACGGCGCCAGACTGCTCGAGGCGATCAGAGAGTTCCTGGCCGACCAGGAGGCTGCCGCGTGCGCCAACGTGATACCCGGTCTCGAGCAGGTTCTCGCGGCCCGAGCCCCGAAGATCACCAAAGCCCAGTTCGTCGCGACGCGGGCAATCATCCAGTCCTGTGGTGCTCACGGCTATCTGACTGGGGCGCAGGTGAGTGAAGCTGACGGGCTCCTGGCCGAGATCGAGTCGCACCAGCACTCGGGAGCGCAGGTCCCGCAGGCCCGGTGAGCCGCGGGGTCGCCGAGCGCTATGTCGATGCGGTCCAAGACGCCGACCCCCTGTCTTCACTGCGGAGGTGGGTCGGCGCAGCACGATGCCGGCGGCATCAACGCGAACTGCCACGGCTACGCCCGCGGTGTCAACAAGCATGGGGGCGATGTACTCACTCATCCCGTCGTCGCGGTGGTGTGCTGGGGTTACTACTACCGCCAGAACCCCGACGTCGCAGCGGAGTTCGGCACGCTCGTGAGCGACTTGTTCGAGAGCACCTACTGGTTGAACCTGGCCGAATACGGCGTTGGCGCCGGTCGCGTGGCTGGCGTGGCCACCTGTAATGGGGACATCTTCGACGGCGGCGCGGCCGGGCCGGCGCCGCAGTTGCAGTCTTGGCTGTCGCAAGGTCTCGTTCCCCACCCGCAAACCGCCGCCGACGCGCGTGACTGGGCCTATCTGATCATCCCGCCCCCGGGCGAGGTGGTCCACAACGGGGACGTCACCTCGCTGACCGGACTATGCGGATACCACGGGCACCACCACTTCGCATTCGGACTTGATTTCGGCGACATCTCCCACGATCCCACGTGGATTGGCGACTTCACCGGGTCGGGGAGGTCCGAGGTGCTGTTCTACTCGCCGACGGATGGTGACTGGTGGCTGGCTCAGTGGGATACGGACTCGCGCCAGCTCGACTGGAGCCTCGTGTCCAGTACCCGTGCCGCGTTTGGGAACACATCCCATGATCCGACCTGGATCGGCGACTTCACCGGGTCGGGGAGCTCCGAGGTGCTGCTCGACACGCCGAGCGACGGTCAGTGGTGGCTGGCCGAATGGGATGCCGGCTCGAATCAGTTCGACTGGGGCCTCGTGTCGAGCACTCGCGACCACAAGGGCCTCAACCTCGGGGACACCTCGCACGACCCGACGTGGGTCGGCGACTTCAGCGGGTCGGGGAACTCCGAGGTGCTGCTCTACAGACCGCACGAGGGACAGTGGTGGCTGGCGCAGTGGAATGCCGGCGCGGGTCAGTTCGACTGGGCGGTGGTGTCGAACACCCGCGACGCCAGCGGCGTTGACCTCGGCGACACATCGCACGCGCCGACGTGGATCGGCGATTTCAGCGGGTCAGGGAACTCCGAGGTGCTCCTGTACACCCCCCCGAACGGTCAGTGGTGGCTGGCTCAATGGGACCGGCTTTCGGCTCAGTTCGACTGGGCGGTGGTGTCGAACACCCGCGACGCTAGCGGCGTTGACCTCGGCGACACATCACACGACCCGACCTGGATCGGGGACTTCACCGGGTCAGGGAACTCCGAGGTGCTGCTCTACACGGCGCGCGACGGTTACTGGTGGCTGGCGCAATGGGACGCCGGCTCGGATCAGTTCGACTGGAGGGTCGTGTCGCGGACGCGAGAGCGCAGAGGCGTGAACCTCGGGGACAGTTCGCACGATCCAACGCGGATCGGGGACTTCAGCGGGTCGGGCAAGTCCGAGGTGCTGCTCTATGCCCCGTCGAATGGCCAGTGGTGGCTTGCGCAGTGGAACGGCGACGCCGGCCAGTTCGACTGGAAGGTCGTATCGCGCACCCGCGACCCCAGGGGCATCAACCTTGGCGATACCTCGCACGATCCCACCTGGGTCGGCGACTTCATCGGGGTCGGGAAGTCCGAGGTCCTGATCTACCTGCCGAGCAACGGCCAGTGGTGGCTCGCGCGATGGAACACAGACTACCGCCGGCTTGATTGGTCGCTGGTGAGCGTGACCAGGAGCTTCAAGGCCGATGTGCCGTTTGCAATCGTGGCGATGCCGGCCGAGCCGTCGGGCTCGCCTCATGCCGTCGTTGACTCGGTCGCCTACTGCATTTCCCACGAGCTCACTGAGACGTTCACCAATCCCCGCGGCGATGGCTTCTGGGCCGACGCGAACGGTTGCGAGGTCTCCGACCTGTGCGAGCAACTCGGAACCTTACCCATGGCCGGATGGAACGTGGAGCAGTATTGGTCGAACAAGCAGAAGTCGTGCGTGCTGTAGCGCACGCCTAGGCCTGGGACACGAGGCTTGGGTAAGCCGGCGCTGGCCTCGGAGCGACCCCGGGAGCGCCCGCCACCCCCAAGCACAAGCACCATCACCCCAAGGGCGCGGCCTCGAGCCCGACCGCCGGGGCGATCGCCACCGCACTAGTGGTCGGCGGGCCGGCCAAGCCGGCCGGGGCGACCTGCAATCCTCACGGATGCTCGTGTATGAGGAGATGCTCGAAGCGACCCCTCTGAGGACAGCCACCTCGTCGCCGGCCACAACGGCGATCTGCAGCTCGCGGCCAGCGCCACCCCGACCGTGCACCTCGGCGAGGAGACGACCGTGGTCATCCAAGCCACATCGCCCACCGGCACCGCCGACATCCTGCCGGTAATCGTACGACGGCCCGCCGTCAGCCGGCCCACGCGATCGCCGCACACCGAGCTCGACGGCGCCACCACGTGCGCGGGCAGTCGACGGCGCTAACCCGGCTGGTTCAATCGCCCAAATCGACGCGCCGTCTTCGCGGTGGCGCGCTTCTCCTTCGTCGCCCCAGCAGCCACGAGATCGGCGCTCCTGCTTCCGCTGGCCGCCGGCTCGGAGCAGAAGCTAGAGCGCGGGCCGCGACGGTCGCCTAACGTGGCCGGTGCTGTACGTAGTCGAGCTTGATCGACTCGGGCGGCGCTTTCACGCGCTCGTGTCAGGCACGCTGCGGGCTGCGTGGGCGTACAGTCGCTGGACCGCCGTGTCGCCTGTAGGTGGTGTCGAGCCACGAGGTCGTTGGGCATTGGTGAAGCGCGCCGGCAGCCACGGTGCACCGCGGAGCCACTCGAGCCGTCGGCTCTCTGGCTGCAGCTCGACACCACGGTCCGAGATCAAGCGTTAGGCGTACCTGGCGACCGCGAAACTCCACGGTGCCGATGTCGGCGCGCCGAGCCCCGTCGGTCAGCGCGTCATCATCATCACTACGATCCCGCACCGACCCTGACCAGGAGAACTACATGGCCAAACTCGAGGTGTCGGATATCGCCCGCAGCATCAAGGGGCGCATCCGGGAGGTGGAAGAGCAGCTCAAGGACCACAAGGCTTTGAGCGACGAGCTCGAGCGTCTAAAGCGCGCGCTGGGTCGGCTGGAAGGCGGAGTCCGCTCGCGCGTCGACGGCACGCGCCGTCGCCAACGGCCGGTCACGCAGCCCGCGACGGCGCCAGCGCCAAAGGACACCTCGCCGGCGACGAGCACCAACGCCCGCGCGCCGCGCGGTGAGAACAAGAAGAAGATCCTCGCGGCGCTAAAGGGCGGGCCCAAGACCGCCTCGGAGATCGCAACCGAAACGGGCATCAAGGCGGGCACCATCAGCGCGTCGCTGAGCAAGCTCGCGAAGGCCGGCGAGGTGGTCAAGGCCGACCGCGGTTACGCGCTCCCAAAGTAAGCACGAACGATCGGAAGTGAGCATGGCCTTTGAAGTCGGTAAGCGCGTCGTAGCGGAGTCCGAGTCAACGAGCCGCCGACCCCGCGCCGGTGTCGTTGAGGAAGTGTTACGCGGCGACCCGTCGCCTCGGTATCGGATCCGCTGGGACGATGGCCACGAGAGCATCTACACGCCCGCGAGCGGAGCTCTCCGAGCCGAACCCCGCCCGAAAAGACAACGACAATCGACGCCGCGGAAACGCTAACCCAAGCCCGGACCCCACAACACTTCTTCGTCGCCGCAGCGACCGATGCCTCGACTGCTGCGCAGGGAGCTCGTCGCCCCAGAGCGGAACTGTCCGGCCCGGCGTCCGCGTCCGGCGACACGGCTCAGGATTCGTGGAACCAGAAGCGGGTGATTCAGGCCGGGCGCTCGGCCGTGAGCTGGATCTGGGCGGATCGGGGCGCGCACTCGTCGGCGTGCGCTGCTTGCAACTCGCCCGACTAGGCGGTCATGAGCTAGCACCGGCCGGCTATCGCGACCAGTCGCCTGTCGAAGGGCAGGCGGCAGAGGGATGCGATCGTCCGCTCTGATGTTTGGTCTTCGCCTATTAGGGAGTTGGATCCCCAGCGATCCGAGTAGCGCGGGCGCTATGAGTGGGAGTGTGGGCATGTCCGCGGGCTCGCGTCTGGGCGCAGAATGTTGCTGCGGCGGCACTGGGCGATCGTTGGTCACATCGACGTTGCTGGTGCCGTCGCGAGAGTTGTTTGTCGCGGGCTAGGTCGTGCCGGCTCGGGTCTCGCGTTCAGCCGATTCGCGCTTGCGCAAGACGAATTTCTGGACTTTGCCGGTTGAGGTCTTCGGGAGTGGCCCGAACTCGATCGCGTCGGGGCACTTGTAGTGTGCGAGCCGCTGGCGGCAGAACGCGATGATTTCATCTGCGCTGATACTGGCTCCGGGGTTGAGCGTGACGTACGCCTTCGGTCGTTCTCCCCAGCGCTCGTGGGGAATTCCGATGACCGCGCACTCGAGAACGGCGGGATGGGCGCAGATCGCCTGCTCGACCTCGATGCTCGAGATGTTCTCGCCGCCGGAGATGATGATGTCCTTACTTCGGTCGCGCAGCTCGATGTTGCCATCCGGGTGCCAGGCGGCCAGGTCACCGGAGTGAAACCAGCCGCCGTGAAAGGCTTTCTCGGTGGCCGCTTCGTCCCCGAAATAGCCGCTCATCACGTTGTTGCCGCGCATGACCACCTCGCCCATCGCGTCGGCGTCCTGCGGGATATCGTGCATGTCCTCGTCGACCACCCGGACCAGGTCGGCCGAGGGGTAGGCCTGGCCCTGACGCGCGAGCAGAGTCGCGCGCTGCTCGAGCGGCAGGCGCTCCCACTCCTCGTGAACCGGAGACACCGTGATCGGCCCGTATGTCTCGGTCAGGCCGTAGACGTGGACGGCGCGGAAGTTCAACTCGGCCATCCGAGCCAGCAGGGTCGGCGACGGTGGCGACGCGGCAACCATCGCGGTCACTGGCTGCTCTAAGCGGTGCGCCGTGGGATGATTGATGATCATCAGCTGAACCGTGGGGGCGCCGTTGTAATGCGTCACCCCCTCCGAGTCGATCAGCTGCCACACCGAGTCAGGGTCCACCGCACGAAGCGCGACGTGGCGGGCCGCGACCGCGGTTACCGCCCACGGGAAGCACCAGCCGTTGCAGTGAAACATCGGCAGGGTCCAGAGGTACACCGACTCGGGGCTCATCCCGGCAACGATTACCTCGCTTAGCGCATTCAGGTAGGCGCCGCGATATGTGTACTGCACCCCCTTCGGCTGCCCCGTTGTACCGGAGGTGTAGTTGATCGAGATCGTCTCCTCCTCATCCTCGAGCCAGCTCTCCGGCGGCGCCGAGGACGCCGCGTTCAGGAACAGCTCATACTCATCTTGCGTATCACCGCTGCTCGCACACCGGATCACCGTGACGCCAGGCAGCTCCAGCGGGGCAACTAGCGACTCCAGTTCGGAATCGACCAGCAGGAAACGGGAGCCGCTGTGTCCGAGGATGTACCCCACCTCTGGACTCGCGAGGCGATGGTTGATCGCCACGAGGATCCCGCCGCCCGCCGGAGTACCGAAATGGGCCTCGAGCATCGACGCCGAGTTGAACAACAACGTGGCGACGCGGTCTCCCTTCCTCAGCCCCGCCGACCTGAGCGCATTGGCGAACCGCCATGAGCGCTCCGCGAGCTGAACATACGAGTACCGACGGCCCGCATCCACCACCGCCGTCTTCTCGGGATAGACGTAGGCCGCTCTGCGGAGGAAATCCACCGGATTCAACTCCGAGCGAAACACCTTGCTCCCAACACCATCGCCCCCGGGGACGCTTTCGGTCCCAATCAGCGCGTCGGTCATGCCCCGTCTCCTCCAAACTCGAACGTCGCCCGCCACCGGGCGCCAGCAGGCTTTCGGCTCCATTATCCCGGCCGAATCAAAGCCGGCCAAGCGCAGAAGCCCACCGATACAGAAGTCCCCGCGGCGAGGCCAAAGCTCAGCGCCCAATGCCTCCGCGGCACAGCCTCCCCTCACCGTCAGAGGGGAAATGCCGCAGACCTTGCGAGACGGGACCGAGGCTGCCAGCGGCTGGCGGGTCCCGCTCCTCGCCACGCTGACGACTCGACAGCCAACGCCTGGGCAGCTGCGAGAAGACCCAGCCGAGATCGCACGGGCTCGTACTGCGATGAGCGGAATCTCGCCAAACGAGTGCTCGGGCATCTGCTGGCGCAGCCATCGCGCATGTGTCCGGCGATACGGCTAGCCATCGCCGCGGTGCAAGCCCGCAAGAAAATAGCCCCACCCGCCCCGGGCGATACGGAGCCTGTCAAGCTCGGTGAGATGCTTCGCGTTCGAAATTAGTGAGCGGTGCCGGTCTCCTTCGTATCGGACGGCTTGTTGATCCATGTGGCGACCGGCAGCTCGGGTGGGGCGGGCGGCTTGCGGACGAACCGCTCGGGGTGCCGGTGGTAGGCGGCGTCGAAGACGCGGGCTCGAGTGGCATGCAGCTCCGCCGCCTCGCCGCGGTGGACGGCGGCCGGGGTCATTAGCCCAATGCCGGAGTGGCGGCGGGCGTGGTTGTACCAGTCGAAGAACCCCCGGCAGTGCGTGCGGGCGTGCTCGATGGTCTCGAACCGGGCGGGGAACTCGGGGCGGTACTTCAGGGTCTTGAAGTTCGACTCCGAGTAGGGGTTGTCGCTGGAGGTGTAGGGCCGTGAGTGCGTCTTGGTGATGCCGAGGTCGGCGAGCAGGAACGCGAGCGGCTTGGAGCGCGTCGGGCCGCCGCGGTCGGCGTGCAACGTCAGGATCTTCGGCGTGATCTGCTGCTAGCCAGCGGCCTGCTCGATTAGTGCCGTAGCGAGCTGCGCGTTCTCCCGGTACTGCACGGTCCAGCCTACGACGTAACGGCTGTTCTGTTCCCGGACCTGTTATGTGCCCGCGGGTGAAGTAGTTCCCGCAATTACGGCGATCGGCGCGTGGGTCTTGCCGGTGCCGGCCACATAACCCTGGGGCGTGGGATTGAGGGTGGGTCCTCTACCCATCTACCGGAGAGGAGTTTGTCCCTCATGCTGGAGAGCTACTACGTCAGGTCTCACGCGGTCGATCGCATCCGGGCGTCGTGGATCGGCTCGGAGATCGAGCGCTACGTCGTCTGGCTGGCCGAGCAGAGCTATAGCCGTGCGAGTGTGCGCTGTCGTGTGCCGGTGCTGTTCGCCTTCGGTGAGTTCGCACGTGCTGGCGGTGCCGGGTCCGTCGGCGAGCTACCAGCTCATGTCGAGGCGTTCGTCGCCGAGCGGGTCCCCGCGGATCGCGCCGCTGAGCTCGGTGCCGTCGCCGCGCGCGAGCGTGTCAAGAATGTCCGTGGCCCGATCGAGCAGATGCTTTGCCTTGTTGTTCCCGGGTTCACGGGAAGCCGCCGCCGGCTGCTTGACGTGCCGTTCATCGATGAGTTCCCGGGGTTCTTCGAGTACTTGTTGTGTGAGCGCGGTCTTCGGCCTACCTCGGTCCAAGGCTACGGGTGCTACTTGCGGAGCTTCGAGCGTTACCTCGGACGAGTCGGGGTCAAACAGCTGGTTGAGCTCTCGCCAGCGCTGATCAGCGCGTTCATCGCGGAGCGCTCCAGGGCTGGCCTGGCCAAGGCGAGCGTCGGTCTGCTGTGCGGGGCGCTGCGCGGGTTCCTGCGCTACGCGCATCGCCAAGGCGTGCTCGCGAGCGATCTGAGCAAGACGGTGGATCGGCCGCGGACCTACCGGCTCTCTGACATCCCGCGATCGATCTCGCGGGCGGAGGTGAGCCAGGTGCTCGCCTGCGTGGACCGGAACTCGAGCCGCGGGAAGCGGGACTATGCCGCCCTGCTCCTGCTCGCGACCTATGGCCTTCGCAGCCGCGAGGTCGCGGCCATGACGCTTGACCACATCGACTGGACGCGCGAGCGGTTGTCGGTGCCTGGACGCAAGGCCGGTCACTCGACCGCGTTCCCGCTCTCGAGCTCGGTCGGCGAGGCGCTCGTGGACTACCTGAAGCACGGCCGCCCACAGAGCGCGGAGCGGCATGTGTTCTTCATGGCTTTCGCTCCGGTGCGGCCGATCAGCCACACGGCGATCTCCAAGCTCGCCACGAAGTATCTGCTGAAGGCCGGGATCCAGGTCTCCCGTCCCGGCTCTCACACCTTGCGCCACAGTTGTGTGCAACGACTCGTCGACGCCGACTTCTCGCTGAAGACGATCGGCGACTTCGTGGGGCACCGCTCCCCGAAGACGACGGAGATCTACACCAAGGTGGCAGTCGAGTCCTTGCGTGAACTCGCCCTCGGTGACGGCGAGGAGGTGCTCGCATGACAACGCTCGAGCTCACGGTCAGCCGCTTCGTGGAGCACAAACGCGCGGTCGGCCGCAAGTACGAAAGCGAGGAGGCCGAGCTCCGGCTCCTTGTGCGCTTCGCCGAGGAGCACGGCGCCGGCCGGCTTGAGGAGCTCACGCCGGTCCTGCTGGATGACTTCCTGGCGTCGCGGTCACGCCCGCGCCCGCGCGGCTTCAATCATCTGCTGGGCGTCGTCCGCCGCCTGCTCGACTGGGCCGTCGCACATGAGCTGCTGGATGCCTCGCCGTGGCAGACTCGCCCGCGTCGGGAAACCGCGACGCGGATCCCGTTCCTGTTCGACACCACCCAAGTGCGACGGCTGCTCGATGCAACCGCCGCGCTCCCTGATTGCACGCAAGCCCCCGAACGCGGTGAGACGTATCGCACGATCTTCGCGCTCTGCTACGGGCTGGGGCTGCGCGTGGGTGAGGCGAGCGCGCTGCGTGTCGGTGACGTCGACCGCGCCCGCGGCCTGCTCGTCGTGGAGCGCGGCAAATTCGGCAAGAGTCGGCTTGTTCCGCACGGCCCGCGCATCGGCGAACTGGTCGGCGAGCAGCTGCAGCGCCGAAGTGATGGCGTGCGGCTGGACGACGACGCACCGCTGTTCACCTTCGACGGGCACAGATCCGTGCATCCGCGCAGCGTCAGCATGACGTTTCATCGTCTGGTCCTCGCCCTTGGGTTCACCGCGCCCGCCGGCGTGTCCCCACCCGTGGTGCACAGCCTGCGTCACTCGTTCGCGGTCGGGTGTCTGCTGCGTTTCTATCGACAGGGCGTTGACCCAGCTGCGCGGCTTCAGCGGCTCTCGACGTTCATGGGCCACGTCGACCCCGTCTCGACGGCGATCTATCTGACCATCACAGCGCAGCTGATGCAGGAGGCCAACCGTCGATACGAGACCTTCGCCGAACCGGTCTGGTCAGAGGTGGCGCGATGAAAAGCCAGACGCTCGGAGCGGTCCTGCACGGCTACTTCGTCGATCACCTGATCGCCGTGAAGGGCCTGCGCCCCGGCTCGGTGCGCAGCTACCGCGACACGATCCGGCTCCTGCTCGTGTTCGTCGCAACCCAGAAGCGCTGCAGGATCACACGCCTGACGCTCGATGATCTGACCTGCGAGCGGGTGACCGCGTTCCTCCGACACCTGGAGGAGGAACGCGGCAACCACACCCGCACCCGCAACCAGCGGCTCGCCGCGCTGCACAGCTTCTTCGAGTACATCGCCGCACGAACGCCGGAGATGCTCGCTATCTGCCAACAGGTGGCCGCGATCCCGATGAAGCGCGTGGCCCCACCCGAGACGCACTTCCTGGAGCGCGATGAGGTCCAGGCGCTGCTCCGTCACCTACCCAGCGACGGACGCCTGGCATTGCGAGACCGGGGGCTGCTGCTGTTCCTCTACAACACCGGGGCACGCGTGCAAGAAGCCGCCGACCTGCGCGTCGAGCACCTTGATCTCGGCGAGCACCCGCTCGTGCGCCTACACGGCAAAGGCGACAAGTGGAGGACCTGCCCGCTCTGGCAGCAGACGGCGCGGACCCTGGATGCCCTGATCGCGTCGCTCGATCCGCCAGCGACGCCGCAGTCGGCCGTGTTCAGCGCGCACGGGCGGCCGCTCACGCGATCCGGCATCTACAAGATCGTGCGCCGACACGCATCGAAATTCGATGATCCGCGGACCGATCGCAAGGTCACCCCACACACGTTCCGGCACACGTCCGCCATGCACCTCCTGGAGGCCGGCGTTGAGGTCAACGTCATCCGCGAGTGGCTCGGGCACGTCGACCTGACCACGACCAACCGCTACGCCCAGATCAACACGAAAGCCAAAATGGCCGCGCTGCGAGCTAGCGAGCCGATGGATGACTCGGTGGGACCCCGCACCCTGCCGACCTGGCGCTCGGACGAGTCCCTCCTCAACTGGCTCACTTCGCTCTGAGCGTTATGTGCCCGAAAACGCCGCCACCGGGCCGTTCGCCCCCGCCATCGTTGGCCCCCGCCGCCGCCGGCCACATAACCGGTCCGGGAACAGAACAGCCGTTTTGCGGCGCGCCGCAAAACGGCTGAACACGTCCAAGACGACATAGAGGTAGAACCAGGTCCACTTCGCCGGGCCCTTCAGCTTCGATACGTCCCACGACCACAGCTCGTTCGGCCGCTCGGCCAGCAGCTCGGGCTTCGCATACGGCGGGTGGGCGAGCTGATCGCGCCGCTCTCTGACCCCGCCGTGGCGGGCGGCGAGGATCCGGTACATCGTCCGGGTCGAGCACAGGTAGGTGCCCTCGTCCAGCAGCGTCGCCCAGGTCTCCTCCGGCGAGACGTCGACGAACCGCTCGGAATGCAGGACCTCGAGCACAGCCTCGCGCTCGGGCTCAGACAGCGCCCGAACCGGCGTCGGCCTGGGCTTGGGCGGCTTGGGCTCCGGCGGACGACGACGGCGGTAGATCGTCGCCGGCGAGGCTCCCAGCGCCCGGCACGCCGGCCGGGTCCCGATCAACGGCGTCAGCTCCTCGACGGTCGCGGCGATCATCGCTCGGTGGTCCCGCCCGCGCTGTCTGCTCCGAGCATCTCTTCCAGAAGCGCTGAGACGTTTCCCTGGATCTCGATCACCCGCCGCGCCTTCTGAAGCTCCGCCTCGGCTCGCTCAGCCCGACGGGTCAGCGCAGCGATCTGCGCATCGCGCTTGTCGCCCGGCTTGCGCCCGCGCTGCTGGCCAAGCTCCTTCAGCCCACCGTCCTTGCGCTGCTTGCGCCAGTACGTCAACTGCGACGTGTACAGCCCCTCACGGCGCAACAGCTCGCCGACCTCACCCGGCCTCGTGCACGCATCGGCCTCGGCGAGGATCCGCGCCTTGTACTCCGCGGTGAACCTCCGGCGCTTGGCCCGCTCGACCAACTCCGGGTCCGGGACCCCCTCCCGCGCGGCATGCCCGCCACCCACGAACCCCAGCTCGCCTACGGCTCGCTGGTCTTCGCGGCCAGCGGCAGCAGCCTCAACCGCTGCTCCAGCTCCAGCTCCGTTCGTGCTCCTCTCCAACATGTCCGGCGTTCTCCGTTCTCGCCCTCAAGGTCAATGATTCCTCGATGGTGAGCGTCTCGCCGGACGTTGAAAGAGAGAGGGATACAGGCTGGCCGATCCGACGGGGTCAACGCGATGCTCAACGCGGGCGACCAGAGTCGGGCGAGGCCGGTCGTCGCCCCCGGGCGCGGCTTCAGCGTCGTATAGACGTTCAGCCGTACGGCGTGCGACTTTGTGCGCTTATTGCGGACGTTTGTACTCCTGGTACGGCGAGTTGCTCTGGCTGTTGCGCGTTGATTTACACGAGTGCAGGCCGCTCGACCGGATCAGGTCCGCCGCTGGCCGGGTCCGGATGCTTAGAGGTGGCGTAGAGGAGGAGAAGTCGTGTCGAATCAGTCGCACCTCGCTCTGGTGGCGGAGATCCGCGAGAAGTCGGACGGGGCAGAGGAGAAACGCGTCACGGCCCAGGAAGCCTCAGGCCAAGACCGCGTCCGGCCGCAACCGCCAACGCACCCCGAGGCGGTGATGTCGATCCGTGAGCTGCTCGACGAGGCAGAAACGCGACACGCCGAGTTGGAGGCCCAGTATCTGCGAGCGCGCAAACTGCTCGATGAGCTGGTGCGCGTGGCCTACGAGGAGTACATGGACGGAGGCCGGGCATACCCGAGAGAGGACCCGCCGGGATACGAGTCGACAAAGATCAGCCGCTGGCTGGATGATCACAGGTCCCTCTTGCCGCCGGGCGTCCCGTTCCCGCGCCGGTCGAACGAGTTCAACAGAGTTTCGGGCTCACCCGCGCATCGAGAGTGGCGAGCTCGGGTCCTCGGGGCGCTGGCCTTGGGAGCGGCGTTATGCGCCATCGCGCAACTCAGCCGTAGGCTCGCAGCCGCATGACGCCGGTCTCCCCGGCGGGTCCGCGCCGGCCGCCTCATGCTGCGCGACCTCCTCCGGCGTCGCGCGACGCTAGACGTCTCCGGAGCCTGAGCAATATTGCGCTGAATTTTCGCTCGCGGAGACTATGCGTCGCGGTACCACAGGGTCGTCCGTTAATCAAATCGGGGGAACTGACATGGACAATCTGTCAGCTCCGTGAAACATGGCTTCAGCGAAAGAAGGCAGACGTGTAGAGGGGGGTACGACGGCTCAAGTCCTCGCTGCCACACCACCAGCAGCATGGTAGACGCTCGGGTTTCCGCGAGAGGTACGCGCACACGTGTAAGGGCTCCCCACCCGACTACCCACCCGCGCCCGCGCCACGCAACGCCCACCGAAACCGGCACCGCCTTATTCGAGACGCACTCCGGCGAGCCGATATTCAGGATCGAGCTACAGATCGATCTCCTCACCAGTCCTTACCCGTATTACGCCGTCGGCGGTACGGTCGTCGGCGCCAGCCCGGAGGCGCCTAAAAAACGAGTGCCCGACGCTCGCTACACCGCGAAACTACCGAAAAATCTGCATTTTGCGAG
Source organism: uncultured Solirubrobacterales bacterium (assembly GCA_963709205.1). GTDB lineage: Bacteria > Actinomycetota > Thermoleophilia > Solirubrobacterales > Solirubrobacteraceae > Palsa-465. Next base: position 46,123 of record CAVPVP010000016.1, read on the forward strand.
AATTCCGGCTGGGGAACGGATGCCCTTCCGCCGCGGCGTAGCCCCCAACCCTCGCCGCGGCAGCAAACGGCGCCCCGCCTAAGCCCTAACCCAGGCGGGGCGCCTCTCATGCCGACAGCCCCCAACCGCCTCACGTGCCATAACGAACGCGAGCTCAGAAAGTTGTCATAACACGCCGCGAGAACATACCGGAATATAGAAAATGGTAAGCGTTCAGTCGTCGGGGCCTGTGGCAGGGATTCCTCGTTTGTGCAGCGAATCTTGCAGGCATGGATCGCGCCGAGGCGGAGGCGATTTACGACTCGGGGCGTGAGGCGTGTCGATTTCATCCTTGTGCTGGCGGGGAGGGTCAAGCGCCAAATGCTCGGAAAACCTAAGCCCTGCTGCCGCAACTCGAGCCCCGGGACGGCGGCGTCTTATAACTAAGAACGCTCGCGGCGACGAAAAGGTTGGGCGAACTCAGCATGGTTACCCGCCCCGCCTGCGCTGCCCCCTGCCGCTCGACGAGCTTGACGTGCTGCCGCGCCAAGCCCAGCTTGGTTGGCGAGACCCGTCGCGACGGCTCGCTGCTGCCGGTTGCTGGTTCCTGTTGTTGGGCGCTCCGGCTAGCGGCGGGCTTGAGGCCGACGGCCACGTCCCGACGAGTTCCGGGAAGCGCCGCGGCCGGTTCGAGGGCTTGGGCTGCCCTGAGCTGCTGAGAGCGGGACCTCACGCTTCGCCTAACCGGTTCGGCGACGTGGCCCGTGATCTTGACGGGGTTTAGGCAGGGGCGTTCGGAGCGCCGGGATAAACCGGCATGGAGATAGGAGATGAGAGTTCTCTACATCGGAGGGAGTAGCGATCCACGGTGGCCCTGAGTCATGCGTTGGCGTTCGCGAGGGCGTCGGTGAAGCGTTGGCAGGGGTACGTGTGGGCTGGGTTATGGAGCCGCGAAATTCTCGAGTTCAGGGTGCCGACGTCCTCAAACGATGCGGAAGGCCATGTCCGCGGCGGCGCTATCGCGAGTCGTCGTGCGGACCCTGCGCGGTCAGAGAGCCTGGGCACGCACGGAGGTCTCCATGCGCGAGAACCGGGAGGTCCCGCGGTCGCCCGCGGTGTCGACGGATGCCCCGTCCGGGATGGTTCGCGGGGTGGTGGATCGGCATTGGCGGGTCGTGAGGGGAACGCTATGGCGGTAATCCCTCGATGAACGAGCGCGGGAAGTCAGACGGTCCCGTAGTACCGGCGAAGCCGCTGAACAAGCCCGCTGTGGTGGCGGGGGCGGAGGTGGTGGAGGGAAGGGGACCGGCCGAGGGGAACACGGCCAGCAAAACACGTCCCGGACGCAGCGCCGGACTGGACGTGTCCAGTGATCTGGATCGTGTGCGCCAGGTGGCGCGAAAGGACAAGGACGTGCGGTTCACCGCGCTTCTTCATCACGTGACCGTCGATCGCTTGCGGGAGGCGTATCGGGCGATCCGTCCGGACGCGGCCGCGGGGGTCGACGGGGTCACGTGGCACGGATACGAGCAGGATCTGGAGGCCAACCTTCAGGATCTACACGCCCGGGTTCATAGTGGGCGCGTATCGGGCGAGGCCGACTCGTAGGGTGTTCATACCGAAGGCGGACGGGCGGCTGCGACCGCTCGGGGTCGCTAGTTGGAGGACAAGGTCCTTCAGCGGGCGGTGGTCGAGGTGCTGAACGCGTGTATGAGGAGGACTTCCTCGGGTTTTCGTACGGGTTTCGGCCGGGGCGCTCGCCGCATGATGCGTTGGACGCGCTGTCGGTCGGGATCGTGCGCAAGAAGGTGAACTTCGTGCTCGACGCTGACATCCGCGACTTCTTCACCGGGCTTGATCAAGGCTGGCTGGAGCGGTTTCTCGAGCATCGGATCGCGGACGAGCGGGTCCTGCGACTGATCCGGAAATGGCTCAGAGCGGGAGTCATCGAGGACGGGTCATGGTCGACGACCGAGGAGGGGACGGCGCAAGGAGCTTCGGTCACTGCTCCCACGCAATCGCGAACTTCGAGTTTGAGCGGTCGATTCCGCGGCCGGCGGGGAGGAGTCGGACGTGAGGCGTGGTATTCAAGTGTCTGATGGCCAGTCGTCGAGCGTTCGCGGACGAGTACGCGGTTCGGTTGAATCGCGCGGTCGAGTTGCTGGTCAACTGCTCGGCGGCGGACGCGGTCCGGGCGCTCGAGGCCGAGCACGGCTTGTCGGAGCGCCAGGCCCGTCGGTACGTGAACGCGGCGCTGGAGCGTCCGGATGGCGTGGCGGTTCCGGAGCGCACGGCGGTGTTCACGGTTCGGTTGGCGCCGTCGTTGATCGCCGCGCTGCGCGAGCGGGCGGACTCCCGTGGGGTGACGCTGAGCGCGACTGTCTCCGAGGCGGTGCAGTCGTATCTCGGTCACGAGCGGCACGGTGGCAAGGCGCGTTGAGATCGAGTTCGTGTCAGACCGGCTCGCCAGCGTGCGGCTGGCGCAGGCGTACGGGTGCGTGGTGCCCGAGCGGCGTCGAGTGACGGGCAACGATCGGAGTGATGATGAGCGACAGGGTCTCGCAGGCGAGCGAACGGGTGGGCAGGGTGGCAGCGATCTATGCGCGGGTGTCCTCCGAGCGCCAGCGTCAGGACGAGACGATCCAGAGCCAGACCGTCGGGCTGCATGAGCTCGCCGCGCAGCGCGGGCTGTTGGTCGTCGAGGATCTGGTGTTCGAGGACGAGGGGTTCTCCGGCGCGACGCTGACCCGTCCGGCGCTTGAGCGCTTGCGTGACCGCGCGGCGGAAGGTGCGTTTGAGGTGTTGCTGTGCCACGCCCCGGATCGCCTCGCGCGCCGTTACGCATATCAGGTGCTGCTCTTGGAAGAGCTCGCGCGCACCGGTGTCGAGGTCGTCTTCGCGCGCGGCGGCGAGCACTCGGGGTCGGCGGAGGATGAGCTGTTGCGCCAGTTCCAGGGGATGATCGCCGAGTACGAGCGCGCGCAGATCCGTGAGCGCACCCGCCGCGGGAAGCTGCACCGCGCTCGGACCGGCCACCAGGCGGTGATGGCAGGCGCGCCCTACGGCTACCGGTTCATCAAGAAGACCGAGCACACCGAGGGCTACTGGGAGATCAACGAGACCGAGGCGCACATCGTCCGCGAAGTCTTCCGCCGCTACACCGAGGAGCAGATCGCGATCGCCGAGCTCGCCCGGTGGCTGACAGCGCAACAGGTCCCGACGCGGACCGGCAAGACGGTGTGGGACCGCTCGACCGTGTGGGGGATGCTCCGCAACCCCGCCTACCGCGGGCAGGCTGCATACGGCAAGACGAAGGTCGCAGACAAGCACGGCAAGCCGACGCGCACGACCCGTGCTCGCGGCGAGCGGCGCGGACGCCGCCAGATCCGCGTGGATGAGCCCGTCGAGCAGTGGACGTTCATCCCGGTCGCGCCGCTGGTCACCGACGAGACCTTCGCGCTCGCGCAAGAGCGGCTTGCCAGCAACGCGCACTTCGCCAAGCGCAACACCAAGAAGCCGACCTTGCTGCAGGGGATCCTCGTCTGCCGCGAGTGCGGCTATGCGTGCTACCGCAGCTCGACCCGGACGACGAACAAGCGGATCTACTACTACCGGTGCATCGGCTCCGACAACTACCGCCACACAAACGGACGCGTATGCAACAGCCGCCCGATCCGCGCTGATGAGCTCGACGGGCTCGTCTGGGACGAGGTTCGCCGGCTGCTGGAAGACCCTGCGCTGGTCCGCGCCGAGATCGATCGGCGCCTGACCGCGGTGCGGACCGAGCACCCCGCCGCGCGGCGGCGCGAAGCGCTCGAGCGCGACCTCACCCGCGCCGCGGGCGCGATCGAGCGGCTCATCGAGGCCTACCAAGAACAGCTGATCTCGCTCGACGAGCTCCGCGCCCGGATGCCCGCGCTGCGCAACCGCCAGACCACCCTCCAAGCTCAGCTCGACGCGCTCGAAGCCGAGCTGCACGACGCCGAGACCTACCTCAAACTCGCCGACACCCTCGAAAGCTTCCTCGGCCGCCTCAACGACGGCCTCGACCAGCTCAACCTCGACGAACAACAACGGATCCTGCGGCTCGTCGTCCGCGAAGTCCTGATCGGCGGCGAAGACGACAAGATCACGATCCGCCACTCGATCCCCAACCCCACAGGCCCCGATGACCCAAGTTGCCTTTTGCGTGGGAGCAGTGACGATCCCGCCTTGCGGGGTGCCCGTCAACGTTCGCTCCAGGCGGCCCGTCTCCGTCATCACTCCCGCCCTCAGGAACGACCGCACCAGCGCCAGCAGTCGCTTATCGATGATCCTCCGCCTGACCTCATCAACGATGAGGCAGTGTGGAAGCTGATCGAAGCACGCCTCGATGTCCGTCTCCACGACCCACTCATACGAGTGGATCGCGAATAGGTAGATCTCGGCGATCGCGTCCTGGCACCGACGGCCGGGCCGGTAGGCGTAGCTCGACGGGTAGAAGCCCGATTCGAAGATCGGCTCCATGACGAGCTTGAGAGCCATCTGCACCACCCGGTCCTTGAGCGTTGGTATCCCAAGGCGACGCATCCGGCCGTCGCGTTTGGGTATCAACCGCTCCCGGACGGGCAGCGGCCGGAACGACCCCGACCCCAGCTCCTCGCGAATCTCGGTGAGGAGCTGCTCGACGCCACGCGCTTCGATGTGGCGGCGAGTGTCGGCATCAACGCCGGCGGTTCTGGACCCTCGGTTGCGACTCACCCGCGACCAGGCCACCACCAACGTGGCCGGATCGCAGACCAGGTTCCACAAGTCATGGAACCTGCGCTCGGCATCCGCAGATGCCCACTCGTGCAGCTTGCGCTGGAAGTGAAGTACCCGCTCCTGCGCCACCTCGACGCTCGGGAACGACGCGCCCGTATTCACAGGCGACCTCCTTCCGTCCAATCGTGCTGCGTGCTCACTGGACCCCTTTGCCCTGCAGGCGGCTTTCCCGCCCTCCCTGGTGGGGCGTTACTCCCACGACTACTACGGGTCCTCCGTCACGCCCCGACGGCAACAGCGGACGGTGCGCCTGCCCCAAACCCCGAAAGGTTCGGCGGGCACCGCCGGGACGCTTCCCACGTTCACTCACAGACCGGTTGGCAGGGTCGGCGCCCAGCTGTACCCCGGAGGCATCGTCGCGCGCTACCGCAACCCTGCGCGCGACCTCGACCGTCCGAACAGTCACCAGATGGGCGAGACGGTCCTGAACAGCAACCAGGACCGAGTACCCCAGCAGCCCACAGCCGCCAGTTTCCGGACTGATTCCGCGTATCGGGGCTTCCAACACTGGTTCGTCTCCTACGCCTTTCTGCCTTGCTACCGCACCCGGCCCGCTGGCGGCGGACCGCTGCTCGATCGTCAGGGGCTGCTCCCGCCCTCCGTCCCACCTCGGACATCGGACTGCCCCTCAGCTTCACCCGACCGTTACGGCGGCCGGGGGCAGGGTCTCTCACCCCACCCGGTCATATGGCGCCTCGTGGCGCAGTGCTGCTGTCGGACACATGCAGTCACGATCGCTCGCGCCGGGCGCCTGCCTCCACCGCGTGCAAGGCAGCAGCCTCGCGGCGGTTACGGTCCGTCGGCGAGATTCCCGGCTTGAGAACACGGCGTCGGTGTTCGCGCCGCGTGCGCGTCACGCCTCTGTTCTCGGGGGTACCGGCGAGACGCGCGCGCGAGTTCGGCGCGTTCTTCCTCGGTGAGCTTGCGCGGTGTGGGGGTGTGCAAGGCTTGCCGTCTTGCGGTCGTGGCATCGCCGGTGCGGTGCCGATCCCCGACCTCCCTGCGGGCGCCAGCGCGCGACAATGGGGAGGGGTCGGGTCCGCACCCGCCGGCTTGGGCTGCTCCGCTACGCGCGCTTCAGCACGGTGAGGCGGGGCTGCGTACGCTGCGGTCTATGCCGACCGTTGAGCGTGAGGAACTGCCTCGGTTTCTCTCGCCGATGCACCTGTCTCAGGGAGCACCGCCGAGTGGTGATGGATGGGCGGTGGAGGTGAAGTGGGACGGGATCCGCGCGCAGGTGCGATTCGATGGACGTAGGGTCTGTTTGCGTTCACGGCCCGGTCGCGACTGCACCGATCAGTTTCCCGAGCTCGTGGAGATCGCAGACGTCCTTGGCAGCCGGTCGGTGATTCTCGACGGCGAGCTTGTGTGTCTGGACGACGAGGGGCGGCCCGACTTCGGCGCTTTGCGAGCCCGACTGGCGGGCCCCGCCCGGCGAGTCAATGGTGCCGCTCGCCCGGTGACGCTGATGACATTCGACGTCTTGCACTTGGACGGCCTCGCGGTTCGGCGTCTCTCCTATGCTCGCCGTCGCGAGTTGCTGGAGGGCTCCAGCTCGATGGGCCGGTGTGCCGGACTCCGCGTTGTTTCGTCGGCGACCTCGATCGGGTTGTGGCCGCGGTCGCCGAGCAGGGCCTCGAGGGGGTCGCTGGTTAAGCGGTTGGAGTCCGTGTACGCGGAGGGGCGTCGAACCCGGGCATGGATCAAGCACAAGCTCCGGCGGCGCGAGCGTCTGGTGGTTGCGGGATGGCAGGAGCGCGCTGGCGCGTTGCCGGAGTCTTGCTCGCCCGCCGTGACGAGGCGGGGCGGCTGCGGCCGGCGGGGAGCGCGAGCCTCGGGCTGGATGCTGAGCGCAGAGCGACGTTGCTGGAGGTGCTGGCCGAGCATGAGCTGCCGCGCGGGGCGGCGCGCCGGGGTGGTGGCGCGCGCTGGGCGGCGCCGGTGATCGAGATTTTCGTCGACTCGCATGGATCGCCGGCCGGGCCGGTTCGGGACGCGATCATGCGCGAGATCCTCGTCCCCTGAGTCTCGTCGGCCGGACGTGCCGCTGGGCGGATAGCCGCGGCCCTTCCTGCGAGGACGGATTCCGCAACGAGGTGAGAGTCGCTCGTTTGGCGGGTTGCTCGCGGACCGCCGAACAGGGGAACATATGTTCGACCATGACGTCGCAGGGTTCAGCGATGATGCGATTCGAGCGCTATCTCGTGTCCGCGCGGGTGTGTCGTTGATGTCCACGCGGTGGCGGGCGAGTCGTCCGGTTGCGTGCATATGTTGGGCTGATGATCGATGTCGTCGATGTCGGAGGGGTGCCTGGCATCGGGAGCGGCGGCATCGGTCGGATGACCGGGTGGATCGGGGATGCGCGGTGGGCGAGAAGCGGAGGTCGCCGTAGGCGGCCGGAGCGAATCGCCTACCGCGTGCGCGCCCTTTGGGGCGGGGTCGACCGCCGGTGAGGGTCCAGCTTGTTCTGGCTGCCGATGGCGCCGAGTCGTGGACGGTTATCGGATCGGACCTGCAGCCGGTCGATCCGGTTGAGCGTTATCTGGCCTGGCTATCAAATGTGGGACGCTCGCCGAACACGGTGCGCGCTTACGCGCATGATCTGAAGCTGTTCTGGACGTTCCTCGAGGAGCGCGCGCTGGAGTGGGACGCGGTGACGCTGGAGCAGTTGGGTGAGTTCGTCGGCTGGTTGCGTCACCCGGGGGAGAACGTTGTCGTGCTCTCGGAGGTGGCGTGGCGGCGGTCGCCTCGGAGCGTGAATCGCGCGTTGGGCGCCGTGCATGGTTTCTACGAGTACCACGCGCGCAACGGCGTCAAGGTGGCTGAGTGCCTGGTGGCGCGCAGCCGGCTGGGGTCCGGGAGCTACAAGCCGTTTCTGCATGGCATCGCCGGGAGCGTGCCGCGAGGGCGGGTGCTGCGGGTCCGCGAAGAGCAGCGGCGGGCCCGGAGGCTGACCGCCGCCCAGGTCCAAGCGGTCCTTGATGCCCAGCGTCGGCTGCGGGATCGGTTCTTGTTCGCGCTGCTGTTCGGCACGGGGATGCGGATCGGCCAGGCGCTCGGGCTGCGTCATGAGGACTTTGTCGGGCACGAGCGTCGGGTGGAGATCGTCCCTCGGGAGGGGAATGCGAATCGGGCTCGGGGAAAGAACTCGCGCGGGTCGGTGCCGGTCACGACAGAGCTGGTCCGCTGTTACTCGGACTACATGCATGAGGAGTACGGCGAGCTCGACTCCGACTACGTGTTCGTGAATCTCTGGGGCGGCCGGATCGGCCGGCCAATGACTTACGCGAGTGTCGATGACCTGGTGCGCCGCACCCGGGCAGCGGTCGGGTTCTACTTCACGGCGCACATGTTCCGCCACACGTACGCGTCGATGGCGCGGGCGGGTGGCGTGCCGCTGGAGGTGGTGAGCAAGCTGCTGACGCATAGCTCGGTCCAGACAACCTCGGCGATCTATACGCACACGACGGCCGAGGAGCTACGCGGCGAGCTCGAGCGGGCGGGGTGGATGCCGGAGCTGCCGCGGTGACCGCGCTCGCGCTCGCACCCGATCCGTCGGCGCAGTCTTGGGATGAGGTGCTCGCCGCGGCGATTCGTCCCGAGTTCGCGGTTGAACGCTATGTCGCCCATCCCGGCGATGTCCTGTTTGGCACCGCCGAGTGCGCGGTCGAGGACTGCTCGTACGCGGTTCGGCAGTCACGGCGGCTGTGCCCCGCGCACGCCAGCCAGTTCCGCAAGTCCGCTGTCGATGAGCTCGAGCATTGGCTGGGCTTAGGTGAGGCCGCGGGCGGGCCGGCGGTGCTTCGCACTCGCCGGGCGGTCCTCAGGTGCACGGTGCCGGGCTGCCCTCGCTCGGACTACACGGCCGGCCTGTGCGCCGGTCACCACCAGCGCTGGCGGCGGTACAGCGGGCGCGGTCTGGCCCTGGAGGCGTTCATCGCCAATACGAGCCCGAGGTTCCGCGGTGAGGGATCCTCGCTGGAGTGCATGGTGCCGAGCTGCCCCTTCCCGCGCCGGCCGCGGGCCGCGCTGTGCGATCACCATTACAAGCAGTTCGACGCTCGCAGGCGCGCTCGCGAACGCCACGGTGGTGGCTATGAGGTCGACGACTTCGTTGTCTGGGCCGACCACCCAGGGCGCCCGGTCTACAGCGTTGCGGGGCTGGGCTCGCCGCTGGCCGCCGAGATCCAGTTCGCGCTGCAGTGCCGCAGCGAGGAGCGGCAGGCGGGGATGCCGCGCGACGCGTTCTCGGCCGTCCGCCAGACGCTTCAAGCGCGGAGCGTCCGCTCGCTGCTCGACCTCGACCGGAGCGACCGGCTGTTCCGGGACTCGCTCACCGGCCCGTTTCTGAGCTACGCCCGGGACCGGCTCGAGCGGCTGGCGCACAGCGCTAACGGACAGAGCGAATGGGACCTGGACGTGTGGCACATCGCCCGGCTCCCGGGCATCAAGCGCCGTGGCTGCACCAACAGCGTGCTGTCCTTCGAGTTCTGCCGCTGGCCGTGGTTGCGATCGCTGTTCAAGCGGTGGCTGCGGTGGCGGCTCGGGACGGGGATCAGCGCCTCGACCGCAGCGTGGAACCTTCGCGGGCTCCAGCTCCTCATCGGCTTCTGCGAGCTGCGCGGCACCGTGCTGGCCGGGCCGCAAGACATCACCCGGGAGCTGCTGGAAGGGTTCATCGTGCACCTCCCGTCGCTCGGGCTCCAGCCGACGACCTCCAACCGGACGGTCGGAGCGGTACGCACGTTCCTGGATGACTGCCGCCGGCACGACTGGATGCCCGGGCTTGATCCGAAGGCGACCTACTACCGGGAGGATTACGCCCGGCGTCCGGAGCAGCTGCCGCGGTACATCTCAGAGCATGTTATGGCGCAGCTGGAGGCGAACCTGGACCGCCTCCCCAGCCCCACGAGTCGCACCGTCGTGCAGATCCTCATCGGCACGGGCCTTCGGGCGCGGGACGCGCTGGAGCTCGAGGTCGACGCGCTCGCCAGCGACGCTGCCGGCGCTCCCTACCTACGCTACTTCAACCACAAGCTCTCCCGCGAGCGATTCGTCCCGATCAGCGACGAGCTCGCGGACGCGGTGCGCCAACAGCAGGCGCACGTGCGCGACCGCTTCCCGGGTGGCTGCCGCTACCTGCTGCCGCGCGCCACGGCCAACCCCGACGGTGCACTCCATTTCACCTACGGCGCGCTCACGGACCAGCTCAAAGCGTGGGAGCAGGCCTGCGGCTTTCGCGAGGCGGATGGCTCGCCGGCGCACCTCACCGCACACCGGTTCCGACACACCCTCGCGACCAGGATGATCAACCACGACGTGCCAGAAATCGCGGTGCAGCAAATGCTCGACCACAGCTCGCCGCTGATGACCCGGGTCTACGCCAAGCTGCACGACCGCACGCTGCGCGAGCACTACGACCGCTACCAGGAGCGGATCAACATCCGCGGGGAGATCGTCGCCATCGACCCAGACGGTCCGTTGAGCGACGCGGCGTGGGCCAAGGAGCGACTCGCCCGAGCGAAGCTGACGCTCCCCAACGGCTATTGCGGACGGCCGCTGCAATCGCATTGCCCGCACCCCAACGCGTGCCTGACCTGCCCGGACTTCCTCACCACTGTCGAGCACCTGCCGGCCCACCGCGACCAGCTCGCCAGCACGATCGAACTGATCGACAAGGCGCGGACCGCCGGTCACGAGCGGCTGGTCGAGCAGAACGAGCAGATCAAGCTAAACCTGGTCCGAATCATCGACGGCCTCGAGGCGCTCCCGCAAGGACACGGCAGCAATGACGGCTGATCGAGTCGCGAGCCTGCGGGCCGCCGCGGCGCGCAAGCGCGAACTCGCTACCGCGCGCGCCCGAACAGCCTTACGCGAGCTCGAGCAGCGCGGCGCCGAGATCACCTTCCAAAGCGTCGCCCGCCATGCCGGCGTGTCACGCCAATGGCTCTACGAGCAGCCCGACCTCCGCCACGAGATCGATCGTTTGCGGGCTGCTGCGCGCGGCCGCGCACCCGGCATCAAGAAAGCCGAGCGCGCCTCGGAAGCGTCGCTCAGGCAGCGCCTTGCCACGCTCACCGCCGAGAACCGGCGGCTGCGCGAGGAGAACCAAGCGCTCAAGTCCGAACTGGCGCTCGCCTACGGCGCGCGACGAGACGCCGCGACCGCTCCCGACCGGTGACCCAGGGAGCTGGCGACTTCCCACGCTGTCGGATCTAGCCCTGAGCAGCGACGTCGTCTGTGGGACGGCTCCCTCCTTCTTCCCTCAATGTTCGGGGTGAGTTGACGACTGATGACGTCGGCGCCACTCACCCGCAAGCTCGATTGCCCATTCGCAACGCTCAATCGCTTTGCTGTAGTCGGCGTCCCTGAGCTCGGCGAAATGATCGCTCAACTCACGCACGTTGGTGATGTAACCGTCAGCGTCACTGACTCCACCATTGTCCGCGCTGTTGTCAATGGCCCTCCAGGCTTGGGTAAGCTCGGGAGGACGTGGTGAGTGCGGCTCGGGGATTGCGCGCCGAATGTGCGTGAGCGCGTGGCCGAGATTCGGAACCGACACCGTAGCCATTTGGTCGTCGCGACTAAGTTCGGCCCATTCGCGATAGCGCATGATTCCTCCTGGGAATCGGGGGGATACGTCGGCTCGCCGGGGACGGTCCGAGCTTCCTCGATTCCCCCACGGGGCGCAAGGGCGAATGTGCCGCGCCGGGCCACCTGCCGCAATCGACGAACACTGCTGCGTGGATCGAGGAGCAGCCACGCGGCAACCCTCCAGACGCCTCGAACCAATCCGTCGACACGCCGAGGACATGTCGCCAGCGCCAAAGCCCATAGCCATCGACGTTGACGACACGCGGGCCCGAGATATCGCCCG
>CAVPVP010000017.1:0-8886 GCA_963709205.1 uncultured Solirubrobacterales bacterium
CGCTTCGTCGTCGGTTCGACCGTGCAGTACCGCGAGACCGCGCAGCTCGCCAAGGCGCTGATCGAGCAGGCCACCGAGCAGCAGCAGATCACCCCGAAGATCCTTACGCTGCACGCCGATCGCGGCGGGCCGATGCGCTCCAAGCCGGTGGCGTTCTTGTTGGCCGATCTCGGCGTGACGCGCACGCATTCCCGACCCTACACCTCGACGGACAACCCGTATTCCGAGGCGCACTTCAAGACGCTCAAGTACCGCCCCGCGTTCCCAGCTCGGTTCGACTCGATCGAGCACGCACGCGCGTTCTGCCGTGACTTCTTTCACTGGTACAACCACGCGCACCGTCACTCGGGGATCGGTCTGATGACCCCTGCCGCCGTCCACCACGAGAAGGCGCCCGCGTTCCACGCGGCCCGTGCCCGCGTGCTCGACGCCGCCTACGACCGTCACCCGGAGCGGTTCGTCCGCAAGCCGCCGGTCCCGCCCGAGCTGCCGACCGCCGCCTGGATCAACAAGCCAAAGGAGGTCGCCGCCGCTCAATAAATTCGAACGCGAAGCGTCTCACCGAGCTTGACAGGCTCCGGCCGCCTGGGACGGTTGTAGGCCTTGTGCGGTCGCTTCTCGACCGTAGATACCTTCTAGCCATGGACACGCGCGAACGAGCGAGCGTCGACCTCGACGCCGACGGTCCCAGCCATCTTCCGCAGACACGCAGCAGAGGCGCATGTCACCGAGGGCGAGATCGTCGATCGCGCGGTCCGCGCGTACGCCCTCCGAGCACGCCCGGCGTCCAAGCCGAAGAGTGACCTCGACGAAGATCGGGCGATGACGAGCTCGCCCTCGTAGGAATTGAAGGCCGCGCGCACGGCCCGTCGCGCCGACGATTCCATTGCGCGTCGGTCCCCACCGCGAAAGCGCGTCGCGATGCGTCGACGCAGCGTCACCGGAGAACAGGGCCGTGCTGGGCGGCGTCCTAGCCGCTCGCTCGGCGCGAATCGCTCTGAACACGGCCACGTCTCTGCCTGGCATGGCGGATGAGCTGGAACCCGGGACCCGCGACCTGCCAGTTCTCGTACGCATCCACCGGCCCGGGGCTTCGATGCACCGGCCGCTTGCGAACCGACGGTCAGCTTGGCGGCTCGGTCAGGGGTCACGGACCGGCAGCCGATCATCGCGACGCGCCAGAACCACGGCGACGTCCCCCACGAGTTCTTCGAAGCATCGGGATCGCGGGCCGCTCCATCTGACTCGGTGTACCGGAAGGTTCCCCTCGAACCGATCATTGCGTCGACTCCTGCGTCACCGGTAGGCGACGATGTCGACCGGATTTGCGAACGTGATCTCAAGCACCTCAAGGCCCTCGAGTGGGAGATCCCAAGGACCGCTGCTGCCGGACTTCATTCGCGGTTGCGTCGACGTGGTCCCGCGCCGGTTACCGTGACGCGCCCGGCTCGATTCCAAGCTGTATTGAGATCGCGATGATCGTGACCGCGCTCGGGTTGGCGTCGCCAGCCTCCAAACCCGCAATCTGCGCCGTCGTCATGCCAACGAGGGCGGGCAGCTCCTGCTACGAGAGGTCGCGCTCGTCGCGGTAGCGGATGATCGCGATGGCCACCGCCCGCGCGCCCGCCGTGCGCTCCCACTCGGCTCGGAATTCCGGATCGGCACGAAGCTGCGCAGCTATTAGTTGGTCATTCGTAGGCCACTCGGCCAGGGTCTCCGCGCTGGTCATGCTGCCCTCGCAGAGCGGCGCCGCGAGCGCGGGGCGCTCGTGTCGACGAGTTCGATCCGCTCGCCGGTCGGGAGCGTCGCCTCGAGCTTGATGCCCATCGCGGCCATCAGCCGGAAGGCGTTCTCAGTCGTCGGGTTGGCCGTCTTCGACGTGAGCAGACGTCGGACGCTGGACGCCTCAAGACCCGCGCGCGCGGCGAGCTCCGCTTTCGTCAGACCCTGCTCGGCCCGTGCAGTCTCCAACGCCGTCAGCAGAGCGTTGCGGGCGAGCAGCGCCTGAACAGTCATTGCGTGAGCCTTGCGCTCGCTCTCGCTCTGGAGAAGCAGCTCCCTTGCTGCGTCGTCTGCGGTCTTCTCAGCCATGAGACCAGGATAGCATCCGTGTTGCATATATGCCACACGGTCGGCATGTCCTGCCCGATTTGTAGCCTCGTCCCAGGATGGCGCTGGACAGGACGTGACGGTCCCGACCTCGTGTTCGGCCGCCCGCGACCGAAGCGTTCTTCGCGTCCACGATCAGAGCCCGTGCGAACAAGGCGTGGAAGCAAGCCGGACTCGAGCCGCTGACGCCACACGAGGCACGGCACTGCGCGATCTCCTACTTCATCGCCGCCGGCCCGACTGGAAGCAGATCTCGACTTGGGCGGCCCACGGCGATGTCCGCCAGACCTGGAACCGCTACGGGCACCTCGTGCGGGCGGCGAAGACCAGGCGCGGCAGCGGCTCGACGCCTTCCTCACGCCCCCACAACCGATCCCGACTGTGGGCGCACACTGTGGCGCACGACCCCAAGAACGACGAAACCCCGCCACCACCGGGGTTCTGAAGTACCGCTACCGGGATTCGAAGCCAGCGTCTGAGGAGTGAGGTCGGCCGGTTTTACCTGCAAATCTGTTGGTTCCTGGCTCGACGGGAACCGCTGCTGAGGGGCTCAAAACCGCCCTCGATCAGGGTCGACTGTGGCGCGACTGTGGCGCGCGTCCTCGTGATCGTGGCCGCTCCGTTCCAAGAGGGGTCACGCGCGAGGCCGGTTGTGTTCTCTGCTTGCGCTTCCGTGTGGAAACGGCACCCGACCGTGCCGGCGCTGGTCGCAGGTCGCTGCGCCCCGCCGCGCCTTCTCCGTTTAGCCCGACGCAGCAGTCTTCGGGCAGCCTCGAGGCTGGGCTATCGGTGGCAATCCCGATTGACGCCGCGGTGCACGTGGCGACGTCCGACGGACGCCGGCCAGCGCGACCCTGTCTCGGGCGTGGCGGGGCCGGAGACCCCGTCTCGTCCCCCACGCTGCTTCTCCTGCAGGAGCAATCACACAGAGATAAACGACCAGCTACTCGGCCGGTACAACTTGACCGGAGCGATTTTGCGGCTCGGCTAGCTGGTTCGCTTTAGTGGCTGCATTGTTCGCTTCGACGGCACCTGGCCGATCACGGTTAATCACCGGCGCACGCAAGCCTGGAGGGTCCCGCTCTGCGCGCGAGTCGGATCGAGGGCGAGGCCGGCTGACCACGATCTGGATCGTCGCGATCAGCAGAACGATCACGGTCAGGATGCGCTCGCTCCTTGGGACCTCGTGGAAGAACGCGTAGCTCTGGAGCGATATCGCTAGCACCTGGGCGGCGAGCGCTAGGGCGATCGCCCGCCACCCTGTCACCTCCCGCCGCTCAAGTCGACCCGGGTACGGTTGCCACGCCGAGTAGGCGACGAGAACCGCGGCGCCCGCCCATGCCGCGTCGTAGATACTCCGGTCATGAGTGTGCTCCAGAGCTTGAACCGAAGAGATCGCATCGGCGACCCCAATCGCCATCAGCCCGACCCCGAGCGCCAGCCACATCCGACCCGGGCGCCAGTCCATCAGGACAAATAGCCCGAGGACAGCCCCGACGAGCACGGCGTCTCCCAGCGGATAGGCAAAATTGAGCACAATGGCCAGCCCAGATGCGCTCGAGTGCTCCGCGACAGGCTGCAGGAATAGAGCCACCCAGGGCGTCGCGACGAGCAGCATCACCGCGACGCCGTCAATCCATCGATCAAGCTCGAAGCCTGGGATCCGGTCTCTAATCAGCAGGGCGAGCGCCGCGACGATTAGCGGGTACCAGGCCAACCAGAACACATCTGAGATGCTCGTCTGGGGTGGCGCAGCGGCGCCGCCGAACCGAATGCTCCAGATCGTGCTGCCGACAGCCCAGCTCGCCAGCGCGATGGCAACCAGCAGCCACGGCGCGCGGCTCCGACGTGCGCGCAAAGCTCCTCCCACGCATGCGACCGCGGCACACCACAGAAGTCCGTCGTTGATCCAGTAATCAAAGAGACCGTCGGCGCCCCGACCACCAAGCCGAAGACCCTGGTGCGCGGCGTAAAGCGCCACCACCACGGCCATCATCGGCCAGATAACCCAGATAGGCAGAAGACGCATAAGCGCGCCCCGCCACCGGGCGGCTTGGATCTCCATAGGCAGAGAGTAGCCGGATGCACTCTCGTCGACAGGGCGCGGTGCTGGATCGATCGAAAAGGGGTTGGACCCCGACCCAGCGCGTGGCGGCCGTGCGACCCTTCTCGATGTGAGCGACGAGGAGCTGATGGATCTTTGGGAGCGTGGTGAGACCTTCAGCGCGGATATCAGCCATGAGCAACACCTTCGGATCGCGTGGGTGCTCCACCGTCGTCATGGCGCGACCGAGGCCAGAGAGCATTTGCTGAACGGGACAAGATCGGCGTGTGACCGATATGGGTGCCCCGAAAAGTTCGACGCGACCATGACCGAGCGGTGGTCGGACGCCGTTGCGGACGCAATCGCGGCCGACGGTCCGGGCGAGTCTGCAGCCGCGTTTCTGCGGACCCACCTACGTCTTTTGCGACGCGATTTGTTTGGGCGGCCACGCTGACCGCGCGGTGTCGCTGCCCTTTGATCGAAGAAGGGTACTCGCGACCAGTTCAGTCGACCTTGACAGAAGTGTCGCCGAAGATCACACGGTCACCGGCGTGGAGCCGGCACCGGCCGATACGCACTCCGTTCACCATCGTGCCGTTCGTGGAGCCAAGATCGCAGAGCACCCAGTGTCCGTCCCGAAACACGAGCCGTGCGTGCCTCCGGGAGACCGCCCGCTTCCGAGCACAACGTCGCACTCCCGGCTTCGCCCGATCAGCAACTCGCCATGCCCCCCGTTCCAGTCAAGCGCCAGCAGAAATCTCACCCTCCGCTCTTTCCGATCCCGCCAGCCTGAGCGTTCCTGCCGTCGCCGCGGCGGCTTCTCTGAGCTTTGCACGCCACCGGGGAGGGGTGCTCCGAAGACTGAGATCCCCGATCAGACCCAGCGGATCGATCAGCCGCTCGCCCAACGCCTGGTCCAAGCGGTGAGCGAACGTCTCCTCGCTCAGGAGCTCATCTGCGTAGGCCGTATTCAGCACGCGGGCGATCCGCCTTCGCGATGCTCCTGGGCCAAACATCCCCTAAGTTTCCTGCGAACGTAGGCGCCTGTCCAGGGTCCGCGATCGGCCTACTCGACGACGCCGGCGGCCATCCGTAAGACCCGGACTGCCGGAACTCGAGGCATGAAACGGCCCCTGGAGGCTCAGTAGCCGCGTCGAGCTGCCGAAGCAGCATGAGGCATCGAGCTGGAATCAGCGCTCCGCCACCTGGCCGTCAAACGAAGCGGTTGAGCTCAGACTGGCTGAGCGCCGCAATCATCCGATGGTTGTGCGGCAGTGGGCACGACGTTGTCACGGGCGCTGAGCGGATGGCCGAGGGCGATCTGGTAGAAGATCATCGGACCTGGAGCCGTTATTTGTTCGGTACCGATTCGGCGCAAAGGAGGGGTTAATGCTGAAGTTCTCAGTCGCCGTCGGGGCAACGGCGCTGGCGCTGGCCGGTGCCGGGTGTGGCTCGCAGTCGTCCATGACCACGAGGACGAGCTCGCAGTCGTCTACGACGACGAGGACGACGGTGATCGCTGCGCGCGCCGCCGGGGTCTCCTGGGCGGGCCCAGTCAATGCGCAGAGCTCTCAGTCGTCTGCGACCACGAGGACGACGGTGACCGCTGCGCGCGCCGCCGCGGTCTCCTGGGCCGGTCCAGTCAATGCGCCGTCCGCCAGGTCGATTGTCGGCACCTGGAGCGGCTACATCACGCCATTCCCAGGGAGTGGCGCGTCGCGCCAGCGCTTCATGATCGTGGTCGGGCGCGGCGAGCGGCGGGGCACGTGGCGGATCGGTTTGCGCTGCGCTGGGACGCTGCGCCTCAAGGACATCTCCAGCGGCTACCACCACTATTACCGGGTGGGGGGCGCGAGTGACGCGTGCGCGGCACTTGGCGTCGACTGCCTCAAGCGTGTTGGCGCACAGATGGTCGACGTGTTCGTCCCTGACTCGGGGCCGGACGACAGCGTCAACTTGCGTCGCGTCCGCTGAGGGCGACCGGAAAACCGGCTCCCCCGTTCGGGAATGCCTCAACTGCGCAGCCGCTGCTGGTTCTATGTGCTGCGTCTGATTATGTGCTGCGGGCGGCCGTGGCACGCGATTCACTGCCCGGCGTAATGATGCGCAGCACATAAACGACCGCCTCTCCGCGGCGCTGGCAAGCGCGCTCGACTGAGATACTGACGCGGCCCAACCGGAGCCGGGCCGCGCATGCGACGCGGCCTTCGCGAGCCTGACCTCGGAATCCGCGGGGTTTCGCTACGTGCCATCCGGTCTCCACGACGGCTTGACCCGATCGCGCCAGCCTCACATCTCAGCCGATTCGGCCCAACAGCTCCCCGGTAGGGGCGTCGATTATGTGCTGTCATCGTTACGCCTGATTTCAGCTGAATCGCGGGGAAAAGCGGCCACCGAACGCGGAGAGCACATAATCGGACGCAGCACATAGAAGCAGTTATGTGCTGCAGCACATAACTGGTTTGGGCTAAACCCAGCAGCTGCCTGGGACTCACCGATTGACGTCCCGCGCGGTCGCTCCCCGACCGTAGGTACCTTCTAGCCATCGCAACCCGCGAACGAGTCAGCGTCGACCTCGACACCGAGGTCACAGCCATCCTCCGCAAACACGCGGCAGAGGCGCATGCCACCGAGGGCGAGATCATCGACCGCGCCGTCCGCGCGTATGACCTGCGAGCACTCCTCCGCCGCCTCCAGGCAGCGAGCGAGCTTGATGACGATCAAGCGCTGGCGCTGGCACGCGAGGAACTGAGGGCCGCGCGCTCGGCTCGTCGGGCCGATGCTTGATTCTGCGTCGATCGCCGACGCGAAGGTGGCCGTCAAGCTGCGTCGGGCAGCGTCAGCGGAGAACACCGTCGCGCAAGGCAGCGTTGCTAATCCGCCGCTCGGTGTGGATCGCTCCCGAACACGGCGACGTCGCCACCTGGCATGGCGATGAGTTGGAACCCCGGACCGGTCACCTGCCAGTTTTCGTACATGTGCACTGGTCCGCCCTCGATGCGCCGGCCACTTGCGAACTCGACCGTCAGCTCGGCGGCTGGGTCAGCGGTCACGGTCTGCAGCCGATCGTGGCGGAGGGCCAGAACTACTGAAAGGGCCTCCCACGAGTCCTTCGAAGCGTCGAGATCGTGAGCTGTTCCGTCACCGTCCAGGTATCGGAACGGGCCCTCGAACCTGATGATTGCGACGATGCTTCCGTCACCGTAGGTGACGATGTCGATCGGGTACGCGAACGTGATCTGAAGCACCTCGAAGCCGTGGAGCGGCAAATCCCAAGGACCGCTGCTCTTCATTGGCGGTTGCTCCACGTGGCCGCGTGCGACCTACTGCAAGGGGCCCAGCGCGATGCCGAGCTGTGCCGAGATCGCGTGGAGCGTGCCCGCGTTCGGGTTGCCGTCGCCAACCTCCAACTCCGCGATCTGCGCGGTCGTCATGCCGAGTATGCCCGCCAGTTCCTGCTGCGAGAGGTCGTGCTCGGCGCGGTGGCGAACGATCGCGACAGCGGCGACGCGTCCGAGCGCGGTGTGGTCCCACTCGCCGCGGAAGTCCGGGTCGTCGCGAAGGCCGTCATCGATCAGCTCGTCGTTGGTTCGTAACGACGAGCTGCGGGCGAGCAGCGCCTCCAGCCCGGCGAAGCTCTGGCGGCAGGACGCACAGGTCGCCCTGCGCCGCGGCATCATGCGCCCACCGACGGCGAAGACGATCGCCTAGGCCGCCGAGGTGCTGATCGCCGGCGCGCACGACGGCACAATCCTCGACCGCGGCGGCAAGCCCTACAAGCCTTCGACCGCTCGCGGTTACGAGCAGCTGCTCCGCTCGTACGTCGTCCCGGCCCTCGGCGGCTGGAAGCTGACCCAGATCCAGCGGCGCGACGTGCAGGACTTCGTCGACGACCTGCGCAAGCAGGGCCTGTCCGCCTCGACCATCGCGAACATCGTCGATCCGCTGCGCGTCATCTTCCGTCGCGCGATCCGTAGGGACGAGGTCTCGATCGACCCGACCGACAACCTCGACCTCCCGGCGATCCGCGGTCGCCGCGACAGGATCGAACCCCCGGAGCGCGCCCACGAGTACCTCGGCGCGCTGCCCGACTCAGAGCGAGCCTTCTGGGCGGTCGCACTGTTCTGCGGACTGCGACGCGGCGAGCTCCGCGGCCTCCAGTGGATCAACGTCGACTTCGAGGCCGGCGTCATCCGGGTCGAGCGCTCGTGGGATACGGTCAAGGGACCAGTCGACGTCAAGACCGGCGCCGGCCGCCGCGCCGTCCCGATGGCGTTCGTCGTTAGACGCGAACTCATGGCGCATAAGGCGCGGACAGGACGTGACGGTCCCGACCTCGTGTTCGGCCGTACCGCCACCGAAGCGTTCTTCGCGTCCACGGTCAGAGCCCGTGCGAACAAGGCGTGGAAGCAAGGCGGACTCGAGCCGCTGACGCCACACGAGGCACGGCACTGCGCGATCTCCTACTTCATCGCCGCCGGCCTCGACTGGAAGCAGATCTCCACCTGGGCGGGCCACGGCGATGTCCGCCAGACGTGGAACCGCTACGGGCACCTCGTACCAGGCGGCGAGGACACGGCAAGAGAGCGTCTCGATGCCTTCCTCACGCCCACACAACCGACCCAGACTGTGGCGCACACTGTGGCGCACGCCCCCATTGACGACGAAACCCCCGAAAACTTAGGGGTTCTGAAGTACCGCTACCGGGATTCGAACCCGGGTTTCCGCCGTGA
>CAVPVP010000018.1:0-497404 GCA_963709205.1 uncultured Solirubrobacterales bacterium
TCGTCAACGTCGCCGCGTCCTCACGCGGATGCCTTACACGCTCGACGCAGTCGATCTCCTGATGTCAAAGCTCCAGATCGTCGAGCTCAACGAAAAGGACGCCGACGACTGTCTGCGCCTGCTCGTCACGTTCCCGCTTGAAGACAGCGATGACGCCGGTGCGATCGATCTGCGAGTCTTCCGCTCGCTGATCGCCGATGACTGGGGCTGGTGGCGAACCGTGACGCTCAATCTCGAGCGGATCACCGCGCTCCTGAACGGCGGCGCCCGCCCGGCGATCGAAGGCGGCAAGCTCGACGCCAGAAGCCAGCTACAAGCCCTCGGCGAGGCCGCGGAGTCGGCGCCAAAGAGCCGGCGCTCGGAGATGCGGGCGCGGATCGGCGAGCGCAGGCGCTGGTACGACGTGCCCGAAGAGACGCCGCACGAGTAGCGGACGCCGTCAAGCAGATGGAGGTGCTCCGCGGAACGTCCTAACGGGACGTCATCGCCAGCCGACGGCGCAGCACGCCGCGCTCGGCAGGCTGCGCGAGGTCACCGCGCGCGGCATCGGCGAGGATGCGAATGACGTCCTGGGGCGGCACCGCACGTCCACCCCGGCGGCCGCCGACACCCCAGAGCGCGGCTGGGGTTCCGTCGGACCGCTCGAGGGGGACCGCGACCCACCAGGTGAGGTCAAGGCGCTCCCCGGTCCCTCCCGGCGATCGCCGGACAGTCGGGTCGTGGACGACGAGGCGCGCGCCGCCCTCGCGCAGCGCCGCCCACGTCGCCGTCCCCGGCTTCGCGGGAGGCACCGCTGCCCGCAGCCACGTGGTCAGTGTGGGATCGTCCGCAACTTCTGCGGCAATGCGGCGCAGCACGCCTTCGTGGACGAGATCCACGCACGAGACGTCGGCGACAGTCTCCAGAGCGAGCGCGCAGAGCATCTCCAGGCCGAGAGGCGCGCTGAGGGCCGGGACGGGACCGAACGCCATCGTCACGGCTGTGCCGCGCCGAGCGGGGCCGGGGGCGATATCCAGCCTCTGCACCAACGCGCCCACCATCGCCAACCCGTGCCCGGCGCTAGACGAGTCGCGAGATGGCTCGACGCCAACGCCCTGGTCGGCCACTTCGACGATGAAGCGTTCCCCGTCGACGTGGCAGCTGACGCGGACCTCTCCGCCGTCCTCGCCAGCGTAGGCGTGAACGACCGCGTTGGTGACGGTCTCGGATACGGCGAGGGCGATGGCCTGGGTTACCTCGTCCGAAGCGCCCGCCGTGGATGCGAATTCCACGGCCCGGTGCCGCAGTTGGCTAACCGCAGAGGGCTCGGCGGGCAAGACCCAGGCAGCGCTTGGCCTGGCTGAGGGGCCCACAGACCAGAACCTTACCGACACGGATGCGAGCGGTTCTCTTGGTTGCGCGGCCTGATGGAGTAAAGTCGAGACCTGGACGCTGACTGCGCCCGCCGGCTGGACGGGCCGTGTCAGGGTCCAGGATAGGAACGCATATGGCGCGTCTGCAGCGGCCTTTCGGCGGCTGGCGGGGGCGTTGCAAAAAGCAACGCAGCTCCCGTTAGGGGTGAAGTGCGGTACTCGTCGCGCGCCAGTCTGGTCAGATCGTCGTTTCGCGAGCCGGGCGCCGCATGACGGCGTCGGCGTCCCAGCCCCCGGATTCACAAGGATTGATCTTTGTCCGGATTCCTGGTGGTGACGATGCGCCGACCCGGGCGCGCAGGTGGGCGCGTTCGCAGCTCGAGGGTCAGATTCCTGCCACCGCAGCGTCGGATGCTGCGCTTGTCGTCAGTGAGCTCGTCACCAATAGTGTGATCCACGCGAACGTCGGCCCTCGTCGATCGCTGCTCGTGGAGATGACGACGCTCGATGATCGACTTCGAATCGCCGTGACCGACCCCGGCTCACGCCTGAAACCCTGCATGCTCCCGTCTGACCCCGAAACCCCAGGCGGCCTCGGTCTGTTGATCGTCGACGAGCTCTGCGCGACATGGGGATCCTGGCAGGATCTCGGCTCTACCTGTGTCTGGTGCGAGCTCCTGCTCGAACCATCCCCCGCCCTCTAGCTCACCTGACCGCTGCTTTGCGCCCAAGCGGTCGGTCACCGGCCGGCTTGGATCTGGAATCCCTCGCCGACTTCAGCGGCGGGAATGACGGTCTCCACCAGGCCGGTGACGACGTCGTAGACGTGCCCGGAAACGGTGACGCGAGGGGAGATCGCGGTCGCGGAGTGGAGGCGTTCGACGTCGCGGGTGACGGTCGCCGCCGGGTGGAGGACGGCATGCTCGCGCAGGGTCGACTCCTCGGCGCCGATCCGCGCCGCGTAGTTGCGGCGGAAGGTGTCGTCGGCGAGCGCGCCGGTTCCGCACTGGGTGTGGTGGATCACGGCGACCTCGAACAGCGGGCCCCCGGGCAGGATGGTCTCAGCGAGCTGGCCGATGAAGGCGACGTCGTTGATGACCTCCGGGGTCACCCGCCCGCCGACGTTGCGAACGACCATCGCGTCGCCGAGCCCGAGGCCGAGGAAGTGCGCGGGGTCGACGCGCGGATCGAGGCAGGTGATCACGAACAGCCGCAGGTTGGGGAAGACCACCGCGCCCAGGTGGCCGCCGGCGGCGGCGAAGGCGCGGTTGCGCTCCAGCGCGGCGTCGACGTTGGCGGCGCTCGGCTGGGCCGGACTGGTCAACTCAAACCCGCTGGCCCGGCCGATCCCCGAGCCGGCGGCGGTCACGCGCGGGGTGGGTTGCTGGTTGCTCATGGTGTTCTGCTCCTGTCGCTTTGAAGGGGGTCAGACACACGCCACGGCTGTGGCGGGCGATCCGATTGCTCGCGCCTCGGCGGCGTCACCGTCGCTGACGGTCGGTTGGGCGGGCAGCAGCGCCAGCGCGAGCACTGCGGCTGCGGCGGCGATGCCCGCGGCGAGGTAGTCGGCCGCGTGGAAGCCCTGGAAGAAGGCCGAGCTAGCGGCGGTGTGGATGGCCGACGCGAGCACCGGGTGGCCGGCGTGAGTCAGCTTGCCTGCGACCGCGAGCGCGGCGCCGACGGATGCGTGCGCGGTTCGCACGACACCGCCAGACAAACCCCTGGGGAGCGCGCCGGTAAGCCGGCTGGCGTACAGCGAGGCGTACACGCTGCCGATGACGGCGACGCCGAGGGTGCCGCCGAGCAGCCGGGTAGCGTCGTTGGCCGCCGACCCGACGCCGGCCTTGGCCTTCGGCACGACTCCCATGATCGCGTCGGTCGCGGGCGCGCTCGTCAGGCCCATGCCGGTCCCGAGAACGACCATCTGGGCGGCGATCGTCCCGTAGCTGGTGCTGATCGTCGCGGTCGTGACCCAGAGGTAGAACGCGGCCATCGCGAACAGCCCGGACGCGACGACTAGCTTCGTGCCGAAGCGCACGGCCAGCTTGGTGCCGAGGATCGAGGAGATCGCGACGAACGAGGCGACCGGCAGCAGGCGCACGCCGGTTGACAGCGGTGTCCAGCCCTTGAGGAACTGGGCGTACTGCGTGATGAGGAAGATGAACCCGGACAGCGCGAAGAACGAGATCGCGACGGAGGCGCTGGCGGCGGTGAACCGCGGGTTGCGAAACAGGCTCAGGTCGAGCATCGGCTGCTCGGTGCGGCGCTCCCGGGCCACGAACGCCGCCGCTAGCACCGCGGTCAGCGCGAAGCTGCCGAGCGTCCGCGCGCTGCCCCAGCCGTGGTTGGGGGCGTCGATGATCGTGTAGACGAGCAGCGCGATCATCGCGGTCGACAGCGCGAACCCGGGGCGGTCGGTACGCGGCGCGCGCGGGTCACGCGAGGTCGGGACGTAAAGGGCGGTCAGCACGCCGGCGAGCGCGGCGACCGGCGCCATCGCGAAGAAGATGCTGCGCCAGTCGGAAAGCTCTAGCAGCCACCCGCCGACGATCGGACCGAGCGCGATCGCCACGCCGGTGATCGCGCCCCACAAGCCGATCGCCCGCGCGCGCTCACCCCGCTCGGTGAACACGCTGGTGAGCAGCGAAAGCGTCGACGGGAAGACCATCGCCGCACCCACCCCCATCACCGAGCGCGCCGCGATCAGCGCGGCGGGACTGTCCATCAGCCCGCCCGCAAGGGTTCCCAGGCCGAACACCGACAGGCCGGCGAGCAGCATCCCCTTGCGCCCGAATCGGTCAGACAGACTGCCGGCGGCCAGCACCGATCCCGCGAACAGCAAGTTGAAAGCGTCCACCACCCACTGCAGCTGCGAATCGGACGCATGCAACTGGCGCACGAGCGTCGGCAGAGCGACGTTGACGATCGTCGTGTCGAGGTTGATCACAAACGCCGCCAACAACAGCGAGACCAGGATCAGGGGCTTGCGTTTCACGACTCCTCCTCGGGCGAGCGGTAGTTGCAGATAGGGATGGCTCATGCGCCGAGGATCGGGGCACGTGGGGTGAGCTGTCCTCACCCCGATCTGACTCACCCCGGGTGAGCCGCTTACTACGCTCAGGTCAGAGCAGGCCGAGTTCGCGACCGCGCGCGACCGCTTCGCGCCTGCCGGCCACGCCGAGCTTCCGGTATAGGTTCTTGCTGTGCGTCTTGACCGTGTTGCGCGAGACGCCCAGCTCCGCGCCGATTTCCCGCGCCGAGAGACCCGTGGGCAGGAGGGTGAGTACCGCCGCCTCGCGGGCCGTCAGCTCCTCGAATGCGACTAGGCGCGAACCCCGTCTGTCAGAGACGAGCCGCAGGCTGCGCTCGACCTTGTCGAGCAAGCGCGGCAGGACGGTCCCGGGGTCGGGAGCCCGGGCGCTCAGCTCTCGCGCCTCTCGCACCAGCGCGATCGCGCTGCGGCGGTCGCCGAGCTCTCGGCGCGCCTCGGCGACGGTGGCCATCACGTACGCCAATCCGACCACCCCACCCCCGCGTCGCGCGAGGGCGACCGCCCGCGTGAGCTCGGCCTGCGCCTCACTCGTCTTCCTCGCCTTGTGCAGCAGCCTTCCCTGTGCGAGGTGCGCGAACGACCCCATCCAGTACTCCTGGAGCTCCGACTCAGCGATCAGGTCGAAGGCCGTCTTGACGTTGACGTCGCATGTCCGCCAGTCGTTGTGGTCAGCGGCGATCAGCGCCAGGTGTCCGTAAGCGGCCACGGCAGCGACCGGATCGCGCTCGCGGCCAAGCTGGCCGGCCCGAGTGAGGAAATCGACAGCCGCGGCGTCGTCGCCCACCCACCGGGCAGTCGCTCCGAGCAGGCTCCCAGCAAGCGCGTGGTCGCGCGAGCTGCCGTCGAGCGGAATGACCTGTTCCGCTAACTCTCTGCTGAGGCGCACGTCCCCGAGCAACTCCCAGGCCGCGGCCCTCCGTACCGTCGCCCGCAACGCGAACGTCGGGTCCCGATCGAGCCTGTGGTTAGGAGCCCGTTCGGCGCGATCCAGCCAGGGAAGGATCTCATCCTGGCAACCGAGGGCCAATGCAACGCCGGCCCTGCCAACGCACAAGCGGGCGTCCGCAGCGACATATTCGGCCGGCAGCGCGTCGAACCATTCAGCGACCGTAAGCGCCCGCGCGACGCCTCGCTCGCCGGTCGCGAACGCCGCCCCATACGCAGCGATCAAATCGGCAGCCTGGTCGAGGTCTCCAGCTGCGACCAAGTGGGGGACGGCTTCCGAGATCATGCCGGCATCCGCGAGCCACCGACCGGCACGGCGACGAAGCTCAACGGACGATCCGGGCTCTCTGCGCTCGAGCTCGTGGCGCAGCAATTCGGCGAACAGATGGTGGTAGCGATACCACTCGCCGCGCGGGTCGAGCGGGATCAGGAAGTAATTCGAGCGCTCGACTCGGTCAAGCATCTCGCGCGCGCCGCCGCCGCCCGTGACCGCGTCACACAGCTCCGCGCAGAATCGCTCGAGCACGCTGGTGCACAGGAGAAACCTCAACACCGCATCCGGCTGCTGGTCGAGCACCTCCCCGGCCAGGTAGTCCACGATCCGGCGATCGCCTCCCGAGAATCCGGCGATCAACTCATCCGCATCGCGACGGTCGCGCAGCGACAGCGCCGCCAGATACAGCCCCGCGGCCCACCCCTCTGTGCGCTGATGCAGGCGACTCACTGTCTCGACCGCCAGACCGAGCTGGTGAACTTCATTCAGGAGGTACTCCGCTTCGGTCTCGGAGAAGCCCAGCTGCTCTGGATCGATCTCGCTCAGACTTCCATGCGCGCGCAACCTCGCGAGCGGCAGCGGCGGCTCTGACCGCGAGGCGATCACGAAGCGGTGATTGGCCGGCACGTGCTCCAAAAGGAACCCCATGCCAGCATGGATCGCCTCGTGCTGAATCACGTGGTAGTCATCGAGCAGAAGCACCGTCTCGCTGGACGTCTCGAGAAGCTCGTTGATCAAGGCCGGGACAGCCTCTTCCATCAGATCGACACCCGGAGCCCGCAGCAACGACAGCGGCCCCTCGCCAAACTCGGGAAGCACCGAACGCAACGCCGCGATCACGTAGCTCCAGAACCTGACCGGCTCGTTGTCGCCCGCGTCCAAGGACAGCCACGCCACCTTGCGGTCGCTCCGTGCCGTCAAGCGCCACTGCGCCATCAGCAGCGACTTGCCGCTGCCAGCCGGACCTCGGATCACCGTAAGCGGTCGCACAAGACCAGCCGCAAACGCTTGAACTAGCCCATCCCGCGGGACAAGCTCGCGAGGCAGCGGAGGCTCAAGCTTCGTCCCCAGAAGCAGGAGCCTGGGTTCCCGGGTCGCGACGCTCATAGCCGAATTATCGGGCCGGGACGTCTGTGCGTTACGCAGGCCGTCCGATCGCGCTCACGCGATGGTGTTCGCGTCTTGGCGCGACGCGCCCTGCGCGGAATCCTGCAAAGCTGAACACACGGCTAGAGAGAGCACGGTGAGTCGGTAGTTGTCAGACAGCGCTCCGCAGCTTCGCGATGTGCTCGACGCGCAGCGGGTGATCGCTCCCTATCTTGACCCGACACCGGTGCGTCGCTATCCGGCGCTGGATGGCTTAGCGGGGGCCGAGCTGTTCGTCAAGCACGAGAATCACCTGCCGACGGGGGCCTTCAAGGTCCGGGGTGGGATCAACCTGGTGGCTCGTCTAGGTTCGGAGCAGGCAGCCGCTGGGGTGTATGCGGCGTCGACCGGCAACCACGGGCAGTCGGTGGCGTATGCGGCGAGCCTGTTCGACGTCGCGGCGACGATCTTCGTGCCACGCGGCGCCAATCCGGTGAAGGTCGCCTCGATGCGTTCGCTGGGCGCGACTGTCATCGAACACGGCGTGGATTTCGATGAGGCGCGCGAGCGGTGCGACGAGGTGGCGGCGGCGCGTGGCGCGCGATACATCCACTCGGGCAACGAGCCGTTGCTGATCGCGGGCGTCGCGACTGCGACGCTCGAGCTGCTTGAGCGCGAGCCATCGATCGACGTGATCGTCGTCCCGGTGGGCGGCGGCAGCGGGGCCGCCGGTGCCTGCGTCGTCGCGAAGGCGATCGATCCGCGGATCGTCGTGATCGGGGTGCAATCCGAGGCGGCACCTGCCGCCTATCGGGCGTGGCGGGAGGGTCGGCCAGTCGCGGATGAAATGCACACGTTTGCCGAAGGGCTCCAGACGCGGGTTTCGTTCGAGCTGCCGCAACGCATCCTCGCTGAGCATCTCGACGAGTTTGTGCTCGTCGGCGATGACGAGCTTCGCGCCGCCACGTTGCAGTTGATCGAGCTGACCCGCAACCTGGTCGAGCCGGCCGGCGCGGCGTCGCTCGCTGCCGTGCTCAAGCTCCGCGAGCGGCTCGCCGGCCAGCGAGTTGCGCTCGTCTGCAGCGGCGGGAACATCAGCCCCGCTCAGCTGCGCGAGCTGCTCGAATGGGATCGCGGGTAAGAGTACTGACAGGCCCGCTTAGGCCTGCAAGGTGCCCTCGACCTCGCTGCTACCGTCGCCCGGCGGTTGGGTGAACTCTGAGGAAAAGGTGGGGCAGATGCTTGAGGGCAAGCTGGCCGCGCGAGCGGTCGTAGCAGTCGCATTCCTTCTGACCGCAGCGCTGTCGATGGTGCTGGTGAGCGGCGCTCGCGCGGCACAGGTCCTGGTACGCGGGCGCGAAGGTCACGTCAGCCTTCGTACTGATCGCTTCGTGCCCGCGAGCGACCCGATCGCGCCGGCGCGAGGCTCGTCCAAGTCGGCACCGCAAGCCGGTCACGTCGGGGCGAGAGCTGCGGCCGCTGGCCCCACCGTCGTGGCCGCCCTTCAAAGTCTTTATGCGCAGGGACAGATTTCGTCGGCCACTTACAACTCAGACCTCAACGCCTGGAACGCTGCGCTCAGCACGGAGGCGCGTCTCACCGGCACTCCGGCCAGCGAGCTGGGCGCGGTCATCGCCAACGTCAATCAGATCGCGGCATCTGGCCTGCTGATCCCCTCGCGACTGGCCGAGGTCTTCCTGACCGTCAATCGCAACGTTCAGTGGTGGACGACCGGTGTGATCCCGGCGAGCGGCCAAGATGTTGAGTTCTCCGGCTCGCAGATCGTTTGGGAGTACTACCCGGGTCAGGGGATCGAGCTCCAGGTGCTCGGGACGTTCGGCAAGGCCGACGGTCTGTATACCGGGGGCGAGTACAGCCAGATGCTTTCGCTGGTGAACGAGATGCTGCCGCTCGCCGCGGACCGGAACGGCGCGCTCACCTGGGAGTACCTGTTCCAGTTCGAGAACGGCGTTCCACCCTGGACAAGCGCGATGTCGCAGGGCACCGCGATCGAGGCGTTGACCCGTGCGAGCAAGGCGAGCACGGCTCAGGGGAATCCGTCTGCCGCGGCCAACTATCTGTCAGTTGCGCACCAGGCCCTGGCGATCCTCGAGCAGAGCCCGCCGGAGGGGGTGGCGGTTCAGGCATCTCACGGCACTCGTTTCCTGCTGTACTCGTTTAACCCAAACGAGCTGGTGATCAACGGCTTCCTCCAGACCCTGATCGGCCTTTGGGACTACTGGCATGCCAGCGGGGATACCACGGCGCGGGCGCTGTTCAAGGCCGCCAGCCCGGAGGCACAGTACGAGCTGCCCTCCTACGACACCGGCGCGTGGTCGCTGTACGAGCCCGGGCAGGAGGACACCTTGTCCTATCACCAGCTGGTCACCGGGTTTCTGCAGCAGCTCTGCGACAGGACGGGAAACCAGACCTTCTGCGGCGAGGCGTCCCGCTTCAATTCGTATTTGAAGACGCCACCGACCCTCGCGTTGACGACGACCAGCGCGCGGAGTGGAGCCAGCTTCCCGATCTCGTTCACGCTGTCGAAGATCTCGAACGTCACGCTCACGATTGTCAGTGGGTCGCACACTGTCTTCTCGAGTACGAGCCAGGTCCCCTACGGAACCGACTCGTTCAACGTCCCAGCGTTGAGCGCCGGGTCGTACACCGTCGAACTGAGCGCCACCGACTTGGCGGGCAACGTGGGCACGACCAAGGGAACCCTGACGGTCCAATAGAGAGAGTCGCCCTCGCGCAGCCCATAGCTGCTATTTCGACAGGAGACCGGACCCATGAGCAGCGAAGACGACACCGGCGTCAGCGATCGAGCTCGCGTGCCACGCGCTGGCGAGCGCGGTAAAGCCGTGTCGTGATCGTCGCCTCCGGCGCACCCAAGACTCGCGCCGCCTCACCGTAGGAGAGGCCTGCGATATCCACTGCCACGAGCGCCAGGCGGAAGGACTCCGGCAGCTGGGCGATTGCCGGGAACACTTGCCTAGCGATAACCGCCTCCTCCGGACGGGCGCCGATGCCGCGGTCGACGTCGTCGAACTCCTCAAGCGCCGTGACCAGGCGGGGGCGGCGCGCGGCCGTCCTCCTGCTCGTCACGAACGTGTTGCGCAACGCTTGCATCAGATACGCACGCTCATCGCCGCCGCGCAGCAACCGCGGCCGCGACAAGACCCTGGCGAGCGTGTCCTGGACGAGGTCCTCCGCGCTCTCGCGCGAGTCACACAGGGTCGACGCCATCCGCAAGAGGGGACCGAGGTAGGTGCCGAGTACCTCGGGATCGAGCCGCCGAGGGCCGCACCTGGAAGGGTCGGCCCGCGGCCCGCGGCGCGCGCGGCGGGTCGGGTTCCAGACCGTCACCTCGTGACCGGTTCGCGGGAGGTCCGCAGCGAGCTCGCGGCCGATCCGGCCGAGCCCGAGAAACGCGATGTGCCCGGCGTGTCCGTGCTGCGCAGCCGGTCCTGCCGCCTTGAATCAGGATCTCCCTGGGCATGTGGTTCGAACCTCCGGAGTTCGATCGTCATGCGACAAGCGTGAGGGAGGAGAGGGTTACCGTCAATCGCGGTTCGATCGCCTGTGATGACGCACGCGCATCACCATGACACCCCGTGCGTAACACACGGCCTGACGGTCGCCGGCCAAGGATTTCAGCGGGTCGTCCGCCGACCGTCGTGCCGAGGTTCGTTAGGTGATTGCGCCGACCGTGATGTCGACGTCACGCCGGGCGGCGGCCGTAGCGGCCGCGACGAAGTCCTCGAGCAGACCCGACTCGCGCTGGGCCACGAAGGCGAGGAACACCTGATCGGGCTCGGCGTCGACGACGGGCACGTAGACAACCTCGGGCCGCGTGTAGTGGCGCGTCGCGGAGAGCGGCAGGACGATGATCCCGTGTCCCGCGGCAACGTGCTCGAGCTTCTCCTCGACGCTGCGGATCGGCGTTCCGCCCGGCCGCAGCGGCTGCAGATACCGCAGGTGTCGTTCATCGGCAATGTCGCTCTGCCAGAGCTCCTCCGCTTCGGCAAGAGGATGATCGCGACGCAGGGCGACGAGCCGGCGCTCGTGGTAGAGCGGGATCAGACGCAGGTCCCGTTCTGTGATTGGTTGGCGGACATAAGCGATATCTACGTCCCCGCTGAGCAGGTTGAGCTCCTGGTCGTCCCACTCCAGCCGCTTGACGTCGACGACAAGATCGGGATGCAACTCACAGAGCGCAGCGATCGCGGGCGTCGGGATCACGCCGGCGCGGAACCCAACCACAAGGCGGCGCGGACCGCGCGCTGCCCGCGCCACCCGCTGCCGGGTCGCATTGACCGCCTGCAGCAGCGGCACCGCATCCTCAAGCAGCTGCCGTCCGGCCCCGGTCAGCGCGACGTTGCGCCGGTCGCGCTCCAGCAGACGCGCGCCGAGTTGACGCTCCAGCGTCTGGATCTGTCGGCTCAACCCCGGCTGGGTGAGATGCAACGCCTCGGCGGCCCGACCGAAATGCAGGTGCTCGGCGAGCGTCACGAACGCTCGGAGCTTGGTCAGATCAAGCTCCCCGATCACAAGCACAGTCTTTCACGCCGGAAGCTCTACCCCAGTCAAAGATGAGCAGCTCTCGAGCAGCAGCTGATGAACCTCCCTGTCCTGAGCGAGCGAGGCCGGTCGCCGCGGTCGGCGATGGTAGAAGTAGCCGCCAGTGATGTCAGCCGTCTCCGAGCCCACGGCCAGCCACACCTGGGTCAGCGGAGCCTGCGCCATATCGTCCGGCGCTCCGGCCCCGCCCATCTTCGTCGCCACCCAGCCGGGCTCCACCGCATTGGCGGATACCTCCGGCCATCGTCCGGCGACGATGAACGCCAGGGCCGCGTCCAGCAGCTTTGAGTCGGCGTAAGCCTGCGCGCTCTGCCAGCGCCGCTGCTCCCACTGCAGATCAGCGAAGTCTGGATCCCCGGACTGATGCATGCCCGAGCTCAGGTAGATCAGCCGGTCGGGGCGCTCGACCAACGCGGTGAGCAGGAAGGGCGCCAAAACGTTGATCACAAATACGTGCTCGAGGCCGTCCTCGGTCTCAGCTCGTCGCTCTCGGTAGCCGACACCCGCGTTGTGGATCACCGCGTCAAAGCGACCCTCCGCGTTCACCGAGTCGGCGAGTTCCCGCGTTTGCCGGATGCTGGAGAGATCGCCCACGAGCACCCCGGCGGCTCCGGGCGCGCCCAGCAACGCCTCCTCTCCACGCGCGCGCGAGCGTGCGTGCAAGAAGACCTCGTGGCCATCAGCAATCATCAACCGCGCTGCCATCAACCCGAGGCCATCGGCGGACCCGGTGATAAAAACCCGACTCATCGCTGCCAGTGTCTCAAGCACACGCGCGCCGTCAATCCCAAACCAGCGTCAATTGATGCGAACCCAGCATCGAGAGTCTCGCCGTACGCACACGGGCAGCGGTGCGCATTTCGAACCGGCACGACCCGATAGGTGCTGGAATGTGTCCCATGAACGATGACGCCGACCCAACCGCTGGCACGCCTGATCCAGATGACCACGTCGCTCGCCTGCAGGCGCAGATCGACGCCGCCAAGGCCCGGCGCGCGGGCTACCGCGCGAAGGCCGCCGAGACAGTCGCTCGAGGGGGCCCCGTCCGCGCGACGGACGAGGAGCTGGGGATGATCAAGACCGACGACACGGTTGGCAGGATCGCCGCTGACGCGAGCCAGGAGGTCCGGAGCAGGCTGAGCCGCCTGATTTCGCGGTTCGGGCGGGGCGGGAAGAAGTAGGGATCTCCTGGCCGTTCTCGGGTCCCCTTACCGTTCCGGGGCGGGTGAACGCCGGCATGATCTCGGTGGAGAACCGCCGGACGCTCTGCATGGTGGCCTCTCCGCCGTGAAGCAGGACGTGCTCGACGCCGACCGCGCGCAAGGCTTCGAGTTCTGCACCGATTCGGTCGGGCGTACCGTAGAGCGCGCTCGCCTCAGTCGCGCCGGGTGCGCCGGCATAGGCCGTGATGTGCGATTGATTGCGCCCGTCCGGATGCTGCGATAGCGCGACCAGGCGGGCATGCGCCTGCGCTAGCCGCCCGAGCGCCGTCTGCATATCGACAGCGTCGCGGGCAACGTAGAGATTGCGCGCAACCGCGACGTCCATCGGGTCGAACGTGCGGCCACGCGCCTCGCACTCGGCCCTGAACAGCGCGAGCCGCTCGCCAACGGTTTCAGTTGATGCGAACTGGTCGAGCAGCAGTTTGCAGCCGCGCGCGGCGACGCTGCGTATCGAATCCGGTTTGCTCGCGGCGATCCAAATTGGGGGATGCGGCTTTTGCGAAGTAGGAGGCTCAACGATGATGTCTTCGTACTGCCAGAACCTGCCGTTGTGCGAGAACCGCGCGTTCGATGTCCAGGCCTTGATGATGACCTGCAGCGCCTCCTCGAACCGCGCCTGCGCCTCCTGGTACGGCACGCAGAAGCCGGCGAACTCGGAGTGGCGATAGCCCTTGCCTACGCCGAACTCCAAACGGCCGCCGGACATCAGATCGAGTGTCGCCGCCCGCTCGGCGAGCAGCACTGGATTGTGCCAGGGCAGAACGATGACCGCTGTACCTAGCCGCATCGTTGTCGTGCGCGCGGCCACCCATGCAAGCAAGTCGAGCGAGGCCGACACCTGCCCGAGGTCGCTGAAGTGGTGCTCAACCAGGAAGCTCGAATCGAACCCGAGCGCCTCGGCCTCGACGCACGTGTCGACGTAGTCCCGGAAGCCTCGCGCCGGATCGCCGTCCCCACGTCGCGCCTGGGCGCTGCCGAACAGGCCGAACCGCATGCCTCCACGTCTCGGAGATGTCTCGCGCCCGACTGCGATCGCAGTCGGATCGTGAATAGGGCCAAGCGGGGCAGATGAGCTCACGGTGGGCGGTCTCCTCGGGAAGCCGCGGCGACAGCCGCAGCAGATGGACGCAAGTCGACGGCCGCTGAGAGCCGTCGGAGGGGAGGGCTATCTGACGCTGGGATGCGTCAGATCCGAGGTACTCGCCAGCCCAACCCGAACAGCAGGGCCGGGGCAACACCGAGGCGGTACATAGCCACGATCATATCTACGACAAGGCGAGGTCACCGCTCGTTGTATGGTGGCCGCGCGGTGGCTGACCCCGGCGTCCTGGTGCTAACTGATCGCTTCGACATCACGCTCGAGGCGGTCTCGCGCGTGGCCTGGCGAGGGGAGCGGGTTGCTCTGGCCGACACGGCGCTCGAGACTATGGATCGTTGTGCAGCGTCGTTTGACGCGTTCGTGGAGGCCAGAGTGCGTGCCGATCCGCAGGCGTTGATCTATGGCGTGACGTCGGCTCCTGGAGATCGAGCGACGGTCGCTTTGAGTCCGGACGCGCAAGCCATCCGGCCATCTCGGCTGTGGACGGCGATGTCCTTCGGCGACCCGCTGCCAGCGCGAGTGACCAGAGCGATCGTGCTGGCGCGTCTGGCGAATTTTCTGGGTGGACACGCGGCGGTGCGGTCAGAGGTTGCCAGCGCGGTCGCAGACATGCTGGGTGGCGGGCCGCTGCCGGACCTGCCGGCGCAGTCGAACGGAGGCGCGGGCGAAGTGCTGCCCCTCGGCACGCTGTTCTACGCGCTGAGCGACCGCATCGAGCTGTTCGCGAAAGAGCGCATGGCGCTGATAAACGGCTCCCCGTGTGCCGCCGCGCTCATCGCTGACTCGGTCCTGGCCGGCCGCGCCCGCCTGGCCCTCGCTGAGCAAGTGTTCGCGTTGGTGGCCGACATCACGGGCGCCCCGCAAGAACATTACGCCGAGGACCTGGAAGAGCTGTGGGGAGATGAGCACGAAGCGGCTGCGCTTCGTTCAGTGCGCGCCCTGCTCGGCGACCGGAGTCACGCGCAGCAGAGTCATCAGGCCTCGGTGTCGCTTCGCATCCTTCCGCGCGTCTTAGGGGCGAGCCGGCGAGCTCAATCTCTAGCTGAAAGCGCCGCCAACGTGTCGCTTTGCTCGGTGACTGACAACCCCGTATTCCTTCCCCCCGACGAGCGTCATCCGGACGGCGCGGTCTATTCGACAGGGGGCTTCCACAATGCCCAGGCCGCGCCGGCAATCGATGCTTTGGCCTTTGCCCATGCCGATCTGTGCCAGCTCAGCCAACGGCTGAGCGACCATCTCTTTCAGCATCCGACAGTCGCGCCGCTGATCGGCGGAGACGAATGGTCGGTCAAGCCGCTGCACATGGCGATCAACGGATGGGCTGAAGAGGCGCGCGCCACCGCCCAGCCCACGCTGCTCTCACTCGGAGGCTTCGGACAAAACGATGTGCCAGAGCTGGCCTTCCTGGCCTGGCGCAAAGCCGGCGCGGTCGCCCAATGCTTGGACGGAGCGCTGGCCGGGTTGGTCGTCTTGGCGTCGCAGGCCCTCTACCGGCAGGGCCGCGAGGCCCCGAAGCCCATGCGCGATCTCATCGAACACGTCCGTTCAATCGTCTCTCCCGTTGACGAGCCTCGACCGATCGGATCCGAATGCCAGCGCCTGTACGAACGGCTCACCGATGCCGCCACCGGCGGAGTGCCGATCGCCTGACATCGGTGCATGCCCTCGGCGACACGCGCGCACCACTCGTGATCGACGTGGAGCCGGCTCGAGAAACGTCCCCATAGGTGAC
This sequence comes from uncultured Solirubrobacterales bacterium, assembly GCA_963709205.1. Classification (GTDB taxonomy): domain Bacteria; phylum Actinomycetota; class Thermoleophilia; order Solirubrobacterales; family Solirubrobacteraceae; genus Palsa-465. The sequence goes on from CAVPVP010000018.1 coordinate 15,348, forward strand.
GTTTCTCGAGCCGGCTTCGCGGGGACTAGCGAGGTTGCAGAACCGCGCAGGACGCGCGCCGCCGGATCGTGGCCGCGTGATCGGGGGATAGCAGCCTGGCGAGTCGGCGCCGTGGGCGGGGCGGGAGCATGATCGCGTCGCAGTCGAATTCCTTTGCGCCATCGGGAACTGCGCGGTCCGGCGGACCGAACAGCACCGTGAATTCCGCTGGTGCTTGCACGAGGCGGGCTGCGTGGTCAAGCTCAGCTCGCGCGCGGTCGAGAAGGACGTCGTTCCACACGCTCGTGCCTCGGGGCCAGCGCGTAACCCACCGTAACGGCCGCTCCAACTCCACCACGACGACGATCGTCAAACGCGATCGGTCTCGCTGGGCCAGCAGGTCGGCTGCGACGATCGCCTCATCTCCCTCCGGCGTCCCGTCGTAGGCGACAAGAAGATGCTGGTACGCGATGTCGCTCAGCGTAACCGCTGCCACGACCAGCGCCGACATCGTGGCCCATCTGGTGTGGGCCACGACGTCGGCGGCGATTGGTTAGGTTGGTCAGGCGTCGCGGTGTGCCACTCGGAGCATTGCTGCTGCGAGGGCGATGGCGGCATATGCGCCGAGGACCGCGATCGCAGCGCTCGGGGCGAGGAGCCCGCCTGAGCGGTGCACGGTGATGGCCGCCTGGGCGGCGGTTCCCGGCAGATACTGGCGCAGGCCGGCCGGAAGCAGCTGGCCGAGGATGACGTCTCCGACGATGATCAGCGTCAGCGTCGTGGTCGCCCCAGCGGTGTGTCGGATGAGGCCGCCGAGTCCGACGCCGATGATCGCGACCAGGCTTGCCGCCACGGCACCGAAAACGATGGCTCGCGGCACGCCGGGATGGCTGAGGGCCACCTGGAGATGGTCGCTGGTGAAGATCCGCTGGCCGAGCGCGAACCCAGCGATATCGACCAGCAGCGCGATCGGGAGCACGAACGCCGCCACGGTCGCAGCCTTGGCGGCCAGCACCAATCGCCGGGCCGGCCTCGCGCTGAAGGTCGAGCGAATCATGCCAGTGGCGTACTCAGCGGTGACCGTTCGCACGGCGAGCGCTCCGAGCACGGTGGCGGCGATGATGACGCCGAACAGCGAGGCGCTTGTCGCGTCGAAGCTCTGGTACTGCTGGGCGGTCATGCTGTGCCGGCTGAGCTGTGAGAGGTCGACGGCGGCGGTGAAGCCGATGGCCAGGGCCCCGGCGAACACGGCCGTGCGCCAGGTCGAGGGTAGGGTGCGAAGCTTGGTCCACTCCGCTTTGAGGTGCCGGTTGATCGTGGTGGCCGGTCCCAGGCGCAGTGCGGGGGTGTAGGTGGTCGCGCTCATGTCAGGCTCCTTGGGTGGCGCCGGAGAGCTCGCCGGCGCGGTAGTCGGTGGCATCTCGGGTCAGCTCGAAGAACGCCTGCTCCAGTGACGCTCGGGAGGCCTCGAGCTGGTAGAGGGTGATGTCGTAGGCGCACGCGACGCCGCCGATCGCCAGGCAGTCCAGGCCGGTCACCAGCAGGGCGCCGTCGGCGGAACGCTCGACGACGCCGCCGCGTAGGGTCAGGGCGTCGGCCAGGTCGGTCTGCTCCACCGCTCGGACGTGGACGCTCGGGGCGGCGTTTCGGTCGATGAATTCCTCGGTGCCGGCGTCGGCGATGATGCGACCCTGGGCGATGACGAGCAGGTGATCGGCGGTCTGGGCCATCTCGCTCATGAGATGGCTGGAGAGAAACACCGTGCGCCCCTCGGAGGCCAGACTCTTCATCAGGTTGCGGATCCAGACGATGCCGTCGGGGTCCAGACCATTGATCGGCTCGTCGAACATCAGTGTGTCGGGGTCGCCGAGCAGGGCCGCGGCGATCCCGAGCCGCTGACTCATGCCGAGTGAGAAGGTCCCCACCCGCTTGCCCGCCACCTCGCCGAGCCCGACGATGTCGAGCACTTCGCTGACCCGGCGGCGGTCGATGCCGTTGCTGTCGGCCAGCCACTTGAGATGGTTGGCGGCGCTACGGCCGCCGACGATCGCCTTGGCGTCCAGTAGCGCCCCGACCGACCGCAGCGGGTCGTTCAGCTCGCGGTAGGAGTTGCCGTTGACCAGCACCGAGCCGGAGCTCGGCGTGTCCAGGCCCAGGATCATCCGCATCGTGGTCGACTTGCCCGCCCCGTTGGGGCCGAGGAAGCCGGTCACGCGACCCGGCTGGACGACGAAGGAGACCTCGTCGACCGCAACCGTCTTCCCGTAACGCTTCGTCAGATGCTGCACCTCGATCATGACTGGCTCCCTTCGTTCAGGTGCTGCGGGTGGGTTGAAGCACACCAGCAGAGTTCCACCCAGCCGGAGACATTTCGGTGGGGCGGCCAGGCGTCTCTGAGTGCGGATCACCCACACAAGGGGTACGGTTAGCCGTACTGCTTGCGGCGGGGGTTGCGGAGACAATCCCGGCATGGCGAGAACCGTCTTGATCGTCGATGACCACCCCAGCTTTCGTGCCAGCGCTCGACACGTACTCGAGGACGCCGGGTTTGTGGTGATCGGCGAGGCGCAGGACGGCGCTTCGGGACTGGCCGCGGCAAGGGCGATGCGCCCGGCCGTCGTGCTGCTCGACGTTCAACTCCCGGACTTCGATGGCTTCGACGTAGCCGCCTGGCTCACCGGTCGGGACGATGGACCGGCGGTGGTGTTGACGTCCAGCCGTGACGCCAGCGAGTTCGGCGGGATGGTCGCGCGTAGTGGCGCGCGGGGTTTTGTACTGAAGGACGAGCTGTCCGGGCCGGCGCTCGAGGCGCTCCTCGGATGATTGGTCTGCGCCGGGTGCTGATCGCCGCTGGAGGCGGCACGACGATCGCGGCGCGGATTGCATGCGCATAGTCCTGGGCGAGGATTCTGTGCTCCTGCGGGAGGGCATCGCGCGCCTGCTCGCGGACGCCGGGTTCGAAGTAGTCGCCCAAGCTGGCGATGCCGAGGACCTGTTGCGCAAGGTGCGGTCGCACAAGCCTGATGTCGCGATCGTCGACATCCGAATGCCACCGACGCATACCGATGAGGGGCTGCGGGCGGCGTTGCTGATCCGCCGCGAACTGCCTAATACCGCGGTGCTTGTTCTGTCCAGTTACGTGCAGGAGGACTACGCAGTTGAACTGCTCGGCGAGAGCGCCGCGGGCGTTGGCTATCTGCTCAAGGACCGGGTTGCGGACGTGGAGCGGTTCATCGACTCCATCCGCCGCGTGGCCGCTGGCGGCTCGGCGCTCGATCCCGAGGTCGTCTCACAGATGCTCGGCCGGCGCCGCGCCGCCGGACTCCTGGACGAGCTCACCCCGCGCGAGCGTGAGGTCCTCGTGCTGATGGCCGAAGGCCGATCTAACCATGCGATCGGCGCGGAGCTCGTGATAACTGACCGCGCCGTCGAGAAGCATGTGACCAGCATCTTCGGCAAGCTCAATCTCTCCTCAACCGCCGACGATCACCGGCGCGTGCTCGCGGTACGAGCGTTCTTGAACGCGTAGGCCCGTGTGGTCGGGCAGCCTGTACTGTGGACAGGCGATGTCGGACACCGAGGGCAACGTCCGGGGGCCCAGCGGCCCGGGGCGAGGTGCCGCCGCCGGAGGCGGGCATCCCGCAAGTGCGCTCGAGGGGTTGGTAGCCGACGGCGCGAGCGTGCTGCTGCTCGGCTTGGAGGAACTCGACGACTCATGTTGGGCTGTACTGGTCGAGGCGGGTGTTCGGCTTGATCGCGTGGTGGATATCGCCGGTGCGCTACGCGCCCTGACCGATGGCCCTGTTCAGGTTGTGATTGCAAGCGCGCGTTGGGCTGCGGAGCTCACGGCCGCACTGCGGGGTCAGCGCGCGTTGGCCTCGGTCCACATCGTCGTGGCCGCGACGCTCGACTCGCCGCGCGGGTTGCGCGAGGCGCTCGACGCCGGAGCCGATGACGTGATCCGCGTGCCGTTCGAACCGGAGGTGCTCGTGGCGCGCGTGGCGGCTGGATTGCGCGCGGCCCGTTTGCGCGCCGACGAGGCGCAGCTGCGGTCGCTGGTGGCCAACATCCCCGGCGCGCTGTATCGCTGCGTCTACGACCCCGAGTGGACGATGGCATGGATGAGCCAGGAAATCGAGGAGATCTCGGGATATCCGGTCACCGACTTCATCGACAGCTCGGAGCGGACATTTGCGAGCGTGATCCATCCCGATGATCGCGAGCAGGTCGAACGCTCGGTCACGGAGGCGGTGAACGCCCGCCGGCCGTTCAGCCTGGAATACCGGATCAATCGGCGCGACGGTGAGGAGCGCTGGGTGCTCGAACGCGGCCAGGCCCAGGAATCTGGGGACGGTCGACGATGGCTCGATGGAGCGATCTTCGACATCACCGTCCGCCGCGCGGCCGAACAGGCGTTGCGGGAGAGAGAGGTCGTCGACGCGCAGCTCGCCGAGGTCCGCGCCTCGCGAGCTCGCATCCTGGACACCGCGGACCGAGCCCGCCGCGAGATTGAGCGCAACCTCCACGATGGCGCGCAACAACGGTTCGTGTCAGTGGCACTGGAACTGCAGCGGTGCTTGGCGCCCCAGCGCGAGCTGTCCGATGACGCGCGTGGGGAGCTCCAGGGCGTGCTGACCGAACTGCGCACCGGGCTCGCTGAGCTGCGCGACCTCGCACATGGCCTGCATCCGGCCATCCTGACCGACCGCGGACTCGAGCGGGCGTTGACGACCCTCGCCGACCACGCCACGGTGCCCGTCGAGCTCCGGGTTGCGCTTCCCAACCCGCGACTCACCATTTCTGTCGAGGCCGCCGCGTACTTCACGGTCTGCGAGGCACTCACGAACGTGGCGAAGCACGCGCGCGCGACTCATGCCTGGGTCAACGTTCAGCCGCTCGACGACCAACTCGGCGTCGAAGTGGGCGACGATGGCGCAGGAGGCGCTGACCGCCGTGCCGGATCTGGCCTGCAAGGGCTTCGCGACCGCATCGCAGCGGTTAACGGAACGCTGACCATCGACAGCAAGCCCGGCGCCGGCACGGTCTTACGAGCGCGGCTGCCAATCGGCTGAGGGCACGCGGTGCACTGGCGAACGGCCTCGGCGCTACGAGCCGAACAGTTCAAGCGACTCGAGCGGTGCGCTCTCGGACGGACGGCGACGCCGTCCGTCCGAGAGCGCGTGTGCTCGACCCACCAGCCCCAGGTTCGCCGCCTAGGCGATGAAGTGCGTGGCGGTTACGGCTTTGAGGATGGCGCTGGCGGAGAGGCCGGTGTCGAATGCGCCATTGGGGTTGATGGCCTTGCCGATGATCGATCCGATCGCGCCGGAGTGGCGGGCTTCGATCGTGACGATCGACGCCGCGGCGAGGAGGTACGCGGGCGTCTTGATGTTCCCGGCTTGTCCGAGGTAGGCGTGGACGCCGGTGTTCTCGAGCACGTACGCGGTTTGCTGGAAGGTCGGCTGGTCGGCGGTGGTGCCGTGGAAGTTGAACTTCGGCTCCTTGACGGCGTGCTTGCCGAGCGCCTTCTGGAGAAACGCGACGTGCTTGCGCTCGTCGTGCGTGGTGACCTTCAGGAACGTGGCTGTCCTGGGGTCGGTGATCGCGCCCTTGTTGGTGGCCTCGTTGTAGAAGGCGCGCTCGAGGTATTCGAGGGTGAGCGCGAAGTTGAGGATCCCGATGTCACCCTTGCCGAACTTCGCGGGCGGGCGGCCGCTGGCGAGCGCAACGTCGGGGACGAGCGCGGCGAGGATAGCTCCGCCGCTGAGCGCGGCTCCGCCGGCGATCGCGCCCTTGCGTAGGAAGCTGAAGCGGGTATCGCCGCCGACTTCGTCGGCGCCTTCCCGGATCGCGCCGTCTACGTCTACTGCTTCGAGATTGATGACTTCGAGGTTCATCTCATCCATGGGCTGCATGCTCCTTTTCGACCCGCGTGGAGGTCATGTTTGTTTCACGCGTTGTTCACGTCTACTAATGACTTCGGACCTGCGCGCGCGCCGGATCACAATCGGCGCCGGAGCGCTACAGACCGGGTTACGCTGCGTCGCGAGCGCGCGCGGCGCGGGTGCGCTCACGACGGTCAGCGAACGACGCGACGAGCACGCTGGCCTCGAACAACAGGTAAAGCGGCAGCGTCTCGAGCAACATCGTGATCGCGTCGCCCGGCAGAACCGCGGCAACGAGGCCGCACGCGAGGACCGCGTAGCGACGGTTGTGCCGGAGTTGGCGTGGGGTGACGATGCCGGCTCGGGTGACGGCGATGATCGCGACCGGGATCTGGAACAGCAGCCCCATTGCCAGCAGCGTGGTCGCGGCGAACTTGTAGTACTGGCTGGCTTGGACGAGGACGTTGAACTCGCTGCTGTTGAAGTTCTGAAAGAAGTGCAGCGCCGCTGGGAGAACGACCTCGTAGCCGAACGCGACACCGGCCGCGAACAGCACCGGTATCGCGACGGTGATCGGCAGCATCCGCCGGCGCTGGGACGGATCGAACGCCGGCATCAGGAACCCGTAGGCCTGAAGCAAGAGCACCGGTAGCGACAGGATCAGCGCAAAGATCAGACTGACGGTGACGGTCGTGGTGAACGGCTCGCCGATCCCGAGCGTCACCGGCTTATCACCCGTCGGCGCGGCCGATAGCCGCGACACGTCCCGCTGGAGGTTTTGGCGCACCTGCGCCAGCGTCGCCGTGACCGCCGGCGCGTGGTTCTGTGCGCTGAGTACGCCGGCCACGGTGTCGAGCTGCTTGGCCACGTCGCGAGTGCTCTGCTGGACGGTGTAGGTCGCGCCGAGCGGTCCGTGCCCGGCGCGCACCTGCTGCTGGGTCTGGTGCGCCAGCGGCGCGTTGATCACGTGGAGCAGCTCGTTGTTCTGCCAGAAGCAGAACCCGAACGCGACCCCAACGGCGAGCAGCGACACGATCAAACGGGTGCGCAGCTCGTCGAGATGATCGACGACGCTGAGCTGGTCAGCGTGCCCGATCGGCCGCCAGCGAAGCGGCGAAATGGCATTCGGTATCTGCATCTGCTGCGGCCTGGATCCGGCGGCTAGACGGCTGTGCCCGCGGGCTCGCGCTGCGCCGGCTCGACCGGACGCTCGCTCTGCTCGACGGCTGACGCCGGTTGATCCGGAGTCGGCACGGTGTTCATGGTGTGCACGGTGAGCGTCGACGACGGCTCATCGCCACTGATCGATTCCTTGAAGCCGCGCAGGCCCGCCCCAAGCGAGCGGCCCATCTCCGGGAGCCGCTTGGCCCCGAACACCAGCAGCAGCAGGATCAGGATGAACGCGAGGTGGATTGGATTATCGAGTCCGAGCATGGTTCGTCTTTCCGATCGGTCGAGGTTTCTCCGACACCCGGTACTTCGAAGCTGGGTGCGGAACGGATCACTTTGCGACGAGAAGTCCGTCGCATCGTGCGCTCGACCGAGGGCGCTACGGGACCGGCTCGGCTCCTTGCTCCTCGATCCATTCGTCGAGGCGCGTCCACCAGTCGTAGATCCAGGCGACTTGGGCTTCGGGCTCGATTGGATGCTCGGCGGCGGGTGAGAGCCACATGTGCGTGGTGAACGTCCTTGCGAGCGGCGTCTCCTGCCAGATTTCGCGGGGAAACGCGGCGAGGCCCAGACCCGAGTGCGCGGCGAAGATGACATCGGCTCCGGGGTTGCCTCGTAACGCGGCCAGCGCTCCGGTCGGTCGAGGGGGAAGCACGTGTGCCATGTGCTCGGCCTGGGCGGCTTCCCGCCGGCGGCCGGTGCGCCACAGCTTGCGGATCGCTCGACGGCGACGCTCGGCAGTGAAGTTGCCTCCCTCTGGGAACAACAACAACACGCCTCGGCTGCGGAGTCCGGCGGCAACCTTCTCAATTTGCTGTTCGCACTCCTGCGGATCGGAGGTGTCAAGAACCGCATGGGGTAAGCGATGCCCGATCAGATCTATACACGGATCGATCGCGATGCTCTGCTTGAACACCACGCTCGGGAAGCGATCAAAGCGAGTGAGGAGCCGATCGACGAGCAGGATGGTGTCTCCCGGACCCGCATGCCGGCTGAAGAACAACAGCGGCCTGTCGGACTCCAGGGCGCGCGTTGCCTCGGACGGCTCCTGCACGGGCACGTCGATCTCGAGCAACGCCGACCAGCGGGCGGCGAAGCCATGGACGAACCAGCGCAGGAGCCGGTAATGCAGGCGCTGGAACAGCTCCGTGCCCATGAACAGGCCACCGCAGCTCGCGAGCCATAGCGCCCCGCAGGCGATCAGCGTCGCGAGCTCAAGCATGAAGTAGGTCACGACCAGGCGCGCGAAGATCAGAGCTTGCGGACGCCGCGTCACGGCAGACGCGAGCGCCGCGAGCGCGAGCAGGACCGGCGAGAGCGTGAGGCAAACGATCGACATCATCAGCCACGCGATGACCGTGAGGGGGCGCCGGACGGCCGCTGGCGGCATCACTGCTCCTGCAGGTAGCGCAGCGACGCGTCGTAGGAGCAGTCGATCTGTTCCTGGACGCCGCGGGCGATGCGCCTGACGCGGAGCTGTCCCGATAGGTCGTTGTAGGCAGGTGCAGCGGAACCGCCCGTCGGAAGGACGTGGAGCCGGACCTCATCGGGAAGCGAAACCAGGTCGCTCGCAAACCGATGACGGCGCGCCACTTCGAAAGCCACCAATCCGACCTCCCACGGCCACCGGGGCGGTCGAAGGGGCCGCTCCAACCGACCCACCTGCAGAACGTAGACCGTCCTCGCGCCGAGGACTACAGCCCGAGCCACCGGAATGGAGTTGACGATCCCGCCATCGATGAAGTGCTCATCCCCGATCCGCACGGGCGGAAGGATGCCCGGCACCGCGCACGAGGCGAGTACGACGTCGGCCAGGACCCCCTCGGCGAACCAATGCTCCGCGGCCCGCTCGATCGAAGCGGCGACGCACTGGAACGGAACTCTCAGCTCCTCGACCCGCTCGACGGGAAGAGCATCCGCAAGACGCAATCGGGCCTCCTCGAGCGACTGCAGATGGGTACCGGTCCGAGCGAGCGTGGTAACCCTACGCAGGAGCCCGCCGGCGGACATCCCCGCGATATTTGTATCGCCCCACAGCCGAGCGATACGCCGCACACCCTCGACGGTCGGGTCGGCGGCAAACATGGCGCCGTTGATCGCACCGATCGAGGTGCCGAGGATGACGTCGGGCTCGATCGAGCTCTCGGCCAGCGCGCGCAGCATCCCGACCTCGTGTGCTCCCAAGATCCCGCCTCCCCCGAGCACGAACGCGACCTCGTAGGGGCCCCGATCGTTGCTCACATCAGCGTCCCAACCGGGTTCATATGATTCGCAGCGTGATTACCGCGGCGTCGTCCTCGGGGCCGTCGGGTGATGCGGTCGCGATGACGTCGAGGATGTGGCGCACGGTCGCGGCCGCTGATGCGTGTCGGGTGGCGATGATCGCCTGGTTGATGTCGGTGGTTGTCGCGGTGCTGTCATTCCGGGCGGTCGGTGTGATCGAGGCGCCGTCGGAGCACAGAATCAGTCGTTGGCCGGGATGCAGGCGTAGCTCGTGGCGTTGGCGTTCTGCCGGGTGCGCCGGGGCTCCCAGCGCGCCTTGCGTCTGACTCTCGAGCTGCTCGGTGGTTCCGTCGGCCGAGGCGATCAGCAGCGGCGGTCCGTCGCAGTCGATCCAGGCCAGGCGCGATGTCGGCGCGCTCCAGCGGGCGATGAGCGCGTTGATGGTGAATTCTGGGCCCCCTACGTCGCGCACGATTTGGTCCATGCACAGTGCCGCCTGTTCGAGGGTTGCGTCGCTGCGCCGAGCGCTGCGCAGCGCGGAGAGCGCGAGCGCGCCGAGCGCGGTCGTAACGGCGCCGTTTCCCTTGGGGTCGGCGATCGCGAACCAGGCGCCGTCGTGGTTATCGGCAAAGTCGAACCAGTCACCGCCGCTCTCGTACGCGGGGACCAGGCTCCCCGCGAGTTCCGCGCCGGTCACGTTCATGATCCGCGGAGGTAGCAAGCCGAGTTGCAACTCGGCGGCTGGGGACGGTTGTCGAGTGCGCCGGCCGCCCTCAAAGACGTCGGTGTAGGCGCTGGTGAGTGCGATGGCGGCTGCGCCCTGGCGGGCAAGTTCTCGCAGTGACGCGCCGGGTTGGCGGACCGCGACGAGCACACCGATCGCACGGCCGCGGACCATCATCGGGTAGGGCGCCGAGCCGGGGAACTGCTCGGCCAGCCTGGTTTCGAGCACGGCGATGGCGTCGGGAGGGATCTCGCTCCCGAGCGCGAGCACCTGATCGAAGTGCGATGGAAACTCTCGGGAGCCGGCGATACGCACCAGGCGAGAGCCATCGATGTCGATCAGGTACAGCGCGACCGGCACCCCGGCAGTGCGTTGGCCTTCGGCCACCAGCTGCTCGGCGACCAGATGCGGCGGGACCGAGTCGAGCACCTGGATCGCATCGACGGAAAGCGGTGCTTCACGTCCCAGCTGGCCGGCAGGTCGCACGCCGTCAACCGGGGACGCGTTGGCACCGGCGGTAGCGAACGGGGTCGCTGCGGCATGTCGATCAGCGTGGCCCGGCGGTCCTGCCTCGCTGGTGGTGCCGGCGGCCGGTTGGGACGCGCGCTCGGACAGGGCCTGTTCAAGCTCGTCGCGGGTTGGGAAATAGCGATAGATCGTCGAGCGCCCGACCCCGGCTGCCTCGGCGATCTCCTGCACCGTTGTCCGGTGATCGCGCACCAGAGCCGCGTGCGCCGCGTCAAGGATCGCCTCTCGGGTCCGCCGGCCGTCGCTTCTAAGCCGCCGGGCCGCGTGAGCCCCAAGGTCACCCGATCTCGCCGCGGAACTCATATGTCCAACCTACCATACTAACTCGTACGAAGTCGCCGGAACACGTCCATGTATGACCGCATACATGGACAGGATGCGCTGGGTCCGTATACTCAAATGCATCGTACGTCCGGTACTGATACACACTTGAGACGATCTGTCCCACCGAACGGCGGGCAGATCTCAGCGCTGCGCCGGATCTGAAGCAGCCACCCGCGAACTCAGGAGAACATTTTGATCACTCTGGGCATCATCCTGCTCATAATCGGCTTCATCGCCCATATCGCCATTCTGTGGTCCATTGGGATCATCCTTCTGGTCGTCGGGTTGATCCTGTTCTTGCTGGGCTCGGTGGGGCGTGCCGTCGGCGGGCGACGCCACTATTACTGAGATCGGCAACGCATTCGGCTCGGGGGAGTCGTTCTCGGTCGGCGTTGAGGAGGAGCTGTTTCTCGTTGATCCGATCAGCGGCCGTCAGGCGAACTCGTCGACGGCCGTAGCGGAACGGCTTGGCCCGGTCCACGGAAGGATCGAGCGTGAGCTGCATGCTTGTCAGATGGAGCTGATCACCGATGTCTGCCGCAGCGCGAGTGAGGCGGTCAGTGCGCTCTACGGTCTGCGCCGAGCCGTTCTGGAGACGGGGGCGGGGCTGCTCGGATCGGGGACACATCCGTCGGCGATCGAGGGCGAGGCGGAGATCACCGACAAGGACCGCTACGAGCGGATCCGCGAGCTGCTCGGCGACGCGGTCGCGACGCCGGTCGGCGGACTGCATATCCACATCGGGATGCCGGACGCCGAGACGGCGATTCGGGTGTTCAACGGTTTGCGGCGCCACCTCCCGCTGTTGCAGGCGCTGGCCGCCAACTCGCCGTTCCGTCACGGCCGCGATACCGGTCTGGCCTCGGCACGCGAGGTGACGATCCGCGGCTGGCCGCGTTCGGGTGTGCCGCGAGCGATGCGTGACTTCGCGGACTTTTGCGCGAGCGCGCGCGTGCTGGCGCGGGCTGCAGACGTGCCCGACTACACATGGTTTTGGTGGAAGCTCCGTCCGCATCCTCGGCTGGGGACGGTCGAGGTCCGGGCGCTGGACGCCCAGTCCTCGCTGGAGGACACCGCCGGGCTGGTCGCGCTCACGCACTGCCTGGCTCGCCACGCCGCGGAGGCGGGCCCGGAGCCCGATCCGCCGGCCGAGGTGCTCGACGAGGGTGTGTTCCGGGCGGCTCGTTTCGGTGTCAGCGCCCGCCTGCCCGACGCGCAAGGCCGGCTGCGGCCCGTGAACGAGCTGCTGCACGAAGCACTCGCGCTCGCGTACCGCTATGCCGACGATCTGCACTGCAGCGATCAGCTCGACGCGCTCGGAGCGTTGTTGGAGCGCGGGGGCGGCGCGGGGCGCCAGCGCGCCTCCTACCGGATCGCCGGGATGGACGCGTTGCTTCGTGACATGACCGAGCTCACCGCGACTGGAACGGCGCAGCCAGCTGCGCGCTGAGTAAAGGTCCGACAGCCTCCGCGTCAAGCACGTGCCGAGTTACGAGACGGCGATCGTGTCGGGAACCTCGGCTCGGGCAAGCACCGTCACGCCGAGCAGCGCCGCGGCCAGGGCCACGAACGCCACGGCGGCTTGCAGACTGCTGGCATGAAGGTGCTCATCGAACAGGGTGAGCCCGAGCGCCACGCTGACGATCGGGTCCAACGCGGTGCTGCTCGCGATCGTCGCGGCGAGCGCGCGCGTGTTCAGCGCCAGCTGGTTGAGCGTCATCGAGACGTATCCGACGCCGGCCAGCGCGTAGGGCTGCCAGCTCGCGATCACGTGCACCACGCCGAGGTGCAGCTCGTCGACGACCGACTTGGTCAGCGCTGCCGACAACGCGAACAGGACCCCGGCGGCCGCCCCCAGCAGAGCGGCGCGCCGCGCCGCAGGGCCGCGCCGGCCGAGCAGCGACAACGGCGCGCAGACCGCTGCGCACGCCAACCCGGCGAGGACCCAATGGCCGAGCGGCACCTCGCTGCTTCCCCCTGAGGGCTTGGCGATCGCGAGAAAGCCGACCAGCGCTACCACTACGAGCGCTGCCGCCGCCGACTCACGACGCCCGACGCGCTGGTGGCTCAGCCGAGCGCCAAGCGGCAGGGCGAACACCACGCTCAAGACGAGTAGAGGTTGCACGACGGCCAACTGGCCGAGCCGCAGCGCCGCCGCTTGCGCGATGAAGCCGACGGTGTCGGAGGCGATCCCGGCGAGCCACAGCCGACGGCGTGCCATCCGCACCAGCAAGCCCGAGCTGGTCCCAGGCGCGGGCGCGTCCATGCTTGCCTTCTGCTGCAGCACGGTCCCGAGCGCGAACAGGAGCGCGGAGATCAGGGCGAGGACGACTTGCACTATGCGCCGGTCACCTTACGCGTGCGGCGCCGGCGGTCGAGGCCGTCGAGGATGAGGTCGAGTCCCCAGGCGAACTCGATCGCGTTGTCGTAGCCGGACTCCGGGAGCTTCGTTGCGATCTCGGCGAGATATGGGTAATCGTTGAGCGCGCCGATCGCCTGCGCTCTTCTCTGCGCGGCGGCACCGGCATCGGCGGGTGTGTGGAACCCGAGTGTCTTCTCTTGGAGCGCGAAGCCGTATATGTAGGCGTCTTGGACCGAGTAGGCGTGGATCGCGGTCTCGAACGAGAAGCCCGCCTCGCGTAGGCAGCCCATCACCGCGTTGTGGTTTCGCAGGTTGGCCGGCCCTGGGTTGCGGGTCTCCATCAGCCCGATCGCCCAGCTGTGGCGCCTGAGCGCATCGCGCGCCGAGATCGCCCGGCGTCGCATCGCCGAGCGCCAGTCGTCGTCGATCGGGGGTGACTCGATCTCGCCGAAGACGATGTCGACCATGCCATCGAGGAGTTCATCCTTGTTCGCTACGTGCTTGTAGAGCGCCATCGGCACCACGCCGAGCTCTTGCGCGAGCCGGCGCATGCTGAAGCCTTCAAGCCCGTCCTCGTCTGCGAGCGCGACCGCAGCCTCGAGCACCAGAGGTCTGCTCAGGCGTGTCCGGCCGGTGTTCGTCTTCTGATTCATCGCTTGACAAGTGTACGCCGTACACCTATATTCCGCAGCAGAGTGTACGCCGTACACCAGACAGAGAGTGGACGACCATGGAAAGTTCAGGACAGACGCCCGCGCCGGGCTATGGGGTGCCGCCGAGCGGTGGCCACGACTACCCGCTCACCTTCTCGGTCGACTATCCCGACCGCAGCCTCAACCGCCTCACTACGGCCTTTCGCATCTTCACGATCATCCCCGTCGCGATCCTCGCTGCAGCACTCGAGGGCGGTAGCTTCGGGGCGAGTGCGGGGGGCAGCGGCGCCCGGTTCGCCGGCGGCGGCATCGGGATCCTCGTCATCCCCGTCCTGCTGATGCTGTTGTTTCGCAAGAAGTACCCGCGCTGGTGGTACGACTGGAACCTCCAGCTGACCCGCTTCACCAACCGGGTCGCCGTCTACTTCGCGCTGATGGACGACCGCTATCCCTCGACTGACGACGAGCAGGCGGTCCACCTGAACTTCCCCTACCCAGACGCCGAACGCGACCTCAGCCGAGGCCTGCCGCTGATCAAGTGGCTGCTCGTGATCCCGCACTACATCGTGTTGTTCTTTCTCACGATCGGCGCGCTGTTCGCCGCCATCTTCGCCTGGTTCGCGATTCTCTTCACGGGCCGCTACCCGCGGTCGCTATTCGACTTCGTCGAGGGCGTGTTCCGCTGGCACAACCGCGTTGCGGCCTATGCCTTCCTGTTGATCACCGACCGCTACCCGCCCTTCAGCCTGCAGTCCTAGCGGTCTATGGCTGGGGTGAACGTGGGGCGCTGGTGGGCAGGCCGACGAGCTGGGCGCTGCGCTCCCACAGAGTGCTGTGCGAGGGCGGCGTCTTGGGCTTGGGCGCTGGGCGCGACCACCTTCTCGTCTTCGATGTACTCGCCGGTGAGAGCGGCGGCATCGTCGGACAGCGCGAGCCAGACCAGCGAGCGGGCGCCGCGCGCCGGGGAGCGGAAGAAAGGCCCGCCGAGCGTGGCGACTGCCTTCCAGATCCCGCCTTCGTTCTTGGCGAAGCCGGTGCGCACAACGCCGGGGTGAAAGCAGTTGGCGTGCAGCTCCGGCGCGCGCTTGGCCAGCTCGCGCGTGAACAGGACGTTGCAAAGCTTGGTGGTGCCGTAGACGCGCGGAGAGTAGGACCTCTCCGATTGCAGGTCGTCGAGATCCAGGCGCCCGGACCGGTGAGCGCCGGACGCGGTGGTCACGACGCGGCCGCCGGCAAGGCGGTCTCGCAGCAGGTTGCTGAGCAGGAACGGCGCGAGATGGTTCAGTGCGAGAGTCTGCTCGAAGCCCTCGGAGGTCTCCCGGCGCGTCGGGAACACCGCCCCAGCATTGTTGGCAAGGACGTCGACGCGCTGGTAGCGCTCGCGGATCTCGTCGGCCAACACCCGGACGTTGGACATCAGCGCCAAGTCGGCCACGTACCCTTCGACCCGGCCCTCGTCACCGGCTGCCATGGCTTCTCGCACGACCGACTTGACGCGCTCAGGATCTCGTCCCACGAGCGCGACTTCGGCTCCTCGCCGCGCGAGTTCGATCGCGGCGGCTCGCCCGATCCCGCGAGTAGCTCCCGTGAGCACGACGACGGTCACACGGCTGACGTTACCCTGCCGTCATCGGTGGGTGAGTGACCCAGCCGCGCGCTAGGCCAACGTTGGTGACGGGACCCGTACCGGCTGGGCTTCGGCGACGGCATCGAGCGCGTCGAGCACGTTGCGGAGGTTGATGAGCAGAGCGCCGTACACCGGCCAGAGGTCGTCGTGCAGCTCGTTCACGGCCAGTCGGTTGGCGAGCTCGGTGAGCTCCGCGCGTGCTGCCTTCACCCCATCGGAGTCGGCGTCGACGACCGCGGTACCCGATCTGTGCAGCAGGTCCAACCACGGCTCGCGGAAAGCGTCGTCCCAGTCCTCGGGACGGACCCGAACCACCCGGATCGTGCGAGCCATGCTGCGCGTCTCCGCAACCGCCTGAGCGAGTCGGTTGACAATCGGCACCAGGCTCTCTGCTGCCTCCATCCGGTGCGGGACCGCCCGACGTGGGTTCAGCCGTCCACTCTCGCGGGCCTCCTCGATCACGCGCCACGCACGCTCGATGTCGTTGTCGAGCCCATCGGTCCGGGCGATCCAGCCGTCCACGTCATCTTCGGCCAAGCCCCTCTGCAGCTGCGCGGCGATGTCGGTGAGGAGATTGCCGACGCGGTGATCGATGACGTCGATCTCGTTCGCGGCGCTCCGGTCGCGTAGGGGCGCCCAAACGACGACGTTCACGAGCAGGCCGACCGCAATCCCGATGCCGGTGTCCGCCAAGCGCGCCGCCAGCATGCCGCTCTTGTCGATGTAACCAGTCGTGAGCACGACGACCGCCGTCGCCGCGGTCGTCGTTTCCGCGCGGACGCCGGGCACCGATCCAACGACCAGCCCGACGAGCACGGCGGCGCCAAGCGACACCGCGTCGAGCCCGAAGATGTGCCACGCCCCGAACCCGATCAGCACCCCGAGCACGCTCGCCCCGGCCTGTTGCATGCCGCGCCTGAGCGTTCCGAACACGGTCGCATGCACCGTTAGCAGCGCGGCCCAGGGCGCCATGAACGCCTGCGCCAGATGGAACACATGCACCGCCAGCACCCACGCGACCACCGCAGCGATCACGGTCTTCCCTAACTGCGACACGCCCGCCCACGTGAGTGGATCGCGCAGCCGATGAGATACCCGCGCAAACATGATCTTCCATCCCTCTACCCATCGCGCGGTGAACGAGCACGCGTCCGGCCCGGCCCGGCCGGTCGTTGCAAGCCGGTCGTTGCAAGCGCACGGGTCACGTGGGCGACTGCTCAAGGCGATCGGCGGCGGCCGGCGTCGTAGCGGCGGCGATCACGCTTGGTCGGACGCTCGCCCAAGTTGATTGGGCCGCCGAGCCGGCGCAGTTCCGCTTGGCGCTCGCGTTCGGCGAGGCTCTCTTTGGTCTCCTCGTATAGGGCGGCCGCTGCTGCTGCTGACACTCGGCGCTCGGTGGTGCCGCGCACGATCACGGTCCGTCGCACGGACCCGATGGAGATCTCGAGCTGGTCGCCCGGCCCGACCTCGCGACTGGGCTTGACCGCCACGCCGTTGACATGCACACGGCCCCCCGCCACCGCACCTGCCGCCAGCGCGCGCGTCTTGAACAGCCGCGCCGTCCACAACCACCTGTCGACGCGCATCAGCCGCGAGCCGGGGAATCAACGATCTAGCCGTCAGGTCTTGGTCTGCGCGCTGACTCGACGTCCACCTGGCGGGGTCCGCTGGCGGCGTCCTTGAGATCGGGCTCCGCGCCGGCCGGCGCATCCGGGCCGCCATCGGTGGTGGCGTCGGCGTGGTCGCCGCCGTGGGGGTCGACACCGGTCTCGGTCGCCGGGTCCTCGGAGCGCGCCGGTCCGCCGAGCACGGCACTCCCGAGTTCGGGGTCCTCGGGTAAGAGATCGGCGGGCGCATCGGACCCGCCCAGCTCGCTCGGGACGACTCCGTCCTGGGCCTTCGCAGCCCACGGGCCCTTCTCGCGCGTCTCGTCCTCTCCCGGGACCGACCCGCCGCGTTGCTCGGTCGGCTTGACCGCGTCGGGGTCCTCGTCGTTGCGCGCCATGGCTTCCTCCTCACCTGTCGATCTCGTCGCTCACTTCCTACCCCATGGCGGCGAGCGTGACGCGGCGCGTTCGAGGCTCAGGAGCGCAAGCCGGTTCGCCGGCGGGGGTCCGCGCGATACTGAGCGGACATGATCGCCGACGGTTTGGCCAAGCGGACCTGACGGGCCGATGAACGTCTGGGCGCACGATCGCTGGCCGTTTCCGCTGCCACGGCAACACAAGTACCCGCAGTCCAAGTACCCGCTGCTACGTGAGCGGCTGCTCAGCGAGGGTGTGTGCACTGCAGCCGAATTCAACGAGGCGGATCCGGTGCGGTGGTCGGAACTCGTAAAGGTGCATGACCATGCGCTGTTGGGGCGAATCCGCCGCGGGCTGATGACGGTGCGCGAACAGCGAGGTCTGGGTCTGCCGTGGTCACCGGAGCTTGTCGAGCGCGCTCGGCGCAGTTCGAGTGGGACCGTTCTGGCGGCCTACGAGGCCTTGCGAGTCGGGGTCGCCATGAACCTTGGTGGCGGTACGCACCACGCCGGTCGCGATTTCGCTCGCGGCTACTGCCTGTTCAACGACGTCGCGCTGGCGGTGAGCGTTCTGCGCGAGGCCGGCCTCGCCCGGCGCGTCCTCGTCGTCGACTGCGACGTGCACCAGGGCGATGGGACCGCGCACCTGCTCGGTCCCGACCCGCTGGCGTTCACGATCTCCTTGCACGGTGCCCGCAACTACCCCTTCAAGCGGATCCCGTCCGACTTGGACGTGGACCTCCCGCGAGGGACCGCCGACACCGAGTACTGCGATGCGCTCGACGCCGCGCTTGCGATCGCCCTGGCGCGCGAGGGCTACGACATCGCGTTCTATCTGGCCGGCGCCGACCCGTGGCGGGGCGATCGCCTCGGGACGCTCGGGCTAACCAAGGCCGGCCTCCGGCGCCGCGACGCGCTGGTTCTCGACACGGTGCGAGGCGCTGGCGTACCGGTCTGCGTCGTGCTCGCCGGCGGCTACGCCCCGAACGTCGTGGACACCGTGGATATCAACGCCGCGACCGCGGTTGAAGTCGCCGCACGGACGGAGATCACGACAGACAACGACTGGCGACGGACCGCGATGCACTAGCAGGGATTGGGGGCCGACCGTGGACCCCGCCCAGCTCGCCGAGATGCTCTGGAACATGCACAGCACGAAGGGCGAGTCGGAAGCCAGCTACCCGGAGGGCATATTGGATCGGTGACACCCGTGACCCACGATGCGGTCAGGGACAGGTGTCGAACTAGCACCCCGGGATCTGGGGTATACACGCCCGCAGATCCTGAAATCCAGGCAGGAAGCGGGAGAACATGAATACGCAGCAGCCGGACTTCGACGGGCGCGTCGAGGCGAGACCCCGTCCGATCGCGCACCGCACGCAGCGAGGCAGACGTGGGCTGCAGGTGGCGTTGGCGGTCTTGCTGGCCTCGGCGCTCGTCCCGTCCGCGGCGAGCGCGCTCACGCCGCCGGCGTCCGATCCGTTCTACACGCCGCCAGCGAACCTCGCGCAGTATTCGCACGGGACGATCCTGCGCGAGCGGCAGGTGGCGATGAGCGGTCCGCAGCAGGTCGACACCGCGCATGCCTATCAGCTGCTCTACCGCACGACGAACACCACCGGGCAGCCCGTGGCCGCCGTGACCACCGTGCTCGTGCCGACCGCGCCGGCGGCGGGGCCTCGCCGGCTCGCCTCCTATCAGATGTACTACGACAGTCTGACTCTGAACTGCGCGCCGTCGTATACGCTGCAGGGAGGCAACAACGGCCCGTCCTCGGAGGCTGCCTGGATCACCGAGCTCTTGCAGCAGGGCTGGGACGTCAACGTCCCCGACTACGAGGGGCTCGAGAGCGAATGGGCTGTGGGTCCGGTGCTCGGATACGCGACGCTCGACTCGATCATCGCCGCCGAGCACTTCGCCGCTGACGGCCTCGAGGGGACCAAGACCGAGGTGAGCATGAACGGCTACTCCGGCGGCTCAGAGGCCGCCACCTGGGCCGCCGCGTTCGCGCCAAAGTACGCGCCGGAGCTGGACATCGTTGGCGTCGCGGCCGGTGGCAACTTCCCGGATCTCGACTACACCACCCAGTACCTCGACAACTCGGTCTGGTACGGGACGGAGATTGGGGTGTTGGTGAGCTTCAACCGTGCCCTGCCGCAGGATTTCGATCTGAGCAAGCTGCTGAACGCCGCGGGCCAGAGTCTCGCCGCGAAGGACGCGCAGGACGGCAGCGGCTGCGGCGGCTCGACGCTCAACGAGCCTTACGGGAACGCCTCTCAGTACACGAACTTCCCCGACTCCGAAGCGCTGGCCGCCTACCCGCCGCTCAAGCGGGGGCTCGAGGAGATCAGCCTCAAGAACGGTCCGCTGCCGAAGGCTCCCTTGTTCCTCTACAACTCGGTCGACGACGACCTCGCGTTCATCCAGCCCGTCGACGCGCTGGTGGCCAGCTACTGCCAGCACGGCGTGACCGTCGACTACGACCGCGACGCCGACGGAGGCGAGCACCTCAGCGGGTTCGTCCCGTATTGGAAGGCCACGCTGCCGTACCTGCAGAACGCATTCGCCGGCGACCCGCCCCCGGACAACTGCTCGACCTACGGCGCGCAGCCTGGCGGCTAGTGTTCGCGCCCACACCTCGGGAAGGCCACTAGCCCTTACGTGGAGGACGGTTGGCTGCTCGCGTCGGCTCCCACGCGGTTCGCAAGTTCGGCGTAGTCATAGGCGAGCTCGGGGTAGGCGCGAATTGCCTCGTCGAGCCTATGGGCACCCTCGCCGATGAGGATTCGCCAGGCGCCCGATCGGACGCCGTCGAGGATGATCGTGGCTGCCTCGGCCGCGGTCACCGGGGCCTTGTCGCGGAAGTCGGACTCCACCTGCGCCAGCCACGCTCGTACGTCGTCGGCGGAAGCGCCCTCGGGGAGCAGCCCGGCAGCAGTCAAGCCGGACCGCACGTCGGGGGGGATGCGCTCCTCGACCTCGGCATCGCTCAGGTCGTGGGCCGCGGGCATGCCGTGGGCGCGGCGGGTGTTGGCGATGATGTCGGTGCCCACGTGCCCGGGCATCACGACGGCTACGCGGACCTGGGGCGCGTTCGTGCGGAGATCCTCGATCAGTGCCTCGGTGAAGCCGCGGATCGCGAACTTGGCGGTCGCGTAGGCGTTGTTCGGCATACCCGGGCCGAGGCTCGCCCACAGGCCGTTCACGCTGCTGGTATTGACGAGCACGCCGTCGCCGCTTGAGATCAGCAGCGGCATGAACACGCGGGCGACGTGGTACACCCCCCACCAGTCGACCGCGAACGTGCGCTCCCACTCCTCACGGCTGCTCGTGATGAAGCTACCGCCGCCGCCGATGCCGGCGTTGCTGAACACGAGGTCGACGTGATCAGCGGCGTGGCGGCGGAGGAGATCGTTGCGGAACCGCTGGACCTGCCGCTCGCTCGAGACGTCGCAGGCGTGACCGGTGACGAGGACGCCAGCGGGGGCGCCGGCCTGCGCTGAGGACGCAGCGTCCGCGACGGTCTCCGCGTTCCAGTCGCACGCCGCGACCGAGCATCCCTCCGCCGCCAGCTGGCGGACGAGCTCGCGGCCCATGCCCGAGCCGCCGCCGGTCACCACCGCGATCTTGCCGGCAAAACTCGGGTCCTGATTTGAGGCTTGCATGAGTCGAGCCCTCCTACGAGGTGATATCACCATAATAGTATCACGGTACTACCACGGTCTGCGATGGTGCGCACGCTCCCGCGATCGCGGCTAGGACAGGCGGGCGCGGGGTAGGTTCGGGTCGAATCGATGGGTGTGACGTCCTCACGGGTTGCCACCGGGCTTGCGGCGTGCCTCGCCGCCGGCCTGCTCCTTGCGAGCTCGGCCCTGGCCACGAGCTCTGGCCTCGTCAAACATTGCGGCGGCAAGGCCGTGGCCGCGCACACCGGAGTCAGCCTCGTCGGGTCGCACGTGCAGGTGACCTCGACCGCCTACAACGCGTACAAGGTGAAGCTCTATCCGGCGCACCCCGAGCTCGACTGCAGCAAGGCGCTCCAGGTCGTCAACGCCTATCTGGCCGCGAAGCTGAACCGGCCGGAGAACACGTGCGCCGCTCGCGCACTGGCCGGCAAGGGGTGCGTGGTCGGCAAGTGGTCGTGTGTCAACAAGCGACAGACGCCCGGGCATCCCGGGTCTGACCAGCAGGAGTGCTTGCGGACCGAGTTTGATCGCGACGGAGTGGTGAGCAGGTTCACCCACATCACGTTTCGCGAGACCGATTACGACCACTCGTGATCGGCACGATCCGGCGTCCGGTCCGCCGTCCGGTCCGCCGTCCGGTCCGGCGTCGGGGCGCCGTCCGGGGCGCCGGCCCGCGGCCCCGGGAGCGCCGGCCGGGGGCGCCGGGGCGTTCAGGATGTCCGTCCCGGAGTTGACTACGCCGAATCTGCGCCTGTACGCTGCCCCGCGTTTAACTCGAAGCTCGTCCACCCCCAAGCGAGGAGGCACAACATGGCAGACAGCGTCTATCGCGTCACCGAGGTCATCGGCGTCAGCAGCGAGTCGTGGGAGGCGGCTGCGCGCACTGCAGTGGAGACCGCCGCGAAGACCGTCCGGGACCTCCGGGTAGCCGAGGTCATCCGTGAGGACGTCACGATCCAGGACGGCGCGATCGTGAACTACCGGGTTCGCCTCGGCATCTCGTTCAAGTACGGCAGCGAGGCCTGACCGACAGCTCAGCGATACGTCACGAGGTCGCCGCCGGCATCCTCGAGGTGGCTGTGGTCGTTGTAGGAGACCAGCGTCTTGCCGCGGCTGCCGACGATGATCTTGGTGATCGACGTGTTCACCGACACCCGGTTGAGCGGGACGAAGGCTCGTTCGGGCAGGCCGATCAGCGACGCCGCCAGCGCGGCGATCACCCCGCTCGAGCTGAACGCGAGCCCGGTCTCGCCGCTGCGCAGGCCGGCGCCGAGGTCATCAAGTGCACTGGTGATCTCGGCGAGGAACTCCGGCCAGCTCTGAAGGGCGGGGCTCGTCGGGCCGGCGTCGACCCACTTCTGCAGGCCCTCGTCGAGCACGACCTGGAAGTCCCGGGAGCTGATGGCCGGGCCGGTGTCGGTGGCGGCCCGCGCCAGCCGCGCCTCAATCGACGAGTGATGTGACAGCACGTCGCCGTCGTCGTACTCGTTCCAGCGCGCGTCGGTGGTCGCGGTGGCGCCGGCGGCGTCGGTCCACGGACGGCCGGTGTCGCGCTGGCGTCGCAGCGACCCCGTGACGACGCGGTCGGCGACGACGCCGCGCCTCGCCAGAGCGCGCTGCAGCGCGTCGACCTGCGCGTGACCGCGCTCGGACAGCACGTCGTAGTCGGCCGCCCCGAACGACGCCTGCGCGTGGCGGATCAGCAGGACGATCGGCATCGACTGTGATTACGCCTCGAAGTCACCGGCGCCGTCACACTATCGGGCGTCCACCTTTTTCGGGCCGCCGGATCGTGGCCGATCGCGGTCGAGCAGCTGGAGCGGAGGAACGCATGAGCATCTACGACGAGCGACCCTGGCTTGCGCTGTACGACGAAGGGATGCCGTCCGGGATAGAGCTCGAGTACGAGAACTGCCTGGAGATGTTCAAGGCGTCGGTGAGTCGGGCCCCGGACACCGCGCTGATCCACTATCTGAACTCCACGATCACCGTGGAGGAGGTAGACCGGATCACGGACTCGCTGGCGGTGGCCCTCCGCGATCTCGGCGTCAACCCGGGCGACCGCGTCGCGGTCTATCTCCAAAACGTGCCCCAGTTCCTGCTCACGATGGTCGCGACCTGGAAGGCCGGCGGGATCATGGTGTCGATCAACCCGATGTGCAAGGCGCGGGAGGTCGAGCACCTGCTGGGCGACTCGGGGGCGAGGGCGCTGGTTGCGCTGGAATCGCTGTACGGCGAGGTCGCGGCCTCGATACTCCCGAACACCGATGTGGTCGCACCGATCACGACCTCGGAGCTCGACTTTCTGGAGTCGGTGCCGGAGTTCATGTCCGGGATCGAGCGCGAGCGTCACGAAGGCACGCACGACCTCTTGGAGCTGGCGCGCGAGCGCGAGGGCAAGAAGCTCGACCCACCGACGCTCGGCCCCGACGACGTCGCGTTCCTCACCTACACGTCTGGGACGACGGGCCCGCCGAAGGGCGCAATGAACACCCACGGCAACGTGATGTTCAACTCCCAGACCTACCGCGACTGGTGCGGTCTGGGCGCGGACACGGACGTCGTGCTCGGCGTCGCTCCGCTGTTCCATGTGACCGGGCTGATCGGCCACGTCGGAGTGTGCCTGCTGACGCCGATGCCGCTCGTGCTCGGCTTCCGGTTCGACCCGGCGATGACGCTCGAGCTGATCGAGCGCTATCGGTGCACTTTCACCGCCGGCTCGATCACGGTGTTCATCTCACTGATGAACCATCCCGACGCCGCCACCCGTGACATCTCCTCACTGCACCGGATCTGGAGCGGCGGAGCGCCGGTGCCGCCGGCGACCACAGACGCGTTCGAGCGTAAGTTCGGCGCCTACATCCACAACATCTACGGGCTGACCGAGACGACCTCACAGTCGCACGCCGTTCCTTTCGGAAAGAGGGCGCCCGTGGACGAGACCTCAGGTGCGCTGTCTGTGGGGGTCCCGACGTTCAACACGATCGTCAGGATCGTCGACGAGGACGGCAAGGACCTGCCGGTCGGTGAGGTTGGTGAGATCGTTACCGCGGGTCCGCAGGTGGTCCCGGGTTACTGGGAGAAGCCCGAGGAGACCGCGAACGCACTTCCGGGCGGAGCGCTCCACACCGGCGACGTCGGATTCATGGACGAGCAGGGCTGGTTCTACGTGGTCGACCGGATGAAGGACCAGATCAACGTCTCCGGCTACAAGGTGTGGCCGCGCGAGGTCGAGGACGTTCTATACGAGCATCCTGCGGTGCTCGAGGCGGCGGTGGTCGGGATCCCCGACCCGTACCGTGGCGAGACCGTGAAGGCGTTCGTCAGCCTGCGGCCCGGCCAATCGACCGACGAGCAGACGCTGATCGCGTTCTGCAAGGAGCGAATGGCTGCGTACAAATACCCGCGGCAGGTCGAAATCATGGACGTGCTGCCGAAGACCGTCACGGGGAAGATCTTGCGGCGTGAGTTGCGCGCGAAAGAGGTCGCGAAGGCTGGCTCCTAGACCTAGCGACCTTCGCCTGGACCTAGCGACCTTCGCCGGCGAGGCGCTACCGCGCCATCGCCCGCGCGATCACCACTCGCTGGATCTCGTTCGTCCCCTCGTAGATCTGGGTGATCTTCGCGTCGCGCATCATGCGCTCGAGCGGATAGTCGTTCACGTAGCCGTAGCCCCCGAGCACCTGCACCGCCTCGACCGTGACCCGCATCGCGTTGTCGGAGGCGAACAGCTTGGCCATCGAGGTGTACTTGCCGACCCCGGGGGTGCCGCGGTCGACGAGCGCACAGGCCTTGTAGAGGAGCTCGCGCGCGGCCGCGGTGCCGGTCTCCATGTCGGCGAGCTTGAACTGGATCGCCTGGAGCTGGTTGATCGGCTTGCCGAACGCGATCCGCTCCTTGGCGTAGGCGTTCGCATAGTCGGTGGCGCCTTGGGCGATCCCGACCGCCTGCGCCGCCGCGCCGAGCCGCGTGCGCTCGAGCGTCGCCAGCGCGACGCTGAGGCCCTTGCCCTCCTGGCCGATCAGATTGCCGCTCGGGATGCGGACGTCCTCGAGCACCGGCGAGCCCGTTGGCGACCCCTTGATGCCGAGCTTGTGCTCGACGTTGCCGATCGAGAAGCCAGGCCGGTCGGCCTCGACGAGGAATGCCGAGCTGCGCCCGGCCTCGCGGTCGGTCTTCGCGAACACGATGTAGGTGTCGGCGATGCCGGCGTTGCTGATCCAGTTCTTGGCGCCGTTGAGGACCCACTCGTCCCCGTCGCGCACGGCCGTTGTCCGCATCGCGGCCGGGTCCGAGCCCGCCTCCGGCTCTGACAGCGCGAACGCCGGCGCGAGCTCGCCGCTGGCAAAGCGCGGCAGCCACTGGTCCTTGAGCTCGGGCGAGCCGAACAGCGCGATCGGCAACGACCCCAGCTCCTGGAGCATGAGGATCAACGCGCTGCTCGCGCACACCTTGGCGATCTCCTCGACGGCCATCTGGAGCATGAGCGTCCCGGTGCCCGTGCCGCCGTACTCGGTGGCGAAAGGCAGGGACAGCACGTCCTGCTCGGCCAGTAGCCGGCGGACGTCCCACGGGTACTCCGCGGTCCGGTCGATCTCGGCGGCGCGCGGGGCGATCTGCTCCTGCGCGAGCCGGCGCACCAGGTCCCGAAAGTCCAGGAGGTCCTGGGGGATGTCGTAGAGGTCGCTGTGTGACAGCCCGGCGCTCATGACTGAAGCCTAGAGCCTACGTGGAGTCCCGACCGCTCTGGGAGAGGCTCCAGGCCGGCTGGTACACCTCAGCGGTATGACGCCGCTCGCCGACGTGGTGACTGCATCGCGGCTCGTCGGCGAGACGAGCTCGCGCTCGCGCAAGGTCGCGATCCTGGCCGAGCTGTTGCGGACACTCGATGCTGACGAGGTGCCGATCTGCGTGGGGTTTCTGTCCGGCGCCCCGCGCCAGGGCCGCATCGGGGTGGGCTACTCGACCATCTACGCCGTCGAGCCCCGTCCGGCCGATGCGCCGTCGCTGACCGTGATCGACGTCGATCACGCGATCGACGAGATCGAGCGCGCCACCGGTCCGGGGTCCGTGGGTCGGCGTGGCGTTCTACTTGCCGAGTTGCTCGGCCGGGCCACTGACGCGGAGGCCGCGTTCCTGCGGCGGCTGTTCACGGGCGAGCTCCGACAGGGCGCGCTGGCCGGTTTGATGGCCGATGCGGTCGCCAAGGCCGCCGGCGTGCCGGCTGAGCTCGCGCGCCGCGCGCTGATGCTGTCGGGCGATCTGACGCGGATGGCCGAGATCGCGATGACGGAAGGGGAGGCGGGGCTCCGGCGCGTCGGCTTCGAGATCTTCCGCCCGATCCTCCCGATGCTCGCCTCGACGGGCGCCGGTGTGGCCGAGGCGATGTCGTCCTTTGATCTCTCCTCGGTCGAGTGGAAGCTCGACGGGATCAGGATCCAGATCCACCGCCGCGATGAGGAGGTGCGGGTCTACACGCGCAACCTGAACGAGATCACCGCGACGTTGCCTGGGATCGTCGAGGCGGCGCGCTCGCTGCCGGTCCGGCCGGGCGGTACTCGACGGCGAGGCGTTGTGGATGCGCGATGAGGGGCCGGCCGCGTTCCAGGACACGGTGTCCCAGATCGACAGCGACGCCCCGCCCGAGGGGATCGTGACGTTCCTGTTCGATCTGCTGCACGTCGACGGCGAGGACCTGCTCGACGCTCCGTTGACCGAGCGCTTGGCGAGGCTCAGGGCGATCGCGCCGGGGCTGGTGATTCCCGGTGTGTTGACCGCGGACCCGCAGGAGGGAGAGCGCGTGCTCGAGGCGTCGCTGAGCGCCGGCCATGAGGGCGTGGTCGTCAAGGACGCGGCGTCGCCGTACGCCGCCGGCCGGCGTGGCGGGGCGTGGCGGAAGGTCAAGCCCGTGCGGACCTACGACCTCGTCGTGCTCGGCGCCGAATGGGGGCACGGGCGCCGGCAGGGATGGCTGTCGAACCTCCACCTCGGCGCCCGCGATCCCGGCTCGGGCGGGTTCGTGATGGTCGGGAAGACCTTCAAGGGGATGACCGACGAGCTGCTGGGGTGGCAGACCGAGGCGCTGCTGTCTCTCGAGACGGGCCGCCGCGGGATCGCGGTGATGGTCCGTCCCGAGCTGGTCGTCGAGATCGCGCTCGACGGCGTTCAGTCCTCGACGCGATACCCGGGTGGCGTCGCGCTCCGGTTCGCCCGCGTCAAGCGCTACCGGCCCGACAAGGACGCCGCCGAGGCCGACACGATCGACGAGTTGCGCGCGCTGTTGCCGGCGCGGTCGTGACTGCTAGGCCTGCGGGGCCGCGCCCGGCGGATAGGTCATAACTCCACATTCGGCGAGCTCTTCCGGTCGAGAGTGGAGTTGTGACCCGCATGCGTGCCTGAACCCACATTCACCGACGGGCGGGGGTTCGACTGTGGAGTTATGCCCATCAGCCGAGCTGCTGGCGCTGCTCGACGAGGCCACCGACGCGCTGATCGCCGGGGTCAGCGAGGCTGCGCCCCTCGTCGCGCCGGCACTGAACTCGCCCCGGCGCCCTACTGCAGCTGCGAGACGTCGACCGCCTTGGCCGGCGCCTGCAACGAGACCGGCTGGTTGAACTGATCGAACACGATCTGCCCGCCGTTCGTGCCGGTCTTGGAGATCTCGATTGGAAAAGCCTTGCCCGTCGCAGCGACGTACAGCGTGCCGCCGTTCGTGGTGTCGGTGACCGCGATGGCCTGCTGGCCGTGGATCGTCGTGGTCTTCCCCTTGGCCAGCTTCCCGTGGCTCGACAGGAGCTGGTTGAACAGCTTCTGCACGTTGGTGAGCGTCGCGAGCGAGGCCAGCTGACCCGTTGCCGGCGCCTTCAGCCACTTCCCAGCCAGGAGCTGTGCCGCGGCGGCGCCCGCTGTCGCGCGCCAGAACGCCGGGCTGCCGTTGATGTAGACCTCCTGGCCGATCGTGACGATCTGGAAGCCCAGCCCGTTCTGGGCCGCCGAGCCCTTGCCGCCCTTGCCGTTGACCAGGTTCAGATTGAGCGTGACTTTGGTGCCGCTGCTCGACACGGTGCCGGCGACGTGAACCGAGCTGACGCTCGCGACGGCAGACTTCGCCGCGGCCACGATCTGGTCCGGGGATTTCGAAGCGATGCCGTTCGAGGATCCGCCGCCACCGCCGCAGGCCGCGAGCGCGAGTGCCAAGAGCGCGGAGAGGGCCGAAAGGGCGGCTGGACGGAGTCGGCGAGGCATGTAAGGTCATAACCGTACACGCTCATCGGCGGTGGGCGTCGCGGCAAGGGGAGCCGGGGCTCAGATGAAGAGACGGGCTAGTCCGCGCCGTCCAGGCTGGCCGCGATGACGATCGCAACGCGTTCTTGGGCGGTGTAGGTGGCGCGCAGCGCCGGGAGGACGTCGTGTCCCTCCGCCCGGACCGGCGGGGGGTCGGCGACGAGTATGGTCCGGATTTCGCGCACCAGCGCGTCGCCGCCGACGGTGTCGGCGAGCACGGCCAGGGCGTCGGCGCGCACGCGGGCGCCCTCGACGAACGACGCGATCACGGTCTCGCGGGCCAGGGGCGCGCGTCCGAACACGCGAGCATGGAGCACCGCCGGGTTGACCGCGTGGGGGCGAATCAGGGCGCGGCGCTCAGAGGGGGACAGGCCGGCCGCGACGGCGAGATAATCGATCGCCTGGGTGACACCCTGAGCGTCCACGGGGAGCGACGCCTGAAGGTCCTCCGGCAGCCTCGAGATCAGACTCTCGTGCTCGGCGGCGGCATCGGCCAGCAGGGTCTCGACCTGGCCGCGATGACTGGTCTCCACGTCCGCGGCCTCAGGCGTCGCCCCGCCAGCCGAGCGCGTGGCGGCGGGCGCGCGGCAGCTTGCTCACGACCAGGTCGTAGGAGTCCTCGATCAGGTCCCCGATCGCCCCGGGCGCCAGCGAACCGTCGATGATCACGGTGTTCCAGTGGCGCTTGTTCAGGTGGTACCCGGGGATCACCGCTGCGTGCGCCGCCCGCAGCTGCTCGGCGAGCGACGGGTCGCACTTGAGGCTGATCCGGAGCGGGGCGGTGTCGAGCCGGGACAGCGCGAACATCTTGCCGGCGACCTTGAACACGGAGTTCTCGGGGCCGAACGGGAACGTCTCCTCGGCGCCGGGTAACGAAAGACAGTGATCGCGCAGCTCGGACGGCTTCATCGCCGCACATGGTGACTGGTCAGCGCGCCCGGGGATCGGCGACGCGTCGACAGCGTCGCCGCCCGGGCGTCCGGCGATGAGCCGACCGGATGAAACAGACCTACGTCAGGCTTCAGGCAGCGGCGAGCTCGCGCTCGGCGCGCAACCAGTTGCCGAGCTCGTCGGCACCGCCCTGCTCGAGGGCGATGAAGTACGCGCGCTCGGAGATCTCGGCGTGGCTGAGCTCGCGCTGCCTGGACACGGCCACGGGCTTGGGCTTGGCCACCCGGGTGCGCCGGCGGACGGGCTTGACGGGCTTGGCGGGCTTGTCGGTCATCTAGGTCCTCCTGGTCCTGTTCACAGAGCAGGGGGATGGCGTGCCATCCCCCCACGGCATCCGCAAGGGGTTCGACGCCCGCGTTCCAGGACCTCCACCGAGCGTGCGACCGCTAATAGCCCATGTCGTTGGTAGTCGAGGTGAGCACGCCGGAGACGAACACGAGCGCCCAGATGACCGAGGCGACGATGCTCACGGCGATGATCCACCGGCCGTGCCTGGCCCTTGCCCGGTCGGGACGGGTCACGACCACGATCCCGAGCAGCAGCCCGAGGAGCGGGAGCGCGAACGCCGTGATGTAGCCGAGCACGACGAGCCGGCTTTGGCCCTCACGGCGGGCGTTCGCCGTGGCGCCGTTGCTCGAGACGTAGTCCCCGGTCCAGGGTTTGCCGTTTGGCGCGGGTGGCTTCGTGGCGCTCATCGGAGAGTTCAGAGCGTAGAGCCAACGCCGCCTTTGATAGAACCGCCGCGACCCTTCCAGCTGAGGAGAACCATGAAAGTGATCGGTGCGGGCCTCCCGCGCACGGCGACCACAACCCAGGCCATCGCGTTCGAGAGGCTCGGGTTCGGCCACTGCTACCACATGCGGGACCTGATGATGGACTTTGAGAAAGGCCTCACGCTGTGGGAGGCCGTGTCGCGTGGCGAGCCCGACTGGGAGACGATCTTCGGCGACGCTCAATCGACCGTCGACTGGCCCGGAGGCCGCTACTACAAGGAACTGCTCGAGTACTACCCCGACTCGAAGGTCGTGCTGAGCGTGCGTTCGCCCGAGGGGTGGGTGCGGAGCATGCGCGAGACGATCTGGCCGATGTACTTCGGCGACTCGGTGATGCACCACATGTGCGCGGCGCGGGCGGTACTCGACCCGCTGTGGCGGCGGTTCATGGACCTGATGCTCTGCATATTCTGGGACGAGCACACCGGCGCGCTAGGCCCGGACGAAGCGACCTACGACGACGACGGGCTGGCCGCGGCGATGGATCGCTGGAACGAGCGGGTGAAGCGGAACGTTCCCCCCGACCGCCTGCTCGTATGGGAGCCCCGCGACGGGTGGGAGCCGCTGTGCGAGTTCCTCGAGGTCGACGTGCCCGACGAGCCCCTGCCCAACGTGAACGACACGGCGGCATTCAAGGAGGGGATCCTCGGCGGTGCCATTTCGGTCGTCAACGAGTGGTGGGACCAGCGCGAGCGGCCGACGGGCGGCCTGCACGGGGCCCCGGTGGAGTGACCGACGGCTACGGCTTGGCGGCCGGCGCGCGGCTCGCGGCTCGCAGCCGTTCCCCGGCGAGCCGCCGGGCGGCTGCGAGCGGCGTGATCGAGTGCGTTTGAGCGGCTGAGAAGACCGCGTCGAGCGTGCCGGTGATCGCACCGACTCGCGCGACTGCCTCATCCCGGGAGCAGCCTTCCATCTCCATCGCGTTGCCGTAGATCACTCCGCCGGCGTTCACCACAAAATCGGGCGCCCACAGGATGCCGCGGTCGTGCAGCGCGTCCGCGACGCCGTCGTCGGCGAGCTGGTTGTTCGCCGGACCGGCGATCGCGGCACAGCTCAGCGCGGCGACCGAGGCCGGGGTCAGGATCCCGCCGAGCGCCGCGGGCACGAGCAGGTCGACGTCCGCGCGCAGCGCCGTGTCGGGGTCTGTCCAGACTGCTCCGAGGCCGTCGGCCAGCCGGCGCTTGGAGGCGTCGATGTCGCTCACCACGAGCTCGGCGCCATCAGCGGCGAGACGGCGGGCGACACGCGAGCCGACCTGCCCGAGGCCGATCACGGCGATCCGCCGGCCGGAGACCTCGGCGGACCCGAGGGCTCGCTCGAGCGTGACGCCGATCGCCGCGCGGACGCCCTCGGCGGTCGGGCCGGAGGGCTCGCCGGCGCCTCCCTGCGACTCGGGGAGGCAGTACGCGTACGGCGTCCGCTCGCGGGCGATCAGCATGTCCTCGGCCGTGGTGCCCACGTCCTCGCCCACGCCGTAGGTTCCCCCGAACGCGTCGACGGCGTCGCCGAGGTCGAGCATCGCCGCCCGCCGTCGCTCGGCCGTGAGCTCGGAATCCGGAGCCAGCGCGATCACGCTCTTGCCGCCGCCGAGCGCAAGCCCCGCCAGCGCGCACTTGAGCGTCATCGCCTCCGACAGGCGGAGCGCGTCCTCGAGGGCGTCGCGCCAATCTGGGTAGCGCCACAGACGGCAGCCACCGACCGCCTGGCCCAGCGCCGTCGAATGGACCGCGACGATTACCGGCAGCGCCGAGCGCTCACCGACGGCGATTGAGACCCGCTCGTGCTCGAGCATGGCCACATCGTATGGGCCGGGCGCGCGCTAGGTTTGCGGCCGGTGTGACCGATCCCCATGGACTCGAGCGGTTCGTTGCCGCACAGGACCAGGCCGGCACTTTCGCCACGGCGGTCGCCGAGCTCCGCGGCGGACGCAAGCGCAGCCACTGGATGTGGTTCGTGTTCCCGCAGATCGCCGGCCTCGGGCAGAGCCCCATCTCCCGCCGGTACGCGATCGCGTCGCTGGACGAGGCTCGGGCGTATCTGGCTCATCCCGTGCTCGGACCGCGGCTTGTCGAGTGCGCCCGTATCGTTGGCGAACTCGAGGGTCGCAGCGCTCAGGACATCTTCGGCGGCATCGACGCGATCAAGCTGCGCTCGTCGATGACGCTGTTCGCTCGCGCGGATCCGGCCAATCCGGTGTTCGGTCGCGTGCTCGAGGCCTATTTCGGCGGCGTCGCCGACGAGGTCACCGAACGGCTGCTGGGAACCGACTCCTGACTCTCGCCACAAAGCAAAGCGGACGGCCCGGGGGGAGGAGACTCCCCGGGCCGTCCGCGGTCTGGCGTGCGGTGAAGCGGGTGCTACGAGCTGGCGGGCGCGGCGGGGAGGATCAATGTGATGCCGCCGACCGGCTGCCCGGTCGTGAACACGTTCTGACCGAGAACCGTGTTCAGCGTCGAGGCGCCTTCGCTCGACAGCGTCGCCAGCAGGCCGCTCAGGTCGAGCGAGCCGTTCGGCGTCGCAGCCTGCTCGAGCTGGGACGTGTCGATGTCGAACAGCTTGAGCTCCGGTCCGCCGTTCACCGAGAACCCGAGGCTCGAGCCCTCGGTCCCGGTCCCGAGCGTGAGCTCCGGGTTGGTCAGGGACGCCGACACCTGCCCGTTGTCGAGCTGTAGCCCGCCGCTCAGCGGGATAGTGCCCGTCAGCGTGCCCTGGTCGAAGCTGCCGCCGGCCGTCGAACCGTTCAGCGGGAGAGAGACGCTGCTGCCGTCAGCGCCGGGGATAGTGGTCGTCCCGAGCGGCGCCGGAAGTCCTCCGGAGGCCGGCACGAGCGGTAGCGTGGACAGTCCGGCCTGATCCAGAAGCGACCGGAAATCGGGGGTCAGGGCGATTCCAACACCAGAGCTCGAGGTCGGCGTGACTCCGGAGGCGCCGGCGCCCGGCGCGGTGGAGCCCGGACCAGTGAGCGGCGCGGTGCTCACCTTGACGGTGAACGAACCAATCGCCTGCCCGGCGCTCAACGCGTTCTTGCCAAGCGACTTGTCGAGCTTCGTCGCACCCGGCTTGGTGAGCTTTGCGGTCATGCCGGTGAGCGTCTCGGTGGTGCCATTGTGCTTGACCTTCACCTTGCCGGTCACTGTGAACAGCTTGACCTTGTGGCCGGCGAGCTTGACCGTTAGCTGGCCATTGCCCTTGGCGGGACGGGTGAAAGTCACCGACTTCATCGCAGCCGAGCGCTTGCCGGCAGCGATGTGCAGCACGCCCTTGAGGTTGAGCGTCCCGGTCGCGTTGGCAAAGTTCCACTTACCCGAGCTGTCGGGAAGCGCGTAGCTCGAGTTGCGGCGCGTCGCCGGCCGCTGGGCCTTCAACGCCAAGTGCTGACCGGCGAAAGAGCGTTTGGCCTTCGCCGACAGCGTCAGCGTGGCGCCGTCGCCACTGTGAGAGGTCAGAGCGACGGTGTTGGTACTAGCCGCCGCGTCAGCTCCGAGCGGCAACATGATGGCGAGGACCGCTGCGGCGAGCAGCAGTCGAAAACGGCGATGCGACATGGGCGCGACCTTTCATAGCTTGCAGCGGATCGAGACGCGAGCGTCGGTGCTCGGCGCTCAGGGCATGCAAAGCCCAGCGCCCATCGGGGGTGATGACTACAGCTGTACCCGTGCGGCCTGCCTCCGCACCGGCTTCTGTCTCACCCCAGCGATGCCCCTGGTCAGCAAGCGCTAAACGGCTTGGCGCGCACTGAGTGCACATTCATCGGCCTGCATTGTGCACTTTAGGCAGAGGCCGATAGGTTTACTGATACAGCCGTCGCCGGCCGTGACCGGCCGGTATGCCGTGCGCGACGGGCACGAACGGGGCCTGTGGCTGAGCGGGCTGTCTGCCCGTGGCCCGAGACGGATAGGCGTCGCTGTCGACTGCTTCGTCGGCGATCGCGGCCGCCCTCAACAGCGCCAGCACGCAGGTCGTGAAGAGCGCCCAGACGACGGCACAGATAAGTACGATCTCGAGTAGATCCAAAGCGACTCGCGCGCCGGGTTACCCATGCCGGCCCAGTCACTATCCTGAGCCGCGCGGGTATGGAGAATTAATGGAGGTATCGCCCCGAAGGTTGCGATGGCCAGCGCACCTCGGGCGTATAGCCCGGGGTCTAGACACTAGCCCGCGTGGCTGCGCCAGCGAGTCGAACGGCGGTTGCCCGTGCGGCTTACCCGCCCCGCCTCTTCGAGCTGCTGGAGTCGGCTGCGGACGACCGCCGGCGACACGCCGAACTGCTTGGCGATCGCCGATGCCTGATCCTGCCCGTCCTTGAGCGCGTCGAACACCGCCTCGGCCGAAGTCGTGCTGTTGCGGCGAGGCCGGCGAGGCGTTCGGCTCGCGGCGCCGTCGCGCCGAGCGGAGGCGCGGCCGCCGACAGGGGTGCGGCTGCCCGCGTGCTCGCGGCCGCGCAGCGCCTTCAGGGCGCGCTCGTGCGCGGCGATCTCGCCCTTCAGCTCCGTGATCCGCGCTTCGATCTTGCTTGCCAGGGCTTTGCTGTATTCCATGGGTCTCCTTGACGATGACGTGAGCAGCGCAGCGTACCTATTTGTCCACGGAGGCCGAGGTGGGCTCGCGGAGGCCGGGGCTCAGAGGCACCGCGGGATTGCGTCCATCGCGGGCGAGCCAGGGGTAGCGGTCGGTGTCGAGTCCCGCGTAATCGGGGTCGAGGTAGATGAAGCAGCGGTGGATCTGGAAGTCGCGGACCTCGAACACGTCGCACCACCGTCCCGCGTGGGTAACGCCCGCGCGCCACTCACCGTCCTGGTGCTCGCCGAAGCTCGTCCCCTCGCACGCGAACATGTCGGTTCCGGTCATGATCCAGTTGAAGTTCGCGTAGTCGTGCACGATCCGCTCGATCGTGGAGCCGACGTCGCCGAACATGCGGCCGATCGCGTCCTTCCCGGTTGCGAGGCCCCACTTGGGGAAGTGGACCTGCGCGTCCTCGGCGAACAGATCGAGGATGCTGCCGCCTGTCGACGTGGTTCCCCCGTTGTCGAACGCCTTCAGGTACTCCAGCGCGACCGACTTGCGCTGCTCGTCGGTCATCTGCTGCTGGGAAATGACCATCTCTCCTCCTCGGCTTGGCTGAACCCCGGCGCCGCCCGCGGCTCAAGTCTCCCAAAACGCCCGCCGCCGGGCGTAGAATCGCGGTGCGGTCGATCCGGGTGGCCGTGCAGTTGGCAGGTGGGACAGACATTGGGACTGTCGAGTCACGTGACGCTGGACACGCAACGAATCCGCGACGCCGCGGTCGTTTCGGTTCGGGGCGACATCGACCTGACCGCCTGCGACGCCGTTCAGAAGTCGCTTGACGACGCGCGTAGGACAGCTACCGTGCTGGTCCTCGATCTGCGCGCGGTCGGCTTCATGGACACATCCGGTTTGCGACTCGTCATCTCAGAGCAACAACGCGCCGAGGCGGACGGATACCGCTTCGTCGTGCTCGCTGGGCCCGGCAAGGTCCAGCGGCTGTTCGAGATAGCCGGGTTCCCGAACGGGCACCCGCTGTTCGCCGGCGCGCCGACAGAGCTCGCCGGCGGAGATACTGGTTGACCACGGGGCGTGAGGCGGACCGGTTCGAGCTGCTCGCCCTCGCCGGCGAGGTGGCCGACGGCACGCTGGTGCTCGAGGAGACCGTCACGCGCCTGCTGGGGTTGGTCGTGCCGGCGTTCGCGGACGTGGCGACGCTCGACAGCATCGCGCCCGACGGCGAGCTCAGGCGTCTCGGGTCGCGCGTCGACGCCCCGCGCCGGCGCGAGCAGCTCGAGGCGGCGCTGCTGCGCCGGCGCCCCCTCCCCGATGCCCCGGTCGGGCTGCCCCGTGCGATCGTGAGCGCCGAGAGTCAGCTGCTGGAGAGCGTGGGGGATGAGGAGCTGCGGATGATCGCGAGCAGCGACGAGGACTTCGAGCTCCTGCGCGCCCTCGAGCTGCGCTCGGCCCTGTTCGTGCCGCTGCGCGCGAGGGGCCGCACGGTCGGCGCGCTCGCGCTCGGCGTCGGCACCTCGGGGCGCAGCTACGGCGAGGACGACCTGCGTTACGCCGAGATCCTGTCCGGGCGTCTCGCGCTCGCGCTCGACAACGCCACGCTGTCCCAGACGGTGACCGGGCTCGAGCGGCGGCTGGAGGCGACGCTCACGAATCTCGCCGAGGCGGTGCTCGTTCGGGAGGCCGGCGGGTCGATCGTGTTCGCCAACTCCGCGGCCGCACGGCTGCTCAGTCTGGGCTCGGCCCAGGACGTGACCAACGCCACCCCAGAGGAGCTGATGGCGCTCTACGACGTGTTCGACGAGACCGGTAGGAGCGTGAACCTCGCCGACCTACCGTCGTCCCGAGCGGCGCGCGGCGAGAACGCCGACCCGTTGCTCGTGCGCAACGTGATCCGCGCCACCGGCGAGGAGCGCTGGCTACTGCACAAGGCCACTCCGGTGTACGACCCCGACGGCTCGCTGTCGCTGATCGTGAACGTGATCGACGACCTCACGGACGTCAAGCGCGCCGAGCTCGCCCAGCGCCTGCTCGCCGAGGCCGGACAGGAGCTGTCCGCCTCCCTGGACTATGAGCACACGCTGCAACGGGTCGCGCAGCTGACGGTGCCGGGACTGGCCGACTGGTGCGCTGTCACGATGCGGGGCGAGGGCGACTCGCTGGCGCAGGTCGCGGTCGCGCCCGTCGACGCCGGGGGCGAGTTCGCAACCGGCGCCTCCGAGGTGATCGGCTCGGGGCGGCCGGAGATGACGACGAAGATCATCGTCGCTCCGCTGGCGATCGCCGACCGGCCGCCGATTGGCGCGCTGTCGCTCGCGATGGCGCAGTCCGGCCGGACGTTCGGCGAGGCCGAGCTGGCGCTCGCCGTCGAGCTCGGCCGGCGCGCCGCGATCGCGGTCGAGAACGCGCGGCTGTACGCCGAGCGGTCGGCGATCGCGACGACGCTCCAGCGGAGCCTGCTGCCCCCCGATCTTCCCGAGATCCCCGGGTTCCGGCTGGCGAGCCTGTACCGAGCGGCGGGCGAGCACAACGACGTCGGAGGCGACTTCTACGACGCGTTCGTCGTGCCGGGGGGCTGGATGGTGGTCGTGGGCGACGTCGCGGGGCGCGGTGCGGAGGCGGCAGCGCTCACGTCGCTCTCGCGTTACACGTTTCGCACCGCCGGCAAGCTGCTCGGCGATCCGATCGCCGCGCTCGAGCAGCTCAACGGCGCGTTGCGCGAGCGGCCGCGGCTGTCGCTGGTCAGCGTCTGCTGCGTGATGCTGCGATTGGCCGGCGACGACGCGAGCGCCGAGCTCGTGCTCGCCGGTCATCCCCCGGCCTATCACGTGCGACACGGGTTCTCGAGTCCGGTCGGTGTGTTCGCGCCGTTCCTGGGCGCCTACGAGAAGGGTGGCTGGGAGGCGACCACGATCCGGCTCGAACCCGGCGACCAGCTGGTGCTCTACACCGACGGTGTCATCGACACCGTCGGCGAGGCGGAGCGGTTCGGCGAGGAGCGCCTGGCGCAGACGTTGCGTGACGCCGGTGGCGCCGCCGACGCCGTGCGGCGGATCGAGCTGGCGCTGGTGCAGTTCGCCCGCGGATCGCAGGTCGACGACACCGCGGTCATCGCGCTCGAGCGCTTGCACGGCGGACCCGCGACAAGTGGTGGCCGCAGCCGCGGGGATGCGGCTAGAGTCGCTCGACACTAGAGAGAGAGGAGCGTCCCCATGATCGAGCCCTACCAGGCCGTCGGGCTGATCTCGACGATGCGCGGTATCCGCCGGCGCGAGGAGATCAGCTGGAATCTGGAGCACATCTCGCACCTGATCAAGGCGGCGTCGTGGCTTTCGAGCATGGACCTTCCGGTCAGGCTGATCTGCATCCCGGAAGGAGGGCTCCAGGGATTCACCGACGAGGTGCTCGACCTCGACCACGAGACGTATGCGCAGGAATGTGCGATCGACATCCCGGGGCCCGAGACCGACTACCTCGGACGGCTCGCGCAGCAATGGGACGCGTACGTGATCGCTCAGGCGAAGGCCCGCCATCCCGAGTTCCCGGGTCGCTTCTTCAACGTCGGGTTCGTGATCGAGCCCGAGGACGGAACGGTGATCCTCAGGCATCACAAGGTCGTGCCGCTGCTCCCGGTCGAACACTCGGTGACCCCGCACAACGTCTGGGATCGCTGGATCGAGCTCTACGGCCGCGAGCTCGACGCGTTCTATCCGGTCGCCGACACCGGCATCGGGCGGATCGGGATCATGATGGCCAACGAGGCCTCCTATCCGGAGAACGCGCGCGGGTTGGCGATGAACGGCTGCGAGATCGCCTACCGCGGGCCGTACCCGGCGCCGGGCGTGATGAGCGGGATGTTCTCGGTGCAAAACCGCGCCCGGGCACTCGACAACAACATGTACGTGATCGGGATGAACCTCGGCACCTACTACCTCGACAAGGACTCGGAGACGCCGATCGACACGTTCTCCGGCGGATCGCAGATCGTCGACTACCGCGGCCAGGTGGTGACGGAGGTCCCGTACGGCGCCGGCTCGACGTGGATCGCCGGCACGATCGACGTCGAGGCGCTGCGGAACTTCCGCCAGACGGCCCAGTGGGACAACTGGATGAAGGACCTCACCACCGAGCAGTACCAACTCGTGTACGAGCAGCCGATCTACCCGAAGAACCTGTATCTCGAGCGCGCGCCGTACACGCACGCGGAGTACCGGGACGAGGTGACCCGCAAGCAGGTCGAGCTGCTCCAGGAGCGCGGGGTGTGGGCGCGCCCGGGACGCCACGCCCCGATGATCGACTGAGCGCGCGCGTGGCCGGGTGGGACGACGTGCGGCGGATCGCGCTCGGGCTGCCCGAGACCAGCGAGCGGACCTCCCACGGCAACGCGTCGTGGCGGGTCCGCGACAAGCTGTTCGTGTGGGAGCGGCCGCTGCGTCGAGCGGACCTGCGTGCGCTCGGCGACCGCGCGCCGACCGGCGCGATCCTCGGCGCCAGGGTCGAGCACGTTGGCGCCAAGGAGGCGCTGCTCGCCGACGACCCCGGCGTGTACTTCACGACCCCGCACTTCGACGGCTACCCGGCGATCCTCGTCCGCCTCGATCAGATCGGTCCCGCCGAGCTCGAGGAGGTGATCGTCGAGGCGTGGCTCGTGCAGGCGCCGAAGCGGCTGGCGAGCAAGTACGCGGACGCCCATCTCTCGAGGGGTGACGGGGGCCCGTTGGGATAACCGTGACTGGGACGCGTGGCGCGCCAGCGAGGGTGCCGGCGCGGGCTCGCGGGCGGGGCGAGTGTGGGTAGGCGGCCCGCGGAGCGGGGCTGACGCGGCGGACCGCGCCAGCCCCGGCTACATCTGCGGCTACGGCGCCGCGCAGCTCTGCGCGTACGCGCAGTCGTTGAACGACTGACCGTCGGAGGCCAGCGCGGACGGAGTCGCCTCGTTGACGACTCCGGGCGAGAGGAAGATCTGGGTCGGATCTCCCGCGGCGATTGTGTGCGTCACGCCGCCGGCGGTGTACGTCGAGGTCGGACCGAAGTGGACGGTGCCGACCGGCGCGAGGATGGTCTGAGCCACGAGCGTCGGGGCCTCGAGGATCCACTCGGCCGAAGACTCCGACGAGGCGTAGTTGACGTCCTGGCTCCAGCTCCACTTGCCGGCGTCGGTCATCGCGATGCTCCAGGTGTTGCCCGACACCTGGCTGATGTTCACGGTGATGTTGTCGCCCGGGGTGACCGTGCAGTTGGCGTCCCCGGTGCAGCCGGTGATCTGGGTCTCGCTGGCGGGCAGCAGCTCGTACCACGCGTAGTACTGCGGGCCGAGGATGGGATTGTCAGGCGCGGACTGCTCGGCGGTCCCGGCCTG
Organism: uncultured Solirubrobacterales bacterium; assembly: GCA_963709205.1. Taxonomy (GTDB): domain Bacteria; phylum Actinomycetota; class Thermoleophilia; order Solirubrobacterales; family Solirubrobacteraceae; genus Palsa-465. Next base: position 55,417 of record CAVPVP010000018.1, read on the forward strand.
GATCAGGTCGCTCGTGCTGTAGCCGCCGATTCCGGTCCAGGTGGCGGCGAATCCCGGGGGCGCCAGCCCCGCGGACGGCACGGTGAACGTCGAGGACACGGCGGTGATGCCATCGGTGCTCGGCGTGACCGCGTAGCCCGACCAGTTGAGGCTGTCGGCCGTCCCCCCGTGCGCTGGGAGCCTCTCGCTCTTGGTCTTTGGTATCAGCGTGCCCAGCGCGCGTTGCGCGTGGGTCCTGGCGGCGTGCGTCTTGGCGGCGGCGGCGCTCGCGCCAGTCAGCATGGCGATCGCGATGATTGCGGCGGTGAGTCCGCTCCCGGCGGCTCTGCGCATGAGTTTTCCTCCCGTAGGGGTGCGGCTAGGGAGATCCCTGCCTGGATCAGTTGCCGACCGTACTACCCAGATTCCGGCGCGAGCGCACGTCGAATGTGTTGTCGCCGCAATGGCCCTTTGTTATCATGAATGAGATCATTCTCGACTCTGAGAGGTGGTGTCTGGCCATGGGAGCAGGAGGTTCGAGCGGGAGCTCAGAAGGGTCGGGCGGGAGCTCAGGAGGGTCGGGCAGGGGTCGGCTCGGCAAGCGCCTCGCGCTCCTCGCCGGCGCATTCCTGGTCGAGGCGATCCCGGTCTGGCGCAGCGGCTACGGCGTCGGCGGCAACGTCATCGTCCGGTGCCGGCAGGGCCATCTGTTCACGACGATCTGGATTCCCGGAGCGTCGCTGAAGTCGCTCCGGTTAGGCGCGCGGCGGGTCCAGCGCTGCCCGGTGGGTCACCACTGGTCGCTGGTGAAGCTGGTCAGGGAATCCGACCTTTCCGGGCGCGCGCGGCGGACCGCGCGCGCACACAAGGACATCCGGATCCCCTGACTCGTGTCCGTACGCGCGCGCGTGTGATTTGGATCAGTCACTCGCTGGTTGCGGATCACTCACTCGCCAGGCGCGCGACGATCACGGGCCGGGTGGTGGGCGTGCGACTCCCGGCCGCGGGCTCGACCGTCACGAGCACACGGGTGACTCCGGTCAGCCCGCCCGGCAGGCCGAGGTCGGCGGTCCCGCGCGAGGTGACCGCGAACAGCGTGCTCGGCGCCGGCGTGCGCGCTCCGTGCTGGAGCCACAGCTCGTAGATCCGGTCGACCGGCGGGGGCGGCAGGTAGTCGACGATCAGCTCGCCGTCGCCACCCAGGATTCGCAGGTGGGCATGGCCGACGGCGGCGCCGATCACGCGCGGGCTGCCGCCGCCGGGTTCGAGCGCGCCGAAGCCCACGGCGGCGATCGCGAATACGAGCGCGATCGCAACGGGGAGCAGGAACGTGCGTGGGTGGCGGCGCGGCCGCCGTCCGGAGCTCGGAGCTCTCGGCTCCGCTCGGACCGCCGCGATCACTCTCCTACGCAACGCGCCGCTCACCTCGTAGTGGCGCGCCGGGGGCGTCATGGGACCACTCCCGCGGGCTCGCCGAGTGCGATCCGCAGCTTGCTGAGCGCGAGCCGCATCCGGCCCTTGACCGTGCCTGCGGGCAGCCCGAGCGTCTCGGCGATCTGCGCGTGCGAGAAACCGCCGAAGTACGCGAGCTCGACCACTTGGCGCTGATCCGGGGGCAGCCCGTCGAGCGCGCTGCGCACGAGCCTGGCGTCGCTGCGGCGCTCCACCTCGTCCTCGGTGCGCTCGGGCGCGGGAAGCACGTCGCTGATCCAATCGTCGGACACGTCGTGGCGGGCGGTCGACAACTCGTGCCGGAAGGTGTCGACCGCGCGGTTGTGGACCACCCTAAGCACCAGCGACCGGACGCTGCCGCGGGCGCGGTCATAACGCGTCGTGCTCCGCCACAGCGACAGGAACGCCTCCTGGACGATCTCCTCGGCGAGCGCGCGGCGGCCGCACATCCGGTAGGCCAGCGAGAACGCCTGGCCGGCGTGCCGGTCGAAGATCACCTCAAACGCGCGGGCGTCGCCGTCGTGGACGAGCTGCATCAGCTCCTCGTCGGCGTACTCCCGCAGGTCGGGGGAGAAGAAGCGTTGACGAAGCACGCCAACGCTTACGGAGCGTGGCGCGATCCGGATCACCAGCGCGGGTGAGAACAGTGATCCGACTCGCCGACCGGCGGTCGCGCGCTCGTGCCCGCACCACCTCTGAGCTGAGTTACGGAATTAACACATCCGGCGAGTGATCCAGTTCACCGCCGCCTGCGTATGGTCGGTGAAGTCAAACACCACTGACCGGAGGGCAGTCATGAGTGACACTACCAGGCGTGGGTTCGTCAAGAACTCGACCGCGGCGGCGGCGGGTATGACCGTCGTCGGCGCGCTCGTCGCCGAGGAGGCCGACGCGAAGGCCGCGGCCAAGTCGGGACCGGTGGTCGCCTACATCCGCGATCCCCGCACCGGGGAGATCTCGGTGATGGCTGGCGAACGTGAGGTGAAACTGCACGATCGCAAGATCGCTGCCCGAATCGCCCGTGCGGCGAGCTGAGGAGGCAACCGATGTCATCACATCGCGAAGCGCCGGCGATCAGCAAGGACCCAGTCGCCGACAACACCGACCTGTACGCGTTCGTATCACCCGATGATCCAGATACGGTCACGATCATCTCGAACTACCTGCCGCTCGAGGCGCCGTACGGAGGCCCGAACTTCTTCGAGTTCGGCCCCGACGTCCGCTACCGCATCAACATCGACAACGACGGCGACGGCGACTCGGACATCATCTACGAGTTCGCGTTCCAGACCGAGGTCGCCAACCCGAACTCGTTCCTCTACAACGGCGGCCCGATCCTGTCGATCGACAGCGCGAACTGGAACCGCAAGCAGTTCTACTCGGTGACTCGGATCAGCCGCGGACGGCGCCAGGTGCTCGGCACGGGCCTGGCGTGCCCGCCGTGCAACATCGGCCCGCTGTCGACTCCGGACTACGATCTGCTGGCCTCACAGGCGATCCACAGCCTCCCCGGGGGCCGGACCGTATTCGCGGGACAGCGGGCCGAGGGCTTCTACGTCGACCTCGGTTCGATCTTCGACCTGGGTAACCTCCGGCCGTTCGAGCAGCTGCACGCGACGTTCGGCCTGGGGTCGCTGTCGGCCGCCGCCGGAGTCAACGGGACCGACAACTTCAGCGTGCACTCGATCGCGCTGAAGCTCCCGAAGTCTGACCTGACCCGTCACGGCACGACGCCGACCGACGCCTTGTCGTCGGGATCCGTGGTCGGCGTGTGGGCGTCCGCCAGCCGGCAGGCGGCGACGGTGCGCGAGCCGTGGTCGGGGTACGTGCACGAGGCCGGTGAATGGACGCAGGTGTCCCGGCTCGGCAACCCGCTGTTCAACGAGGTCCTCGTCGGAATGGGGTTCAAGGACCTGTGGAACTCGCTCCCGCCCTCGGCCGACAAGCGGTTCGCCGGCGGCGTGCAGCACCCGGAGCTCGCCACGCTGCTGCCCGTGCTGTACCCGGGCGTGTTCCCGAATCTCGCCAACCTCACCGCCCCACGAGCCGACCTGGTCGCGATTCTGCTGACTGGGCTCCCCTCGGGAATCGTCCCGGGCTTCCAGAACTTCACCGGAAGCACCCTGGCCGACATGCTGCGGCTCAACCTGGCGATCCCGCCGTCGTCGAGTCCCAACATCCTCGGTCTGATCGGCGGCGATGCGGCTGGGTTCCCGAATGGCCGGCGCGTATTCGACGATGTGGTCACGGTCGAGCTACGCGCGATCGCGGGGGTCACCTACCCGCTCGTCAACAGCAGCTACAAGCCGGACGGCGCCGCCGCCGTGGTCACGGACGGGCTGACGCCGGCCAGTGTCAACATGCCGTTTCTGAACTCGTTCCCGTATCTCGGGACGCCGCAGGGCGGATATCAGACAGCGCCGCTCGGGACGGTGTAAGTCATGGCAACCGCAGAGCACGCGGAGCTCGGGCACGGAACGCTCGAGCCCGCGGCGGCGTGCGCCAGCGTCGCGCTGGACATCGGCGCGGGGTTTGGAGCGCTGATCCTCTACCCGAGTGACCGGTTCCGCGGCCACGAGATCGAGATCAGCCGGCTCGACGGGCACGGTCATCGCATCCACACCGGCGTGCACGAGCGCACCACCCACACACGGTCACGGTTGACCGCGATCTTCGGCAGCCTCCCAGTCGGCGACTACGTCGTCTGGGAGGACGCCACCACCGAAGGACCGGTGGTTACGGTCCCCGACGGAACCATCGCCGAAATCGACCTGACATGACCCGGGCGCTGACACGACGCGAGTGGCGCACGATTGCCGCGATGGGAGGCGCGGTGATCGGGCTTCACATCGTCGGGTTCTTCATTCTGATCGTGCTCGTCGCCCCGCACCACTACCACCTCGGCCCCTCGGGAGGGTTCAGCATCGGCCTTGGGCTGACCGCGTACACGCTCGGGCTGCGCCACGCCTTCGACGCCGATCACATCTCGGCGATCGACAACACGACGCGCAAGCTGATGTCCGAGCGCAAGCGCCCGCTCAGCGTCGGCTTCTGGTTCTCGCTCGGGCACTCGTCGATCGTGTTCGCGCTGTCGTTCCTGTTCGCGATTGGCATCCGCGCGCTCAGCGGACAGGTACAGCACGACGGCTCAACACTGCACAACGTCACCAGCTGGGTCGGCACGAGCGTGTCCGGCACGTTTCTGTACGTGATTGCCGCGCTCAACGTGGTCATCCTGGTCGGGATCGTCAAGGTGTCGCGCGAGATGCGGAACGGCACCTTCGACGAGGCCGAGCTCGAGCGGCAACTGGACTCGCGCGGGCTGATGAACCGGTTGCTCGGGCGGTTCACTCGGACGATCACCAAGTCCTGGCACATGTATCCGATCGGCCTGCTGTTCGGCCTCGGGTTCGACACCGCCAGCGAGGTCGCGCTGTTGTTCCTGGCCGCCGGAGCCGCGGGCTCGGGCCTGCCGTTCTACGCGATTCTGTGCCTGCCGATCCTGTTCGCCGCCGGGATGAGCCTGCTCGACACGATCGACGGCTCGTTCATGAACTTCGCCTACGGCTGGTCGTTCTCCAAGCCGGTACGCAAGCTCTACTACAACATCACGATCACGGGGCTGTCGGTGATGATCGCGCTCGTGATCGGCACCGTCGAGCTGGCCGGGCTGTTCTCACAGGAGCTCGGCGCCCACGGCTCGTTCTGGCGATGGTTGCAGAACGTCAACATCAACGAGCTGGGATTCGTGATCGTCGGGCTGTTCGTCGCTACATGGGCGATCGCGCTGACGGTATGGCACCTCGGCCGGATCGAAGAGCGCTGGACCCGGCGCGACCCGGACTCCGAGTCGCTGGCCGCGTCGTAGCCGTCTGACATTTGTCATCTCGAACTGGTGAGCTTCGGCTCTACCGGGCCCGGCCGCGAGGTGTCACCGTGGAGGCATGCAAAGAACTGACACTTCTCATGGAGCCGTAGTCCTCTCTCATCTCTCCAAGCGGTACGGCGACGTGCAAGCGGTCCGGGCGATCGACCTCACGATCGCCCCGGGCGAGACCGTCGCTCTCCTCGGCCCGAACGGCGCCGGCAAGACCACCACGATCGACATGGTCCTCGGACTGACCCGGGCCGACTCCGGCACGGTGTCGCTGTTCGGGATGTCGCCCGGCGAGGCCGCCGCCGCGGGCGTCGTCGGCGGGATGCTGCAGACCGGGTCGCTGGTCGACTACTTGAGCGTGCGCGAGCTCGTCGCGATGGTCGCGTCCCTGTACCCGCGCCCGCTCGATCTCGACGACGCGCTGGCGCTCAGCGGGTGCTCGGCGTTCGCCGGCCGCCGGACCAAGAAGCTGTCCGGCGGACAGGCCCAGCGGGTGCGGTTCGCGCTCGCGCTGGTCGCCGATCCGGACCTGCTGCTGCTCGACGAGCCGACCGCGGCGCTCGATGTCGAAGCGCGCCGCGACTTCTGGGCGTCGATGCGAGCGGTGGCCGCGCGCGGCAAGACGGTGATCTACTCAACCCACTACCTCGAGGAGGCCGACGCGTTTGCGGACCGGATCGTGTTGCTGGCGCAGGGCAGGGTCGTCGCCGATGGGCCTCCAGGCGAGATCAAGGCCAGGGTCGGCGGCCGGACGATCCGCGCGACGCTGCCCGACGCCGATCTCGAGTCGCTGCGCGCGCTGCCGGGCGTGATCGGGGTCGAGCGGCGGGGCGAAGCCGTGATCCTCACCTGCGCCGAGGCGGAGACCGCGTTGCGCGGCCTCCTCGACCGGTTCCCGTCGGCAGCGGACGTCGAGGTGCGGGGCGCCGGGCTAGAGGAGGCGTTCCTCGCGCTCACCGCCGACGGGATCGGGGCAAACAACGAACTACCGGAGGTCAACTGATGCACGCCACCTACCTGCGCTACGAGCTGCTCCGGAATGTCCGCAACTGGCGGTTCATCCTGTTCTCGCTCGCCTATCCCGTCGTCTTGTATTTCGTCGTCACCTCGCCTCAGCGGCACGCAACGTTCGACGGCGTCGCCTTCCCTCTGTACTTCATGGCCGGCATGGCGGCCGTGGGAACGATGATCGCCGTGATCTCGACGGGCGCGCGAATCGCCGTCGACCGCTCCGCGGGGTGGACGCGCCAGTTGCGGATGACGCCGCTCACCGCCGCCGAACATCTCGGTGCTCGGGTGGCGTGCGGCTTTTTCATGGCGCTGCTGGCCATCGTGCTCGTGTCCCTGTCCGGGACGGCGCTCGGTGTGCACCTGTCGGCGGGCGCCTGGCTCACGATGATCGGTCTGATGCTCGTCGGTCTCATCCCGGTCACCGTGCTCGGGATCCTGCTCGGCCATCTGGTCACGCCCGACTCGCTCGCTCCCGCCGCGGGCGGGACGGTCATGTTGCTCGCGCTGCTGGGTGGCGCCTACGGGTTCTTGGTCGCCAAGTCAGGCGCGATGTTCGACGTGATCAAGGCGCTGCCCTCGTACTGGCTCGTGCAGGCGGGCAAGACGGCGCTCGCCGGCAATAGCTGGCCGGCGGAGGGCTGGATCGTGATCGCCGCATGGACGGCCGTTCTCGTTCCGCTCGCCGTGGTCGTGTACAAGCGCGACACGAGCCGGGTCTGACGTCCTCGGATACGGCCTCGATCAGCTCGCTAGATTGGGACGACGTGGACGCCGAGGTCGAGCTGCAGGGCGATTGGGTAGCCAGCCAGCGCCGGTGGACACGGGGGTGGCGCCGGTACGTGCTGCCCACGGTTTTCCTCGTCTACCTGTTCTACGTCGCCCAGTCGGTGGGGGACAACAACTCCGGCAGTGCGGTGTTTGTGGGCGACGCCATCCTCGTCGTCTTCGCGCTCGCCTATCTCGTGCTGATCGCCGCCGGTCCGCCCGGCGGATCGCGGCAATTCTGGGTCCTGTACGGCATCTGCTTTGCGTTGTTCCTCGCGGAGGTGCCGTTCGGCCGGGCGGCGGCGTTCGTCCTGTGCCTGTACATCACGGCGCTGAGCGTGGCCGCCCTCGGGATCCGCGCGGCGCCGATCGTGCTCGTGCTGGCGGTGGCAGCGCTGATCGTGCCGAGCGTGATTCCGTCCTGGCACGACGACCTCGGCGACACTTGGGGCACGGTCACCCCGGTGGCGATCCCGGTGGTCGCGGTCGTGTCGTTCGGCGTCCGTCAGGTGTACGAGAGCAACCGCGAGCTCGCGGAGGCGAGGGTTGCGCTGGCCCGTCTGGCGGCCGAGAACGAGCGCTACCGGATCGCTAGGGACCTGCACGACCTGCTCGGCCATTCGCTGACGACGATCACGGTCAAGGCCGGGTTGGCGCGCCAGCTTGGCGAAGCCGATCCGGCCCGGTCGCGGCAGGAGATCGCCGAGGTCGAGGACCTGGCGAGACGGTCGCTCGCCGACGTGCGGGCGGCGGTCGCCAACTACCGGGACGTGACACTCGCCGGCGAGCTCGCCACCGGGCGCGAGCTGCTTCGCGCCGCCGGCATCACCGCCGACCTTCCGCGCGCCGTCGACGCCGTCGACCCATCGCACCAGGAGCTCTTCGGCTGGGTCGTGCGCGAGGGCCTCACGAACGTCGTGCGCCACGCCCACGCCAGCTCGTGCTCGATTCGGCTGTCCTCGAGCTCGGTGGAGATCGTGGACGACGGCGTCGGCGGTGGCGGCGATTCGGGGAACGGGCTGGCGGGACTCCGCGAACGCGTGGCGGCCGCCGGGGGCGTCGTAGACGCCGGGCCGGTCCAACCGAAGGGGTGGCGGTTGCGGGTGTCGCTGACGCCGGAGGCGTTCGCATGACGATCCGCCTGCTGCTCGCCGACGACCAGGAGCTGATTCGCAGTGCGTTCGCGGCGTTGCTCGCGCTGCACGACGATTTCGAAGTGGTGGCCGCCGTAGGGCGTGGCGACGAGGTGGTCGCCGCCGCCAAGGCCCACCGGCCGGATGTCGCGCTGCTCGACATCGAGATGCCCGGGATCGACGGTCTTGCGGCCGCGGGCGTGCTCAGCCAGGAGGTGCCCGAATGCCGGTCGCTGATCCTCACGACGTTCGGGCGCCCCGGCTACCTGCGACGCGCGATGGAGGCGGGCGCCTGGGGGTTCGTGGTCAAGGACTCGCCGCCAGAGCAGCTGGCCGACGCGATCCGGCGAGTCGCAGCCGGCGAGCGCGTCGTCGATCCGGTGCTGGCCGCGGACACGCTGCGCAACGGCACCTCACCGCTGACCGCGCGCGAGCGTGACGTGCTGATCGCGGCCCGACCCGGAAGCACGGTGTCGGAGATCGCCGAGAAGCTGTTCCTGTCCGAGGGGACCGTTCGCAACTACCTGTCGGCGGCGATCGCCAAGACCGGGACGCGCAACCGCGTGGAGGCGGTCCGAGCGGCCGACGAACGCGGCTGGCTGTGAGTCACGTTCGCGTCCGTCGCGATGATTTCCGGCCCTGCGCGCGGTCTTGGAGGGCGAGCGCAATACGCTCGCACACGACACACATCAAACCACGGGAGTCACCATGGGCCAGATCCTGGTACACGAGTTCGTCAGCCTCGACGGTGTGTTCGAGGCGCCGAGATGGACGATGGAATACGGGTTCGATCCGCGGATGGGCGAGGCCATCGGCGCGATCATGGGCCCGTGCAAGGCGATCCTGCTCGGACGACAGACGTTCGAGGAGTTCGCGCCGGCATGGTCGGGGCGGACCGCCGACGAGGACCCGGGCGCTCCGTTCATGAACGAGACGCCCAAGTACGTCGTCTCGGCGACGCTCCAGAGCGCCGACTGGAACAACTCGACGATCCTCGGCGGCTACAGCGCCGACGCGATTCGCTCGCTCAAGGATCGGGTCGACGGTGGCATCTACGTCAGCGGCAGCGGGACGCTCGTGCGAGCGATGCTCGCGGACGGCCTCGTCGACGAGTTGCACCTGTTCGTCTATCCGGTGGCGCTGGGCGCCGGCGCCCGGCTGTTCGGTGACTCGCCGGCGAAATTCACTCTCGCGCAGACGCACAGTTACGACAACGGCGTCCTGCACCTCGCCTACCGGCCGGCGGCTTAGTCGGATATCATCCGCTCGTGTCTATCGTGCGCCGGAGTGCCGCCCTGGCGGTCGTCGCATTGCTGGTGGCGGCTGGCGTCGCCCTGGCCGCCGCGCATTTCCGCGCCGGCGCGGTGTACACGAGCAAGAGCTGTCAGAACCCCGGCGTCCAGGGGACGACGTGCGCGTACAAGTTCCGTGCGAGCACGGACGGCGGGAAGCTGAAGTTCGTGGGCACGACCGTGATCACGACCTGGGGCTGCAACGGTGGCGGTGGCGAGGCGCTGCTCGGCGGCAAGCACGATGGTGCCGATCCGCTTCCGGTTGTGAAGGTCAAGACCAAGGGCGCGCTGTACGGGAGCGCCGGCAACGGACAGAACGAGGTTACGGTCACCGGTCATCTGGCCGGCTCGGGCAAGACCGCCGTGGTCACTTTCCACCTCATCAACCAGGGCTGTCTCACGGCCCCGGTGACGCTCACGGCGCACTGACCCCAGCGGGGCGTCGTTCAGAGCTCGGCCCGGACGATCGCGGCGCCGGCGCTCAGAGCCTCGAGCTTCGCGAACGCCCGGGCGCGCGGCAGGTACTTCATCCCGCAGTCGGGAGCGGGGACGAGTCGCTCGGCGGGCACGTGCGCGAGCGCGGCGCGGATCCGGCCGGCCACCTGCTCGGGGGCTTCGACGGCCTCATCCCCGAGGTCGAGCACGCCGAGCACGACGATCTTGGGGCTGAGCTCCGACAACTGCCCGAGGTCGAGCTGCGGCTGGGCCGCCTCGATCGAGATCTGCTGGGCGATGCTGTCGCTGAGCTCGCCGAGGAAGTCGTACCGGTTGGCGCTCTTGGTGCCGACTAGCGCGGCGTAGCCGAAGCACAGGTGGACGGCGGTCGTGACCGATAGTCCGGCGAGCGCGCGGTCGATCGCCGCCACCGCGATGCGCCGCGCCCCCTCGGGATCGTTCCGCAGCCACGGCTCGTCGAGCTGGATCACGTCGGCGCCGGCGCGCTCGAGCGCGAGGGCCTCCTGGTTGACCGCCGCGGCGAGGTCCATCACGAGCTCGTCGGGGTCGTCGTAGGCCTCGTTGCTCGCCTGCTGGGCCATCGTGAACGGACCGGGAAGCGTGATCTTCGTCGTGCGATCGGTGTGAGCGCGCAGGAACTCGATGTCGCCCACCTCGACCGCCCCGCGCCACCGGATCGGCCCGACGATGCGCGGCACGGTCCGGGCCTCGCCGCCGCGCGTTTGGATCGTCGCTGGGTTGTCGGCGTCGATGCCGTCGAGCGCGGTCGCGAACCGGTTCGAGTAGCTCTCGCGCCGGATCTCGCCGTCGGTGATGGTGTCGATGCCGGCGCGCTCCATGTCCCGGATCGCGACCACGGTGGCGTCGTCCTGGGCCTCCTGGAGGTAGGGCTCGGGAATCCGCCAGGCGTCGGTGACGCGCACGCGCGGGACCGAATGTGAGCCCAGCGCGTCGCGGTCGATCAGCCACTCGGGCTGGGGATAGCTTCCGACGACCGTGCTCGCTAGCGGCTGGGACACGCTGGCCGCGACGATAACCGAGAATCTGCGTATGAGTACCTCCGAGCGAGCGCCGATTGCGATCGTCACCGGCGCGGGCTCGGGGATCGGGCGCGCGATCAGCCGGCGCCTCGCCGGGGCGGGCTACCGCGTGGCGCTCGCGGGCCGGCGCATGGAGACGCTCGAGGAGACGTTGTCGGAGCTGCCGGCTGACCCCGAGTGCTTCGCCGTCCCCACCGACGTGACCAGGCCCGACAGTGTCGACGCGCTGTTCGAGGCGGTCGTCGGCCGCGGGGGCCGGGTCGACGTGCTGATCAACAACGCCGGCATGTTCGGCCCCGCGGCGCCGGTCGAGGACTATCCGCGCGACGGCTGGGACGCAGCGGTGCAGACCAACCTGACCGGCGCGTTCCTATGCGCGCAGGCGGCGTTCCGGCAGATGATCCGCCAGCAACCGCGCGGCGGGCGGATCGTTAACAACGGGTCGCTGTCGGCGCACGTCCCACGGCCGAACGCGGTCGCCTACACGACGACCAAGCACGGCATCACCGGGCTGACCAAGGCGCTGGCGCTCGAGGGCCGCCGCCACGGGATCGCCTGCGGCCAGATCGACATCGGCAACGCCGCGACCGACATGACCCGGCAGCTCGAGGTCGGAGCGCTTCAGGCCGACGGATCGATCGTGGGCGAGCCGACGATGTCGGTCGAGGCGGTCGCGGACGCGGTCCTGTACATGGTCGGGCTGCCGCTGACCGCGAACGTCCTGACGATGACCGTGATGGCCTCGGGGATGCCTTACGTCGGCCGCGGTTGATCCGTTCCTGCGCGCGGTCGAGCTCCCGGCCGACCGCGACGGGAGGCCGCGCGAGGGCTATCCGTGGACGCTGCCGGCGATCGCGCCGCTCGCCGCGGGGCTGCCGCTGCACCCGAGCGTCACGTATCTGATCGGCGAGAACGGCAGCGGCAAGTCGACGCTGCTCGAGGCGATCGCCGTCGCGGCCGGGATGAACGCGGAGGGCGGCTCGTCGAGCTTCGCGTTCGGGACCCGGGCGAGTCATTCGGAGCTGTCGAGCGCGATCCGGCTCGTTCGCGGCGGCCGGCGCCCGCGGACCGACTTCTTCCTGCGCGCGGAGAGTCTGTTCAACGCCGCGACGTACCTCGAGCGGCTGAACGAGCGCCTCGACGGTCGAGCCGCCGGGCTCGCCGGCGATCCGCTCGCTCCCTACGGCGGCCGCTCGCTGCACGAGCAGTCACACGGCGAGTCGTTCCTCGCGGTGATGATCAACCGGTTCGGCGCCGACGGCCTGTACCTGCTCGACGAGCCCGAGGCCGCGCTCTCGACCCAGAACTGCCTGACTGCGCTCCGCCGTGTCCACGAGCTCGTCCGCGCGGGGTCGCAAATGATCATCGCCACCCACTCGCCGATCATCCTCGCCTACCCCGAAGCGACGATCTACCGCTGCGGCGAGGACGGCCTCGAGCCGATCGAGTACGAGGATGCCGAGCCCGTGCGTCTGACCCGCAGCTTCCTCGAGGCCCGCGAGCGGTTCGTTCACGAGCTGATGCGGGACTGACCGGCGCGGCCTGACCGCCCGCGGTGGCGAGCGGTCAGGCTGACCGGGAGCTACGGCCGGGCTTCGAGCACGAGGTTGAACGGCGTCTCGGTGGCCCGCCGGAACCGCGTGAACCCGCCGGCGGTGACGACCTCGCGCAGCCGCGCCTCGCCGGCCTGGGCGCCGAGCGCGAGCCCGACCTCCTGGTCACGCGAGGCCGGCGTGCACACGAGCGTCGATGCTCCGTAGTAGATCCGTCCGACCGGGTTGAGGTTGTCCTCGAGCCGGTCGCCGGCGTACGGCTCGACGATCAGCCACGTCCCGTCGGGCGCGAGCGTGCCGAGCACGTGCGCGGCGGCGCCGACGGGGTCGCCCATGTCGTGAAGGCAGTCGAACATGCACACGAGGTCATAGCCGTCGCCCGGGTATTCCTTGGCGGGCGCGACTTCGAAGCTCACGCGCCCGGCGAGACCGGCCTGCTCGGCGGCGTGCCGGGCGTGCTCGATCGACGCCTGGTGGTAGTCGTAGCCGACGAACTCCGACCGGGGGTACGCCTCCGCCATCAGGATCGTCGAGGCACCGTGCCCGCACCCGATGTCGGCGACGACCGCGCCCGCCTCGAGCTTGGCCGGGACGCCCTCGAGCGACGGAATCCATGAAGCGACGAGGTTCGCCAAGTAGCCCGGGCGGAAGAACCGCTCGGTGCCGGCGAACAGGTCGTGATTGTGCTCGTGCCACCCGACCCCGGCTCCGGTCCGGAACGCCTCGGTGATCTTCGGCTCGTCCTTGATCAGCGCCGTGGCCAGCTGGAACGCGCCCGGCACGAACGCCGGACTGTTCTCCTGCGCCAGGGCAAAGGCCTGCTCCGGTAAGAGCGAGAAGGTCCCCTGCCCGGGGTCGTAGCTGACGTAGCCGCCGGCGGCCTGGTTGGACAGCCACTCGCGCACGTACCGAGCGTCGGTTCCGGTGCGCCGCGCGAGCTCCTCGGCGGTGACCGGCTCGCCGTCGGCCATCGCGCGGTACAGCCCGAGCCGGTCTCCGATGACCACGAGTGCCGCCGACAGCGCCGCACCGAGGTCGCCGACGAACCGGCCCATGAACTCGTCGAGCTTGGCCTGGTCAATCGTCTGGCTGGTGGTCGCCATGACTCACCCCTCGTCCCAGACCTGCACGACGGACTGCTCGGAGATCACGCCCCCGTCGAGCTTGATCACGGTGGCGCACAGGACGTTGGTGCCGTCCGGGTAGCGGCATGCCTGGGTGAATGCGGCCCCGTGGTCGTCGCGGACGGTGTGCCGAACCTTGTGCGTCATGTCGCGGCCGAACATGTCCTCGAGCCACGCCTTGATCTCCTCGCGAGTGCCAAGCACCCGCGGCGAGCCGGGTTGAGAGATCTTGTCGGTGATCGTCACGACTGCGTCCGGCCCGTACATCGACAGCTGGGTCGCCGCGTCGCGCTCCTCGGCCGCGCGTGCGAACCGATCGAGGTCGAATGTGGTGATGGTGCTCATGGCTCCTCCTTCTGTTGGTGATGTGTGCGCCATGTGGAGAGGGAGGCTCGCGCGAGGACGTGTTAATGCCGTCAAAAGCGCGTCAAACTGCGCGGTAGGCTTGTTGCGTGCTGCGAGCACGCGTGCTTGGTGCGCTCGAGGTCGAGCTGAACGGGGCCGAGATCGACTCGCCGGCGTCGCAGCGTCCATGGGCCGTGTTCGCGTACCTGGCACTGGCGCCGCGACCGGTTACGAGAGGCGAACTCGCCGGCCGCTTCTGGCCCGACGTGCTCGACCAGAGCGCGCGGGCGAGTCTGCGGAGTGCGCTGTGGGTGTTGCGCCGCCGGCTCGGCGACGCGTTGACCGTCGATGGGGAGCGGGTCGGTCTGCGCGACGAGCCGGGAGTGTGGATCGACCTCCGCGAGTTCGAGCGGCTCGCCGCGGGTGACGATCCGGCAGCGGCGCTCGAGCTGTGCCGCGGCGACTTGCTCGAGGGCCTCGAGGACGACTGGGCCGTGTCGGCCCGAGACCGGCATCGAGAGCGGGTGATCGAGCTGCTCGAGCGGCTTGCCCAGGATGCGGAGGAGCGCGGCGAGCTCCGCGAGGCGATCGAACTCACCCGGCGTCAAGTCGAGCACGACCGGTTCGACGAGGAGGCGCACCGGCGGCTGATCGAGCGGTTCGAACGCGCCGGCGACCGGGCCGGCGCGATGCGTATCTACCGGGGGCTGGCCGAACGCCTGCGGCGGGAGCTGGGGGTCGCGCCGTCCCGCCAGACGCGCGAGCTGGTCGAGCAAGTGCGCGCGGCGACACCGGCGCATCCGATCGCCGGGGTGGCTCCGGTGATGCCCGGGTTGCTCGCCCTCGTGGGCCGGGATTCGGAGGTCGCGGAGCTCGAGCGGACATGGGCGGCGGTCTGCTCCGGATCGGGGGCCGTGGCGGTGGTTCGCGGCGAGGCCGGGATCGGCAAGACGCGTCTGATTAGCGAGTTGCGCTCGCGGGCTCGGGCGTCCGGCGGACTCACCGCCACCGGTGCAGCGCTCGACTTGGGCGGGAGTGCACCGCTCAGCCTGTGGGCGGAACTGATCCGCGAGCTGCTCCCGGTGCTCGACGCGCCGCCTCCCGAGGCGGCCTGGCCGGACGACCTGGCGGTCCTGACGTCCGAGTTGCCCGCCCACTTCGCACACATCGGCGCGCCGAGCTCAACCGTGGCGCCAGACCTCCAGCGGACCCGGCTGTTCGAGGCGGTGGTCGCGCTGCTGGGATGGGCGGCGCGACAGGCGCCGGTGCTGCTTGTGCTCGATGATGTGCACACGGCCGACGGACCGAGCCTCGAGCTTGCCGGCTACGTCGCGCGCCGCGCCGCACGCCTGCGGGTGATGATCGTGATGTCCCGCCGGGAGCTGCCCCGCAGCGCGGACGCCGACCGCCTCGAGCAGGCGCTTCGCGCCCGCGGCCTGCTGGGTTGCGAACTCGACCTGGGGCCGCTCGGGTCCGAGCCGGTGGCGGCGCTGGCGCGCCAGGCGGCACGCTTGACCGAGGCGGACGTGGTGCGGGTCCTCGAGCGCGCCGAAGGCAATGCGCTGCTGGCAGTGGAGACCGCGCGGGCACTCGGGCGAGGCCAGGACGACGTGGCGCCGAGCCTGCTCGGGTCGGTGCGGGCGACGCTGGCTCCGCTGCCTGAAGACTCACGCGATCTTCTCGAGCTCGCCGCGGTCGCGGCGCGGCCGCTCGATGCCGTGGAGCTCGGGCGGCTCCCGCTCGTCGACGCCGAGGAGGCGGCTTCCGCAGCGCTCGAGTCGGGCCTGCTGCTCGCCGCCGGGGACGGGATCGCCTTTCGCCATGCCCTCCTGAGTGACGCCGTCTACGAGGAGATCGCCGGGCCGCGACGGCGCGGGATCCATCAGCGGTGGGCGCATGTGCTGCTGGCCTGCGAGCAGGCCGGCGCGATCCGCCGGCCCGCCGAGGTCGCGCGCCATCTGCGCCTGGCCGGTGCCGACGCCGAAGCGGTGCCGCAGCTCGCACGGGCGGCCGCAGACGCCCGAGGCGTCGCCGCGCTCGCAGAGGCGGTGGCCTATCTGGAGGAGGCCTTGGCGATCTCGCCGGCGCGCGCCGACCTGTGGCTCGAGGCCGCCGAGCTTGAGGCCTGGCAGGGGCGCCAGGAGGAATCGGAGGCGGCGTTCGGGCGAGCGCTTGCGCTGCTGGAGCGAGCGGAACCGCTCGAGCTCGCGCGGCTCCGCCCGCTCGCGCGGTTCCGCCCGGAACCGCTCGAGCTCGCGCGCGCGTGGCTGCGGCGAGCCCGCGCCAACCACGGCCCGATCTGCTTCCCCAGCGTCGTCCTCGAGAGCGCCCGCACCGCGCTCGAGCTCCTCGTCGCCTCGGGGTTGCCCGAGTCGGCGATCGGCGAGGAGCGCAGCGAGGCGCTCGCCGCCTGGGCCTGGGCCGAGGCGATCGCGGGCAGCGTCGACGAGGCGGAGCGCTTGCTGGCGGAACTCAGCGCTGGCCATGGCGCCGGTGGCGATCTGCACATCTATGACGTCGGCCATGCGCGCGCGCTCGCGTTGATGCGCCGCGGCCGGTTCGTCGAGTCCTACGGCCCGTCGATCGCCGCCGGCGAGGCAATCGAACGCGCCGGCCGGCCCGACATGGCCTACGGGTGTTGGGCGAACGTCGCCAGCGCGGCGGGCGCCGCTGGCGACAACGAGCGCGCGCTGGAGTTCCTCGATCGCGGCCTGGCCGCGCTCGCCGGCCACGGTCTGCAGGGCCTCGAGGTCCACGTGCTGGCGGCCAGATCGTTCGCGCTGCGCAGGATGAAACGGATCGCGGATGCCCGCGCCACGTCCGAGGCCGAGCAGGCGCTGGCCGATCAGCTTGGCCAACCGCGGCTGGTGGCGATGGCCTGTCACGACCGTGGGCTCGTGGCGCTCGATGAGGGCGAGTACGAGCTCGCCGCCGCGCTGCTGGCGCAGTCGCTCGTGGACGGGGCGCCGATCAGCCGGCCCTTGACTCGCCTCGCGCTGGCCGAGGCGCTGGCACGGGGCGGCCATCCGGAGGAGGCCGCCGAACAGGTTCGCGCGACCGTTCTCGAGCCGGTTCGCCCGAGCGACTTCCCCGACACGCTGGTGCCCAGGCTCGCGCGCATCCAGGGGCTCGTCGCGCGTGCGCGCGGGGACTGTGACGACGCCGAGCGCCGTCTCGAGGAGTCGGTCGGCGGCTGGGAGCGCGTCGTGGCCCGGAGCAGCCGCGCCGAGAACATCACGACCGTGCTCGCCGACCTGGGGCGCCCGCTCGTTGGCCTGGTCGAGCCCGAGCTCGAGCTCGCCCGCGCCCGTGCGGACCTCGAAGCGACCAGATCACCACAAGGAGCAACCGATGCCGTCGTTCCATGACACCGCCGCCTCGTCCGCGCCTCCCGAAGAGGTGTGGAAGCTTCTGTATGACCCGGCTCGATTTCCCGACTGGTGGGCGGGCATCGGCACCGTCGAGGTGCGGGACCCGGGTTCCTACACGATGTATCCCGATGGGTATCCGGACTTCCCGATGGCACAACTGCTCGACACCCGCCAGGACCAGCAGCGCGTGACTGTCTCGTGCCTGGTGTCCGATCTGCGCTTCGAGTGGCGACTGGCGCCGGAGGGTGAGGGCACGCTGATCACGGTCGACGTCGAGATCCCCGAGGCCGAAGCCGGGCGCCTGGAGACCCAGCGTGAGATCATCAGCGCCTCGATGCGCCGACTCGCGCAGCTGGCGGTCGATACGTAAACGGACCGAGAGGAGACAAACGATGGAGGCAACGAGCGTGCGCACCCCGCAAGAGGTGTTCCAGCATCACGCGGAGGCGCTGATTGCCGGGGACCTCGACGGCATCGTGGCCGACTACTCCGACGACGCGGTGTTCATCACCCCCGACGGCGTGCTCCACGGCAAGGACGGCATCCGCCAGGCGTTCACCAAGCTGCTTTCGGACCTCCCGAGCGCGGAGTGGGAGGTCCCGACGACGGTGTTCGAGGGCGACGTCCTGTTCATCGAATGGAAGGCGGTGTCCGAGAGCACGATGGCCGAGGACGGCATCGACACGTTCGTGTTCCGCGACGGGCAGATCCGCGTTCAGACGGTCCGCTACACGTTGCAGACCAAGTGAGCGTTTA
The DNA here is from genome assembly GCA_963709205.1 of uncultured Solirubrobacterales bacterium. GTDB lineage: Bacteria > Actinomycetota > Thermoleophilia > Solirubrobacterales > Solirubrobacteraceae > Palsa-465. Next base: position 73,571 of record CAVPVP010000018.1, read on the forward strand.
GCGACCGACGTCGAGCCTGGCCAGGACCGCGCCCGCGGGGGCCGGGGCGTCGTTGGGGTAGAACAGGTGTATGCCTGCTGTCGTGGGAGTCGTTGCCGTGGTGGCGGTGCTCGTGACGCTGGCTGCCACGCTCGCGACTTACCCGGCTCTGTGGCGTAGCTTCCGGCACGAGTGGCGGCGCATCCCGCCCGAAAGGAAGCCTCGCGCTATCGCCGGGGGAGCTGTGGCGCTTGCCCTCGTCGCAGCTGTGGCGGTGCTGGTGATAGTGGCGCCGTGGGGCCACGCCAACCCCGCCTACGTCATCCTCATCGGCATCGGCGGGTTGATGCTCTTGGTGCTGGTCGCCGTGGGACTCCAGGCAGTAAAGGACACGCGGCGAGCGAGGAGGCGGCGGCGGGCGACCGGCGGGTCGCTACACGAAGAGTGACTGTGCCCTCGAGGTTCGACGTTCCCCCATCCGCCATGCGTTCCGGCGCGCGAGATGGGTAGTCGGAGGGCACGGAGTCGACCGGAAAGGAGCGCTGGAATGCCGCCACGTGGGGTCAAGCCGGGAACGAAGCGGGCTCGCCAGTACGAGCACATCAAGCAGAGCGAGAAGGACCAGGGCAGCAGCAATAGCCGCGCCGAGGAGATCGCCGCGCGCACGGTGAACAAGGAGCGCGCCCGCGCGGGCGAATCTCGCGTGAGCTCGCGCACGTCGACCGAGGACATGTCGTCGGGTCGGCGCGGCGGCCAACGGTCCGGAACGAATCGAGGCAAGGGGCGAACCCGCGACCAGCTCTACAACGAGGCGCGGCAGCTCGGCATCGAGGGGCGCTCGAACATGAACAAGGAGCAACTGCAGCGCGCCGTCGATCGCCGCAAGTAGCCGGCGCCGGCAAAAGCTCGCAAAAGCTGGCCATGGGTGGCCGGTTGCACTTGATTAAGGTGCTCCGCAGAGGTTGGCCCTGTGCTCAGCGGGTATTACGCCGATGTGATCGAGCGGGATCCGCGTATGCAGGCGGGGGCGTACATCACCGACGGGATCGACCTGTACGAGGTCACCGGGATGCAGCGGGGTCCGGGCGTTATGGGCATTTCGACGGTCCGGATCATGGTCGAGAACTGCCGCCAACTTCGGTGTCTCGAGTTCCTCCCGGACAAGATCAGGTGTTCGTTCGAACTCGTCAAGGCCGCGCCCGCGTGCAACTGCCCTGACGCGGTCGAGGACATCGCCTGGGAAGCCGGCCTCGCGGCCTGAAGCGCATGCTGGGCGGGTCAGGTCGGGAGCGCGAGTCCGACGAGGTAGGTCGCGCCGCCGACGATCACGCCGGCGAGGGTCATCTCGAGTCCCGCCGACCACCACGTCCGGAGCGTCACGAGCGACTTCGCCGCGCCGACGAGGAAGTGCGCGATCAGCGAGATCACGGCAGCGGTCACGATCGCGACGGTGCCGGTCGTGAATATGAACGGGATCACCGGCACGATCGCGCCGAGCCCCGTCGAAACGCCCGCGGCGAGAGCCGCTTGCTTGGGGTCGCCGCGATCGCCGCTGATCCCGAACTCCTCGGCGGACAGCGCCTTCAGCATCGCCTCGGGTTGCCTGGCCAGTTGCTCGGCCATCGCGTCCGCGGTCGCTTCGTCGATTCCCTTCAGCTGGTAGAAGAGCGACAGCTCCTCCTGCTCCTCTTCGGGGCGCTCGGTGATCTCCTGACGCTCGCGCTCGATGTTCGCGGCGGCGACCTCGGCCTCTGACCGCTCGGCCAGGAACGCGCCGGTCGCCATCGACAGCGACGACGCGACAGCGGCCGAGATGCCGGCGGTCAGGACGAAGCTCGACCCGCCGGTCGCGCCGGACACGCCGGCCACGATCCCGAATACGGCCGCGAGCCCGTCGTTGGCGCCGTAGATCGCGCCGCTGATCCAGCCGCCACCGGTTCTATGCCACTTCTCGCGGCCGAGGATCTTGTCGAGCCGTACCTGAGCGGGATGAACGGGGGCCTCGGCGTTGGCGTCGCCGGCGCCGTTTCCCGAGCGGATCTCGCTGACCGCATGCGAGTGCGCGCGTTCCTCCTTGCGGATTCCCCGCAGTAGCTCGTCGGTCACCGGATCGCCGGTCGAGCGCTTGTAGAGATCGCCGACCTCCTCGTCTTCGGCCGCCTCGCGCGCCGCCAGCAGCCGGTCGACGGGAGCTATGCGCGCTTGGAGACGTTCCCACGGCGACAACCGGACGCTGTCCTCGGGCGGAACCGGGATCCCGAGCTCACCCATGCGGGCCTCGAGCCGTTCGCGATGACCGCCCTCCGCCGCGGCCATGCGCCGGAGGATGTCCGCCTCGCGCGCCGGCATCCGCTCCGCGATCGCTTCGTACACGCGGCCGGCGACGATCTCTCCGCGCCAGGCCGCAAGCAACCGTTCCCGCACCTCGCGGTCAACATCGGTCGCGCCGGCGGCCATTGCCGCTTCAGATTAACCCGTCAGTGGTGCGGCGAAACCACTGAGCGTGGGCCTAAGCGATCTCTCACTGCGCCGGGATCAGGATTCCGCGGCCCTGGAGGCGACCGCCGTCGAGGTCGGCCATCGCGTCGTTGATCGCGTCGAGCGGGTACGTGCTCGTGTGCAGCGTGACCTGCCCCTGCGCGGTCAGCGTCATCAGCTCCTCGAGGTCGGTGTAGGTCCCGACGAGGTTTCCGACGAACGAGATCTCGCGTGAGATCACGTCGATCGTCGGGATGTTGATGTTCTCGCCGTAGCCGATCACGTAGTAGAAGCCGCCGTCGCGGATCATTGCGATCCCGTCCTCGATCGCGCCCTTCTCGCCGACGAAGTCGATGATCGCCTCTGCCCCGAGCCCGTTGGTCATCTCCTTGACGGTGTCCACGTGCTTCGATCCCTCGACCTTGACGGTGTGATCGGCGCCAAGCTCGCCCGCGAGCGCCAGGGCCTTCTCTGAAGGGTCGACCACGATTATCTGGGCGGAGGTCATCGCCTTCAGGCACTGGATCCCGATGTGGCCGAGGCCGCCGGCGCCGATCACCACCGCCGAAGTGCCGGGCTGGAGCACCGGGATCGCCTTCTTGACGGCGTGGATCGCGGTCAGGCCGGCGTCGGCCAGCGCGGCGATGTCCTTGGGCTCGAGTGTGGGGGCGAGCTTGACGACCGACCGCGCCGAGGTCTGCAGGAACTGGGCGAACCCGCCGTCGCGGTTGATCCCGGGGAACGAGCCGTTGAGGCAGTGCATGTCGTCGCCGCGCCGGCACGGCGAGCAGAGGCCGCAGGCGATGAACGGATGGACGATGACCGTGTCGCCGACCGCGACGTTCGTGACACCGGAGCCGATCTCGTGGACCCAGCCGGCGTTCTCGTGACCCGGGGTGTAGGGCAGGACGACCTGAGACTTCTCGGCCCATTGCCCCTCTTGGATGTGCAGGTCTGTACGGCACAGCCCGGCGGCGCCGATCTGCACGATCACGTCGAGCGGCCCCGTGATCTTGGGCTCGTCGATCTGCTCGAGCTTCAGCGCCTCGTGATAGGCGTGCAGCCTCGCGGCCTTCATCGCAATACCTCCTCCGGATCGTCGATCGCCACGCCGTGGCGTATTTGCATCAGCGAACGGCACATGCCGCCGTTGACCTCGAGGCTCATCCGCACGAGCCGGGCCGTGCGCAGCCAGCGCTTGAGCTCGGCCGCCGCGACCGGCTCGCCGTTCGGGAGCACGAACGCGGGCTCGCCGGGGTCATGCGCCAGGCCGAGCCGCCGGCGCAGCTCGACGCAGCGACGCGCGTCGGGGACGTCCGGCAGGTCCTCGATACGCATCGCCGCCACCTCCTCGGCGGTCGCTCCGTCTCTCAGCAACATCTCACACAGCCGAGACTCGCGCCCGACCAGCGCCTTTCGCAGGAACAGCTCACGCAGCGTGGCCAGGTCGTCGTCGACGGTCTCGCCCGGGAACGCCCCGGCGAAGCCGTCGCCGCGGCCGAGCGCCGCGTTGATCTCGTCGCCCGTGTAGTGGTCCTGGAGCTTGATGCTCACCTCGCGGACCTCGGGCAGCCGGCGCACGAGGTTGCGCGCGTCGGCTGCCATCAGGAACGCGAAGTTCGGTGCGCACTGCGGCGTCGGCAACCGCAGCACGACCTCCACGTCGCCGTCGTCGCTGACCTCACACGAGGCCACGAACCCGAGTCTGGTGATCGGCTCATCGAGCTCGGGGTCGTAAACCTCGGCGAGCGCTCCCAGCACGCTCGCCGTCGTCATCGTCGTCGTCATCGTCACGCGGACTCGACGAGCTGCGCGTCCTCCTTCGCCGCCGGCGTGCCGCCGTTCTTCAGCTGGAGCTCGGCCGGGACCTCGATGTCGTACAGCTTCGCCGCGTTCAGACCCATGATCTTCTTCTTGCTCTCGGTCGTGGGGTGCGGGAAGTCCGAGTACTCCTCGGTGTCGGGCATCGTCCAGTCGATGAACCCCTCGACCTGCCACTTCGGCTCCCAGATGCCGTAGTCGCTGCCGAACAGGATCTTGTCCTCGCCGACCCAGAACAGCAGCTCGCCCATGACCTTGTTGAAGAAGCGGGGACGGGCGTGCATCAGGCCGCCGATCACCACGGCCAGACCCGCGTAGACGTTCGGCTCCTGCGTCGCCATGAAGCAGAAGTCCTCGATCCGTGGCAGGCCCACGTGCTCGACGATGAAGTTGAGCTCGGGGTTGCTGGTGGCTGCGATGTCGATGTCCTTGACGTCGAACGCGTCCTTGTCGAGCGGCCAGATCGTCGGGCCCTTGTGCGCGTGGACGTTCTTGATCCCGAGCTCCTTGCACTTGTCGAGGAACATCTGCGCCTCGGGATCGCTCAGCTTCCAGCCGCGGGAGCCCTTGTACCACTCGGCGGTATAGACCTTGACGCCCTTGAGGTTGTAACGCTTGGCGTCCTCCTCGAGCTGCTTGAGGCCCGCCTCGCCCTCACGCGGGTCGAACCGGCCGTTGACGATCAGCTTGTCCGGGAACTTCTCGACCATCCGCGCGTTGCGCTCGGCGGTGTTGAAGCCCTCCGTGTACCACTCCTTCAGATACGTCGACTGGAGGATTCCGGCGTCAATGTGGCCGTCCTCGAACACGTCCTTGACGTAGTCCTCCTCGGAGTACTTCATGAACTTCTCGAGCGGCCAGTGCGTCTCCGGTGGACCGAGTCCCATGTACGCGTGGAAGCACTCAATCCAGCCCTTGGCGTACTGCTCCTGCCCCTTGACCCAGTTCGCGGGACTCGCGTCCCAGAAGTGCTGATGGGCGTCGACGACGAAGTAGCTCTCTCCGTCCTTCTCGTACATCCCTCTCCTCTCGGCGATCGATCGGTCGGACGGTCCACTCTACTCTGCGCCAACCGGCCGCCGCCAGGGGATTTCACGTAGTCCGGACGGGCCGGCTCATGTCCGAGTTCCGCCGGCACTCGCCACCGTCCGCCCCGTCAGTGTTGAGAAACTCGGGCTATGCCCGAGTGAATCTGAACTCATCGCCGGAGAGGCGGCGAGTGCGGCGAAACTCGGGATAGCGGTGGGATTAGACCCACGCTGGCGAACCGACGTCAGCTGCCGAGAAGCGGTCGTCCTTCAGAAGGACGACACGCGCGGTCAGTCGTCGGGATCCTGGGGGGTGGGGAAGCCCTTGTCGATCAACTCGATCCGGTAGCCGTCGGGATCCTGGACGAAGCAGATCCGCCCGATCTCCTCGCGGCCGCCGGGCGAGTAGGGCGGCTTCTCGGGCTCGATCCCCTTGGCGCTGAGCTGCGCGAGCAGGGCGTCGAGGTCCTCGACGACCATCGCCATGTGGTTGTAGCCGTCGCCGAGGTCGTAGGCCTGGTCGCGGTCACGGTTCACCGTCAGCTCGAGCGTGTCGCCGTCGCCCGGGAGCCCCATGTAGATGTTGTACGCGGTCTGGAAGTTGAGTCGGCCGCGGCGCTCGAAGCCGAGCAGGCCGTAGAAGCGCTCGGATGCATCGGGGTCTCGGACGCGGACGCAGGTGTGGACGAATGGCATGCGCGCCAGCCTATCCCAAGGCGGCGAGGCGCCTCAGGAGGGGAGACCCTGGGTCGCCAGCCGCTTGTTCTTGTAGTGCGGATCGTCGGTGAGCTCGCGGCCGAACCAGTCGGGCGGGGCGAACGCCGACGCGGCGGCGGGCGTGTCGAACTCGACCTCGGCGGTGAGCAGGCCTCCGAGCCGGCCGTGGTAGACGTCGAGCTCGATCGTGAGTCCGTCGCCGAACGGGATCGCGTAGCGCCGCTTCTCCAGGCGCCGGCCCTCGGTGAGCGGCCAGAGCACCGCAAATCGGCGCGGCTCGATGTCGATCTCCTCCTCGATCCGCGACTCGTCCCCGGTGGACTTGATCGTCAGGAGCGTCTGCTCTCCGTAGCGCCGGAGCCTGACCTCGACATCGTCGGTGATCGCGAGGTATCCCTGCTCGATCTCGCGGGACGGATGCGCGTCGAGACCATCCGGGAGCTGCTCGACCAGGAACTTGCGCTCGATCTCGATGCCGTCGGCCAGTCGTGGGCTAGGCGGTGGGCGTGAGCACGATCACCGGGATCACGCGAGCGGTCTTCGCCTGGTAGTCGGCGAACTGCGGTGAGCGCTCCGCCTGCGTGCGGAACAGCCGTTCCCTGTCTTCGCCGGCGGCCTCGGCGGCGACGACGTCGATCGTGTCGGTCCCGACCTCGATCTGCACGTCCGGGTGAGCCTTGAGGTTGTGGTACCAGTCGGGATTGGTCGGCGCGCCCGCCTTCGACGCGAAGATCACGTAGCGGTCGCCGTCACGGTTGAACATAAGCGGGTTGACCCGGTCCTTGCCCGACTTGGCGCCGACGTGGTGCAGCAGCAGCAGCGTGGAGCCTTCGAACATGCCGCCGACCCGTCCCTCGTTGGCGCGGAACTCCTCGATGATCTGGGCGTTGAAGTCCTGGGGTGATGTCGACATGGTGCTCCTCGGGTGGTGGCGGGAGCCGATCATCTCGGAAATCGGGCCGCCCATGGCTCGAGTGTCACCCGAGCGGTACCCAGAACGAAGGAGATCGTGTGATACCAGCCGGCGGTCACGACGAGCTCGAGGATCTGCTCGGCGGTGAAGTGGCGCTCGACCTCGGCGTACGTGGCGTCCGACACCTGTCCGGTGTCGTGTAGCTCATCGGCCAGCGCGATCACCGCCCGCTCCCGGTCTGACCAGACGCGATCGTGCGCGGGTCGCGTGACGGTCGCGGCGAGTTGCGTCTCGCTCAACCCCACTGCCTTGCCGAAGAAGGCGGCGTGCACTCCCCACTCGTACTCGGCGCCGCAGCGTGCGCACGTGCGGTGGATCATCAGCTCGCGGTCGCGGGGCTCGAGCAGGCCGTGGCCGAGAATGCCGGCGCCGAGCGGCCGCATCCGTGCGGCCAGCGACTCGTGCACGACGAGCGTCCGGAACAGCCGCAACGGCTCGAGCCCCGAGCCCGGCGGCATCCACTTGCGGAGCATCTCCTCGACGGCCGGCGGGTACGGCGGCTCGAGCGGCGCGATTCGCGGCGTCGGAGTCTGATCGGTCATTGACTACACTCCTCGCGTGGGTCATGCTTCGGAAATAGAAGCGTCCGGTCGCGCGCAGATTAGCGCTTCGGAAATCAAAGCACAAGCCCAACCCCAGTCCCGATCGTGACTAGAGTTCCGCGACCAGGAGAGCCGGTGCGCGGTTCGGAAACCGGCCGGCCGATCATGGCGCTGCTCGACCTGCTCGGGCGGCGCTGGGCGCTGCGGTTGATCTGGGAGCTTCGCGAGGAGCCTCTGTCGTTCCGCGAGGCACAGGCCCGGTGCGGCGCGATCAGCTCCTCGGTGCTCAACGATCGCCTCGCTGAGCTGCGCGCGGCCGGGATCGTCGAGGCGGGCGGGGAGGGCTACCGGCTCACCGACGAGGGGCGAGAGCTACTCGCGATCTACCCGCCGGTGCAGGCGTGGGCCGATCGCTGGGCAGCGCGGGAGCAACCGCGCAGCTGACCCACAGCGCCGGACGCGGCTCGGACCGCTGTGTGTCATTTCGATGAAGGTCCTCTTAGTTCGGAAGGCTGGGGGGTCCGCTGGGGGTCTGTGCGGGCTGGAGGGCTACTCAACGACAAAGGAGGAGAGAGCCATGATCTCCAAACGAGCGATCCTGCCGGCGCTCGTATGCCTGTGCGGGTGGTTCGCGCTCGGAGCGGCGAGCGCGCAGGCGGCGTTCATCACGGGGTTCACGCCGAAGACGTTGGCGACGACCGTGCCGAAGAACGGCGACGTGAACCCGTACGGCATCGTCACGGTGCCGCGGAGCGTCGGCTTGCTGCAGCGCGGCGACGTGCTCGTCAGCAACTTCAACAACTCGGACAACCAGCAGGGAACCGGCACGACGATCGTGCAGATTCCGCCTGGCGACCGGAACACGAACGGTCACGCGCCGCTGTTCGCCCGGATCGATCCGAACGCACTGCCGGGACCGTGCCCGGGCGGGGTCGGGCTCACGACGGCGCTCGCCGTTACCCGCACCGGCTTCGTGATCGTCGGCAGCCTGCCGACCTCGAACGGAATGTCGAGCACAGCACAGGCCGGGTGCCTGCTTGTGCTCAACAGCCACGGGAAGGTGGTCGAGACGATCGCCGGCGGTCCGATCAACGGGCCGTGGGACATGACCGCGGTCGATCACGGCCTGTTCGTAACCCTGTACGTGACGAACGTGCTCAACGGCACCGTAGCGGCCGGCGTGGAGGCCAACGGCAACGGGAAGGTCGTCGACCGTGGCACGGTGGTCAGGATCGAGCTGCTGACGATCCCGGGCATCCGCCCGATCGTGCTCGACGAGGACGTAATCGCCACGGGGTTCCCCGAGCGCACCGACCCGAACGCGCTCGTCATCGGGCCTACGGGCGTGGCGCTCGGTCGCGACGGCACGCTGTACGTCGCCGACACGCAGGGCAACCGGATCGCCGCGATCCCCGACGCGCCGTTTCGGTTCTTCCCGGCTACGGGCGGCGGGCAGACGGTGTCGCAGGGCGGCGCCCTGAACGCACCACTGGGAATGACATTGGCGCCGGGCGGCGACATCCTCACCGCCAACGGCGGCGACGGCAACGTCGTCGAGACGACGCCGGGTGGGACCCAGGCGGCGGTGGTGCCGGCCGACCCGAGTCCGGGGGATCTGTTCGGCCTGACGCTCACGCCGGATCAGTCAGGGGTCTACTACGTCGACGACGGGACCAACACGTTGAACCTGCTGGCTCCCTGAGTCAGGACGCCGCGGCTGGTGGTCGTCCCCATATGTGGGGGCGGCCACCGGCCGCCGGCGAACGACACGTCAGTCGGAGGAGACCCAGTCAGCGCTCCGCCGCCACAGCTCCTCCGCCAGGCTCGCGGTCACCGCTGCGCCCGGCTGCTTGGGCGTGCACTCGTCGTAGTAGCGGCCGCTTTCGTCCGCGAGCTCGGGCGCGGTTGCGCAATACAGCGACGTCTGCGCGCCCTTCTCGGGCGAGTCCATCCGGCGCTTCATCAGCGTGCGCACGGGCCACGGCAGCCGGCGCCAGATGTCGGAGGCGATCACGCCGGGGTGCAGCGAGTAGGTGGTCACGCCCGTGCCCTCGAGCCGGCGCCCGAGCTCCTGAGCGTGGAGCACGTTGGCGAGCTTCGAGACCGAGTACTCGCGCATCCCGCTGATCGACCGCGTGGGCCGGCGGACCGCCTCGAAGTCGATCCCCTTCGCCTCGTAATGCGCGCCGCTGGCGACGTTGACGATCCGGGCTGGGGCGCTGCCGCGCAGGCGGTCGACCAGCAGGCTCGTGAGCAGGAACGGACCGATGTGGTTGGTGCCGAACGCGAGCTCGAACCCGCTGCTGGTCATCCCGCGGCGGCCGGCGAGGCCGGCGTTGTTGATCAGCACGTGCAGCGGCTCTCCGCGCGCGAGGAATCCCTCGGCGCACGCGCGCACCGAGGCCAGGTCGCCGAGGTCGAGCGACAGCAGTTCGAGGTTGCGGTTGCCGGTCTGCGTGGCGATCTCGTCGATCGCGTTGCGCCCGGTCTGCTCCGACCGACAAGCGAGCCGGACGGTCGCGCCGCGTGCCGCCAGCGCACGCGCGGTCTCCTTCCCAATGCCCGTGTTCGCCCCCGTGACGAGGAACGTCCTGCCGCCGAGATCGCCCACCGCCAGAGGATATGTCGAGCGGACGTTAAGCCGCGGCAGCGGAATGCCGATGCTTGCGTCAACGACCGGACGAGGTGGGTGATCGAAGTGGTGACGACCAGAAAGCGGCTCAGCAGCTACGACATCGCATTGATCGGCATCGTGCTGCTCGCATGCGGCATCGCTGTGCTTGCGGCCGTGCCGCAGATCGCCGCGGCGCTTCCGTCCGCCGGCGTGCTGTGGACCGGCGCGCTGATGACTTTCGCCGCGGCCCGGCGTCCGCACCGGCGCTAGGCCGGGACGGTCTCGGAGGCCGCCGCGCGCCGGAGCTCGATGCGCGCGATCGCGCGCTTGTGGACCTCGTCGGGTCCGTCGGCGAACCGCAGCGTGCGCAGATGCGCGTACATCCACGCGAGCGGGAAGTCATCGGATACGCCCCCGCCGCCATGGACCTGGATCGCGCGATCGACGACCCGAAGCGCGACGTCCGGCGCCGCAACCTTGATCGCGGAGATCTCGGTGCGGGCGGCCTTATTACCGACCGTGTCCATCAGCCAGGCTGCCTTGAACGTCAGGAGCCGCGCCATATCGATCTCGATCCGCGACTCGGCGATCCAGTCCTGGATGTTCGCCCGCTCGGACACCGGTTGACCGAATGTGACGCGCGACGCAGCCCGCGTGCACATCAGCTCGAGTGCGCGCTCGGCCGCCCCGATGCAGCGCATGCAGTGGTGGATGCGGCCCGGGCCGAGCCGGGCCTGCGCAATCAGGAATCCGTGCCCCTCCTCGCTGATCATGTTCGAGGCGGGCACGCGGACGTCGTCGAACACCAACTCGGCGTGGCCCTCCTGGTCGACGTAGCCGAACACCGGCAGGTTGCGCACGATCTGGAGGCCGGGAGTCTCGCGCGGGACGAGGATCATCGACTGCTGATGGAACGGAGATGATTCCGGCCCACCCGCCCCCGTCTTGCCCATCACGATCAGGATCTTGCAGCGGTCGCGCATCGCCCCCGAAATCCACCACTTGCGGCCGTTCAGCACGTACTCGTCGCCGTCGTGCTCGATCCGCATCTCGATGTTGGTGGCGTCCGAGCTCGCCACCGCCGGTTCGGTCATCGCGAACGCGGACCGGATCTCACCGTCGAGCAGCGGCGCCAACCATCGATCCTTCTGCTCCGGGGTCCCGAACTGGGCCAGGACCTCCATGTTCCCGGTGTCCGGCGCGGCGCAGTTGCACGCCTCGGAGGCGATGTGGCTGCGCCCCATGATCTCCGCGAGCGGTGCGTACTCAGCGTTGCTGAGCCCGGGCGCGCCCCACTGCTCGCCTCCGTGCGGGAGAAACAGGTTCCACAGGCCGAGCTCCTGGGCTCGCTCCTTGAGCTCCTCCATGATCGGCGGCTGCGAATGGGGGTCTCCGGACGCGACGAGCTGTTCCTCGTAGACCGTCTCGGCGGGGTAGATGTGCTCGTCCATGAACGCGAGCAGTCGCTCACGCAGTTCCTGGCAGCGGTCTGAGAACTCGAAGTCCATTGGCTCGCGGCCGAACACTACAGCCGCGGCGCCCGGGTGGGACTACGCCAGCATCGAGGCGATGACCTCCGCGAACCGGCGCAGGTCGATCGGCTTGGAGACGTATGCGTCGCATCCGGCCGCGAGCGCGTTGTGCTCGTCGGCCGGCATCACGCCGGCGGTGCACGCGATGATCGGGATCGATGCGGTCACCGGGTGGGACTTGAGCTTGCGCGTCAGGTCGAGCCCGCTGCCGTCGGGCAGGTTAAGGTCGAGCACGATCATCGCGGGCTGCTCCTCGGCGAGCGCCCGCTCCGCGGCGGCCAGCGAGTCCGCGGCGCGCACCTCGTGACCCTCGAGCTCGAGCAGCCGCTCGAGCAGCCTGAGGTTCAGCTCGTGATCGTCGACGACGAGGATGTGCCGCTCCATGACGCCCTAATCGTCTCCTGGGCGCGGCACCTTGACTCACGTGTACAGGTTTTATGGAGGGTTCGCGCCCGCTGCCAGCTCGTCGCGTGTCGGGGGCCAGACCAATCTGACGCCCTCGAGTGCGGTGCCGGCGCCGTCCTGATCGGCGCTGCGCGTCGCCGTTTCGAGGTCGGTCAGCGCCGTCAGCAGCCGCTGGGCCCCGAGCATCAGGGCGTCATTGCGGCATCGATGAGCGGCGCTGGTTGCGCGATCGAGGTCGCCGGCGGCGACCGCACGCTCGACCTCGTCGATCGCGGCGGTCATGTTGTCGAGCATCGACGACACGATCGCCACCGCATCGGTGCCCATCACCTCCTCGAGCTCGCCGATCCGCCCCAGGTCGATGTAGTCGCTCACGACTGGGCGGGGTCGCGCAGGCCGATCGGCGCGCGCAGCACCTCGTCGGGAATCCCGAACGCGTCGGTTAGCGCCGCGGCGTCGCCGCGCACCTGGTCGCACAACCGGTTGACCTCCCGCGTAACCGCCTTGCAGCGCGGTCCGGTGAGCCGGCCGTGCTCCTGGAGGTAGCCTCGGTCGAGCTCGATCTGGTAGAGCGCGTAGAGATCGCACAGCCGGCTCAGCGCTTCCTTCTGCGGGCCGGCTTCGCACGCGTCGACGGCGTTCGCGAAAGCCTCGAGCACGACGCGCTCGACGTGAGCGCGCGCCGCGTTGACGGCATGGTTCTGCACCGCGCGGAACACCTCGAACGGGTCGTAGCCCTCGTCGAGGCCGCGCTTGAAGCGCTGGGCGATCGATGCGGTGATGTGCCCTTCGCGCCAGCGGAACAGCTCGAGCTGATGCTCGCGCTCGAGCAGATCGCCGCTCTCGTCGCGGCCGGGGACGACGTCGGCGATGACCTGGGCGATCTTCCGCGCGAACAGGCGCTCGACGACCGTCTCGACGGCCTGCTCGCCGACGAACATCACGAGCTCGCGCGGGTTGAGCTCGCCGAAGTGGTCTCGGTAGTCGGTCAGCAGGCCTCGCGCCACCAGCATCATCAGGACCGTGTTGTCGCCCTCGAACGTCGTGAACACATCGGTGTCGGCCTTGAGCGCCGCGAATCGGTTCACGCTCAGGTAGCCGGCGCCACCGCAGCACTCGCGACAGGTCTGGATCGTCTCGGTCGCGTGCCAGCTCGCGGTCGCCTTCATCCCCGCCGCGAACGATTCGAGCTGGCGCTGCTCGTGCTCGGGCGGCTCTCCGGACTTCTGGCGCTGGTGGAACTTCTCGAGCAGCTCGGCCTGGGCGAAGTGGAGCGCGTAGGTCCTCGCCACCAGGGGCATCAGCCGGCGCTGATGGGTGCGGTACTCGAGCAGCGCGACCTCGTCCTCGCCAGGAGGCCCGAACTGCGTGCGCCTCAGGCCGTGGCGTACCGCGATCGTCAGGGCGGTCTTGGCCGCGCTGATCGACGCCCCGGAGATGCAGACGCGTCCCTGAATGAGGGCCCCGAGCATCGTGAAGAAGCGCTTGTTCGCGTTCTCGATCGGGCTGTCGTAGACGCCCTGCTCGGTGACGCCGCCGAAGCGGTCGAGCAGCGCGTCGCGGGGAACGCGGACGTGGTCAAACCAGATGCGTCCGTTGTCGACGCCGTTCAGCCCCATCTTCTCTCCGCAGTCCTCGATCCGAACGCGTTCGAGGACGTTGCCGTTCTCGTCCCGGAGCGGCACGACCAGCACGTGAACACCGTGCGACTCGCCGGCGACGATCAGCTGCGCGAACACTGCCGCCACCCGCGCGTGGCAGGCGGCGTTGCCGATGTAGTCCTTGCGCGCCTCGTCGGTCGGCGTGTCGATCACGAACTCGCCGGCGTCGGGGTCGTAGGTGGCCGTCGTCCCGAGCTGCTGCACGTTCGAGCCGTGCCCGGCCTCGGTCATCGCGAAGCACCCGGCCAGCTCGAGCGATGCCGTCGGTCTCAGGTAGCGATCGTGGTGGACACGCGTGCCGAGCTGCTGGATCGCGCCACCCCACAGCCCGAACTGCACGCCGAACTTGACCAGCAGCGACAGGTCGCCGAGCGCGATCGTCTCGAACCCGGCGATGTTCGCGCCCGGATCGCCCTGGCCTCCGAACTCGACGGGAAAGCCCGGCGCGGTGAGGCCCTCGTCGGCGATCGTCTGCATCCAGGCGAGCACCAGCTCGCGGTAATCGGCGGTCGGGATCGCGAGCGGTGGCGCGAACTCGGGCTGGGAGAGCACCTCACGGATCTGCCGGCGGAGGTCGGCGTAGCGGCCGTCGAGCAGCCGCTGCAGCTCCTCTGCCTGTACCCCGGTGGCGTCCGGCTGGGTCGTCGCCATCGCGAGCGATCATAAGTGTCGAGGGCGAGCGGGGCGCCGGGCGGCCCGCGTACGCGGGCGCGCTATCCGCGGAGCGTCCTGTGGATCCGGCGCAGCAACGCGTTGTGGCTCGCGGCGAGGCCGGTGATGCCGAGCAGCGCGACGAACACACCCGCGAACAGCGCGAGGCCGGCAAGCACCGCCGGCCAGTGGTTCTGGAGGAAGTTCCTGGCCGTCGAGAGCATCTGGTCGGCCCGATCTCCCGCGAACGTGAGGACCCCGACGATCCCCAGCAGCGGCAGGATGAAGCAGACGTTGAACAGGAGCAGCAAGACGAGGTCGCGTACCGGGCCAAGTCCCGACCCGACGATCGCCGCGATCGCCGCGAAGTACGGGAACGCGGTTGGCAGCTCGACCGCGGTGATCGATGCGCCGAGGAACCAGCTCGACTTCCCCTCCGGATCGAAATCGGGCACGTCGCGCATCGACAACCGTGCCCGATAGCGCCAGAGCAGTGCCGCGCCGGCGATCATCGCCGCGCCGACGGCGATCTCGACGATGCTGGCGATGTGGTGACGCGGATGCGGGAGAAGCGGACGGATCAGCTGGCCGGCGCCGACTCCGATCGCGGCACCGCCGAGGAAATACACGGCGAACACGCTCGCGGTGAACTCAGCGACACGGTCGCGAGCCCGCTCTCCGGTCGCCAGATACAGCGCCGGCGCGATCGTCGTCGGGTTGAGCGAGTCCGCCAACCCGATCGACATGACGATGCCAATCAGCCGAAGCATGCGCGCATTCTCTACTTCCCCGCACTGCCTCTGCCCGACTGGTGAGAGCTCTCTCAGGCGAAGTGCAGCTCTTCGTCTTCCTCGTCGAGGACGATGTGCTGGCACGTGGGGCACCACCAGCGCGCCTCCAGCGGCGTCCCGCAAACGCTGTGAGCGGACGCGCTTGGGCCCTCGGCGTTGCGCGCGCCCCACCCGGCAAGCAGCCGCAGCGCACCGGCGAGCTCACGGCCTGCCGCGCTCAACTCGTACACGAACCGGGGCGGCCGCTCGGAGTACGGGCGCGCCACGACCAGCGCGTTGCGCTCGAGCTGGCGCAGTCGCTGCGTGAGCACGTTGGGCGCGATTCCGCCCACGTCCTCCTGAAGGTCGCCGAACCGTCGCGGCCCGTCGAGCAGCGCCGCGATCAGCAGCAGCGTCCAGCGGTCGCCGACGGTGGCGAGCGCGTCGGCCAGGGCCGAGCGGGAGATGGGGTCGAGGCTGTCGGAGGCGGACGTCGCGTCGAGCCCGGCCGGGGTGTCCTCCGAGTCAACCGGCTCGTCGATCGCGGAGCGCTCGTTCGTCACATCCAGATCGTACGCACGGTGGGGCTGCCCAGCCGCAACCAACCTGCATAACGCGCCAATCGAGCGCGTGGCGGGGGACGGTGACGCGTCATGCACGTGGGGCATGCCGGACGCGCCACGGCTGAACGAGGAGCGCTCCTTTGGCGCGTTATGCATGTTCCGCGGGTGGCGAAGCGGGCCTGGTATCTTGTCACTTGCATCTTGCAAGTCAGTAGCTTGATAAGGAGAAGTGGTCGGAAATGACTGTGCTTGAGGAGTTGGAGACCGCGATCCAGACGGCCGCGGAGCGCACGGGTCCGAAGGTGATCGGGCTCGGCCAGGGATGGGGAAGGGGCTCGGGCTTCGTGATCGGATCCGGACGGGTCCTCACCAACGCCCACAACCTGCGGGGCGACGAGGTGACCGTCACGTTCTTCGACGGTCGGCGCGAGACCGGGCGGGTCCTGGCATCCGATCAGGATCTGGACCTCGCGGTGATCGAGGCTGAGACGGCCGACATCGAGCCGCTCGAGTGGTCCGAGGAGGCCGAGGATTCGGTGCAGCTCGGGCGCTCGGTGCTCGCTCTCGCCAACCCCGGGGGCCGCGGCCTGCGGGTCACTCCTGGGTTCGTGTCGGCGACGGCGCGCAGCTTCCGGGGTCCGCGCGGGCGCCGGATCAGCGGCGCGATCGAGCACACGGCGCCGCTGCCCCGCGGATCCTCCGGCGGCCCGCTGATCGACGGTTCGGGGCGCCTGCTCGGGATCAACGCGGTGCGGGCCGACGGTGGCCTGATCCTCGCGGTCCCGGCCGACCGCGCCACGCGTGAGCGCGTCGAGCAGCTCGGTCGCGGCGAGTCGCCCGAGCGCGTGCGACTGGGCGTGGCGATCGCTCCGCCCCGGGTCGCGCGACGTCTGCGCCGAGCCGTGGGTCTGCCCGAGCGCGACGGCGTGCTGGTGCGCGCGGTCGAGCGTGGCAGCGCGGCGGACCGTGCCGGCCTCGAGCGCGGCGATCTGCTCGTGGCCGCCGGCGGCCGCGAGCTCGACCGGATCGAGGCCCTGTACGAGGCGATCGACGGGGCGCGGACCGGCGGCAGCCTCGAGCTGACGATCGTCCGTGGCATCGAAGAACGCACGGTCTCGGTCAGCGTGTAGCGCGGAGCTGCTGCGATGAGTACGACGACCGAGCAATACGAGAACGACGCCGAGCGGCGTGAGGCCGAGGCGCTCGACGCCTACTCGCGGGTCGTGGTCGACGTCGCCGAGCGCGTCGCCCCGAGCGTCGCGAACCTGCGGGTGATGCGCCGCGGCCGAGGCGGGCAGGTGCCGGCCGGCGCCGGCAGCGCGGTGGCGCTGACACCGGACGGATTCCTGGTGACCTCCGCGCACGTCGTCGCGGGACCGGGACGGAGCGGCAGGGCCACGTTCGTCGACGGGCGCGAGCTCAGCTGGCGGGTCGTCGGCGCGGACCGGTTGACGGATCTGGCCGTGTTGCGCGCCGACGGCGATGGGCTGACGCCGGCCACGCTCGGCGAGGCGGAGCGTCTCCGCGTCGGCCAGCTCGTGGTGGCGATCGGGAATCCCAACGGGTTCGCCGGCTCGGTCACGGCCGGTGTGGTGTCGGCGCTCGGGCGCTCGCTGCCTGCCCGGGCGGGGCGGACGGTGCGCCACATCGACAACGTGATCCAGACCGACGCCGCGCTCAACCCCGGCAACTCGGGCGGCGCGCTCGTCGATAGCTCGGCGCGGGTGATCGGGATCAACACCGCGGTTGCCGGCGTCGGCCTCGGGCTCGCGGTGCCGATCAACGCGGCGACCCGGCAGATCGTCGGCACGCTGATGCGCGACGGCCGCGTGCGCCGGGCGTGGATCGGGATCGCCGCCGGCCCGCGGCCGCTGCCACCTCACGCGCGCGTGCGCGTGGGGCGGAGCGCCGGCGTTGAGGTCGTCGAGGTATCGCAGGGGAGTCCCGCCCAGCGAGCCGGACTACGCGGAGAGGACTTGATCGTCGAGATCGGCGGGCAGGCGATCGAGCGAGTCGACGACGTTCAGCGGTTGATGAACCAGGAGGCGATCGGCCGGTCGCTCGCGATCCGGATCATCCGCGGCGACCGTTGGCTTGATCTGGAGGTATCCCCGATCGAGCTGATCGAATAAGGCGCCGCCGTCAGGCGCCGCCGACCATCCCACTAAGGCGCCGCCGTCAGGCGCCGCCGACCATCCCACTAAGGCGCCGCCGTCAGGCGCCGCCGACCATCCCACTAAGGCGCCGCCGTCAGGCGCCGCCGACCATCCCAAATAGCTGCGACCCGTCTCTTGGCCGCGATCCGGCCGCTACACTGAGGACGGCGCCGGGCGGCGTTTGTTCTCGCGCCCGCAGTCCCGGTAGCTGACCCTGACCATCCAGACGGAAGCGCCCACCACATGGCTCGTGGAGATGTTCGGATCGCTGCAACACTCGCGTGTGAAGAGTGCAAGCGACGCAATTATCAGACGAACAAGAGCAAGCGGAACAATCCGGAACGGCTGCAGCTGCGTAAGTACTGCCGCTGGTGCAGGCGCCACACGCCGCACCGCGAAACTCGCTGAGCTGACCGGAGCGCTCTGTGGCCCGCAAAGGCAAACGCGCCAGAGACCGGCGGCCCCGGCCGCCCGAGTCGGCTGCCGACTCGCGTCGGGGCCTCCCGACGGCCACGCACGGCTTCGACAACGGCGGTTCTGAGGTCGAGCCGGACAACGGGTCCGCCGAGCTCGAGCCCGTCGACCTGCCGGTCGACCTCAGGGACGACGCGCTCGATGTCGACTCGGACGAGTACGAGGGGGCGCCCGCTCCGCTCGAGCACGCCACGCCGGACGTCGAGCTCGCCGAGGAGCAACTCGCGTTTACCCGTCCCGCGGAACCCGAACCGGGCGACGAGGCCGACGAGGATGAGTTCGAGCGCGAGGTCGAGGAGTCGATTGTCGACGGCGGCGCCGGGCGCGGCGGCCGTCGCGGCCGCCGGCGGGGCAGTGGCTACGATGGTGGAGGTGGCTCCGGCGCATCCGGTGGCGAGGTCGCCGTGCCGGGCGGGGCATCGGTTGCGGAGCGCGAACCGAACCTGGTTGCGCGGCTCATCGGTTTCCTGCAAGGAAGCTGGCGCGAGCTGCAACGGGTACAGTGGCCCGATCGCCGGCAGGTGATGCAGGCCACGGGAGTCGTCATCGGGTTCGTGATCGTGGCCGCCGTGTTCCTGGGCGTGGCGGACTGGGTGTCCCAGAAGCTGGTGACTTTCGTCTTGAAGTAAGCGCACCTGGCGCTGACGGCTAGAGAGGCCAATCGAAACAAAGAATGTTCCGCTGGTACGTCGTAAACACATACTCGGGTCACGAGAACAAGGTCAAGCACAACCTCGAGCACCGGATCGTGTCGCTCGGTCAGCAGCAGGCGGTCAGGCAGATCGTCGTGCCGACCGAGTCGGTGTCTGAAATGAAGGACAACCAGAAGATCACGGTCGAGAAGCGCACGATGCCCGGCTACGTGCTCGTGAACATGGACCTCAACGAGGATTCCTGGTCGCTGGTCAAGGGCACGCCCGGGGTCACCGGCTTCGTCGGCGCCTCGAACGAGCCCGTGCCGCTCACGCAGGACGAGGTCAATCGCCTGCTCCATCGCGAGCAGGAGGCGCGCCCACGCAGCCGCGCCACGTTCACGATCGGCGAGTCGGTCAAGGTGATCTCCGGTCCGCTGTCAGACTTCTCGGGCGAGATCTCGGAGGTCAACGAGGATGCGCAGCGGCTCAAGGTGCTGGTGTCTATCTTCGGACGCGAGACGCCGGTGGAAGTCGGATTCGACCAGGTGAAGAAGATCTAGGTAATGGCGAAAAAGGTTCTGACACAGATCAAATTGCAGGCCGTCGGCGGGCAGGCCTCGCCGGCGCCGCCGGTCGGCCCGGCGCTCGGCCAGCACGGCGTGAACATCATGGAGTTCGTCAAGTCGTTCAACGCCCAGACGCAGGGCGATCTCGGCACGGTGATCCCCGTCGTGATCACCGTCTACGAGGACCGCTCGTTCACGTTCGTCACCAAGAGCCCGCCGGCCGCCGTGCTGATCAAGCAGGCGCTGTCGCTCGAGAAGGGCTCGGCCGAGCCGAACCGCACCAAGGTGGCCCAGATCACCCAGGATCAGCTCCGCCAGATCGCCGAGAAGAAGATGAAGGACCTGAACGCGGGCGATATCGACGCCGCCGCCAGGATCATCGCCGGTACCGCTCGCTCGATGGGTGTGGAGGTCGTATAGGGGTTATGGCTCATCACGGAAAGACATATGAGGATGCGAAGCAGCGCCTCGATCGCGAGCGCGAGTACTCGCCCGCGGAGGCGGTGGCGCTGATCAAGCAGCTCGCGCGCGTGAAGTTCAACGAGTCCGTCGAGGTGCACGTGCGCACCGGGCTGAACGTCCGCCACGCGGACGAGCAGCTGCGCGGCACGATCGCCCTGCCCAACGGGCTCGGCAAGGACGTCAAGATCGCAGTGTTCGCGCAAGGCGACAAGGCCCGCGAGGCCGAGGAGGCCGGTGCGGACGTGGTCGGAGCCGAGGACCTCGCGCAGCGGATCCAGGATGGCTTCGACGACTTCGACGTCGCGATCGCGACCCCCGACCTGATGCCGGTCGTCGGACGCCTCGGCCGGATCCTCGGTCCCGCCGGCAAGATGCCGAACCCCAAGGTCGGGACCGTGACCATGGATGTGGCGCGCGCCGTGGAGGAGTCGAAGGCCGGCAAGGTCGAGTACCGGACCGATCGCAACGCGATCGTCCACCTGGTAATCGGCAAGCGCGACTTCGACGACATGAAGCTGCTCGAGAACTACGCAGCCGTGATCGAGGAGCTCATCCGCGCCAAGCCGTCTGCGGCCAAGGGCCGCTACATCCGGACGGTCACCATCGCCACGACGATGGGGCCGGGCGTCAAGGTCGATCCCACGCGAACGCGTGACATCGTCGGGGAGCCCGTAGCGGCGTAAACTGTCGATCGACAGAGACGAAGCCCGAGACCCCCGGCGGCTTACTAGTAAGTCCGGGGCAGGCGGAGCCTCGAGAGTTGGAGCCGGTCCCGGTTCCGCGATTCGACGCCCGCCACCCAGCGGGCGTTTCTCGTGAGAGGACCCATGAACCGAGACCAAAAAGCAGCAGTCGTAGAGGAGATCGCCGGCGAGATCAGAGCGGCCGACGCGGTGTTCGCCGTCGACTATCGCGGCATCTCCGTTGCGCAGGCCGCCGAGTTGCGAGCTCGTCTGCGCGAATCCGGGACGAAGTTCCGGGTCGTGAAGAACTCGTTGTCCGAGCGAGCCGCCGACGAGGCCGGCGCGCAGGAGCTGAAGGCGATGCTCGAGGGGCCGACCGCGCTCGCGTTCGTCTCGGGCGACGCCGCCCTCGCGGCCAAGGCGCTCAACGAGGCCGCGCGGACGATGCACGCGCTCGAGTTCAAGGGCGGCTTGATGGACCGCATCGCGCTGAGCGCCGACGACGTGCGCTCGATCGCGCGCCTGCCGGCACGCGAGGTGCTTCATGCCCAGCTCGTTGGCACGATCGCGGCGCCGTTGACCGGACTCGTGCGGACGCTCAACGCGCTGATCGCCGGAGTTGCCATCCAGCTCCAGCAGATTGCGGAGAAGGGGTTGGTGACCGGGACCGCGCCGGCGGCGCCGCGCGGCGGAGCCTGAGGCGGCCGCGGAGCCCGGAGCCTGAGGCGGCCGCGGAGCCGCGGAGCCGAGGCGGCCGCGGAGCCCGAGCGAGCGGCCGCGGAGCCCGAGGCGGCCGCGGAGCCCGAGGCCGCCGCGGAGCCCGAACCTGAGCCTGAAGCGGCTGCGGAACCCGACGCCGCCCCAGAAGAAACCGAACAGGAATCAGCATCGGACGACCAGCCGTCCGACGCCTAAGGAGGAATCATGGCAAGCACCGAAGAGTGGATCGACGAGCTCAAGTCAATATCCGTGCTCGAACTGTCCGAGCGGATCAAGGCGCTCGAGGAGGCGTTCGGCGTTTCCGCGACGGCCGTCGCCGCGGCTGCGCCGACCGCTGCGGCGGGCGACGGCGCCGCGGAGGAAGCCGAGGAGCAGACGGCGTTCGACGTGGTGCTCCAGGCCGCCGGCGAAAAGAAGATCCAGGTGATCAAGGTTGTGCGCGCCGCCACCGGTCTCGGTCTCAAGGAGGCCAAGGCGCTCGTTGACGAGGCACCCAAGCCCATCAAGGAGGGCATCGACCGCGCCGAGGCGGACAAGCTCAAGGCCGATCTCGAAGAGGCCGGCGGCACCGTCGAGCTCAAGTAATCTGAAAGCCGGGGCGCGAGGCCGCCCCGGCAACTCCCCTCGCATCAGCGGCGGTCGGATACGGTTCTCGCGTGAGCGTGTGGGAGCTTAATGCGCTGTCGGTTTCGGTCGATGGCCGGATGCTGGAGGTGGTGCTCGCCGGTCCGCAGGACGGTGTGCCGCTGTTCTCTCATCACGGCATGCCCGGCGCGGCCGAGATGCTCGACCCGCTGGTCGAGATCGGCGCGGAGCGGAACCTTCGCCACATCACGTATTCGCGTCCGGGCTACGGCAGCTCAGATCGGCTCGAGGGGCGGACTGTCGCGAGCTGCGCCGTCGACGTCGCGGCCGTCGCCGATGCGCTCGGGTACGAGCGCTTCTACTCCGTCGGCAGCTCCGGCGGCGCGCCGCATTCGATCGCGTGCGCCGCGTTGTTGCCGGAGCGTGTGATCGCCGCGGCGGCGATCGCCTGCCCGGCGCCGGTCAACGCCGAGGGGCTCGATTGGGCCGCCGGCATGACCAAAGAGAACCTGGCCGAGCTCGCCGCGACGCGAGGAAGTGACGACGATCTCGAGAATTACCTCAAGCAGCAGGCCGAGTCGATGTCCGGGACGACCCCAGAGGGGGTCATGACCGAGCTCGGAGACCTGGTGTCACCGGCAGATCGTCACGCCCTCAGCGGAGTCATGGGCGAGTTCGTCGTGAGAGAGCTCGCTCATTCTCTCTCGGCGGGGGTGTGGGGATGGTTCGACGATGATCGCGCGCTATTCAGTCCTGACTGGGGATTCGACCTCAGTGAGATCCGCGTGCCGCTGTCGGTCTGGCATGGCGAGCAGGACCAGTTCGTCCCAATCGCTCATGGCCGGTGGATGGCCCACCAGCTCCGCGCCGACGTCCACTTGCTTCAGGACCGCGGGCATATGTCGCTATCGCTCGATTACTACGGCGATCTCCTCGACGAGCTCCTCGCCCATTGATCAACCGCCAGACTGTGGACATCTGGTCCGGCTAACCGGGAGTTCGGGCTGCAGGTGACCATCGATACCGCCAGACACGACTCGTACGTGCCGCGGATGCTGCTCGGGCGGCTTGCCAGACCCACCGACGAACTGGTGGAAACGCTCGATGGAACGATGGTGTTCGCCGACGTGTCCGGGTTCACGCGGCTGTCGGAGCGGCTCGCGCGAAAGGGCAAGGAGGGAGCAGAGTTCCTAGTCGACGCGATCAACGCATGCTTCTCGGCGCTGCTCGCCGACTCCTCCGCCCGCGGCGGATCGCTGCTGAAGTTCGGCGGTGACGCGATGCTCCTGTGGTTCGCCGGCGACGATCACGTTCTGCGCGCCTGCGCGTCGGCGGCCGCGATGCGCCGTACCTTGCGTGATGTCGGGCGGATCCGTGCCGGCGCGAGCGACGTCGTGCTCCGGATGTCGGTGGGAGTCCACACGGGCTCCTACGCGACGTTCCTGGTCGGCGGGTCACATCGCGAGCTGCTGGTCGGAGGGCCGGCGGCTACGGAGGTGGTCGCGATGGAGGGCCTCGCCTCGGCGGGTCAGATCCTGCTGAGTCCGCAGACAGCAGAGAAGTTGCCGCGCAGCTGCGTCGGCGGCGCGCTGGGCGCCGGATTCCTCCTCGCGCGCGCTCCTGCGGCGTCTGAATGGGCGGCGCGCGAGGATCCCGCCACGCCCGGCGACGATGTGATCGCACAGTGCCTCCCTGCAATCGTGCGACAGCACGTGCTCGGCGGCCACGCCGCTCCCGAGCACCGGACGGCGTCGGTGGCGTTCCTTCAGTTCAGCGAGCTTGACCGAGTGATCACCGGCGACGGGGCGGCGGAGGCCGCTCACCGGCTCGACCAACTCGTCCGAATCGTCCAGGACGCGTGCGACCGTTACGAAGTTTGCTTCCTCGACTCGGACATCTCGGCCGACGGCGGCAAGATCCGCTTGAGCGCCGGCGCGCCGCGAGTGGTCGGGGACGACGAAGAGCGGATGCTGTTGGCCCTGCGGCAGATCATCGAGGCCGACCCGCCGCTGCCCGTGCAGGTCGGCGTCCACCGCGGGCCGGTGTTCACTGGAGAGGTTGGGCCGGAGTACCGGCGCTGGTACGCGGTGATGGGCGACACCGTGAACCTGGCCGCGCGAGTGATGGGCAAGGCGCCCGCCGGCCACATCTACGCCACCCGCGACGTCGTGCGACAGGTGCCCGGGCGCTTTCACCAGACCGAGGTCGGGCCGTTCTCCGTGAAGGGCAAGGTCAAGCCGGTTCAGGCGTGGAACATCGGCGCGCCGGTGCGAAGCGGGTCCCAGGCGACCGCGCGGCCCCGGCTCCCGCTCGTCGGGCGCGAGCACGAGCTCGATCAGCTACAGGCGGCGATCGATCGAGCACGTCGAGGCTCGGGTGCGCTGATCGAGCTCGTGGGGGAGACCGGGGCCGGTAAGTCTCGTCTTCTGGCTGAGACCCAGGAGCTCCGCGAGGGAATGGCCATCCTGCGCTCGACGTGCGAAGTGGTAACCCGCGAGACGCCGTACTTCGTCTGGCGAGAACTGCTGCGCCAGGTGCTCGAGGTCGAATGGGACGACCCGGAGGCCCGCGTGGTCGGGCGGCTCGAGGCCGAGATCAGGCGCAACCAGCCTGATCTGGAGCCGTGGCTCCCGCTGGTCGCGATCGTGGTCGACGTGCAGGTGCCCGCTACCACCGAGGTCGCGCAGCTCGCGCCCGAGGCCCGCGCCGGCAAGCTGCGGGAGATCGTCCTCCAATTCCTCAGCCGGGCGCTCGTCGTGCCGACGATCGTCGAGGTGGAGCAGGCGCACCTGATGGACGCGGCGTCCGCGGCGCTGTTCGAGGCGCTGACGCGCGAGCTCGACTCCTCCTCCTGGATTGTGCTGGCCACGCGCCGGGACGAGCCCGGTGGCCTAGCGCTGCCCGATTACCCGCATCCACGGATCGAGCTCGCTCCCCTCTCGCGTGAAGACTTGCAGGCGCTGGCGCTTGCGACGCCCGAGGCGAGCCAGGTGCCGCCGCACGTGCTGGAGCTCGCCGTCGACCGCTCCGGAGGGAGTCCGGAGTTCCTGCTCGACCTGCTCGCCGCCGCCGCGGCCGGCGATCGTGACGAGCTGCCCGAGAGCGTCGGTGCCGCGACGATGGCCCGGATCGATGCGCTCGATCCCAGGGACGGCGCGGTGGTGCGGCGCGCCGCAGTGCTCGGGATCAACTTCCACCCTCGGCGGCTGGCCGACGTGCTCGAATCGGACACGCCGTTACCCGAGGACGGGTTCTGGGACCGGCTGTCGGGCGTGTTCGTGCGCGAACCCGACGGTCACGTCCGCTTCCGGCGGCCCGCGATCCAGGAGGTCGCGTACTCGAGCCTGCCGTTCAGGCTCCGACGCGAGTTGCACATGGCGGTCGGGCGTCGACTCGAGCACGACACCGGCCGCGAGCTGGATGCCGAGCCCGCGATCCTGTCGCATCACTTCTCGCTCGCTGGGGACTACACCCGTGCACATCGCTACGCGATGGCGGCCGCCGAGCGCGCGACCGAAGCGTTCTCACACGCCGACGCCGCCCGCCTGTACCGCAGGGCGATCGACGCGGGGCGGGCGGACGGTGGCGGGGCGGATCGTGAGTCGCTTGCCGAGGCTTGGGAGCAGTTGGGGGAGTCACTTCGGAATGTCGGCGAGCCGGCGCTGGCGGCCAAGGCGCTGACCGAGGCGCGCAAGCTGCTGCGCGACGACCCGATCGCGCAGGCCCGGCTGTGTCACCGGCATGCTCAAGTCGCCGAGCGGACCGCGGCGTTGAGCGGCGCCGTGCGGTGGCTGAACCGGGGGTTCCGATCCATCGACGGGCTCGACAGCGCAGAGGCGGCGGTTGGCGGGCACGGATGCGGTCGTATCTCGGGGGCATCCGCACCGGTCAGGGCCACTGGGTGCAGGCGATCTCGGACTGCCGCCAGGCGATCGCGGAGGCTGAGTCGGTCGACGAGCTGAGCGCACTCGCGCGCGCCTGCTACTTGCTCGACATGGCGCTGGTGCATTTGGGACGCCCGAACGAGGCAACGCACTCCGAGCGGGCGCTCGAATCTACGAGCAACTGGGCGACCCCGAGCACGAGTTTCAGGTGCTGAACAACCTCGGCGGCTTCGCGTACTACGACGGTCGCTGGGACGACGCGGTCGACCTCTACCGCCGCGCCGGCGTCGTGCGCCGAACGTGCCGGAGGCCGGCAGACGCCGCGTTCACGGACGCCAACATCGGCGAGATCCTCTCCGATCAGGGTCACCTCGACGATGCCGAGGAGCACCTGCATCGCGCGCGCCGGGTGTTGAGCGCGACGGGCGACCGGCAAGCAGTCGCGTACGCCGATGCGATGCTGGCTCGACTGACGGTGCGTCGCGGCCAGTACGCCGAGGGTCTCGCGAATGCTCGAGGCGGCGATGGCGGATCTTCGCCGGTTCGGGATGGAGGCGCTACGCCGAGCTCGCCGAGGCGTGGATCGCCGAAGCCGAGGCGTTCGGCGGGGATGCAATGCGAGCGATGGAGGTCGCGAGCCAGCGCCTGCGGACCGACGATCGGGAGCGGCCGCTGCTCACCCGCATGGCAGGGATCGCGCTGGCGCGGCTCGGCGAGACGAAGGCCGCATGCGGGAGCTCGAGCACTCGCTCCGGACGGCGCGTGACCGCAGCGCCGAGTACGACATCGCCGCGACGATCGACGCGATGGCGGCGCTTGACGGCGTCGATCCCGTTCTACTGCGTGAGCGGGACGAGATCCTCGAGAAGCTGAGGATCAAGCAGCTTCCTGTCGCCGGCGCTGCCGGCACGTGCGGTGTGAGGGCCGCCGCGAGGGCGACCCTCACATGCAGCCGTCTACCCCCGACCGAACAGCGGGTCGCCGGGGAACCCTGCGGGAATCGATACGTCCACGATCACGTCCTCGCCGGTGGTGCTGTTCGCGTCCCGCTGCGTCGTCAGCGGATCGTCCGTGATGCACGGCGAGCCCTGGCTATCGAACTGGTCGCAGAAGGGCAGGAACCCGACGAATCCCGGGTTGCCGTCGGACAGCGTCCCAGGTTGCGCATCTCCCACCGCGCCGTTTGCGTTGATCGCCTGGAACTCACTCGTCGAGCCGAAGCAGATCATGTAGCCGTCGGGCGTCGTGTTCTTGAACGTCCCGGTTAGGGTCTTGGCAGCCGGCCCGGCGTTCGTCGTTGGACCGCTCGTGACGGTTGAACCCGTACCAGTCCAGGTTCTGTGGGCTGTAGCCGGCGCAGCCCGGGTCGGCGTCGCGGGTTGCTGCCGGGCCCGTCCAGAGGGGTGCCCGGATCGACCTGCCCGCTCAGCTGCCCACCGTTGGGGCCGGCGTCGATCGCCAATGTCGAGGCGGACCCGGTGAGCGAGAGCATGCAGTCCTCGGTGGCGTTGCAGTCCGTCTCGCCATTGCTGGTGTCGAACGGGGTCGATGTGGCGCTGGTCACCGCGCCGCTCGAGGCCACCAGTGTGTAGCCGTTATCGGGCTGGTCGAGCGTCAGGTCGCTGAACGTGGCCACGCCGTTGACGGTGTTCTCGGTCAGCGTGCCGCCGAGGGTCGCGCTGTCCGGGTTGTTGCCGAGCGCGATCGTTACGGGTACCCCCGAGGTGTTTACGGCGTTGCCGCCGGAGTCGACGAGGTCGACGGCCACAGGCGGTCCCGAGGTGTCGTACGAGTTGCCGGTGATGGCGTCGTTGACGAGCGCGTTGTTCGGCTGCCCGTTGAACTTGAGCGCCGAGGCCGGCGGGGCGCACGTAACCTGGGTGGTCAGCATGCTGTCCCCGACGTCCAGGCGCAGCAGTGGGCCGAACAGCCCTGACGCGTCGGCGACGCTCAGCCAGTCGACGAAGTAGTTCTTGCACCGCGAGGGCGCGGTGGCCTTGACCGCGACATGCAGGGTCGAGCCGGAGGGCACGTTGACGTTGTTGAGGATGACGATGTTGAAGAGGGTGAAAATCTGTCCCTTCGCCCCCGAAGGCAACGACGCGCCCGTCACCCTGAAGCCGAGCGGCGGGGTCAGCGCCGCCGCTCCGAGCGTTATCCCGGACGAGGAGGTGTTCTTCAGGGCGAAGTCGAACGACGTCGAGCTTCCCGCCGGCGCAGTCCCCGGCGAGACATTGACGGTGTACGCATATTGCTTGCTGCTTCCGCCGGCAAAGGCCGATGAGGCCATCGCCCCGAACGCTGCGCACGCCACCGCGAAGGCCAGCACGACGCGCGCGACTCGGGCCGTTCCGTACCGCATACATCCCCCTTAGTCATCGCCCCGGGCGCCCCGTGCGCCCCGGTCCACGCGCGCACCCTACTGTCTGCGCCGTGAGCTGGCAAGAGATGTGAGGCCGAAACCACTCCCACGGTTTGGCTGCGGCCTACACTTCGGTCAGCCCGAGATGGCGCGGGGGGCGCCCGGGCCCGAGAGGTCTGGCTAAAGGTGCAAGGAGACACTCGAACGCTTGCCCCCTTCGTGCCGAGGGCGCTGCTGGCTCGGCTGGCGCGGCCGATCGACGTACTGGCCGAGGGGGTCGAGAGCACGATGGTGTTTGCGGACGTCTCCGGGTTCACCCGGCTCTCCGAACGGCTCGCCCGGCGGGGCTATGAGGGGGCCGAGCAACTGGTCGACGTGATCAACGCCTGCTTCAGCGCGCTGCTGGCCGAGGCGTACGGTCGCGGCGGGTCACTGGTGAAGTTCGGTGGCGACGCGATGGTGCTGCTGTTCTACGACCAGGAGCAGAATCAGGAGCACGCACTCCGGGCGTGCTGCGCGGCAGCGGCGATGCGGCGCAGGATCCGCGAGGTCGGTCGCGTTCGTGCCGGCGAGAGCAACGTTCAGCTGCGGATGTCGGTCGGCGTGCACAGCGGCGATTACGCGATGTTCGTGGTCGGCGGGTCTCACCGCGAGCTGGTGATCGGTGGCGCGGAGGCGACGAAGGTCGTCGCCCTGGAAGCCGCCGCGTCCGCGGGCCAGGTTCTGGTCAGCCACGAGACGGCCCGAATGCTCCCCCGCAGCTCCGTGGGCGCGGAGAGCGGGCCCGGTGTCCTGCTCTCGCGGTCGCCGACCGCGTGCGACTGGCAGTCCGCAGGGGGACTCCCGACCCCGACCGAAGAAGTCATCGAGCGATTCCTGCCGGTCGGGGTCCGGACGTATCTGCGCACTGGATCGACCGCGCCGGAGCACCGGACGGCGGCGATCGCCTTCCTCCATTTCGGTGGCCTCGACGATGTGATCGCGCGGGAAGGACCCGCCGGCGCCGCGAGGCGGCTAGACGAGGTCGTACGGCTCGTGCAGGACGCCGTCGAACGCTATGACGTCTGCTTTCTCGATTCGGACATCGCTTCCGACGGTGTGAAGATCCGTCTCAGCGCCGGCGCCCCGCGAGTCGTCGGCGATGACGAAGAGCGCATGCTGCTCGCGCTCCGTCACATCGTCGAGGCCGGGCCGCCGCTTCGCGTGCGCGTGGGCGTCAATCGCGGTCCGGTGTTCACTGCTCAGGTCGGGCCCGCGTATCGCCGGTGGTACGCCGTGATGGGCGACACCGTGAACCTCGCGGCCCGCTTGATGGCACAGGCGCCGGCGGGTCACGTGTACGCGACCGGGGACGTGTTGCGCGGCGCCAAGACGAGCTTCGCGCAGATCAACCTCAAGCCGTTCGTGGTCAAAGGCAAATCACGTCCGGTGCACGCATGGGACGTGGGACCGCCAACGCGCGGCGCCTCCGAGGCGGCGATCCGGCTCGAGTTGCCGATGATCGGGCGGCGGCTCGAGCTCGATCAGCTGCGGGCGGCGATCGATCGAGCACGTCGAGGCTCGGGGGCGCTGATCGAGCTCGTGGGCGAGACCGGCAGCGGCAAGTCGCGGCTCCTGGCCGAAGCGGCGAGCATCGGCAGCGGGATGGTCCTGTTGAGCGCGGGTTGTGAGGTCTACACGCGCGACACCCCGTATTCCGCCTGGGGCGGCCTCCTACGGCAACTGCTCGACGTCGACGCGGACGCGCCCGAGGACGTCGTGTTGAGCCGGTTGCGCGCCGAGATCGAAATCACCCAGCCGGAGCTGCTGCCCTGGCTGTCGTTGATCGCGATCGTCCTCGACGTCGAGGTTCCGCCATCGACCGAGGTCGAGCAGCTCGCCGAGGCGTCTCGCGCCGGCAAGCTCCACGAAGTCGTGCTCCGCTTCCTCGGGCGGGCGCTGGTCGTCCCGACGATCGTCCAGATCGAGCAGGTGCACCTGATGGACGCGGCATCGGCGGCGCTGCTCCGGGCGCTCGCGCTCGAGGTCGAATCGTCGGCGTGGCTTGTCCTGATCACCCGCCGTGACGTCCAGGGCGGCCTGGTGCTGGCGGATGACTCGCATCACCGGATCGAGCTCGGGCCGCTCTCCCCGGAGGAGGCGCACGCGCTCGCCGCCTCCACGCTCGACGCGGCGCACCTGCCTCCGCATGTCGTCGAGCTTGCGGTGGAGCGGTCCGGGGGGAGTCCGCAGTTCCTGCTCGACCTGCTCGCCGCCGCCGGCGCCGGCAACCGTGACAGGCTGCCCGACAGCGTCGAGGCGGCCGCGATGGCTCGAATCGACGCGCTCGATCGCGATGACGGCGCGGTCGTCCGCCGTGCCGCCGTCCTGGGGATGTCATTCGATCCGCGTCGTCTGTCCGACGTGCTCGCTCCGGACACGCCGCTCCCAGACGATCGGTTCTGGGACCGGCTGTCAGCGGTGTTCGCCCGCGACAGCGACGGGGACGTGCGCTTCCGCAGGCCGGCACTGCAGGAGGTCGCGTATCGGAGCCTGACGTTCAAGCTGCGGCGCGAGCTGCACGAGGCAGTCGGGCTGAGGCTCGAACAAGAGCAGGAGAGCAGTCGCGACGCCGGACCGGCGGTGCTCTCCAACCACTTCGCGCTCGCCCGCGATTACGTACGCGCGCACCGCTACGCGATGCTGGCGGCCAAGCAGGCGACTGAGCGCTTCTCTCACGCCGACGCGGTCCGGCTGTACCGTCGCGCGATCGACACGGGCCGAGCGGGCGGGTCGCCCGACGGGCGAGCACTCGCCGAAGCATGGGAGCAGCTCGGTGACGAGCTTCGCCACGCCGGGGAGCCGGAGGCGGCCAGCCGCGCCTTGACCGAAGCGCGTCGCATGCTCCGCGACGACCCGATCGCGCAGGCGCGGCTGTGTCATCGGCACGCAGAGGTCGCCGAGCGAAGCGAGGCGCTGACGGCGGCGGTTCGCTGGTTGAGCCGAGGGCTGCGGTGCGTTGAGACGCTCGACGGCGAGGAGGCGGCGGTCTGGCGATCACGGCTGCGCTCGCGCCTGGGGAGTGTCCGGAGCAGGCAAGGCCGCTGGTCCCTGGCTGCCAAGGCTTGTCGTCAAGCGATCGAAGAGGCGGAATCGGTGGGTGAGCTGCGGGCGCTCGCGCATGCCTGCTATGTGCTCGATTGGGCTCTGGTTGAGCTCGGACGTTCCGATCAGGCGACGCATTCAGCGCGCGCCCTCGAGATCTACGAGAAGTTGGACGACCCCGAACACGAGGCGATCGCGCTCAACAACATGGGCGGTCTGGCGTACTGGGGAGGTCGCTGGGACGATGCGATCGCGCTCTATCGCCGCGCGGGTGAATGTGGAAAGCGGGCCGGGCGACCTGCCGACGTGGCGTTCACCGACTGCAATGTCGGAGAGATCCTGTCCGACCAAGGGCACCTCGACGAAGCCGAGGCCCGCCTCCTCGATGCGCGTCGTGTCTGGAGTGGAACCGGCGAGCGGCAGGCCGTCGCCTACGTGGACGTCCTGCTTGCCCGGCTGGCGGTGCGGCGCGGTCATCACCTCGATGCGCTGCCGGTACTCGAGACGGCGATGGCCGAGCTGCGGCGATTTCGATTCGACGCCTACGCGGACTTTGCCCAGGCGCTGGTTGCCGAGAGCGAGGCGCTGCTCGGCGATCCTCGGAGGGCACTCGATCTCGCCCGGCAAACGCTCGAAACGGACGAACGTCAGCGGCCGCTGTTGCTTCGCGCCGGCGGAATCGCGCTGGCCCGGCTGGGGCAGGCGGGCGCGGCGCGCCGCGAGTTGATGCTCGCGCTTGATTGCGCAAGGGAACGCGGTGCCGAGTACGACGTGGCGGCGACGATCGACGTGATGAACGTGCTAGGGGAGACGAGCGCGGAGCTGATCGCCGAGCGGGACGATGTCCTCGACCGGCTCAGGATCGAGCGCCTGCCGGCGCCAAAGCTCGGATAAACCCTAGGTCTAGGGCCCCATCCACGGATCGCCGGCCGGGGCGTAGCCAGGTGGCGCCGGCACCTGAACGACGACGTCCGCTCCTTCTGGATTCGGCGCAGGGCTCGGTGTGATCGAAGCGATGCACGGGCCTGTGGCCACCACCTGGCAGAGCGGGAGCAGCCCGACAAACCCTGGATTGCCGTTCGGCAGGCGGGCGGTGGGGGCGTTGCTGTTCGAGGCGGTCGTGAACTCGTAGGGCAGGCCGAAGCAGACGCGGATCTGGCTCGGGTTGGCGCCTCTCAGCGTGTATTGGATGTTGTAGGTCACGACCGAAGCTCCGTTGTTGAGAACGGTGTCGTACCAATTGGGGTCTTGCGGCGTGTATCCGGCGCATTTCAGGCGCTTGCCGACGTCGAGGCCGCCGACCAGCGTGCCCGAACTGGCGTCGGAGGTCGCGACGTAGCTGCTGACGTTCGTGTCCTCGGGCGTCGAGCAGGCCGGTCCGCCGTCGCCGCACGGCGCGATTTGCGGACACACAACGATCACGCCGACCTTGCTCTCGGCCTGCTGGAGCGCCAACTGCACGCCCGAGGGGGTCGATCCTTCGAAGGCGTGGGACGTCCAGCGCTCGAGCGTCCTGGCGCCGCATTTGGTGGGTATGGGTGCGGTCGCCTTAATCGGGAACTCCTGCTGATGCCCGGGCTTCAGCGATAACGCGTGAACCGTGGTCGTTCGCCTCTGCACGAGGGTCCTTTTCCGCAAGGGTGCGGTCGGAGCCGGTTGCGCAACCTTGAAGCCGGTGGGGGGCAGGAGCTGCACCGAACGCAGCATGGTCCCGGCAGAGGACATGTTCTGGACCGTCACCACGAACGTCGTCTGCGCCCCGCCAGTCGTGTAGCGCGGGGAGATCGTGACCTTGAACTCCGGCTTGGCCGCAGCCTGCCGTGACCGGCGCCCGTCTCAGCGGGCCGGGCCGCCGCCGCTCCGCTGAGCGTCGCGAGGCCGACCATCGCGCCCGCCGCGAGGGCGACTCGCGTGAACCAAACTCGTGCAACCCGCATATGGTCCCCCTTAAAGCTGGCTGCGCAGACGCTCGAAGTGCGCCCGCGTGCGGGCAAATCTACCGCGTGGCGAGGAGCGCGGGCAAAATTTCCCGGGCCGGATACTGCAAACGCGCGCCCCGGTAGCCGGCGGTCGGTGGCGCGGGTCGTGGCGGTGCCGGCCGGTTCGGTGGCGCGGGTCGTGGCGGTAGCCGGCGCGGTTCGGTGGCGCGGGTCGTGGCGGTAGCCGGCGCGGTTCGGTGGCGCGGTGTGGGAACACCGATGGGTTGCCGGAAAGGCGCGCAGTCCCTACACTGCCCCGGTCAGCCAATAGTCGTAGCCGTCCGAATACAGCGGCGCCGCGCCACATACGCGGCGATCCGGGGGCGGGGTCCGTGAGAGCTGAGCGTCCCTCCACAGGGCAGTGATGCCCTGTGCTATCTTTGATGGTCGCGCTTTCTGGGGTGTACGTGCCTCGCGGAAGCGCTGACCTGCCTCCCTCTCGATCGTTTCCGAGGAGTCGCCGTCTTGGCAACCACTCATGCCCCCCGGACGCGCCGGAGTTTCGCGCGTCTGAACAAGGTCCTTGAAGTCCCCAATCTCATAGATATCCAGCGCAAGTCGTTCGCGTGGCTGACCGACCCGGATGGCGGTGGTCTGCGCGAAACGATCGACGACATCTCGCCGATCGAGGATTACACCGGCAACCTCGCCGTCCAGTTCGGCGACTTCATCTTTGACGAGCCGGTCGCCGATCTCGAGCAGTGCCGCGAGAAGGATCTGACCTACGCCCGGCCGCTGACGGTCACCGTCGCGTTCATCAACCGGGAGACCGGCGAGATCCGCGAGCAGTCCGTATTCATGGGCGATTTCCCATGGATGACCGAGCGCGGCACGTTCATCATCAACGGCACCGAGCGCGTCGTGGTCACGCAGCTGGTGCGTTCGCCCGGCGCCTACGTGATGGAGCCGAAGGATCGCGAGAAGCAGGTGTTCATCGCGAACCTGATGCCCGCGCGCGGGTCGTGGCTCGAGCTCGAGATCGACAAGAAGGGCCGCGTCTACGTCCGCATCGACCGTAAGCGCAAGCTTCCGGTGACGGTGTTGCTGCGCGCGATGGGCTACGCGTCGGACGAGGAGATCCTCAGCCTCTTCGACAACTCGCTCTACATCCGCCTGACCCTCGACTCGGATCCGGAGATGGTTCGCAGCGAGGAGGGCTCGCTGATCGAGCTGTTCAAGAAGCAGCGTCCCGGCGAGCCGCCCTCGGTCGACGCCGCCCGCTCACTTCTGAACCAGCTGTTCTTCGACCCCAAGCGCTACGACCTCACGCGCGTCGGCCGCTACAAGCTGAACTCGCGGCTGGGCCTCGACATCGACCTCGAGACCCGCACGCTGACCCACGACGACATCATCGCGCTGGTCCGCGAGCTGATCACGCTGCCGCGGCTGCTCGGCATGCCCGAGGACGACGGCGTCGACGTCAAGGACTACGCCGCCGAGGCGCTGTCGATGCCGCGCGAGCCGATCCAGGATCACCTCGACGAATACGAGCACTTCGGCAACCGCCGGCTTCGCACGGTCGGCGAGCTGATCCAGGAAGCGTTCCGGATCGGCCTGTACCGCATGGAGCGAGTCGTGCGTGAGCGCCTGACGACCGAGGACGCCGACACGATCACGCCGCAGACGATCGTCAACATCCGCCCGGTCGTGGCGGCGCTCAAGGAGTTCTTCGGCTCCTCCCAGCTGAGCCAGTTCATGGATCAGACGAACAGCCTCTCGGGCCTCAGGCACCGCAGAAGGCTGTCCGCTCTCGGTGCCGGTGGACTCACGCGCGAGCGCGCGCCGATCGAGGTGCGCGACGTGCACCCGACCCACTACGGGCGCATGTGCCCGATCGAGACCCCGGAAGGCCCGAACATCGGCCTGATCGGTTCCCTGTCCTCCTACGCGGAGGTGTCCGAGCACGGGTTCGTGACGACTCCGTACCGAATCGTGAAGAACGGCAAGGTGACCGACGAGATCGTGCATCTCGACGCCACCCAGGAGGAGGAGCGGATCATCGCCCAGGCGAACACGCCGCTCGACGGCAACGATCGTCTCGAGGGCGACGAGATCCTGTGCCGGACCCAGGCGGGCCAGTACGTGACCGTCACGCCGGATGAGGTCGATCTGATCGACGTATCCCCCGAGCAGATCTGGTCGGTGACGACCGCGATGATCCCGTTCCTCGAGCACGACGACGCCAACCGGGCGCTGATGGGCTCGAACATGCAGGCGCAGGCCGTGCCGCTGCTGGTCACGGACGCCCCGCTGGTCGGCACCGGGATGGAGCGCCGCGCGGCGATCGACACCGGCGACGTGGTGGTGGCGCGCACCGGCGGCACCGTCTCCTACGTCGACGCCGAGCAGATCGTGGTCGACAAGGACGGCGGTGGCCAGGACGAGTACCTGCTCCAGAAGTTCATGCGCTCCAACCAAGGCACGCTGATCCACCAGAAGCCGATCGTCGGCGTTGGTGCCGCGGTCGTCGACGGCGACGTGCTCGCCGACGGCTCCGCCACCGATTCCGGTGAGATGGCGCTGGGCAAGAACCTGCTGGTCGCCTTCATGTCCTGGGAGGGCTACAACTTCGAGGACGCGATCATCCTGTCGCGGCGGATCGTCAAGGACGACGAGCTCACCTCGATCCACATCGAGGAGTACGAGATCGACGCGCGGACGACGAAGCTCGGCGACGAGGAGATCACCCGCGATATTCCGAACCGCTCGGAGGAGTCGTTGCGCAACCTCGACGATCGCGGCATCGTGCGCATCGGCGCCGAGGTCGGGTCGGGCGACCTGCTCGTCGGCAAGGTCACGCCCAAGGGCGAGACTGAGCTGACCGCCGAGGAGAAGCTGATCCGCGCGATCTTCAAGGAGAAGGCGCGCGAGGTCCGCGACACCTCGCTCAAGGTGCCCCACGGCGAGGGCGGCGTGGTGATCGACGTCAAGACGTTCAGCCGGGACGAGGGCGACGACCTGCCGCCCGGGGTCAACGAACTCGTCCGCGTGTTCGTGGCCAAGAAGCGCAAGATCGCCGAGGGCGACAAGCTCGCCGGCCGTCACGGCAACAAGGGCGTGATCTCGAAGATCGTCGACGTCGAGGACATGCCGTTCCTCGAGGACGGCACTCCGGTCGACGTGATCCTCAACCCGCTCGGCGTGCCGAGTCGAATGAACCTGGGCCAGATCCTCGAGACGCACCTCGGGTGGGTCGCGGCGAACGGCTGGTACGACGACGGCTCGGTCGCATACAAGGAGGCCCACGACGACGGCGGCAAGGTCTATGTGGCCACGCCGGTGTTCGACGGCGCCACCGTGCGTGACGTCGACGAGGCGCTCGTCCGCTGGCAGGACGAGCACGAGGGCCGGATCAAGATGGACGTCGACAAGCGCCGGCGCGAGGGCGACCAGGCCTCGGGCAAGACCACGCTGTTCAACGGCCGCTCCGGCGAGCCGTTCGAGGAGCAGGTCACGGTTGGCTACATGTACATCCTGAAGCTGCTCCACCTCGTCGACGACAAGATCCACGCCCGCTCGACCGGCCCGTACTCGCTCGTCACCCAGCAGCCGCTGGGCGGCAAGGCACAGTTCGGCGGTCAGCGCTTCGGTGAGATGGAGGTGTGGGCGCTCGAGGCGTACGGCGCCGCGTACACGCTCCAGGAGATGCTCACGATCAAGTCCGACGACACGGTCGGGCGCGTCAAGGCGTACGAGGCGATCGTCAAGGGCGAGAACATCGCCGAGCCATCGATCCCCGAGTCGTTCAAGGTCCTGCTCAAGGAGATGCAGTCGCTGGCGCTCGACGTCAACGTGGTCTCCGAGGAGGGCGAGCGGGCCGAGATGCGCGAGGAGGACGACGACCTCCTGCGTGCGGCCGAGGAGCTCGGCATCGACCTCAGCGGCGTGC
Organism: uncultured Solirubrobacterales bacterium; assembly: GCA_963709205.1. Lineage (GTDB taxonomy): Bacteria > Actinomycetota > Thermoleophilia > Solirubrobacterales > Solirubrobacteraceae > Palsa-465. Next base: position 110,784 of record CAVPVP010000018.1, read on the forward strand.
GGGCGACCGACGGCGCGGCTGCGGACGAGGCGACCGATAGCGACGGCGACGCCGCGGAGGAGCCCGAGGACGAGGCCGAGGCTGAAGCCGAAGCCGAAGCCGAAGACGACGGTCCCGACATCGAGGCCGCCGAGGACCTCGACGACGGGGAGTTCAGCTCCGATGACGACGCAGCGATCGAAGACGACATTCCGGCCGGCGAGGCCGAGGGCGTCCTGGATCAGGATGCGTGATGGCGCAAAGCGCGCGTAATGGCGCAGGGCGCCATCACGTTGGGAGTTCGGCTGGCGCCGAACTCCCGGCTGGCGCCGAACTCCCGACCTTCCCGCACAAAGATTTCTAGAGAGACCAAGAAGGGATCAATTTGATCGACATCAACAATTTCGACGCGATCGAGATCGGTCTGGCCTCCTCCAAGCAGATTCGCTCATGGAGCTCGGGGGAGGTAACCAAGCCGGAGACGATCAACTACCGGACGCTCAAGCCCGAGAAGGACGGCCTGTTCTGCGAGCGCATCTTCGGTCCGACCAAGGACTGGGAGTGCTACTGCGGTAAGTACAAGCGCGTCCGCTACAAGGGCATCGTTTGCGAGCGGTGCGGCGTCGAGGTCACCCGCTCGAAGGTCCGCCGCGAGCGGATGGGTCACGTGGACCTGGCCGCCCCGGTTTCGCACATCTGGTTCTTCAAGGGCGTCCCGAGCCGTATCGGCTACCTGCTCGACATGGCTCCGAAGGAGCTCGAGAAGGTCCTGTACTTCGCCGCGTCGATCGTGACCTGGATCGACGACGACGCTCGGGCCAAGGACATCGACCAGCTCGAGGGCGAGGTCAACAAGGTTCTCGACGCTTACGCGGCCGAGAAGGAAGAGCGGATGCTCGAGCTCAAGGAGTCGCTGGCCCGCCGCGAGGAGCACCTCCAGAGCGGCAAGACCGGGCGCGACTTCTCCGACGACGACCACATGTGGGCCGAGTCGCTGGGCGTGACCATCTCGAAGCTCTCCGACGAGGAGCGCGAGAAGATGCTCAAGGACCTGCGCAAGAGCCTGCAGGCCGACATCGACGACACCGAGGCCTACATCGAGGACGCCGCTGAGCGGATGCGCCAGGTGTGGGAGCTGTTCAAGACGATGAAGCCGAAGGACGTCGTCAACGACGAGACCACGTTCCGCGAGCTCAAGGACCGGTTCGGATCGCCGTACGGCTTCGGCGAGTACTTCCGCGGCGGCATGGGCGCCGAGGCGGTGCGCGATCTGCTCCAGCAGGTCGACCTCGATGCCGAGGCGGCCGATCTCCAGGATCAGGTCAAGACCGCCAAGGGGCAGAAGCAGGCCCGCGCGGTCAAGCGGCTGAAGGTCGTCTCCGCCTTCCTGCACTCGGGCAACAAGCCCGAGATGATGATCCTCGAGGCGGTGCCGGTGATCCCGCCCGAGCTGCGCCCGATGGTCCAGCTCGACGGCGGCCGGTTCGCCACGTCGGACCTCAACGACCTCTACCGCCGCGTCATCAACCGCAACAACCGCCTCAAGCGGCTGCTCGACCTGGGCGCGCCGGAGATCATCGTCAACAACGAGAAGCGGATGCTCCAGGAGGCCGTCGACGCGCTGTTCGACAACGGCCGCCGCGGCCGTCCGGTCACGGGTCCGGGTAACCGCCCGCTGAAGTCGTTGAGCGACATGCTCAAGGGCAAGCAGGGCCGTTTCCGTCAGAACCTGCTCGGCAAGCGCGTGGACTACTCGGGCCGCTCGGTGATCGTCTCCGGGCCCTCGCTCAGGTTGCACCAGTGCGGGCTGCCGAAGCTGATGGCGCTCGAGCTGTTCAAGCCGTTCATCATGGCCCGGCTGGTCGAGCGCAAGTCGGCGCAGAACATCAAGGCGGCCAAGAAGATGGTCGACTCGATGATCCCCGAGGTGTGGGACGTGCTCGAGGAGGTCATCCACGAGCATCCGGTGCTGCTCAACCGCGCGCCGACGCTCCACCGTCTGGGTATCCAGGCGTTCGAGCCGGTGCTGGTCGAGGGTAAGGCGATCCAGGTCCATCCGCTCGTCTGCCACGCGTTCAACGCCGACTTCGACGGCGACCAGATGGCTGTCCATCTGCCGCTGTCGGCCGAGGCCCAGGCCGAGGCGCGGATCCTGATGCTGTCGGCCAACAACATCCTGTCCCCCGCGCACGGGGCGCCGCTGGCGACGCCGTCGCAGGACATGGTGCTCGGCGCGTACTACCTGACGTACGGGCCCGAGGGCGACGCGCTGTCGAAGATCGACCCGGCCACCCACGAGCCGCGCCCGCACGTGTTCCGCACCGCCCAGGAGGCGGAGTGGTCATACGAGCACGGCGTGGTCAAGCTCCACGACCTCGCGGAGTACCGGCCGCTCGGGCGCGAGGGCGGCCATGTGCTGACCACGGTCGGCCGGATCCTGTGGAACGACCGGATCGAGCGGGCGCTCGTCGAGGCGCTCGGCGACGGGTTCGATCCGAGCACGTACGAGTTCGTCAACCGCTCGATGAAGAAGAAGGACACGACGCGGCTCGTCGACGACCTCGTGCAGCTGTACGGAGCGCCGACGATCTCGCAGGTGCTCGACGCGTTCAAGGACGTCGGCTTCCACTTCGCCACTCAGGCGGGTGTGACGATCTCCAAGAACGACGTGCAGACGCCTCCGACCAAGCCGGAGATCCTGGCCCGGTACGACGCCGAGCTCGAGATGATCGAGGAGCAGTACGACAACGGCGAGATCAACCAGGAGGAGCGCCACGAGGCTCGTCACCGGGCTGTGGGACCGCGCCACCAACGAGGTCGGACAGGCGCTGTACGACCACCTCGACGAACTCAACCCGATCTACATGATGGCCAACTCCGGCGCCCGCGGGTCGTTCTCGCAGATCCGGCAGCTGGCCGGCATGCGCGGGCTGATGGCCAACCCGAAGGGCGAGATCATCGAGCGTCCGATCAAGGCCTCCTTCCAGGAGGGCCTGACAGTGCTCGAGTACTTCATCTCGACCCACGGCGCCCGCAAGGGTCTCGCGGACACGGCGCTCCGCACCGCGGACTCGGGATACCTGACGCGGCGTCTGGTCGACGTCGCCCAGGACGTGATCATCCGGCAGCGAGGACTGCGGCACCGAGGAGTACATCGACATGCCGGTGTCCACGCTCGAGGCCGGCCCCGACAGCCGCGCGCTGCGGCCGACGGGCGAAGCCAACGGCAACCTGATCGGGCGGATCGCCGCGCAGGACATCACGACCAAGCGCGGACGGGTCATCGTCGAGAAGGGCAAGGAGATCGATCGGGCCGAGCTGGCCGACCTGGTCGAGTCCTGGCACGACGACACCGAGAAGGGCCACGTGATCACGGTGCCCGTGCGTTCGGTGCTCAAGTGCGAGGCGCCGAGCGGCGTGTGCCAGGCCTGCTACGGGCGGTCGCTGGCCACCGGAAACCTGGCGCAGATCGGCGACGCGGTCGGGATCATTGCCGCGCAGTCGATCGGTGAGCCGGGCACGCAGCTGACCATGCGGACGTTCCACACCGGCGGCGTCGCCGGCGCGGACATCACGCACGGCCTGCCGCGTGTCGTCGAGCTGTTCGAGGCGCGCAAGCCCAAGGGCCTGGCGAAGATCGCGGAGCTCGGCGGCAAGGTCTCGATCGAGGAGTCCGACAAGGCAGTCACGGTCGTGATCACCGACGACACCGGCGAGGAGCACCGCAACACGTTCCCGCGCCGGACTCGGCTGTTCGTGCAGGAGAGCGAGAAGATCGAGCCGGGTACGCAGCTCAACGAGGGCTCGTTGTATCCCGCCGAGCTGCTCGCCGTCCGCGGACGGACCGAGACCGAGATGTACCTGGTCCGCGAGGTCCAGGAGGTCTACAAGTCTCAGGGCGTCGACATCGACGACAAGCACATCGAGCTGATCGTGCGCCAGATGATGAAGCGGGTGCGGGTCGACCAGAAGGGCGACACCGATCTCCTTCCGGGCCAGTACGTCGACCGCCAGGAGTACGGCCGCGTGAACAAGGCCGTGATCGACGGCGGCGGCGAGGCCGCCCAGGCCGAGGAGATCATCCTCGGGATCACGAAGGCATCGCTCAACACGGACTCGTTCCTGTCGGCGGCGTCGTTCCAGGAGACCACGAAGGTGCTCACCGACGCGGCGCTCGAAGGCAAGATCGACCGCCTGGTCGGGCTCAAGGAGAACGTGATCATCGGCAAGCTGATCCCGGCCGCAACCGGGCTCAAGCGCTACCGCCGGATCGAGATCGAGCCTTCGGAGCCCCTGCCTCGCGGCATGGACGACGTCGGCCTGCTCGATCACGACGACCTCGCGGCCGAGCTCGGGCTGACCGACGGCGAGGGCCTGACCGGATTCGGCGGGCCGGAGCCCGACCTCTCGGATCTCGAGGGGATCGGCGACGGCCGCTCTTCGATCGGGTTCGTCGATGAGCTCGCCGAGCTCGACGTTCCGGACGACGTGAACGGCGACGACTAAGCAAGTTCCCAGCACCGGCGGAGCCCTATGAGCCGGCGATCTCGTATCGCCGGCTTCGGCTCCGCCGGTCTGCTCGTCCTGCTCGGGGTCGCCAGCGCGGTGATCTTCAGCGGGGCGCTCGGCCAGAACCTGGCGTTCGTGCTCGTGGCGCTCGGGCTGGTGCTCGCCACCAGCCTCGTGTTCTACGAGGTGGGGCTGACCGAGGATCGAGCGCGGGCGCGTGAGGACAGCGCCCGCCGCCGCGAGGAAGCGCGCCGGCGCGAGGCCGAGCGGCAGGACGCCGACAAGCGCGGCCATCCGCCCGACCGGTCCGCGCGGGTCCGGCTCGGCCGCGGCCGCGGACGGCCGCGACGGCTGCCTTGACCTTCGGCCGCGTGCGGGTGACATGCGGCCTCTGCGTTGACATGCGGGCCCCGCGTTGACGTTCGGCCGCGCGCGTTGACATGCGGCGGCTCGCGGGTACCATGTGAATCCGGATTCACATGGCGACCATCGACGTCACCGATCCGGCCCGCGAGGTTCTGAACCAGGCGCCGCCGCTCCAGCCGGTCAACCTGTTCGAGGTCGATCTCGCCCTCCGCGAGGGCCTCGAGCGTGAGGGCGGCGGCTGGGGCGTCGACCGGGCCCGCGAGGCCGGTGCGTTCGCGGGCAGCGTCGAGGCGCTCGAGCATTGCCGGCGCGCAGAGCGCAACGTCCCGATCCTCCGGACCCACGACCGCTATGGGAACCGGATCGACGAGGTGGAGCTCGATCCCTCCTGGCATGCGCTGCTGAGCGGCGCCGTCGAGCGCGAGATCCACAGCCTGCCATGGCGGACGGCGCCCGGCTCGGACCTAACGCCGGCGCCGGGGTCGCACGTGGTCCGGGCTGCCCTGTTCATGCTCTACGGCAACGTCAACGCCGGCGTCATGTGCCCGGTGTCGATGACCTACGCCGCCCTGCCCGCGCTCCGCGACGGCGCCCCCGAGCTCGCGGCCGAGTGGGAGCCCCGCCTGACCGCGCCCGACTACGAGGCCGGCGCCCTGGCCGGCATGGCGATGACCGAGAAGCAGGGCGGCTCGGACGTCCGCGCCAACATCACCCGGGCCGATCCGGTCGGCGACGGCGTGTACGAGCTACACGGCCACAAGTGGTTCTGCTCGTATCCGCCGTGCGACGTGTTCCTCGTGCTGGCGCAGGCGCCCGCCGGCCTGTCTTGCTTCCTCGTCGAGCGTGGGCCGGGGATGGAGTTCCAGCGGCTGAAGGACAAGCTTGGGACGCGGTCGCTGCCGTCGTCCGAGGTCGAGTTCCACGCGGCCGCGGGTCGTCTGGTGGGCGAGGAGGGGCGGGGCGTGCCCGCGATCATCCGGATGGTCAACCACACCCGGCTCGACTGCCTGCTCGGCGGCGCGAGCGGGATGCGGCGGGGCACGGTAGAGGCGATCCACCACGCGCGCCATCGCGCGGCGTTCGGGGCGCTGCTCGTGGATCAGCCGGCGATGCGCAACGTCCTGGCGGATCTGGCGATCGAGTCCGAAGCGGCGACCGCTTCCGCGCTCCGGGTGGCGCGCGCCTACGACGTCGCGGAAGACGCCGCGTTCAGGCGGTTCGCGACCGCAGTCATGAAGTACTGGGTGTGCAAGCGCGCCGCTCCCCACGCGGCCGAGGCGCTCGAGTGCCTGGGCGGCAACGGGTTCGTCGAAGACTCGGGCTTGCCGCTCCTCTACCGCGATGCGCCGCTGAACTCGATCTGGGAGGGCTCCGGCAACGTCGCCGCGCTCGACGTCCTGCGAGCGATGGTCAAGGAGCCCGAGGGCCTGCCGGCGTTCCTCGAGGAGTGCGAGCTCGCGGCCGGCGCCGACGCGCGCCTCGACGCGCACCTGGTAAGGGTGCGGGAGGCATGCTCCGAGGTGTTCGCGAGCCGGGATCCTCAGTTCGGTGCGCGCCGGGTCGTGGAAGACCTGGCGCTCGCGCTCCAGGGCTCGCTGCTGGTGCGCTCCGCACCGCCGGCGGTCGCCGACGTCTTCTGCGCGGGCCGGCTGGACGGCGGCGGCGGTCGCGCGTACGGAACGCTGCCGGCGGGTGTCGACGCCGGCGCGATCGTCGACCGCGCGCTCCCGGCGTGACCACGGTCGCGGGTCTCGCGACGCGAGAGCGTCTCCTGGCGGCCGCGCGCGAGCTGATCGAGGAGGGCGGATACGCGTCGGCGTCGGTGGCGGCGATCGCCGAGCGCGCCGGCGTCGCCTCCGGAACGGTCTACCGCCACTTCGCCTCGAAGGCCGAGCTGTTCCTCGAGGTGTTCCGAGCCGTGTGCGCGGGCGAGGAGCGCGCGATGCGGGCCGCGGCGGACGAGGCGGGGCCGGGGGCGGTGGACCGGCTCGAGGCGGTGCTCGCGACCTTCGCTCGGCGCGCGCTCCAGAATCGCCGGCTGGCCTGGGCGCTTCTGGCCGAGCCCGTCGACCCGGTGGTGGACGCCGAGCGACTGGCCTACCGCGAGCGCTATGCCTCGCTGGTCGCGGCCGAGCTGAGGGCCGCGGTCGCGGTAGGCGACATTCCGGCGCAGGACGTCGCCTTCACCGCGGCGGCGCTCGTCGGGGGTTGCGGAGAGGCCCTGGTTGGGCCGCTGTCGTCGGTGAACGGGTCAGGTCAGGTCGTCGCGTCGATCGAGACGTTCGTACGCCGGGCGATCGGGGCGGCGTGAGCGCCGCGGGCGATCGGGGCGGCTTGGGCGCGGCGGGCGATCGGGGCGGCGCCAGCGGGGCGGCCGTCCGCGTGGAGCGCGACGGTCCGGTCACGACCGTGCTCCTGTCGCGCCCCGAGCGGCGCAACGCGGTCGATGGCCCTACTGCGGCGGCGCTGGCGGATGCCTTCCGGGAGTTCGACGCCGACGAGGGCGCGGCGGTGGCGGTCCTGCACGGCGAGGGCGGCGTGTTCTGCTCGGGCGCTGACCTGAAGGAGGTGGGCGGCCCGGCTGGCAACCGCGTGGCCCCTGGCGGCGACGGCCCGATGGGGCCGACCCGGATGCGGCTGTCGAAGCCCGTGATCGCCGCGGTGGCCGGCCACGCCGTCGCCGGCGGCCTCGAGCTCGCGGTCTGGTGCGACCTGCGCGTGGCCGAGGAGGGAGCCGTGTTCGGGGTGTTCTGCCGGCGTTGGGGGGTCCCCCTGATCGACGGCGGGACCGTACGGCTGCCGCGCCTCATCGGTGTTTCCCGGGCAATGGACATGGTTCTCACGGGACGGGGCGTGGGCGCTGCCGAGGCGCTGGCGATGGGGTTGGTCAACCGGGTGGTCCCGGACGGGGAGAGCCGGGCGGCCGCCGAGGCGCTCGCCCGCCAGCTCGCCGCTCTGCCCCAGACGTGCTTGCGCCACGATCGGTTGTCGCTGCTCGAGCAGGACGGCCTCGACGAAGCCGCGGCGCTCGCCAACGAGCTCGGCCACGGGGTGAGGTCGCTCGAGGACGCGCAGGCCGGGCTCGAGCGTTTCCGCGCCGGCGCCGGCCGCCACGGCTCGTTCGACTAGAGCCTGATCGAGAAACGTTGTGTGGGCTTGCGTCTCTCGACCAGGCCCCACCACCGATGAGTTCCGTCGCCGCCTCCGGTCTTAGGATGCGATCACCTTGGCTCTCGTCTGCGTTCACGGACCGCTCCGCAAGCTCGCCGGCGGCTGCGCCGAGCTCCAGATCGGCGGCGCCACCGTGGAGGAGCTCCTGCGCGGCCTCGAGCACGAGCACCCCGGCGTCACCGGCTGGATCCTCGACGAACGCGGCACGGTCCGTCGCCACATCAGCGTCTTCGTCAACGGCGAGCGGGTAGACCAGTGTGCGGCCGTCGCCGCGACCGACCGAGTTGAGGTTTTGCCTGCGATTACAGGAGGAACATGACCGAGCTGCTGGTGGGAACGAAGAAGGGCCTGTTCGTATGCGAGGGGGAGCCCGGGTCGAAGTTCGAGGTCTCAAGGCGCGCCTTCGCCGGCGAGCCGGTCGACTTCGCGATACGCGATCCGGTCAGCGGCCGCGCGATCGCCACCATGACCTCGCCGTTCTACGGCCCGAAGATCTTCTTCGCCGACGACCCCGGCGGCGAGTGGACCCAGGCCGAGGGCGTAGCGCTTCCCGAGGGCGGCGAGCACGCGCTCGAGCGCATCTGGGTGATCGTCCCCGGCGAGGACGGCGCGCTGTACGCCGGCGGCGACCCTGGCGTGCTGTTCGAGAGCCGCGACGGCGGCGCGACCTGGGAGCTCAACCGCCCGCTGTGGGAGCACCGTGTCAGCGAGGACTGGCAGCCGGGTGGCGGCGGCCTGTGCCTGCACTCGATCGTGCCGTGGCCGGGGGAGCCGGACAAGCTCGCGATCGCGGTGTCGGCCGCCGGCGTGTGGCTGACCGACGACCACGGCGAGACGTGGCGGCGCGGCAACCGCGGCATCCGCCCGCGCTACCTGCCCGATGACGCGCCCGAGGACACCTTTCAACTCTGTGTCCACCGGATGGAGCGTGCCAGCCGCGATCCCCAGCGCATGTTCATCCAGTTCCACGGCGGCGTGTACCGCTCCGACGACGCCGGCCAGACCTGGACCGAGATCGGATCCGGGCTGCCGTCCGACTTCGGCTTCCCGCTCGCGCTCGACCCGAGCGACCCCGACAGCGCGTACGTGATCCCGCTCACCGGCGACTTCGACCGGGTCACGCCCGAGGGCCACGTGCGCGTGTACGAGACGCGCGACGGCGGCGCCACCTGGACCCCGCGTGGCGACGGCCTCCCCGCCGCCCAGGCCTACCTCACCGTGCTGAGACGCGCGTTCGACCGCGCCGGCGAGGGCGAGGCGCTACAGCTCTACTTCGGGGCGACGTCGGGCGACGTGTTCGGGTCCGGTGACGCCGGCGGAAGCTGGTTCGAGGTCGCCTCGAGGCTGCCGCCGGTGTTCTCGGTCACCGCGAGCGGCTGAGAAACCGCGGAAGCGGCTCGAGGAAACGCGCTATTTGGGCGCTTTCTCGAGCTGGCCCCTGTGGGCCCACTCCAGTAGGCGTTCCACCTCGTCGCCGGTGATCCCGACCGCCGGGTCGGTCGTGACCAGGAGGGTCGGCCCCGGGCGGGCGGCCGCCCACTCGCGGCAGGCGTCGTCGTGCGCGTCGTCGATCCAGGCCATCGGCCTGGCCGGCTCGACGTGGCGGTCGATCGCCCCGAGCTTCCAGTGGGCCTGGGTCGGGCGGTCGGCGTGGTCGAATATCACGTGCGGCAGCGGCCCGTCCAGTCCGAGCGCGAACGGCAGGTACTCGTTGGCCTTCTCCTCCCAGCCGGTGCACCAGGCCAGCTCGTACGCAGTTCGTTAGCTGTCGCAGGTGCTCGCCCGCAGTGCCCGATAGGAAGTGGGCGATTCCGTCGACCAGCTGATAGCGGCCGGCGGGAGGAGCGGCGTGGTCGAACCCGAACAGCGAGATGACGCCGTCGACGTCGATCAGGAGCAGAGGACGGTGCATGACTGAACTGATGCTGGCACGGGTAGCCATCTGGCCGTAGCCATCGGGGGCACTCAAGCCCGCCGCCCGTGCTGCCGAAGTTCCCAGTGACGGCGAGCAGCGGATCGCCTCGCCCCGCCACTCTAGCAATGAGCTCTCTTTTCGGCATCCTTCTCGCGCTCGCGTGCGCTCTGGCCACGAACGTCGGCTTCCTGTACAAGCATCGGGGCGCGTGCGCGGCGCCGGCGGTCGACATGCGCCGCCCGCTCCAATCGGCCAAGGCCCTGTTCTCCTCGCCGTTGTTCGCGATCGGCTGGGTGATCGGCGCCGGCGCTGGGTTTTCCACGTCGGCCGCGATGTCGGTCGCGCCCGCTCTCGCTCGTGCAGGCCGTGCTCGCCGGCGGCATGGTGCTGCTGGCGATCATGGCTGAGCGGATGCTCGGCTGCCGGATCGGCCGCCGGCAGTGGGTCGGCCTGGCCCTCACCGCCGTTCGGCCTGATGCTGCTCGGCTTCACGCTTCCCGCCGCCCACGGCGCGGACTCGCGCTTCTCGATGCCCGGCATGATCGGGTTCGAGGCCGTGCTGATCGCGGCCGGAGGCCTGCTGATCATGGGCCCGCGCATGGGCGCGCCGGAGCACCACCACGGCTACATGCTCGGGGCGGCCTCCGGGATCCTGTTCGGCGTCTCCGACGTCGCGATCAAGGCGATCTCCGGGCATGGTCGGCCACTCCGGCCTCGCCGGGCTGCTGAGCCCGTGGCTGCTCGTGTGCGTCGCCGCCTCGGTCGCCGCCTTCTACGCCTCGGCCAAGGGCCTCCAGGACGGCGACGCGGTCCCCGTGATCGCGGTCACCGGCACGGCCGCGAACGTCGCCGGGATCGTCGGCGGGTTCATCGTGTTCGGCGACCCGCTCCCCGGCAGCCCGGTCGCTCTGATCGTCCAGTGCCTGGCGTTCGTGCTGGTCGTGGGCGCGGCGTGGCTGATGCCGGCGCCGGTCCGCGCCGCGGCCCCGGTAGCGGTCGCGCCCGCCGCGGCCTAATAGTTCGCTTCGGCGGCACACCCCGTCCGGCGGCACCGCGCTGCCCTTCGGCGGCACACCCCGTCCGGCGGCACCGCGCTGCCCTTCGGCGGCACACCCCGTCCGGCGGCACCGCGCTGCCCGGGCGCTGGATGTGGTTCGGCCCGTATCGGACGCGAGTGCCGCGGGCCGGGCGCTGCCGCCTCGTTCACAGCTTGGTCGAGGGTCCGCGGATACCGACTGGACGGGCCCGCACGGCCCCACGGATGCCGCGAAGCGGCCCCTCCTCCGCATTGGCCAACGCCCCCTCCGCTCTGCACAATTGCCGCGGCGTGCCGGCGCCGGTACCGTTGTACAAAACGGCACACGACTGGAGGAATGGATGGCGAGCACCGAGGAGGCAGTTAGGACTGGGGAGAGCACGCTCCAGGAGCTGGCCAGGCGCCACCTGTGGATGCACTTCACCCGCATGTCGGCGTACCACGACCACGAGGTGCCGATCATCGTGCGCGGCGATGGATGCTACGTGTGGGACGAGCACGGCAAGCGCTATCTGGACGCGCTGTCGGCGTTGTTCTGCGTGAACATCGGCCACGGCCGCGCCGACGTCGTCCAGGCGGGCGCCGATCAGGCCAAGGAACTCGGCTTCTTCACGAACTGGTCCTACGCGCATCCGCGCGCGATCGAGCTGGCCGCCCGGATCGCGTCGCTGGCTCCCGGCGATCTGAACCGAGTCTTCTTCACGAGCGGCGGCTCAGAAGCGGTCGAGTCCGCCTACAAGCTCGCTCGCCAGTACCACAAGCTGACCGGCAGCCCGAACAAGACCAAGCTGATCGCGCGCGAGATCGCCTACCACGGGACCAGCATGGGGGCGCTCTCGGCCACCGGCATCACCAGCCTGCGGCAGCCGTTCGAGCCGCTCACGCCCGGCGACCATCACGTCCCCAACACGAACACCTACCGGCTGCCCGAGGGCATCAGCGAGAGCTGGTTCGCCGAGTCGATCGCGGAGAAGATCGAGTTCGAGGGGCCGGACACGGTCGCGGCCGTGATCCTCGAGCCCGTGCAGAACGCGGGCGGCTGCTTCACGCCGCCCGACGGCTACTTCGAGCGCGTGCGCGAGATCTGCGACGAGTACAACGTGCTGCTGATCTCCGACGAGGTCATCTGCGCGTGGGGCCGCCTCGGAGAGTGGTTCGGCGCGATCAAGTACGGATACCAGCCGGACATGATCACGACCGCCAAGGGGATCACGAGCGCGTACGCCCCGATGGGCGCGGTGATCGCCTCCGATCGGGTGTTCGCGCCGTTCTTGACGGGCGCGAACAGCTTCACGCACGGATTCACGTTCGCGGGACACCCGGTGTGCTCGGCGATCGCGATGGCGAACCTCGACGTGTTCGAGCGTGAGGGCATCCTCGAGAACGTGCGTACGAACGAGGGCGCGTTCCGCGAGATGGTCGAGGGGCTGCGCGACATTCCGATCGTCGGGGACGTTCGCGGCACCGGCTACTTCCTGGCGATCGAACTCGTCAAGGACCAGGAGACCAAGGAGACGTTCAGCGACGAGGAGTGCGAGACGCTGCTGCGCGGGTTCCTGTCCGGCGAGCTCTACCGCCGCGGGCTGATCTGCCGCGCCGACGATCGCGGCGATCCGGTGATCCAGCTGTCACCGCCCTTGATCGCGGGGCCCGAGCAGTTCGCGGAGATCGAGGAGATCCTCCGCGGCGTGCTGACCGAGGCCGGCGAGCGGATGCACGTGAGCTCGGGAACGGGGCACTTCGCTGTCCGCCCAGGTGTGTAGCGCTCGATGCTGACCGTCGGGGACCTGCTGCGAGACCTGGACGTCCGGCTGCTCGCCGGCGAGCCGGGCCTGCACCTCCCCGTGAGGTGGGTGCACATCTCCGAGCTGCTCGATCCGACGCCGTGGCTCTCCGGTGGTGAGCTCCTGCTCACCACCGGCATGCAGCTGGACACGCCGGCGCAGCAGCGGGAGTTCGGGGCCCGCTTGGCGGATCACCACCTGGCCGGTCTCGGGTTCGGGACCGGCTTCAAGCACGCGGAGGTGCCGGCGCCGCTCCTCGAGGTCGCCGCCGAGCGCGAGTTCCCGGTGTTCGAGGTCCCGTACGAGGTGCCGTTCATCGCGGTCACCGAGGCGGCGTTCAGCCAGCTCGTCAACGAGCAGTACGCCGTGCTCCGCCGTGCCTTGGCGGCCCAGGAGCGGTTGGAGCGGATCGTCCTGTCGGAGCGGGGCCTCGACGCCCTGGTCGCCGCCCTGGCCACGCTGATCGGGGCGGCCGTGGTGGTGTTCGACGCGCGCGGTGAGCCTTTGCAGCAGCACGCCTTCCGGCGCCCGATCGAGCCCGACGTGCTCGCTGGGTTGAGGGATGAGGTGCGGGAGCGCGCCCGGCGGCGCGAGGCGCGGACGTTCATGCCCTCGCTGGTCGAAGGCAACCAGGGGCTGGCGCTGCCCGTGGCCTCCGACGGGACGCCCGGACCGGGCTCCGGCGGCGGTCCGGCCCGTGCGCCCGAGGCGTGGCTGGTGGCGATCAAAGACTCCGGTCCGCTTTCCGACTTCGACCGGCTGACCCTGCACCAGGCGGTGACGATCGTCGCGCTCGAGCTGCTGCGGTCCCGTGTGGCCGGGGAGACCGAGCGCCGGCTGGCCGGCGACGTGCTCGACGCGATCGTGAGCGGCGAGGTCAGCGGGACGGACGTCGCGCGGCGGCTGGCGCCGTTCGGGCTCTCAGATCGGGTGGCCGCGATCGTGCTCGCGCGCGCGGGCGACGGGCGGGGGACGGGCGCGTCGGTCGAGGGCGCGCTGTGGTCGGTGCTGCGAGACGAGGCGGCACCGGCGCTGGTCGCCTCGGTCGAGACGCTCGCGTGCGCGCTCGTGGACGGCGGCGGCTCCGAGGCGGAGTTGTTCGCACTCGGCGAGCGGGTCGCGGCGGCGGCCACGGCCGAGCTGCGGGCCGAGGTGCGCGTCGGGATCGGGCGGGGGGTGCCGGTGGTCGACGCCCGGCGGAGCTTTCACGAGGCGCGCTGTACGTTGGAGGCCCTCGCGCTGGGGGCGGCTGCCGTCGGGAACGGCAACGGCTCGGGCCCGGGGGCGGCGTCGTCTGGGGACGGTCCGCGGGTGGGGACGTACAAGGATCTCGGGTCGTTCCAGCTGCTGTTGTCATTGCAGGACGACGAGGCGCTACGGCTGTTCTGTGACTCGATCCTCGGGCCGATCGAGGCCAGCGAGGGTCCCTATGGGGGAGAGCTAATGCGCTCGCTCGAGGCGTTCATCGAGGAGAACGGGCAGTGGGAGCGGGCGGCCCGGCGGTTGTACTGCCACCGCCACACGCTCCGCTACCGGATCCGCCGCGTCGAGGAGCTGACGGGGCGGAACCTCGGGTCGGCGCGCGATCGGATCGAGTTCTGGCTGGCGCTGCGCGGCCGGCAGCTGGTGAATTGAGCCTGTGCGTAGAAGAACAACTGGGAAGGTGGTCCTAGCGTGAAGGTCGGGGTTCCAACAGAGGTCAAGGCGGACGAGTACCGGGTGGCGCTGACGGCGGCGGGCGTGCGCGAGCTCGTCGACGCCGGACACGAGGTGTTCGTGCAGAGCGGCGCCGGGCTGGGCTCTGCGATCTCCGACGACGGATACGCGGCGCAGGGAGCGACGATCCTTCCCGACGCGGACGCCGTGTTCGACGAGGCGACCCTGATCGTCAAGGTCAAGGAGCCCCAGCCCGAGGAGGTCGGGCGGCTGAAGCCGGGTCACGTGTTGTTTACGTACCTGCACCTGGCGGCGGACGCGTCGCTGACGCGCGGGCTGATGGAGTCGGGGGCGACGTGCATCGCTTATGAGACCGTCGAGGACGCGAGCGGGCGGCTGCCGCTGCTGGCGCCGATGTCCGAGGTCGCCGGCAAGATCGCCACCCAGGCTGGCGCGTTCATGCTCGAGAAGCCCCTTGGGGGCCGCGGGATCCTGCTCGGGGGCGTCCCGGGGGTTGCCGCGGCCAACGTGATGGTCATCGGCGGCGGCGTGGTCGGCATGCACGCGGCGTTCATCGCGTTGGGAATGGAGGCCACGGTCTACGTGTATGACCGGAACATCGACCGCCTCCGCGAGCTCGACATCGCCTTCGGGGGACGGGCGGACACGTGCTTTGCGACGACGCTGGAGATCGAGGAGCGGCTGCCGTACATGGACCTCGTGATCGGCGCCGTGCTCGTGCACGGGGCGCGCGCGCCCCGGGTGATCACGCGGGGCCAGCTCGGGCTGATGAAGCACCAGGCCGTGCTGGTGGACGTGTCGATCGACCAGGGCGGCTGCTTTGAGACCTCGCGTCCGACCACCCACTCCAACCCGACCTACGAGGTGGACGGGATCACCCACTACTGCGTGACCAACATGCCTGGGGCCGTGCCGATCACCTCGACGTACGCGCTCACCAACGCCACGATCCCGTACGTACTCCACCTCGCCTCCGACGGCGTGGTCCGGGCGATCACCGAGAACCCCGGGCTGAAGCTGGGCGTGAACGTCGCCGGCGGATACGTGACCTATGCGCCCGTGGCCGACGCGGTCGGCGTGCCGTACGTTCCGGTAGATGAGGCGCTGGGGGCCGTGGCGGCGTAGGCGCTTTGGGCGGTGGCGGTGGCGGTGTATGCGTTTAGGGCGGTGGCGCCCGCGTGATCGGCGTGGCGGCGCCGGCGTGGTCGGGGCGCGGCTCCGGCGTGATCGCCGGCGCCGGCGGTGGGCGCGTCCCGGGTCGGTGCATTTCTCGCCAAGGCGCCTTGAGCCCGAGGCCCGGGGTTGGATAAGCGCCTGTGCGACGCTTATTTCGCCGAGGTCCGCGAACCGTTGGCGGTTTGGTGAGTTTTGGCACCGTCGTGGCCCCGCGCTGGGGCGCCACAGGATCGACACGGCCTGGATTTCCGGCCCTGCTACGCTGCGATCCGCATGCCGACTACTAGCCAATTGATCCGCAAGGGCCGTACGCCGCCCAAGAAGAAGCTGGCCACGCCGGGCCTGAAGTCCGGCAAGGGCCGGAAGAAGAAGGTCGCCGCTCCTCAGCGACGGGGCGTGTGCACGCGCGTATACACGACCACGCCGAAGAAGCCGAACTCGGCGCTGCGGAAGGTGGCCCGCGTACGGCTGACGAACGGCATGGAAGTCGGCGCCTACATCCCCGGCGAGGGCCACAACCTCCAGGAGCACTCGGTGGTCCTGGTGCGCGGCGGCCGGGTCAAGGATCTTCCGGGCTTCCGCTACAAGGTCATCCGCGGCACGCTTGACGCCGCCGGCGTCAGCGACCGCAAGAAGGCCCGCTCTCAGTACGGCGTCAAGGCCAAGTAGTGCCGCGCCGCGCAGCAGCACAGGTCCGGCCGGTCGAGCCCGACGCCGTCCATCGCAACCGCCTCGTCCAGCAGGTCATCAACAAGGTGATGCTGGACGGCAAGAAGTCCGTCGCCGAGCAGATCGTCTACGACGCGCTGGCGATCCTGGGCGAGCGGACGGGCAAGAACCCGGTCGAGCAGCTCGAGGCCGGGGTCAAGGCGCTCACCCCCGTGCTTGAGGTCAAGTCGCGCCGCGTGGGTGGCGCCACCTACCAGGTGCCGCTCGAGGTCCCCGCCCGCCGGGCCCGCACACTGGCGGTCCGCTGGCTGGTCCAGTTCGCCCGCCAGCGCCGCGAAAAGACGATGTCGCAGCGGCTCGCGCACGAGCTGCTCGACGCCACGCAGCAGCAGGGCGCCGCGTACAAGCGCAAGGACGACGTCTACCGCATGGCGCAGGCCAATAAGGCCTTCGCCCACTACCGGTGGTAGATAGCAGCTCCAGTGGCGCCCCTCTTTGGGCCCGCTGCGAGTTTGTCGCTGTCGCGCGGTAGTCGCGCTACGCGCGAGGGCCCCAGAGGGGCATCCACCTGCGCGGCACACGGGCCCGCTGGGCTCGCTTACAGCGAGGAAGCGGACCGTGGCCGCAACTCTCGGCGTGATCGTCGGCCTCGCCCACAACAAAGGCCCACCACAGGCCTCCACAACAAGTTTGACGCGAGGGCTGCCCACCACACGGGACCGGGGGCTGCAGTGAGACAACCCTCGCGTTTTCCAAGAGTAACGGCGGATTCCAGGCACCTTGCACTACTGAACCTGCAGTGTCAGGATGCCGACCTCCGAAGGGCGAGATCGTAAGAGGCCTCTAATCGGCCGCGGGACGCGGAGGGGCGAGCAGGAGGTACCCGACGCCGCCGCTGACGAGCAGCACGACCGCTCCGAGCGTCTCCATGTACAGGCCGGCGCTCGGGCTGGCGGTGCCCTCCACGTACTGGGACGCGCCCGACCCGATCAGGCCGGTGGCGTGGACATCGGGGAGGTCGCCGAGGAGCGCGATCAGGAGCGTGACGACCCCGAGGAGCGCGATCGCGAGCAGGGCGGCGCGGTTGCCGTACCGGTAGGCGGCGAACGCGAGCACCGCCGCGAGCAGCGCGAGCGGAATCGGCGCCCAGGCGTGATTGCCGCCGGTCCCGACGGTCTTGACCGGCGCCACGCTGGTGGCGACGTGCACGTGGTAGAGCGCGGTGAACTGGGAGATGACGATCAGAAGTGCGCCGAGGAGGGCCGCAAGAACGACCACCACGATGGCGACCGAGCGGCCTTCGCGGGGCTCCGGATGGGGTGCTGAACGGGCGCTCTCACCGCGTACGAGCAGGCGTCCGAATGGCTCAGATCCTCTGCTATATTCGGCGTTGGCCTCGGGTGGCACGCTCACCTGCGCTTGCCCCCAGGCACGCAGGTTCCCTGTAATGGAGTCGTCCACCACATAGACCCCCGCCCCTTCCCGACAGGTGCGTCGTGAATGGGCCCTCCGGGCCCTTTTTCATGTCCGCAAGCTTCGCCGGGAGAACCGGTGCGGTTTCGTAGCGTCGGGACGACGCCCCTCTCCCCCCAATAAATACTGCTCATCATGCCTCGAACATTCCCTCTGAACAAGATTCGCAACATCGGGATCATGGCTCACATCGACGCCGGTAAGACGACGACGACCGAGCGCATCCTCTATTACACAGGTCGGACCTACAAGATGGGGGAGGTTCACGAGGGCGCGGCCGTTATGGACTGGATGGCGCAGGAGCAGGAGCGCGGGATCACGATCACCTCCGCGGCCACCACGGCCGAGTGGAAGGGCTACCGGATCAACATCATCGACACGCCCGGCCACGTCGACTTCACGGTCGAGGTCGAGCGGTCGCTGCGCGTGCTCGACGGCGCGATCGCGCTGTTCGATTCGGTTGCCGGCGTAGAGCCGCAGTCCGAGACGGTGTGGCGACAGGCGGACAAATACCGCGTTCCACGGATCGCCTACATCAACAAGATGGACCGGATCGGCGCGGACTTCCACCGCGGCGTGCAGACCATGGTCGACCGACTGGGCGCGAACCCGGTCCCCGTCCAGCTGCCGATCGGCGCCGAGGCCGACTTCCGCGGGATCGTTGACCTGGTCGGGATGAAGGCGATCGTCTACAAGGACGAGCTCGGCAAGGAGCAGGAGATCATCGACATTCCCGCGGACATGGTCGAGGAGGCCGCGGCCGCGCGCGAGAAGATGCTCGACGAGGTCTCCCACCACGACGACGAGCTCGTCGAGATGATCCTCGAGGAGCAGGAGATCTCGCCCGAGCGCCTCAAGCAAGCGATCCGGAAGGCCACGCTGGCGATCCAGATCACGCCGGTGCTCTGCGGCTCGAGCTTCAAGAACAAGGGCGTGCAGGTCCTGCTGGACGCCGTGCTCGACTATCTCCCAAGCCCGCTCGACGTGCCGCCGGTCGAGGGCCTCGAGCCCGTCAAGGGCTCGGACAACGGCGGCGCGCCCGCGCACCGCGAGGCGTCCGACGACGAGCCGTTCGCGGCGCTGGCGTTCAAGATCATGGCCGACCCGTACGTCGGCAAGCTCACCTACTTCCGCGTGTACTCGGGTCAGCTTGAGGCCGGTGCGCGCATCCTCAACGTCAACACCGGCCGGACCGAGCGCATCGGGCGCATCCTGATGATGCACGCGAACGAGCGCGAGGAGGTCAAGGACGTCCACGCCGGCGACATCGCCGCCGCGGTAGGGATCAAGCAGGTCGTGACCGGCGACACGCTGGCCGCGCCCGACAAGCCGATCAAGCTCGAGACGATCGAGTTCCCCGAGCCCGTCATCAAGGTCGCGATCGAGCCCAAGACCAAGGCCGACCAGGAGAAGATGTCGACGGCGCTCGCGCGCCTTGCCGAGGAGGACCCGACCTTCCAGGTCCGGACCAACGAGGAGACCGGGCAGACCGAAATCTCTGGCATGGGCGAGCTGCACCTCGAGGTGCTGGTCGACCGGATGCTCCGTGAGTACAAGGTGGACGCCAACGTCGGCCGCCCGCAGGTCTCCTACCGGGAGACGATCAAGGGGACGGCTGAGAAGGTCGAGGGCCGGTTCGTCCGGCAGACCGGTGGCGCGGGCCAGTACGGCATCGTCTACATCGACGTCGAGCCGGCGCCCGGCGAGGGCTTCGACTTCGTCAACAAGGTTAGGGGCGGGTCGATCCCGACCGAGTTCATCCCGGCGGTCGAGAAGGGCGTCGAGGAGGCGATGGAGAACGGGCCGCGTGCCGGCTACCCGATGGTGGACGTGCGCGTGACGCTGACCGACGGCAAGTACCACGACACCGACTCCTCGGAGCTGGCGTTCAAGGTCGCCGGTTCGCTGGCCCTGAAGGCAGCGGCGGCGCGGGCCAAGCCGATCCTGCTCGAGCCGATCTTCGCGGTCGAGGTCGTGACGCCCGAGGAGTTCATGGGCGACGTCATCGGCGACCTGAACCGCCGCCGCGGTCACGTGAACGGGATGGAGCAGCGCGGCAACGCGCAGGTCATCAATGCGTTCGTGCCGCTGGCGGAGATGTTCGGGTACGCCACCGACGTGCGGTCCAACACCCAGGGTCGCGCGACCTACACGATGCAGTTCGAGCGCTACGACGAGGTGCCGCCGAACCTGGCGGACAAGATCGGCGGCGAAGAGGCTGCGGCCTGAGCGCAGACTGCCTCGGAATCTTTATATCCTGAATAGGTTCGTCCTCGGACGGACACCACTACTGAAAACAGAAGGAGCGAAAGCAAAGTGGCGAAAGCCAAGTTCGAGCGAGATAAGCCCCACGTCAACGTCGGGACCATCGGTCACATCGACCATGGTAAGACGACGCTGACGGCGGCCATCACCAAGGTGCTGAACGAGAGGTACGGTGGCACGGAGGTTCGATCGTTCGAATCGATCGATAACGCTCCGGAAGAGAAGGCACGCGGCATCACGATCGCGACTTCTCATGTCGAATACCAGACTCCGAACCGGCACTACGCGCACGTCGACTGTCCTGGACACGCCGACTACGTCAAGAACATGATCACGGGCGCCGCCCAGATGGACGGCGCGATCCTGGTCGTGTCCGCGGCGGACGGCGCGATGCCCCAGACGCGCGAGCACATCCTGCTCGCCCGTCAGGTGGGCGTGCCCTACATCGTCGTGTTCCTCAACAAGGTCGACATGGTCGACGACCCCGAGCTCCTCGAGCTCGTCGAGGTCGAGATCCGCGACCTGCTCTCCGAGTACGAGTTCCCCGGAGACGACATTCCGTTCGTCGCCGGCTCAGCGCTCAAGGCACTCGAGGGTGACGAGGAGTACGAGGCGAAGATCATCGAGCTCGCCGAGGCGCTGGACACCTACATTCCGGAGCCCGTGCGCGATCTCGACAAGCCGTTCCTGATGCCGGTCGAGGACGTGTTCTCGATCACCGGCCGCGGCACCGTCGCGACCGGTCGCGTTGAGCAGGGCATCATCAAGACCGGCGAGACCGTCGAGATCGTCGGCATCAAGGCGACGACGAACACGGTCGTGACCGGGGTCGAGATGTTCAAGAAGATCCTCGACCAGGGTCAGGCCGGCGATAACGTCGGGTGCCTGCTGCGCGGCACCAAGCGGGACGAGATCGAGCGCGGCCAGGTGTTGTGCAAGCCCGGCTCGATCACGCCGCACACCAAGTTCAAGGCCGAGGTCTACGTCCTGAAGAAGGAGGAGGGCGGCCGTCACACGCCGTTCTTCACGGGCTACAGGCCACAGTTCTACTTCCGCACAACTGACGTCACCGGGGTGGCGAGGCTGCCCGACGGCACCGAGATGGTCATGCCCGGCGACAACGTCCAGATGGAGATCGAGCTGATCCAGCCGATCGCGATGGACCAGGGTCTGCGGTTCGCGATCCGCGAGGGCGGCCGTACGGTCGGCTCGGGGGTCGTCAGCGAAGTAATTGAATAGTTGACGAGGCGGCGTGGCCTTTCGGGCCCGCCGCCTTTTTAGTGACAGATACGACCTTTGGGGCGGGCCCCGAAGCCCGGGGCTCGCCCTCAACACTGAGAAGACAGACGGTTAAGAGAGGCTGGAGGCCGAACGTTTAGTTCAGAACGCGGGCCCGGATGGCCCGCGGAGGACCACTTTTATGGCAACTATTGCCCAGAACAAAATCCGAATTCGCCTGAAGTCGTATGACCACACGGCGATCGAGACGGCGGCCAAGGAGATCGTCGAGACGGCCACGCGCACCGGCGCGACCGTCTCCGGTCCCGTGCCGCTCCCGACCGAGAAGAACGTGTACTGCGTGATCCGCTCGCCGTTCAAGGACAAGGACTCGCGCGAGCACTTCGAGATCCGCACGCACAAGCGGCTGATCGACATCCACCAGCCCACCCCGAAGACGGTCGACTCGCTCCAGCGCCTCGACCATCTTCCGGCGGGCGTGGATATCGAGATCCGCCTGGCGTCCTGACCCGATGGCCGCGATCCTCGCCAAGAAGCTCGGGATGACCCAGCGCTTTCTCGACGACGGGCGCGTCGAGCGCGTGACCGTGCTCGAGGCGGGCCCGTGTCCGGTGACCGCGATTCGCACCGTCGAGCGCGACGGCTACGAGGCGGTCCAGCTCGCGTTCGGCGCCTGCAAGGAGAAGTCGCTAACGAAGCCCGAGCTCGGGCACCTGAAGAAGGCGGACGCCTCGGCGCACCGTCATCTGGCCGAGTTCCGCGACGAGGCGGGCGAGCTGCTCGTCGGGCAGACCGTGACCGTGGAGGCGTTCAACGTCGGGGACAAGATCAAGGTCTCGGGCAAGACCAAGGGCAAGGGCTTCCAGGGCACGATCAAGCGCCACAACTTCAAGAGCGGCCCGAAGTCGCACGGATCGCACAACGTCCGCGCGCCGGGCTCGATCGGCGCCTCGGCGACGCCCTCGCGCGTGTTCAAGGGCCTGCGCGGCCCCGGCCGGATGGGCGGCGGACGGGTGACCCAGCGCGGGCTGACCGTGGTCGAGATCATCCCCGCCCAGAATCTGTTGCTGCTCCGCGGCGCCGTCCCCGGGCCGCGCGGTGGGACGGTGGAGGTGCGCACCGATGGCTAGGACCGCATCCGTGCTCGGCGGCGGGAACTTCACGCTCGATCCGGTCGCGTTCGAGGCCAAGTTCAACATGCCGCTAGTGCACGAGACGGTGCGCGCCGAGCTCAACGCACGCCGGCACGGCACCGCGTCGACCAAAACCCGCGGCGAGGTGTCCGGCGGCGGCGCGAAACCGTGGCGCCAGAAGGGCACGGGCCGGGCGCGGGCGGGGTCATCGCGCTCGCCGATATGGACGGGCGGCGGCACCGTGTTCGGGCCGAGCCCGCGGCACTACACGGTGAAGGTCAACCGCAAGGCGCGCCGCGCCGCCCTCCGCAGCGTGCTTTCGATGCACGCCGAGCGGGGGTCGCTCGCCGTATTCGATGCCTCGGCATTTGACGAGCCTTCGACCGCGCTCGCGGCGGAGATGCTCGCGGATTGGGGCGCGACCGCCCCGATGCTCGTCGTCCTGACCGAGTCCGAGGCCACCGCCGGCAAGTCATTCCGAAACCTTTCCCACGCTCATGCGGTCCCGGTCGAGGACGCCGGCGTCGCCGATCTCGTTGGGGCCGCGTCGCTGCTCGTCTCGGAAGCGGCGATGGAGTCGCTCGTCGCGCTCGCGTCTGCGGAATCGGGTGGCGGCTCTGCGGGATCGGCTGGCGCCGAATCTGCGGAATCGGCTGACGCCGATTCCGTTGGAGATTCGCCTGGCGCCGGATCTGCGGAATCGGCTGACGCCGATTCCGTTGGAGATTCGTCTGGCGCCGGATCTCCGGACGGTGAAGAGGAGGAGGAAGGCTGATGGAGCCCACGCAGGTGATCATCCGCCCGGTCCTGTCGGAGAAGACATTCGCGCTCGCCGAGGTCGGTAAGTACACGTTCCGCGTCCACGACAAAGCGCACAAGACGCAGATCCGCCAGGCCATCGAGCAGCTGTTCGACGTCAACGTGCTCGAGGTCCGGACCGCGCACGTGCACTCCAAGCCCAAGCGCCGCGGCCAGACCAAAGGCCGGACGCGGCAGTGGAAGAAGGCGATCGTGCAGGTGCGCGAAGGCCAGACGATTCCGATCTTCGGTGGACTGGAGGCCGGCGAGTAATGCCCATCCGCAAGCCAAAGCCAACGTCAGCGGGTCGCCGCTTCGTCACGTATCCCGACTACGCCGAGATCACGCGCACCGAGCCCGAGAAGTCGCTCGTCGAGGGGCTCAAGAAGTCGGGTGGGCGGAACTCGTATGGGCGGAAGACCTCGCGCCACCGCGGCGGTGGGGCCAAGCGGCTGTACCGCAAGATCGACTTCAAGCGCCGCAAGGACGGGATCCCAGCCAAGGTGGCGCACATCGAGTACGACCCCAACCGGTCCGCCTATATCGCGCTGCTGCACTACGCCGACGGCGAGAAGCGCTACATCCTCGCGCCCCAGCGGCTGCGCGTCGGCATGACCGTGCAGTCGGGCGAGCGTGCCGAGATCCGCGTGGGCAACAGCCTGCCGCTCGGCAACATGCCCGCCGGCACGGTGGTTCACAACGTCGAGCTAACGCCCGGGCGCGGCGGCCAGATGGCGCGCGCGGCCGGCGCCGGCGTGCAGCTCCTGGCCAAGGAGGCCGACTACGTGACCTTGCGCCTGCCCTCCGGTGAGATGCGGATGGTCCGCGGCGAGTGCCGCGCGACCGTCGGGACGATCGGGAACACCGACCATCAGAACGTGTCGATCGGGAAGGCCGGACGCAAGCGCCACTTGGGCGTGCGCCCTCAGACCCGCGGCACGGCGATGAACCCGGTCGACCATCCCCACGGCGGTGGCGAGGGCTCGACGACCCCGGGGCGCCACCCGGTCACTCCGTGGGGCGTGCCCACGCTCGGGTATCGCACGCGGCCCAAGGGCAAGACTTCAGACAAATTGATAGTGCGCGGACGCAGGAGAGGTAAGAAGCGATGAGTCGCTCAAGCAAGAAGGGACCGTACGTTCAGGAGCGGCTGATGTCGCGAATCGAAGCCATGAACTCCTCGGGCGAGAAGCGCATGCTGCGGACCTGGTCGCGCGCGTCGACGATCTTCCCCGAGATGGTCGGTCACACGATCGCTGTGCACGACGGCCGCAAGCACGTGCCGGTGTTCGTCACCGAGTCGATGGTCGGTCACAAGCTCGGCGAGTTCGCGCCGACGCGGCTGTATCGAGGACACGCTGGAACCGGTAAGAGACGATGACGCCTGACGAGACTCCGGAAGAGACGCCAGAGACCGAGGCCGAAGGCGCGCCTAAGCGACGCCGTCGCTCGCGGAAGAAGCCTGCGTCCGCGGACGCGCCTGCGTCTGAAACGTCCGGGGCCACGCCCGCGTCCGGCGCCCCGCGCTCGGAGCCTGAGTCGGGGTCGGAGTCCGAAGCGACGCGAGGGGCGGCGGACGCGGGCACGGCCTCCGACGGCGACGACGGCGACGTCATCGACGAGACCCCGGAGGACGTCGAGGCCGAAGAGGCCGCGGCTGACGTGATGCTCGAGGCCGATGCTGAGGCCGAGGGCGAGGACGACGCGGTGGCGGAGGCCGAGGAAGAGGCCGACGAGGAAGCGCTGGCCGATCTCGAGCACGTGGACGACGAGACCGAGGCAGAGCCCGATGCCGAGGCGCCTGCTCGATCGCGGCGCCGCCGCCGTCGGGGCGGCGCGGAAGCCGAGCCCGCGGAGGGGCCGCCAGCCACGCCGGCACCTGCACCTGCCCGTCGGAGAAGGGGAAGCGCGGAACGGCGCGATGTCGTCGTCAGGGCGCAGGCAAAGTACGTGCGGTCGTCGGCTCGGAAGGCCCGTCTGGTGTGCGATCACATCCGCGGAAAGAGCGTTGACGAGGCGCGAGCTATCCTCGCTCACACCTCGCGTGCGGTCGCGCGCGACTGGAGCAAGCTGCTCGAGTCGGCGGTGGCCAACGCTGAGAACAACCACGAGCTCGTGGGCGAGGACCTTTATGTGAAGGCGGTCCACGCTGACGAGGGTCCGACGATCAGGCGCTTCCGGCCCCGCGCGATGGGCCGGGCGACGAGGATCCGCAAGCGCACCAGCCACCTCACGATCTTGCTCACTCCGAAGGACTAAGTCAGAGATATGGGTCAAAAAGTTCATCCCGAGTCGCTCCGCGTGGGCTACATCCACGACTGGAAGTCGAATTGGTTCAACGAGCGCCAGTTCGCGGACTTCCTGCACGAGGACACGCAGATCCGGGAGCACATCATCCGGCGGCTGTCGCACGCCGGCCTGTCCGACATCACGATCCGCAAGAACCAGAACGAGGTCGAGGTCAACATCAACACCGCTCGGCCCGGGATCGTGATCGGTAAGTCCGGCTCGGAGGTCGACCAGCTGCGCCGCGACCTCCACCGGATCACGGGCAAGCAGGTCAAGGTGAACATCCTCGAGATCAAGCGACCGGAGCTCGACGCGCGCCTGGTCGCGCAGTCGATCGCCGAGCAGCTGCAGAACCGCGTCGCCTTCCGCCGCGCGATGAAGCGCGCGCTCACGAGCGCGATGCGCTCGGGCGCCAAGGGGGTGAAGGTGCAGGTCTCCGGCCGGCTCGGCGGCGCCGAGATGGCGCGCACCGAGGGCTACTCCGACGGCCGCGTGCCGCTGCACACGCTGCGCGCGGACATCGACTACGGCTTCCACGAGGCCCGGACGACGTTCGGGCGGATCGGCGTGAAGTGCTGGATCAACAAGGGCGAGATCATGCCCGAGGGCTACACCGGCGCCGACTTGACGATCATGGACGAGCCGGCGCCGCAGGCGCCCGAGCGCGACGGCCGCGGACGCGGCGGGCGCGACGGACGCGGTGGCGGTGGCGGCGGTGGTGGCCGCGGCGGCGGCGGTCGCGGCGGCGGTCCAGGCGGTCGCGGTGGCGGTCCCGGTGGCCCCGGCGGTCGCGGCGGCGGTCCTGGTGGCGGCGGCGGACGCGGTGGTGGCGGCGGACGCGGTCCCGGTGGTCCTGGTGGCGGACGCGGTCCCGGCGGCGGTGGCGGCGGACGCGGTCCGGGTGGTCCCGGTGGCGGCGGCGGACGCGGCGGTGGCGGTGGACGCCCCGGCGGCGGTGGCGGCGGGGGTGGACGTCCCGGCGGCGGCGGTGGACGTCCCGGCGGCGGTGGCGGACGTCCCGGCGGCGGCGGTGGACGTCCCGGCAGTGGCGCCGGCGGTGGCGGTGGCGGTGGCAACCGCCCGAGCTCCGGAGGCGGTGGTAGCTGATGCTCGCTCCCAAGCGCGTCAAGCACCGCAAGGTGCACCGCGGGCGCCGGCGCGGCATGTCCCGCGGACAGACCACGGTCCAGTTCGGCGAGTATGGCCTGAAGGCCCTCGACGCGGGCTGGCTGACCAATCGCCAGATCGAGGCCGCGCGAATCGCCATGACCCGCAAGATCAAGCGTGGCGGCAAGGTGTGGATCAATGTCTATCCGGACAAGTCGTTCACCAAGAAGCCAGCCGAGACGCGGATGGGATCCGGCAAGGGATCGCCCGAGGGCTGGGTCGCCGTGGTCAAGCCCGGGCGCGTGATGTTCGAGCTCGCGGGCGTGCCCGAGCCGCTGGCGCGCGAGGCGATGCGGCTCGCCGGCCACAAGCTGTCGGTCCGCACGAAATTCGTGATGCGAGAGGACGCGTGAGATGAGGCCTTCCGACGTCCGTGACCTCACCGACACCGAGCTGCGCGAGCACATCCAGACCGCTCGCCGGGAGCTGTTCGGGCTGCGCTTCCAGCACGCTACGTCCGAGCTCGAGAACACCTCGAGCCTCAAGCGCGCCAAGCGGGAGATCGCGCGGGCCTTGACGATTGCCCGCGAACGCGAACTCAAGGGGACTGACAATGGCTGAGACCGAGAACAACGAGATCGAAGAGACCTCGGACGTCCAGGCGACGTCCGAGGAAACGGCCTCGAAAACCTCGGACGCCGCCCCGACGTCCGGGTCTGACGAGACCGGCTCCGCAGGCCAGCCCGGCGCCCCACCGGAGCCGCCCAAGGAGCGGCGCCGTCGCGCCCGCGCCGGCAAGGCCGCCAAGACTCCGGTCGGCAAGCCCCGCACCCCCGAGGAGCGTCAGGCCGACCGCGTCGCCGAGCGCGGCAAGAAGGCGGAGCTGCGGCGCGTAGAGCGCCCCCGCGCGCGCCAGAAGGCCCGCGAGAGCGGCGCCGTTGCGCAGACGATTTCGCCGCGCGAGCACGGGCCGGGGCGGCAGAAGACGCGCCAGGGTGTGGTCGTCTCCGACAAGGCCGACAAGACGATCAGCGTGCGCATCGACATCGCTCGGCGTCACCGCCGATACGAGAAAATCGTGCGCACCTCGAGCACGCTGCACGCTCACGACGAGACCAACGACGCCCACGTCGGCGACACCGTGATCGTCCGCGAGAGCCGTCCGCTGTCGCGTACCAAGCGCTGGCGGCTCGTGGAAGTCGTCGTGAGAGCCGAGTGAGCGTCGGGACCGCACGATGATCCAGAACGAGACACGACTTCGGGTCGCCGACAACACGGGCGCCAGGGAGATCCTGGTCATCCGCGTACGCGGCGGCCACCGGCGTCGCTACGCCGGCATCGGCGACATCGTCACCGCCACGGTCAAGCAGGCCAGCCCCCAGGGCTCGGTCAAGAAGGGCGAGGTGGTGACCGCGGTGGTCGTGCGCACCCGGAAGTCCTACGGCCGCGAGGACGGCACCTACATCGCCTTCGACGAGAACGCCGCGGTGCTGATCGACAGCCAGAACAACCCGCGCGGCACGCGCATCTTCGGCCCGGTCGCGCGCGAGCTGCGCGAACGCAACTTCATGAAGATCGTCTCCCTCGCCCCGGAGGTGCTCTGACCATGCCCGCGAGACTCAAGACCGGCGACGAGGTGATCGTGATCGGCGGCAAGGACCGCGGCAAGCGCGGCAGGATCCTGCGCGTCGACCCCAAGCACCAGCGCGTCTACATCGAGGGCCTCAACATGATCAAGCGCCACCAGAAGCCACGTCAGGTGGCCGGCGCCCAGCGCGCCGAGCAGGTCGGCGGCGTGATCGAGAAGGAAGGCCCGATCCACGTCTCCAATGTGATGCTGACCGACCCGAAGGAAGGCAAGCCGACGCGCATCGGGATCGAGGTCCACGACGGCAAGCGGCTGCGGATCGCGCGGCGTAGCGGAGCGAGGGTCGACTGATGCCGGCTGCACGCCTCAGAACGCGCTACGACGACGAGATCCTGCCTGCGCTGATCGATCGGTTCGGCTACTCCACGCCGATGCGCGCGCCCCGGATCGTGAAGATCACCGTCAACATGGGCGTCGGCGACGCCAAGCAGGATTCCAAGATGCTCGAGGCCGCGACCGAGCAGCTCGGCACGATCACCGGCCAGCGGCCGAACGTGCGCCGGGCCCGCAAGTCGATCGCCCAGTTCAAGGTCCGCGAGGGGATGCCGGTGGGCGTCGCCGTGACGTTGCGCGGCGCTCGGTCGTATGAGTTTCTGGACAGATTGATGTCGATAGCGATCCCCCGGATCCGGGACTTCCGCGGCCTGAACCCGCGCTCGTTCGACGGTCGCGGGAACTACTCGATGGGCGTGCGCGAGCAGATCATCTTCCCCGAGGTGGACTACGACGAGGTCGACCAGGTCCGCGGCCTCGACATCACGATCACCACCACGGCCCAGAGCGACGACGAGGCGTTTGCCCTGCTCGAGGCGTTCGGGATGCCATTCGCCAGAGAGGGCCGCCCCGGCGCGGCCGCGACCCAAACTTAAGAGGAACACATGGCTAAGACTTCTCAGATTGTTCGCCAGAGGCGCACGCCGAAATACAAGACGCGCGGCTACACCCGCTGCCGCCGCTGCGGCCGGGCGCGTGCGGTGTATCGCAAGTTCGGCGTCTGCCGGATCTGCCTGCGCGAGCTGGCGCACAATGGGTTCATCCCCGGCATGACTAAGTCGAGCTGGTAGAGGGCGGCGGAAGTGAGCGCAGCGAACGTTTACTGGGGGCCGGATGCCCCGAGACACCATCAAGAGCGCCGACCGGAGGGAGGCAAGGGCACACCATGAGCATGACCGATCCGATCGCGGACTTCCTGACCCGCCTGCGCAACGCCGCCAACGCCCAGCACCACGACGTCACGATGCCGTCGTCGAAGCTGAACCGCGAGCTCGCCCGCATCCTGCGCGAGCAGGGATACATCGAGGCCTACGAGGTCCACGACCCCGAGCCGGGCCGCCCGGGCCAGCAGCTGACGATCACGCTCAAGTACACCCAGGCGCGCAAGCCGGTGATCACGGGCCTTCAGCGGGTGTCGCGGCCGGGCCAGCGCACTTACGTCGACCACGCCCACATCCCTCGCATCGACGGCGGGATGGGTACCGCGATCATCTCGACCTCCAAAGGGGTCATGACCGGCCACGAGGCTCGCATCGCGGGCGTCGGGGGCGAAGTCGTGGCGAAGGTCTGGTAGACCGTCGAGCGAGAATGTCCCGAATCGGCAGACAACCCATTCCGGTCCCGGCCGGCGTCACGGTCGCGATCGAGCCCGAGGTCGTCCGCGTCAACGGACCGAAGGGCGAGCTGTCAGAGCGCGTCAACCGCGACATCAAGGTCGAGCAGGTCGACGATCAGATCGTCGTCACCCGGCCGACGGATCGCGGCGAGCACCGCGCGCTCCACGGTCTCACCCGCACGCTCGTCGCGAACATGGTCCAGGGCGTCACGAACGGGTTCGAGAAGCGCCTCGAGATCCAGGGGGTCGGCTACAGGGCGCAGCTCCGCGGCCGCGACCTCGAGCTCGCGCTCGGATACTCCCACCCGGTCTCGATCAAGGCTCCCGATGGGATCGAATTCGAGGTTCCGCAGCCCACCCGCATCGTCGTCAGGGGCGCGTCCAAGCAGCAGGTGGGCGAGGTCGCGGCGCTGATCCGTAAGCAGCGCAAGCCAGAGCCCTACAAGGGCAAGGGCATCCGCTACGAAGGCGAGTACGTGGCCCGAAAGGTTGGTAAGCGGGCATGACCGTGATGACCAAGCCTGCGGCGCGGCTCAAGCGGCGGCGGCGGGTCCGCGCCAAGATCCACGGCACGGCGGAGCGGCCGCGCATCTCTGTGTTCCGTTCGAATCGCGGTGTGTTTGCGCAGCTGATCGACGACGACTCCGGGCGCACAATCGCGTCCGTGAGCTGGACCGAGGCCGACCTGCGTGGGCTGAAGCGGACCGAGCAGGCGACGCGCGCCGGCGGCCTCCTCGCCGATCGCGCCAAGGCCGCCGGCATCGACACCGCCGTGTTCGACCGGGGCGGCTACAAATATCACGGGCGCGTTAAGGCGCTCGCCGACGGGGCCCGTGAGGGCGGGCTGACGTTCTAGGACCGCTAACCTGGATCTCCCGATGCCTCTCGTTCGCGATCGCACAGTCTCTTCAGCCGGCCTCGACCTCCAGGAGCGCGTCGTCGAGATCAACCGCGTGGCCAAGGTGGTCAAGGGCGGACGCCGGTTCTCGTTCACCGCGCTGGTCGTCGTCGGCGACGAGCGCGACGTCGTCGGCATCGGTTACGGCAAGGCGAACGAGGTCCCGGTGGCGATTCAGAAGGGCGTCGAGCGGGCCAAGAAGAATCTGTACCGCGTGCCTAAGCACGGCGCGACGATCACGCACCAGACGACCGGCATCTTCGGTGCCGGGCGGGTGTTCTTGAAGCCGGCCGCTCCCGGCACCGGGGTGATCGCCGGCGGTGGCGTGCGCGCGGTGCTCGAGCTCGCCGGCATCCACGACATTTTGTCCAAGTCGCTGGGGTCGCAGAACCCCATCAACCTGGTCAAGGCGACGATGGCGGGTCTGCAATCGCTGCGCACTCCCGATGAAGTCGCTGAAATACGCGGGCTCTCGGTCAACCAGGTGCTCGGCCTTACGACCGAGGCTGAGCCCGCCTCCGCCTCCCCGCGCTCGAGCCTGAACGGTGGTGAAGGGTCCGAGGCGACGCGAGGGGAGGCGGATGGGGCATCAGCCACGGTCCAGGATGCCAGCGACGCCGCTCCCACCTCCGCGGCGGAGCCTGCAGACCAAGAGGCCGAGGCGTGAGCAAGCTTGTGATCACGCAGCGCCGATCGCGCAATCGGTTCCGACCAGCGCCAGCGCGACACGCTTCGTTCGCTTGGACTGCGCCGGATCGGGCAGCGCGTCGAGCGCGAGGACACGCCCCAGACCCGCGGGATGATCGCGAAGGTCTCCCACCTCGTCGAGGTCTCGGAGGCATCCTGATGGCTGAGGACGAGACCACGAAGACCGAAGAGCGCAAGGAGCGGATCGGGCTGCACAACCTCCGGCCCGCGCCCGGGTCGCGCAAGGTGCGCAAGCGCGTCGGCCGCGGCGAAGGGTCGGGCACCGGCAAGACCTCCGGCCGCGGCCAGAAGGGCTGGGGCTCGCGCTCGGGCGCCAAGCGGCGCGTCCGGTTCGAGGGCGGCCAGAACCCGATTCACATGCGGATGCGGAAGCTCCGCGGTCCGCACATGAAGAAGTCGATGCCGTTCGAGCCTTTCCGCACGCACACGCAGCCGGTCAATTTGCTTCAGCTCGAGGCTCGCTTCGAGTCCGGGGCCTCGGTCACTGTCGATGAGCTGCGAGCCAAGGGCCTCGCCACGCGCAAGGAGATTCCAGTCAAGATCCTCGCCAAGGGCGATCTGACCAAGCCGCTGACCGTGCACGCCCACCAGTTCTCGAAGGCCGCGCGCGAGCGGATCGAGGCCGCCGGCGGCACCTGCCAGATCGTCGAGGAGTCGGCGGGCAGATGATTTCGACGATCCTGAGTTCGTTCAGGGTCGGCGAGATCCGCAACAAGCTGCTGTTCACAGCAGCGATCCTCGGCTTGTATCGCCTCGGGACGCACATCCCCGCGCCGGGCATCAACGCGTCCGCGGTCAACGCGATCCAGAACAACTTCGGCGGCTCGAGCATTCTCGGCTTCCTGAACCT
Source organism: uncultured Solirubrobacterales bacterium (assembly GCA_963709205.1). Classification (GTDB taxonomy): domain Bacteria; phylum Actinomycetota; class Thermoleophilia; order Solirubrobacterales; family Solirubrobacteraceae; genus Palsa-465. The sequence continues at coordinate 143,083 of CAVPVP010000018.1, forward strand.
GTTCTCCGGCGGCGGGCTCGGCCGGATCGCGATCTTCGCGCTCGGGATCATGCCCTACATCACCGCCTCGATCATCCTGCAGCTACTGCAGGTGGTCGTGCCCTCGCTCGAGAAGCTCTCCAAGGAGGGCGAGGTCGGGCAGGCAAGGATCACGCAGTACACGCGGTACCTGACGGTCGGCCTGGCGTTCGCCCAGTCGATCGGCTACGTGTTCCTGTTCCGGACTTTCGAGCAGTCCGCCGGCGTCACGGTGATCCCGAACTTCAACCTGGCCAAGGTGCTGTTGATCGTGATCTCCCTGACGGCCGGGACCGTGCTGTTGATGTGGATGGGCGAGCTGATCACCCAGCGCGGCATCGGCAACGGAATCTCGCTGATGATCTTCGCGAGCATCGTCGCCCGGATCCCGAACGGCATCCACTCCTGGTGGACGAACCCCGACCAGGTGTTCAAGGTGATCATGCCGTTCATCGCCGTCGGTGTGGTCGCGGCGATCGTGTTCGTGCAGGAGGGCCAGCGCCGGATCCCGATCCAGTACGCCAAGCGCGTGATCGGCCGGAGGATGACACAGGGGACCCAGACCTACCTGCCGCTGCGCGTGAACATGGCCGGGGTGATCCCGGTGATCTTCGCCGCGAGCATGATGGCGATCCCGCCCACGCTCGGGCAGCTGCTCGGGCAGAACCGCACGAACTTCTGGACCGGCGTCCAGAACTTCTTCAGCCCCCAGGGCTGGCACTACGTGCTCGGCGAGAGCCTGCTCATCATCGTGTTCACCTACTTCTACACGGCGGTCACGTTCAACCCCGTCGACCAGGCCGAGAACCTGCGGAAGTACGGCGGGTTCATACCCGGGGTGCGACCAGGGCGGCCCACGGCCGAGTTCCTCGACCGCATCCTCGCGCGCCTGACGTTCCCGGGCGCCTTGTTCCTGGCCTCGATCGCCGCGCTGCCGACGATCCTGATCAGCCAGACGTCGGCCAACTTCTTCTTCGGCGGCACCTCGATCCTGATCGTGATCGGCGTCGCGCTCGACACGATGAAACAGCTCGAGGCGCAGCTGATGATGCGCAACTACGAGGGGTTCTTAAAGTAGCCCGGGCGGCTCGCCCGGGCGGGATCGCTTCCGACCAGGCCTGTCTCAGGCAAGCGCGCCGGCGAGTTCGCCACGCGTTTGGATGTCGAGCTTTCGGTACGCGTTGCGCAGGTGGTACTCGACCGTCTTGGGCGTGACGAACAGCGCCTGCGCGATCTCGCGGTTGCTCTGACCCGTCGCGGCGAGCTCGGCGATCCGCCGCTCGCTCGGGGTCAACGACGCCGGCCCGCTCAACAGGGCATCGCGCCGGGGCCGCGCGCCGGCGGCGGCCAGCTCGATCCGGGCGCGCTCTGAGAGCGCCACCGCCCCGCCGCGCCGGGCGAGGTCCACCGCCCGCTCGAGCGGCTCGCGCGCCTCCGACCGGCGGTTCTCTCTGCGGAGCGCGGCGCCGAGGTCGACGAGCGCGCGCGTCGTCTCGAGGCGGGGCGGCCCGCTCGAGGCGAGCCGCACCGCGGTGCGGTGGGTGCGCACGCCCTTCGCGCCCTGTTCGCACAGGCCGATGATGCGTCGGGCACGAACCCGCAGGTGAAACACGTCGGTCCTCTCAGCGCGAGCGAGCGCTTCGCCTGCGAGCTCGAGCGCGCGCTCGCGATCGCCGAGCATCAGCGACGCCTGCGCGGCGGTCCCCCGCCACTCGCAGTATCCGAGGTACCCGACCGTCCGCTCGCCGATGTCACCCACGGCCAGCGCCGCGTCGAGCGCGTCGCGAGGCCGGTTCTGCGCCAGGCGGAGCTCGGCCAGCGAGTACAGCCGGAGCACGTCCTCGATGTCCTGTGGCTCGTCGAGCGGGCCGTCCTCGTCGAGGACGTCCTGGGCCTGCTCGAGCTCCCCGCGCTCGATCAGGCAGAGCGCGTAATGCGCGGCCGCCGAGCGGGCGAACTGCTGCCAGCCGTAACGGCGCGCGTCGCGAGCCAGCTCGAGGTCCGCGAGCGCGTCGGTGACCCTGCCCTCCCACAGCAGCGGCAGGCCGCGGACGTAGCTGGCGGTGGCGAACGCGAGCGGCCAGGCGTTCCGGCGTGCCGCCTCGAGCGCCGCCTGGGCGACCTCCAACGCGCTCTCGAGCTCGCCATTGAGCAGAAAGGCCGCGGTGACGAGCCTCCATCCGACCCACTGGGGGTTGGCGTCGGACAGCATCCGTCCGCCGTCCCACGCCCGCTCGGTCAGCTCGATCGCGTTGTGAGCCGACTCGCCGGTGGTCGTGGCGTGGAGCGCGGCCTGCGCCAGCAGCAGCCGCTGCCCCTGCGTCCGCGGGCCCTTAACCGCGTGCTCGACGACCCGCGTGGCCCGCTCGAGCGCGAGCGGCTGCAGGTCGGGCACGATCGACGCGGTCGAGATGAAGCTGGACTCGAGGTTGTCGCGGAGCTCGAGCTCGTCGGGATCCTCGGGCGCCGCGGGGAGCTCGTTCAGGGCGGCGTCGTAGGCGCCGGCCGCCTCCTCATGCATCGCCAGCGCGTCGAGCGCGCGGCCGAGCTGGAGCCCGAGCTCGGCGCGCCGGCGCGGGTCCGATGACGCGGCGACGGCCTGCGCGAGGTGGTCGGCGGCCGCCGGCCGGCCGAGGGTGGCCTCAGCGGCACCAAGCTCGGCGAGGATCTCGGCACGCCGCTGCGCGGTCGGCGGCTCCTGGAGCGCCCGCTCGAGGTAGCGCGCCGCCGGTTGCGCCGCGCGAGCCTCGCGCGCGGCGGCCCGGAGCTGCTCGACCACCCACTCATCGCCGCCGGCATGGCCGAGCAGCAGGTGCGCCGCGATCCGCTCGGCATCTTCGCCGTCGGCGTGCAGAAGCCGGGCGGCGTCGAGGTGGCGGCTGGCGCGCTCGAACAGCGGGATGTCCTGCTCGACGGCGTGCTGGACGAGCGGATGGACGAACCGCAGCGGCTCGCGCGATAGCACGATCTCGACGCTGGCGAGCGCATCGGCCGCGGCCGTGGCGGCTTCGATCGGGAGCTCCGCCAGCGCGGCGGCGCGCCTCAGGGGCACCTCGTCACCCAGGATCGCTACCGCGCGCGCGAGCGCCGCCGCCGCGGGGCCGAGCCGACCGACCCGGACGCGCAGCGACCGGATCACGGCATCGGGGGCGAGCGCGCGGGCGCGGCGCGTTAGCGCGACCCCGCGCAGGCTCTTCTCGTCGGCCAGTGCCATCAAGAGCTCGTGCACGTAGAACGGGTTGCCGTTCGTGACCTCGATGCCGGCCTCGATCACGTCGGGGTCGGCACGATCGCCGAGCGCTCCACGAGCTAGCACCTCCACGGCCGCGATTCCGAGTCCCGTCAGGCTCTCGAGCCGCACCCGGGGATGACTCGCGACCCGGTCGAGCGCGTCGGCGGACTCGCCGCCGACGGCGGGGCGGCGGGTCATCACGAGCGCGACGGGCAGCTCGTCGAGTCGGTGCAGAACGTACAGGACGAACTCGAGCGAGGCGACGTCGCACCAGTGCAGATCGTCGATCGCCACCAGCATCGGGCGAGCCTCGGCCGCGTCCGCCATCATCGTGAACAGCCCGTGGGACATGGTGAGATCGCCGGCGTCGCCCGGATCGAACATGTCCTCGCCCGCGCCGGCGAGTGAGCGCACCCGCTCGGGGGCCTGGGCCATGAAGTCACGGCGACCCGCCGGCGGAAGGTCGCTGAGCAACGCCCGGATGAGCTGGCCGGCGACGCCGAAGGCGACGTTCTGCTCGAGCTCGGCGCCCGCGGCCCGGAGGACCCGCAGGCCACGGCTCCTCGCGTCGTCGAGCGCGGCCTCGTGAAGGCGCGTCTTGCCCATCCCGGCGTGCCCCTCGAGCAGGAGCGCGCGGCCGTTGCCGTCCTGCACGGCATCGAGGGCAGCCGAGATCGCCTCGAGCAGATCGTCGCGCTCCAGGAGCCCCGCGCGTCCGCGCAGGGGTCTACCGCGTCTGTCGGGCGCCTCCCGCACCGGCATCTAGAGCGTTGTACCCGGATTGGAGTCTTACCTAATCCTGGGGTACTTGCCTGGTGCGGGTCGCGAGCCAAACGGCCATATTCCTGGGCGTGACGAGGGGCGCGGGAGAGCTTCGGCTGGCGATCGACATCGGCTCGGAGCCGATCAGCGGCTGGGTTTCGACCGGGACAGGCGTCTCGAAGCCGTTCAATGGCTGGATCGAGCTCACGTCGGTGATCGAGGCCGTTCGGACCGCCGATTCGTCCCTCGGGGAGCTCGGGGTGACCCCAACCGAAAACCTAGGGTCGATCCCTGGTGCGAAGGCCTCGGAGCTCTAGTTAGCTACGGACATCGCATGACTCGGACGTCGAACACAGAGCGGATCAGGGGGCGCGTGGGGGCGCAGATCCGTCGCGATGGCGGGGGTAAGGCTCAAGGCAGGGGTAAGGCTCAAGGCAGGGGGCAAGGTCAGGCGGGCCGGGGGCGCGTGGGGGCGCGGCCCCGCCGCAAGAGCGGTTGTGCAGGACGGATGGGTTCGGGGCGCGTGGGGGCGCAGACCCATCGTGGGGGCAATTGTTCAGTGCAGGGTGGATCGGGGGCGCTCGCGGGCGCAGATCCACATTGGGGGCAAACCTAGGGGACATCAGAAGACAGCGGTGGCGACTTTGGCAGCGCCAGGGGAGGCCGGCATGGAGGCCGGCCCGGCGTCTGCCTCGGGGCAACGGTCGCGCTCCGCCCCGACCGAACGCACCCGGGCCTGAGTCGCGAACCTGACTCGGGCCCAGTGTGTTTTCGGGTGCGTCGGCTCGATACAGTGGGGCCCTCGTGTCAGAGCTCAACCTGATCCTGTTCGGTCCTCCGGGCGCGGGCAAGGGAACGCAGGCGGATCGCCTGCGTTCTGATTTCCAGCTGCCGTACATCGCCACCGGCGACATGCTGCGGGCGAACGTCAAGGACGGCACGGAGCTCGGCAAGAAGGCCAAGGAGTACATGGACGCCGGCGAGCTCGTGCCCGACGACCTCATCGTCGCGATGGCCGCCGAGCGGCTCGGAGAGGAGGACGCTCGCGACGGGTTCATCCTCGACGGCTTCCCGCGCACCGTCCCCCAGGCGGACGCGCTCGACAAGCAGCTCTCGCAGATGGCGCGGCGGATCACCGCGGTCCTGCTCATCGACGTGCCCGACGAGGAGCTGGTTCGGCGCCTCAGCGGCCGGCGGGTATGCGTCAAGGCCGGGCACAACTACCACGTCGAGTTCGATCCGCCCAAGCACGACGAAGTGTGTGACCAGGACGGGTCGCGGCTGGTGCAGCGCGACGACGACAAGCCCGAGGTCGTCGAGAAACGCCTGCACGTTTACCACGATCAGACCGAGCCCGTGATCGATTACTACGATCAGAAGGGAATCCTCCGTCGCGTCGACGGGACTCGTCCACCGGCCGAGGTTCACGACCACATCCGCGCCGTGATCGCGACGCTGCGACTCGAGGAAGACGTTTGATCATCAAGAAGACACCTGAGGAGATCGAGAAGATGGCCGCCGCCGGCGCCATCCTCGTCAAGACCATGAACCTGGTGGCGGGCAAGATCCGCCCGGGCGTGACCACGGCCGACCTTGATCAGGCCGCCGAGAAGTTCATCCGCTCCCAAGGCGCGACCCCCGCGTTCAAGGGGTACCGCGGGTTCCCGGGGTCGATCTGCGCCTCGCCGAACGAGATGATTGTCCACGGCATCCCGGGCGCGTACGCGCTCGCGAAGGGGGACATCCTGTCGGTCGACATCGGCGTCGTCTACGACGGCTGGGTCGCCGATGCGGCGCGGACGTTCCCGGTCGGGCCGGTCAGCCCGGTCGCCACCAAGCTGCTGCGGGTCACCGAGGAGTCGCTGTTCCTCGCGGTCGACCAGTGCGTCGTTGGCAATCGCCTCGGCGACGTTTCGCACGCGGTCCAGGAGCACGTGGAGGCCGCGGGCCTCTCGATCGTCCGCTCGCTCGTCGGCCACGGGATCGGGCGCGAGATGCACGAGGACCCCCAGATCCCCAACTACGGCAGCCCGGGGACCGGGATCCTGCTCGAGGAGGGGATGGTGCTCGCGGTCGAGCCGATGGTCACCGCCGGCCGCCACGCCGTGCGCGTCGGCGACGACCACTGGGCGATCTACTCCCAGGACGGGTCGCTCGCGGCGCACTTCGAGTTCACGATCGCGATCACCGCCGCCGGGCCGCGGATTCTGACCCCGTGGCATGAGGCGGCTGGAGCGCGGCTGGCGACGGCGAGCCACTCGCGCGTGGCATAGTTTTTGGGCCGCCTGCGGCGGCGTCCGTCGGATGTCGCGCGGCAGGCCCCGTCTGCGAGGCAGGGATGCCGAGCGAGGCCGTCGCCGCGTCCGCCATGCGGGCCCGTCCGGACGGGGAACTTGGCCCCACGGATGCCGAGCGTGGGGAATTCGGCGCCGAAACGTGTCCGGGTGCGTCACGTACGGGGCCGGATTCCCTTGAGGGAATCCGCCGCAGCGCGTCGGCGCTTCGCACCCATCGAGGCGGATTCCCCAGGCCCGTAATGGCCGGGGGCCTGGCGGGCCACCCCTGCTAACATCACGGGTTGCCCTCGGAGCGCGACGCGTTGTGCTCGCGAGGTGCTCTACGGCACGGTAGCGGCGGCCCTACGGTCTCCAGAGCCGGGCTGTGGGAACTACTGGAAACAGTCGACGAGAGCGATACGAGCGTGAAAGTCCGACCCTCGGTCAAACCGATGTGCGAGAAGTGCAAGATTATCCGCCGAAATGGGCGGGTCCTAGTGATCTGCTCGAATCCGCGACATAAGCAAAGGCAGGGCTGAGATGGCACGCATCTCCGGTGTCAATATTCCTCTCAACAAGCGCGTTGAGATCGGCCTGACGTACATCTACGGGATCGGTCGCTCGACGTCCAACCACCTGCTCGCCGAGCTCGGGATCGAGCCCGACCGCAAGGTCCGCGACCTGACCGAGGAAGAGGTCATCAAGCTGCGCGAGGCGATCGATCGGGAGCTCACGGTGGAGGGTGACCTGCGCCGCGAGCGCTCTCAGAACGTCAAGCGACTTCAGGAGATCGGCTCGTATCGCGGGCTCCGCCATCGCCGCGGGCTCCCGGTCCACGGTCAGAACACCAAGACCAACGCGCGCACGCGTAAGGGCCCGAAGCGGATGCAGGTCGCCGGCAAGAAGAAGGCCGCTAAGAAGTGAGTCCGGCTCCGAGGCGACCACAGCGCGGACGGCGTCGAGTCCGCAAGAACATCCCGATTGGGCAGGCGCACATCAAGACCTCTTTCAACAACACGATCGTGTCGCTGACCGACCGTGAGGGCAACGTCATCGCGTGGGAGTCGGCCGGCGGCGCGGGGTTCAAGGGCTCGCGCAAGTCCACCCCATTCGCGGCCCAGGTGACCGCGGACGCCGCGGCCCGCAAGGGCATCGAGCACGGCCTCCAGCGGGTCGAGGTGTTCGTCAAGGGGCCAGGGTCCGGACGCGAGACGGCGATCCGGTCGCTGCAGGCGGCCGGGCTCGAGGTGACCGGCGTCAAGGACGTCACCCCGCAGGCCCACAACGGGGTCCGGCCCCGGAAGCGGAGGCGTGTCTGATGGCTCGTGACACCACACCTCAGTGCAAGCAGTGCCGCCGCGAGGGACAGAAGCTGTTCCTCAAGGGCGAGCGTTGCCTCACCGACAAGTGCGGCGTCGAGCGGCGGTCCTATCCGCCGGGTGACCATGGCCGCGGCCGTCAGCGCCAGAGCGAGTACCGGGTCCAGCTGCGCGAGAAGCAGAAGGCCAAGCGCTACTACGGCGTGCTCGAGAAGCAGTTCCGCATCTACTACGACAAGGCGACCCGCCAGCCCGGGATCACCGGCGAGAACCTGCTGCGGATGCTCGAGTGCCGGTTCGACAACGTGCTCGTCCGGCTCGGCTTCGCAGCCTCACGGCGGCAGGCGCGCCAGCTGGTCCTGCACGGGCATTGGACGGTCAACGGCCGGCGCGTGAACATCCCGAGCTACCAGCTCCGCGACGACGACGTGATCGCGATCCATCCCCGGTCGACCGCCACGCAGGTGATCCGCGATGCCACCGAGCTGACCGGGCAGGTGCCGGCATGGCTGCAGGCAGACCACGATTCGCTCACCGCCAAGGTGTTGCGCAAGCCCGAGCGCCGGGAGATCGCGGCTCCTGTGCAGGAACAGCTCATCGTCGAGCTGTACTCCAAGTAGGAACAAGCTTTGAGTCGCGCGGCCGTACGGGCTGGCGCGGCGATCTGACAGCCGCCCAGGCGGCGGCAAGAACCCACGAACGACGTTAGGACCCTGATGCTCGACTTCCAAGTCCCCCGAATCTCCTCAGAGAGCGTTGACGACAACCGCGGGTCGTTCACGATCGAGCCACTCGATCGGGGCTTCGGCTACACGTTCGGCAACTCGCTTCGGCGCGTACTGCTCTCGTCCCTGGCTGGCGCGGCCGTGACTTCCGTGCGCATCGAAGGCGTGGCGCACGAGTTCTCGACGATTCGCGGAGTCAAGGAGGACGTGACCGACATCGTCTTGAACCTGAAGGGCGTCGTCTGCCGGATGCACTCCGACGCGACCGAGATCGAGGCGCCGCTGGTCGTGACCGGACCGGGCGACATCACCGCCAAGGACATCGACCTCCCTTCCGGTGTCGAGATCCTCAATCCGGATGCGCACATCGCCACGTTGGAGAAGAAGACCAAGCTCGAGGTCTACTTGACCATCGGCCGCGGCCGCGGGTATCGCCCGGCGGAGGAGAACAAGTCCCCCGACCAGCCGATCGGCGTGATCCCGATCGACTCGATCTTCTCGCCCGTGCGGCGGGTCGCATACAACGTCGAGCAGGCGCGCGTCGGGCAGCGGACCGACTACGACAAGCTGACGCTCGACATCGAGACCGACGGGTCGATCGACCCCCACGCCGCTCTGCGCGAGGCCGCCGAGATCTTGATCTCGCAGCTGGCGATCTTCACGGACGCCGAGCGCGTTGTGGAGCTGCGCGAGGCGGGCGCTCCGGGCGTGTTGGAGCCGGGCGTCGGCGGCGCGGTCGGCGGCGTCCCGTCGCGTCCGCCGAACGCCATGGACGACATCCTGATCGAGGAGCTCGAGCTGGGCGTTCGCTCGTACAACTGCCTGAAGCGGGCCGGGATCCAGACGGTCGGCGATCTGGTCTCGAAGAGCGAGTCCGAGCTCGCGGCGATCCCGAACTTCGGCAAGAAGTCGATCGACGAGGTGATCGAGACGCTGCATACGCGGGGTCTCGGTCTGCGCAACGAGTAGTTTGCCGGTAACGTCCGGGTTCGTTCGTCGAGATTTCGTTCGCCATGCGCCACCAACGCAACCGATACCAGCTCTCTCGTGACGCGTCGCATCGCAAGGCGCTGTTGATGAACCTGACCAAGGAAGTCATCGCGCACGAGCGGATCCGGACGACGGAGACCAAGGCCAAGGCGGTCAAGCCCGAGCTCGAGAAGCTGATCACGCTGGCCAAGCGCGGCGACCTGCACGCGCGCCGACAAGCGCTGTCCACGCTCGGGCAGGACAAGTTCATGGTCTACAAGCTGTTCGAGGAGATCGCGCCGCGGTACTCCGAGCGTCCCGGCGGGTACTCGCGGATCCTGAAGCTGGGGCCGCGGCGGTCGGACTCGACCGAGATGGTGCTGCTAGAGCTGGTCTAGCGGCGGTTGGTCTCCCGGCTCGTTCTGGAGTACGACGGGGCGGGGTTTGCGGGCTGGGCGCGGCAGCCTGGGCGTCGGACTGTCCAGGAGTCGGTGGAGCGGGCGCTCTGTGTGATTTTGCGGCTGGAGAGCGTGGTCTTGACCGTCGCGGGTCGCACTGACGCGGGCGTGCACGCGTGGGGGCAGGTGGCTTCTTATGTTGGGCCGCCCGTTCTTGTCCGATCGTTGAATGCGGTGCTGCCCGACGATGTGGCGGCGCTGTCGTGCTCCGAGGCTGCTCCCGGGTTCGACGCGCGCCGCGGCGCCACCAGCCGTGCGTACTGCTATCGGGTTTTGACGCGGCGGGCGCGGAGCGTGTTCGAGGGTGGCCGGGCGCTGTGGTGGCCGCGGGCGTTGGACGTGGCGGCGTTGTCGGAGTGCGCGTCGGCCCTGGTGGGCGAGCACGACTTCACCGCGTTCACCCCGACCGAGAGCTACCACGAGCGGTTCTCGCGGGTGGTGTACGCGGCGTCCTGGCGGACCGTTGGCGATGACGTACTGGAGTTCTGGATCGAGGCCGACGCGTTCATGCGCCAGATGAACCGGGTGCTCGTGGGGACGATGCTCGAGGTCGCGGGCGGGGGCGGCCGGCGGTCGGTGGCGTCCTTCTGTGAGTTGTTGGAGGGGCGACCGCGTTCCTCGGCGGGGCGGACCGCGCCGGCGCACGGGCTGTACCTCGCCGGCGTGGGGTACGGCGGCCAGCGCGTGCTGTCGGGCGGTGGCGGCCTGGCGTGAGGGCCCGGTGCGTGGCGTTGCCGCCCGCCGTGTGACGCGACGGCCCGCGGCGTGGCGTGACGGCCCGGTGCGTGGCGTGACGGCCGCCGTGTGACGCGCCGGCAACTGTCTGGCGCGCGCCGGCAACAGCTTCGCCGCAACTCTGCAACTTTGTCGGCCGGTTCGACGCCGGCGAGGGCGTCGTGGCGCATCCTCGGTGGCGATGGCCGCCGAACCGGGTGCAAAACGCGACGAAGCCCCTCGTATCCCGCCGCCGACGCAACATAAGCGCCTCTCAGGCGCTTATTTCGCCAAAGTCATATCGGCTCCCGAGCTTTGGCGCTTTGTGCACGCGACCGGCGGCGGTGAAGCGGCGGTCTTGTGGGTCGCGGACCAGCAGCTCGCGCTGATTACGACCCTTCAGCTGCACATCGCCGGCGTGGGCCGCGGCGCTGTGCGGAGGCGGCTCGAGAACGGGACCCTGCATCACCGATATCGAGGCGTCTACCTGGTCGGACACCCAATACCTCTCCCAGGTGCCCATGAGCTCGGAGCGGTCCTGGCCTGCGGGGATCGCGCGTTCATCAGTCACCGCTCGGCTGCGGGACTTTGGGGGCTTGCAAGAGCTCCGCTTGACCACGTCGAGATCACCGTGGTCGACCGCGGCTGTCGATCGCGAGCCGGGCTGCGCGTCCATAGGGTCGAAACGCTCGACGCCGCAGATCGTGCCCACAGCCGAGGTATCCCCGTGATCTCGCCGGCGCGGGCGATCGTCGACTTCGCCGCCACCGCCAACTCCGATGAGCTCGAACACGCGCTAACCGAGGCTTACGCCAACAGACTGACCGACGAGCGCCGGATCCTCGCGGCGATCGAGCGTGTGCCCAACCATGCCGGCGTGGCCTTGTTGCGGGCGATCATCGGCCAGCCGGGTGGTCCGCAGCGGACGCGGTCCGGTGGCGAGCAGGCCATGCTCCGGTTGATCCGGGCGGCCGGATTGCCGGCGCCGCGCACCAATGTGCTCGTCGCCGGGTTCACGGCGGACTTCCTATGGCCTGGGCAGCGGCTGATTGTCGAGGTCGACGGCTATCAGTTCCACAGCGCTCGCGCCGCGTTCGAGCGCGACCACCGCCGGGACATCGTCCACAAGAACGCCGGCTACGAGGTTCTGCGTTTCACCGCTCGCCAGCTCGAACAGGAACCGCTGCTCGTGGTGGCGGCGATCGTCCGCGCGCTTGACCGTCAGGCCCGCGGCTAGGATCAGCTGAAGGGATGCGTGTCCTACTGACCAACGACGACGGGATCGAGGCTGCCGGCCTGCAGGCGCTCAGATCGGCCCTGCTGGCGGTCGACGGGATCGAGCTCGCGGTGATCGCGCCCGATGGGAACCGGTCGGCGATGGCCAGGTCGATCACGACCCGGCGCCCGCTGTGGGTGCAGGAGGTCGACTTCGGGGACGGCACCGTCGGGCACGCCACCGACGGCACGCCGGTGGACTGCGTGCGGCTGGCCAATCTCGGCCTGGTCGAGGGGTTCGAGGCCGAGCTGGTGGTGTCGGGCATCAACCACGGCTCGAACCTGGGGGACGACATCACCTACTCGGGCACGGTGGCGGCGGCGCTCGAGGCGATCGTCCTGGGCCTGCCGGGGATCGCGGTCTCGCAACAGTCGAGCGCGCGCGAGCTCGACTTCAGAGTCGGGACCGGATTCGATTTCACGGTGGCGGCGTCATTCACGGCTCGCCTCGTCGCGGAGCTCGAGCGCACGCCATTGCCGTCGGGAACCCTGCTGAACGTCAACGTGCCAGGCGCGCCACCCGCCGGCGTCGTGGTGGCGCGGCTCGGCAAGCGCGTGTACCACGACGAGCTCTCGCTGGTCGACAAGGACGGCGAGGAACGACGCCTCTACAAGATCTACGGCGACGCGAGCTACGAGCACGACGAGACCGGAACCGACCTGGCCGCGGTCGCGCAGGGCAAGATCGCGGTGACGCCGGTGCACTTCGACCTGACCGATCGTGAGGGCATGTCGGTGCTCGAGCGCTACCAGCTCGAGCGCTTGGTGGAGCCGGCGGCCGAGAAGCTCGCCGAGCACCCGTGAGCGCCGGCCGCCAGAAGCGCGCGGCCAACCCGGGGGAGCGCGCGGCTGACACGCGGGAGCGGGCGACTGACCCGGAGAAGCGCGCGGCCCACCCCGGGGAGCGGGCGACTGACCCGCGGGAGCGCGCCGCCGAGCTGAGGCGCGCGATCGACTACCACGCCTATCGCTACTACGTGCTCGACGACCCCGAGATCGGGGACGACCAGTACGACGCCCTGTTCAACGAGCTGAAAGCGCTCGAGGAAGAGCATCCCGAGCTGGTCACGCCCGACTCGCCCACGCAGCGCGTCGCGCCTGAGCCAGTCTCCGAGCTGGAGAAGGTTCGCCATCCGCAACCGATGCTGTCGCTGGGGAACGCACACTCGGCGGACGACCTCAAGGCCTGGATCCAGCGGATGCGCAACCACCTCGCGCGCGAGGGGATCACCGACCCGCAGTTCGAGTTCGTCGCCGAGCCCAAGATCGACGGGCTGGCGATCTCGCTGATCTACCGCGACGGCGTGTTCGAGCGCGGCGCGACCCGCGGCAACGGCGAAGTCGGCGAGGACGTCACCCACAACCTGCGGACGATCCCGGCCATCCCCCTGCGGTTGGAGGACCCGGATCCGCCCGCCCTCATAGAGGTGCGCGGCGAGGTGTACATGTCGCTGCCCGACTTCGCGGCTCTCAACGAGCGCCGCGCCGCGGCCGGCCTGTCCACGTTCATGAACCCGCGCAACTCCGCGGCGGGGACGATCCGCCAGCTCGATCCGAAGCTCGCCGCGGATCGCCCGCTGTCGCTGTGGACCTACGGGGTCGGCGCCACCGAGGGAGTGACTTTCGACACGCACTGGAAGGCGCTCGAATGGCTGCGCGACCACCGCTTTCCGGTCCACCCCGACGTCAAGCTGCTCGACACCGAGGACGACGTGATCGCGCAATGCCGTGCCTGGGAGGAGCGCCGCGGCTCGCTCGATTTCGAGATCGACGGGGTCGTGGTCAAGGTCAACCAGGTCGAGCTCCAGCGCCGGCTCGGGTCGGTGGGACGCGAGCCGCGATGGGCGATCGCGTGGAAGTTCCCGCCCACCACGGCGGTCACCCGGCTCAACCAGATCGTCTGGGCGCCGGGCAAGTTCGGCGACTTGCACCCGGGGGCGATGCTCGAACCGGTGCACGTCGGCGGGGTCACCGTGAAGATGGCGACGCTCCACAACGAGGAGGACCTCGCGCGCAAGGACATCAGGGAGGGCGAGGACGTGATCGTGCTGCGCGCCGGCGATGTGATCCCGCAGGTTCTGAGCCCGGCCCCCCACGTGGCCGAACGCCAAGACCGACCCCCGCCGCCACGCCCGCCCAAAGAGTGCCCGATCTGCCACACCCTGACAGTCAAGGCGGAGGGCTCGGTCTTTACCCGATGCCCGAACCGGGACTGCCCCGGCCGGCGCTGGCAGCTGCTCAAGCACTTCGCCGGCGCGATGGATATCGACGGGCTCGGCGAGAAGCAGGTCAGCCTGTTCATGGATCTCGGCTGGGTGCGGACGGCCGCGGACTTCTACGACCTCACGCCGGAGCGGATCGCGTCGCAGCCGGGCTTCGGCCAGGTCTCGGCGGACAAGCTGGTCGCGGCGATCGAGGCCTCGAAGCGCCAGCCGTTCGGCCGGGTGCTGTATGGGCTGGGAATCGAGGAGGTTGGCTACGTCATCGGGCGCAATCTGGCGCAGCACTTCCGCACCGTCGACGCGCTGCTGGCCGCCGGTCCCGAGCAGATCGAGCAGACCCAGGGCGTCGGCGCGAAGATGGCGGCGAAGATCCACGAGCAGCTCCAGGACGAGCAGATGCGGGCGCTGATCGAGTCGTTGCGGGAGCGCGGGTTGCGTCTGGAGGAGGAGGGGCCGCCGCCGGGCGAGGGCCCGCTGGCGGACAAGACGTTCGTCCTCACCGGGACGCTTCCCGACCTCACTCGTGAGCAGGCCACCGAGCTGATCACGGCGGCGGGCGGGCGGATCACGGGGTCGGTGTCGCGCAAGACCGACTACGTCGTCGCCGGCGACAGTCCCGGTTCGAAACTCGCCCAGGCCGAGCGGCTGGGCGTGCCGGTGCTCGACGAGGCGGGACTGCGCGCGCTCCTGCCCTGAGGCCGGCCGGCCTCGGACGGTCCGGGGCGAGGACGACGACCGCGCGTGGGTCAGCCGTTGTACTTCGCGAGCGCGACGGTCATGTTGGCCTCGACCGCGTGCACGTAGTCGGGATTGCCGAGGCCGTTGGCCAGGAACGCGAACGCCAGCGTGTGGCCGTTGTGCGCCTGGCAGTAGCCGACGAGGTTCGCGACGTCGTGGAGCGTGCCCGTCTTCCCGCGGCAGTCGCCCTGGGCGGGAGTCCCGACAGCCTCCGTCTGGAGCGTGCCCGAGTCTCCCATGAGCGCGAGCGAGTTGACGAACACCGAGTTCGTGGCCATCGCCTTGAGCACCGTGACGACCTGGGCCGGGCTCGTGCGGTCGTAGCGAGAGAGGCCGGAGCCGTCGTTGAGCCTGGGGCTGATCCCGAACTTACTGAGGAGCTCGGCGCGGACGACCGCGGCGCCGGCGGCGGTCGTCCCGGCGCCGCCGAGGCGGGCGCCGATGTCCTTGAGGAGCGACTCCGCGAAGTAGTTGTCGGATGGTGTGTTCGTGAGCTGGATCAGCGTCGACAGCGGCGGCGACTGGACCGAGGCCAGCGTGGTCGCGCCGGCCGGCGCGCGACCGGCCGAGATCCGGACTACCGGCAGCTGCACGCCGAACGCCCGTAGGCCGCCGGCGAACTGCTGGGCCGCGAACTGAGCCGGGTGGAACTGGAAGGCGGTGCCCTGGTTATTGGTGAACCCGCGGTCATACTCGAGCGCGCTCAGCTCGCCCTCGACGTCGCTCGAGCGCCTGAAGCCTGTCGCCGGCGTCCCGCGGATCGAATCCCAATACGACTCGTCGCCAAGGATCCGGCCCTGGACCGCGGTGATCCCGGTCGCTCTGAGCAGCGCCACGATCAGACCGTGGATCGTCGTGCCGGTCCCGTACCAGCTGCGGTCGAAGCCGACCGATCCGAACGTCGGGTCGCCGCCGCCACGGAGGTACAGGTTTCCGAGCCAGACGCCGCCGGGGTTCCGGGACCCGGTCCCCAGCACCGAGGTCGTGAACGTGGCGCTCGGGCCGAGGCGGAGCAGCGCGGTCGAGGTCGTGTAGACCTTCTCGACCGAGGCCGGGAGGCGGCCGGCGCTGGCCGCCTGGGAGTACAGGACCTGGCCGGTTGTGAGGTCGAGCACATAGGCGCCGCTCTGTCCCCCGGCCTGGCCGAGGCCCTGCTGGAGCGCGCTTGTGAGTGCAGTCTGGGCGGGAGAGGCCGGCTGCGCGCCGGCAACGGTGGCGGTGCCGGCGAGCACGGCGATGGTCGCCCCCAGGGTCGCCAAAAAGACCCGCATCGGCGGCTATAACCGCCGGCGGGGGTCAAAGTAGCGGCGGTTGGGGGGTCGGGGGTTCGGCGCGGGCGGGCGGGGGTGAGGGCGACCGGGCGTGCGGGTGGGTGTGAGTGCATGCGGGCGTGCGGGTGTGGGTTCGTTCCGGTGTGCGAACGTGCGGACGGGCAGCAGGTTGGCGGCCGCCGGCGTGCGGCACATGAACGAGCGTGCGGGGGGATGAACCGGGTGCCGGACCCGCGCTTCGTAGAATGCCGCGCAGGATGGGCAAGGTGGTCAAGCTCGACACCGCCGCGGCGGAGCGGCAGGGGACGGCCTCGCGGGGCGGCGGGACCGGGCGCCGGCGGGCGCGATCCAAGTCGGCGCTCGTGCTCGGTGGCGGCGGATTCACGGGCGGCGTGTACGAGATCGGCGCGCTGCGGGCGCTCGATCTGCTGTCGGTGAACCGAACCGTCAACGAGTTCGACGTGTACGTCGGGACGAGTGCCGGGGCGTTCGTCGCGGCCGCGGTCGCGAACGGCGTCACCCCCGAGGAGATGATGCGGGTGATCGTCCAACAGGTGCCGACCTCGTTCCCGGATGCGCGGGTGAGCGCGCTGCTGCAGCCCAACTACCGGGAGTTCGTGCGCAAGGGCGTGCTGGTCCCGTTCCGGGTCGCACAGCTCGTGCGGTCCCTGATCCGGGATCTCGGCCAGGTCTCGGCGGTCGACATCGGGCTCGGCCTCGCCGAGGCGCTGCCGTCGGGGCTCTACACGGGGAAGGGCATCGAGCGATACGTGCGGACGATCCTGTCCGACCCGGATCGGACCGACGACTTCCGCCTGCTCCAGAACGAGCTGTATGTGGCCGCTACCGATCTGGACACGTGCGAACGGATCGTGCTCGGGGCCGAGGGCTGGGACGACGTCTCGATCTCGACCGCGGTCGCCGCCTCGAGCGCGCTGCCGATGATCTACAAGCCGGTGCGGGTCAAGGACCGCGAGCTGGTCGACGGCGGGATCGTGTCGACCACGAACCTCGACATCGCGGTCGAGGCCGGCGCCAAGTTTGTCGTCGTGGTCAACCCTCTCGTCCCGTATGTGAACGACTTCCAGAAGCGGATGCCGACGATCACCGGGTCGCGGGCCCGGCGCGTCTCCGACATGGGCTTCCCCCAGATCGGCTACCAGGCGTTCAAGTTGCTCGCCTACCAGCGGCTGCACGACCTCGCGCGGCGGTGGGAGGAGCGCTACCCGGGAGTCGACATCATCCTGATCGAGCCCGAGCCCAACGACGAGCTGATGTTCCAGACGAGCATCATGAACTACACCTCGCGGGTCGACATCGCGCGGCACGGCTTCCAGTCGGTGACGCTCAAGCTGGCCAACGACTACCCGCGGTTCAAGCGCATCTGCGCGCGGCACGGGATCGAGATCTCGGCCACGCGAGTACGCAAGGTGGTCAAGCACTTCGAGGCAGGGCGCGAGAAGACGCGTGCCTGGCAGAAGATCCTCGAGCAGACGACGTCGACGCTGCTGCGTCAGTCGGCTCAGGAGTAACTGCGGCTCAGCAGAAACTCGCCCGGCGGCCGGGCGAGCCTGGTGGAGCGGCTGGGGTTGCGAGATCCCGCTAGGCGGGCTGGGGCTGCTGCGTGGGCTGTGGCGTCGAGCCCGTGATCTCGCGGAAGCTGTAGAGGAACAGAGTCTTGTCGATTCGACCGTTGAAGATCGGGATCCCCCACTCGACGCATTTGACGATCACGTCGCGGCGCTCCAAACCGGACTCCCGTGCCAGCTCGGTGGGGGTGAGGTGAATTGCCATCGGTCTTATGTCCTCCTTTGCCGGCTGCGCTGTGGGCGCGAAGTATGCCGTCTGTGCCGGACGGTCTCAACAAGTCTTCGGCTAGAACCGTGTCTAAACGTTAGCGTCTTTCACAAAAGCTCTGGACATATGGCTGATTCCCGGTAGAGTCCTCCCAACCAAGGGGGATCTCGGAAGGACGGGGACAACTCGGTCATGGAACGGCTGCTTCCAGAGGGGCTTCAGGTTGCGTGGCGGACCGATCACGAGCTCGTGGCGGCGG
Source organism: uncultured Solirubrobacterales bacterium (assembly GCA_963709205.1). Taxonomy (GTDB): domain Bacteria; phylum Actinomycetota; class Thermoleophilia; order Solirubrobacterales; family Solirubrobacteraceae; genus Palsa-465. The sequence continues at coordinate 161,118 of CAVPVP010000018.1, forward strand.
TCCGGCGGGGGGAGGACAGCGCTTTCGAAGCTCTGTTTACGCGCTATCGCACCCGCGTCTGGTCGTATGTGACCGGGATCCTCCGCGACGCCGACCGCGCCGAGGACGTCACCCAGGAGGTGTTCATCTCGGTTCTCCGCCGGCTCCGAGACACCGAACGCCCGATCGGGTTCAAGCCGTGGATCTACCAGATCGCGAAAAACGCCTGCATCGACGAGCTGCGCCGCGCCCACCGCACGCGGGAGATTCACCTCGACCTCGACCTCGAGCGCGAGTCCGAGGCCGAGACACGCATGCGGGAGCTGCCCTGGAGCGCTCCGGGTCCCGATTTCGCGGTCGAGAGCAAGCAGCGGCTCGATGACCTGCGCGGCGCGTTCCGCGGGGTGTCGGAACTGCACCACCAGATCCTCGTGCTCAGGGAGCTCGAGGGCCTTTCCTACGCCGAGATCGGCGAGCGGCTGGGGATGTCGCGGGCGGTCGTCGAGAGCACGTTGTTCCGCGCGCGCCGCCGGCTCGCAGAGGAGTACGAGGAGCTGATCAGCGGCCGGCGGTGCGAGCGCACCCGCGAGCTCGTCGACGCCCGGGAGGGCCGGACGCTTCGTCGTCTCGGGTTGCGCGAGTCGCGCCAGCTGGCGCGGCATCTCGCGCACTGCCAGCCATGCCGGCGCCACGCGAGGCTCGCCCGGGCGGCCGAGCCGGTCCCGCGCCCGGCGAGAGCGATCCAGTTGGCCAGCCGGCGCCGGCCGGCCGTCGACAGCGCGCCGCTGGTGGCTCCCGGGACGAATTCGCTCGCAGTCGCCTGACACACCGCGTCGCCTGGTGCGCCGGGGTCGCCTGGCGCGCCGGGGTCGCCCGGCACGCGGGGTCGCCCGACACGCCGGAAGGCCCGTTGCCTGTGGGATACTGGATTCACTCGGGGCGTGGCGCAGCCTGGTAGCGCGCACCGTTCGGGTCGGTGAGGTCCCCGGTTCAAATCCGGGCGCCCCGATAACAAGAAACCCCCGCTGAGACGGGGGTTTCTGCGTGTCAGTCGGCGTCTCGCTTGACCGCTGCGGGCGCCGATTCGGCCGTTTTGTGCCCAATGTGTGCCCAATCGTGGCCTTCGACGAGCGCCTTGAGCCGCTCCGGCTCGTCCTCGCTGCGGCGCGTCGTGTGGGCGTAGACGCGCAGCGTGACGTGGGGTTACAGGTTGCGGATGTGGAGCCGAGCAGCGGCCCCGATGTGGCTCGGTGATTGTGCAGCGGCCGCTGGCGCTCGGTCATCGCGCGCATCCGGTGAGCCGCTCGATCAGCCGGTCGAGGATCTCGATCGCCTCCGCGAGCGTTCTCACCTCGCAATCGGGAAGGGTCGCCATCTCCTCGTGCAGCAGCGCGCGATACTCGGCCCGCAGCTGCTCGAGTACGTCGCGCCCTGCGGGTGTGAGCGTGACCAGGACCACGCGCCCGTCGGCGGGGTCGGTGTCGCGCTTGACCCAGCCGCGTTCCTGCAGCCGGTCGACCAGGCGGGACGAGGATGGGCACAACGCGCTCGCCGACCGAGCGAGCTGGAGCGGCAGATGAGCGCGGCCGAGCGGGCGCCTCCAATCGGGCCGTGCGACCGCGACGCCCAAGCACAGAATCGCTTACTGCCGGATGCTGTCGGCACCAGGCGCCGCGAGGCGCGGTCGGGTTCGAGGTGCTGTCGTGCCTCGGTTACCGCTCGCGTTCCTGCAGGTGCTCGAGCGGATTCCTGTAGCTAGCCGAACGCCCACAAACCTGCTCGCTCCGGTCAGCGGGATGCGCACCCTGCAGCGCCGGGTGGCTCACCCCCGCAGCAGCGCGCCTAGCGCCCGGTGCGGCGCACGCACCATCTGGTTCACCGCGGTCGGTTCGTAGCCGCAGTGGGCCATGCAGTTATCGCAGCGGGGATCCTTGCCGCGTCCGTAGCGATCCCAGTCGGTCTCCTCCAGCAGCTCTCGGTAGCTGGCCGCGTAGCCGTCCGACATCAGGTAGCAGGGGCGTTGCCAGCCGAATATCGAGTAGCTGGGAATCCCCCACGCGGTGCACGAGAAGTCGGTTCGGCCCTCCAGGAAGTCCAGGTACATGGGAGAGTGGTTCAACCGCCAGCGCCGGCGGCGGCCGTCGGCGAACGCCTCGCGGAAGAGCCGACGGGTCTGCTCGACGCCGGGGAAATGCTCCTGGTCGGGCGCCTTCTCGTACGCGTAGGCCGGGGAGATCATCATCTGATCGACCTCGAGGCCGTCGTTCAGGAAGTCGAGCACCTCGTGCACCGTCTGCGGAGTGTCGTCGGAAAAGAAGGTCGTGTTGGTCGTCACGCGGAAGCCCCGGCGCTTGGCTTCCTTGATCGCGTCGACCGCCGTGTCGAACACGCCCTGGCGGCACACGGACTTGTCGTGTCGCTCGCGCAGACCATCCATGTGGACGGCCCAGGCGAAGTAGGGGGACGGGGAGAAGCGCTCGAGCTTCTTATGCATCAGCAGCGCGTTCGTGCACAGGTACACGAACTTTTTGCGCGCGACCAACTCGCGGACGATCACGTCGATCTCCGGATGTACGAGCGGCTCGCCTCCGGCGATCGAGACGACGGGAGCGCCGCACTCGAGCACGGCTCCGACGGCATCGTCGACCGACATCCGCCGGCGCAGGACGTGGTCGGGATGCTGGATCTTGCCGCAGCCGGCGCATGCCAGGTTGCACTGGAACAGCGGCTCGAGCTCCAGCACCAGCGCGTACTTGTCACGCCGGCGCAGACGCTGGCTGAGGATGTAAGCCCCAACCTTGACGCTTTGCCGAAGCGGTACCGCCATCGTTGCAGACTCTAGCCCCTCAGCTCCCGCGGAAGCGCGAACTGGACCTTCTCCTCGGCCACGGTCTGGACGGCCACCCTCAGTTCGCCGAGGACGCCGATCGAGCCGACGACGCGCTGCACGATCCGCTCGGGCACCGAGGCTCCGGCGGTGATCCCGATCCGTATGACTCCACGGAGCCACGCCGGATCGATCTGCGTCTCGTCGTCGACCAGGTACGCCTGCGCGCTGTTGCGCTTGGCCACCTCGACCAACCGGTTGGAGTTGGAGGAGTTTCGCGATCCGACGACCAGTACCAGGTCGCAGCTCGAGGCCAGCGACTTGACCGCGTCCTGCCGGTTCTGCGTGGCGTAGCAGATGTCGTCCGAGCGGGGGCCGATCGCATCGGGGAAGCGTTCCTTCAGCCGGGCCACGATGCCGGCCGACTCGTCGACCGCCAGCGTCGTCTGTGTCAGGTAGGCGACCCGCTGCCCGTCGGGCACCTCCAACCCCTCGACCTCGTCCTCGGCCGCGATCACCTGGATGTGATCGGCGGCCTCGCCGACGGTGCCCTCGACCTCCTCGTGCCCCCTGTGACCGATCAGCACGATCGTGCGGTCTTCACGTGCGAAGCGGCGGGCCTCGGCGTGGACCTTGCTGACGAGTGGACAGGTCGCGTCGATCACGTTCAAACCACGTGCCCTCGCTTGTTCGCGAACCTGGGGTGAGACTCCGTGGGCGGAGAAGACCACGTTCGCGCCCGGCGGCACCTCGTCGAGTTCGTCGACGCAGATCGCGCCGCGCTGCTCGAGCTCCCCCACGACGTGGCGGTTGTGGACGATCTGCTTGCGCATGTAGACCGGTGGTCCGTACCGCTCGAGCGCGCGCTCGACCGTCTCGATCGCCCGTTCGACTCCCGCGCATGAAGCGCGTGGCGCGGCGAGCACCGCCTCGCGCGGAGCGATCGCCGCCGCCCAATCCGAGAGCACGCCAGCGGCGTCCTGGAGCGCGGCGGTGGCGCGTGTCAGCGCTCGCGCGGCGGCGGCAGGGCTCCACGGCTCCGCCCGGGACGCGTCAAGAATGGCCCGGATGACCACGGACGGTCTCCCCGAAGCGGCCGGCAACAGCCAGGCGGACTCCATGTCGGCGGCGAGCGCGCCGGAGCTCTGGTGAAGCGCGTCCCGAGCCGCGCCGAACACCGGGGCTCGCACCGACACGATCGGGCCAACGTGCGTTCGCAGGCCGCGGCGCCGGAGCATCCCGGCGACGATCCCGGCCCCGGGACACGCGACCACGGTAGTGCCGTCCCGGGCTCGTACTTCGCTCGCTACGACGAGGTCCCCGGGCGAGAGCTGTGAGGACAGTCCTCCACCGAACCCAGCGACCGCGATCCCGGCGGCGTCGGAGGCGCTGATCAGCCTCGCGGCGCGGCGGGCACGTCGCGGGCCGACGCCGACCCGCACGAGCGTCGCCTCCGTGGCGCCGCGTCGGAGCGCACGCTCTTCCATCGCCATGGGCGCGAGCAGCAGCAGTCTCATGCGAGCCCCTCCGCGAGCACTCGCTCCGGACTGAGCGACTCGAGCGTCACCTTCGCCGCGGCATGCCCAGAGCGGACTGCGCCCTCCATCGTGGCAGGCCAGTCGTTGGCCGTCCAGGCACCGGCGAGCGTCAGCCCCGGGATCTGGGTCCGTGGGCCGGGCCGAAGGCGGCGAGTGCCCGGCGCGGCGCGGAACGTCGCCGCGTGTTCCCGCGTGACGATGAAGCGCTCGACGCGCGCGGAGCGCGCGGCCGGGAGCAACTGCGCGAGCGCCGGAAGGAACCGGGCTTGGAGTTGCTCGCCGCTCGCGGCGATCTCATCCTCGGCGGCTGACAGCGACACCGCAACGCACTGACCGCGCTCGAGTCCGGAAGAGCCAGTGCGGTCGAATACAAACTGCACCGGCGAGCCGACCGCGGCCGCGAACTCGTGACGGAGCACGGGCCGGTCGTAGATGACGTGCAGGTTGACGATCGGCGAGGTCCCGAGTTCGGTCAGCCGTGCGGCGTCGGGCAGTGCTCCGGGTGGCAGGAGGCTGACCGCGCGCTCGTGAGGGACAGCAAGCACCAAGGCGTCGGCAATGAAGCGGTCGCGCGCGCCGATGACCTCGAACTCGCCCTGTCCGACGGTCTGAATCTGTTCGGCGCGCCAGCCGAGGCGCACCTCCACGCCGGCTTGGCGCAGCGTCCGGATCGCGGCGTCGCCGTGTATCCGTCCCAGCGGGATGCGGGCGTAGCCGAGGTCGCCGGCGTCGGCCCTCTCGAGCAGCCCCACCCGGAACACGAACGCGGCCTGCGCCAGCGAGGCTTGCTCGGCGCGCAGGTTGAGGGTGGGGCGGCCGATCAGCTCCCACATCGCCTCCAGCGCCCGTGGACTCTGACCGTGCTCGTTCAGCCAGGCGCCGAAGCTGCGTTGATCGGCGGCGGGGTCATCAGGGTCGACGCGGCGGAGCGCGAGCGCGACCCGCGCGGCGGACAGCCGCTCGAGCACCGAGAGATGGCGGTAGCGAAGCAGGGAGGACGCGAGGTGGAGCGGGGCGGGAAGCGCGGTTCGGCTGAGGCAGGCTTCGCGACCGCCCGGCGCTAGTACCGGGAGCGAGAGTCGCTCTTGGAGGACTGTGTCCTCGGCGCTCCCCAGCCGCTCCAGTAGCGCCCGGTAGGCCTCGCAGCAGCGCAGGAAGACGTGCTGCCCATTGTCGAGCCACAGGCCGTCGCGCTCGAACGAGTAGGCGGCGCCCCCCAGGCGCGGACGAACCTCAAGCACGGTCACCGCCGCGCCGCCGTCGGCCAGGTCCAGCGCAGCCGCGATCCCCGCGAGCCCGCCGCCGACGACCGCGACCCTGCCTCTCATTGCACCACCCCGGCGAGGCTGCGTGCCGCGATCCACATCTTCTCCCAGGCAGGCAGCGAGATGCGGCGCTCGAGCACCGACCCGGGATCGCGCTCGATTCGGCCGAGAATGTGCCGGTAGATGCCGGCCATCGCGCACACGCAGGACCCGCTGCGGCGATCGATCAGCTCGAGCAGACCTAGCCCGCGGGCGAACCACTCCCGAGCAAGAGCGGCCTCGAACGCGACCAACTGCGCGAACTGGTGGGGCGGTGCAGCGAGCAGATCCTCGCACCCGAAACGCCTCCGGTCCTCTGCCGGCAGGTAAATACGCCCGCGTTCCAGATCCTCGCGCACGTCGCGCAAGATATTGGTGAGCTGCAGTGCGACGCCGAGCGCCTCCGCCAGCGGCTCCGCCCGTACCGGGTCCGTGCTCCCGAAGATCGCCAGGCAAAGGCGCCCAATCGAGCCCGCCACCCGTCGGCAGTAGACAACCAGCTCGTCGAAAGTCGTGTAGCTGTCGCCCCGCACGTCCATCTCGACCCCGGCGCTCAGATCCTCGAGGGCGTCGAGCGGCAGCGCGAAACGCTGGTGTGCCGCGCGCACCGCAACGCACACGGCGCCGCCGTTGTCGCCGCGCAGGTCCTCGTTGGCGGCTGCAACCAGCGCCAGCTTGCGCTCGGGAGGATCGTCACCGTCGGCGATGTCGTCGATCCGGCGAGCGAACGCGTACACGGCGCACAGCGCTTGTCGCTTCGGCGCGGGTAGCAGCCGTATTCCGTAGTAGAAGTTCGCGGCGCGTTGTCTGGTCAGCGCCTCGCAGGCGCGGTAGGCCGCCGCCAGCTCACGATCGCTGGCTGCGGCGCCTGGGGCCGTGACCGAGCTCATCGTGGCACCCCTGGCAGCAGGGCGCGGACCATGCTGAGGGCGCGCGCGATCACGCCCGCGCGCGGTGTCGACGCCAGGACGTCGTAGCCTTCCCGCTCGATCGCCCCCAGCGCCGATCTTCCGCCGCCCGACGAACAGCCGCACGGCCAAGCCGGGGCGTCCACCTAGCGAGCGGGCGAGGGGAGCGCCATGCTCGAGCAGGTTCCGCGTGCGCTCCGTCTCGAACGCCATCAGTCGCCGGAGGGCGGGGCTGGCCGTGCTCGCGCCGAGGTCCTGCTCCCGCACGCCGAAGCGCCGGCGGTCCTCCGCCGGGAGGTAGATGCGGCCGTTCCGATAGTCCTCGGCCACGTCCTGCCAGTGCTCGACGAGCTGGAGCGCGGTGCACACCTTGTCCGACAGCGCAAGCCGATCGGGCGTCGCCATCCCGAAGATGCGCAAGACGAGCTCCCCGATCGTGGCGGCGGACAGCTTGCAGTAGCCGAGCAGCTGCTCGAACCTCGCATAGGAGCGGATCGTCTGGTCGCGACGGTTCGCTTCGATAAGTCCTTGAAATGGCTCGATCGGGAGATGGCATTGCGCCACAGTGGGCTGCAGGCGAGCGATCAGCGGGTGGCGGGCGCTCCCGTCCCAGGCCCGCTCCAGGTCGGCCTCGAGCTCATCGAGCAGAGCGAGCCGGTTGCCCTCGGCCTCGTCGCCGACGTCATCGACGAGACGCGCGAAGCCGTACAACGCCAGCAGGTGCGAGCGCGTGCGGCGAGGCAGCAGCACGCTCGCCACCGGGAAGTTCTCGCTACGGGCCTGCGCCATCACGGCAGCCTCGCTCGGGGTGCGTGCCGCCAGATCTCGCAGCTCGTTCGGCGCGTTGACCGTCGGGTGGCTCATCGCATTCGGGGTCTTCAACGCCACGTCGCTCATCTCCATTGTGGGGTATCGGCTGGCCGGGCACTTGTCACAGGCTCGCCAGTTCCTTCAGGCAACGTCCCAGCGCCATCACCGGGAACACCAGCCGGTAGAGGTGATAGTTGATGTAGAAGTCTCCGGGGAATCCGGTACCGGTGTACTGCGGCTCATCCCAGCTTCCATCCGACCGCTGCGTGGTGCACAGCCACCGAATGCCGCGCGCGGCCGCTTCGCCGCGCGCCTCGCCAGCCGCGTGGAGTGCGAGCAGCGCCCACGCGGTCTGCGAGGCGGTGCTCTGGCCGCGCCCGATCCAGGCCGGGTCTACGTAGGAGCGGCAGTCCTCGCCCCATCCGCCGTCCTCGTTCTGGTGGGCCTTCAGCCACGCGGTCGCCCGGCGCATCCGCGGATCGTCGGAGGGCACTCCGGCGACCGCCATTGCGCACGCGGCCGACCAGGTTCCGTACACGTGGTTGACACCCCACCGTCCGAACCAGGATCCGTCCCTTTCCTGCGCGTGGTCGAGCCACCGGAGCCCCCGCTCGGCGCTCGCGCGGGCATCCGGGCGCTCCTGAGCAGCGAGCAGCTCGACCGCGTGCGCGGTGACGTCCGCGCTCGGCGGATCGATCACCTCGCCGAAGTCGCAGAACGGAAGGTTGCGGCAGACGCCGCGAACGTTCTCTGCGTCGAACGCGCCCCAGCCGCCGTCGCGCGACTGCATCCCGATCACCCACGTGATCGCACGGTCGATCGCGCCGCGCACTCGCTCTCGCTCCGGATGCGCGACGGCCGCCAACGCCAGCGGGACGATCGCGGCGTCGTCGATGTCCGGATAGTTGACGTTGTGGTACTCGAACGCCCACCCGCCGGCGGCGAGGCGTTTGCGCCGCACCGCCCAATCACCCGCCACGTCCGCGATCTGTCTGTCGAGCAGCCAGTTCGCGGCTCGGATCAGGTCCGGGTCGTCGGGGGCGATGTCCTCGACGAGCGCCAGGATGGCGAGCGCGGTGTCCCACACTGGCGATTGGCAGGCCTCGAGCCAGCACATCCCATCGCGCCGCACGGTGAACGTGTCGAGCCCGTCGAGCCCGGCTCTCATCACTGGGTGGTCGAGCGGATAACCCTGCAGCCGGAGCGCGATCAGCGAGTAGACCCAGGGTGGTTGGATTCCGCCCCAGCTGCCGTCGGCCTCCTGACGCTGGACCACCCACCGCTCGGCCGCAGCGAGTGCGTGCCGGCGCAGGAGCCGTAGAGGCCGCCGTTCGTAGATGCGTAGGAGCGCGTCGCCGCGAGTCAATAGCTTCGAGGTCAGCGTCCTCGCCGGATGGTCGAGCGCCGGCGCGCCGGGACCGAGCTCGCCGAGCGTGAAGCCGAGCGGCCGGATCGGCCGGTGGGCGCGCACGATCGTCAGCGCGACGATGGTCTGCCTGGCCCAGCAGGCGAAGTCATATGGGTTGAGCGGAAACCAGCTCGGCAGGAGGACCAGCTCCGACGGGAGCGCCGGCACGTCATCCCACGGCCACAGCCCGAACATGGCCATCCAGATGAGGGTGAACACGCGTGCGGCGCGTGGCCCTCCGTGGCCCTTGGTCCACGCCGCCGCGCGTTGCATGTGTTCGGCGGCGGGATCGTCGCCGGCGAGCCGGAGCGCCCAATACGCCTCGATCGTCGTCGACAGGTCACCAGGGCCTCCGGCGAAATTCCCCCAGCTCCCATCGCTTGTCTGCTGCGAGCGGATCCACGCGGCCGCTTCACGCGTGCGCCGTTCGTGTCGGACGCCAAGAAACTCGCGTAGCAGCAGGTCCTCCGCGTCCATCGTGACGTTCGTCTGGAGCAGCCCGCGCCAGTGACCGTCGGGGTGCTGGAGCGAGCGCAACTGCTCGCGGGCGCGCGACAGCGCCCGCTCGGCGTCGTGGAGCACGGAGGGCGGCGGGCCATAGGCCGCCTCCGGGACCGCCTCAGCCGGGTTGGCGACTGACGCCACCCCAGTTCGGCCGGTCCTCATCCTCAGCATGGACTCCCTCGATTGAGCAGCGGCGGAACCTTACCGCGTGCCGTCCCGCGGCGACCCACCGTCACGAGTGACGTGGCGGACGTGAGCTCGGATCGACGCGGCACCTGGATCGGGTAGGCCATCCCGTTGACCGGTTTATATTAGTCGCCAATGGAATAACTCGTCCGATGTCGGCCGAGCAGCGGGGAGCGAGCGGGGTGCCGCGGGCGGAGTTGACCGCGCTCGACCGGCGCGCTCATGCGTCACTGCCGTAGACGCCGGCCGGACGGCGGGTATTGTCGGGTTTGTGCGAGCCGGAGTCCGGACTGGGCCCGTCGTCCTGTCTGCAGTGGCGACGGGGCTCGCCGCCATCGCGGTGCTGGCCGTCGCGCGCGCGACCGGGGTCGACCAGGTAGGACGGGCCTTCAGCCACATCGACGCCAGGTGGATCGCGTTCATCGCCGGCTGCGAACTGGTCGCCTACGCGGCGTACATGATCGCCTACCGATCGATTGCCCAGGTCCACGGCCACGCGCCGCTTGCCTTGCCTCTCGTGGCGCGCGTGGTCATAGCCGGCTTCGGCCCGTTCTCAATTGGTGGAGGGTTCGGCATCGATCGCCAAACCCTTCAGGCCCTTCACGAAGACGAACATAGCGCACGGGTGCGCGTTCTCGCGCTTGGCACGCTCGAGTGGGCCGTGCTGGCGCCGATCACCTGCGTCACCTCGATCATCCTGCTCGCGCAAGGGGCGAACATCATGGCGTCGCTGCTGTGGCCATGGGCGATCGCGGTGCCGCTCGGCTTCGGCTTCGGGCTGTGGGCCAGCGTCCCTGCCCGCATTGATCGGCTGTCGCGGATGCGCGGCGGGCGCCTCGGCTGGCTCTGTCCCGCCCTGGAAGCGGTCGGCGTCCTCCGCACTCTGATCCGCAAAGCCCCGACGTATGCCGGAGCGTGGCTCGGCACCGCGCTCTACTGGGCCGCCGATATCGGGGCCTTCTACGGCGGCCTGCGCACATTCGGGCTCGATCCGGGCGTCGGCAAGGTGATCATTGCCTACGCCACCGGGTACGCGGCGACGCGCCGGTCACTTCCACTCGGTGGAGCGGGGATCACCGAGGTCCTGATGACCTACTCGCTCTACTGGGTACGCCAGCCACTGGCGCCCGCGCTCGCGGCGGTAGTCGCCTATCGCGCCTTCAACTTCCTGCTGGCGGCCACGCCGGGGCTGATCGCCCACCGCCAACTGCAGCTCATGATCACGGCCGATACCAAGCGCCAGGGAGCCGGCCACCGCCCGGAGTCCCCCCGACAGAAGCCGTAGTCGACCCGGTGCCGGGCCGGCGCGCCGCCGCGCTCAGCGCGCCGTGAGGGTCCGCCGGCCGAGGTCGAACCCAAGGCTTGCGAAGGTGCGGACCGTGTGCACCTCGACGTGCGCCAGCACCTCCTCGAGTGCGGCCGCAAAGCGGCGCAGATCCTGCTCCTCGACGGTGAGCGGCGGGAGCGCCTTGATCACGTTCATGTGATGCCCGGCGACCTGGGTCAGGATGCGGTGATCGCGAAACAGCGGCACGATCACGGTCTGCGCGAACAGGCCGGGCTGCCGGCGCTCGATCATGTCCCACAGTCGCCGCGCGGCGCGCCCCGACGGTGGGCCGAGCTCGATCGCCCACATCAGCCCGCGTCCGCGCACGTCGCTCACCACCTCGAAGCGGTCAACCAGCGGTCGGGTCAGCTCGAGCAGCAACTCGCCGAGCCTCGCGGCGCGGTCGACGAGGCCGTCACGCTCGATCACCGCGATCGTGGCCAGCGCGGCTGCCGCGGCCAGATCGCCGCCGCCGAACGTCGAGCCATGCACGACGGAGCGCTCCATCGACGCGAACGTGCTGTTGAACACGTCTCGGCTCGCCAGCAGCGCTCCCGCCGGGACGTACCCACCAGACAGCGCCTTGGAGAGCGTCACGAGATCCGGCTCCACACCCCAATGCTCGAGAGCCAGAAACCGTCCGGTGCGCCCGAGTCCGGTCTGTACCTCGTCGACGATCAGAAGGGTGCCGGCGTTGCGGCACAGCTCCTGGGTCCGCTGAAGGTAGCCATCGGGGGCGATGTAGACGCCCTTCCCCTGTATCGGCTCCACGATCAGCGCGGCTACATCCTTGCGCGCGAGCTCGCGCTCCAGCGCGCCGAGGTCTCCGAACGGCACTTCGTGGCATCCCGGCAGGAGCGTTCCGAAACCAGCGCGGAACTCTTCGTTGCCGTTTACCGATAACGACCCCAACGTCAAACCGTGAAACCCGCGCTCGCAGTAGAGCACGCGAGGACGCCGCGTCGCGGCGCGCGCCAACTTGATCGCCCCCTCTACCGACTCGGTGCCGGAGCTCGTCAGCACGACGGCGTCGAGCGACGAGGGGGCGCGCGCGATCAGCTCCTCCGCGAGGACGCCGGGGAGAATCGAGACGCCCAGCTGTGGCAGGTTCGGGGTATCGGTCGCCAGCAGCTGCTGGAGCTGCGCCTTGACGTACGGGTGGTTGCGCCCGAGCGCGAACATGCCGTAGCCGGACAGGAGATCGAGGTACTCGCGGCCGTCCCGGTCGATCAGGTACGAGCCCCGACCTTCGGCCCAGTCACGGTCGAACCCGAGGGTGCGCACCACCCTGCCCAGCTGGGGGTTGAGGTGGCGCTGGTTGAGCGCCATCGCCTCCCCGGCACGACGCTGGAGCAGCTCGACTACGTCGGGCCAGCGGCCATCGGTGCTCATCATCAGGATCGAATCAGATCCGCCGCGGCGCCGCCGAAGCCGAGGCGTGCTGACCGCGCCATGAGGTCGTTCTGACCCCGGCCCGCGCCGTCCTGCTCTGGATGGGGGAGAATGGCCTCGCTAGATTCTGGCTGGGATGGCGCAGATATCGACAGCATTTGCCGTCGGCGCGTTGATGATGTGCACGGCGTGCGGGAGCTCGACGTCTAAGTCCGCCACGACCACCAGCACGTCCGCGTCCACGAGCTCGACGTCCCCTCAGGCCACCTCAGCCCCTTCGCAGACGAACTCGACCCCGTCCCAGACGAGCGCCTCGCCGACCACGGCGACGAGCCCGGCCGTCACCACCGGGCCTGTGCACGCCTCGCTGCGCGGCGCCGGCCACACTCCGCCTTCCGGCAAGCTGTGGTCTTACACGGTCCGGGTCACAGGCGCGAGCGGCAAGCCGCTGTCCGGGACGGTCGAGACCGACTTCGTCGTTGCCGGGGTCGGCGTCGTCGGCAAGGAGACACCGCCGGCTCACCAGTTGAAGGGCGGGGTGCTTCACGACGCCCTCACCTTTCCGGCGGCTGCGGTGGGGCATCCGATCATGCTCGTGACCTTGATCCATACGAGCGCCGGCTCCGTGGCGCTGGCCTGGCCGGTCAACGTCAGCAAGTGAGTCTGTTGCGGCAGCCGCGCGCCGCCCGCCTGAGAGCCGTGCCCCGGCGGCGGGAGGTCGTGCCTGCGCCTGCCGGCGGCGGTGCCCCGGTTGTCGTCCGGGACGCGGTGAAGACCTACGGGCGGGTGTGGGCGCTGCGCGGGGTGTCGTTCAGCGTCTCGGCCGGTGAGTTCGTCGCGATCACCGGGCCCTCCGGGTTCGGGCAAGAGCACGCTGCTGAACCTGATCGGGACGCTCGACCGTCCCGACTCGGGCACGATCCTCGTCGCCGGTCAGCCGGTCCCCGAGCCTCGCCACGCGGTCGAGTTCCGCCGCCGCATGGTCGGGTTCGTGTTTCAGGACAACCTGCTGCTGCCGTACCTGAGCGCGCAGAGCAATGTCGAGAGCGGCGCTGCTCGCGACGGGGATGGCCCCGGACGCCCGACACGCGCGCAGCCGCGAGCTGCTCGAAGAGGTCGGCCTCAGCGACCGGGTCGAGCACCTGCCGTCGGAGCTGTCGGGCGGAGAGCGCCAGCGCAGTCGCGCTCGCGCGGGCACTCGCCAACGAGCCGCGGCTGCTGCTCGCCGACGAGCCGACCGGCGCGCTCGACTCGGCGAGCAGCGAGCGGGTGCTGGATCTGCTCGCGGCGATGCGCGACCGCCACGGCATGACCGTGATCATCGTCAGCCACGACTCCGCTGTGACCGAGCGCGCCGACCGGGTTGTGCGAGCTCATCGACGGGCAGATCCGCGAGAGCTGAACGGCCTCAGGTCAGCGCGAGCGCCACCACGGCGCGCATCCGGGTCACCCGCCAGATCGGGTAGACCGCGCCGATCGTCCCGATCGCGATCCCGATCAGCGCCGCGCGTCCGACACCCCAGGCGGTCAGCGCCGGGGAGATGAAGCCGCCCAGGCCCAAGCGCCCCGGGGAGCAACTTGCTCGCCGCGAGGCCGAGCAGCACGCCTACGCCCGTCCCCAGCATGCTGACCGTCGACCGCCTCGCCGAGTACCAGCCCGCCAGCTGCGGGGCGCTCCACCCGATCGTCGCCAGCAGCGCCAGCTCGCGCCGGCGCTCGAGCAGCGCCGCGAGCATCGTGTTGGCGACCGCCAGCGCCGCCGATGATCAGGGCCAGCACCACGATCAGCAGCACCGCCTTGGAGATCAGCACGCGTGCTCGCGCCGGCTCGTGACCGCCTCGCCCGGGTCGCCGATCGCGGCCAGCCCGGGGAATGCTCGTTGGAGCTCGCGTTCGCCCTGTGCCTCCGCCGTCTGCGCGCCGCAGCTTGACGGCGAAGGTCGTCACCTCGCTCGGCGTGCGGCCGGCGAGCACCTGCGCGTCCGAGAGCGCGAGCACCACCCCCGAGTCCTCGAACGAGAGGCCGGTGTGGTAGATGCCGGCGACCGGAAGACGGCGCCCGCCGATCCGCAGGGTGGAGCCCGGGCGGAGGTGGAGCTGGCCGGCCAGGAGGTCGCCGACCACCGCCTGGCCGCGCGCGATGCCCTGTCCGGCGGTGAGCACCAGCTGCCGACTTGCGAAGCCACCCGGATCGAGCCCGAGCACGACTGTCCCCGGCGCGCCGTGTACCACGTCGATGAGCAATTGGATCGGCGTCGCCTGTGAGACCTCCGGCTGCGCCCGGACACGTTCGAGCAGCGACACCGGCAGCACCGACGAGGTCGGGTCGCCGGCGTCCCGCTGAAACAGCCCGAGATCGGCCTTTCCCAGATGCACGAATTGGGCTGCCGCGTCGTTGAGCCCGGCTGACAACGCGAGCAGCGCCACGACCGCCGCGACCCCGACCGCCACGCCCCCGGCGGTCAGCAACGTCCGCGCCGCCCGGCGGCGAAGGTTGGCTGCAACGAGCCCGATCACTCAGGGCAAAGTACCAGCGCGGTTGGGGCGGTCCGGAGCGCAGATCCCCAACCGGTGACGGCTACCGGCCGCGGGAGCCTGGTCACCGGACACGCGGGCGATGGCCTTCGAGCGTCCGAGCACCGCCGCGCCCACCGTCACGAGCGCGAGCCCGCCTACGAGCGGGATAACGCTGTGGGCGCCGGAGCCCCACACCTCGATCCCGCCGGCGAGCGCCATCAATACCGGCAGCGGGTCCTGCACGGCTCCGATCACCGGCGCCACGGTCACCGCTGGTTGCCGCTGTAGCGCGGTCGTCTCCTCGAGGAATGCGAGAGCCCCGAAGCCGATCGTCGCCGCGAGCCAGACGACCGCGAGGCCCCAGCGCCCGCTCGAGATGTCGTTCGCGAGCAGCTTGTTGACGAAGTCCACCCATGCGTATGCCAGTCCTGCGCCGATCACTGCCGGGAGTCGCCTGTCCGGCCGCAGGCGGGCGAGCAGGTACCCGAGCAAGGCGGCGGCGCCGACCAGCACTAGCGGCACCGCGAGGCGGGCCGCGGCGGGATCGAGCACCGTATGTCGGGGCGCGGCCACGATCACTGCAGTCACGCCGGCGACGATGGTCAGGGCGCCGAACGTCTCGAGCGGGCCGACCAGCTCGCCGAGCTCGAGCCGTGCTACCGCGAGCAGCACCAGCAGGGTAGCGGCCAGGGTGGGTTGCACCACGGTGATCGGCGCCAACCCAAGCGCCAGGATCTGAAGCGGCCAGGCGAGCACCATCAGCATCGTCCCCATCAACCAACGCCGGCGACGGAGCAGGATCCGCAGAAGCGAGAAACGCCCAGCCTCGCTGCTGGGCGAGCGCCTGTCCTCGGAGGCTTGGAAGACGACGGCGAACGCGTTCGCGACGGCCGCCGCGAGCGCGACCACGATGCCCGCCGCGATCACGCGGCGACCTCACGGCCCACGATCAGGCGTGTCCGCCGGTTACGGTTGCGCGGTGGTGTATGTAGAGCTCGGCGCGGTCGCGAGGCGGGATGTGGTGCGGCCGAGGCGGGGGCAGCTCGTACCGAACCTCCTGGAAGTGGTCGGCGTACTGCCGCTCCGGGTTGTAGACGGAGTTGAACTTCCAGATCATGCGGATGAAGTTCGTCTGGCGGTGTGCGAGCTGGCGGGCGATGATCCCGAACGTCTGTGCGACGGCGGCGACGCCGAGGAACTTTCGGTTGATCACGGCCTGGGTGCGGACGAGCTCCTCGTAGAACTGCTTCAACGGCAGCTTAGTCGGCAGTACCGCGTGCTGGATGTCGAACAGGCGATAGTCGTAGGTAGTGAGCTTCTGCGAATCGGCGTGCCAGATCTCTGTGCCGGGATACGGCGTGATCACCGTCAGGTGGACGATCTCGGGCACCGACAGAGCGAACTCGCGCACCAGCTCGAACTGCTTCGCGTCCCATTGCGGATCGACGATTAGGTTGATGGCGACCGTGATCCCGAGCCGCCGCGCCACCTCCAGGGCCTTCATGTTCGTCTCGGGGCTGACGCGCTTGCGGTAGAGCGCGAGACCCTGCTCGTCGAGCGCTTCGATCCCGAGGAACATGTACGCCAGCCCGAGCCGTCTCCAGCGCTCAAAGATTTCTGTGTTTCGCAGCAGCACGTCCGCGCGCGTCTCGAGGTAGTACCGCTTGCGGATTCGGCGTTGCTCGACCTCGCGCGCGATCGCGTCTCCGTGGTCGGCTTTGATGAACGCCACATCGTCGACGATGAACACGTTCGGCTCCCTGATCGACTGCAGCTCCGCTGCCGCGGCGCTCGGCGAGGCCTTCCGGTAGGCGCGGCCGTAGAACGTCCAAGCGGAGCAGAACGAGCAGTCCCACGGGCACCCGCGCGTGAACTCGATCGAGGCGCACGGGTCGAGTTCCCCGATGAAGTACTTGCGGCGCCGTCCCATGAGGTCGCGCGCAGGCGGGCAGTCGTCGATCGAATCGAGCATCTGAGGCGCACCCTTGCCTTGGCCGTGCGGCGTGACCACCCCCGGGAGCTCCGACGCACCGCCGTCCCTCGCCGCTGCGAGCAGTAAGGGCGTGATCACCTCGCCGTCGCCGCGGACGACCGCATCGAGGGCCCCATCGGCCTGCTCGAGGACGTGTTTGGCGATGAACGAGACGCTGTGCCCGCCGGCGAACGTAAAGCAGCTGGGGAGGCGCCGCTTGATCAGCTTCGCCAGCTCCAGCGCTTCGGGGATGTTCGCCAGGTAGTTGAGGCCGAAGCCCACCGCCTCGGGGCGGAAGGCCGACAGCTCTTGTTCCAGCTCCGCGTGCGAATACACCTGCAGATCGACCACGCGCACTTCGTGGCCGGCCGCGCGAGACGCCCCTGCGACGCGCTCCAAGCCTAGCGGCTCCAGCCGCAGGAAGATCTCGGAGTACATAAGCGGGCTTGGGTGTACGAACAGGACCCTCAAGTGGCTGTCCTAGGTCGAACAAATCCCGATTGCGGCGGGCGGATTCACCAACAATATTCCTCAGTCGACGGACATGTCGCGGAGCTCCGAGAGCATCGCCTTCGCGCCGCCGGGGAGCAGGGAGAGATGACCGTGGTCTGGGCGTAGGCGAAGCTTCGCAGTCGGGATCGCGTCCACGAAACGCCGGGCGTGCTCGACCGGGACCGTCGTGTCCGCGGTGCCGTGGTGAGCCCACGTCGGCGCGCGAATCGACCCGAGGTCGAAGCCCCAACCGCGTGTCAGCACGCGGAGATCTTGCGCGACTCCAGCCTGCCCGCGACGGAACGCCTCGCGGAAGCTCTCGACGAACGCGACGCTCTCGTAGGACCATTGAGCGCCCGTCGGTCGATCTCAGGAAGCCCAACCATCGCCAGCTTGAGGAACAACCCGGGTGCGCGACCGGCCAGCGCACCCAGCCGGCCGAGGAACCAGCCGCCGAAGCGGGGCGCGCGTGTGGCCACCGCAAGCGAGAAGCGGTCGCCGGCGGCCATCCCGCGGTTGCTCCATGTGGGCATTCCCAGCGGGGACACGAGCGCCAGCGCGACAGTGCGCTCGGGAAGCGCCGCGGCGCAGGCCGCGGCAAACGGACCGCCGCCGGATACTCCGATCACCGCCGTGCGGTCGAATTGCATGCGTTCGAGCACCACCAGGGCATCCTCCACCCAGTCCGCGACTCGCTCGAGCCGGCGAGAATCGCTCAGCCCTATACCTGGACGGTCCGGCGCGATCACCAAGAAACCGAGCTCGCGCGGTGCGGGTGCGAGCTGCCGGGCCGACAAGCGCGTGTCTGCGAGCCCGTGGCAGAACAGGAGCGGCAGTCGGTTCCGATCGCCCGTGAGCTCGAACGTGATGGCGCCACCGCCGGGTCGCTTTGCGTGCATCACCATGTCGCTGCGATAGGCCGCCTACAGGTGCTCACTGAACGTGCGACAACGCGAATACGCTGGCGCCAACATAGACGGCCCCCGAAGAAGTCGTCTTGGCCTGGAGCGGAGGTGCGACGGCTTCGCGAGTGGCCCCCAATCACCTACGCTGGACGCGATCCTCCGCCCACACGCGCCTACGTCGTCAAGATTGCTGGTGCGACTGCACCGGTGAGTGGTGTGGGCATGCTCCGACGTGGCGCCCGGCGGCTCACCGCGTGTCAGGTGACTACCAGCGATCTCTACGTGAGATTCTGGCGTGCTCTCGGCTGCGACCTCGGCGGACTGATCGAGATGGGCTGCCTCCGCAAGCGCGAAAGTGATCGCTCGGCCGAACGAGAAGTCAGCACCTGCACGGGTGGTGAGCAGGCCCCAGATGGCCGGACTGAGCGCACGCCGCAGCGTCGAAGTGATAGCGCTCTATGTCGTCGAGCATGGCTTGGTCATCGGGGTTCGGGCCAGCTTGGTCATCGGGGTTCGGGCCAGGATATCCTGCGGCCTTCGCGGCGCCAAGAAGTTGAGCGCCCTGCTCAAGCTGGCCTTCGACGACGAGTTCAAACGCCCCGCGGGTCGTGGACGCTGATCGCTTGGGTCTGCCCAGACTCAACCGTCCTCGCAACGCTGGTTGAGTCGCGGAATCGTAGGTGCCGACCGACCTTGAGCACAGCTGCGCTAGCGGTCGCCGAGCAAAGCGGCCGCGCGGGCTCCGTGACCGGTGTAGGCGTGAACCGGCAGCGCCGTCGCCCTTCACCGAGACCTGCTCTGCCACTGCCACGGGTATCTTGGGCCGTGTCGGTGGCGTCCCAGAACTGCTGTAAATACGCGCCGGGTGTTGTCAGAGCGACGGCGTAGGTTCCCTCAAGTCCTGCCAGACGATGAAGGAGGCCTGCGCCGTGAGACGCACCGTACCGCCATCGGCGGAGATACAAGCGAGCATCGACAGGAGCCCGAGCACATTGACCGGCAACGGAGCGCTGGCGCGCGCCAGCTCCTCGAAGAAGATCGCCGATTGCGTCAGCGTTGCCCCGCGCCCGCCGTATTCGACGGGCCAGTCAACGCCGGCCCAGCCGCCCTCATGCAGACGACGCTGCCAGTCCCGCAGCCAGGCGTAACGGTCGCGGCCATCACCGTCCGGGTTGTCGCCCGGTCGATTGAACGCCAGCCACGCCCGCAGCTCGTCGCGAAACTCTGTTTCGTGCTCGTTGAACGTCAGGTCCATGTGGAGTCTCTCTCGGATGCTGCACGCGCGGGTGCCTCGCGGCGATGTTGCGTGCACGGCCGCTGGCCGTAATCCTCGCCGCCCCGGCGCCCGAGCGGACGGTGCCTTACGCTCAGCGAATGACGCCCGTGCTGGTGGCTGAACCTGTGGATCTTCCGCTGAGACGTGAACTTCGCTATGGGTTCGAGCTTGCGCGCCTCGCCCGCGATGCCGCGTTTTTGGGTCCAGGGCGTCAGGTGGACGCACCGCCAGTGTTGCTGGTGCCTGGGTTCATGGCCGGTGACGCCTCGCTGTCGGCGCTCCGCGGTTGGCTGCGTCGCCGCGGCTCGCGCACCTTGTCGGCGGGGATGCGACTGAACGTCGATTGCGCGGAGCGAACCGTCCGCCGCCTCGAGGTCCGCCTGCGGAGCCTGGCTGAGGACACCGGCGGGTGCGCTGTGGTGATCGGGAAGAGCCGCGGTGGAGAGCTCGCGCGCGTGCTTGCGGTCCGTAACCCGGATGCGGTGAGCGCGCGGTGGCGATCTACTCGCGGAGCGACGGGATCGTGTCGTGGCGGGCTTGTCTCGATCCCGACGCCCGCCACGTCGAGGTCGAATCGAGTCACGCCGGAATGTCGGTCAACCGCGCGGTTTACCGAGTTCTGGCGGAGATCCTGGAGGAGGAGACGGCATGGAATGGATGAGTCCGCAGGACGCCTCGTTTCTGCACATCGAGGGGCCCAACACCCCGATGCACATCGGCGGGGTCAGCATCTTCGAAGGCCCGGCGCCTCCGTTTGAGCGCCTCGAGGAGATGGTCGCCAGCAAGCTCGACGCCGTCCCCCGCTACCGCCAGAAGGTCCGCTTCGTCCCCCTGGCGCTGGGGCGGCCGGTGTGGGTGGATGATCCGCACTTCAACCTCGGATACCACCTTCGCCACAGCGCCCTGCCGGCCCCCGGCACGGAGGAGGTACTGCGCCGGACCGCCGCCCGGATCTTCGCCCAACACCTCGACCGCAGAAAGCCGCTGTGGGAGATCTGGATGATTGAGGGGGTAAGCGAGAACCGCTGGGCGCTGCTATCCAAGGTCCATCACTGCATGGTGGACGGCGTGTCGTCGACCGACCTGATGACGGTGATGTTCGACGACAGCCCGCCACAGTCCCCGGGCCAGGGCTGGCAGCCGGCGCCCGAGCCGAGTGACGCGGAGCTCGTCGTTCGCAGCTTGACCAATCTCGCGGCCAATCCAGCCGAGCAGGTACGGATGGTGCGTTCGAGCTTGCGCCGGCCGCGGGCGTCGCTCGAGCAGGCGCAGGCGCTGGTGCGCGGCGTGAGCTCTGCGGCTGGGTTGCTGCGACCAGTGGGCTCCTCATCGCTCACTGGCTCGATCGGGCCACATCGAACCTGGAGCACGGCGTACGTGCACCTGAGCGACGTCAAAGCGATCCGGTCGGCCCTCGGTGGGACCGTCAACGACGTCGTGTTGACGATCGTTACCGGTGGGTTGAGAGAGCTGCTCCAGAGCCGCGGCGAGAAGGTCGAGGGCCGCGGCGTCCGGGCGCTCGTCCCGGTGTCCGTCCGCCAGCCCGGCGAACGGGGCGTGTACAACAACCAGGTGTCCGCGATGCTGCCCACCTTGCCGGTCGGCACCGAGGATTCCGTCGAGCGGTTGGAGTCGGTGCACACCCAGATGGACAAGCTCAAGCAGTCCGGTCAGGCCGTGGCAGGGGAGGTGCTCACCTCGCTGTCGGGCTTCGCGCCTCCGCAGCTGCTCGCGCTCGGCGGCCGCTTGGCCGCCCGCTCGCCCAACCTCGGTGTGCAGACGGGCGTGACCAACGTCCCGGGCCCGCAGCGACCGCTCCAGACGCTCGGGCGACGGCTGCTCGAGTCGTTCCCGTTCGTCCCTCTGATCGGCAACGTGCGGATCTCGATCGCGATCTTCTCCTACAACGGCGGCCTCTACTTCGGCGTCACCGGGGACTACGACAGCTCCCGCGATATCGACATCCTGACCGCGGGCGTCGAGCGCGGGGCGGCCGAGTTGCTCAGCGCGAGCCAGCCGGCCGAGCACGAGCGGGAAGTCACACCGAAGCGACCGAAGAGCGGAGCCCGACGCTCGCGCTCTGCAGACGCACCGCAGGCCCAGCGCCCATAGTGCAAATCGGGGTCGACTTCCTGGTCGCGCGGGAGGATCTGCGGCGGACCCGGTTTGCGCGGGCGCAGGAGCCGGACGGTTCCGAACTCCGGCCGGGTGAGGTCCTGCTCGAGATCGACAGGTTCGGCTTCAGCGCCAACAACATCACCTACGCGATGCTCGGCGAGGCGATGCGCTACTGGCGCTTCTTTCCGGCGCCTGAGGGCTGGGGTCGGGTCCCGGTCTGGGGCTACGCCGGCGTTGCGGCATCAGCCCACCACGAGCTCGAGGTTGGCGAGCGCGTGTTTGGTTACCTGCCGATGTCCACCCACCTCACGGTCATCGCCGACCAGGTCTACGCCGGCGGATTTATCGACGCTGCTTCGCACCGCGCCGATCTGCCGGCGGTGTATCAGCGGTACACGCGCCTGGGCACGGCGAGTGACGATCCCCGGGCCGAAGATCAGCAGGCGCTGTGGCGACCCCTGTTCATGACCTCATTCGGCGCGGCAGACTTTCTTGGCGACCGCGGCGTCTTTGGCGCCGAGCGGATCGTGCTGTCAAGCGCATCGAGCAAGACCGCGATGGGCATTGCGTTCTTGCTCGCACGAGCCCTCGATGAGGTGGGCCTCGTCGGCCTCACCTCGCCCCGCAACGTCCCGTTCACCCAACGCACCGGGTATTACGACCGCGTGATCGCGTACGACGATGTTCAGGAGTTGCCGCTGGACGGGTTCCTCGTTTTTGTCGATTTGGCCGGCGATGACCGGCTGTTCAGCGAACTGCGCCGGCTCGCGGGCGAGCGGCTGCGACGGACCGTCGTGGTCGGCGCCACACACTGGGAACGGAGCGCGGTCGATAGGCCGCTAAGTGGGGGTGAGGCGGAGCTCTTCTTCCTCCCTCCGTGGATGGAGAAACGCCGCAGCGAATGGGGCGCTGGAGAGTTCGGGCGGCGCTACAACGAGGCGTGGGAAGCGTTTCTCCCCACGGTCGAGAAATGGATGCAGACCCAGCATCACAGCGGGCGAGACGCCGTCGAAGCCATCTATCGCCGCACGCTCGACGGCGACCTCGACCCAGCCGTCGGCCAAATGCTCTCGCTGCGCGGCTAGCGGTGTCGACATTCTCATCCCAAATCATCGATGGTTCTCCGCCAATCCAGGGGCGAGAGGAAGTCAGCGGCGGAGTCAGCCGCGCGGTCCTACTTCAAGATTCCGCCCGACGCGCCTATGGCATACCAGGTGCCGCCAAACTCCTCCACTCCCACGTACCCGGTTTGCGCGGGCCCGGCATCGGCGGCGTAGGTGTACAGGGGATGGCCGGCATATGTGAGCTGGCGGGTGCCATTTGGCAGCATGATCGTTCCGACCCACGAGCGTTTCACGCCTTGGCCGAGGGTCAACCTCCCGTGGCTGATTACCGGGGGCCAAACGGACGTGCAGCCGCTGACCGTGACGCACATGTCGCGGCGGCGCGAGTCGCGAGTAAAGACATACACGGTTGACGCTCGTCCGTTCACAAGGATCCTGCCGAGACCAGACTGGTGCAGCTGGAGCTTCGTGCCGGTTGCTGTGTGCGCGGCGGGAGCCCCTTGTGAGACGGCCACGAGCAAGGTGGCCGCTGCCACGAAGAAGACGAGCGCTTCGCGCCTCATGAATCACCTCTCGCTATCGGTTGCATGCGTGCTACGCGGTCGTAACTGAGGACGTCTCGACAGAGGCGGATCTTCCTGTTTTCACCCGCGGATTTAGCGGGTGAACGAAGGCCAAAGCCCCGACGGCCGACGCGCGCTGTGGCCGCGCGCGCCGGCATGTGTCGGGGGAGCGCCTGGAGGCAGGGTGTGAGCCCGCTCGGCGGTTCTACCGGCGGCCTTCGTCGGTAGGCAACAGCGCGTGGTCGACCACGAAGTCGGCCACCTGGCTACCGAGCGTCTGCCCAGCTTCCTCGTCGTAGCGGAAGTGCTGTCCGGCGAAGATGCGGCTATCGGACGCCTCGTTCGAGGCCGCCGAGAAGCTCGTGAACGATCGGGTGATGCCGACCGACGCGTTGGTCAGCGAGAACGAGAACACGTCGGTGCCGAAGAAGTCCTCGAGCACCGTCGCGGCTGCCTGGCTGAACGTCGCGTGGGCACCCGGGTAGCTCGGGTCGTTCGCCGTGTTGGCCAGAGGCACCCAGTTGGGGTCCGCGACCGTGGTGTTGTTGCCCTGATCGGGAGCGGTGATCGCGGTGATCGGCCGCCAGCGATGGAAGGCGTACTTCGCGTCGTAGAGGGCGATCGCGCTGTCAGCGAGCGTCGTGTTGAGCTGCGCGAACAGGCGGGCGTTCTGCTCGAGGCTGTTGCCGAAGCCGACTGCGGCCTGGTCGGCGATCTGGTTCCAGACGATCCAGATCGGCGCCGCGCCCCAGAATTTCCCGATCGCCGTCTGGTCGGCGGTGCGGGTGGTGCTGTTCAGCTCGCCGAGGGACTTCACCTCGTTGAAGTCCGCCGCGTACTTGGCGCTCGTCAGCGCTGGCGGCGGCGGCGGGCCGGAACTGGCTCGCGCTCTCGAGCACGAACGGAGTCACGTGCGAGGTCTGGGTGAATCCGGCGGGGGCGAACGCCGGCGGCGTCAGCTGGTATTCCCCGGGGCCCGTGCCGGGGGTGAACACCGGGGGAGTGGCGGTCGGCCCCGTCGTCGGCGCGGGCGGCCAGGACGGCCTGCGCAACCGCGTTCCCGAAGCGAATGCCGCGTTCGACGTGCTCGCCCGACCCGATCTGAGCGAGCGAGGACTGGAAGAACGCGTCGATCGTCGGCTGCTGGCTGGGTAGCAGCGCATCGAGCGCGGTGCGCGCCGCGGCCGCCGCGGCGGCGTCAGCAGACGCGCTGCGCGGACCGCGCAGGTCGACGACCAGCGGCTCGCCGCCTCCGAGGATGCCGTTGACCGCGTCGTATACGGCGATCTGGGTGATCGCCAGCGTGCGGGTCGGATGAATCGAAGCGGGCTGGGCGCCCGGCGCGACCAGGACCTTCTGCAGCTCCTGGTTCCACTGGATCACCTGGTCGGGCTGGTGTCTGAGGCGAGGCGGGCACGCACGGCGCCGTGGCGGTGCCGGGAATTGCGTCCGCTGGCGATGGCGGCCGTCGCGAAGCTCGCGAGCAGCGCCGCCGCGGTGGTGAGGAGGGCAAAGCGTTTGATCACAAGATCTCCGATCGTTCGAGGAAGGAACTGTCTACTACGAACAATAACACTACGCACGGTAGTAGACAACCTCCATCGTGAAAGCTAGCTTTCCGAAGCCAGGGCGTCTTCTGAAACAGGTGACCTACTACGCCGCCTCGGCTGGCGGGAGGCGAGCGACGCCTAGCAGAGTCCTCCCGGAGCTGGACCGCCTACTCGTTGAGAGATCGGGATTGGCGTTTTTCTGGTGGGAAAGCGGCCGCGGAAGCTCCGCTTATCGGCTGATCGAGGGTGCGAGGGCTTCAGTTCGGCGCGATTCGACCGATAAGCGGCGTGATGCGTCACACCGATGTCAGCGATCCGACCCCTTATGCCCGGAACGGTGGGACCGCCCCTGCCGCCCCGCCGGCGATCGATCCGCGCGAGGCGCTCGGGTGGGGGGAACGTCACCAGGACCGCTGGCTCGAGCGGTGGATTCGCTCGACCGAGGACCTCGCGCGCCTGCAGTACTCGCACCGGATGCTGGATGCGGTGATCGATGAGATCGACGGCCGTTTCATCCGCGTCGGGGACCAGTGGCTGACCGACTACGCGTCGTGCAACTACCTCGGGCTCGACCTGGACACCGAGATCATCGAGGCCGTTCCGGAGTACCTCCGCAAATGGGGTACGCACCCGAGCTGGTCGCGCCTGCTGGGAAGCCCGGTCCTGTACGAGGAGATCGAGGCGAAGCTCACCGAGCTGCTGGGCTGCGAGGACAGCCTCCTGCTGCCGACGATCACGCATATCCACATGTCGGTGATCCCGGTGCTGGCGGGTGGCGGCACGGTGTTCCTCGACAGCCGCGCCCACAAGACCATCTACGACGGCTGCGCGCTCGCCCAGGGGCGCGGCGCCGCCGTCCAGCGCTTCGCCCACGAGAGCCTTGATCACCTGGAGGGACTGCTGCGCGACCGGGCCTGGCGCCGGCCGGGCATGATCTGCATCGACGGGGTCAACAGCATGACCGGCAACGCCCCGGATCTCGCCGCGTTCGCCGAGATCGCCCGTAAGTACGACGTGATCCTGTACGTCGACGATGCCCACGGCTTCGGGGTGATCGGCGAGCGCTCGCCCGATGAGCCGTGCGACTACGGCGTCCGCGGCAACAGCATCGTTCGGCACGCGGCCGATAGCTACGAGAACGTCGTGCTCGTCGGCGGCTTCTCGAAGGCCTATTCGTCGCTGCTCGCGTTCATCGCGTGCCCGACGCCGCTCAAGCAGGTCCTGAAGACCGCCGCGCCCCCGTATCTGTATTCCGGACCGTCCCCCGTCGCCTCACTCGCCACGGTCCTCGAGGGGCTCCGCGTCAACGACGTCCGCGGCGATGAGCTCCGGGCGAAGCTTCACCGCCTGACCGGCCGCGTGCTCGAGCGGATGAGCGAGCTCGGCATCGCCACCCCGAACCAGTCCGGGTTTCCGATCATCGAGATCCCGCTCGCCGAGGCCGACAGGGTCGACGAGGTCGGCAACCTGCTGTTTGACCGCGGCATCTACGTGACGATGGCGGTGTATCCGCTCGTCCCCCGCGACGAGGTCGGGTTCCGCCTCCAGCTCACCTCGGCGCACACCGACGAGCAGATCGAACATCTGTGCACCGTGCTCGGCGAGGTCGCCGAAACGTTCAAGCTCCGGCGCGCGCAGGCCGACGATCGCGGTTAGTGATGCCTTCCGCCACACCGATCGCCGCCGCCGACCGAAGCCGCCTCTGGTGGATGTTCCTCGCGTTCGGCGCGCTCGTCACCGGGCTCTACGTGTTCGTGCCGCCGCTGAAAGGTAGTCCTCTGGTGATCAACGGCCTGGGCCTCTACGGTCTGGTCGCGGTGGTCGCCGGCATCCGGTTCTACCGGCCGCGCGCCCGGCTCGCCTGGTGGCTGCTCGCCCTGGGGGTGTTCCTGTTCTGGGTCGGCGACGTCTACACGTACAGCATCCGGATCCTGTTCAACGTCAGCGTCCCGTTCCCCTCATGGGGCGACGCCGTCTACCTGACCATGTACCCGGTGCTCATGGCGGGCATCATGCTCCTCGTCCGTCGCCGCAACCGGCGCGCGGACGGCCCGGGGGCTGTCGACGCACTCATCATGACGCTGGGCCTGGCGCTCGTCTCCGGGATCCTGCTGATCGCGCCGTACGTCCACGACGGGACCCTCAGCCTACTGCCCAAGCTCGTCTCGATCGGCTACCCGATGGGGGACATCATCCTGCTGGCCGCGGGAATCCGCCTGGCCGTGGACAGCGGGAAGCGCCGGCCGGCCTTCTACTTGCTGATCGCCGGCATTGTGTCGATGCTGGTCACGGATGACATCTACGGCCTGCTCACGCTGCACAACACCTACAACCACCAGTTGTGGCTCGATGCGGGCTGGATCTTCTTCTATCTGTTCTGGGGTGCGGCCGCGCTGCACCCGTCGATGCAGGAGCTGTCCGAAGAGGAGGCCGATCGCCAGCCGCGTCTGACCTGGCTGCGCCTGGCGCTGCTCGCCGGAGCCACCCTGATCGCGCCGGCGATCGAGATCATCAAGGTGGTCCCGACCCGCAACTGGGACCTGCTGTTCGTGATCGGCGCGTCGGCCGTGCTGTTCTCGCTGGTCGTCGCACGGATGACCGGCCTCGTGCGCCAGCGCGAGAAGTCGGTCGGGCGCGAGCGGGCGCTGAGCGCCGCCGGCGGTCTGCTCGTCGCGGCCACCGAGCCTCGCGAGATCCTGATCGCGGCGCTCCAGGCGCTCGCCGAGTTCGGCAACGGCCGAACCGATGCCCGCGTGTGCCGGATCGTCGGTGATCGGGTGCGGGCGATGTCGCTCGACGAGCGGGGTGGGCTGTGCGAGTGGGACATGCCCGCGGGCATCTCGCCGTTCCTCAAGGACTCCGGCGACGCGGGCGCGGCGATTCTGCCGGGCGGCGCGCGCGACGGCCTGCGGCTCCCGTCGGGCAGCAACCGGGTCATGCAGCTGGAGCTCCGTCCCGGCGGCGGGACCGGAGCCGGCCTGATGCTGATCGTGGCCGGCGACATCAGCGGCGACGAGGAGACCCGCTACGCGCTGCGCACCCTCGCCCATCAGGTGTCGCTCGCGCTGAGCAGCGCCGAGTTCGCCGAAGAGGTGCATCGCCGCGCCAGCGAGGCCAGGTTCTCCACGCTGGTCCAGAACTCGAGCGACCTGATCACGGTTCTGAGCTCCGACAACACGATCATCTACCAGAGCCCGTCGATCGAGCGCGTGCTCGGCTACACCGCCGACGAGGTCACCGGCCGGCCGTTCGCGGAGCTGCTGCATCCCGACGAGCAGGGGCGCATGCTTCGCCGCCTGACCGACGGCGCCGGCGCGAACGGTCGCGCCGAGGTCATCGACTGCCTGCTCGCGCACCAGGACGGCGGACTCCGCCATTTCGAGATCCTCCACACCGACCTGCTCGCCGACAGCTCGGTCGGCGGGATCGTGCTCAACGGCCGCGACGTCTCGGAGCGCAAGACGTTCGAGGAGCAGCTCGCCCACCAGGCCTTCCACGATTCGGTGACGCACCTCGCCAACCGGGCGCTGTTCAACGAGCGCGTGCGGCACGCCGTGGCGCGCACCCTGCGCGAGGGCATGGGGATGGCGGTGCTGTTCGTCGATCTCGACGATTTCAAGACCGTCAACGACAGCCTGGGTCACGCCACCGGCGATCGTGTGCTCCTCGAGGTGGCCCAGCGGATCTCAGCCAGCGTCCGCGCGGCCGACACCGCGGCCCGGTTCGGCGGCGACGAGTTCGCGATCCTGCTCGAGGACGTGCACGATCTGCAGGCCGCGGTCGAGACCGCCGAGCGCATACTCGACTCGCTCAGCCGTCCGATCGAGCTCGATGACAATCACCTGACCATCCGCGCGAGCCTCGGGATCTCGGTCGTCGAGCCGGGCACCGCCACCGACGCTGACGAGCTGATCCGGAACGCCGACGCCGCGATGTACATCGCGAAGGCCGACGGGAAGGGCGGCTACCGCCTGTTCGAGCCCGCCATGCACGACCGAGTGGTGGCGCGCCTGGCGTTGCGCGCCGATCTCCAGAAGGCGCTCGAGCGCGGCGAGTTCGAGCTTCACTACCAGCCCCTGGTTCGCCTGTCCGATGAGACCGTCACCGGCGTCGAGGCGCTCCTGCGCTGGCGCCATCCCTCGCGCGGGTTGATCCCGCCGTTGGAGTTCATCCCGTTTGCCGAGGAGAGCGGGCTGATCATCGATATCGGGCGCTGGGTGGTCCACGAGGGCTGCCGCCAGGCAAAGGAACTGCGGGACCGGATCAGCGGAGCGACCCTTCCGACGATCGGAATCAACCTGTCGGTGAAGCAGCTGTTCCACTCCGACATCGTCCGGGACGTGGCCTCGGCGCTGGCGGCTACCGGGCTCGAGCCGGAAGCGCTGACGCTCGAGATCACCGAGTCGGTGATGATGACCGACACCCAGCTGGCGATCAGTCGCTTGAACGAGCTTCGCGCGCTCGGCGTGCGCCTGGCGATGGACGACTTCGGCACCGGGTACTCGTCGCTGAGCTCGCTCAGCATGCTGCCGCTCGACATCCTCAAGATGGACCGTTCGCTCCTGGCCGCCGGCGCGGCGCCGGTCACGTCCGGGCTCGCCTCCGCGGTCCTGAGCCTGGGCGAGACCTTCGATCTCGAGGTGGTCGCCGAGGGCATCGAATACCCGGAGCAGTCGGCCACGCTCAGAGACCTGGGGTGTGACACCGGACAGGGGTTCTACTTCGCCAGGCCGATGGTGCCCGAGCATCTGATCGGCTTCCTGGAGGAGCACGCCGGCACCGGCGAAGGGACGGCGCTGGCTGCGAGCTCGGACTGAGCGCGCCGCGAGCTCGCACTGAGCCATGCAGCAGAGCCACGAGGCGCTGGACCGGCCGGGAGGTTTCAGCCGTGTCCGCCTCCTCGCGCCGCTGACGCACAGGGATTACCGGTTGCTCGCGGCCGGCATGTCGGTCTCACTGCTCGGGGACGGGGTGTTCCTGGTGGCGTTGGCGTGGCAGGTCTACACGCTGTCGGACGCCCCGACGGCACTGGCCATCGTCGGGATCGCGATGACGATTCCGACGATCACCTGCCTGCTGATCGGCGGAGCGGTGAGCGATCGCTTCGACCGGCGCGTGGTGATGCTGACCGCCGACATGGTCCGCGCGGCCGTCCTGGCGGCGCTCGCGGCGCTCGCGGTGACGGGCGCCCTGGTGCTACCGGAGCTGCTGGCGATCGCCGTGGTGTACGGCGCCGCCACCGCGTTTTTCAACCCCGCCTCCGATGCCCTCGTGCCGCAGCTTCTCCCGGCCGACGCGCTCGCGCAGGCCAACTCGCTCGACCAGCTGATCAGGCCGGTGATGCTGCGGCTGGCCGGGCCGGCCCTCGGCGGCCTGGCCGTGAGCGCGATCGGCGCGGGCTGGGCGTTCGGGCTCGACGCCGGCTCGTTCGCGGTCTCGGTGGTCGCGCTTCTCGCTATGTCGCGCCGGCCGGTTCCGGGCGCGGCGCAGACAAAAGTGGGCGTGCGCGAGATCAGGGCCGGCCTCCGCTACGTTCGCAGCCACGCCTGGGTGTGGGCGACGCTGGTCAGCGCGGCCGTCGCGTATCTGCTCTTCATGGGGCCGACCGAGGTGCTCCTCCCGTTCATCGTCAAACACCGGTTCGCCGACGGTGCGCGTGATCTCGGCCTGATCTTCGCGGCAGGCGGCCTCGGCTCGTTGATCTGCGCGCTCACGATCGGCCAGTTCGGCCTTCCGCGCCGGAGCCTCACGTTCATGTACGCCGCGTGGACAGTCGCAACGCTCGCGGTCGCCGGCTACGGCCTCTCGAAAGGCCTGGTGGGTCTGATGCTCGCGAGCGTCCTCTTCAACACGCTCGAGACCGCCGGAACGATCGCCTGGGCGACCGCCAAGCAGCGTCACGTCCCGGCGCAGCTCCTCGGGCGGGTCTCGAGTCTCGACTGGTTGATCTCGATCGGCCTGCTGCCGCTGTCGTATGCGCTGACGGGCCCGGTCAGTGCTGCCCTCGGGGTCCGCACGACGCTGATCTGGGCCGGTGTCGTCGGCGCGATCGTCACGTTCGCGCCGTTGCTCAGCCGGCGGGTACGGAGCCTGGACCACGCCGACGACCTCGCTCCCGTACCCGACGCGCACGACCTCGGTCCCGTACCCGAGGCGCCCGCGGTCCGCGCGGCGGCATAGCCGACACGCGGCCGCGTCGCCGCGCGCGCGGCGGTGTAGCCGCACACGCGGCTGTCATGCTGCCCCGGTGACTCTTATCGAGATCCCGGGCCACGATCTCGTCGGGATCCGGGCCGCCAACCCGGGACCGTTCACACTGAGCGGCACGAACTCGTGGATCGTGGGGAGAGACCCGGCATGGCTGGTCGATCCCGGGCCGGACCTCACCGAGCACGTCGCCGCGCTCACCGCCGAACTCGACGTTCGGGGCGGTCTCGGCGGCATCGCCCTCACGCACCAGCACGCCGACCACACCGGGGCAGTGCCGGCGATCCGGGCCCGTTACCCCGACGCACGGCTGGCGGCCGCCGGCTCCGGGGCGGACGTGCAACTAACGGACGGCGGCGTGTTCGGGCCGCTCGAGGCGGTGGCGACGCCCGGGCACGCGCCCGACCACCTCGCCTACGTCGCCGGCGACGCCGCCATGACCGGCGACGCCGTGCTCGGCGAGGGAAGCGTGTTCATCGCCCCCGATCCGGGCGCGCTCGCGTCCTACCTGGACGCCGTCGGCCGGCTGCGGGAACGGTCACTCGAAGTCCTCCTCCCCGGCCACGGTCCGCCCGTGTTCGACCCCGCGGCCAAGCTCGACGAGTACATCGCCCACCGGCTGGACCGCGAGCGGCTGCTGATCGAAGCGCTCGACGCCGGCAAGCGGAGCACCGAGGCCTTGCTCGACGACGCGTGGGCCGACGTGCCGCCGGGCCTACGCCCGGCGGCCGCCGTCACGCTCGCGGCCCATCTGGACAAGCTCGCCGACGAGGGCCGCTTGCCCGCGGGCGTCGAGCGGCCGACGGTCGCGCTCTGAGGGTTCCCTAGGCGGTCGCCAGCCGCTTGCGCGCGATCGCCAGGGCGGCCGTCAGCGGGGTGCCGTCGGTCGCCTCGGCCTCGTCGAAGATCTGGCGCAACGTGTCGCCGATCATCCGGACGCGCCGGCCCGCGATCGTCGGGTTGTAGCCGTTCTGCTCCTCGGCGATGTTGATCAGGCCGCCGGCGTTGGCGACGAAGTCGGGCGCCCACAGGATCCTGCGGGTGGCGAGGAGGTCGGCGACCGACTCGCTCGCGAGCTGGTTGTTGGCGGCGCCGGCGACGATCTGGCAGCGCAGGCGGGGAACGGTCTTGTGGTCCAGAACGCCGCCGAGCGCGCACGGCGCCACGACGTCGACGTCGAGCTCGAGGGCCGCCGATGGGGACGCCCAGCCCGCGCCGAGCTCGTCGGCGAAATGGCGCTTGCCCTCGTCGATGTCGCTGACCACGACGTTGGCGCCGGCCTTGGCGCAGCGCCTGGCGACGCGCGATCCGACGTGCCCGAGTCCGACCACGGCAACGGAGCGCTCGCGCAGGGAGTTCGACGAGAACACCCGCTCGCAGCAGGCGCGGATTGCCGACTCGACCCCGAGCGCCGTGAACGGGCTGGGATCCCCGGAGCCGCCCTGACGGCGCGGGAGTCCGGCCACGTGCGCGGTGCGCCGTGCGATCACCCGCATGTCGCGACTCGATGTGCCGACGTCTTCGGCGGTGATATAGCGGCCGCCGAGCGACTCGACGGTGTCGCCGAAGTCGAGCAGCGCCGCGGTCCGGCGTGCGGAGGTCAGGACCTCGCCGGGTGCGGTCATGATCACGCCCTTGCCGCCGCCGAGCGGCAGATCGGCCACGGCGGACTTGTAGGTCATCGCCTGCGAAAGCCGCAGCGCGTCCCGTAGCGCGAGGCGCGCGTCCGTGTAGCCCCACATCCGGCAGCCGCCGAGCGACGGGCCGCGGATCGTGGAGTGGACGGCGACGAACGTATACAGCCCAGACCGCCGTCCGCGGTGGACGACGACGTCTTCGTGGTCGAGCGTCTCGAGGTAGGTATCGGTTACCGGGTCGGTAGGTGAGTCGCCGGGTCGATCCGCGACCGGCGTGCTCACGGTGCCGGCGGCGGGGTCCCGCTCGGGGAGATTCCCGGCGTCGATCCCGTTCCGCTGCTGCTGGCGCCCTGCGAGCTCCCAGCGCTCGAGCCCGACGTGGTCGAACCCGACGCCGAGTCCGGCTGACCAGTCGAGCTAGCGCCGGTGCTCGACGGAGTGGTGCCCGCGGTCGTCGAAGTCGTCAGGAGGAGGAGGAGATACCAGTGGTCGCCGAGGTGGTGCCGTCGCCCTGGCTATTGACCGTCGTGCCGTTGCTGTTGGGCGTCGCGCCGCCGCCGGGGAGCATCGTCGAGCTCCCGCCGGTGCTCTGCGACTTCAGCTTCGAGGGAACCGTCACGGTGGTCGTCGAGCTGGTCACCGTCGTGGGCGTCGTCGAGGCGCTCGCGCGCGACGTGGGCGAGATCCTGACCGCCTGCGTCTGCAGCGGCAGGCTGGCCGCGAGCGGCGCCGCCTCCTCCGGCGGGTCGACGCTCGCGCCCGCGGCCGGGCCGGCAGCCGGTGCCGTCAGGTGCCGCGCCGCCGGAGCAACCAGCGCCGGGCGCGCGCGGTGATGCGGATGCGACGCCGGGACGGTCATCGTGTGCTGGAGCTCGACCGCGCCTCCCGCGGTCACGACCGCGGCAGCGAGCAGGGTCGCGACATGCGTGGCGCCGGCGCTCATCGCGCCGATGCCCACGACGGCCGATCCGCCCCCCGCTCCCGCCCCGGCGGCGAGCGCGCCGCCGGCCGCCCCGCTCCCGGCGCCACCGACGCCAAGGAGGTTGGCGAGCACTCCGAGCGGGCCGAGGGTGGGAACGATCGCCGCGAACCGCCGGCTCACGCCTCGCAGCTCGTGTCGGAACTCGCGGCAGCCGGCGCAGTCGCGCATATGCCGCCGCGCCGTGGCGTTCGGGCGCAGCCCGCGGTCGTGAGAGACCATCAGCTCGTCGCGGATCTCCGAGCATGCCGTGTCGCGGGCTTCGAGGGCTTTCGCCAGCGCCAGCCGGGCGCGGACCAGCAGCGACTTCACGGCCGGCACGGTGACCCCGAGCGCGCCCGCCATGTCGGCGTAGGACATGCCGCCGAGCTCGCGCATCAGAAGCGCGGATCGCTGCTGCTCGGGGAGCCGGCGGACGTCCGCGATCAGGCGCCGGAGCGACTCGCGCTGATCGGCCTCGGCGATCGGGTCGTGCACGGGGGAGCGCAGCAGCTCGAGCACCTCGGGCGGCGGTGGCGAGGGCCGGCGCAGCTCGTCGATGCAGCGGTTGTGCGCCACCCGGTACAGCCAGGCGCGGAGCGCGAGCTCACGGTGGTTGGCGCGCAGGCCCGCGTAGGCCCGCACGAAGATGTCCTGAAGCGCGTCTTCGGCGTCCTGACGGTGACTGAGCATCTGCCGCGTGTACGCAAACAGCCGCTGGCGATAGCGGTCGTGGATCACCCGGAAGGCGTCGTCGTGGCCCGCGCGGAACAGCGCCACCAGCTGCTCGTCGGATCGGAGGCGAAGCAGCGGCGTCCCGATCGAGGTCCGAGTCCGGGCTACTGCAGCCGGTGCTGGGAGGGCGGAAGCTTCCACGTGAACCCGCAATCACTCTAACGCCTAAACCGGGAGAACGTTTCGGATATCTCCTGGCGATACCCTCAGCAGGGCACGATGGACAATATCTCCGGGATTGGAATCCCCGTGGCGTTTGGCGCCGGGTTGATCTCGTTCCTATCGCCCTGCGTGCTGCCGTTGGTGCCTGGCTACATTTCGGCAGTCGCGGGGGTGGCGCCGGCCGAGATCCGGGCGCGCCGCGTGATCGGGCCGAGCCTCGCGTTCGTCGCGAGCTTCTCGGTGATCTTCATCGCGCTCGGGCTGCTCGGGCAGCAGGCGCTGCACGGGGCATTGACCGGGCCGGCGGCGCTCAAGATCTCCGGCGCGGTGATCATCGCGATGGGCGTCGTGTTCGTGCTCGCACCGTTCGTGCCGCAGCTCTCGCGGGAGTGGCACGTGGGAGGGCTCGTGAGCCGAGCCGGGCGGGGCGGCCCGGTGTTGACCGGGGCCGCGTTCGCGCTCGCCTGGACGCCGTGCACGGGACCGACGCTCGGAGCGATCATCACCGCCGCCGGGGTGTCGGGATCAGCGGCTCACGGTGCGTTTTTGCTGGCGGTCTACTGCGCCGGCCTCGGCGTTCCGTTCCTGGTCACGGGGCTCGCGTTCGGAACCGTGACCTCCGCACTGAGCGTGGTCCGCCGCCATTACGCGGTCGTGATCACCGCCGGCGGGGTCGTGCTGATTGGGATGGGAGTCCTCATCTGGACGGGCGAGTTCACGCAGCTCAACATCACCGTGAACCACTGGCTGCAGTCGCTGGGCCTGCCCGATCTCAACTCGGATACGTAGGAGACCGCCGGCGGGAGGAACGCGGCGTTCCTGCCCGACCGCAACTCCGATACGTAGGGGGGCAGGAACGCTTGCCGGAAACGGGTATACAGCCGCATACGCGTCGGCGTGTCGCAACTCCGACTGAGGTGGTTGGACTTGATCGCGCTCTCTGGTACGCTCCGCCTCCTCGCTGTTAGGGTGCCCTAACACCGTCGAGGTCACTTGTCCTTCGCACAGACCATCGTCCTAGGCGCTCTCGCCGGATTCACGATCTTCCTCGGCCTCCCGGTGGGTCGCCTTCAGCTCCTGGGGAACAAGGCCCGGGTCGCGCTCGCCATGTTCGCTGTCGGCGTGCTCGCGTTCATCTTCGTCGACGTCATGTCGAACGGACTCACGATCGTGGACGATGCGCTGCACGCGTACAAGAGCGATCGGCAGACCCTGTCGTATGTGATTTGGCTGGTCGTCCTGCTCGCCGCCGGGTTCGCCGCGGGGAGTGCCGGCTTGGCCGTGATCGAGCGGCGGATGCGCCCGGCCAGGCCTCCGATCGCGGGCGGCGCGGACGCCGCCGCGATCGCCGCCACCGAGCCTGAGGCGCTTGCGAGCGAGCTCGACGCGGCTCGTCGGCGCGCGCTGCGGGTGGGTCTCACGATCGCGGCGGCGATCGGCGTCCACAACTTCGCCGAGGGGCTGGCGATCGGCGTTTCGGCGCGCGCAGGCGCGATCAGCCTCGCCACCGTGCTCATCATCGGCTTCGCCCTGCACAACGCCACGGAGGGATTCGGCATCGTCGGTCCGCTCGGTGACGTGAAGCCTTCGTGGGGCTGGATCGGCCTGGCCGGACTGATCGGGGGCGGCCCGACGTTCCTCGGCTCGATCGTCGGCTACGCGGTGACGAGCCACCCGCTGGAGCTCGCGTTCTACGCGGCCGCGGGCGGCGCGATCCTGTATGTCATCGGCGAGGTCTGGAACGGCATGCGCCGCTACGGCCACCGCGAACTCGGTCTGCTGATGGTCTCAGCAGGCTTCGTGGTCGGCGTGCTCACCGACCTGATCGTCACGTACGGCGGCGGCTGAGCGCGGTCTCTCGCGTATTTGCGTGAGAGGCCGCTATTAGCCGTCGTCGTCGGGGTGAAGCTCGCGCCAGCGGAGCGCGGCCGCCTCGGCGCTCGCGGAATGCCGGTTCGGCACGCTCGCCTCGTCCTCCGGGACCTCCGACGGCGGGTCGTGATCGAGGTCCTCGTCGGGGTGCGACTGCCGCCAGCGGGTCGCCGCGGCCTCGGCGCTGCTGGAACGCCTCTGCGTGCCGTCCCTAGGTGTCGTCTCCTCGGACACTTCGAAACCTCCCTCCTTCGCCTGGGAGAAGCCTATCGCTGCGGCCGCACACCCGTCCCACGGCCCGTGCGCTTCCGTACGTATCGTCTGTGCGCGCTGGATCGGGCGCGAGGGCCGCGGGCCGGGCGTCGCGGCCTCGCTTTCAGCGTATGGCGAGCCGGTCCGGACGGGGTTGCACGGCCCCACGGATGCCGCCGCAGGCGGCCCATGATCAGCCCCGGCGCGCGAGTTCCCGCTTGGCCGTGCGCCGGAAGCGGACGGCCTTGCCGGCGTTGGCCCGCAGCATCTCGATCCGCGATGCCGGCGCCTCGAGGCCGCCGACGAGCTTGTGCGGGACGAGCGTCCAGGTGTCCTCGCGCTCGATCAGGTCGCCCCGGACCTGGAAGTTCTCCATCCATTTGAGCTCGGGCTCGTGGGCGTGGGCGGTCAGGCACGCGAGACCGGGCTGGAGCGGCGCGCCCACCGGCGGCGCCTCGATCCGGACGCAGCGGTTCGCCTCGTCGGCCCGGACCTCGACGCGCGTCGCGAACGGGAAGCCGTCGGGCGATACGAACGACAGGACGGCCGTTCTGTGATTCGCACCCAGTTGCCGAATGCGGGGATGCCAGGCGCTTGCGCCACCCTCGGGCACGGCGTGGAACCGCTCGGGCTCCTCGGAGTGGCCGGAGCGGACCTCCTCCATGTGGGCGTCGTACAACTCCGGCTCACTGTCGGCCCGCCACACGTAGATCCGCTCGGGCCTGACGTGGATGTAGATGCGGGTGAAGTACCAGCTCAGGAACCGCTTGAACTGGTCCGGCGGATCCCACCGCGCGAGGCCCGGCAGCTTCTCGAGCACCTCGCGCGTGTAGCGCTTGCGGTTGGCCTCGAGGTCGTCGTCGTCGACCCGGGCCGTGCCCTGGACGAGGACGACCGGCGGGTCCGGCAGGCCGCTCCCGGTCGGGTCCGAGAACAGCAGGGAAACGAGCGGGTTGGCCTGCGCGTCGTCGGCCTTCTTCGGGTAGCCGAGCCCGGTGGTGACGTCGATACACGGATCGCCGGGGCGGTAGTAGGGCGTGACGGGCCAGGTGATCGGATGGCCGGAGCTGTCGACGGTCGTCAGCTCGGTCGTGATGAACCGGTCGAACACCGCCTGGACATCGGGTGGAAGGGACGCCGTCACGAGGGCTTAGTGGTATCTCTCGTACTTGAGAAAGGGGCCACTTAGTCAGAGTAACCCGGTTCCCCCGGGAGCACGATACGGGCGGTCTCGCCCTGCATGACGACGCGAGGCTGCACCGGGTGCACCTCCTGGTCGCGGGCGTGAGCGAGCAGCGCGTCGGCGGACCCGAACCCCGACAGCTGCTCGAGATGCTTGATCGTCGGGAACACCATGAACAGCTCGCCGTGCGCGCGGGCCTCGAGCGCTGCCGCAGGCGAGTACCAGCGGGCGTCGACGACCTCGCTGCCGTCCACCCTCGCCTCCGCGCCGGGGGGCAACGACGCGAGGTAGAACCACGTGTCGTAGCGCGTCTTCACCTCGGCCGGAGTGATCCAGCGCGAGAACGCGATCAGCTTCCCGGGGTCGCCCACCGAGATCCCGGCCTCCTCCTGGAGCTCGCGGACCGCGGCAGCGCGGAGCGCGCGGTCGCCGTGCCCCTCGTCGCGGTCGACCGCCCCGCCGGGGAAGACCCAGGCGCCGCCCATGAAGCGGGCGTTCGGGTTGCGCTGGACGAGCAGGACCTCGAGCGCGCTCGCGCCGCCGCGGAGCAGGATCACCGTGCCGGCGGGGCGCGGGACGGTGCGCTCGCCACGGTTCAGCTCCTCTCCGGGGCCGGGTCGATCGGTGCTCATGACACGCTGCCCATCGTGCCGCATTGTCCCCGAGGCGACGTTAGCCTTCCTGTCGGTGTCCCCTTTCGCAAATACGACGACATTCGAGCGGCCCCTGGCGCCGCCTGGGTGCGTCCTCGGAGTCTCACGTGGCAGGGCCACGCATCGACTCCTGCGTCCTTCCCAGTCGCCGCCAGTGACCACTCTCGGTGTCGCCGTACTCACGAAAGAGAACACCGGGTGAAGTGGATCTGCGGATCGTGCGGTTTCATCTACGACCCTGCCGAAGGAGATCCTGACGGGGGCATCCCCGCCGGGACGGCGTTCGAGGACATTCCCGAGACCTGGTTTTGCCCCGTGTGCGGGGCGCGCAAGCGCGACTTCGAGCCCTACGACGACTAGCTACGCCGCCCGGGCGATCCGCTCATAGTCGAACGGCCCGGTCTGCTCGGGTTCGTCCTGCTGGTCGGGCTCGACGTCGTAGTAGTCCTCGTCGGGCTCGTCGACGGTGATCGTCGCGCTCGGGTCGAATCCGACGGCTCGCGCCGCCTGGGCAAGGACGCGTGAGGCGACGCGGAGCTCCTCGCTGCGGTGCGAGGCCATGACGGCGAGGCGCACGCACGAGCCGGCCGCCGGGATCGCGGGGGGCACGATCGCCTGGGCGAAGACTCCGCGCGCGAGCGCGGTCTCGCACATGCCGAGGGCGAGCTCGGGCTCCGCGACCGCGAAGGCGAGGATGTGCGTTCGCGATCCGCGCATGTCGAAGCCCTCGGCCTCGAGTCGGTCGCGAAGCGCGGCGCTGTTGACGCGGAGCTTCTCGACCAGGCGGGGACGCTCCTCGAGCAACGCGAGGGCGGCAAGTGCCCCAGCGACCGCCGGCGGCGCCGGCGCGGTCGAGAACGCGAGCGACCTTGCGGCGTGCAGCAGGTACTGGGTCATCACCCGGTCGCAGGCCGCGAACGCGCCGTAGGAGCCGAGGGCCTCGCCGAGCGTGCCGACGATCACGTCCACCTGATCCTCGAGGCCGTGCTCCGCCAGCGCGCCGCGACCGCCCGGTCCGAGCGACCCGAGACCGTGCGAATCGTCGACCAGGAGCCGGACCCGGTGCTGGTGGGCGAGCTCGACGATGTCCTCGAGCGGCGCCACCGCGCCGTCGAGCGAGAACACGGCCTCGGTGACGATCAACGCACCGCGGCCATGGTTCTGGGCGAGCCCCCAGGCCAGGTGCTCGGTGTCGCCGTGGTCGTAGACGAACACCTCGGCGCGCGACAGCCGGCAACCGTCGATCAGCGAGGCGTGGTTTCGCTCGTCGGAGAACACGACGTCGCCCGGGCGGGCGAGCGCGGGGATGATCCCGGCGCCGGCGAGGAATCCCGAACCGAATAGAAGCGCGCTGTCCCGCCGCAGGAAAGCGGCCAGGCGCTCCTCGAGGCGGCGGTGAACGGTCATGGTCCCGGACGTCAGGCGTGACGCGCCGGCGCCGACTCCCCAGCGCATCGCGGCCTCGGCCGCGGCCTCGCGGACGCGCGGATGGTCGGCCATGCCCAGGCAGTTGTCCGAGCACAGCAGGAGCACGGGCTTGCCATCGAGAACGACATGAGGACCCTGCGGCCCGCTGACCAAGCGGATGCGGTGGTGAAGGCCCAACGCACGGAGCTCGCTGAGGCGAGCCTCGATCTCGATCATGTTGGAACCGTAGGTTAAGCGGACGCGCGGACGGATCAGCGTCCCTGCCACCGGGGCGGGCGCTTCTCGGAAAATGCGCGAACTCCTTCGCGGAAGTCCTCGGATACGAAGCAGGCCCGCCGCAACTCGATCAGTTCGCGTTCGACGTCGGGGTCCAGCGCGGCCTGCGCGTCGAGGACCGCGCGGATCACGCGCTTGTTGCCCTTCTGCGCGAGCGGGGCGTTCGCGGCGATCTCCTTGGCGAGCTGGAGCGCCTCCTCGGCGATGCGGCCCTCCTCGGCGATCGCGTTGACGAGCCCCCACTCGCGGGCGGTGCGGGCGTCGATGCGGCGGCCGACGAGGAACAGCTCGCGCGTGCGGGGCGCGCCGAT
The DNA here is from genome assembly GCA_963709205.1 of uncultured Solirubrobacterales bacterium. Classification (GTDB taxonomy): domain Bacteria; phylum Actinomycetota; class Thermoleophilia; order Solirubrobacterales; family Solirubrobacteraceae; genus Palsa-465. The sequence goes on from CAVPVP010000018.1 coordinate 201,432, forward strand.
CGTGTCGATGAACTTGCGGATCCCGGTGTGCGAGTAGACGAGGCCGAGCTTCGCCGGCGGCATCCCGAGCGCGATCGTGCCGGCCGCGATGCGGAGGTCGCAGGCGAGCGCGAGCTCGAGTCCTCCGCCGATCGCGTGTCCGTTGAGCGCGGCCAGCGTCGGGTAGGGGTAGGCCTCGACGGCCTCGAGCGCGGCGGTGAACGGGTTGGCGACGAGCCGGTCAGCCTGGTCGGCGAACTGGCTGTTACCGCGCAGGTCGCCGATGTCGTAGCCCGCGGAGAATGTCGTCTCCTCCCCGGTGATGATCAGGCACCGGGCGTCGATCTCCGCCAGGGTCGAGGTGAAGGCGTCGAGAATCGCGTGGTCGAGCGCGCCGCGCTTGGCCGGGTTTGAGATCGTCAGGCGGGTGACGCCGGGCGCGGGCTGGTCGATTAGCAGCCGCCCGCCCGCCGGGCGCGGTTCCTCGGGGTCACTCGAGTCCGGGGTCACTCGCGGGCGCGCTTCGTCGGGGTCACTCGACTCCGGGGTCACTCGCGGGCGCGCTTCGTCCGGGTCACTCGACTCCCGGGTCACTCGCGGGGGCGGTTCATCGGGGTCACTCGACTCCGGGGTCACTCGAGAACAACGAGCGTGTCGCCCTCGGAGACCGACTGACCCTCCTCGCACCGGATCTCCTTGACCACACCCGGATCCTCGGCCTCGACCGGCATCTCCATCTTCATCGACTCAAGGATCACGACGGTGTCGCCTTCCTCCACGTTGTCGCCGACCTCGACCTCGATCTTCCAGACGGTGCCCGTGATATGGGCCTCGACCTCCGGCAACTCATCCTCCTGTGCTCGTGGGACGCCGGAGGATAGGCCAACGGGCCCCGATGCGGGGCCCGCGGCCGCCCGGTTCAGTACGCGCCTGGAAGCCCCGACGGGCAGCGGAACGTGACCTTGGCGGGCGCGCCCATCGGCTTGGTGCCCTTGTAGGTGAGGACCGCCTGCTTGAACGCCGGGTTGACCTGATTCGGACACATCTTCGGCTTCGACAGCGTGACCTTGACCGCGACCGAGTGGGTGTGGCCCGCGACGCAGGACGGGGTGCAGTTGTTGGCCGTGTAGTTGCCGTTCGCGACGGCCTGGGTCTTGGTCCAGCTAGACCACTTCAGCTTGCCGAGCCAGGTTCCCCCGTCCCCGCAGGACAGGGTGATCCTTGTCGGCTTGAACTTGAGGGATTGGCAGTTGATCGCCTGGGGCTGGGTCGTGTTCGCGGCAAGGGCCGCCGAAGGCACGGCCAGGATGCCGAAGACGATCATGATTTTCATTGCCTTGCGCATAGCTCTCCAATCAAATCGGGCGGCACGTAGTCGAACACATCGCGGCCGGAATCGGTGCGCTTCGCCGGTTTGACGCCGCTACCCGAACGTGTCGGGATCGGGGCCGGTGCGCTCCTCGCGATCGAGCTCGAAGATCGCGTGCATGTCGTCGTCACTCAGCTCGAAATCGAAGACGTTGAAGTTCTCCTCGATCCGGCTCGGCGTGACCGACTTCGGGATCACGATGTTCCCGAGTTGGATGTGCCAGCGGAGGACGACCTGCGCGGGAGTGCGGCCGTGCGCGGAGGCGATCCGCTCGATCGTCTCCTCGTCGAGGACCTGGGCCTTCCCGAGCGGGCTCCACGCTTCGGTCTTGATCCCGTGCTCCTCGTGGAACCGGCGTAGCTCGAGCTGCTGAAGTCTGGGGTGCAGCTCGATCTGATTGACCGCCGGCACCGTCCCGGTGGCGTCGATGATCCGCTCCAGGTGCTCGACCTGGAAGTTCGAGACGCCGATCGAGCGGACGCGCTCCTCGCGCTGAAGCTCGCACAACGCCTCCCAGGTCTCGACGTAGTCGTCCCTTTGCGGGACCGGCCAGTGGATCAGGTAGAGGTCGATGTAGCCGCCGCCCAGCTTGTCGAGGCTCTCCTCGTACGCGCGCGGCACGTTGTGGCGCCCGTGGTCTTTATTGCCCAGCTTGGTCGTGATGAAGATGTCTGCGCGGTCGAGCTCGCTCGTCTCCACGGCGTCGCGCACGCCGACCTCGTTGCCGTACGCGGCGGCGGTGTCGATCGACCGATAGCCCGTCCGGAGCGCGTTACCGATCGCCTCTGCCGTCTCGTCCTCGGGCACCAGGAAGACCCCGAAGCCCAGCTGGGGCATCCTATTGCCGTCGTTCAGGTTCAGATCTGGGACCACTGTCGCGTTGGTTGTCATACGGAGAGGCTTCCCAGAGCCTCTCCCGCGAATCACACTGTTTCAGATGTCGTAGCCTGACGTCGTGGACGAGATCGATCGCCCGGTGCTTGACATGGATTTGCTCGCGGCTTCGCTGCGGGCGGATTCGAGCGATCTGAACGCGTTCGTCGAGAGTTTGGCCGCAAAGCTCGAGGAGGCCGTGCCCGGGCGGACACGGGTCGACCGGCGGCGGTCCGGGATGTTCGGGCCCAAGGCGGTTTCCGGGGTCACGGTCGACCTGGGCGACCGTCGTCTCGAGCTGCGGACCGAGCGTGGCGGGGTCGTGACGCGCTGCGCGCGGCTGTCCGGAGGGATCGTCCTGAAGAACGAGGTGCTCGACACCGACGAATGGCTGGGCACGCTCAGCGAGGCGCTGGCGGCCGAGGCGAAGCGGAGCGAAACGACCAGGAAGGCGCTGGAGCGCCTGCTGATGCAGTGACCTAGGAGGAGCAATGGGATTCCTGAAGCGTGACGACGACAACCAGGGCGGCCAGGCGGCCCGGGCCGGCGCGGGGCCCGGCTCGGTCACCGATGAGGCGCCTCACGCCGCGACCTATGAGGCGGGCTCGATGGCCGGCATCCCGGCGTCGGGCCGCGAGCGGATCGCGCGGATGAAGCAGGACGTCGCACGCGGGTTCTTCACCAGCGACCTCTCGGTCGACGAGTTCCTGCTGGTCAAGCAGGCTGGGTTCGAGCCGGTCGGACTCGTGCTCGGCAGCTCGATCTACCACATCGGGTTCCAGCAGGCGATGTGGAACCAGAGTCAGGAGCTCGGCGTCCTGACCCAGGCGATGTATCACGCGCGCGAGCTCGCGATGACCCGCATGGAGGAGGAGGCCGACCAGCTCGGGGCCGACGGGATCGTCGGCGTGCGGCTCGACATCGGGCGGTACGAATGGGGCGCCGACCTCGCCGAGTTCATCGCGGTGGGAACTGCGGTCAAGCATCGGGGCGGCGAGCTCCACCGCGCACCGAACGGCCGGCCATTCACCTCCGACCTGAGTGGCCAGGACTTCGCCAAGCTACTGCGGGCCGGCTACCGCCCCGTCGGGCTGGTGATGGGCAACTGCGTCTACCACGTCGGCCGCCAGGGGATGCTCGCCTCGCTCAAGCAGGTCGGGCGGAACGTTGAGATGCCCAACTACACCCAGGCGCTGTACGAGGCGCGCGAGCTCGCGATGGAGCGGATGCAGAACGAGGCCGACGAGCTCCAGGCGGGCGGGATCGTCGGCGCCCGGATCGTCGAGCGTTCGCACGGCTGGGGCTCGCACGTGATCGAGTTCTTCGCGATCGGGACCGGGGTGGTCGCGACCAGCGAGGACCACGAGATCGAGAAGCCGGCGATGGTGCTGCCCCTGACCGGTTAGCTTTTGCGGGCGATGCCCGACGTCGAGCTCAAACCGCAGGTCTACAAGGACCCGAGGCCCAAGGAGTACTTCGACCGCTTCCACGCGCTCGTCCGCGCGCGGCCTCCCGAGGCCAAGGTGTACGAGGTCGTGCGCGTGTTCACCGAGCTGAACGCGCTGCTCGTGTACCGGTCGCGGGGCATCGGGAGCGAGAACGTCCCCAACGGGCCGGTGATCCTGGCCCCGAACCACGCCTCGTTCATGGACCATTTCTTCACCGGCGCGTTCATCCGCCGGCGGGTCCAGTTCATGGGCAAGTCGCAGCTGTTCAAGGGCTTCCCCGGGTGGGTGTTCAGCCACGGCGGCGTGTTCCCGGTTCGGCGCGGCTACCAGGACGAGGAGGCGTTCATCACGGCCGATCGGATCCTTTCTCGCGGGGGAGCGGTCGTCATGTACTGCGAGGGCGGCCGGTCGCGGACCGGCCAGATCGCCGACGCGGCGCGGCCCGGGATCGGACGGATCGCGCTCGAGTCGGGCGCGCCGGTGGTCCCGGTGGCGATCCTCGGGTCCTACCAGGTGCGCAACTGGAAGCGTCTGCGTTTCCCAAGGGTGACCGTGCAGTACGGCGAGCCGTTCCGGTTCGAGGTCGTCCGCGGGTCGACGCGGGAGCAGCAGCAGGAGGTCGCTGACTACATCCTCGACCGCATCCGGGAGCTGCACACCGAGCTGGGGCGGCTCGGCCGGCGGGGGGCGGCCCGGGCGGCGCGGGCCGCGCGGGCGGCGCGGGCTGCGGCCGCGCGATAGCGGGCCGCACGACGAGAAACGGCGGGCACCTGGGGGGGCGGAGCGGACCGCTGGCCCGGAGCGCGACCCCGCCCTGAGAAACGGCGGGCGCCTGAGGGAGGGCGGAGCGGACCGCTGGCCCGGAGCGCGACCCCGCCCTGAGAAACGGCGGGCGCCTGAGGGAGGGCGGGCGGTTACCCCAGCGTGTGGCGCCGGTCGCGTCCCGGATCACCTGCGTAGTGCGACATTCGACGCGTACGGGCCAGACCGTGACGCAATCTGCATCCCCCACATGCGTACTACGGCAAGGTTCCGGCGGAATCGCTCCGTTGACGCGTTATGCAGGTCGGCCGCGGGGGCGCCCGCCGGGCACGGACGCCCGCCGGGCAAGGATGTCCGGCGGAACGGCCCCAGGGACGCCGCGCGCCAGCGCGGCCCCTCACAAACCTAGGCGGTGGCGATCGCGGCGGCCTCGCCGAGCCCGAGCTCTTCGATCGCGGTCTCGCGCATCTTGAACTTCTGCACCTTGCCCGTGACCGTCATCGGGAACGACTCGACCAGCTTCACGTAGCGCGGGATCTTGTAGTGGGCGACCTGGCCCCGGCAGAAGTCGCGGACCTCGTCCTCGGTCAGGGTGGCGCCGCCGCGCGGGATCACCCACGCCATCAGCTCCTCGCCGTAGCGCTCGTCGGGCACGCCGATCACCTGGACGTCGGCGATGTCGGGATGGGTGTAGAGGAACTCCTCGATCTCGCGCGGGTAGACGTTCTCGCCGCCGCGGATCACCATGTCCTTGATCCGGCCGACGATGCGCACGTAGCCCTGCTCGTCCATCGTCGCGAGGTCGCCGGTGTGCATCCAGCGCTTCTCGTCGATCGACTCGGCGGTGCGTTCGGGGTCGTTCCAGTAGCCGCGCATGACGACGTAGCCGCGCGCGAGGAACTCGCCGGGCTCGCCGCGCTCCACCGTGCGCCCGGTGGCCGGATCGATGATCTTGATCTCGACGTGGGGGCCGACCTCGCCGACGGTCCCGCAGCGGTTCTCGAGCGTGTCGTCGCAACGCACCTGGGTGGTGACCGGCGAGGTCTCGGTCATCCCGAAGGCGATGCTCATCTCCTCGATCCCCATCTTGTCGCTCACGCGCTTCATGACTTCGATCGGGCACGGCGACCCGGCCATGATCCCCGTGCGGAGCGGGCCGAACTCGAACTCCTCAAACCGTTCGTGCGCCAGTTCCGCGATGAACATCGTCGGCACGCCGTACAGGCTCGTGCACCGCTCGTGCGCACACGCCTCGAGCGTCGCCAGCGGATCGAAGGTCTCCGCGGGGTAGACCATGCAGGCGCCGTGCGAGGTCGCGGCGAGGTTCCCAAGCACCATGCCGAAGCAGTGGTACAGCGGCACCGGGATGCAGACCCGGTCGCGCTCGGTGTAACCGAGCATCGCGCCGACGAAGTGCCCGTTGTTGAGGATGTTGTGATGGGTGAGCGTCGCTCCCTTGGGGAAGCCGGTGGTGCCGCTCGTGTACTGGATGTTGATCGGGTCGTCGAAGTCGAGCTCTTCGCCGTGGGCCTCGAGGTCACCGGTATAGCCGGCGCCCGAGGCGAGCTCTTCCCAGTCGGGAGTGTCGAAGAAGATCGCGCGCTCGAGCTCTGGGAGCTGCCGGCGGACGTGCTCGACCATCTCGACGAAGTCGGAGTCCTTGAGCCGCTGGGTGGCGATGATCCAGCGGCACCCGGACTGCATGAGCGCGTACTGGAGCTCGCTCAACCGGTAGGCCGGGTTGATGTTGACGAGGATGATGCCTGCCTTGGCGGTGGCGTACTGGGTCACGGCCCACTCCGCGCGGTTGGGGCTCCACACGCCGACCCGGTCGCCCTTGCGCAGGCCCGCCGCGAGCATTCCGCCGGCGAGCCGGTCCACCGCGTCGCCGAACTGCGCATACGTGTAGCGCACCCCGTGGCCGGAATCGACCAGCGCCTCGGCGTCGGGAACGCGCGCGATCGTCCGCTCGAGGTTGTGACCGATCGTCTCCCCGAGTAGTGGATCCGCGCAGGCGCCGTGTGCGTAGGACAGCATCAGGGTCTTCACTCCTTCCTCGGTGACGGGACCGATCCTACTCCCGTAAAGGGTACGGTTCGCTCGCTATGACGATGCTCAGACAGGGGCTGCTCGACGGCCGCACGGTCGCTGTCGCGGGCGGGGTCGCGCCGGCGATCACGGACGCGCTGGCGGCACTCGGGGCGGGGGTAGAGGAGCTCGACACGGCGCTGGACGAGGACGCGGCCCGGGATTGGGCGCAAGGCGCCGCCGGGATCCGCGCGCTCCTGTACGACGCCGCGTCGGCGTTCGCCGGGGGTGGGCAGGACGCGCTGCGGGATACGCTCGAGCGGGCGTGGGTCGCGGTCCGGGGAGTCGCCACCGGCGCCCTGATCCCGGCCGGCGCCGGCAAGGTGGTGCTGATCGGCCCGCCGCCGGGCGCCGGGCCGTTCGCCGCCGCCGCGCGCGCGGGGCTCGAGAACCTGGCGCGGACGCTCGCGGTCGAGTGGGCTCGGTATGGGGTGGGGGCGGTGGCGATCGCGCCGGGTGAGCGCACGGGGGAGGACGAGCTCGCCGAGCTGGTCTGCTTCCTCGTCTCGCCGGCGGGCGAGTACTTCAGCGGCTGCCTGTTCGAGCTCGGTTTGTCGTAGCCGGGCGACCGACGCTCGTTCGATCCCTCCTTGGGGCAATTCGGTCCGGATGAGGAGCAGGGCTCCGCTCGCGGCCGCGGTGCTGGTCGCCATCGGCGCCGGTGACGCTCATACGTAGCTCTTAGCGGTTCCTCACCTCCGTGAGATGGGCGGGGACGAAGCTACCGGCAGGCTTCCCCTGTGATCCCGAGAACGAGGTACTTGAACCATGAGCGACAGAGACTCTGAGGCCGCGCGCGCTCGCGGCCAGGCGATGCGAAGTGCGCGGCTCAGGCGCGCCGGCTTGATCCGCCGGCGCATTGTCGGCGGAGCGGTGGCGCTGTTCGCCGCTGCGTGGTTGCTGATCGCGGTCGTGCTCGTGTCCGGTCACGATCCGGCGCTGGCCAAGAGCTCGTCGGCGAGCACGGTGACGTCGTCCGCGACGCCGTCGACGACTACGACCAGCTCCGGGTCCGGGTCCGGCACGAGCAGCTCCGGGTCGACACGAGCAGCACGTCGGGCACGAGCTCGCAGTCGTCCAGCAACTCCGGCAGCGGGTCGGTCAGCAGCGTCACGACGAGCCAGTCATGACCGCGACGATCGACATACCGGTCGAGCAGCGAGACGAGTTCGCGTGCTTCGGCTCGCGATGCACGGTGATCGTGGCCGACGCGCGCGTGGGCGACGCCGAACGGGCGGTGGCACAGGCGCGCCGGCGCCTGCTCGAATGGCACGGCCAGTTCTCACGCTTCGAGGCCGGTAGCGAGCTGACCCGGCTGAACGAGGCCTCCCAGGAGACGGTGGCCGTCTCGCCGATGATGCGCCGCGTCGTCCAGGCCGGGGTTGACGCCGCGGGCGCCACCGGCGGGCTCGTCGACCCGACGCTGGCCGGCGAGATCGAGCGCGCCGGCTACGCCGTGCATTTCGATGGGGAGGGCCTCCCGCTCCGCGTCGCGCTGGCGCTCGTGCCCGACCGTGCGCCCGGGCGCCCCGCTGTCGATGCGAGGTGGCGATCGGTCCGGACCGATCGCCGTGGCGGGGTGGTGACGCGACCGCGAGGTGTCCGCATCGATGCCGGCGGGATCGCCAAGGGCGTGTTCGCCGACGAGCTCGCGGCGCTGCTTGCCGGCTACGACGCGTTCGTCGTCGACTGTGGCGGCGACATGCGGCTCGGCGGACGCCTCGGCCTCGTCCGCGAGGTGCACGTGGCCAGTCCGTTCGACGACTCGACCCTGCACACGTTCGCGCTGTCGAGCGGGGGCGTGGCCACCTCCGGCATCGGCCGGCGCAGCTGGCTCGACTCCGACGGGCGCCCCGCCCACCACCTGCTCGACCCGGCGAGCGGCCGGCCGGCGTTCACGGGCATCGTCCAGGTCACCGCGCTCGCCCCGACCACGACCGAGGCGGAGGCGCTCTCGAAGGCGGCGCTGTTGAGCGGTCCGGAGCGGGCCGGCCAGGTGCTCGTGCACGGCGGCGCGATCGTCCTAGACGATGGGAACTTCATCGTGCTCGAGCGGGACGCAGGAGCGTACTAACCGGGCAGGCTCGCGTCCGGGCCTCGGCCCAGGGGACGGTGCTAACCGGGGAGGCTCGCCTCCGGGGCCTCGGCCCAGGGGACGATCACGGCATCCTCGAGCGGCGAGTCGCGCGAGACGACGTACTCGGCAGGCTCGGTATCCGACGTGTTCTCGAGGACGTGCGTCTCGCGCGGCGGGACGTACACGAGGTCACGCGGCTCGAGCATCAGCTCGTGCTCGAGGTGGTCGCCCCACTTGACCAGTAGCGATCCCGAGAGCATGTACACCGCGCTCTCGCAATTCTCGTGATAGTGGGGCCGGGACTGCGCTCCAGGCGGCACGCGGAACACCGCCATGTAAATGTTCTCCGCGCCGGTGGTGGCCTGCGATATCTCCGATCCGCCGACCACGCCGCGGGGCACGTCATGGTCCGCGCCGGGCTTGACGACCTTCATCGCGTGAGGTGGGGTTCGAGGACCGCCATGCCGCCCGAGTCTACCGCCGTGTTTGCTCCGCGCCGGCCGGGGACGTCACCTCGATCTGGAGCGGCGGAGGTTCGTGATCGACCTGAAGCGTCGTGTGGTTAATGTGGAACCGCTCCTCGAGCAGGTTCTGCAGCGAGCGCCGCAGTTCGTGGCAGTCGTCGCCCGCGCGCACGACGACGTGCGCCGACAGCGCCGCAAACCCGGACGTGACCTCCCACACGTGAAGATCGTGCACCTCGACCACGCCCGGCTGCGAGGCCAGAACGCGCCCGATCTCGGTGGGATCCAGGCCCGCCGGCGCGGCCTCCATGAACACCCGCCCCGACGCTTTGAGGAGGCTGTACGCCGCCTGGAGCATGAGCGCCGCGATCAGCAGCGAGGCGATCGCGTCGGCCCGGTCGAAGCCGGTCGCGATGATCACGACGGCGGCGACCGCGGTGGCGATGAACCCGTACAGGTCGGTGAGGATGTGGCGGTATGAGCCCTCGACGTTCAGGCTCCGCTCGCCGCCGTGTCCGTTGTCGCCCGCGAGGATCCGCGCGGCCGCGAGGTTGACCACGATGCCGGCGAGCGCGACCGCGAGCACGACGCCGCCCTTGACCTCAGGGGGCGATACCAGCCGGCCGATCGCGCCGTAGATGATCAGGCCGGCGAGCACGAGCAGCGTGAGTCCGTTGGCCTGCGCGCTCAGGATCTCGGCGCGCCCGAGCCCGTACGTCAGCGACCCGGACGCCCCGCGGGCGGCGAGCCGCGCGGCGGCCAGCGACAGCGCCAGCGCGGCGGCGTCGGTCAGCATGTGCCCGGCATCGGACAGCAGCGCGAGCGAGGAGGACAGGACCCCCGCCACGATCTCGACGACCATGAAGGCGAGGATCAGCGCCAGCGCCGTTTTCAACGCGCGTCGGTCGGCTTCTCGATGTACGTGTGAGTGGTCGTGTGCGATGGTCGGATCGTAGACCCGATCCAGGCCGGGTCAGTTCATCGACGGATCGGCCGGCATGCGGGCGAGCAGCGCGTAGCTCCCGCCCTTTCGAGTCAGGACCTCCGACCACAAGCTGCGGGCATCGACCGCGAACGCGTCCCCGAGCTGCGCCGGCTCGAGGATCCAGTCGCCGCGTTCGAGTTCGCCGTCGAGCTGGCCAGGTCCCCAGCCGGCGTGGCCGAGGAAGGCGCGGCCCGACCGGACGCCGGCGGTGAGCTCGTCGGGCGTGGTGCTCGTGCCGAGGACCCCAACGTCGTCGAATGCCAGCAGGGCGGCGTCGGTCGACTCCTCGAACTCGGCGAGGACGATCACGGCGGACGGCTGGACGGGGCCGCCGATGAACAGGCGCTCCTTGGGATCGAGCAGCGTGTCGAGCTCGGGCACGGCCTCTCCGATGCTGGTTTCAGACGGACGGTTGAGCACGAGGCCGAGGGCGCCCTCGTCGTTGTGCTCGACCACGAGCACGACCGTGCGCCAGAAGTTCGGGTCCAGGAGGGCCGGGCCCGCAACCAGCAGCTGTCCTCTCACGGACTCCATGACGCGTCACCGTTACCCGGTATCGAAGGGGATGGCCCCCATCGAGACCCGCCGAAGCCTAGCCCCCGGCGGTGCCCGCGGTCGAGGTGCTCGCTACCGGCGGCGCCCGCGGTTGACCAGCTCGCTACCGGCGGCGCCCGCGGTCGAGCAGCTCGTTACCCGCGACGCCTGCGGTCGAGCAGCTCGCTACAGGCGGTGCTGGTGGGTCGGCAGCGAGGACAACCGCTGCCGCGCCGCGTTGGCCAGGCGCGTTGCCTCCTCGGCCTCGTCCTCGTCGTCGAGGTCCAGGCCGGCGAGCTCGGCGACGACCTCAAAGAGGTCGATCCCGAGGCAGATCTGAGCCTCCTCGCCGGCGCCGGCGAGCGACGCGGCGAACATGTCCTTCTCGCGCCAGACGAGGATCGTCGCACCGGTGCTGGCTGTAAAGGTCACGGTCATCTTGCGCTCATTAGCCGTGCCGTCACCGCACGCGGCTGGCCGCCGCGCAAGCTGTAGCGGTGGGCAGGCTGTCCGGAAAAGGGGGCAGACCTCCGGAGCAGGATTCGAGACTAACACAACTACACCGCAAAACGGTGTTTTGGTGATATACAGAGATCCAGAAGGATCACCAGGGATGATCTCAAACGTTCGCACTCGGCGCGACGCGGCCGCGGCGACCAAGGCGAACCAGCGGCTAGATCTCGGCGGCGCGCCTGGCAACGAGCTGGGCCGGCGTGCGTGCGGCCGCGCCGGCGCTGTTAGTCGCCGCCCCCTGGACTTCGGCGGCCGGCTCGACCACGAAAGCCACGAACGCGTCGACGATCTTCGGGTCGAGTTGCGTGCCTGCGACGGAGGTGAGCTCGGCCAGCGCGACCTGTTCGGAAAGGGCCTGGCGGTACGGGCGGTCGGTGCGCATGGCGTTCCAGGTGTCGCAGCAGGTGATGATGCGGGCCTCGAGGGGGATCTGCTCGCGGGCGAGGCCGTCGGGGTAGCCGGCGCCGTCCCAGCGTTCGTGGTGGGAGCGGACGATTTTCCCGACCTCGCGCATGAACCCGCCGACGCGGTCGAGCATCTTCTGGCCTTCGAGGGTGTGGGTTTTGATGATCGTCCACTCGCGGGGGTCGAGTTTGCCGGGTTTGTTGATGATCTCTTTGGGGATGGCGATCTTGCCCACGTCGTGCAGGAGCGCGGCGAATTCGAGGTTGCGTTGGCGTTCGGGGGTGAGCTTCAGGTGGTCGGCGAGTTCGAGGGCGAGGCTGACGACGCTTTTGCAGTGCTCGCCGGTGTAGCCGTCGTCGGCTTCGATGACGTCGCCGAGGACGAGGGCGGTGCCGCGGTAGGCGCTCGAGAGCTCGAGCATGCTCTGGAGGCGCTGGTGGCGTTCGTGGGCGAACACGGCGAGCAGCCCGAGCAGCGGGACGAGCGCGAGACCCGCCACCGGGCTCGCGTGGATCTCTTCGGCGACCGCGAGTCCGACGCCGGACAGCGCAGCGTCGATCCCGTAGACCCAGGTCGAGCGCAGCACGCCGGCGAGGGTGGCGCCGCGGAGCATCACGAAACGCAGCGACGACACGACGAAGTCCGCGAGGAACTGCGCGCCGAGCGCAGCGAGCAAGAGCGCGGCGCCGGCGTGGCGCGGATCCACGTGCGCGAGCGCTAGAACCGCCACCGGCCCGATGGCGAACCAGGCGTTGCAAGGGATCTGCAGGAGCCGGCTCGGGCGCAGCTCGCCGGCGCGGATGTCCGGGAGCCAGGCGAGCGCCATCGCCGCGGCCACGGCGATCGGGACGATGGCCAGGGGCACGGCGAACAGCAACGGGACGACCCCGAGTTGCGTCGCCCGGGTGCAGCCGAACGGCGTGTCGAAGCGAACGAGCATGGCCAGCACCAGCACGAGTACGCAGACCAGCGCGGGCACGATCGCGAAGGCACGCGGCGGCTCGAGCGCCCACAGGCCCGCGAGCGCGGCGATGAAGGCCGCGCCGATGATCGTGACCGCGACGCGGTCGCGGCTGTCCATGCGCGAGTGCTCGCGCACGACGGACTCTGCCAGGAGCTCCTGCTCCTCGAAGCTCGGCTCGAAAGACATCTCCGCCGAGATATCGATCCGAAGCCGCTCAAGCCTTTAGCAATCGTGATAATTCATGCCCATTCCTCGAACAAGTGTCCAATTTCTCCCCGGACGGCTCTTCCGCCGGCCAGAGCCGTCGATCACATGGGCGTAAAACGAAGACTGAAAAGGGCAAACCCGGCGTGAGCTGGGGACGCAAAGCCAGAGGTCTCACCGAGAGGTGAGATAGCTCGGTTGCCACCGAAGCCATGGAGGGCTCCACGTGTCAAGTTTGCTTGCGTCCATCGTTCGGTCTCGTCGCCGCCGCGCGCTCAAGGGTCTGGTCGGCGCTCTCGCACTCGTCTGCATCCCGGTGACTTCCGCCCATGCCGCTGGGTTGATCAACACCGATCCGTGCGACAACGCCACCCTCACTCAGCCGTTCCTTCAGTGGGGGGACGCGAACTCCTACAAGCTCGTCCCGGGCGGGAATTTCGAGGGGAGCATGACCGGCTGGACCGTCAGACACGGCGCCGCCGTCAAGCCCGGCAACGAGCCGTTCGGCGCGACCGGCGGCAAGTCGTCGCTCTATCTGCCGGCGGGCGCGAGCGCGCAGTCGCCCTACACCTGCGTCGACTACTCGTACCCGACATTCCGGTTCTTCGCCAAGAACAACAGCCTGCTGTCGACCGTCCTCGTGTCGGTCGTGTACAAGGAGCCGCTGCTCGGACCGGTCGCGATTCCGATCGGGCCTGTCGCCCTCAGCCCCAGCTGGGGGCCGTCGCTGCCGATGCTCACCGCCTCGTTCGCGCAGGAGATCGTGAACGGCCTGCTCGGGAGCGGCACGCCACAGGTGGCGCTGAGGTTCACAGCTGTCACCGGTTCGACGGAGATCGACAACGTCTACGTCGATCCGCACGAGATGCGGTAAGGCCGCACGACGTGCGGTAAGCCGCGCGACATGCGGCGCCGCCGAGGCTGCTCCGCCCCGGCGGCGGTGCTCGCAAGCAACGTAGGGGAAGGAAACCAGCCCGCCTCGCGCCTGAACGGTGCGGGGCGGGCTCACTCTTCGGTGCGGGGCAGGCTCAGTCTTTGGTGCGGGGCGGGCTCAGTCTTTGGTGCGGGGCGGGCTCGGTCTGTGGTGCGGCGCCGCTCGGTCTTTGGTGCGGGGCGGGCTCGGTCTTTGCTTCGTCTAGAGCCCGTATGAGCGGCCGATGACCTCGAGCATGATCTCGTCGCTGCCGGCGCCGATTCGGTTCAGGCGGAGGTCTCGCCACGAGCGCTCGATCCCGTACTCCTTCATGTAGCCGTTGCCGCCGTGGATCTGGATGCACTCGTCCGCCACCTCGACGGCGATCCGGGCGGAGTAGAGCTTTGACATCGTGATCTCGCGCACCGGGTACTCGCCGTTCTGGAAGCGCCAGGCCGTCGTGTACACCATCTGGCGGGCGGTCTCGATCTTGGTCGCCATCTCGGCAAACTTGTGGCGGATCGCCTGGAAGCGTCCGATCGGGCGGCCGAACGCGGTCCGCTCCTTGGCGTAGGCGAGCGTGCGGTCGAACACGTGCTGGGCGCCCGCGACCGACCCGGCGGCGCCGATCAGCCGCTCGCCCTGGAGCTCCCACATGATGTGGTAGAAGCCCTTGCCGACCTGTCCGAGCACCGCCGACTCGGGCACTCGCACGTCCTGGAAGGCCAGCAGCGCGGTGTCGGAGGCGTGCATGCCGAGCTTCTGGAGACGTTTCTCGCGGACCACCCCGGGCGAGTCCATCGGCACCAGGAAGAGCGTGAAACCGTCATATCCGGCGTTCGGATCGGTCTTGGTCACGAGCACGATCCCGTGCGCCCGGTGGCCGTTGGTGATGAACGTCTTCGAGCCGTTGATCACGTACTCGCCGTTCGGCTCGTCGCGGACGGCCCGTGTCTTGATCCCGGCCACGTCCGAGCCGGCGTCGGGCTCGGTGATCCCGAGGCACAGGATCTTCTTGCCGGCGATCGCCGGCACCGCCCACTCCTGCCTCTGCTCCTCGGTCCCGAATTTCAGGATCGGCGGGATCGTCATGTCGGTCTGCACCGCGATGCCCATGCCGAGGCCGCCGGAATGGGCGTGGACGAGCTCCTCGGCGAGGACCAGCGTCGTGTAGTAGTCGCCGCCCTGTCCGCCGTACTCGATCGGCTTGTCGAGACCGAGGAAGCCGAGCTCGCCCATCCGCTCGAACACCCAATCGGGGAACGTCGTCTCCTCCCACTCCTCGGAGTGGGGCTGGAGCTCCTTGATCGCGAACCGGCGGATCGACTCGCGTAGCTGCTCGTGATCGTCGGTGAAGATGAAGTGCTTGCGCCGGGTGGCGAAGTCGGGCTTGAGGACATCTGCGGTGGCCATGACCGGCACGCTACCGGAGCGCGCCCGAGCCGCGCCGCAGCGGCGACGAAGCGGCGCCCGCAGCGACCGATGGCTGCGGCGCCCGCAGCGGCCGACGGCTGCGGCGCCCGCAGCGACCGACGGCTGCGGCGCCTGCTGCGGCGACGGCTGACCGGATCCGTAGGCTTCCCGAGCGTGCCCTACGCCACACTCCGGTACGAGGTCTCCGACGCCGGCGTCGCGACCGTCTCGCTCGACCAGCCCGAGACTCGCAACGCGCTGTCGGACGAACTGCTCGACGAGCTGATCGCGGCGTTCGAGGAGGCGCGTGCGGACCCGGAGGTCCACTGTGTCGTCCTGACCTCGACGCACGAGCGGATCTTCTCGGCCGGCGCGAACCTCGGGGGATTCTCAGCCGACGTGCCGCTGGTACAGAAACACTTCGGGACGGAGCGGTTTCCGCGCCTGTTCCGCACGATCGGCGAGCTCGGGAAGCCGACGATCTGCGCCGCCAACGGGCACGTGCTGGCCGGTGCGCTCGGAATCGCGCTTGCCTGCGACCTGATCCTGGCGCGCGATGGGGCGCGGTTCGGCACGCCCGAGATCAACGTCGGCGTTTTCCCGTTCATGATCATGGCGCTGATCTACCGCAACGTCCCGCGCAAGAAGACCAACGAACTGCTGCTGCTCGGCGAGCAGATCTCGGCGGCCGAGGCGGAGCGGATCGGGATTGTCAACAAGGTGTTCGCGCCCGAGGAGTTCGAGTCCGGCGTCCGCGATTGGGCCGAGAAACTCGCCGGCAAGTCGCCGCTGGTGATGAGACTCGGGAAGGACGCGATGTTTCGCCAGCAGGACATGGCGTTCCTCGAGGCGCTCGACTTCCTCCGCTCCCAGCTGACGATCGCGCTTTCTACCGAGGACATCCAGGAGGGCGTGAAGGCCTTCTTCGAGAAACGGGAGCCGCAGTGGAAGGGACGGTGAACACCAGCCTGCTCCGACCGCTCGCCGATGACCTTCGGGCGCGGCGCGAGCGGATCAAGCTCGGCGGCGGCGAAGAGAAGATCGCCGCCCAGCACGCCCAGGACAAGCTGACCGCCCGCGAGCGGATCGATCTGCTGATCGACGCGGGCACGTTCGTCGAGCTCGGCATCCACGGGCGCCCGCACTCCTCCCAGCGCGCGATGGACGGCCGCGACGCGCCCGCCGACGGGGTCGTGACCGGCTACGGCAAGATCGACGGGCGGTTGGCCGCCGTGGCGGCCTACGACTTCACCGTGATGGCCGGCTCGATGGGGATGACGGGCGAGCTCAAGGTCGGCCGGCTGCGCGAGCTGGCCCTGACCAAGCGAATCCCCATGATCTGGCTGCTCGATTCCGCCGGCGCGCGGATCCAGGAGGCGGTGGGATCGCTGTTCGCAGGCACCGGCCAGCTGTTCCGCGAGGAGGTGGTCAGCTCGGGCGTGATCCCGCAGGTAGCGGCGCTGATGGGGCCGTGCGCTGCCGGCACCGCCTACATCCCGGGCCTGGCCGACTTCGTCCCGATGGTCCGCGGGCGCGGCTCGATGGCGCTGGCCGGACCGCACCTGGTTCGGGCCGCGGTCGGCGAGGACGTGACCCAGGAGGAGCTCGGCGGCTCGCGCGTCCACTGCCGCAAATCGGGGGTGGGAGACCTCGAGGTCGAATCGGACGAGGCGTGCATCGAGGCGATCAAGGACTACCTCAGCTACTTCCCGCAGCACTGCGAACAGCCTCCGCCGATCAAGCCCAACGCCGATCCGATCGACCGCGGCGACGAGGGGCTGCTCGACGTCCTGCCCGAATCGAACCGCAAGCCCTATGACATGTACGAGGTCATTCGGCGGATCGTCGACGACGGCGTGTACTTCGACATGAAGCCCCAGTGGGCCAAGACGATCATCACGTGCCTGGCCCGGTTCGGCGGACGGCCGGCCGGACTCGTCGCCAACCAGCCGCGGCAATTGGGCGGCATCCTCGACAACGACTCCGCCGACAAAGCGGCCAGGTTCATCAACCTCTGTAACGCCTACGGCCTCCCGCTCATCTACCTGATGGACGTTCCCGGCTTCATGGTCGGCACCAAGGTCGAGCAGGCGGGGATCATCCGCCACGGCGCCAAGATGCTGTACGCGACGGCGAACGCCACCGTCCCCAAGGTCACAGTGGTACTGCGCAAGGCCTACGGCGCCGGGTACTACGTGATGGCCGGCCGCGCGTACGAGCCCGACCTGATCGTGGCGTGGCCGTCGGCCGAGATCAGCGTCATGGGCGCGGAGGGCGCGGTCGAGATCATCTTCCGCAAGCAAGTGCAGGAGGCCGAGGATCCGGCGGCCAAGCGAGGCGAGCTGATCGAGAACTTCCGCCAGATCATCGACGTCTACATCGCGGCCGGCAACGACATGATCGACGACGTGATCGATCCACGGGAGACACGCCTCACGATCTGCCGAGCGCTCGAGCTGGCGGAGGGGAAGCGGGTCGAGCGGCCGTGGAAGCGCAATGGGGTCGTGCCCGTATGAGGCTCGCGAAGCGGGTCGGGCCGGCCGTCGCGCTGCCGCTGGCGATCGCCGCCTGCGGCGGCGGCGCCACGACCACGCGCACGACCACGAGGGGGCCAGGCAACGTCAACGAGCAACCTTCCAAGGCCCCCGATGGGCAGCTGACGTTCAGCGCGCCCGGAATGGCGATCCACTTTCACTACCCCGCGCAGTTTCGTGCGGTGGCGCTCGCGGCGAGCCGGCGCATCGCGGGCAGCGCCACGCGCGCTACGCATTCGGCCGTGGCCATCGGCGAATATGACCTGCTGATCGTCTCGCGCTATCCGGGGCTGAGGTACCCGGTCACCGCGGCCAACATCGGCGCTGTCAAGCCCCAGTTCGACGCCGTCATCAGTCGGGTGCTCGGGCGCAGACTGCGTGGCGCCGTCGGCGCCGCGGCCGGCCTTCCCGCGATCATCTGGCCGCGCGAGCCTGTCGCCGGACTGCCGGTGAAGGCGACCGTGATGATTACGAACGTGTTCGTGGGCAAGGACGAGTACGAGCTGCAGTGCCAGGCCACACCGGCCCATCTGGCGACGATCGAGGCCGCGTGCCAGGAGATGCTCGCCACCCTGACGACCCAGAGGAAGTCATGAGAACCCTGACCCGCCGCAGCGATAGATGAGCGTCGAGGATCCAGTGATCATCACGTGCGCGATCTCGGGCGCGATCGCGAACCGGGATCAGTGCCCGGCGATCCCGTACACGCCCGAGGAGTACGGCGCGGAGGCCCGCCGGATCGTCGACGAGGGCGGCGTCCACATCCACATCCACGCCCGCAAGCCCGATGGAACCCCGAGCTACGAGGTCGAGGACTTCCTGGCGATCCGGGATGCGATCCGCGCTGCCGTGGGGGACGCGGCGATCATCAACTTCTCGACCGGCACGGTTGGCGTCCCCGTGGCCAAGCGCATCGCCTACCTCGAGGCCGGCCGACCCGCAGTGGCCGCGCTCAACATGGGCTCGATGAACTACGCCAAGTACTCGCGCAGCCGCAAGGACTTCGTGTTCAAATTCGTGTTCGCGAACCCGTTCGAGGAGATCATCGAGCTCCTCGAGGCGATGCGCCGGCTCGGAATCAAGCCCGAGCACGAGTGCTTCGACGTCGGACACGTCGGGTCGCTTGCCCCGCTTGTGGACATGGGGTGCCTAGAACCCCCGCTACACGCGGACTTCGTGATGGGGGTGGTCGGGGGCATTCCGGCAACCGCGCGCAACGTCGCGGCGATGGCTGACAACCTCGCGCAGGTCCAGGGGACGGTCGGGGTCCCGGTCAAGCACCACTGGGGAGTCATCGGGATCGGGCGCGACCAGTGGATGGTGGTGGCGGCCGCGCTCACGCTCGGCGGCTCGATCCGCGTCGGGCTCGAGGACAACTTCTACCTGCCCGACGGCGAAATGGCGCGCTCCAACGGGGACTTGATCGCCAAGGCGCGGCAGATGACGGAGGACGCCGGGCGTCGGCCGGCGACCGTGGACGAGGCCCGGGAGCTGCTGGCGATACCGGTCGAGGCGCCCGCATGACCGCGCTCAGCGGCCTCAGGGTGCTCGACCTCACGAGGCTCCTTCCGGGTGGGTTCTGCTCGCTGCTGCTCGCGGACTTCGGCGCGGACGTGATCAAGGTCGAGGACACCGGACTCGGCGACTACGTCCGGTGGGCGCCCCCGCATTACCGCGGCGCCGAGCAGAGCGCCAGCAGCGCGCTGTTCCTGTCTCTCAACCGGGGGAAGCGCTCGATCCGGGTGGACCTGAAATCGGCCGCCGGCAAGGACGTGCTGCTCCGGCTCGTCCGCGACGCCGACGTGCTGCTCGAGTCGTTCCGTCCCGGCGTGCTCGACCGGCTCGGGGTCGGGTACGAGCGCCTCCGCGCCGAGAACCCCGGGCTCGTGTACTGCTCGATCACCGGCTACGGCCAGGACGGCCCGAACCGGGATCGTCCCGGGCACGACATCAACTACCTCGGGCTGAACGGGGTTCTCGGGCTGAGCGGCGAGGCCGACGGGCCGCCGGTGTCGGCCTCGGTGCAGATCGCCGACCTGGGCGGAGGCGCGCTGATGGCCGTGGCCGGAATCCTCATCGCGCTCCAGGAACGTGCCCACTCCGGCGAGGGGCAGTTCGTCGACTGCTCGATGTTCGACGGCTCCCTGTCGTTTCTCGCGATGCTCGCGGGCGAGATGCTCGCCGGCGACAGCACGCCCCAGCGTGGCGAGCTCCGCCTCGCCGGTGGGATCGTCTGCTACCGGCCCTACGAGTGCGCGGACGGATACGTGACGCTGGGCGCGCTCGAGCCCAAGTTCTGGGCCGAGTTCTGCCGGGGCGTGGGCCGGGAGGACCTGCTCGATCACGCGTTCGACCCTCCCGGATCCGCGGCGGACCGGGAGCTGTCGGACATCTTCGCTGCCCGGACGCGGGAGCAGTGGCGGGCGTTCGCCTCCGAGCACGAGTGCTGCCTCGAGCCGGTGCTGGACCTCAACGAGGCGCTCGATGGCGATCAGGTCGCGGCCCGCGAAATGCTGATAGATCTCCCCCAACCCGGCGCCGAGCGTCCGGTCAGGCTCCTCGGCGTGCCGGTCAAGCTGAGCCGGACGCCCGCCGACCCCACAAGGGCGCCGGGGCCGGGCCTCGGCGAGCACACCCGCGCGGTCCTGGTCGAGGCTGGCTACAGCGCCGAGGAGATCGACGCGCTGCTCGACGCCGGCGCGGTCGTCGGCCCCGCCGACGGCGTGCCGACCAGCACGTTCATGAGCTAAGTGGCGGCGCTGCATGCCTCTCAGACGATGCGCTGACGAGGTGGCCTGGGTGCCTGTCAGACGGCCCCGTGGCCGTTGAGGGACGTCTGACAGGCACCGGGCTAGCCGAGTAGACTGACTGGTCAATCGAACCTGGGAGAGACCGTGCGCGCGGGTGCCGTTCAGCTTAACTCGACCGAGGACACCGACCGCAACCTCGAAACGGCCGACCGCCTCGTGCGCGAGGCCGCGTCGCTCGGCGCCGAGCTAGTTGTTCTCCCCGAGAAGTGGAGCGTCCTCGGCACCGACGAGCAGATGACCGCAGCGGCGGAGCCACTCGACGGAAGGTGCATCTCGTGGGCGCGATCGACCGCGCGCGAGCTCGGGATCGACCTCGTCGCGGGCTCGATCGTCGAGCGCATCGACGGGCGGGAGAACTCGGCGAACACGAGCGTCCACGTCGGCGCCGACGGCGAGATCCGCGCCGTTTACCGGAAGCTCCACATGTTCGACGTCGAGGTCGACGGCGTGGTGTACGCCGAGTCGGCCTCCGAGGACGCCGGCGACGAGGTCGTCGTCTCCGAGTTGCCGGGCGGCGTGCCGCTGGGCATGAGCATCTGCTACGACGTCCGCTTCCCCGAGCTCTACCGCATCCTCGCCGTGCGCGGCGCGCTGGTGGTGACCGTGCCGGCCGCATTCACGCTCGCGACCACGCGGGACCACTGGGAGGTGCTGCTGCGGGCCCGGGCGATCGAGAACCAGTGCTTCGTGGTCGCGCCGAACCAGATCGGCGCCCATCCGCCGGGCAACCGCGCCGGCGGCCGGTCGCTGATCGTCGATCCATGGGGCCTGGTGCTCGCGTCGGCTCCGGATACCGAGACGGCGATCGTCGCCGACCTCGACTTCGACGTGGTGGCCGGCGTCAGGCGAAGGATCCCGGCGCTCGAGCATCGCCGTTCGGACGTCTACGGCTGGAAGCTCTGATGGCGGCGCGCGCCGCCGCCGCCGCCGACAAGCGCCGGGTGATCCTCGACGCCGCCATGCGCGTGTTCGCGCGCCAGGGCTTCCACACGTGCCGCGTATCGGACATCGCCGACGAGGCCGGGGTGGCCTACGGCCTCGTCTATCACTACTTTTCGTCCAAGGACCAGATCCTCGACACGCTGTTCCTCGAGCGCTGGAACGTGATGCTGGCGGCGATCGCCGAGGCCGACCGGTCCCAGCCGTCGCCCCGCGACAAGCTGGCGGCGATCGCCGGGTTCATCATCGAGTCCTACCGCCACGAACCCGAGCTCATGAAGGTGATCGTCGTCGAGGTCACGCGCGCCGCGAACACGTTCGGCCGCACCCACCTGGCCAAGATCCGCGAGGCCTACGCGCAGATCGCTGGGATCGTCGAACGGGCCCAGGCCGAGGGCATCTTCCGGCCGGAGATCTCGCCGGAGTTCGGCGCGCTGGCCTTCTACGGGTCGATCGAGCAGGTCCTGACCCGCTGGATCTTCGACCGTGACGCGGTCGACGAAGACGAGCTCGAGGGCGCCAAGCGGATGATCGTCGAGACGATCTGCCGTGGGCTCGAACAAGAGTCGCCGGCGGCTCCGGTCGGGGTCGCATCGGCGGCTTCGTCGGGCGACGCCTCGATGTCGGATTGAAGGTTCCGGAGCCTACGCCTCGCTGTTGGATTGAAGGTTCCGCAGGCTACGCCTCGATGTCTGATTGAATCCTCTCCGATGACTGAGAGTCCCCTGGTCAAGCGCCTGCTTTGGTCGGGCCTGCTCGCCGGAACCGGCGCGCTCGCAACGCTCCTGTCGACGCGTGTGTCCGCGATGATTTGGGCGCGCGTGTTCGGCGAGGATCCGCCCGAGTGACCGAAGACATAGAGACCTCGACCACGCAGCCCACCGCGGACGCCGGACCCGGCGCTGCCGACAGCATTTCGCTGCAGGCTCGAGCTGCCGCACTCGCCGACGAACGCCCGGAGGTCGCAGTGGGTGCTGCTTTCGCGGGCGGCCTGGTGGTCGCCATGATCCTCAAGCGCCTTGGCCGCTAACACCAACGGCACGTCCGAGAACCTCGTCCAAGCGGTGACGGAGGTCTCCGACCGGGTCAGCAACCTGGTCCGGGACGAGATCGAGCTCGCCAAGACCGAGGTCACCCAGAAGGCGATGAGCCTCGCGCGGGGCACCGTCGCGGTCCTCGCGGGCGCGGTGTTCGGCGTGTTCGCGATCGTGATCGGGCTCGAGGCCGCGGCCTGGGCGCTCAACGCGATCCTCGTCCCGGGGGCCGGAAGCATCTGGGAGGGATTCCTGATCGTTTTCGGCGTGCTCGCCGTGCTGGCGGTCACCGCGTTCATGCTGGCGTGGCGGGCGCTCCAGCGCGGATCGCCGCCCACGCCGACGATGGCCATCGACGAGGCCAAGCGGATTCGCGAGACCGTCGCGTCCAAGACGGAGATTGGATCCGGATCCTGATGGCCACGCGCTCGCCCGACCAGATCCGCGCCTCAATCGAGCAGAACCGCCAAGAGCTCGGCCAGTCGCTCGAGAAGCTCCGCGCGGGGGTGACCGAGCTCACCGACTGGCGGGGCCAGATCCGCAGCCACCAGCGGGAGGTGCTGATCGGAGCCGGGATCGCCGGCTTCGTGCTCGGGGGCGGAATCGCGGCGCTGGGCGCGCTCGCCTTCGGAGGGCGACGGCGGCGCCAGCTCGGCCGCTGAGAGCCGGCTTGCGGCACCGGTAAGACAGCCGTTACGCGAGGACGAGGTTCGATGCCCTGCACGCTTGTGACCGGTGCGACCGGCTTCCTCGGCTCGCACCTGACGCGGTTGCTGGTGGAGCGGGGCGACGAGGTCCGGGCCACGGTCCGCCCTCGCTCGAACCTCCGCGCGCTCGAGGAACTCGAGGTGAGCACGGTCCGCGCCGACGTGCGTGACCGTCGCGCGGTCCGTCGGGCCATGCGCGACGTCGACCGGGTGTTCCACCTGGCCGGTACGACCAACCTCAGGCTTTCCCGCGAGCGCGTGTTCGCCCTGAACGTCGAGGGCACCCGGATCGTGCTCGAGGAGGCGCTGCGCGCCGGCGTCGAGCGCGTCGTGTACACGTCGTCGGCGGCGGCGATCGGTCCGTCGGCGAGGGGCGGCGTCGCGACCGAACGCGCCACGTGGGACGCCGGCCAGTACGCGATCCCGTACGTCGACTCCAAGCACGAAGCCGAGGCCGCCGCCCTCGGGTTGTTCGGGCGTGGGCTGCCGGTGGTGATCGTCAACCCGGCGCACGTCCTGGGGGCGGGCGATCCCGGCCGATCCTCGACGGTGCTCGTCCGGCGATTCCTCCGCCGCGAGATCCCGGCCTACGTCGACGGCACGCTCAACGTCGTCGGCGTGGACGATGTCGCCCGCGGACATTTGCTCGCCGACGAACGGGGGGTGCCCGGACAGCGCTACACCCTCGGGAACCGCAACTTCACGCTCGACCGCCTGTTCAACGATCTCGCCCGGCTGTCCGGGGTCGAGCCGCCGTCGCTCAAGCTGCCTCTCCACGTTGCGCTACTCCTGGCCCGGGCGGCTCAGCTGGCGCCCGGCCCTCAGATGCCGCTGCCGTCCGAGGTCCGCGCCGCCTCGCTGAACTGGGCGTTTTCGAGTGCCAAGGCCAAGCGCGATCTCGGGTGGCGCACCTCCCCCCACGAGGACTGCCTGGAGGAAACGATCGCCTGGTATCGCGAACGCGAGGGCGAGCGGCTGTCGGCGCCGGGAGCGCGCCAGCCGGTCCTGCTGCGGATGGCCGGCGCGTTCGCGCGCCGGACGCCGCTGGGGTGGAGGTAGTGGCATAGTGGCGACGCTGTACCGCTGCACCACCCCGACGAACTGGCTATGCCCGTGCGGCCGCGTCGCCCGCGCACTCAAGCGTGACGGGATCGAGTTCCAGGAGGTCGCGGTCCCGCAGCGACGTTCCCGCCGGCCCGAGGTCGAGGCGCTGACGGGTCAGCGCCGCGTGCCGGTGCTGGTGATCGACGGCGAGGTGATCTGCGATTCGCGCCGGATCGTCGAGCACCTCGAGTTCCGCCGGGCTAGTGGGAGCTCCACTAGGTCCGCGGATCCACCACCCACTTCCGCGCCGGGCCGCGGCTCGGCGTCCTGAGCGCTTCCGGGAGTTCCTCGAGCGAGATCGTCGGACCGCGGAGCGTGCGCCACAGCAGCCCGTCGGCGGCAAGCGTCGCCAGCGCCTCGTCGACCTCCTTGGGGGAATGGTGGAACGAGCCCCGAAACTCGAGCTCCTCGTAGTGGAGCGGGCCGGTCTGGAAGCTGACCTCGGTGCCGGTCGGGCACCCGCCCACGAGGACGACGACGCCGCCGGGCGCGGCCGCGGCGGCCGCCTCGCGCCAGGCTTCCGGGCGGCCGACGGCCTCGAACACGAGGTCGTGGCGGTCGTCGAGGCCCTGCACGGCGCGGGCGCCGAGTTCTTCGGCCTGCCGCCGTCGCGCGGCGTGCGGGTCGGCGAGGGTCACGTTTCGTCTCTGGGCCACGAGCAGCGCTGTCAGCATCAGCCCCATCGGGCCGCCACCGAGGATGCCGACGTTGCCGGCGTCCACGGCGTCCCGGGCGTCGCCAGCGCTCCCGGAGCGCTCGGCGTCGGCGGCGTCCCCGGCGTCCCGGGCGACGCCGCCGCGAGCGACGGCGTGAACCGCAGCCGCGAGCGGCTCGGCCATCGCCGCGGCCTCCGCGGGAAGGCCGTCCGGGATGGGGTGGAGCGCGCCGGCCGGAGCCGCGATCCGCTCGGCGAAGCCGCCTAGCACCCAGGCCAGGTTTCGGCAGATCTGCGGCCGTCCGGCGCGACAGGCGCCGCAGGCGCCGCAGGCCAGCGAGTCGGACACGAGCACCCGCTCGCCCGTGTCGGTGCGCACGCCCGCGGTCTCGTGGCCGAAGCGGCAGGGATACGGCGGCAGCACCCGGTGGCCGTGGCGCCACATCTTGACATCGGTCCCGCAGGTCGTGGCGGCCTCCACCTCGACTACCGCGACGCCGTCGCCGGCGTCGGGTTCCGGGACGTCCTCGACGCGGAGGTCCTCCGGGCCGAACAGCACGGCCGCCCTCACGGCTCGACCACGACTTCCAGACCGGTCGCTCTCACGGCTCGACCACGACCTTCAGGCCGGCCGCTCTCACGGCTCGACCACGATCTCCAGGCCGGCCGCTCTCACGGCTCGACCACGACCTTCAACCCGGCCTGCCGGCGCTGGAGATCGAGCGCGCGGGCGGTTTGGTCGAGCGGGAGCCGGTGCGAGACGAGCGACCGGGGATCGATCCGGCCGCCGGCGATCAGCGCGAGCGCGGCCCGCATGTCGGCGGGGCCGGCCGAGTAGCTCGCGGTAACGGTGATCTCCCGGAGGTACAGGGCCGTGGCGTCGAGGTTCGGAGGCGCGTCGGGCGCGGGCGGTGCGTAGAAGCAGAGCGTGCCGCCCGGGGCCACCGCCGCCATCGCGGACGCGATCGCCTCGGGCTTGGGCGTGCACACGATCGCGACGTCGACGAGCTCGTTGCCGTGATGCTCTGCGCCGTATGTCTCGGCGAGCTCGAGTCGTTCCGCTCGTGGTTCGCGTACCCACACCGCCTCGACCCCCCGAGCGTGGGCAGCGGCGATCTGGAGCAGACCGTTGACGCCGGCTCCGACTACGAGCAGCGAATCGCCGGCGCGCAACCCCGCTCGGTCCTGCGAGCGCAGCACGCACGCCAGCGGCTCGATGAACGTCGCCGTGATCGGGTCGATGCCGTCTGGAAGCTCGAGCAGTTCGCCGACCAGGTCCTGGCTGATGCGCACGCGCTCGGCGAACCCCCCGGGGTCGAGGTGGGTCGCGCGAAAGCGCTCGCACAGCGTCTCGTGCCCGCGCCGGCAACGACGGCACTCACCGCACGGGGTGTGATGGTGGATCGCCACGCGGGCGCCGGATCGAAGCGTCTCCACGCCGGTGCCGACCGCGCGGACGGTCCCCACGACCTCGTGCCCGAGCACCGCCGGGAGGCGAGGGGCGATGTACCAGTCGGTGACGTCGGAGCCGCACACGCCGCACGCGAGGACGTCGCACACCACCTCGCCGGGTCCCGGCTCGGGGTCGGGGGCCTCCTCGATCCGGACGTCGCCGGCGGCGAACGACCGCGCGACCCTCATCGCGGGCGCAAAGCGTCCAGTGACTCGGCGCGCGGGGATCTGATCGCTCCGCGCTCGGTGACGAGCGCTGTGACGAGCGCCGCAGGCGTCAGGTCGAAGGCGGGGTTCCGGGCGGGGGTGCCCGGCAGCGTCAGCGCCTGCCCGCCGGCGACTGTCACCTCGTCGGGGTCGCGCTCCTCGATTGCGATGTGGGCGCCGTCGGGCGTGGCGAAGTCGATCGTCGAGGTCGGGCCCGCGACCACGAACGGGATGCCGGCGGCGTTCGCGGCGAGCGCGAGCCCGTACGTTCCGACCTTGTTGGCGACGTCGCCGTTGGCCGCGACCCGGTCGCAGCCGACGATCACGGCGTCGACCGCGCCCCCGGCGATCAGCCCGGCGGCGGCGCTGTCGACGATCAGCTCGTGAGGAATGTTCAGGTGGGCGAGCTCGTACGTCGTCAGACGGGCACCCTGGAGGAGCGGGCGCGTTTCGGTGGCGAGCACGTGCTCGAGCGTGCCGCGCGCGGCCAGCTCGGCGACAATCGCCAGAGCGGTCCCGCGGCCGGGGGCGGCGAGCGCGCCCGTGTTGCAGTGGGTGAGGATCCGGCGAGTGCCGGCGAGGAGGTCGGCGCCGTGCGCCGCGATCGCGTCGCTGGCCGATTCCTCTTCGGCCTCGATCCGGCGCGCCTCGTTCAGGGCGGCCGTATGTGGATCGGCCGAGGGTTGATCGCGGACGGCCGCGCGGACTCGGTCGACCGCCCACGACAGGTTGACCGCGGTGGGGCGGGCGTCGCGGAGGAGGGCGCAGGCGCGCTCGAGCGTGTCGCGCGACAGGTCGCCCGCGAGCTCCCGGTCGCGGGCGGGGTCCGGGTGGCGGGCGGGGTCCGGGTCGCGGGCGGGGTCCGGGTGGCGGGCGGGATCCAGGTCGCGGGCGGGGTCCGGGTCGCGGGCGGGGTCCGGGTCGCGGGCGAGCGCGAGGGCGACGCCGTAGGCGGCCGCAACCCCAATCAGCGGGGCCCCGCGGATCGCCAGACGCCGGATTGCGGCGGCTACGTCCTCGGCGCTGCGCAGCTCGAGTTGGTGCTCACGCCAGGGAAGTTCGGTCTGGTCGATCGCCCACAGCGCTTCGCCGTCGAACCGCAGAGCGACGACGCTCGCCGGGGTGGCCCGAGTCGTGGCCATAGGCCGATGCTATCCCGCGTCCGCCGGGTATGCTGTCCGCACCGCGCGGGGCTGCGGAAGGGCCGAAAGGGGACCTTCACGAAGGTACGACTTCTGATGTCGCTGGTGCTCGCCGGGGCGTGCGTGCCCGCGCCCGCCGCACTGGCCGACGGCGGCCCGATCATGCCGCTGTCGCAGGTCCAGCCGGGGATGCAGTGCACCGGCGAGACGGTGGTACAGGGGACGACGATCTCGTCGTTCAACGTGCAGGTGATCGACGTCGTGGACGCCCCGGGCGAGGGGGCGCGGATCCTCGTCCAGGTGTCGGGGCCGGCGGTCGACTCGACCGGCATCGCAGAGGGGTTCTCGGGCTCGCCGGTGTACTGCCCGGATTCGTTCGGGACGATGGAGAACGCCGGCGCGATCTCCGAGGGGATCGGCCAGTACGGGAACAAAGTCGCGCTGGTGACGCCGATCGAGCAGATGCTCGGCGAGCCGGTGCAGCCACCGCCCGACGCGCCCCGACTCGCCGTGAAGCCGAGCCCGTTGCTCGGACCGCTGACCGTCGGTGGCCTGTCGCCGGCGGTGTTCGGCGTGCTCCAGCGCGCCGGCGAGCGCGCCGGCCGCCTGATCCTCGCCTCTCCGGCCGGGGGGCAAGTGACGAACTTCCCCGTGCAACCGCTCATTCCTGGCGCGTCACTGAGCGCTTCGTACTCCTCGGGAGACGTCCCGATGGGAGCGGTCGGGACCGTGACCTACGTCGACGGGTCGACCGTGTACGCATTCGGGCACGAGCTCGACGGCGCAGGCCGGCGCGCGCTGCTGCTCCAGGACGCCTACGTCTACTACGTCGTGAACAACCCCGACCCGACGACCGCGCCGAGCTACAAGCTGGCCTCACCCGGCCACACCGAGGGCATCCTGTCGAGTGACACGCCGGGCGCGGTGATCGGGGAGGTGGGAGCGCCGCCGCCGACGGTTCCCGTCGACGTGACCGCGCACGACCTCGACAACGGGCAGTCGCTATCGCTCGACACCCAGGTGGCCGACGAGACCGACATCGGCCTGCCGCTCGGGAACTCGCTCGTCGACACGATCGCGCCGCTCGAGGTGGCGCAGGCGGCGACCCAGATCTACGACGGACCGCCGGCGAGCCGAGTCGGGGAACATGTGCCTGCGCATCTATCTGCGCGAGAGCCGCCAGCCACTCGGGTTCTGCAACCGGTACGTGGGCACGGGAACCGCCGGCGACGCGGGCGAGACGCCGCCCGAGCTCGCCACGGCCGCGTCGGCCGACGTGACGAGCGCGTTCGCGGACCTCGAGGAGGTCGATTTCGCCGCGCTCCACGTGACCCATGTGGTGGCCGAGCTTCGTGCCTCGCGCGGGCTCGCGATGGCGTCGATCCTGTCGGCGCACGCTCCGCTCGAGGTCCGGGCGGGCCAGACGGTTAGGGTTCGGCTCGAGGTTCGGATCTACCGAGGACCGCGCCGGACCGTGTCGTTCCGGCTACGGATTCCGCGGGGCGCGCGCGGCCGGATCCTGATGGCGATCCACGGACCGAACGCGCCGGCGCCGGCAACGGCTAACAGCCTCTCGTCGCAGCTCGTCATCTCCCTGTCGCCGGGCGGTGCGTCGGGGTCGCCCGCGAGCGGGAGCAACTCGACGTCGATCGCCTCGCTCGAGGCGCTGCGCTACGCGGTCGCGTCCATCCCGACCTACGACGGGCTGTACGCGAACCAGCTCGGGCACGCCAAGCGGCGCGTGTTCCGCGACCCGTCGCTGGTGATTACGGGCCGGACGACGCTCCCGTTCGTGGTGGAGAAGCCTTAGAGGCGGTTGTCGATCGTGAGCGGCGCCGGCTCCTGCGCCGCCGGCTCGGGCGCCGGCTGGTCCGGGGCACCGTTTGCCCCGCCTTCGACGCCGAGGGCCTCCTGCAGCTCGCCCGATTCGTACATCTCGGTGACGATGTCGCAACCGCCGACGAACTCGCCGTCGATGAACAGCTGCGGGATCGTCGGCCAGTTAGAGACCGTCGAGAGCTCCTGCCGGATCCGCGGGTCGGGGAGGATGTTCACGGCCGCGAACGGCTTTCCGACGGACTGCAGGATCGCGACCGTGCGCGCCGAGAATCCGCACATCGGCTGATCCGGAGTGCCTTTCATGAATAGGATCACGGGGTTCTCGGCGATCGCGCTCTGGATCGCCTCGCGGATCTGGGTGGTGACGTCGTCGCTCATGCGATGTGCTCCGTTTCCGAGGCCGTGGACTTCGTTTGGATTGACAGCGCGTGGATCCGATCACCGACCTCCGGCCCGAACACGTCGTAGACGAGCCGGTGCTGGGCGATCCGGGACAGGCCCTTGAACGCCGGCGCCGACACGACCGCGTTGAAGTGGTGGCCGTCGCCGGTCACCGCCGCGGTGGCGCCGGGAATGCCCGCCTCGATCCGGTCCTTGAGCTCCTCGGGGGTGGCCGGTGAGTCCGTGGCTGCCATGCTGCTTAGCGTAGCGAGATGCCATCGCTATACTGAATGAAGCAGGCTGCCGATACCGATTTGCATGATCACACTTACCGACAAAGGCGCTGAGAAGGTCCGCGAGTTCCTCGACGCGCAGGCTTCCGTGGCCGAGACCGCGGGGTTGCGGGTAGGCGTCCGCGGCGGAGGGTGCTCGGGCTTCCAGTACGCCCTCGCCTTCGACGAGCAGCGCGCCGACGACACCGTGTTCGAGGACAGGGGAATCCGCCTCCTGGTCGACCGGCCCAGCCTGCCGTACGTCAAGGGCTCGGTCATCGACTTCGTCGAGGGCCTCCAGGGGGCCGGCTTCAAGGTTGACAACCCGAACGTGGTCGCGGCCTGTGGCTGCGGGTCCTCGTTCCGCGTCGCCGAAGAGGAAGAAGTCTCCGCCGTCTAGGGCGCGGGCGGTCCGGGTTTGTTCCCGGTCCGGGTTTCTTCCGGGCGTTTGGTTCTGAGGCGGGCGTTTCTTGCGGCCGTGCGCGGTCACGTCCCGAGGCGCGGCCGTCCGGGGTCGCGTCCCGAGGCGCGGCCGTCCGCGGTCGTGTCCCCGAGGCAGTGCGTAACTCGCCAAACCGGTCACGCCCCTCGGGCTTCGGCTAGATAAGCGCCTCACAGGCGCCTATGCGTCCATGGCGGATGCTGCGCCGGCGCTTTGGCGGGTTCTGCACCCGGTCAGATGGGCGTCGCGTGGAGCGACCGCCAAAGAAACAGCGACGCGAGGGTGCGATACGGGCGCCACGCCTCCCCGATCTCGGTCACCTCGGCCGGCGCGGGCAGCGTCGGCAACTCGTAGAGGTTCATGACCGCCTTGCGAATCCCGAGGTCGCCGGCGGGGAGGACGTCGGGCCGGCGCAAGTGAATGATCAGGAACATCTGGGCGCTCCACAGCCCGAGCCCCTTGACCGCCACGAGCTCGGCGATCACCTCCTCGTCGGAGAGCTCGTCGAGGTGGTCGAGGTCGAGTGAGCCGTCGAGGACGCGCTCGGCGAGCGACCGCAGATATCGGACCTTTGCGTGGCTGAGGCCGGCGGCGAGCCGCAGCTCCTCCGGATCTTCGGCGAGGATCTCGGCCGGCGTGGGCGCGCGTCCGCCGTACCGGTCGAGCAGCTTGTTGTAGATCGACGCGGCGGCCGCGTTCGAGAGCTGTTGGCCGGCGATCGCGCGGATCAGCGTCGCGTAGCTATCGCTCGGGAGGTAGTGGCGGAAATCCTGGAGCCCGTCGGGCCCGATCTGGTCGATCACGCCTCGCAGCACTGGGTCGGCCTCGCGGAGCGCCGCGACGGCGTTCGCATCCTCGCGGGAGACCGCTTGTTCAGGGCTGGCCGGCAAGGACCCCCGGCACCCCGTCAGCCGTCCGCGGTCTCGGTCACGGTCAGCGCCGCGCCGTCGAGCGCGCCCAACGCGCGCCCCACCGAACACGAGATGCACGTGAACGTCGGCGTGTCGCGGAGCGTGTAGGAGCTCGACTCGGTCGTCCGCAGGCGCTGGACCAAATCCAAGAAATCCGCCGGGTTGTCGGTTTCGAATGCGACCACGAACTCCTGGTCGTCGAGGCCGAACGAGTAGCTCGTGTTCAGGTCGACCGACGGGTACTCGCGGCCCACCCGAATGTGGTCCTGCATGATCCGCCACCGCTCGTCCGCCGGCAGCGCGTACCACGCGCGCGTCTTGACGAACGGATACACGAACAGGTACTTGCCGTTCGCGGGCCGTACCTCGAGCCGCGACTCCTCGGAGTACTCGGACGGCTTGGTCATCGCCAGGAACGAGTACGGGACCTCGCACCACTTCATCAGGCCGCTCTGCGCCAGAACCACATGGAACTCGTGGATCCGCTCCAAATTCTGCGCTTGTGAGAGCAGCATGAGGTCCGCGTCGCCTCGCGTACCGACCAGCGAGAACGCCCGAAGCAGGTGCCCGTCGGCGAAGTCCTCGCACGCCGCGATGAACTCGCGTTTGTCCGCGGCGCGGCGCTCATCGTCGAGTCGCCGCCACGCAGGATCGACCTTGAGAAAGGTGTATTTGACGAAATGTCTAACGGGCACCGGTGTAGTTGATGATACGCGCGGCCCCGCGCAGCCCATGATCCTCGGCGCGGCCCGCACGCCCCGCGCAGCCGGATGATCCACGCACGGCCCGCACGCCCCGCGCAGCCGGATGATCCACGCACGGCCCGCACGCCCCGCGCAGCCCAATGACCCGACGCACGCCCCGCGCAGCCCCATGATCCGGTTCTCCAACTACTACCATTACAACTAATGCGAGTAGCGATTCTGTCGCCGTACTCGTGGACGTATCCGGGGGGCGTCACGAGGCACATAGAAGCGCTCACCGAGCGCTTCATCGCCGACGGGCACCACGTCCGCGTGCTCGCGCCCTACGACCTGCCTGACCGCTACGGATCGGTTCTCCACCGAGGGGCCCGGCCGCAGCCGATGGAGGGCGGGCGGGGACCCGATTATCTAGTCTCGCTCGGCCGAACGCTCTCGCTGAAGGCCAACCAGGCGGTGTCGAACGTCTCGATTACGCCATATGCGTACGCTACCGCGCTGCACGAGCTCCGCACCGGCAACTACGACGTGGTTCACGTTCACGAGCCGCTCGCGCCGGTGTCGCCGTGGCTCATCACCGACCGCACGAAGGTCCCGGTCGTCGGGACGTTCCACACCTACAACGAGAACCGGATCTCGAACGGGATCGCGAACGCACTGGGGGCGCGCCGGATGCTGAACCGGCTCCACGTGCGGATCGCCGTATCCGAGGCCGCGGCCTGGACCGCCCGGCGGTTCTTCGGCGGCCACTACCGGATCATCCCCAACGGAGTGCACGTCGACTCGGAGCGCGCTGCGCTCGGCGCGCTCCGTCCGCAATCCGACAAGCTGAGGATCGTGTTCGTCGGCCAGGCGGTCGAGCGCAAGGGTCTCCCGCTGCTGCTCAGGGCGTTCGAGGCGCTCCGGGAGCACGTCCCCACCGAGCTGACCGTGATCGGCCCTTCCGAGCAGGAGCTGTCGCCGCTGATGCTCGACATGCGCGACGTGCGCGTGCTCGGCAAGGTCGACGACGACACGAAGTTCCGCGAGCTCGAGGCCGGCGACGTGCTGTGCGCCCCCTCCCTCGGTGGCGAGAGCTTCGGGATGGTCTTGACCGAGGCGTTCGCGGCGGGGACGCCTGTGGTCGCGTCGGACATCGCTGGTTACCGCGACGTCGTGCGCGACGGGGTCGACGGCGTGCTTGTGCCGCGCGGCGACGCGCAGGCGCTGGCCGAGGCCCTCCGCGACCTTTACGATGAGCCCGTCCGACGCGCCGCGATGGCGCGCGCCGCCGCACTCGGCGCCGAGCGCTTCGCCTGGCCGCGCGTCGCCGCGCAGGTGATGGAGGCCTACGAGGACGCGATCGCCGTACCGGAGCCCGCCACCACACTGCAGCGCGTCGCCGTAGCCACGGGCGTCCGCGCGGCTGACCTGAAGCCGCGAGCGCCCGCCCAGCGGCTCGCCAGCCTCGAACCGCCTCTGACCGGCCCGCAGAAGCACAGCAAGGCGCTCGGGATCGCGCGCCGGGTAGGCCTGGCTACCGTCTCGATCGGCGGCGCCGTGCTGGCGTTCCTCGCGCTCCAGAAGATCGGCCTGACCAGCATCGCCAAGGCGCTGATCACCGCGAGCCCGACGCTCGTCCTGCTCGGCCTCGTGATCATGTGCAGCGCGATGGTGATGCGTGCCTTCTCGTGGCACGCGATCCTGAAGGCCGCGCTACCCCGCTCCCGCGTCCGGCTCGCTGACGCCGCCCAAGGAACCTTCATCGGGGTGCTGATGTCCTCGACCTTGCCGGCACGCCTCGGCGAGCCCTCGCGCGCCCTCGTGGTCGCCCGAAGAACCGGGCGCCCGCGGGAGAACCTGCCGATCGTGCTCGGCACGGTGGTGTCGCAGACGCTGCTGAACATCGTGGCCCTGATCGTGCTCGGCGCGGTCATGTTCTCGTCGGTCGATCTGTTCAACGGGCACCAGAACGCTCTGCTGGTCGCGGCGATCGCGCCGGTCGTGCTGCTGGTGGTCGTGATGCTCGCGCCGATAGTGCTGCGTGACGCCGCGAATCGCTCGCCAGGCTCTCGGCTGCACGCCGTCGCGGTGCAGGGCCGCAACGCGCTCACCCGGGTCCGCGCCGGCCTTACCGTGTTCCGTAACCCGCGCCTCGGCGGGATCGCGACGGTGTCCCAGCTGTCGGCCTGGGCGCTCCAGTGCCTGTCCTGCTGGGTGCTGCTGGTCGCGCTCGGGCTCGACAAGCAGGGCGCCGGCCTCGGGGCCGCGGCGGCCGTCCTGTTCGCGGTCAACATCACGGCGGTGCTGCCGGCCACACCGGCGAACCTCGGCGTGTTCCAGGCTGCCTGCGCCGCCGTGCTCCACACCGGCTGGCACATCGGGTACGGCGACGGGGTGGCCTTCGGTGTGATCCTGCAGGCGGTCGAGGTGACGACCGCGATCCTGATGGGCATGCCGGCGCTGCTCAAGGAAGGCATGTCCTGGCGCGAGGTCCGCCTCCGCGCGATGCACACCACGCCGGTCAAGCTGCCGGCTCGCCCGAGCCCGAACTCGCGGACGCCGGCGCCAATCCAGGCCCGGAGCTAGCGCGGGCTACGCCTCGGCCATCGCGAGCTACGCCTCGGCCATCGCCGGCTCGCCCTCCCCGGCGCCGTCATCGACGAGCTCCGGTTCCGCGTCGCTGAGCTCGGACAGTCGCGTCGGGTCGCGCTCGCTGCCGGCGATGAGCTCGTCTGCGGCCTGCTTGGCCGTCTTCGGCAGGAAGCCCGACTTCATCCCGAAGTACACGGCCTGCGGATGGTGGGCGACGATCGCGAGCGTCGACTGCTCGGGCTCGACCGCGTAGCCGCCCGACAGGTGCAGCCCAATCGACGGCGCGTCGAGCAGCTCGAACACCTTCTCGTGCTCTGACTGCTCGGGGCACGCCGGATAGCCCCAGGAGTAACGCCGTCCCTGCGCGGGGTCGATCCCGAGGTCGGCGCGGACGCGAGAGTGCATCCACTCGGCCATCCCCTCGGCGGTCTGTACGCCGAGGCCATGGACGAACAGCTGCTCGGCGTACTCGCCGTCGGCCTCGAGCCGAGCCATCAGCTCGGTGACCTCGTCGCCGGCGGTGACGGCCTGAAGGGCGACGACATCCACCTGGGGTGGGCGGGGACCTGAATCAATCGGGCGGTAGAAGTCGGCCAGGCAGATGCGGTCGTGCCGCGGCTGGCGCGGGAACACCAGGCGCGTCAGCTCACGCTCGCCGGGGGCGTCGGGGTCCCAGACAATCAGGTCGTTGCCGTCCGAGTTACAGGGGAAGTAGCCGAGGAGCGCGCGGGGGTGCAGGTAGGTCTGCTCGCGCCACATGCGCTCGAGGCGAGGCTTGAAGTCCTCGCCCACGAGCCGCTTCCATTCCTCGCCCTTCACCCCGCGCCCACCCCAGTGGAGCTTGAACAGCACGTGGGTGTCGAGGTGGTGAAAGACCTCGTCCAACGGCACCTCGATCTCACGGACGCCCCAGAACGGGGGCTCCGGGATCGGGTTGTCGGTCGGCACGGGCGCGCGGACCGAGGCGTCGGTGAGTGGCGGCGCGTCGTCGTCGGTCTGCTCGGGCCGCTCGCGGAGCACCTGCGCGGCCTCGCGCGTCTTCGCGATCAGCGCCTTGCGGGCCTCACCGTCGACGAGCTGGTCCATCTTGGAAAGCCCCTCGAAGGCGTCCCGGCAGTAGAACACGCCGGCCTCGTAGACGTCGTCGGATTCGGTCCCGTTCGGGTAGAGGATCCGCAGGCCGAAGTTGCGGTTGATGGCGGCGCCGCCGATCAGCAGCGGGAACTCGAGCCCCTGGGAATGGAGCTCCTGCACGCACGCCGGCATCTGCTTGGAGGTGGACACCAGCAGCGCGCTCAGTCCGATCGCGGTCGCCCGGTGCTCGACCGCGGCGTCGATGACCGTCTGGATCGGGACCTGCTTGCCGAGGTCGACGACCGTGTACCCGTTGTTGGTCAGGATCGTGTTGACCAGCGACTTGCCGATGTCGTGGACGTCGCCGAACACCGTCGCGAGCACGACCGTGCCCTTCGTGTAGCCCTCGATCTTGTCCAGGTACTGCTCGAGCTGGGCGACCGCGCGCTTCATCACCTCGGCCGACTGGAGCACGAACGGGAGGATCAGCTCGCCGGCGCCGAACTTGTCCCCGACCTCCTTCATCGCGGGCAGGAGCACGTCGTTCAGCGTCGGCACCGCGCCGATCTTCTCGACGCTCCGGTCGATCCAGCCCTCGACGCCCTCCTTCTTGCGGCGCAGGATGTGGAAGTGGAGCGCCTCCTCGGGCTCCATGCCCTCGGTCGGATCGGCCTTGTCCTCGGCCTCCGCCGGGCCCTTGGACTCGAAGTGCGCGATGAAGCGCTCGAGCGCGTCCTCGCGCCGGTTGAAGACGAGATCGTCGGCGAGCTCGCGCTCGTTCTCGGGGATCTCCCCGTACGGCGTGATGTGGTTCGGGTTGACCATCGCGAGGTCGAGCCCGGCCTCGACGCAGTGGTGCAGGAACACGCTGTTGAGCACCGACCGCGCGGGCAGGCCGACCCCGAAGCTGACGTTGCTGACCCCGAGGCTCGTCTTGACCCCCGGGATGTTTTCCTTGATCGAGCGGATCCCCTCGATCGTCGCGACCGCGCTCGGCCGCCACTCCTCGTCGCCGGTGGTCAGCGTGAAGGTGAGGCAGTCGAAGATCAGGACCTCGGGGTCGAGCCCGTGCTCCTCGCAGCACAGCTGGGTGATCCGCTCGGCGACCTCGAGCTTGCGCTCGGCGGTCTTCGCCATCCCGACCTCGTCGATCGTCAGCGCGATAACGCCGGCGCCGTGGGCCTTGGCCAGCGGCACGACCTTGTCTAGCTTCGCGCGCCCGGCCTCTAGGTTGATCGAGTTGACGATCGCGCGCCCCGGGATCTGCTGGAGCGCGGTCTCGATCACGTCGGGCTCGGTCGAGTCGATCTGGATCGGTGCGGGCTGGCTCAGCGAGATCCGCTTGACGACCTGCCGCATCTGCTCGCCCTCGTCCTGGCGCTCGGTCAGCGCCACACACACGTCCAGCACGTGGGCGCCGCCGGTGACCTGATCCTCGGCGACGGTCAAGAGGCCGTCGTAGTCGTCGGCCAGCAGCATCTCCTTGGCCTTACGCGAGCCCTGCGAGTTGACCCGCTCGCCCACCAGGGTGGGCCGCGGATCCTGCACGAGCGTGTTCGCCGCGATCATGCTCGAGATGTGCGGCGGCCGGCGCGCCGGGCGCTCGCCCGGCTTGGTCGCCCGGGCGCGCTCGGCGATCGCCGCGATGTGCGCCGGCGTCGTGCCGCAGCAGCCACCGACGATCGTGACGCCGTAGCGCTCGATGAACTCGCCGAGCAAGTTCGCGAGCGGCTCGGGCTCCTCGGGGAAGATCGTCTCGCCGTTCGGGCCCTGGAGCGGGAGGCCGGCGTTCGGGATGCAGTGGACGGGGACCGGGCAGTTCTCGCCGAGGAAGCGGATCGCGTCGCGCATGTCCTCGGGGCCGGTCGAGCAGTTCAGCCCGATCACGTCGACGTCGAGCGCCTCGAGCGTGGCCAGCACGGCGCTGATGTCGGTCCCGAGCAGCATCTTCCCGCCCTGCGGCAGGAGCGACACGCTGCACTGGATCGGGACCGTGCGACCGGTCTGCTTGAACGCCTCGCGGGCGCCGAACACGGCGGCCTTGACCTCGAGGATGTCCTGCGCGGTCTCGATGATGATCAGGTCCACGCCACCCTTGATCAGCGCGTGCGCCTGCTCCTGGAACACGGTCAGCAGCTCCGGGAACTGGATCTGCCCGAGCGTCGGGTCATCGCTCGCCGGCAGGAACCCGGTCGGCCCAATCGAGCCGGCGACAAACCGGTTCTCGCCGGCGGCCTTGCGCGCGATCTCCGCCGCCTGCTGGTTGATCTCGAACGTGTGGTCCTCGAGCCCCCACTCGGACAGCTTCAGGCGCGACGCCTGGAAGGTGTCGGTCTCGAGCACCTCGGCGCCGGCATCGAGCATCGCGGTGTGGACGCCCTCGATAACGTCGGGACGGTTGAGGACGAGCACCTCGTGGCACCGTCCGGGAAGCTTGTAGTCGTTCTCGAGGCTGAGGTCGAACTGCTCGAGCGTCGCGCCCATCCCGCCGTCGTACACGATGATGCGATCGCGTGTGGCCGCCATGAAGTCGCGCATCGATGGGACTGTACCAAACCTTGACATGATCCTGTCAAGGTTAACGGAGGACGGGGTCTCGGGCTTGCGGGTGAGTTGGGCCGCCTGCGGCGGCGTCCATGGGACCGGGCGGCCGGGCATCCGTGCCCGGCCGTGCAGTCGCGACCACCCCGCGCGGCACGGACGCCGCGCGGAACGGCGGTCGCGGCGACGGCACGAGCTCGGCATCCATGCCTTCGTATGAAGGACCCGCCCACCCTGCCGCGCCACATCCGACGGATGACTCGCGAAGCGAGGCCCTAAGTACCAGCCCGCGACACCAACCGCGACATGACCACCTGCGACCGCGTCCGCTGCACGAGCCCGTCGCGTTGCAGGTCCATGATCAGCCGCTCGAGGTCGGCGTTGTCCTGCGTGCGCACGCGCGCGATCGCGTCGGCCTCGCCGGTCACGCTCCACGCCTCGACGACCTCGGGGTGCCGGCGCAGGGTGTCGGTGACGGCGTCGAGAAGCGTGCCCGGCGCGTAGAACAGCTCGATCAGCGCCTCGGTGTGGTCGCCGAGCGCGTTGTGGTCGACGACCGCCGTGAACCCCTGGAGCGCGCCTCGCGCGCGCAGCCGATCGACGCGGCGCTTGACCGCCGGCGCCGACAGCGACACGCGCTTGGCGATGTCGTCGTAGGTGCGCCTTCCGTCTTCGACGAGCAGCGCAAGAATCTGACGATCTTGGGCGTCCATGATGCGATTTCTTGCACAGATTACATCGATTTCGGCATCGACATCCGCCGGGGGCCTGGGTAGCCTCTGGTCCATGACCGAATCCGGAATGCTTGCCCGCGTCGTTTTCGATGAGGCCCACAGCGAGGCGTGGACGGTCCGTCCCGAGCTCGCGCGCCAGATGCAGCCCGCGCACCCGGGCGACTCCTCGTACGCCAGTGCCGCTGCGGCCCTGGCCGAGCGCGACTTCGTCGTCGACGTCAACGCGGACAAGGCGCTCAGCGAGGAGACGCTGGGCGGCGCCGGCGTGCTCGTGATCGCGCACCCGTCCGACCCGACGTGGGAGCGGACCACCGGCACCGGCTCGCCGCGGCTGAGCGCGGACGAGATGGACGCCGTCGAGGCGTTCGTGGCTGGGGGCGGCGGGCTGATCCTGCTCGGCGAGACCGAGCAGGACAAGTACGGCAACAACCTGAACGAGCTGCTCGCGCGCTTCGGACTCCACCTCGAGAACGACACCGTCCAGGACTACGAGCACTACCGGAACGCGCCGAGCTGGGTGCTCGCCGATCTTCAGCCGGGCGGGCGCGGCCGCGCCGGCGACCTGCTGGCGCGGGTGAACGCGGCGTGCCTGTACCGGGCGACGACGATCTCTTCGAGCAACGGAGCGGTGGTGCTGGCGCGCACGCACACCTCCTCCTCGGTCCCCGGCGCCCCTCTGATCGTGGCCACTACCCACGGCCAGGGCCGGGTCGTCGTGCTCGCAGACTCGGACCTGTTCGGCGACGACTGCATCGACGAGCTCGACCACCGCGCGCTGTGGCTGAACCTGTGTTACTGGACGGCGCCACCCGATGACGGGATCTGGCCGATCCACGGCCACCGTTACGAGCAGGGACCCGAGCACGAGCCGGCATGGGCGCGCCTGCGCGACGAGACCAACGCGCTCGCGCTGCTCCAGGCGCCCGACGGATCGCTGCTCGGCGAGGCCGACGCGGACGCCGCCCGCGCGCACGTCGTGGCGATGGCGCAGGCGATCGAGGCGTTGAAGCCGCGCTTCCCGCACGACGAGGCGTACCTGACCGCGGCCGTCGAGGATCTCCGCGCGTGGGATTTCGGCAAGCCGGACTTCACGCGGGCGCTCGCTGAGTTCCGCCCCGAGCTCGCGCGTACCAATGGGATCGAGCACCTCGCGGTGTTCCCGATGTACAAGCAGAACGGCTCGCGCGACACGTGCTTCGAGGCGCTGATCGTCCGAGTGCCCTGGCCCGACTGGATCGCCGAGCTCGAGCGCACGCGCTTCGATAACCCCAAGTACGTCCC
The DNA here is from genome assembly GCA_963709205.1 of uncultured Solirubrobacterales bacterium. Taxonomy (GTDB): domain Bacteria; phylum Actinomycetota; class Thermoleophilia; order Solirubrobacterales; family Solirubrobacteraceae; genus Palsa-465. The sequence goes on from CAVPVP010000018.1 coordinate 241,757, forward strand.
GGTCGAGCTCGTCGACGCCACGCGCGGGTACGACAGCGAGTGCGCGGTGCTGTTCCCCGAGATGGTGTCGACCGGGGATCCCGCCGCCCACCCCCAGCGACCCATTCGGCCGATGTCGAATTTCGGGGCGATCTTCTGCGACCGTGAGGCCGCTCGGCTGCGGCGCCTGGCCGGCGCCGCGGCCGATCTTCTTCGCCTGAACCTTCCGCCCGACGCCGCCTGCATGCTCGCCAACCCCGGCATCTCGCAGCAGGCCTACGTCCTTTGGGACCTGATCCACGACCGGGCCCACAGCCACGGCGACCTGCCGTTCGACCCGTTCATGATCCGCCAGCGCGCGCCGTACTGGATGTACTCGCTCGAGGAGCTCCGCTGCGACCTGACGGCGTTCGGCCACGCGGTGGCGCTCGAGCGCGAGGGCGTGTCGTTCGCTCGGTACGTCCAGTACTCGATCCTGCTCGACCGCCTGCTGCGGTTCCCGATCACCGGCGAGCGGGTTCGCAACTACGACGGGCTCGGCGGGCAGCTGCTGTTCGCCTATCTGCACCGGCACGGGTACCTGCACTGGACCGACAACCAGCTCACGATCGAGTGGGACCGGGTGAGCGAGGGCGTCGCTTCTCTGCGGCACGAGGTCGAGGAGCTCTACCGGCAGGGGATCGACCGCACGAAGCTCCAGCACTGGGCGGCCGCCCACGACCTGGTGGCGGCGAGCGTCCCGCCGGCGGTCGGGTCGAAGTGGGTGGCGGCCGTGCGAGAGTTCGACGACGTCGAGGATCCGCGGCCGTATGTCGACCTCGTCCGCGACGACGAGTTCCCGCTGTCGATCTTCTATTCGTCGCTGAAGGCTAAGCTCGCCGCGTGAGCTCAGCGCGCGGGTTCGCCTCGGACAACTCGGCCACGATACATCCCGACGTCCTCGAGGCGATCGCGCGGGTCAACGTCGGCCATGCGTTCGGTTACGGCCACGACGGCTACAGCTGGGATGTGGCACGGCGCCTGGCCGAGCGCTTCGGCGAGGAGGCGCAGGCGTTCTTCGTGTTCAACGGCACGGGTGCGAACGTCGCGTGCCTGCGCGCCGTCTGCCGGCCGTTCGATGCCGTCATCTGCGCTGAAAGCGCGCACCTGAACGTGGACGAATGCGGCGCACCGGAGGCCATCGCCGGCGTGAAGCTGCTGACCGTGCCGGGAGTCGACGGCAAGCTCACGCCCGAGACGGTGATGCGCCGGGTGGGGCGGGTGGGGGACGAGCACGCTGTCCAGGCGCGCGTCGTGTCGATCTCGCAGTGCACCGAGCTCGGGACGCTGTACACGCAAGAGGAGCTTCGCGAGCTGGCGGCGGTGGCGCACGAGCGCGGGCTCCTGCTGCACATCGACGGGGCGCGCCTCAGCAACGCGGCCGCCGCGCTCGGAGTATCGCTCGCGGAGGTCGCCGCCGGGGCGGATCTCATCTCGTTCGGCGGGACCAAGAACGGCCTGCTCGGGGCCGAGGCCGTGGTGTTGTTCAACTCGGACGTGGCCAACGAGTTCGACTACATCCGCAAGCAGTCGCTCCAGCTGGCCTCGAAGATGCGGTTCCTCGCCGCCCAGTTCGATGCGCTGTTGACCGATGAGCTGTGGCTGCGCTGCGCCGGGCACGCCAACGGGATGGCCGCCCGGCTCGCCGCCGCGGTCGCGGACGCTCCCGGGTTGACGATCACGCGGCCCGTGGAGACCAACGCGGTGTTCGCGAAACTGCCCCCGGCCGTGATCGGAGGCCTGCGGCGGGACTTTCCGTTCTACGTGTGGGACGACGAGGCGAACGAGGTTCGGTGGATGTGCTCATGGGACACCACCGAGGACGACGTGGACGGGTTCGCCACGGCGGTCCAGGCCGCGCTCGCCCGTTAGCCGCCGCCCAGCCGCGGAATCAACCGTCTAGGGGATTTCGGCGACGCAGATGTTCTCGAGCCGGCCGACCCCGTCGACCTCGACCACGACCACGTCGCCGTCCTTCAGCAGCAGCTGGGGCTCGCGCCGGTAGCCGACGCCGCCGGGCGTCCCGGTCAGGATCAGGTCGCCGGGCTCGAGCGTCGCGAACTCGGAGATCACGCTCACGAGGGTGGCGACGTCGAAGATCAGCAGCTCGGTCGTGGCCTCCTGGACCTTCTCGCCGTTGACGAAGGTCCGGAGTGTCAGCGGGTCGGGGGCCTCGTCCAGCGTGACGAGGTCCGGGCCGACGGGGGTGGACGCGTCCCAGGCCTTGCCCTGGAGCCACTGATGGGTCTTGTACTGGTAGTCGCGCATGGAGACGTCGTTGGCTACGGCGTAGCCGGCGACGAACTCGAGCGCCCGGTCGCGCGCGATCCGGCGGCCGCGGTCCCCGATCACCACGACGAGCTCGCCCTCGTAGTCGATCGCGTCGCTCTCGGGCGGGAGCGGGATCGGGTCTTGTGGCCCGGTGAGGGTGGTGGCGAACTTCGTGAACAGGACCGGGTAGTCGGACGGCTCACGTTTGGTCTCCTCGATGTGGGCCGCGTAGTTCAGCCCGACGCAGATCACCTTTCCGGGCCGCGGTACTACCAGACGCCTGTAGAGCTGGTCGACCGGGAGGCTCGACTCGCGGTCGAGCGGGGGGTCGTTCAGCAGCGAGAGAGGGGTCTCGGGGCCGAGCTCGGTGACGCCCCTGATCGGGACGGCGCGGTCGCCCTCGATCGCCACGGCGAGGTGGTTGCCTTCGTGCACGACAGAGGCGAAGCGCATCGCGCCGGAAAGATACGTGGGCCGGGCGCGCGGTGCCCGATCGGGGTCGAGCCGGAGCCCCTCCGGCGTCAGACACGGGTCCGAGGCCGGAGCCCCTCCGGCGTCGGACCGGAGTCCGTCGGTGTCCGGTCGGCGTCGGTTCGTGTCCAGTTGACCGTATCCGTACGGACTGCAAGCTAGCCTGCGCTGCGCAACGTTCGAGTCCGTCGCGGGTTTCCATGGGTGGTTGCAGGAGGTTTCGAGACAGATGAGGTCCCGGCGGTGGTCTGGGGTCGCCAGGGGGTTGTTAGTCGCGCTGACGGCGTCCTGCGCGCTGGCCGTCGCGCCCGGCGTTGCGCTCGCGCAGCCGGACGTGGCCGTGTTCCCAAGCCCGAACACCACCAGCGCGCTGCCCCAGTCCCAGATCACGTTCCGCGGCATCCCCGCGGGCCAGATCGGGCATCTCACCATCGTCGGGTCGAGCAGCGGCGCGCACAGCGGAACGATCCAGGCCGATTCCGATGGGCAGGGCGGGAGCTTCATCCCGAGCACGCCGTTCACCGCCGGCGAAACCGTCACCGTGACCACCGGACTGAACGTGTTGGGCGGCACGAACGGCTCGTTCCACTTCGGCATCGCCACCCCGTTCGGAACGATCAACCCGATGAAGCTCCCGATGGTCCCGGCCGGATCCAACGGCGTCCAGCACTTCCGCTCGCGCCCTGACCTGTTGCCGGCGTCGATCACGGTCAACCGGCAATCGTCCGCTCAGTACGGCGGCGACATCTTCGTGACGCCGCAGTTCGGCCCTGTTCAGAACGGCCCGATGATCCTCGATTCCACCGGCCGCATGATCTGGTTCCAGCCGCTGCCGGCCAACCAGCTCGCCACGGACTTTCGCGTGCAGCAGCTGAACGGGCAGCCGGTGCTGACCTGGTGGCAGGGCTACACCAACAACGGGAGCGGCCGCGGCGAAGGCGTGATCCTCAACAGCCAGTATCAGCAGATCGCCACCGTCCAGGCCGGCAACGGGCTGCAGGGCGCGGACCTCCACGAGTTCCTCGTCACGCCCCAGGGCGATGCCTACATCGTGGGCGTCTCCCCGGTGCACTACCCCGGGATGGGGCGTCCGCTGATGGACTCCGTCGTCCAGGAGATCGACATCAAGACCGGGCTGGTCCTGTTCGAGTGGCACGCGCTCGATCACGTCCCGATCAGCGAGTCGTTCTTCAAGAAGGGCGCGCCGGGATTCGTGTTCGACCCCTACCACCTGAACTCGGTGTCGCTCGATAACGACGGCAACCTGATCGTGTCGATGCGCAACACCTGGGCCGTCTACAAGGTCGACCACCAGACCGGAGCGGTGATCTGGACGCTCGGCTCGAACCAGAACAATTTCAAGATGGGACCCGGGACGGGCACCGCGTTCCAGCACGACGTGCTCGTGCAGCCCAACGGCATGTTCACGGCGTTCGATGACGGCGGCGGCCCGCCAACGGTCCACCAGGCCCGAGCGCTGGAGTTGGCCGTGAACGAGACCAACAAGACGGTGACCCTGGTCAGGCAGTTTGAGCACAGTCCGGGGCTGGACACGAACTTCGAAGGCGGCGCCCAGGTGCTGCCCAACGGGAACCTGTTCGTCGGCTGGGGGCAGCAGCCGTACTTCTCGGAGTTCGATTCGTCCGGGAAGCTCCTGTTCGACGCCCGCTTCACCTCGAACACGTCGAGCTATCGCGCGTACAAGCTCACCTGGACTGGCCAGCCGACGTCGCCGCCCTCGATGACGCTCGCTCCCAACAACGACGGGACGACCGAGCTGTGGTCGAGCTGGAACGGCGCGACCTCCGTGTCATCGTGGCGGGTGCTGGCGGGAACGAGCTCGAGCACGCTGGCTCCGCTACAGACGGCCAACAGGAACGGCTTCGAGACCGCTATCGCCGCGCCCACCGGAGTGGCGGACTTCGAGGTGCAGGCGCTCAACTCGAGCGGCAACGTCCTCGCCACCTCGCCGATGGTCACGGCCAGGCCCCATATCGGGGTCGCCGGCCGCACCGCGTTCGTGGGCGGGGGCGGAACCGGCGGCCTTCCGACCGTCTGCGACAACGGCCGGACGTGCCACATTTCGCTCACGGTGACCGCTGGACGCACGGTGATCGCCCGCACCGGTTCCGAGCAGATCCCTGCCAACGGCGGCGGGATCGTCTACTTCACGCTGAACGGCGCCGGGCGGTCGATGCTCGCGCACGCACGCGGCCACCGGCTGCTCGTGCGCCTGAGCGGCAGCGCCTCCAAGACGCTGACGCTGAACCGCTACATCACCTTGGTCCCGTTCTCGACGGCCGGCGGGTCGCCGGCGCACGGCGACAGTCAGTCGCAGACGTTGCGTTTCGTCGGGCTGACCGACTTCGTCTCTTCGAACGGGGTGGGCGGGATCCTGGCCGAATGCCTCGCGTCGACGCCGTGTCACACGAAGACGACCGTGTCGGTCGGGACCACGGTGATCGCCACCACCGGGTCGGAGCTGCTCGGCGCCCGCGACATCGGCTACCTGATCTTCTCGCTCACCTCGGCCGGGCGAACGATGCTCGCCCACGCCCACGGCAACCAGCTCGGGACGGCCGTGACGATCAGCGACGGCGATGCCACCGCCCACGGCCAGATCTCGCTGGTCGGCTTCCGTTAGCGGACGGGTTCGAGGCTTCTCGGCTTCCGCTAGCGGACCGGTTCCGAGGCTTGTCGGCTTCCGCTCGGGGACGGGTCCGAGGCTCGTCGGCATCCCGGTAGCGGCTGGGTCCGCAACTAGCCGCTATGGGTACTCTGCCGGGAATGCCACGGCTCATGATCGTGATCGCTTCGACCCGCCCAGGTCGGGGCGGCTGGCCCGTGGCGCAGTGGTTCATCCAGCGGGCGGGTGAGCACGGCGGCTTCGAAGTGGGTGTCGTCGACCTCGCCGAGTTCCAGCTGCCGCTGCTCGACGAGCCGAACCACCCGAGGCTCCGCCAGTACACGAAGGGGCACACGCGCGAGTGGAGCGAAAAGGTCCGATCCGCGGACGCGTTCGTGTTCGTCACGCCGGAGTACAACCACGGCTATCCGGCCTCGCTCAAGAACGCGATCGACTTCCTGCACCACGAGTGGCGCTACAAGCCGGTCGGGTTCGTCTCCTATGGCGGGGTGGCGGCGGGAACGCGGTCGGTCGAGCAGCTTCAGCAGGTCGTGACCGCGGTCAAGCTGTTTCCCCTGATCGAGCAGGTCAACGTCCCGTTCTACCAGCAGTTCATCGACGCGGACGAGAGCGTGCTCCGAGCCAACGAGGTGATGGAGCAGGCCGCCGCGACGATGCTCGACCAGCTCGTGACGATGGAGGAGGTGCTGCGTCCGGTGCGGGAGTCCGTGGCGCACACGGGCTGAGCCCGCGTCCTAGCGCGCGGTCCAGCCCTGGTCGAGGGTTACCGGCGCGCCGGTGAACATCTTGCCCTCCGGGCCGGCGAGGAACGCGACCACGCCCGCCACCTCGGAGGGCTCGATCAGCTCCTTGACGGCGTGTGGCTGGAGGATGACCTTCTCGAGGACCTCGTCCTCGGGCAGGCCGTGCGCGCGGGCCTGATCGGCGATCTGCTTCTCGACGAGTGGCGTGCGGACGTAGCCGGGGCAGACGGCGTTGGCGGTGATCCCGTGGCCGGCGCCCTCGAGCGCAAGCGTCTTGCACAGCCCGACGACGCCGTGCTTGGCGCTGATGTAGGCGGCCTTGTACGGCGACGCGACGAGACCGTGGACCGAGGCGATCGCGATGAAGCGGCCGGCGCCGGATTGTTTGAGCGCGGGCCAGGAATGCTTGGCGAGCAGGAACGGGCTCGTGAGCAGCAGCGAGACGATCGTGTTCCACTTGTCGGCCGGGAATTCTTCGATCGGCGAGACGTGCTGGATGCCGGCGTTCGGTACGACCACGTCGAGGCGGCCGAAGCGCTCGAGTGCCTCGTTGACCGCGGCTTCGTTGGCGCCGGCGTCTGTCAGGTCCGCCTCGTATGGCGTTCCGGGCCCGTCTGGGTCGGGCCTGAGGTCGACCGCGAGGACGTCCATCCCGTCGGCGATAAAGCGGTCGGCCACGGCGCGGCCGATTCCACTCGCCGCTCCGGTCACGAGCGCGGCCTTCCTCTGTGATGCCCCGGCGCTCAACTCCGCTTTCCGGCTGGGGAGGAGGCGACGAACGACTCGTATATCTCGGCGAGCGCCTTGCGCTGCCGGGCGGTCAGCCGCGGGTCGATGGCGATCGCGTCGAGCACGGCGTTGTCCTCGGGCTCCTCGCCCGGGGGCCTGATGCCAGCCTGCTCGTAAAGGGCGTCGGCCGAGATGCTCAGTGCGCTCGCGATCCCGTCGAGGACCTGCTGGGACGGGGCGCGCAGCCCCCGCTCGATCTGCGACAGGTAGGGGTTGGAGATCCCGGCGAGCGTGGCGAACTGGCGCATCGACATCTCGGCCAGCTCGCGTTGCTGGCGGATGATCTCACCGAGTGCGGCTGAGGAGCGCGCTGGCATGGGGATCAGAATAGTCCGGAACGCCGGTCAGAAGATTCTCATCCCCTCACGCCGGAGGACGGGCCAGACTGGGGGCGAACGACAGTTCCATCCCCACCGGTACCGCCATCAGAGACTACGAAGAGCGGATCCTCGCCTATGAGCGCCGCACGCCACCACCACGCCAGTCGCGCCCGCCTCGGGCGCCAGCCCCGCGCCGGCGACGGCGGCCGCGGCGCGGCGTGCGCACGTCGGTGCGCCTCCGCGTGCGCCGGATCGTCGCCCTGACGGTCGCCCTTCTGCTTGCGGATGCGTGCCTGTCGTTCGCCGGCGCGATGATTCGCCCCTCGAACGTAGGGCTCTCCGTGCGCGCGGTCGAGTGGCTTCGGGACAACGGGGCGGCCGGGCTCGTGTCTTCGGTCGAGGGCGTCTACTACTCGCTGAGTGCGCCGGCGACCGGCGGGGCCGCGCTCAAGACGCTCCCTCGGGTCGGGGTCTCCGCCGGCGTGGCTGGCGCCCGCGCTTACGCGCCGCCGCCGATCACGCCGGTGATCGAGCCCGCGCTGCCGGGCGAGGGGGTGTGGCATGGGACTGGACCGCTGGTGGCGCGCGCCCCGGCGGTGCTCGTGAGCACGTTCCGGCCCGATCCCACCTACCCGCAGATGGTCGCGGGCGTCGCCTGGATCGATGTGTCGCGGGCGTCAGTGGCGCTGTACCCGGGGCGGTACGAACCCCCGAACGACGGATCCCAGCTCGCGGAGGTTCCCCCGTCGCTCCGGGGGCGCTTGCTGGCCACGTTCAACGCGGGCTTCAAGCTCGAGGATTCGGGCGGCGGGTTCTTTGCGGGCGGCCGCTCATACGCGCCGCTGCGCGACGGACAGGCCACGCTGATCGCCTACGCGGATGGGCGGGTCGACGTGCGGACGTGGACCGCCGGCCCGGTCCCGGGACGCGACGTCGTGTTCGCGCGTCAGAACCTGCCGCTGATCCTGGCCGGCGGCCAGCTCTCGCCGAACCTGAGCGACGGCCCCGAATGGGGTCAGACGCTTGGGAACGCCGTGCGGGTGTGGCGATCCGCGGTCGGGGTCGACGCTCACGGCAACCTGCTGTACGCGGCGGCCGACCTCCAGACCGCCGGCAGCATCGCGCGGATCCTGCAGCGGGCCGGCGCCGTGCGCGCGATGGAGCTCGACATCAACTCCGAGTGGGTGACGTTCAACTTCTACAGCGGCTGGGGCGCGCTCGGCGCACAGAAGCTGCTGCCCGACATGACGCGGGACGCCACCCGGTACCTGAGTCCCGACGACCGCGACTTCTTCGCGGTCTACGCCCGCGTCCGCTAGGCGAGCGCGGCCTACGCCCGCGTTCGCTAGCCGCGCGCGGTATACGCCCGCGTCCGCCGGGCGAGCGCGGTCGACGCCCGCCTTCGCTAGGCGAGCGCAACCGCGGCGGCGGTGTCGGCGGCCTCGTACAGCGCCTCGATCGTCCGGGCCTGCCCGACGGCGTCGCCGCGCCCGAGCAGCAGCGGCGCCTCGCCGCGAATTGCCGCCGACATGTTCTCGGCTTCGAGCCGGTAGGAGTTGGCGCGCTCGATCTCGATCCGCTCGACCCCGTCCTCGCGGATGACGTCGATCCCGGGGTTGCGGCAGTGCCACGGGTCGGTCAGTCGGAGCGTGCCCTGATCGCCGACGACCTCGAGCAGGTCCTGGCTGACGAGCGCCAGGCCGGCGTCGAAGTGCGCCGCGACGTCGTTCTCGAACCGCATGACCCCGGCGAACGCGACGTCGACGCCGTCGCCTTGGCCGCCGAGGGCCTGCTCGCCCGCCACCCGCACGGGGTCGCCGGCGATTAGGCGGGCGCCGCTCACGCAGTAGCTGCCGACGTCCATCAGCGCGCCGCCGTCGAGCGCGCCGCTCAGACGGACGTTGTCGGGGTCGTCGGCCACGAACCCGAACGCCGCGCGGATGATCCGCACGCGCCCGACGGCTCGTTCTGCGACGAGCTCGCTCAGCTGGCGGGTCTGGGGGTTGTGGCGGTACATGAACGCCTCCATCAGCAACCTGCCGTTGCGCTCGGCGACGTCGAACGCCCGCTCGACCTCTGCGGCGCGACGGCTGAGGGGCTTCTCGCACAGGACGTGCTTACCGGCCTCGAGCGCGGTGATCGTCCACGGTATGTGGAGGGAGTTCGGAAGCGAGATGTACACGACCTCGACGTCGGGATCGGCGAGCAGCGCCTCGTAGCTGCCGTACGCGCGCTCGATGCCGTTGTCGCGGGCGTAGGCGTCGGCGCGGGGCTGGTCGCGGCTGCCGACGGCGAGAATCTCCACCTCGGGAGATTCACGCGCGCCCGCCAGGAACAGACGGTTGATGTCCGCAGTTGACAGGATGCCCCAGTTCACCGACACAGCCGGGACACTAATCGAACTTTGCTGAGCCACGCCGTCGCCTTCGCGCCAGGTCGTGCGAACCTGATCGGGGAGCACACCGACTACAACCAGGGGCTCGCGCTGCCGTTCGCGATCAGCGAGGGGGTGACCGTCCAGGCGAGCGCGCTCGCGGATGGGCGGATCGAAGCGCTCGCCGTCGACGTGGGGGAGCGGGACAGCTTCCGCGTCGACAGCCCCGGGCGGGCCCGAGGGTGGCGCGCGTTCGTGCGGGGCGCCGCCGGTGAGCTCGACCGGGCCGGCGCAAGGCTGCGCGGCGCGGAGCTCGAGATCACCGGCACGGTCCCGCGCGGCGCCGGTCTGTCCTCGTCGGCGGCGCTCGAGGTGGCTTTGGTGTTGGCGATGCTCGCGGTGAGCGGCGAGACCGAGCCCGACCGGATCGAGCTGGCCAAGCTGTGCTCCCGGATCGAGAACGAATGGGTGGGGGCGCAGACTGGCCTGCTCGATCAGATCGCGTCGCTGTACGGCCAGGACCGGTGCGCGTTGCGGATCGACTTCCGCTCGCTCGAGGTGTGGCCCGTGCCGCTCGAGCTCGGCGACTTCAGCCTGGTCACGGTCGACTCGGGCGAGAAGCACACGCACGCGGGCTCGGGCTACAACGAGCGTCGCGCCGAGTGCACCGAGGCCTGTCGGCGGCTTGGCGTGCCGAGCCTGCGGGACGCCACGCTCGCGATGGCTGATTCGTTGCCGGCGCCGCTGTCCGGGCGGGCTCGCCACGTGATCACCGAGGACGAGCGGGTCGACGCCGCGGTGGCGGCGCTCGAGCGGTCCGACATGGTCGAGCTCGGACGCCTGCTCGACGCCTCGCACGCCTCGCTGCGTGACGACTACGAGATCTCGACTCCCGCCGTCGAGGAGGCCGTGCGGCGGTGCAAGCGCGCCGGCGCGCTTGGCGCGAGGATCATGGGCGGCGGGTTCGGCGGCAACGTCATTGCGCTGCTGCCTCCGGACGCCGGTCGGCTCGAAGTTCTCGAGGGCGCGGTCGAGGTGCGGCCCGCGGACGGGGCGCGGGTGTCGTGAGTTTGCTTCTGGGCTCCGATGGCGTGAGTGCCGCCGACGTGGTCGCGGTGGCGCGGGGCGACGTCGCGGTTTCGCTCGGTGGCGAGGCTCGCGCGGCGATGGAGCGGAGCGCCGCGGTCGTGGCTTCGCTGGCTGCCTCAGACGAGCCGGCGTATGGGATCTCGACCGGGTTCGGGTCACTGGCACTGGTTTCGATCCCGGCGGACGCGCGCGTCGAGCTGCAGCGGGCGCTCGTACGCTCGCACGCGGCCGGCATGGGCCCGCCGATCGAGCGCGAGGTCGTCCGCGCGATGATGCTGCTGCGAGCGCGGACGCTCGCGATGGGGTACTCCGGGGCACGGCCGGTCGTCGCCGAGCAGATCCTGGCGCTGCTCTCCGCGGGCGTTACGCCCGTGGTGCCCGAATTCGGCTCGCTGGGAGCGAGCGGCGACCTCGCGCCGCTCGCGCACTGCGCGCTCGTCCTGATCGGCGAGGGAGAGGCGTTCGACTCCGGCGGCCGGCGCGTTCCGGCCGCATCGGCGCTCTCCTCAGCCGGGATCGAGCCGCTCGAGCTGACCGTGAAGGAGGGGCTGGCGCTGATCAACGGGACCGACGGGATGCTGGGGATGCTCGTGCTTGCGCTGTTTGATCTCGGCGTGCTGTTGCGGACCGCGGACGTGGCGGCGGCGATGTCGGTCGAGGCGCTGCTCGGCACCGACCGGGCGTTCGCCGAGGACCTGATCGCGTTGCGGCCGCAGCCGGGGCAGGTGGCGAGTGCTCGCAACCTGCGGGCATTGTTGGCGGGGTCCGAGATCGTGGCAAGTCATCGATTTGGCGATCCACGGGTCCAGGACGCGTACTCGCTGCGGTGCGCACCGCAGGTGATCGGGGCCGGCCGGGACGCCTTGGCGTTCGCCCGTTCCGTGGCGGAGGTCGAGCTGCGGTCGGCGATCGACAACCCGATGGTGCTGCCCGACGGCCGGGTCGAGTCGTGCGGCAACTTCCACGGGGCGCCGGTCGGAATGGCGTGCGACTTCCTGGCGGTGGCGGCGGCCGAGGTGGGCGCGATCGCGGAGCGGCGGACCGACCGGCTCTTGGATGCCTCGCGCTCGCACGGATTGCCACCGTTCCTGGCCGCGAATCCCGGGGTGGACTCGGGGATGATGCTGGCCGGGTACACGCAAGCGGCGATCGTGGCCGAGAACCGGCGGCTGGCCGCGCCCGCGAGCGTCGACTCGCTGCCGACGAGCGCGATGCAGGAGGATCACGTGTCGATGGGGTGGGGGGCGGCGCGCAAGCTGCGGTTGTCGGTGGCGAACCTTTGTCGGATCGTTGCTGTGGAGCTGTCGTGTGCGGCGCGCGGGCTCGACCTGCGGGCGCCGCTGGCGCCGGCGCCCGGGACGGCCGCGGCGCTGGCTTGCGTTCGCACGCGGGCGGCCGGCCCGGGGCCGGACCGGTTCTTGTCGCCCGAGCTGGGCGCCGTCGAGGAGCTGGTCCGGTCGGGCGCAGTGCTCGACGCGGTCGAGGCCGAGATCGGTCCGCTCACCTGACCGCTTTGAGCGCCGGGTAGAGCGCCCGGTAGCGCTCGCGCTGCTCGCGGTAGATGTCGACCCACTCGGGGACGGGCTCGATCAGGTTGCGTGGCTTCACGGTCGCCGCGACGGCGGCGTGGACGTCGGGCCAGACCTTCGCTGCCACGCCCGCGAGGATCGCGGCGCCGAACGCCGCCCCCTCGTCCACGGCGACGCGCTCGAGCGGAAGCTGGAGGGTCGACGCGATGATGGTCGTCCACAGGTCGCTGCGCGCGCCACCGCCGGAGATGCGGCCCAGCTCTGGGACGCCACCGAGCTCCTCGGTGAGGTCGAGCGAGTCTTTGAGGCCGAACGCGACGCCCTCGAGCACGGCGCGGGTCAGCGCGCCACGGTCGTGACGGACGCTCAGGCCGACGAACGCCCCGCGGGCGTCGGGGTCGGGGTACGGGGTGCGCTCGCCGGCGAGGTAGGGGAGGAAGATGAGATTTTCGGTGCCCGCCGGCCACGCATCCGCCATTGCCAGGAGCGCGTCGTAGTTGGTGTCGGGGGCGGCGGCGTTGCGAAGCCACGCTAGGGAGCCCGCGGCCGACAGCATCACGCCCATCGCGTGCCATTCGCCCGGGACGGCGTGGCAGAAGGCGTGCACGCGGGCCTGTTTGTCCGCCGCGAACCTTTCAAGTGCCGCGAACACCACGCCGGAGGTCCCGACCGCCACCGACACCGGCCCTTGGCGATCGACCCCGACCCCGAGCGCGCCCGCGGCCTGATCGCCGGCGCCGGCGGCCACGGGCACGCCGGTGTCGGTCGTGTGGCCCGAGATCTCGGGACTCTCGTGGACGGTCGGGAGCCAGTCCGGGTCCAGGTTCAGCGCGGCGAGTACCTCTTCGCTCCAGCTTCTGTTCGCCACGTCGAGCAGCAGCGTCCCGGACGCGTCCGACACGTCGGTAGCGTGCTCGCCGGTGAGCCGAAGGCGGACGTAGTCCTTGGGCAGGGCTATCCGGTTCATTTGCTCGTAGACGTCCGGCTCGTGATTTCGCAGCCACAGCAGCTTGGGGGCGGTGAAGCCGGCGAGCGCGCGGTTCCCGGTTAGCTCGATGAGGCGGTCGAGGCCGATCGTGGACTCGATCTCCTCGCACTCGGCCTGCGTGCGCTGGTCGTTCCACAGGATCGCGGGGCGCAGCACGCGGTCCTGCGCGTCGAGCGCCACCAGCCCGTGCATCTGGCCGCTAAGACCGATGCCGGCGGGCGCGCCGGCGGTGTTCGTGAGGCGCGCGAGCACGGTCTCGGTGGCGCGCCACCAGTCCTCGGGGTCCTGCTCGGACCATCCGGGGCGCGGGGTCGAGAGCGGGTACGGCGCCTCTTCGGTGGCGATCACGGTGCCGTCCAGGTCGATCGCGAGCCCCTTCGTGGCCGAGGTCCCGACGTCGATGCCAAAGAGCACGGTCATTTCCGGGGGCGGGGGGGTGAATCGCGCCCCTCTCGAGGCTCTTGTAGTACATGACGACCCCGATCCGCCCCCCCGACCCCGGGCGCCGGGACCCCGACCCCGAACGCGTCCCCGAGCCCGACCGCCAACACCCGCGGGCGTTGGGAAGAAACTGTCGCTATACGGGAGTTTCTTCCCAAGCGGCGGTGGATCGGGCGGTCGATCGGGCGATTGCGGCGGTCGCAGCGAGACAGAACGGCAACATCACCCGGCGGCAACTGATGGATCTCGGGCTTAACGACAACGCGATCGTGCGCCGTGTTCAGATCGGCCGGCTGTATCGCGTATTCCGTGGCGTATACGCCGTCGGCCATCCGCCGATCACGCCGCAACAGTGGGCCGGTGCCGCCGTGCTCGCCTGCGGACCGGGGGCGGCGCTCTCGCATGCCTCGGCGATGGTGCTCTGGGGGTTCTGGCGCCACTGGGAGAAGCCCTTCGAGGTGACGATTGTGGGCGACCGGCGCACGAAGGGGATCCGCGTCCACCGATCGACCACCCTCCGCCGGCGCGACGTGACGACCCAACTCGGCATCCGCGTCACCACGCCGGCGCGCACCCTGGTCGACATGGCTCCCCGGCTGAAGGACAAGGCCCTCAAGCGCGTGGTCAACAACGCGCTCCACTCGCCGTGGCTGACCGAGGATCAACTCGCCGACACGCTCGAGCGCCACCCGACCGCGTCGGGTACGAAACGCATCGCCAAGCTGATCGGCCTCGCAGGAACGCCGACGCGGTCCGGTTGGGAGGACGAATTCCCCGCCTTCTGCGCGAAGCACGGGTTGCCGGCGCCCGTGATGGGCGCGCCCGTGTGCGGGTTCATCGTCGACGCGCTCTTCCCGGCCGAACGGGTGATCGTCGAGCTCGACAGCTGGGACTACCACAACGGCAAGATCGCGTTCGAGACCGACCGCGAGCGCGACGCCGAGACGCTCGCCCACGGCTACGTCACCATCCGGGTGACCCGGGAACGCCTCGACGAGCGACCGAGGCAAGAGGCGAAACGGCTGCACGGGATCGTGGCGAGCCGCCGTCCCAATCACGCTCCCAACGCGGCATAGACGCAGTCACGCTCCCAACGCGGCTTAGACACAATCACGCCCCCAACGCGGCATAGACGATCTCGTACGCGCGCACCGCGTCCTTGGCCTGCTGCGCCTCACGGAGCGCGGCGTCGTCGATCCGCGCCGCCACCGAGTCGATGAACTGCCACTGGAGGACCGACCGCCGGACCGCGCCCACCTGGTCCTCGGTGTACGGGTACAGATCGAACCCGAGCCGCTCGCCACCAGAGCCGTAGCCGATGCGTCTGAACTCCAACGCCAGCTCGAGCGTCTCCATGAACGCGGTGGCGCCGACCATGTTGTCGTCGTCGAACGTGCCCCACCCCGAGTTGGCGTGCTGATGGCCGAGGAGTCCCTCGGAGGCCAGTAGCGCGGCGTACTCGGGCAGGTGCTCGCCGTTCATGATCAGGTGCTGCCAGTCCATGTTGACCTGGACGTTGTCCAGCCCCAACGCCCGCAGCTTCCCGACGACGAACAGGGTCATCCCGATGTTCCGCATCAGGATCTTCATCGCGGGCTCGGAGTTCTTGTGCTCCAGGAACAGCTTGACCCCGTGATCGCGGCAGACTGACGCCGCCTCGGCCATGCCCTCGATCAGCCAGCGCCACGAGTCCGCGTACGGCGTCTGGAACGGGTAGTTGTAGCCCTCGCCGCCGGGCCAGATGATCAGGTGGGCGCCCAAGGACCCCGAGAAGGCGGCCGCGTCGCGGACGATCGCACGAGCCTCCGCTCGCAACGCCGGGTCCGGATTGACCAGGCCCCCGCGGCCGAACTGGGGATGCAGATGCAAGCCGCCGGCGATGCAGTAGATGTCATGGCCAGCAAGCGCCGCCCGGACGTCGTCGAGATTCGACTCAGACAGCTCGTCCGGGTAGTGGAACTCGTAGCCGTCGATCAGGTCGCCGAGGCCGTCGACGGCGCGATGCACCTTCTCGGCGACCGTCTCGCGCTGATAGTCATGATCCGGTTGGTAGCCCCCCGGGACGAATCGCGTCACCATCGGTCCGAACGCCCAGATGCCCAAGCTCGTCTTCATTCACCGCTCCTCCGAGGTCGAGTCGTGCGCGGCGATCTTATTCGGGCAGGCCCGTTAGCGCTAACATTCCCGCGTCGGTGAGGAAGTTCCAGGGGGGACGCGTCGGGCGACGAATTATTCGGGGATGGAGACAGAAGAGGACATCACGGTCTCCACGCGCCGGGCCCGCGCGCCGGTGATGTCGGACGTCGGGCGGCTCGCCGGCGTCTCTCACCAGACGGTCTCGAGGGTGATCAACGGGAGCCCGCACGTGCGCCCGGAGACGCGCGACCGGGTGCTCGCGGCGATGGAGAAGCTGGGCTACCGCCCGAACTCGGTGGCGCGCGCGCTCGTGACCGGTCGCTCGCGGACGCTCGGCGTGGTCAGCTTCGACACCACGCTGTACGGGCCGGCCTCGACCCTGTTCGGGATCGAGCGGGCCGCCCACGAGGCCGGCTACTTCATCATCGTCGCCAGTCTGAAGGCGCTCGACCGCTCGTCGGTGACCGACGCCGTCGAGCGCCTGCGCCGCCAGGGGGTGGACGGGATCCTGGTGATCGCGCCACACGAGGAGGCGGGCGACGCGCTCCTGCACACCCACGCCGACGTGCCGCTGGTGGCGGTCGAGGCCGGACCGGACGATGGCGTCGCCGTGGTCGCGGTCGACCAGGTCGGCGGCGCCGTCAGCGCCACGCAGCACCTGCTCGACCTCGGGCACGAGACCGTGTGGCACATCGCCGGGCCGCCGAACTTCATCGAGTCCCGGCAGCGTCAGGCGGGCTGGCGAACCACGCTCGAGAGCGCCGGCGCCGAGGTCCCCGAGCCGCTCGCCGGGGACTGGAGTCCGCGGGCCGGTTACGAGCTCGGGCAGCGGCTGAGCCGGGATCCGAAAGTGACCGCGGTGTTCGTCGCCAACGACCAGATGGCGCTCGGGCTGCTCCGCTCGGCGCACGAGTCGGGCCGCGCCGTCCCGGGCGAGCTCAGCGTGGTCGGCTTCGATGACATCCCCGAAGCCCCCTACTTCCTGCCGCCTCTGACCACGATCCGTCAGGACTTCAACGAGATGGGGAGGCGCAGCCTGCGCGCGCTGCTGCACACCGTCGAGACGGGCGAGCCGCCGACCTCGGGGGCGCTCGTTCCGCCCGAGCTGATCATCCGCAGCAGCACGGGCCCGGCGCCCCGGAGCCATTGACACCCGCCGGTTGTGATCGCTAACATGGCCGCCGCATCAACGCGAGAGGAGGGCTAGAGGCGTGGGCCAGGCCGACGTGCGTGGCTAGGTTGTCGCGCGCGGAGATCGGCATGGCTACGAGGGTCCGGGCAACCCGGCAACACACTTCGCTCAACGTCCATTGTGGAAGCGCGAGCGTACGGCTACATGGTGATTGGGCGACGGTGACAGCGGTGGATTTCGACAGCCGCGTCTTGAAGCGTGAGTAACTGAAGTCGTGTCCGAGCGGACGAGAGGAGCAGTGCAGGTGTCACAAGACGATATTTTGGGTGACGCAATCGAGCGGCTCGAGTGGGACGACCGCAAGCTGCCGGACAGCGCCCACAAGCGCCTGCGGCAGTTCACGCGCCGCACTGCGCTGACCGGCGGCGCGGCAGCGATCGCGGCGACCGTGCTCGAGGCCTGCGGCTCGAGCAGCAGCACGACGTCGAAGGCGGCGACGTCGGGCGGGGGCGGCACATTCGGGAACAGTGGGAGCAACCACTTCGTGATGGTCAACCACGTGACGACGAACTCGTTCTTCACCGCGACGCATCTACGGATGCCAGGACGCCTGCGCGCTGACAGGCTCCTCGTTCCAGTGGACGGGCTCCAACAACTCGATCGTCAGCCAGATGGTCTCGGCGTTCAACACCGCCATCGCCGCAGAAGGCGAACGGGATCGGGTGCTGTCTGATCGACAACACCGCGTTCAACTCACCCGTCGACCACGGCGCTGAGCCACGGGCATCCCGGTGATCGCGTACAACGCCGACGTCTCGGCGGGTACCAAGAACGACCGGATGGCCTACGTCGGCCAGAACAACCTCACCGCGGGCGCCGCGGTCGGGGAGGCGATCCTCAAGGCGGGCGTGAAGTCGGGCGACAAGGTCGCCGGGATCATCGCGACTCCGGGGACGGGGAACATCCAGCCGCGGATCGACGGCGCGAAGCCCGTCCTGACCGGGGCCGGCGTCAACTTCGTCGAGGTCGGGACTTCGGCGACCGAGGGCGCGCCGGAGTACAACAAGATCTCCTCGTGGTACGCCGGCAACAAGGACGTGAAGTGGATGATGGCCGTCGACAGCGGGGACAGCAACGCGGTCGCGCAGTTCATCAAGACGAGCAGTCTGCAGGGCAAGGTCGGCGCGTCGGTCTGGGACGTCGGATTGCCGGTCGCGCAGGCGATCAACGCCGGCTACGTGACCGCCACGATCGACCAGCAGGCCTACCTGCAGGGCTTCGACACGATCATGCAGCTGTTCCTGTGGAACGTCTCGGGCGGGCTGATGAAGCCGACGGACACCGACACGGGAATCGGCATCGTCACCAAGGCGAACGTCGCGCCGTACCTCATGCCGAACAGGTTCGAGGGAACGTCCGCGGCGAAGAAGGCCTTGACGACGCCGTCCTCGATCTCGACGTAGTCTCCCGCGAGCGTGACATCGGACGCTCCAACGTCAGCTGCTGCCCCGGCGGCCAGCCCGCCGGGGCAGCAGCGCGAAGCCCCGTCGATGGGGCGTCGAGTCCTGCGCCTCTTCCTGTACCAGCGCGAGCTGACCCCGATCGTGATCACGGTCGGACTGTTCGTGTACTTCACGATCAGGGCCGGGTCGACGTTCACCGGCTCGCTCAGCCTCAGCTCGGCCGCCGGCTATGCGGGGCCGATCGGCGCGATCGCCGTCGGAGAGGTGCTGCTGCTCGTGCTCGCCGAGATCGACCTGTCCGCCGGTCAGGTCTTCCTGTTCTGCCCGTGGATGATGTACTGGCTGCACAACGACGGTCTGCCGCTCGTGGTCGCGATCCTGATCGCGCTCCTCGCCGTCTGCGTCGTCGGCGCGATCAACGGGCTGATCACCGTGCGGCTGAACGTGCCCTCGTTCGTCACCACGCTGGCGATGAACTTCATCCTCTACGGGGTGGTGCTCGTCGACTCGAACGACGCCGAGGCGTCGCCGATCCCGCTGAGCGGGCAGACGAGCTTCGTCAGCAAGTTGATGGGGGCCTGGAAGTGGTCCGAGATCCTCTGGGTGCTCGGCGATCACGATCGTCCTCAGCGTGGTGCTCACGCGCACGCGCTTCGGCGTTCGGATCATCGCCACGGGCGGCAACCTGGTCGGCGCGGCCGAGGCGGGCGTGCCCATCCGGCGCGTCAAGGTGTGGTGCTTCGTGCTCTGTTCCTTCGTCGCCGGTCTCGTCGGAATCGTCGACGCGGTCAAGTACGGGACCCTCGACCCGGGCAACTTCGGCGTCGACTACATCCTGTACGCCGTCGGCGCCTGCGTGATCGGCGGCACGGCGCTTACCGGCGGGCGCGGGACGGTGATGGGGGCCTTCATCGGCGCGATCCTGATCGGCGTTCTCGAGGACGGGCTGACGCTGATCGGGGTCAGCACCAACGAGTTCTTCATCTGGGTCGGCGTGGTGATCATCGTCGCGATGGCGCTGAACGTCCAGTTCGACCGGCTGATCGCCCGCTCGAGGGGCGGATGAGCGCCGGCCCGCAGCCCGCCGAGCCCGACGCCGCCCGTTCCTGCCGGCGCGCCCGCGCTCGAGGTGCGCGGCGTGACGAAGCGCTTCGGCGCGCTCGCGGTCCTCCGCGGCGTCGACCTCGACTCTGCGCCAGGGCGAGGTGCTCGGGCTCGTCGGGGACAACGGAGCCGGCAAGAGCACGCTCGTCAAGATCCTGAGCGGCTTCCACGCGCAGGACGGCGGAGAGATCCTGCTCGGCGGAGAGCCCGTGAGCTTCAACTCGGTCGGGGCCGCCCGAGCCCATGGAATCGAGACGGTCTACCAGGACCTCGCGCTGATTCCGCAGCTGCCGGTCTACCAGAACCTGTTCCTGGGCCACGAGCTGACGAGATTCGGACCGCTGCGCTTCCTCGACAAGCGTGAGATGCGCAAGCTCGCACGTCAGTACCTCGACGACATCAACGTGCACGTGCCGAGCGTCGACGCCGAGGCCGATCGCGCTCTCCGGCGGTCAGCGACAGGCGATCGCGGTCGCCCGGGCGGTGCGCGCGGCGACGAAGATCCTGCTGCTCGACGAGCCGCTCTCGGCGATGGGGGCGCGCGAGTCGCGTCTCATCATCGACCTCGTCAAGGACCTTGCCTCGAGCGGCCGAGTCTCGATCATCGTGATCGACCACAACTACGCTCACCTCTTCGAGCTGTGCGACCGCATCAACGTCATGCAGGGCGGCCGCATCACGATCGACCAGCAGGTGCACGAGACGTCGCTCGAGGAGCTCACGGAGCTGATGGTCTCGAGCTACCGTCGTCAGATCGAGGAGGTGCAGAACGCCGGCGCCTGAACCCGGCGCGCGCCGGAGTCGAGGCGAATACGCGATCGGCATCGACTTCGGCACGGAGTCCGGGCGCGCGCTGCTGCTCGACCTCGCGACCGGGCAGGAGCTCGCCACGAGCGTCGTGCGTTACCCGAGCGCGGTCATCGACCGGACGTTGCCGTCGACCGGCGATCGCCTGCCGCCCGATTGGGCGCTCCAGGATCCCGACGACTGGGTCAAGGTGGTCGAGGAGGCGGTCCCCGCCGTCGTGGAGGAGGCGGGGGTGGACCCCGGTAGCGTGGTCGGCCTCGGCATCGACTTCACCTCGTGCACCGTGCTGCCGGTCACGAGCGAGGGCGTACCGCTGTGCACGCTCGAGCAGTGGCGCGGACGCCGTCACGCGTGGCCCAAGCTGTGGAAGCACCACGCGGCCCAGCCGATCGCCGACCGCCTGAACCTGGTCGCACTCGAGCGTGGCGAGTCGTTCCTCGAGCGCTACGGCGGGCGCATCTCCTCGGAGTGGTACTTCCCGAAGCTGATCGAGGTGTGGCTCGAGGACCGCGAGATCTACGACGAGTGCGACGCGTTCATCGAGGCTACGGACTGGATCGTGTGGTGGCTGACGGGAGAGGAGTGCCGTCAGACCGCGACCGCCGGGTTCAAGGCGATGTGGTCACCCGACCGAGGGTTTGCCCCCGACCGCCTACTTCGAGGCCGCCTACCCCGGGTTCGACAAGCCGGGCGAGAAGCTCGGCGACAGGTTCGTGCCGCTCGGTACCAAGGCGGGCACGCTCCGCAAAGAGGTATCGGCTAGCACCGGGCTGCCCGAGTCGGTGGCGGTCGCGGTCGGAAACGTGGACGCGTGGGTGTCGGTGCCCGGCGTCGGCGTCGAGTCGCCGGGGACGTACGTGATTGTGATTGGGACCTCGATCTGCGACATGATCGTCAGCCCCGGCGAGACCCGGCTGCCCGGCATCACCGGCGTGGTCAAGGACGGGATCCTGCCCGGGCTCTACGGGTACGAGGCCGGGCAGGCGGCGGTCGGCGACATGCTGGCCTGGTTCGTCGATCACCTCGCCCAGGATCCCGGCGCCTACGCGCAACTCGAGGAGGCCGCTGCCCGGATCGGGCCGGGCGAGACCGGGCTGGTCGCGCTCGACTGGTGGAACGGCAACCGCACGATCCTCGCCGACGCCGATCTGAGCGGTGCGATCTTCGGGCTCGGACTGCACACCACGCGGGAGGAGATCTACCGCGCGCTGCTCGAGTCGATCGCTTTCGGGAGCCGCCGGATCATGGACAACTTCGAGGAGCACGGCCTCGAGCTGTCGGAGATCGTCGCCTGCGGCGGGATCGCCGAGCGCAGCCCGCTGATGATGCAGTTGCTCGCCGACACGAGCGGACGCGACGTGCACGTCCCCGAGGCCAAGGAGATCCCCGCCCGCGGCGCCGCGCTGTTCGGCGCGGTGGCGGCCGGGGTGTTCGAGGACATCGGCGCCGCGATCACGGCGACGCGGCCGAGGAGCGTCCGCACGTACAAGCCCGATCCGGCGACCAAGGAGACCTACGACCGCGTGTACGAGATCTACCGCACGCTGTACGAGATACTCGGCCGCTCCGAGGTCCGGCTCCTGCACGACCTGAAGCGCATCCGCACCGAAAGGAGATCAGGGTGAGCCGGCAACCTCGAATCGGCCTCCTCGGGATCATGCAAGAGCTCTACGACGAGATGATCCCGGGGATTACCGAGCGTCAGGGCGAGTATGCGGCCGCGGTGGCCAGCCGACTGGCCGGCGTCGCCGACGTGCGATTCACGCGCCCGGCCCGCGACCGCGAGGACGTCGAGGCGATCACGCGGGAGCTGATCAACGAGGACGTCGACGGGATCGTGATCGTGATGTTGACGTACGGGCCGGCGATGCGAACGGTGCGCGCGCTGATGGACACGCCCGTGCCGCTGCTGCTCGCGAACATCCAGCCCGAGCGCTCGATCACGCCGAGCTGGGACATGGCGGACCTGACCTATAACCAGGGCATCCACGGTGCACAGGACCAGGCCAACGCGCTCGTGCGCGCCGAGTTGCCGTTCTCGGTGATCACCGGCGACTGGCGCTCGGACGGGTTCGAGCGCGCGTTCGAGGATTGGGCGCGGGCGGCGCAGGCGGTGACGGCGCTCAGGCGAACGCGGATCGGACTGCTCGGCTACCCGATGAACGGCATGGGCGACATCTTCTACGACGCACCGTCGTTATTGCGCAAGATCGGACCGATGATCGTCAGCGAGGACCTCGGGCCGCTCGTGCAGAGAATCGACGCCGTGACCGACGCCGAGGTCGACGCCGTCCTGGCCCGCCACGCCGAGGTATTCGAAGTATCGAGCGATCTCCCGCACGAACGCCATGCCTACGCCGCCCGGTTCGAGGTCGCGCTCCGCGGGCTGCTCGAGGACAAGGGCTACGCTGGCTTCTCCTTCCACTTCGACTCGATCGGCGGCGACGGCCGGTTCAAGCAGCTGCCGCTGTTGGCCGCGTCGGACCTGATGTCGGACGGATACGGGTTCGCGGCCGAGGGCGATACCAACACCACCACGCTGATGTGCGCCGCCCAGACGATGATCGGCGACGCCCACTTCAGCGAGATGTACGCGATGGACTGGGACCTCGATTCGGTGCTGATCAGCCACATGGGCGAGGGCAACTGGAAGCTCGCCCGCCGGGACCGCCCGGTCAAGCTGATCGATCGCCCCCTGGGCATCGGCCGGCTCGAGAACCCGCCGACTCCCGTGTTCTCGGCCGAGCCCGGCCCCGCGACCGCGGCGGCGCTCGTCCCGATCGAGGGCGAGTATTACCGTCTCGTGGTCGCGCGGGGCGAGGTGCTCGACACCCCCGAGCTGCCGAAGGTCGAGATGCATTATTTCCACTTCCGCCCGGATACGGGTATGGAGGAGTTCATGAACCGGTGGCTGTCACTCGGCGGGCCGCACCATTTCGTCACCAACCTCGGCGATCACCGGGATCGCTGGCGCCGGCTCGCCGAGTCGCTCGACCTCGAGCACGTGGAGATCTGAGCGGCGTGCGGGAGGGCCTGGCCGAAGACGTGCTCGAGGCCAACCGCGCGCTCGCCGCGTGCGGCCTGGCCCCGCTCACCTGGGGAAACGCGAGCGGGATCGACCGCGACGAGGGCCTCGTGGTGATCAAGCCGAGCGGGATCGGCTACGACGACATGACCGTCGACGACATGGTCGTGGTCGATCTCGACGGCAACGTCGTCGCCGGCGAGCGCCGGCCGTCGACCGACACGCCAACCCACCTGGTGCTGTACCGCGCGTTCGACGAGATCGGCGCGGTGACGCACACACACTCCACGTGGGGCGTGGCCTGGGCGCAAGCGCAATGCGAGATACCGGTGCTCGGGACGACCCACGCCGATCTGTGCGCGTATCCGATCCCGGTGACTCGCGCCCTGACCGGCGAGGAGATCGCGTTCGGCTACGAAGAGGCGACCGGGACGACGCTGGTCGAGGTGATCTCCGAGCTGGGACCGCGCGAGCTGCCGTGCGCGCTCGTCCGTGGACACGCCCCGTTCTGCTGGGCGCCGACACCCGCGAAGGCGGTCGAGGTCGCGGTCACGCTCGAGGAGGTGGCGCGAATGGCCCTGCTGACCACCTTGCTCGCGCCGAACGCGCCGCCGCTCCAGCCCGCTCTGCGCGACAAGCACCACGAGCGCAAGCACGGTCCGCAGGCGTACTACGGGCAGCCCTGATCTTCGCTAGCGTGCGGCCGCATGGCTGAGGACGGGCTCGAGGCCGCCGAGGCCAAGATGCGCGAAGCCGAGGAGCCCGAGGAGGCGATCCGCGCATTCGCCAGTGCCTATCGGCGTCTCGAGAGCGGCGAGTCGGCCATGCTCCCGAGCGCCGAGCTCGAACCCGCCGGCGACGTCGACGCGCTCGAACAGCTGCCCGACGCCGATTCCGGCGCGCTCGATCGCGTTGCGGTCATCAAGCTCAACGGCGGGCTCGCGACGACTATGGGATTGCGCACCCCGAAGTCACTGGTCGAGGCGCGCGACGGTAGGTCGTTCCTCGACATCATCTTCGCCAACACGTTGGCGGTCAGGCGGCACTACGACGTCCGGCTGCCGCTCGTGCTGATGAACAGCCAGGCCACTCAGCGGGACACGATGCCGGCGCTCGAGTCCCGTCCCGATCTCGACACTGGCCTCCCCACGCACTTTCTTCAGAGCATGGAGCCGAAGCTCGACGCCGAGGCGCTCGCGCCCGTGAACTGGCCACCGGATCCTTCGCTCGAGTGGTGCCCGCCCGGTCACGGCGACGTGTACGGGTCGCTGCGCAGCTCGGGAACGCTCGACGCGCTGCTCGAGCACGGCTTCCGCTACGCGATGATCTCGAACGCCGACAACCTGGGCGCGACGCCCGACGCTCGGATCGCGGGCCATCTCGAACGGGGCGAGATCCCGTTCCTGATGGAGGTCGTCGAGGGAACCGAGGCCGATCGCAAGGGGGGGCACATCGCGCGGAGGCGCTCGGACGGGCAGCTCGTGCTGCGCGAAACCGCGCAGACCCCTCCCGAGGACGAGGAGTCGTTCCGCGACTATCGACACTGGCGGTACTACAACACCAACAGCGTGTGGATCGACCTGCGCGTGCTGAAGGAGACGCTGGATGAGTCCGACGGCGTGCTCGAGCTGCCGCTGATCATCAACCGCAAGACCGTCGATCCGCGCGACCCGGACTCACCGCCCGTGATTCAGCTCGAGAGCGCGATGGGCGCCGCGATCGGCAGCTTCAAGGACGCTCAGTTGCTGTGCGTGCCGCGTACCCGTTTCGTTCCGGTGAAGACGACCGATGACCTGTTGGTGCTGCGCTCTGACGTGTACACCCTGTCTGACGATTTCGTGGTCTCACCCGTGCCCGAGCTCGTTGGGGACCTGCCCTACGTCGAGCTCGACCCCAAGTTCTACAAGCTGCTCGACGACTTCGAGAAGCGCTTTCCGGCTGGGCCCCCTTTGCTGCGCGAGGCGCAGCGGCTCATCGTGCACGGGGACGTCACGTTCGACGAGGGCGTCCGCGTGCGCGGCGCGGTCGAGCTCACCGCCGACGAGCCGTTGCGGATCGATCCCGGGACGACGCTCGGCCCCTGAGTTCGGCCCGCGTCAGGCTGCGGCGTGTGCGCTCAGCTGGTCTTGCGCGAGCGTGTTCCTGTCGAGCGGCTCCCGGTTGAACGGCTGCTCTTGGCGCTGCTCTTGGCGGACCGGCTGGTCTTGCTGGCGGCCTTGCGGGATGAGCCGGAGCTCGCCTTCGCGCTCGAGCTTGACTTCGACGCACTCGAACTCGCCTTCGACGCGCTCGAGCTCGCCTTCGATCGCGAGTTCGTCCGCGACGCCGCCGTCGCCTTCTGCGTCAGCGCGGCGCGGAGCTTGTCGAAATCCTTGAGCGCCTGCTTGTTCGTCTTCGCGGCCTCGCGACGGAGCGCCGTCATCGCCGCGGTCACTTCCTTGTAGCTGCCTGACGCTCCACGGCCGAGATGACCGCCGAGCGTCTTGAGCGCGTCGTTCGCGTCATCGAGCCGCTTCTCGAACCGCGTGATCGACTGCTCGACCTCGCGGCGTGTCGCCGCGGACGTCGAGGCAGCACGCGCGCGAACGCGTGTCGTGGCTTTGCTCGCGCGGGTGGCGGGCTTTTTCGTCTGAGACCTGCGTGCTGGGGGCATTGCTTCTCCCTGTTGAACTTGATGAGTGCAGCAAAGCTTTGCGTACTGAGCGCACGCATGACACCACATACCGTCGCGTTTTGCGCAGAGCCCCGCCGGGCTCCGAGGTATTGTGACCATGATGGAGGAGGAGGCGCGGCACGGTTCGATCACGATCGTTCTGGCTGATGACCACCAAGTGGTGCGTGCGGGTTTGCGAATGTTGCTACAGGCCGAGGAGGGATTCGAGGTTGTGGCCGAGGCCGGCGACGTGCCCACGACTGAACGCCGCGTCGCTGCGTATCACCCTCGCGTTCTGATCCTCGATCTGAACATGCCCGGGGAATCGAGCCTCACCGCGATCCCGCGGCTACGTCACAGCGCGCCCGACACGCAGATCGTCGTGCTCACCATGCAGAACGACCCGGCGTTCGCGCGCGAGGCCCTCCGCGGCGGCGCGATCGGGTACGTGCTCAAGGAGGCGGCCGACAGCGAGCTGGTTCAGGCGGTGCGGCTTGCGGCCGAGGGTCGCACGTATTTGAATCCCGAGCTCGGGGCGCGGCTCGCGGCCGAGCCGGAGACGGCGAACGGCCCACCCGACGATCTGTCCGCGCGTGAGCTCGAGGTGCTGCGGCTGATCGCGCTCGGTCACACCAACAGCGAAATCGCCGCGCACCTGTACCTCAGCGTCCGCACGGTCGAGTCGCATCGGGCCCACATCCAGCAGAAGACGGGGCGCACCACGCGGGCGGCGCTCGTCGCGTACGCGCGCGAGCACGAACTGCTGTAGCCGCGACGGCGGGCTGCGCTACCCGGCGCCGCCGGCGCCGGCGAGCTCGTCGCGGGTGGCGCGCGCGTGCGCCGACTTCGGCACCTGCATGAGCAGGCGGCTGCGCCCCGCGCGCGAGCTCCGCACCGCCGCGGCCGACGCGACCGCCGCGCCGGAGCGTGTCCAAGTCACGGGCGCCGGCGCGAAGCGCAGCAGCGCGGCCCACGTTGCCGGTCCGACGATCCCGTCGGCGGTCAATCCCTCCGCGGTCTGGAAGCTTTCGACGGCGGATTGCGTGGTCGGACCGTAGTCGCCGTCGATCGGGATCGTGTGGCCGGCCGTCGCCAGGTGCTCCTGGGCCCACACGACGAGATCGCCGAGTGAGTGGAGCTTCAAGATAGGAGTGCTGGACGTTGGGGTGGCGGTCAGGTTGCCGGCGCCGATCGATATCCCCTTCCAGCCGGAGGTGGTGGCCTGCTGCCAGTCCCACCACGAGACGCCGGCGGCCCCGTAGGTCCGCGAAAGCTGGCGGAAGCGGATGAGCTGACCGAGCGGTGGGTTCTGGTAGACCTGCCCGAGCGGGTCGATGGCGCGCTGGTAAACCGTGTTGTAGGCGTACGTGTGCGCAAACACCGTGTTGACGCTGGTGCCGATGTCGACCCAGTACATCTGTGGCGTGTTGTACTGAGCGCCGCCCGGGCCGAGGAACACCGAGTACGGGAAGCCGGGGTGGTAGTCCACATACGGAAAACCGGCGAGTGCCACTGGATATGTCTGTCCGATCAGCTTGCGTAGCTGCGTTATGTAACTCTGCGCGGCGACGTACTTGCCCTCGTACTCACTCTCGGCGTCGATCACCAGACAGTCCGCGCCGTCGTGCACCGCCTGCGCGGCAGCCTGCGCCTCGAGCAGCGGGTGGTTCCCATAGACGTATTGCCACGCGCACACGCGCAGGCCGTTTGCGTGGAACGTCGATACCACGCTCGGGTTGAACTGCGACCACATCGTCGGGCCGTCGCTGCTCTTGATGATCAGCGTGCTGATGCCGTAGCGCCGCGCGTTGCTGATGATCGACGACAGCGTCCCGCCGTTCGAGCGCGCGACGTACCAGATCCACATACCGCGACCGGCCAGCGCGCCCGCGTCGCCGGTTTTATGAATCTTGGCGCGACCGATCGCCGGAGCCGGGCCGAGCATCACCCCAGTGAGGAGGAGCAGCCCCGTGAGCAGGGCCAAAAAGCGCCCGCGGTGTCCAGTCATACGGCCCGCCACCAATGCCACCGTACCGTAGAACCCGGTACGCATCGACAAGTTGCGTTGCCGAAAAGAGGAATCTCATCCCGCATGTCGTGCCGTTTGCGTCGGCACGACCGAGGCCCGGCTTTAGCGTTGGGCTGACCGCTGCGAACGAGGGTCACGACATCGTCCCGGACACCCTCGAGCGACGTTGGGGTGTCCGGGACGATGGGTGACCTGAGGAGCTCCTCGGGCGACGTTGAGGGTGCCCAAGCGGGTGGTCCTATCCCAGCCCCGAAACTACTTAATAAACAGGATCTCCGAGTACTTCGGCAAAGGCCACAGATCGTCCGCCACGACCTTCTCGAGCCGGTCGGCGGCGTCGCGGACACCGGACATCGCGGGGATGACCGAGTCGCGCATGAACTCGGCGTGCGCCTCTAGCTCCTCGGGCTGATTCTCGGCCAGGTTCGCGGACTCGAGCTTCTTGATGGCCTCGGTGAACTCGGCGATCAGGTCCGACGTCTCGCCGGCGAGCTCGCCGAGCTGGGCCTCGAGCAACAGCGCCAGGTGGCGCGCCGCCGCCGGGAGCAGCATCGTGCGCGCGATCGACGCCTGGGTCTCGGCCTCGATGTTGAGCTTCGTGACGTACTGTTCGAGGAACACCTCGTGGCGGGACTCGAGCTCGCGGCGCGAGAGCACGTTGTGCCTCTCGAACACGTTTACGGTCTCATCCGAGATCAGATACGGCAAGGCATCCGGTGTGGCCTGCAGGTTCAACAGGCCCCGGCGCTCGGCCTCGGCATGCCACTCCTCGTCGTAGTTGTCGCCGCCGAAGATGATCTGCTTGTTGTCGGCATAGCTCCGCTGGAGGATCGGCCGCAGCGCGTCCTCGAGGACCGCGTCACGCAGCGGATCGCCGGCCGGCGGGCCGTCCTTCACCGCCGCCTCGAGCTCATCGGCGAGCTCGTCTATGGCTTCCGCCACGATCGTGTTCAGCACGGTGTTCGGGAGCGCGGGCGACTGACTCGAGCCGAGCGCGCGGAACTCGAACTTGTTGCCGGTGAACGCGAACGGGCTCGTCCGGTTGCGGTCGCCGCCGTGCTTGGGGAGCTGCGGCAGCACCGGCGTCCCGAGCCCGAGGAACGACTGCGCCCTGGTCTCGGAGGTCTCGCCCCGCTCGAGCGCGCCGAACACGTTCTCGAGCTCCGCGCCGAGGAAGATCGAGATGATCGCCGGCGGCGCCTCGTTGGCGCCGAGGCGATGATCCTGACCGGGCGACGCGATCGACGCGCGCAGCAGCCCCTGGTACTCGTTGACGGCCTTGATCACCGCCGCGCAGAAGAACAGGAACTCGAGGTTCCGGTGCGGGGTGTCGCCGGGCTCGAGCAGGTTCTTGCCGGTGTCGGTGCCCATCGACCAGTTGTTGTGCTTACCCGAGCCGTTGACGCCGGCGAACGGCTTCTCATGCAGCAGGCATACGAGCCCGTAGCGGCGGGCGACGTTCTGCATCAGCTGCATCGTCAGCTGCTGATGGTCCGAACCGACATTCGAGTTCTCGAAGATCGGCGCGATCTCGTACTGGTTCGGCGCGACCTCGTTGTGCCGGGTCTTGACCGGCACGCCGAGCTTGGCCAGCTCGCGCTCGGTATCGAGCATGCAGGCAAGGATGCGGTCGGGGATCGACCCGAAGTAGTGGTCGTCGAGCTCGTGACCCTTGGGCGGCTTGGCGCCGAACAGCGTGCGGCCAGTCGTGATCAGGTCGGGCCGTTCGAAGTAGTACTGCTGGTCGATCAGGAAGTACTCCTGCTCGGGCCCGATCGTCGTGAACACGCGGTTGGCGTCGGCGTCGCCGAACAGCTTGAGCGCGCGGACCGCCGACTTCGACAGCGCGTCCATCGAGCGCAGGAGCGGGATCTTGTGATCGAGCGCCTCGCCCGTCCAGGACGCGAACGCTGTCGGGATGCACAGCAGTGTGCCGTTGGGGTTCTCGAGGATGAACGCCGGCGAGGTTGGATCCCAGGCGGTGTAGCCGCGCGCCTCGAACGTGGCCCGGATGCCGCCGGTCGGGAAGCTCGACGCGTCCGGCTCGCCCTGGATCAGCTCCTTGCCCGAGAACTCGGCAATCGCGGTGCCCTCGTCGGTCGGTGCGTAGAAGCTGTCGTGCTTCTCCGCGGTCGAGCCGGTCAGTGGCTGGAACCAGTGCGTGTAATGGGTCGCGCCCCGCTCCATCGCCCATTCCTTCATCGCGAGCGCGACCGCGTCGGCGAGCGACGTGTCGAGCGCCTCGCCGCGGGCGAGCGTCCGCTGTAGGCGGCTGAACACGTCTGAAGAGAGGCGCTGGCGCTGGACGGCGCGGCTGAACACGTTCGCGCCGAACACCTGGTTGTCGGAGAGAGTGAGATCGGGAGCCCCGAGCGCGCCTCCGTTGGGAGCCCACTGCGCGGCGAGGACGTTCTGCTGTCGAAAGCGAGGCATGGGTCATCGATTCCTTTTTCGGAGTGGCCCCCGAGCCTAACGCGGGCCCCGGGGCCGCGTCATTATCCGGATGTCCAAATTGGTCGCAGCACATGGACAAACCTCGGCGTGAAATACTCGCGGGGTGCCGTTCAACCCGGAGCTCGGCTGGCAGGCGTACGTCCCTGACCAAGCCCGCTACGACCAGATCCCGTACCGCCGCTGCGGCCGGAGCGGCCTCCAGCTCCCGGCGATCTCGCTCGGACTGTGGCAGAACTTCGGCGACGACCGGCCGCTGGCGAACAGCCGCGCGATCGTCCGCCGGGCGTTCGACCTGGGGATCACGCACTTCGATCTGGCCAACAACTACGGGCCTCCGTACGGCAGCGCCGAGATCAACTTCGGGCGGATCTTCGAGGAGGACCTGAAGCCCTACCGCGACGAGATCGTGATCTCGACCAAGGCAGGCTACGACATGTGGCCGGGCCCGTACGGCGAATGGGGCTCGCGCAAGTACCTGCTCGGGAGCCTCGAGCAGAGCCTCAAGCGCATGCGGCTCGAGTACGTCGACATCTTCTACTCGCACCGGTTCGATCCCGACACGCCGCTCGAGGAGACGATGGGCGCGCTCGACACGGCGGTCCGGCAGGGCAAGGCCCGCTACGTCGGGATCTCCTCCTACGGTCCTCGGCGCACCGAGGAGGCGGCGCTGATCCTGGGCGAGCTGGGCACGCCGCTGCTCATCCACCAGCCGTCGTACTCGTTGCTCAACCGGTGGATCGAGGAAGAGCTGCTGGAGGTACTCGAGCGCGAGGGCGTCGGGTGCATCGTGTTCTCGCCGCTCGCCCAGGGGCTGCTGACCGACCGGTACCTCGACGGGATTCCCGAGGACTCGCGCGCGCGGATCGGGAACTACTTCGACGAGGGGATGCTGTCGAGCGAGAACCTCGCGCGCGTGCGCTCGCTTAACGAGATCGCGCAGCGGCGTGGGCAGACGCTCGCGCAGATGGCGGTCGCGTGGGTGCTCCGCGATCCCCGGGTCACGAGCGCGCTGCTCGGCGCGAGCAGCGTCCGCCAGCTCGAGCAGAACGTGGCCGCGCTCGACCGCCTCGACTTCGATCCGGCCGAGCTCGACGAGATCGACAAGCTCGCGGTCGACGGCGGGATCAACCTGTGGGCAACGAGTAGCAGCGAGTAGGGGCCGCCTGCGGCAGCGTCCGTGGGGCCTTGTGCCCCGTCCGGACGGGCCCGCATGGCCCCACGGATGCCGCGAAGCGGCCCATGATCGGCCGCGGACCTCGACATGGCTGTGCGCGAGGCTGCGACGCCCGGCCTACGGCACTCGCGTTCGACCCCCGAACGCCTCCGACACCGTGACGGAACGCGCCGTGCCGATGGACGGGCGGGCAGCCGAAGCTAACGGGTGGTGACGATCTGGCCGTTGTTGTTGACGTAGGACTCGGACGGCGCCTGGTGGATCAGGACCGCGAACGTCCCGTGCGGGAGCCCGGCGCCGCCCTGGAGCACGGCCTTGGCCTTGCCGTTCAGGCCGGCGGCCACCTCCCAGGCGACGACGTGGCGTCCCGGCGCCACCGCGGTCACGGCCCAGTCGAACTTGGCTGTGTGACCGGGCGCGAGCGAGCCGAGCGCCCACGTGTTCGAGTACGCGGTCACGGCGCCGCCGGGGCTGCCGCTCCCGTCGCCCGAGCCGGGCTGACAGCCGGCATCGCACGCTCCCGGCGGCTGGTCGACCACCCACACTGGGCGCGACGGGTTGGCGAGCCCGGTCTGCTGGAGATCCTGGGCGAACGCCGCCGCATCCGTGCCCTCACCCGTCGGCGCGGGATACGCGCACGTGACGTTGCAGATCGTGACCGCGATGTTCGGGATCGTCTTCGAGCCCGTGTTGCGCACGGCGAGCACTAGATGGGTGTGCTCCGACAGGCGCTGCGAGGCCGGGAAGGCCGCGGTGGTGACGGCGACCGGGAACTTCCCGCTCGGCTCGCTCGCGTCCTGACGGGCCCCACCGCCGCAGCCGGCGAGGACAAGCGTCGCCAGCATTCCGCAGATCGCACCACAGCTCCCTGATCTCACCGCGGCCCGAACATAGCAACTGCCCTGCGCGCTGACGCCGGTTCCCGGGCGACGGTTCGAATTTGGTATTTCCGGGAATAGCTCCGTACGCTTAGCCCGTCAGCCGCGTGGCGGCACTGCAGACCCGGGAGGCTGGAGCAGATTTGATCAGAGCCGTCGCCGATCGTGGGTATTCGCCCATCAAGGGCCTGCTCGAAGAGGTCGGCAACATGATGATCCTCACCGGCAAGACGCTGGTGTCGGCGGTGCGTCCACCGTATCCGTACGGCCCCGAGTTCGTCGGGCAGTTCATGTTCGCGCTCCGGCTGTGCTGGTTCCCGCTGCTGATCTCGACGATCGCATTCGGATACGAGGCGCCGGGTCTTCAGGCCGCCAACTTCCTCGTGCTGTTCGGCGCGCTCGACCGTCTCGGCGGCTTCTTCGTGCTGGCGTCGATCCGCGAGTTCGCGCCGTTCGTCGACGCGATCGTGCTCGCCGGCGTCGCCGGGACGGCGATCACGGCCGACCTCGGCGCCCGCAAGATCCGCGAGGAGCTCGACGCGCTCCAGGTGCTCGGCGTCGACCCGATCAAGAACCTGGTCGTCCCGCGCTTCCTCGCGCTGATGCTGGTCACTGGCCTGTTCGACATCTACGCGGTGATCTTCGGCGTCTTCGGCGGGATCCTCGCGACGCTCGTCAACCACGCCTCGCTCGGGCCGTTCTTCTCGACCTTCTTCAACAACGCCGAGACGACCGACCTGTGGGGGTCGGTGGTCAAGACGACGCTGTTCGGCGCGATCATCGCTGTCGTCTGCTGTTACAAGGGGATGACCGCCTCGGGCGGGGCCGAGGGCGTGGGGCGCGCCGTGAACCAGGCGGTGGTCATCGCGTTCCTGGGGATCTTCGCGTTCAACTACGCGTTCACCCAGACGCTGCTCGCGACGCATCCGGAAATCACCACGATCCCGAGATAGATGAACGACCTGATCGTCACACCCAAGGGCTGGATCGAGAGCTTCGGCGAGATCGCGAAGTTCGCGGCGCAGGTGATGGGCGAGATCTTCCGCCTGCGCGTGTTCAAGTTCTTCGGCGAGGCCTTACGGCAAGCGGGCATCCTGATCGTCGGCTCGGCGCTCGTGATCTGCCTGCTGGTGTTCATCGTCGGGCTGACGTGCGGGATCGAGGGTGCGTACCTGCTGCGCTCGCAGGGAGCGCCGGCTTTCTCGGGCGTGTTCTCGGCGTGGTGCGACCTGCGCGAGCTCGCGCCGCTGGCGTTCGGTTACATGATGGCGGCGAAGGTCGGCACCGGAATCGTCGCCGAGCTCGGCTCGATGCGGATCTCGGACGAGATCGACGCGCTCGAGGTCATGGGGATCAGCGGTATGACGTTCCTGTGCGGGACGCGGCTGCTCGCCGCGTGGCTCGTGCTGCCGTTCGTGTACGTGATCTCGATCGGCGCCGGGTTCCTCGCGAGCTACATCGCGGTCGTGCAGCAGATCGGAGACGTGTCCTCAGGCGGGTACTTCCTGATCTTCTGGGAGTTCCAGAACCCACCCGACCTCTTATTCAGCCTGATAAAGGCGATGGCGATGGCTACGCTCATCGTGCTGGTCGGCTGCTATTACGGGTACAACGCTAGTGGTGGGCCTGTAGGTGTCGGTACCGCAACCGCGAAGTCGATGGTCTTGAACTTGGTCGGAGTACATCTCATCGGAATGCTCGGCACGCAGCTCTTCTGGGGCGCCAACCCCCGGGCACCAATCGGAGGCTGAACATGGCGTTTGACGACCACGAAGGCTGGGCTCCGGAGGAGTCGGCCCAAGAGACCGGGCATGACGGCGGCGATGAGCCGGCGCCGATGGACGGTGGTTACGAGCCGTCAGGCGCTCGTGAACAGGCCGACGCAGATGGGCACGACCGGGCGAACGGGCACGACGGCGAGCGGGAGTCGTCCTCGCGCGTGTCGGTCGTCGACGAGCAGGCGCCGCGCCCCGGTCCGCCCCCGGGCGCGTCCGACGACGAGTACAAGTGGCACACCTACAAGGTGTATCCGTCGGGCCGCCCCGACGCGGTCGAGTTCATCGACACCTACAAGGCGTTCGGGCGGACGCAGATCCTGCGCGGGCTGAACATGGGCCTGCCCGAGGGGATGGTGTCGATGATCCTCGGGCCGTCGGGCACCGGGAAGTCCGTCTGCATCAAGCACATGGTCGGGCTGCTCTACCCCGACGAGGGCGACATCCTCGTCCACGGCGAGTCGGTCCCGAACATGCCCGACGACCGGCTGTTCGAGATGCGCAAGAAGTTCGGGTTGCTGTTCCAGGACGGCGCGCTGTTCGGGTCGATGAACGTGTTCGACAACGTTGCCTTCCCGCTGCGGCAGCACACCGAGAAGAGCGAGGACGAGGTCGAGGACATCGTCATGCGGCGGCTGAAGGAGGTCGGTCTCGCCGAGGCGGTGGGCAAGCTCCCCAACGAGCTCTCGGGGGGGATGCGCAAGCGCGCCGGGTTCGCGCGCGCGCTCGTGCTCGAGCCCGACATCCTGCTGTTTGACGAGCCCGATTCGGGACTGGACCCGGTGCGCACGGCGCTGCTCGGCGAGCTGATCCTCGAGATCCACCGCGACATGATGGAAGAGGCCAAGTCGAAGGGCAGGGAGCACCTCCCGACCTTCTGCGTGATCACCCACGACATCATGAGCGCCCGCCGGGTGGCGGATTACATCAACGTGTTGTGGAAGGGCCGGATCGTCGAGGCGGGTCCGGCCGAGGACATGCTCAACTCCGACAATCCGTTCATCCGCCAGTTCCTGTCAGGGGAGTCGCAGGGCCCGCTCGCGATGGACTAGATGTCCCACCGCCCGCCCCCAACACCATGACGGGGAGGATGTTGGAGCGGCTGGCGCGGGCCGCTGCGAGCAAGCCGGCGGTGACGCTGGGCATCGTGCTCGCGCTCGCCCTGGGCGGCGGCGCGCTCGCGCTGCGCCTTCAGCCGAACACCAGCAGCGACACGTTCGTCAACCGCTCCTCGCCGACGTACCAGGCGAGCCTCGACGACAACCAACACTTCGGCGGCGATCCCGTGGTGATCCTGATCCGCGAGCCGCTGACCGATCTGGTCGAGACCAAGGATCTCGCGACGGTTTCTCAGCTCGAGGCGTGCCTCGCGGGGCAGGTCGTGGTCCCGAACCAGCAGCTCGAGGCGTTCACGCCGGCGCCGGCGGGATCCGCGACTCCGTACGGAGGGTGGGGGAGCCCGTGCGGGAAGCTGATGAAGGCCCGGCCGGCGCAGGTCGTGTACGGGCCGGGAACGTTCCTGAACCGCGCGGTCGCAGCCGTCAACACGGAGATCGCGCAGATCGCGAACGCGGCCCAACAGACGATCCAGACCGCCAAGACCAGCGCATACCAGCTCGCGCTGGCACGGCACCTGTCGAAGAGCAAGGCGCTCGCGCTCGAGAACGCGGCGGGCCAAATCGCCCAGCAGCAGGAGACGACGAACCTGCTCCAGATGTACCTGAACTCGGGCATCTCGGGTCAACCGACGATCGACGACCCGCAGTTCATCCCGGAGATCGTGTTCGACCAGACGCGTGGGGTGAACCAGCCCAAGGCCCGGTTCGCGTACCTGTTCCCGACCGCCGACTCGGCGCTGATCCAGGTCCGGCTGAAGGCGTCACTGACGCCGGCGCAGCAGGCCCAGGCGATCAAGTGGATCCAGCAGGCGGTGCAGATGCCGATGTTCCGCTCCGCGTACCACGGCACCTACACGGTGTCGGGCGTGCCGGTGGTAACCAACGACCTCGCCTCGACGATCACCGGCTCGATCGCAGGACTGCTCGCTGCCGCGCTGGCGGTGATGGGCGTGGTTTTGCTGCTCGTGTTCCGGAGCCGGCCGCGGCTGCTGCCGCTGGGGATCGCGCTGGCGGCGGCCGGGATCACGTTCGGGGCGGTGTCGCTGGTCGGCGGGTCGCTGACGATGGCCTCGATCGCGGTGGTGCCGATCCTGATCGGGCTGGCGGTCGATTACGCGATCCAGTTCCAGTCGCGGGCGGAGGAGACCGGCGGCGACGTCGCTCAGGCGGCGGCCGCGGCCGCGCCGACCATCGCGACCGCCGCGCTCGCCACCGCCGCCGGGTTCCTGGCGCTGCTGCTGTCGCCGGTACCGATGGTCCGCGGCTTCGGCGTCCTGCTGATCGTCGGTATCGCGATCGCCCTCGCGTGCGCGTTGACCGCCGGTTCGGCGGCGATGGTCCTCAGTCGGCGCCGGCGATCGGTTCGGGTTTCGGTTCCAGTTCCAGTTCCGCGGTTTAGCCCCCCACCGCTCGGCGTCGTCGGCGCGTCGGCACGGGGCGCCGGCGACATCCTCGGCGACGTCCGAGAGCGCGCGGCGGTGTCGCAGCGAGCCGGAAGGGCGGCGCGGGCAGCGGTGGCGGGGGCGGTGAGGCGTCCCGGCCGTGTCCTGCTCGTCGGCCTGGTGCTGGCCGCGGCCGGCTGGGTCGCGGACACCCAGACGCCGGTCCAGTCGGATGTGACCAAGCTCGTGCCCTCGAACATGCCGGCGCTCAAGGATCTGCGGACGCTCGAGCGCGTCACCGGCGTCTCGGGCGAGATCGACGTGCTCGTGAAGTCCTCGGACGTGGCCACGCCGAAGACGATCAGCTGGATGGTCAGCTACGAGAACACGCTGCTCGCCCACTTCGGCTACGTCGAGACGAAGGGCTGCGCGAGCGCCAACCTGTGCCCAGCGCTATCGCTGCCGGACCTGTTCTGCTCGGGCAGCCAGGCGAACGCCGGCTCGTGCACGGGGTCCTTGAGCGCGGGCCTGATCTCGAGCCTGCTGAAGGCTGTCCCGCCGTACTTCTCCCAGGCGGTGATCACGCCCGACCACCGCGAGGCGACGCTCGCGTTCGGCATTCGGCTGATGCCGCTGTCCCGCCAGCAACGCGTGATCGACTACATGCGAGCGCACCTGCATCCCCCGTCCGGGGTGAGCGCCGAACTCGCCGGCCTGCCCGTGCTGGCGGCGCAGGCCGACGCATCGCTGTCGTCGTCGGGGCGCCGGATGCTGATGTTGCTGACCGGCCTCGTCGCGGTCGGGCTCGTGCTGCTGCTGGTGCTGCGCACGGTGCAGCGGGCGCTCGTCCCGCTCGTGCCGATCGCGCTCGCGACGGGCTGGTCGTCGCTGATCCTGTTCGCGACCCGGATTCCGCTCAACCCGATGTCGGCCGCGCTCGGCGCGCTCGTGATCGCGATCTCAACCGAGTTCAGCGTGCTGCTGTCCGAGCGGTTCCGCGCCGAGCGGCGCGCGGGTCTGGAGCCGGCGGAGGCGCTGGCGCGGACCTACCGGTTCACCGGGTCGGCCGTGCTTGCCTCCGGGATCACCGCGATCGCCGGCTTCGGCGTGCTCGCGCTGTCGAGCATCACGATGCTGCGCGATTTCGGGCTGGTCACGTTGGTCGACCTGTCGGTGTCGCTGGGCGGCGTCCTGCTTGTGCTGCCGTCGGTGCTCGCGCTGTCCGAGCGGGGAGACGCGCTCCAGCGCATCCGCGAGCTTCCGGGGCGGGTTACGGCGGGCTGCCGCGGCGGCGGCGAGCGCGCGTGGCGTGAACGGCCGGCGGGGACCGGGTGGCGTCAGCGGCCGCCCAGGAGCGGGCAAGGCGCCGCCGGTGAACGAGCCCCCGACTCCGCTCAAGGCCCTCGTCGACAACCGCCGCTACGCGTGGATCGTCGGCGTGCTGGCGGCCGTGCTCGTGGCCGGGTTCGTGGTCTACGCGCTGACCAACCATCGGTCGGGGGCCGGAACCCCGGGGGTCCCGGCGGGTCAAGCGTTGCGCTTTTTCGCGGCGCCGCTGGCGGCGTCCGATTTGAACGGGGACGCGAATCTCAGCCCGCCGTGCATGCTCGCGCGCCACGACCCGCGCGCGCTCAACCTGTGCCTGCTCGCGAAGCGCGGTCCGCTCGTGCTCGACTTCTTCGTGACCGGCTCGCGCGCGTGCGAGCGCGAGGTCGACACGATGCAGGCGTTGGCCGCTGCGCCCGGGACACGGGGGGCGGCGTACGCGGCGGTCGCCGTCAGCACTGGCCACGCGGCCGCTGAGAAGGCGGTCCGCGCTCATGGCTGGACGATCCCGGTCGCCTATGACGCCGACGGGGGCGTCGGCGGCCTGTACGGCGTCAACGCCTGTCCGCTGCTCGAGCTTTCGTATCGTGGCGGGACGGTGGCGACCAGGCTGATCGGCGAGCACTGGATCGGGAGGGCGGCCCTGGCGGCGCAGGTGCAGGCGCTGCTGACGCGCGGGTGATCTTGGGCGATGAGCTCCGTGAGCGGCCCCGTGGAGCCGGAGCTAGCGGAAGAGTTTCCGGGGCTTCGGTTGAGGTGGACAGCGGTCGAGGCTCGCACACGCGCAAGTCCCGCGGCCGTGAAGCGACGGCTCCGCGAGTTGTCTGACCGCTACCGCGGCGCCGGCGTGGTGGCGATGCGGACCCAGCCAATCCCGCACGCCTACCGCGCGTTTTACCGCCAGGTCGGCGTCGATCCGGATGCGGCGCGGATTCCGAGCGAGCAGGCGGCCGTCCGGCGTCTGCTCGACGGAGGCTTCCGGTCGCGCGACGCGCTCGCGGACGCGCTGCTGCTTGCACTCGTCGAGACCGGGGTGCCGGTGTGGGCCCTGGATGCCGGCGCGGCCGACGCCGACAGCCTCGGGATCCGGGTTGCGGTGCCCGGGGACCGCCTGGGCGGTGCGGCGGACGGTACCCCGCTGGTTGCGGGCCAGCTCGTGGTCGCGGACTCGGCGAGCGTCCACGCGACCCTGTTCGGCGAACCGGCGCCCGACCATGTCCCTGGACCGCGGACGGAGCGGATCGTGCTGTTCGCGGTCGGCGTCGATGGAGTTCCCGCGATCCACGTCGAGGAGGCGCTGTGGGTGGCCACGGACGTCCTCAAGACCTCCTGAATCGGGGCGGAGGCGGCTGGTAAGCTGGCCTGAGCTCCCGAAAGGAGGCAGCGTTGGAGCTTCTCGAACACCCAACCGCACCGCTGATCGCCCCGGAGCAGGGCGAGCGGGCAGCGCGACGCTCGCTGCGGGCGCAGATCGACAAGCTCGAGCGCGAGCTGGCCGAAGCCTTCGTGACCGCCTATCCGATGGGAGGGCTCGAACGCGTCGAGCCGGCGTGGTCGCATGCAGGGCCGCGGCTCCTCGGACTCGGCGAGCTCGAGCGGGTTCGCGACGAGCTCGCCGCTCGGGTGCGGGCGGCGCGTGCGTCGATTGCCGAGCGCGCCGACGTGCAGGCCGACAACCGGGTGCGGCTCGAGAAGATGCTGCTCGACCCGGGGCGCTACCGGTTCGTGCGGATCGCCAACCGCGACATCGGCGAGCCAGGGTGCGGGGTGTGGTTCGTCCGCCCGCGTCTCGGGCTGATCGGGATGCTGATGGGTTGGTGGGAGGTCAAGCTTTCCTCCGGCTGTCCGTTAGCCACCGGCCTGCGCGCCCCGTGAAGGGGCGCTCGCGGGCCCGCGGCGAAGCTAAGGGTCAGTAGGAGAATTAGGTGGTGGCATTGGCGAGTGGCTGGGCGTGGCTGACACCGCCCCCTCGCCACGATCGTACTGATGGTACGTGAGGGCGAGGGGGTGGCGTCAGGCGCGTCCAGACGCCGCCAAAACGCCACATAATTCTTCTACGGGCCCTAACCTCGCGCTACACGTGCACGATCTCCTGAGGACGGGTGCCGGAGCGACGCTGGCACTCCTGATCATGTTCATCGGCAGCCTGGTGCTGTGGATCGGGACGCCGCTGCTCTGGCTGTGGGTGGGCTCCCAGATCCAGGGGGCGACCTCCTCGCTGGGGACGGCGATCGTGGTGAGCTTCATCGGCGTGGTGGCGACGATCGGGCTGCTCGCGGCCGTGCTCGCCAAGCTGAGCGACGTCTACCAGGCCAATCGTCGCGCCAGAGGTCTCGCCGACACCGGGCACTACGTGCTCGAGACCGTGCTCGTGGTGAGCGCCGGATTGACGCTGGCGGCGTTCGTGGTGTGGTTCTTCTTCTTCGCCGGCGCGAGTCCGGTGCCGGTCGGAATCCAGGTTTAAGGGCGCTCGTCTTGTGCGGGCACGAGCTCGGGCCTTTAGGGGTCCGAGGTCCGGGTCCCGCGCAACTGCCCCTCGGCAGCTGCGCGGGCCCGTGCCGGCCTCACTAAACGCCGATCAGCTCGAGCGCTCGAGCGCTACACGACTCGAGCTGATCGGCGAGCAGGCGACGCTGGCGGTCCGTGAGGGCGCCGAGCGTCTTGGTTTCGGTGATGTGGTGACGCGAGAGGAACTTCCGGCATCTCGTATTGCCCCACCGCCGCTGGCTCATCAGCAGCTCCCCGATTGCCCAGCTGAGTGCCTCAGCGGGCGGATCCAAAATCACGTCCGAGGCGGAAGCTTCTCCCTCAGCGATCCTTCGCTTCAGCTCCGCGCGGGCGAGCCTGACCGCGTTGGCTCGTTCCAGTGCTCGCAGTCGTTGCGGCGCCGGGGTCATCGTTGCGGTCTCACTCATGTTGGTGCTTCGCTTCCTCCCGTCCGACCTGTCGGACGATTGTGTATTTACGAACGGCAGGGGTCCGCGAGGGCCCCCTCCCATGGGTCCTTAATGTGTGCGGGGCCTGGTCCCGCACGCTTGTGCGTGCGGTCCTGTCAACCCCACCTTCCGGCCTTTCCCTACCGTGTGCGGCCCCGCTGTGCGGCCGTTTCGGTAGGCGAGACGCTACGACATCGGCGCGGATAACAGCAACGTCACAAGTGCGGTCCATGCGCTTAGAGCGAGCTTTTTCTCGGGCCGCGGGTCTTGTGCGACTGTGGACAAGCCGAGCGCCGGAAATCCTCCACTAGCGATAGGGGCGGACGGATCCGTTCAGCGGGACCTCGTGAGCGGATCCTAACCGGGTCCGGGCGCGGAGCCTGAGCGCGACCTCGTGAGCGGAGCCTAAGCGCGAGCGGGGAGCGGGCCGTGCTCGCTCTCGAACGTCCGCTTCGCGTCGGCGAAGATCTCGAGCGCCTGATCGAGCGTGTCGTGATCGTGCGTCGCCATCACGCTCGTCCGCAGTAGCGCGCCCGCCGGCGGCACGGCCGGGTGGATCGCGACGTTGACGTACATCCCGCGCTCGTAGAGCGCCTTCCACAGGAACACGGCCTTCCAGTCGTCGCCGACGACGACCGGGACGACCGGGGTCACGACCTCGGTACCGTCGGCCATGCGCGTCGGCTTCACGACCTGGAAGCCGAGCTCGTCCAGGCCGCGGTGGAGGTAGCGCGCGTTGTCGAGCACGCTGGCGAACAGCTCGCGTCCCTCGTCCGAGCGGCAGATCCGGACGGCGGCGAGCGCCGCGCCGACCGCGGCCGGCACGGCCGAGGCGGTGAACATGAAGGGCCGCGACGAGATCCGCAGGAACTCGATCACGTCGGCCGGTCCGGCGATCACGCCGCCGCACGACGCGAGCGACTTCGAGAACGTCGCCATCCGCAGATCGACCTGATCCTCGACCCCGAACAGCTCGGCACGTGCCGGCGCCGCGGGCACCGAGCACCCCGAGCGCGTGGGCCTCGTCGACCATCAGCCGCGCGCCGTAACCGGTCGCAGAGCTCGGCGATCTCGGGCAGCGGCGCGACATCGCCCTCCATCGAGAACACGCCGTCGACGACGACCAGGATGCCGCCGCCGTCGCTGGCGGCCTTCTCGAGCGTGTGCTCGAGCAGGTCGATCCGGTTGTGCCGGAAGGCACGCAGCTTGGCGCGCGAGAGGATGCAGCCGTCGAGGATCGAGGCGTGG
Source organism: uncultured Solirubrobacterales bacterium (assembly GCA_963709205.1). Classification (GTDB taxonomy): domain Bacteria; phylum Actinomycetota; class Thermoleophilia; order Solirubrobacterales; family Solirubrobacteraceae; genus Palsa-465. The sequence goes on from CAVPVP010000018.1 coordinate 284,077, forward strand.
TCGCCGGAGTCGGCGATCGACGGTGTCGCCTGGGCCGAGGATCGTCCCGAGCGCGCCGAGTTCGCCTGGTGGCCGGTGGTGAACACGAGCGCGCCCTCGGTGTCGAACCATTCGGCGAGCTCGCGCTCGAGCTCGACGTGCAGGTCGATCGTGCCGTTCAGGAAGCGCGAGCCGGTGAGCCCGGTGCCGTAGCGGTGGAGCGCGTCGAGCGCGCCCTGCTTGACCCGCTCGTCGCCCGTCAGCCCCAGGTAGTTGTTGGAGCCGAGCATGATCCGGCGCTTACCCTCCATCTCCACGACGGGCAGCGTCGGGCCCTCGAGCACGCGGAAATAGGGCACGAGCATCGAGCTCGCGTGCGGCGCGCAGCTGCTCGAGCCGCTCGTGCTCGCGGGCCTTCGCGAATACGTCGATCGTGGTGGACATGTAATTTTCCGGATCAGATGGCGCTAGACGTGACCCTGCCGGCTCGTCGGGCCCTAGACGTACGCCCCGTTGCGGCAAGCGCGAGCTGAATACATTCATCAAGCTGCCGTGGCGGCTGTATCGTAACGAGCCGAACTGGGTCCCGCCGCTGCTGTTCGACCGCAAGCGGTTCTTCGATCGGGAGCGCAACCCGTTCTTCAAGCACGCCGAGGTCGAGTACTTCCTCGCCTGGCGGGACGAGCGAGCCGGTTGGGCGGATCACCGCGCAGATCGACCGCCACTTCAACGAGTTCCAGCAACACGACTGGGGGATGTTCGGGTTCTTCGAGTGCGAGGACGACCCGGAGGCCGCCGGGGCGCTGCTTTCGACGGCTCGAGACGTGGTTGGCGGCCCGAGGGCGGGACCGGATGGTCGGACCCATGGACTTCACGACCAACGACGAGTGCGGCGTGCTCGTCGACGGCTACGACCTGCTGCCGACGGTGCTGACCAACTGGCACCACCCGTACTACCCGGGCCTGATCGAGGGCGCCGGACTGACCAAGGCGATGGACCTGTACATGTGGACCCTCGAGGTGTCCGAGAGGTCGATCGGTCAGCCCAGTGATCTGGCGCGCCGCCGCCGACGTGGAGCGCAAGTACGGGATCACGGTCCGGCCGATGCGCAAGAAGGAGATGGAGGCCGAGATCGGCCGGTTCCTCGAGGTCTACAACGCCGCCTGGGAGCGGAACTGGGGCTTCACGCCGCTGACCGAGGAAGAGGTCCGTCACTACGCCAAGGACCTCAAGCCGGTGCTCGACGAGAACTGGGCGTTCGTCGCCGAGAAGGACGGGGAACCGGTTGCGGCGGCGCTGACGCTCCCCGACTACAACCAGGTCCTGAAGCACCTGAACGGGCGCCTGCTCCCGTTCGGCTGGGCCAAGGCGCTTTGGTACAAGGGCAAGATCGACCGAGTCCGCGTGTTCGCGCTGGGCGTCAAGCCGGAGTATCAGCACACCGGCATCGGGGCCAAGCTGTACGAGATGCACTACGACGCCGCCGAACGCACCAACCAGAAGAAGGGCGAGACCGGCTGGATCCTCGAGACAAACAAGTCGATGAACCGCGCGATGGAGCGGATGGGGGGCAAGATTGTCCGTACCTACCGGGTCTACGAGAGACTCCTTTGAAGATGACCGCCAGCGCTGTCACCATGTCGCGGGCATGACTGAGCCTTTCGCGGACGAACATGCCCCTGAGGTCGCTGCCTCGGAGGCCGCCCAGCCTGTTGGGGTCGACCCCGTCTCCGGCTCCGCTGGGATCGACCCCGAGCCCGGCTCCGCTGGGATCGACCCCGAGCCCAGCTCCGCTGGGATCGACCCCGAGGAGGAGGTCGTCGACGGGCTGCCGGTGGTCGCCGAAGTCCGGACCGTGGAGCGCGTCTCGGCGGCCTCGCTGCCCGCGGTCCAGGCCGCCGCCGCTGCGGCCACCGGGTTCGTAGCCGGCGCCTGCACGGTGGCGCTGGTCAAGCGCCGCCACGCCCGCAAGGTGGCGCGGAACGGCCGGTCCGGCCCGCGACGCGCGGTCGACATGCTGCCGATCGTGGGCTCGCGGTCGTTCCTCGTCGACGTGCACGTGATCGGCAAGCAAGGGGATTGAGCGCGCCCGAAGGGGTCGAGGTTCGCGTCGAGGTGCGGCCTCGGTGGGTGTTCGCGCTGCCGCTCCGCAATGGGCTCGACGGCCTGACGCGCGTGCGGGGTGGGGTCCTGCATCGGTTGGTCCACTTTGGCGGCGTGCCGGTTTTGGTGCGGGTCGCGCAGCCTTCGCGTGATCGGGTGGTGTTCGGGGCTCGTGCCGGCACGCGCGACGCGGCCGAGTGGGGGATTGAGCGGATGCGGTGGGCGCTGGGGATCGACCAGGACATCGAGCCCTTCTACGACCGATTTCGGTTCGATCCGCTGATCGGCCGCTCGGTCCGGTCTGATCCGGGGCTGCGGGTCGGGGGCAAGCCCGAGCCGTTCGAGGCGCTGGCCTGGGCGATCTGCGAGCAGCTGATCGAGTTCAGCCGGGCGGCGGCGATCGAACGACGGCTGATCGCGCGGCTGGGGCGGCGCTGTCCGGTCAGCGGGATGCGGGACGCGCCCACGGCGGCGGTGCTGGCCGCCCAGGCGCCGGCGCTACTCCAGTCCTTCGACCTCTCGGTCGGACGGGCGGTGGCGCTCGTGCGGGCCGCTCGCGAGGTGGCGAGCGGCAGGGTGGATCTGCAGGACCCGGATCACGAGCGCGGGTGGCGGCGGCTGCGCGCGATCAGGGGCATCGGCAGCTGGACGATCCAGATGCTCGCGCTGACAGGCCAGGGCCGGCTCGACCAGCTGCCGTGCGGGGACGTGGGCTACCTAAAGCTCGTCGGGCGGCTCCGGGGACCCGGCGACCCATGGGCTCGCGCCACCGAGGAGGAGGTCGAGGAGTTCTTCGCGCCGTACGCGCCGTGGATGGGGCTGGCCGGGTTGCACGCGCTGCGGGTCGGTGGCGGGTCGGCCGCCAGCCGCGTGGCCGCCTGAGCCAGCGCGGGTGGGCGGCCTGGGCCTGTGCGCGGGCGGGTGGGTCGCCCGGGCTGGGGCGCCCCCCCAGAGCACGTGCAAAACGCGCCAAGGCCGGCCTCCAGCGCCGTCCCGCGCGCACGTAAGCGCCTCCCGGGCGCTCATGTGTACTCTGCGGCCGGGCGGGTACCGGCTTTGACGTGTTCTACATCCGCCGCGCCGGCGCGCGTAGGGCTTTCGCGCGCCGGGCCGACCAAATAGGGGCCGTCGCATGAAACAGGGGGGCGTCACATGAACTTCGATTTGCAAGAGACGACGATCCACGGCCACCGGGTGGCCTACCGGCTGGCGGGCAGCGGTCCCCCGATCGTCCTGATCCACGGAATCACCGCGTCGTCGGCGGTGTGGGAGTCGGTGGGACCGCGGCTGGCGCGCGACCACACCGTGCTCGCACCGGACCTCCTCGGCCACGGGCACAGCGCCAAGCCGCGGGGCGACTACTCAATGGGCGCGTTCGCGTCGGGTATCCGCGACCTGGTGCTGTCGCTCGAGCTCGGCCCGGTGACGGTGGTCGGGCACTCGCTCGGCGGCGGCGTGGCGATGCAGTTCTCCTACCAGTTCCCCGAGCGCGTCGAGCGTCTGGCGCTCGTCTCGAGCGGCGGACTCGGACGCCGGGTGAACGGCCTGCTGCGCGCGGCAACGTTCCCCGGCTCGGAGCTCGTGCTGCCCGTCCTCGCCGGCCGCCACGTGCTCAGCGCCGGCCGGGCCGTGGGGCGGGCGCTCGCGAAGGTCCGCGTGCCGCTCGGCAACGACGTGATCGAGATGGCCCGGGGCCACGCCTCGCTCGGGGATCCTGAGAGCCGCGCCGCATTCGTCCACACGCTGCGCGCGAGCGTCGACGTCGGCGGCCAGCGCGTCCAGGCCGTCGACCGCCTGTATCTCGCGGCCGAGTTGCCGCTGCTGATCGTCTGGGGCGCGCGCGACCGGATCATCCCGGTCGAGCACGGGCGACGCGCGCACGAGCTCGTGCCCGCCAGCCGGTTCGAGCTGTTCGAGCGCGCGGGGCACTTTCCGTTCCTCGACGAACCCGAGCGGTTCATCGCCGTGCTCGAGGACTGGATCGCCACGACCGAGCCCGCGCAGCCCGGCGACGCTCGGTTCGTCGCGGCGGTCAGGCGTAACGTCGGCCGCGTCCGATGATTTCCGCCCGGATGAGCAGTCCTTACGAGGATGGCAGCTCCGCCGCCGAGCACGATCACGTTCGCGATCACCGGCCCGCTCGCGCGTGAAGACCTGCCGGAGCTCTATGACCGTGTGTGCGCGCTGCTCGGCGGGGCCGGGGCCGACGTGGCGCTGTGTGACGTGGGGGGCATCGCCGCGGACGCTGTGAGCGTCGACGCGCTGGCGCGACTTCAGCTGGCCGCGCGCCGGTACCGCTGCCGGATCGAGCTCCGGCACGCCTCGCCCGAGCTGCGCGACCTGATCGCGTTTATGGGCCTCGACGACGTGATTGCGTGCGAGCGCCGCTAGGACTCGAGCCGGGGCGGCAGCCCGAACAGCGGGAACAGCCGCTCGGTCGACAGGAAGAACGTGAACTCGACGATCTTGCCGTCGGCGATCTCGAGCACCTGTAGCGCCCAGGGGTCGTAGCCGCTGCCCGTGTCGCTCGGCTTGTACTGCCCGAACGCGAACGAGCCGTTCGCCGTCTCGACCGGGATGACCCGCGATCCCTGGCAAGCGATCCCCGGACCGAACCACCAGGCGAGGACGTCATCGCGGCCCGCGAGCCACATGTCGAACGGCGGCATCGACTGGCTGGCGTCCTCGCGGATCAGGGAGGTCAGCGCCGTGACGTCGTAGCGCTGGAACGCGTCCACATAGCGCGCGAGCAGCTCGCGCTGGCTCGCGTCCATCGGCGCCGCGGCGTCGGTGGCCTCGATGTCGCGCTCCTCCAGCGTGGCGCGGGCGCGCTGGAGCGCGCTGTTGACCGACGCGACGCTGGTGTCGAGCAGCTCGGCGACCTCGCTGGCCTTCCAGCGGAGTACCTCACACAGGATCAGCACCGCTCGCTGGCGGGCGGGGAGGTTCTGGAGTGCGGCCACGAACGCAAGGCGGATCGTGTCCCGTTCGGCGACAACTTCGGCCGGATCGCCCTCGGAGCTGACGAGGCTCGTGGGGATGGGCTCGATCCAGGTGGTCTCGGGCAGCGTGTTGAGGTTCGACTCCACGGGCTCGACTGCCGGCCCGAAGTCCATCGGTCGGGCCCGGCGGTTGCGGCCGTTCAGCATGTCGAGGCAGACGTTGGTGGCGATCCGGTACAGCCACGAGCGCAGCGCCGCGCGGCCCTCGAACCGGTCGAACCCGCGCCACGCCCTGAGGAATGTGTCCTGGACGGCGTCCTCGGCCTCGAACGGCGACCCGAGCATGCGGTAGCAGTAGCCGGTCAGCTCAGAGCGGTGCAGCTCGAACTGCTGCTCGAGCCCGCCCTGCGCGACCGCGAGTTGACGTTCCTGCACGAGGGCCATGGTATGTCATCAGACTGGCGCCGAGTCGGAAAATCATCGGTCAGGGCGGTGACCCGCCCGATCGCGCCGGTCGGGGCGGTCTATAGACCCCGGCCCCGCGCTTCGCGCCGGTCGGGGCGGTCTATAGACCCTGACCCGCGAGGAGCTCGTTGGTCGACGCGTCGAGCACCGCGTTCGGATCCGAGATCAAGTGGTGATTCAGCATCCACTGCCCGTAGGCGTTCCATTCGGTGGGGTTTTGCCAGCCCCACGGCTTGCTCGGGTTGCTCGGGAAGAACGAGGACAGCGTCGCGCGCACGCTGGCGAGCTGGAGCTTCGGATCGAGGCCCGAGCTCGCGTGGACCAGGTTGGCGACGGCCTCCTGGGGATTGCGCCGCGTCGCCTCGTAGCCCCGCGCCAGCGCCTGCACGAACCGCCGGACCACGTCGGGATGGTTGACGATCGTGTTCTTGCGAACCACCACGACGAGCTCGTCGTATGTCGGGACGCCGACGTCCTCCACGTGGATCACGTTCGGGTGCTTGTGGAGCTGGGCGAGCTGGATCGCCTCGTAGTTCCAGTACGCGCCCAGGGTGGCGTCGACGCGTCCGGACAGCATCGCCGGAACGAGGTTGGCGCCGACATTGATCTCCTTGACCGAGCTCGCGGGCACACCGGCCTCGGCCAGGATCGTGTCGAGGTAGGCGTGCTGGTAGGGAATGCCGGCGTCGCCGACGCGCTTGCCGCGCAGCTGGGCCGGGCGCTTGATGTGCTTAGAGCCGATCGACACGATCGAGGTGAGGGGTCGCTGGACGATCGCGGCCACCGAGACGAGCGGGAGTCCCTGGTCGCGGGCGAGCAGGACCTCGGGCTCGTAGGAGATCGCGGCATCGACCTTGCCCGCCGCCAGCAGCTTCAGTGGCGTGGCCGGGTCGGACGGCACCTGGACGTGCACGTCGAGGCCGGCCTTGGCGAAGTCGCCCTCGGCGAGCGCCTGGTAGATGCCGACGTGGTCGGCGTTCGGGAACCAGTCGAGCATCAGGGTCAGCTGCTGCGCGCTGCTCGTCGCTCCGGTCACTGCCTCCTGTTTCTCGCCGCATCCGGCCAGAACGACCGCGATCACCGCCGCGAGGATGGCTGCTCCCGCGCGCCTCATGCCGCGCGCCCCTCGCGAAGACCATAGGCCCACGGCAGCGCCAGCCGTTCGGCGAGCGCCAGCAAGGCGAACAGCGCGATCGCGAACAACGACAGGATCACCGTTGCGGCGACGGCGCGTGCGGCCAGCAGCTGTGGCTCTGAGACCAGGATCACGTAGCCGAGGCCGGAGTTCGAGCCGGTGTATTCGGCGAACACCGCGCCAATCACCGACACCGCCACCGCGATCTTTGCCCCCGCGAACACGCTCGGGAGGGCCGACGGCAGCTCGACGTGCCGGAACGTCGTGAGTCTCGAGGCGTCGAACGTTCGCATCAGCTTGATCAGGTCAGGGTCGACGGCATCCAGGCCGGCGGTCGCCGTCACCACGATCGAGAAGAACGAGACGACCGCTACCACGACGAGCTTGGGCAGTATGCCGAAGCCGAGCCAGAAGGCGAGGACCGGCGCGAACACCGCCACCGGCACCGCCTGCGAGGCGACGATCAGGGGATAGGTGGCTCGGCGCAGCGTCGGCGAGAAGTGGATGGCGACCGACAGCACCGCACCGATCACCACCGCTGCAAGGATTCCGAGCAGCACCTCCTGGGCGGTGACCAGGAAGCTGCTCCACAGGAGCGAGCGGTCGTGGTAGAGGGATTTGGCGACCTGGTGGGGCGAGGGCAGGATCAGCGAGAAGGTCGGGCCCTTCAGGTCGACGTACAGCTCCCAGATCCCGATCAGCGCCAGCACGAGAATCGCCGCCGGTACTGCCCGCAGCGCGCGTCTCATGCGTCCGCCCCGAGGGCCCTGAGCGCGCGCTCGCGCAACTCGACGACGCTCGCGTCGGTGCGCCGGCGAGGCTTCGGCAGGGTGACCTCGATCTCGGCAACGGTTCGGCCCGGCCGGGGGGACATCACCACTACCCGGTCGGCGAGCATGACGGCTTCTTCGACGTCGTGGGTGACGAGGATCACCGTCCGCGGCTCGCTCGCGAGCACGTGCGCGAGCCAGCCCTGCATCTCTTGACGGGTGATCGCGTCGAGCGCCGCGAACGGCTCGTCGAGGGCCAGCACCGGCTTGCCCGCGAGCAGCGTGCGCAGGAACGAGACGCGCTGGCGCATCCCGCCCGAGAGCTCGGCGGGACGCGTGTGCTCGAATCGCTCAAGGCCGAACCGCTCGAGCCACGGGGCGGCTACTGTTCGCGCCTCGCTCCGAGCCACGCCACGCGCCCGGAGGGCGAGCCCGGCGTTGTCGATCGCGCTCAGCCACGGCAGCAGCAGATCGCGCTGGGGCATGAGAGCGGCCGGCGCGGCGCGCACGGTCCCGGCGTCCGGGGCCTGGAGGCAGCAGATCAGCTCGAGCAACGTGGTCTTCCCACAGCCGCTCGGCCCGACGACCGCCACGACCTCGTGGGGGTCGGCGCGCAGCGACATTCCCGCCAGCGCCTCGACGCGCCCGCGCGGGGTCGTAAACCCTCGGCTCACGAGCTCAACTCGGACGCCGTCCGGGGCATTAAGCTCGCGAGGCTCCTTTGCTGGAGCCTCGATCATCTCGGTGGTCGCTCCCTTCGCGGGCATTACCCCACAGGTTCTAAGGGTCAGCGCCAGGTCGCATCCAGTGCGGAGGGCGCTATCTCAGCCGGCCTTCCCGCCAGCACCCCTGGTTGTCAGTGCGGTTGTGAATGGTACTCGGCCCGATGTCTCGATGGTCGCTGCGGCGCCAGGCTGTGCGCGTCCGATCGTCTAACGGGCGATGGTGCGGCGGATGCTCTTCGTCAGCCGGGCCACGCCATTGTGCCCGCCACTGACAAGACCTGTGATGCCGAGCACGGTCACATACGTACCGGCGAGCAGAGCCAGGCCAGCGAGTAGCGCGGGCCAATGGCGCTGCAGCCAGTCACGTCCCTTTTCGAGCATCGGCTGCGCGCGATCGCCGGCGACCGTGATTGTGCCGACGATCAGGATCAGCGGCAGGACGAACACGAGGTTGTACACGGCGAGCGCGAGAACCTGGGAACCGGCGGGAAGGCCCGATCCGACGATGGCGGCAATCGCCGCGAAATACGGGAACGCAGTGGGGAGCTCGACTCCGGCGATCGTCACGCCGAGCAGGAAGCTTGATCTTCCCCCTGCGGACGGCGACGGAAGCTCGTGGCGGGCGAGCTTCGTGCGCCGGCGCCACAGGATGACCCCTCCGATCAGCATCACCACCCCCGCGATCAGCTCGAGGATGTATCGCGCGGTGTGTCCGGGATGGGGCACCAGCGCCAGCACTGCCTGGCCAGGACCCAGCGCGATCACTGCACCACCCAGGAAATTGACCGCGAACACGCCCGCGGTGAACTGGGTCACGGAGCTGCGGGGTCGCGTCCCGGAAGCGAGGTACAGGCCCGGACCGATCGTGCTCGGGTTCACAGAGTCGGCGAACGCGATCGAGACGACCAAGGTGAGCAGCCGGATCACGCCATAGATCTTCCCCGAGATCTGGCGCTAAGGGTGCTTGCCCGGAGCTTTCGCGAGGTAGCTCTGGCCGGCGTGGAGGACGATCGTCTTGTGGTGGACGAAGTCGGTCACCACGACCGAGTCGGTGACGTCGTGGAGTGAGGGTGCCGTCGCAGCGGTCGGCAGATCGTCCACTTGGTGCCGAGCACGGTGGCTGCGCTGTAGCGGCCCTTGGTTGTGAACTTGCCGTGGGCGCTCGCGTGGAGCAGCTGGAGCGTCTTGCTCGAGGCCTTCGCCGCGCTGGCGTCGGCGGCCGTGTGCGCTTGGCAGCGTGTGACGAGGGCGCCTCGTGGAACGCGCTCTCGACCAGGCTTAGCGTGGTGAACCCCTTCAGGCGGCCGCTGCCGGCCTGGGTGAGCTTGAACACCGCCCCACCGAAGATCCCGTGCTCCTGCTTGTGCTTGCCGACCGACGCGACAAGCCGCAACGACCCCTTGAGCGCGTCAATCTGGGTGCCGGTCCGGATCTGGGTCGCGCCGGTGAGCGGCACGTAGGCGCCGGACGGCGACTTGATGAACACTTGGCCGCTGACCGGCTGGGCATTCTCGCTCTGGCCGAGTACGGGCGGAGGTGGCACCGGCGCCGCGGGGGTCGAGAACGTCTGATCCACGCCGAACGTCGTGCCGGCGCTGTTGATCGCCACCAGCCGTACGTGATAGAGGGCGCCCGGCACGAGGCCGCCGACCGGTACCGATACCACGTGGTCGCTCGAATCCGACCCCACCGGCTTCGGGGCGGTCGACTGGTCATACAGGATCGTCGAGGCCCCCGGCCCGCGCTCGTTCAGGTCGAGGCCGTACTGAAAGTACGCCTCGGTCTGCGTCCCTTCGGGGTTGACGGAACCGGAGAGCGCCGCGCCGTCGCTCGTCTCGCTCGTCGGCGCCCCGCCGATCACGGTTGGTGGCGCCGCCGGCGCGACCGTGTAGTCGATCGTCGCGGATGAGGTCTGGCCGTCCGAGCTGGTGGCGGTGACGGTGTAGCTGTGCGGCCCGGAGGTGGTGGTGTCGAGAGTGCCGGTGCCGTCGGTCGCGCCGCCTGAGTCGGTGCAGGATTGGATTCCTGGTCCGTTGGGGTCGTCGGTGCAGGAGAAGCTGGTCGGTACCGACTCGTCGAAGGCGAACGACTGGCCGTTTGCCGGCGTGGTGATCTCGGCGTTGGGTGGTCCCGCGACGGTGTAGTGGATGGTGGTGGTGCGGGTCTGTCCGTCGTGGCTCGTGGCGGTGACGGTATAGGTGTGGGGGCCGGGGGTCGTGGTGTCGAGAGTGCCGGTGCCGTTGGTAGCGCCGTTTGAGTCGGTGCAGGACTCGAGGCCTGGTCCGTCTGGGTCGTCGGCGCAGGAGAAGGTGGTCGGAAAGTTCTGGTTGAGGTTGTAAGTCTCGCCGTCCTCGGGGGAGGTGATCTGGGCGGTGGGTAGTCCGGCGACGGTGTAGTCGATCGTGGCGGTCGCGGTCTGGCCGTCTTGGCTCGTGGCGGTGACGGTGTACGTATGGGGCCCGGGGACTGTGGTGTCGAGGGTCCCGGTGCCGTCGGTGGCGCCGCCTGAGTGGGTGCAGGATTGGATACCTGGCGCGCCGGCGCCCTCGCGACACGCGAAGCTGGTGGGGACCGCCTCGTTGAGGCTGTAGATCCCGCCTCCGTCGGGCGAGAGGATTTGGGCGGTTGGCGGGTCCTCGTACGTGTAGGTGTCCGCGGCGCTGTGGCGCTGGTACCGCCGAGCGACTTGACGGTAACGTCGACGGTCCCTGTTCCGGCAGGGGCTACGGCGGTGATCTGGGTGTCGCCGTCGACGGTAAAGCTCGTCGCGGGCGTCGGACCGAAGTCGACTGCGGTCGCGTTCGTGAAGTCGGTGCCGGTTATCGTCACTGACGTACCGCCTGCCTGCGGGACCGGCAGACGGGCTGACGCCGGTCACGGCGGGAGACGGCACGTAGGAGAAGTACGCGGGCGAACAGCTCGTCCCGGCCCAGTTGCGTGACCGTCACCCTGACCGTGCCCGTGCCGGCGGGGGCAACCGCGGTGATTTCGGTGGGGCTGTCGACGACGAAGCTCGTGGCGGCCGTGGAGCCGAACCTAACCGGCGTTCGCGTGAGTGAAGTGGGCGCCGGTGATCGTCACCGTGGTCCCGCCGGCGGCCGGGCCGGAAGACGGGCTCAGGCCGGTTACCGTCGGGCGGTGCCATTCGGTCCACCAGCGCCCGTAGCCGTGCGTGGTCGGTTGGGTGCGCGTCGGCTTGCGGAGCCGTCGCGGCGGCGCCGACGAGCAGACAAAGGAGGCTCATGACCAGCACCCAAGACCGACTGGAAAGACGTATACGCCCCATCAGCCTCAATGTCGATCCCTCGTTATCTTGTTCTCCTTCTCATCCGAAGAAGGAGTCGCTGTGTCGCCTCCCTACCAACGGATCGACTCGGTCGAAATGTATGCCTCGAGGCGACTCTACTAGGCCTCGTCCAGCCGCGGGGCTGGTGTCGCGCCCTCTGGTTCGCGTGGCCCCTTGGCGAGACTGAGCGTTGCCAATCGAACCCTCATCTCTCTACTTCGAGCTTTAGCGAGGTAGCTCTGGCCGGCGTGGAGGACGATTGTCTTGTGGTTGACGAAATCGTTGACCACGACAGAGTCGGTGACGTCGTGAGTCGAGGGTGCCGTCGCAGCGGTCAGCGACCGTCCAGATCGTGCCGAGGACGGTGGCGGCGCTGTACTTGCCCTTGGTGCGGAACTTGCCGTGGGCGCTGGCGTGCAGAAGCTGGAGCGTCCTGCTCGAGGCGGCCATCGCCTCGAGCGCCTTGTGCGCCCTGCATGTCGCGTAGCTCGGCGCCCCGTTGAAGGCGCCCTCCACCAGCGACAGAGTGGCAACGCCCTTGCCGGCCCCGGTCGTTGCCTGGCTGATCCTGAAGACCGCCCCGCCGAATGTGCCGCTTTGCGTTCCTGTCGTGTGCTTCTTGTGCTTGGCGGCGGCATCGCGTGCGCCACGGGTCCCGCCGGGAATGGCCGTCGTCAGCTTAAGGGTGCCGTGGAGGGCATCGACGATCGCGTTAGCAGGAATCTGCTGCAGCCCAGTCAGCGGGACGAACTGGCCGCCGATCTCGATCAGCACGATCCCGGTGACAGGGGATATGTTGAACGTTCTTCCGAGCGTGGGCGGACCGGGCAGCGGCGCAGGACCTGTCTTGAAGGCGATATCCGGTCCGAATGCGGTGCCGGCGCTGTTCGTGGCAACGATCCGGATGTGGTAGAGCGCGTCGGGCAGTAGCCCGGTGAGGGACGCCGCGACGGTGTGGTTAAGGGAGTCGGAGCCCACCTGCTGGGGTGGGGTGGACTGGTCGTACACGGTGCTCGAGCTTCCGGGGCCGCGTTCGCTCAGATCGAGTCCGTATTCGAAGTAGGCCGTTGTCGGCGCGCCCCCCGGATTCACGATGCCGGCAACGCCGGCGCCGCTGCTGGTCGTGGTTGTCGGCGCCCCGCCGGATACGGCCGGCGCCGAGGGCGGCGGTGACCCAGGCGGTCGGGGCGGCGGTGCGATATAGCTGAACAGATCGGCAGAGTTGGTCGGGCTCGTGCCATTCGGCGTCGTGACTGTTACGTCGACAGTTCCCGTGCCGGGCGGCGAGGTCGCCGTGATCTGGCCAGAGTTGACCACCCTCGCATTCGTGCCGGCGTTCGACCCGAAGCTCACCTTGGTGGCCCCGGTGAAATTGCGGCCGGTGATCGTTACGGCGGTTCCGCCGGCAGTCGGTCCAGACGCCGGGCTCACGGTGGTGACGGCTGGGACGGGAATTGGACTGACGGTGACCTTCCCGTTGGCTGTGGTAGTGGCTCCGCCCGTGTCATTTATCGCGACTGTGGCCGTATACGAGCCCGAACGTGCGTACGTGTGAGTGCCGTTGACGGCGAATCCGCTGCCGAGCTTAGTGATCGTTCCTTGCGACGACATCGTGCCATCACCCCAAGTGATCGTCGCGGAGTAGTCGCTTGCGGTGCCGGCGGGATCAGCGTCGCTGAAGGTAGCGACTCGGGCAACGATCTGAGTACCTGCTTGACCCGTCAAAGCTGTTCCTGAGCTACTCAGGGCCGCGTCCGCAACGTTCATCGTGAACGATACTGTGTGGGGGGAGGGGCAATCATCTGTCCAGGTCACCGAACCCGTGTAAGTGCCCTCCTCGGCGTAGATGTGAGTACCGGACAGTGGTGCTGGCGGCACCGTTGTTGTAAAGCTCGCTGGTGAGCTTGTCCCATCACCCCAGTTGATGGTCGGTGTCGGCGTACTAGAGAGGGTGCAGCCAGCGGTGGCCAGCGCTCCCGAGAATTGCGCTCCCTCAGTCGCCGTGAATGTGGCGGCGTTCGCCTGCGGCGCGAAGACCATCGCGAGCAGCAGAAAGGTGCCGATCAAGCCGGCGGCTCGCCGGATCAGGGCCTTCCCCGGTCGCAACACGTTTGGCACGTTCCTCCGCTGGCTGCCCTTCTACGGCCGCTGGCTGATGAGCGCGTAGGTCGCGGCGTCGGGCTGGGCGACGCGGCCAGCGGCCCCGACCGCCGGGCACGCAAGCACCACGGCGAGCATCCGCAAGGCCATGCCATCCCCCGCGAGCCTCTGGTGCGGCCCCGGTCCGCGAAGCACCTCGCGCACGCCTCGACGTCTCAATTGTCCCCGGTACATTCCATCGCCCCAAGAGCGCCTCGCACGATCGAATCCGACGCGCGGCGACTCCTAGCCTGACGTGACGACAGTAACGCCCCACCGAGGCAAAGTCAACAATACCTCCGCATACCTGATTGTGCTTTCGCGCTTTACGGGTGCTTCAAGCGCCCGGGGGCGAGGTACCTCTGGCCGGAGTGGAGGATGATCGACTTGTGCCGGACGAAGTCGGTGACGACGACCTCATTCCTTGATGGCGTAGGTGAGCGTGCCGTCGCACCGGGCGGTCCACGGTCCAGATCGTGCCGAGCACGGTGGCGTCGCTCTAGCGGCCGCAGGTGCGGAACTTGCCATGAGCGCTGGCATGCAGAAGCTGGATCATCTTGCTGCTGCTCTTGGCGGCGTGGGCATTCGGCCGCTGAGCCCTGGCCACGCAAATCGACTGGCTCGGAGGACCCTTGTTACGCGCTCTCCGGCATCATGACCGCGACCAGGCCGCTGCGGGGCGGCGACGACGATCACGACGGCAGCGCCAGCGAAGGGTCGAGAGGACCCGCGTCCGGCGCAGTCCTTACCTCATTTGTGCTTGGGGGCTCTGGCTAGGTAGCTCTGTCCTGCATGCAGGACAATCGTCTTGTGGTGGACGAAGTCGTTCACCAAGACCGAGTCGGTCACGTCGTGGGTGAGGGTCCCGTCGCAGCGGTCCGCGACCGTCCAGATCGTTCCGAGGACGGTGGCTGCGCTGTACTTGCCCTTGGTACGGAACTTGCCCTTGGCGCTGGCGTGCAAGAGCTGGAGCGTTCTGCTCGAGGCGGCCGTCGCCTCGAGCGCCTTATGCGCCTTGCAGGTGGCGTAGCTCGGTGCTCCCTTGAACGCGTTCTCGACGATCGCGAGCGTCACGAGTCCCCTGCTGGAGCCCGCGGTCGTCTGGCTGATCTTGAAGATCGCGCCGCCGAAGTTGCCCTTCTGGGTTGGGGTCTTGTGCTTCTTGGGCTTCTTGCCCTTGGCGGCCGCATCGCGCGCCGGCGACGGGCTGCCGCCCGCGGTTGTCAGCGACAACGTCCCGTGCAGCGCGTTGATCACGGTGTTCTTGGGGATCTGCGTTAGCTCGGTCAACGGGATGAACTGGCCGTGAACCTTGACCAACACCACGCCGCTCACGAGAGAGATGTTGAAGGTCTTGCCGAGCGTGGGGGAGCCGGGCGCCGGCAATTTCCCGGTGGTGAACGTCACGTCCGGACCGAACGTGGTGCCGGCGCTGTTCGTCGCCACGAGCCGGACGTGATAGAGCGCGTTCGGCACGAGCCCGGTGACCGACGCCGACACGATGTGGCTCGTGAAGTCCGAGCCGACGGGCTGCGCCAGCGTCGATTGGTTGTAGACGATTGGGCCGCCGCCGGTGTACTTCGGGTCCAATCCATACTGGAAGAGCGCGGTCGTAGGTAGGCCGTCGGGGTTGACCGAGCCTGAGAGTCCTGCGCCGCTAGGACTCGTTACCGATGGAGCGCCCGTGATGACCGGTGTCGGCAGTGAACCGGCGGTGGCGGTGCCGCGCGCCACGGTGCTCGCGCCGCCGGCGTCGCTGATCGAGACTAGTCGTGGAGTAGGAGCCGGTCTGAGCGTAGGTGTGCGTGCCAGTCGACGACAAACCCGCTGGACGTTGCACCGATGGTCCCCGGGTGACCGAGCCGTCACCCCACGCGATCGTGGCCGAGTAATCAGATGCGGCTCCCGCGGGATCGGCATCGGTGAACGTCGCGACTGGTCCTGTGAACGGCGAATTCGATGTGGCGACAACGGAAAGCGGCGTGGAGCTCAGGGGCGCGTCCTGCACCTTGACGTCGAACGGAAACTGCTGCGGGGTGTTGTCGCTGTTGCGATAGTTGATCAGTGCCGTGATAGATGCCTTCCTCGGCGTATGTGTGCGTCCCCGTGATCTGCCCGCGTCGGATCCGGCGTGGCCGGCGTCGACGTGCCATCGCCCCAGTTGATCGACACAGAGCTCCCACTGACGGCCCCGACGACCGTCGTGAATGACTGGCCTTCGACTGGCTCGAATAAGCTCAAACGACCCGATGTCGCAGCCCGAACCCTGCGGGCGACCGATGCTCCGCTGGTCGGTGCCGGAGCAATTCGGCGAGCCGCCGGGGATCGCGTCTATGGCCGGACTGGTCGCGGTAAGCGCGAACGTGTCTGTGTTTCCTCCGTAGTCCGCAATTCCCGATAGGAATCCGGGATCGGTGTTCTCGATGATCGCCCTTCGACGTGAAGCCGCAGTCGGTGCCGCTCTCGAGGTTGTAGCCGAGCGAGGTGATGGTCCCCGGAGTTGCTCCGGATGTCCGCAGTTCGATGCGGTCCCAGTGCTCGGATTGTCCACCGTGTTCCCCGCGACGATCGAATTCTCGACGGAAATCGTTCCGCCGTCGGCGGCGAGCAGGCCGCCACCAACCGTGCGAGCGCGCTCCCCCGTCGTTGCCGGTGATCGTCGAATTGATGATCGTGGCCGTGTTGCCGGAGTCGCTCCATGTCATGATTCCGCCGCCCTGTGCGGCGGTGTTGTCGGCGATCGTCGAGTCGATCGACAGTGAGGTGCGCGGGATTGCCAGTGACCGGGTTCGGTCCGACGTTCTGGATGCCGCCGGAGTCGCTTCGTCTGAGCGGCTCCGTTGGACGCGACGAGCGAATGCGTCAGCGTGAGCGTCCCGCCGTAGTTCGAAATCCCGCCGCCTGACCCGGTACGCTGTCGTGCCGCGCTCGACGAAGTCTTCGCTCAGCGTGAGGCGTGCCCTCGTTCAGCGATGTTTCCGCCGAAATACTGTGGTGCGCTCGAAGAGTCCGCCATACCGAAGTACATGTCGAGCCCCGAGATCGTTACCGTCGGCGTGAAGCCGATTTGGGTTGGCCAGGATCGCGAACACCCGCGAAGTCGAGTGGTGGTCTGCTGGGCGATCGTGCGTGGTCCGCGCGCCAGCGCCCGCGATCGTCATGCTCTGCGTGAGGTTGAGCTGGCCGTTGGTGAGCGAATACATCCCGGCGGGGACGAGGATGGTGTCGTTCGTGCCGGCGGTCGTTCTCGTAGGCGATCAACTGCCGCAGGGAGCAGGTGCCCGCTAGACGGACTGGGACAGCGTGCCGGTGGTGTCGTTCGTCGTGCCGACAGTGAATGTCGCCGCGGACGCCGCCGAGACCGCGATCAGCGCCGCCAGCAACGGTGCCGGCGGCCAGCCCGGCGATACGCCGGGACAGGCGCCTACGCGGTCCCTTGATGCTCCGCACTCCCAGCTCCGCTAACGACCTCGCCTAAGGCTTCTTTGCCAGGTAGCTCTGTCCTGCGTGGAGGGTGATCGTCTTGTGGTGGACGAAGTCGGTCACCTTCACCGAGTCCGTGATGTCGTGGGTGAGCGTGCCGTCGCAGCGGTCCGCGACTGTCCACTTGGTGCCTAGCACGGTGGCTGCGCTGTACCGCCCCTTGGTGCTGAACTTGCCCTTGGCGCTGGCGTGGAGCAGCTGCAACGTCCTGCTCGAGGACTTCGCCACTGTGGCGTCGGCGGCCTTGTGCTTCGTGCAGAGCGAGAACGACGGGGCGCCCTTGAACGCGTTCTCGACGATCGTGAGCGTCGCGAGACCCTTGTTGGCGCCGCCGGTTGCCTGGCTGATCTTGAAGATCGCGCCACCGAACGTGCCGGACTGCGTGGTCGTCTTGCCCTTGCCCTTGCCCTTCTTGGCGGCGACGTCCGCGGCGGGGTGGCAGCCGCCGGCGGTGACCAGCGACAGCGTGCCGTGGAGCGCGTTGATCACGGTGTTCTTCGGGATCTGCGTGAGCTCCGTCAACGGGATGAACACGCCATGGATCTTGATCAGGATGAGGCCGCTGACCGGTCGAGACGTTGAACGTCTTGCCGAGGGTCGGCGAGCCCGGAGTCGCCCCGTGGGTCGTGGTGAACGTGATGTCGGGCCCGAACGTGGTGCCGCTGCCGTTCGTCGCCACGAGCCGCACGTGGTAGAGCGCGTTCGGCACGAGCCCTGTCACCGACGTGGTCACGAGATGGTCGTTGAGAAGTCACCGCCGATCGCCTGAGGCGGTCGTCGAGTGCGTGTAGTTCGGTCCCGAGGCCGCCGGGCTTGCTGTATTTCAGGTCGAGCCCGTACTGGAAGTACGCGGTGGTGGCCGATCCGTTCGGATTCGACGAAGCCGGAGAAGCTCGCGCCAGTGCTGGTCACCGTCGGCGGCGAGGCAAACGTGAGGCCGACGGGCGTGGCGCCGACGGTCGCGTTCCAGCGGGTGGCTCCTCGAGGCTGAAGTAGGTCGACTGGCCGGGTGGGAAGCGCCGGCGAGAAGTTGACGGTGCCGGACGTGACGTCGGCCGATACGTTCGAGAACCAGGTCGTCGGGCCCTCGTAGCCGTTCTGCGTGCTCCGCGCTCAGCGCGCCGGGCTCGGCGTAGCCGGCTGGCTGCCCGGGCGGCGCCGGGAACGAACAGTACTTCCGGAAGTGCACGGGGTGCCTGGAGGTGAGCCGATCGGGACGCAGCCGACCGGCACCGGTCCGGAGCCGGGATCGCAGAGCCCGTCGCCGTCGAACCCGAACAGCGGACTGAACGTTGACGCGGGGACCGAGAGAGGGAGCGACGGAGATCGGGCGACGATGAGTTGTTCACAACGCCGATGAGTGCGTCCTCGGCAGACTCGTAGGGACCCTGGTTCGGATCGGTCGAGATCGTCGGTGCCGCTTGGAGATACCGTGATTAGGAACTGGCAGCCCGTGTCGACGCCGACCGGCGGGCACTGCGGGAACGATCGCGGCGTGCGACGGACGGTCGCTGTCAGCGCGTCGGTGGCGCAGTTGGTGCCGCCCGTGAACGACCACCGTCCCGGTGTAGGTGTTCGGCGTCGCGTAAGTGTGGGTGCCGATCGACGTTGTCGTTGGTCGAGCTGTACGTGCCGGACGAGCAGGTGTTGTCGCCCCAGTTGATCGTCACGTGGCTCGGAGCCGCGGTGCACTCGGGCGAGGTGTCGACGACGCCCTGAACGGGAGCCCCTGCGACCGCGGAGATCGTGTCGTCGACGCCAGCGCCCCCGCCGCCGCGATCAGCGCCACCGCCACGACCACGCCAACGACCCCGGCCGTCCGCCGGATCCAGCAACCAAACAGCCCCGTCATCTGTACCCCCCGTAAGGTGGCCCCGCGATTTTCCGTGTTCGCTCAGCCTCGGCCCCGAGCCGGCGCGACGTTATCGCAACTTTTGAGTGGCGCAAGCGAGCTGATGTCCCGATACGCCGAAGCACGGACTCTTGCTCGGGCCACGCAGCGACCGCGGTGAGCATGCATAGCACGACAATCGAGGCCCGAAGCCGGGACCGTGACGGATGACGCGCGCCCCACATGCGCCATCCGGCAGGGTCCGGGCCGGACGGGTGGAATGTCGAGCAATGCAGGTCGGCGCCGCCCCGGGAAGGGCCGAGCGGCGCGGAAGTCGCCTGTGGGCTAACCGAGCGAGGTCATGCCGAGGCTCGTGAACGAGTTCGGCGTCACGTCGAGCGCCTTGACGGCCAGATCCGCGAACAGGGCCGCGGCCTCGAGATCGTCGTTGCGGTAGGCGCGCCCGTCGCGTCGATCGAGGATCGAGAGCGCGCCGATCGGATGTCCAGCGCGCTGCAGGGGAACCAGCAGCATCGTGTACGGCACGTAGCCGGTGCCCTCGGCGATCCGGGCGGCGAAGCGCGGGTCGGTGCGGCAATCGGGGACCGCCTCGGGCGAGTTGGTCTGCACGACCTGGCCGGCGATGCCGGTGCCGGGCGGGAGCCGCACGCCGACGATCTCGCGGGCGCCGGCGCCCCAGGCCGACTGGTACACGAGCTCGCCGGTGGTCTCGTCGACGAGGCAGATCGAGGCGGCGGCCGCGCCGAACACCCCGGCGGCGGTGTGGACGACGGCCTCCATCAGCCCGCGCGAGGCGTCCGGATCGTCGATCGAGACCGCGAGGGACACGCCGGTCTCGGTGCGGAGCGGCGCGCCCAGCGCCTTGGCGAACGCGGCCACGGAGGCCACGCGACGCTCCGGGATCATCTCGAGGCCGGCGGCGACCGTGCGCTCCAGCTCGGGCGGGACGTCCGGGTTGACCGAGGAAAGCTTGCTCGGATCGGCGTAGACCGGGGGCCGGCCGACGAGCAGCGTCCACAGCGTGGCGGCGACGCTGAACACGTCGGTGCGCGCGGACACGTTGCCACCCGCGAACACCTCGGGGGCCATGAAGCGCGGCGTCCCGATCCCGACCGTGCCCTGCTGCTCGACCTCGTCGAGCAGACGCGCGATCCCGAAGTCCACGAGCACAACGCCGTTCTCGCTCAGGATCAGGTTCTGGGGCTTCACGTCGCGATGGACGATCTGCTGGTCGTGCACGTACTGGAGCGCCTCGCACGTCTGGCGCGTGTACTCGATCGACTGCTCGACCGGAAGTCCCGGCTGGCCGCGCTGCTTGAGCAGCACGCCCAGATCGATCCCGCGTACCAGGTCCATCACGAGGTACTGGCCGGACGGTGCGGCGAAGTGGTCCGTGACGCGGACGACGCGAGGATGCCCCAGGCTCGAGAGCAGCCGCGCCTCGGCCTCGAACCGCTGATCGTGATGCGGGTTCGTGCACTGCTTGAGCGCGACCTCGGTGTCGGTCTCCGTGTCGATCGCCCGGTAGACCTGGCCCATAGCCCCGGCGGAGATCGGCTCAAGGACCTTGTATCGGCCCCTTAATGTTCGCCCCAATACCTGCGAGGCCGTTCTTGGCTCGTTCACGCGATCAAGCGTCGCCAAAACTCCACCTTGTTCCTGCCCCATCCGCTGCTACCCCTTGCAGTGTAGACTGGCCCGCCCCCACAGTCTATCTCAGGCTGCCGAAATCTCGCAAGACATTCCCCAGGCGGCCGGATCGGTGTTGCCCGCCCGCCAGACGGGCCACATTTCGGCGGCGGCGCATCAGTGCACCACCAGACCGAGGACGAAGCCTACGGCGAACGCGACGAGCACCAGAGCCGCGATCAGCGCCACCAACCGGGGCGGGAGCTCGCCGGCTCGCGGGATGGAGCGGTCGGCGCCTGGCGCCGCATCCGTAACGGGCGGGATCTCGTCGACGACGTGAGACGCCTCGGGGCCGGGTGTCGGCGCTACTGGAGGGATCACCGACCGAGCTCGGGTCACACCGGATCGGGCGGCTCGCTCCTCGGCGGAGGCGGCACCCGCGGCGCTGCCCGCGCCCGCGCCACCCGGCGATGCTACGGAGGGGACCTTGGTCGTCTGGACGCGGCGCCGGCGCTCGTCGTTGCCGTCCCGGCTATCGGAGTCGGGAGGCGGCACGGCGATCGTCGAGGCGCTCGAGGAGAGCGCGCGCGAGGCCGACTGGATCAGCTCCGCGGCCCGCGACGGCCGCGACCACGGATCCTTGGCCATGCCCTGTGCGATCACCCCGTCGAGCGCGGACGGCAGATCGGGCCGGCGCTCGGTCGCCGTCGGCGGGGGCGACATCACGTGCGCGTGCAACGTGGCGGCTTCGGATGGCTTGGGGAACGGGACCTCTCCCGTCAGGCACTCGTAGAGGACCCCCGTGAGCGCGTAGATATCGCTGGCCGGAGTCGCGGGCTCGCCCTGGACCTGCTCGGGCGCGACGTAGTCGATCGTGCCGATGAACTGGCCGGTCCCGGTGAGCCGCGCCTCGTCGGGGGCTTTGATCAGCCCGAAGTCCGCGAGGTAGGCGTGGTCGCCCCGCCCGATCAGGATGTTTTGCGGCTTGATGTCGCGGTGGATCAGGCCTGCCTCGTGCGCGGAGTCGAGCGCCTGTGCGACCTGGGCCAGCAGCCGAACGCTCCGTCGCGGGTCGAGTTCGCCGTCGAGGATCAGCTGCTTGAGCGTCGGCCCGGCGATCAGGCGCATCGCCAGGAACAGCCCGTAGTCGCTTTGGCCGGCCTCGTACACGCTGACGATGTGCTTGTGGTCGAGCGCGGCCTGGACCTGTCCCTCGCGCTCGAAGCGGGCCCGGAAACCGGGGTCGTCGCTCAGGTTCGGGGCGAGCAGCTTGAGCGCCACGACGCGGTTCAGCGACAGCTGCGTGGCCTCGTAGACGGCTCCCATGCCCCCCTCTCCGAGTACGCCATCCACGCGATACCCGGAAACGATCGTGCCATCCTCTAGCAAAGCACGGGGATTCTACTGGCGCAGGCCGCGGCTCCGAGCCGCCGTTCGGTAGCTGACTTAACGGGACTGGATCGGGCGCGTGCATGCTGGCGAGAGACTCGCGCGCCGAAGTATCCGCAGAGCTTTATGATGGGCGCTTCGCAGAGTCTTCAGACCGATAATGAGTGAGCGATGAGCGTGAGTGATCCCCGAATCGGGAGTCAGATTGGCGAGTACAGCGTCGACGACCTGCTCGGAGAGGGGGGCATGGGGAAGGTCTACACGGCCACCGGCCCCGACGGCGGCCGCGTCGCGCTAAAGCTGGTCAAGGATGACTATGCGCGGGACGAGACGTTCCGGCGCCGGTTCTACCGCGAGGCGCGCATCGCGCAGACGGTCAAGCACCCCAACGTCGTCCCGGTTCTCGACACCGGCGAGGTCGACGGCCTGCCGTACATGGCGCAGCGGTTCATCGACGGCATGTCGCTCGACGACAAGCTCAAGCGTGACGGTCCGCTCGACATCCAGACCGCCGTCCAGGTCTGCACCGACGTGGCCGCGGGACTCGAGGCGCTGTGGGCGGCGGGCATGGTCCATCGTGATGTCAAGCCCGCGAACATCCTGCTGGACGAGGGCGGCCGCGGCTACATCACCGACTTCGGCCTCGCCAAGGACACCCAGGGGAGCCTGCTCACGCTTCCCGGCCAGGCGCTCGGGTCGATGGACTACATGGCGCCCGAGCAGATCCGCGGCGAGCAGGTCAGCGCCGCCACCGACATCTACGCGCTCGGGTGCGTCATGTACGAGTGCATGTGCGGGCGTCCGCCGTTCGCCGAGGTCCAGGGCATGCGGATCCTGTGGGCCCATCTCCAGGACCCGCCGCCGGATCCCCGCGCCGCTCGCCCCGACATGTCCGATGAGTTCGTGCGCACGCTCCTGACCGCGCTCGAGAAGGACGCGGCCGCGCGGCCTCAGACCGCCGGCGAGTACGCCCGCATGCTCGCCGCCGCCGCTGCGGCCTAGCGCGGCGCCGGCTACGTCCAGCCCACCGCGTACACGGTGTGCTCGCCGAGCAGGCCCTTGAAGTGGAACTCGCCCCTCTCCTCGAAGTTGAAGCTCGGGTCGGTCTCGGTGTACTCCTTGGACGTCGAGGACACGAGGATCTCGCCTCCCTTGGCCTGACCGGCGATTCGCGCCGCGAGCACGACGTTCCGGCCCATCAGCTGCTCGGGATTGCCGATCACGAAGCCCGAGTGCAGCCCGACCCGGATCGACAGCGACTGATCCTCGGCGGGAGCACTGGAGAATGTCCGCTGCAGGTCGACCGCCGCGTGAAGCCCGGCGTGAGCGCTCCCGAAGGACGCGAGGAAGCCATCCCCCTGGAACCTCGCCACCTGGCCGTCGTGGCGCGCGAGGATCTGCTCGACGAGCAGGTGGTGGTCCCGCACGAGCTGATCCCAGCGCTCGGCGCCCAGCTGCTTGGCCGCGGCGTCGGCTTCGGCGATGTCGCTCAGCATCAACGTGATCGCGCCGTCGGGAGAGCTCATCCGCCCGAGCACAGGCGTGACGGGCTCGAGCGCCGAGGCGATGACGTCGATCGAACTCATTTGCGGTGGCACTTTTTTCTCCCCGTGCTCCCGTGGTCGCGCGCGAGCATACCTTGACACGTCTCCGGGACCACAGCAGAATCGCCGACGGATGTCGGGGGCTCAGAACGATTACGGGGTTCGGACGAGCGCGTTCCCGCCGATTGGCGACTACGGGTTCCTCTCTGACTGCGAGACGACGGCGCTGGTCGCGCCGAACGGGAACGTCGAGTGGCTGTGCCTGCCGCGGATGGATTCGCCGAGTGTGTTCGCGGCGGTTCTCGACCGCGACGCCGGCGGCTTCCGCGTCGGGCCGTCGGACGTGAACGTCCCGGCGGGCCGGCGGTACATACCGGGGACGATGGTGCTCGAGACGAGCTGGGAGACGCGGATGGGCTGGGTCATCGTCCGCGACGCGCTGTGCATCGGTCCGTGGCACCACGACAACGAGCGCTCGCACAGCCACCGTCGCTCGCCCACCGACCATGATGCCGACCACGTGCTGCTGCGGATGATCGAGTGCGTCCAGGGCTCGGCCGAGATGAAGCTCGAGTGCGAGCCCGCGTTCGACTACGGCGGGCTGGCTGTCGACTGGGACTACACGGGCTCAGGCTACGGCGAGGCGATCGCGCGCTCGGAGGGCATGAACCTCCAATTGCGACTGGTCACCGATCTGCGCCTCGGCTTCGAGGGACCGCGAGCGAGGGCGCGCACGACGATGCGGGAGGGCGACGTCGCGTTCGTAGCTTTAGGTTGGTCCGACCACGCCATGCCCACGGCCTACGACGAGGCCGCCGACCGGCTGGCGCGAACCCAGCGCTTCTGGCAGGAGTGGCTCAAGCACGGCACGTTCCCCGACCACCCGTGGCGCACGTACCTTCAGCGCAGCGCGCTCACGCTCAAGGGACTGACGTACGCGCCATCCGGCGCACTGATCGCAGCGTCGACGACATCGCTCCCCGAGGCTCCCGGTGGCGATCGAAACTGGGACTACCGCTACACCTGGATCCGCGACTCGACGTTCACGCTGTGGGCGCTGTACTCGCTCGGATTCGAGGAGGAGGCCAACGACTTCTTTTACTTCGTGGCCGACATGGCCGAGGCCGAGGAGGGACAGCTTCAGATCATGTACGGGATCGGGGGCGAGTCGAAGCTCGAGGAGCAGGAGCTCTCGCACCTGTCGGGGTACGAGCATTCGCGCCCGGTGCGGATCGGCAACGGCGCCTACGACCAGGCCCAGCACGACGTGTGGGGCGCCGTGCTCGACTCGATCTACCTCCACACCCGGTCGCGCGATCAGCTGCCCGACCGTCTGTGGCCGATCATCAAGCGTCAGGTGGAGACCGCGCTAGCCCGGTGGCGCGACCCAGACCGGGGCATCTGGGAGGTTCGCGGCGACCCCAGGCACTTCACCTCGTCGAAGCTGATGTGCTGGGTGGCCGCCGACCGCGGCGCGCGGCTGGCGCGGATCCGCAACGACGACCGGATGGCGTCCAAGTGGGAGGCGGCGGCGGCCGAGATCCACGCCGACATCTGCGCGAACGGCGTCGACAGCCGTGGGGTGTTCGTCCAGCACTACGAAACCGACGCGCTCGACGCGTCGCTGCTGATGATGCCGCTCGTGCGGTTCCTGCCGTCCGACGATCCTCGCATCCGCGCGACCGTGCTCGCGATCGCCGAGGAGCTGACCGAGAACGGTCTCGTACTCCGCTACCGCGTCGGAGAGACCGACGACGGCTTCGCGAGCGAGGAGGGCACGTTCACGATCTGCTCGTTCTGGCTCGTATCCGCGCTGGCCGAAATCGGCGAGACCGGGCGGGCCCGGGGCCTGTGCGAGAAGTTGCTGTCGTTCGCGAGCCCGCTCGCGCTGTACGCCGAGGAGATCGACGCCTCGACCGGGCGTCACCTCGGCAACTTCCCGCAGGCGTTCACCCATCTGGCGCTGATCAACGCCGTCATGCACATAATCCGCGCCGAGCAGCAGCTCGAATCGGGCGCCTCGGCACCCGATCGCGAACTCGCCGGCCGGTGAGACGCGCGGCGGCGTCGGCGTAAGTGTTTGGTCATCTGACGGTGAGATAGGTTCCACCGCATGCCCTGGGTCGAGGTCTTCGCGGTCTTCTTCGTGTCGCACGAGGTCGGCGACTACCTGTTCCAGACCGAATGGCAGGCCACGCACAAGAGCGGCGGGCTGTCCCATCCCGGGGTGAGGCGGCGCGCGCTGCTGTCGCACATCGCGACCTACACGCTCGCGTTCGTCCCGGCGTTCATCTGGCTTTGGCCCAGCCTGCACTGGGGCGTGATCGGGCTGGCGGCGCTGATCGCGATCCCACATCTGATCCAGGACGACCGACGGCTGCTGACGTCCTATGCGCGGATATTCAAGAAGGCCGACCTCGATGCACACCCGGAGCTGGGGTTGTCGCTCGACCAGGCGTTTCACTTTGTCGCGCTGTTTCTGACCGCGCTGCTGGTCGGAACTTGATTGGGAAATCCGGCTCAGGCCGTTCCAGAACGCGAACGTGTATGCGCCGGATTTCCTTGTGGGAATCCGGCGCCGTTGCAATATTCGGGCCCAGCCGTCCGGGCGCCGAATTCCCCGGAGCCGGTCGGTCGGGCGTCCGTACCCGGCGCAGAGACGCCGAATTCCCCATGCTCGCTTCTTGGCGACCAAACCCTTAGGATCGCCAGCGAGACCTCGGATAAGGAGATTTGCGGATGAGCACGACCGAGCAGGAGCTACCGGGCCCTGTCCTCGAATACCTCGGGGAGCAGAGCACGATGACCTTGGCGACCGCGTCGCCGACCGGCGTACCGCATGCCGCAACGTTCCTGTACGTCAACGAGGGCCCGTCGTTGTACTTCTGGTCGAGGAGCTCCGCCGAGAGTGCACGGCACATCGAGCAGAACCCGATGGTCGCGTTCACGATCGACGAGTACGCAACCGACCTGAACCAGACGCGAGGCGTGCAAGGGGTGGGGGAGTGCTCGGTGCTGCTGAGCGGCGAGCGAATCGCCCGCGTGGCCGACCTGTTCGGACAGAAGTTCCCGTCGCTGTCGCCCGGCGCCACCATGAGCATCTCGTTCTTCCGGATCACCCCGACCGAGATTCAATTCATCGACAACAAGAAGAGCTCGGGCCCCTCGCGCGAAGGCGTGTTCGGCGCCGAGTTCCACCGCGAGCGCTCGTACAGCGTGTTCGGCGGCCTGCCCACGCAGACCGCCCAGACGATCTCGGCGACCACGCAGTTGGTGGATGCCGACGCCGACTCCGTGGTGGCGCGCCAGGGCGGACCGGCCGACAAGTTCTTCATCGTCGTCGACGGTGAGCTCGAGGTCACGCGCGAGGACGGCGGCAGCACCGAGACCGTGTCGAAGCTCGGGCCCGGTGACCTCTACGGGGAGATGGCGATCCTGTTCGACAAGCCGCGCGGTACGAGCGCCCGGGCGACTAAGCCGACGAAGCTCGTCGTGATCGACGGCGACACCTTCCGCGCCGTCGTTGCCCAGTCGCTCGGGACGACGCGCGACTTCGACCAGATCATCCGGGACCGCCTCGGGCGGTCGGCGGATTAGTCCGGGGGCCGCGTCACCGTGCAGACAGACTTCTCCAGCAAGGAGTTCCGGTCCACGGTGGGGGCGTTCGCCACCGGGGTGACCGTCGTGACCACGCGGGGGGAGGAGCACGCCTACGGCATGACCGCCAACGCGTTCTCCTCGGTGTCTCTCGATCCGCCGCTGATCCTGGTGTGCGTGATCAGCCCCTCGGAGGGCGCCGACCACATCAGCCGCAACGGCGTGTTCGCGGTGAACATCCTCAGCCAGGAACAGGAGCCGCTCTCGCGCTACTTCGCCTCGCGCGACCGGCCCCGCGGGCGCGACGCGTTCGCGGAGGTCGCGCACCGGCTTGGCGCGAGCGGCTCGCCGATCCTCGAGGGCGCAGCCGCGTTCCTGGATTGCCGCGTCCATGCCACACACGAGGCGGGCGACCACCTGATCTTCATCGGCGAGGTGCTCGAGATCGCCAACAGCGAGGACGGCACGCCGCTCGTCTTCCACGGCGGCGGCTACCGGCTGATCCAGGCCCCGCCCGGCTGAGGTCAGGAAGACGAGGCGGGACGCCAGGCGTCGCCGTCGAACTCGAGCTGCAGCGGGTCCGATCCGTCGTCGACCGCGACCGTCGCCGTGCGCGCGGCGAAGTCGATGTGGAGCCTCAGGGAGAGGCTCTTCGGACCGCCCTCGAGCTTGGCCTCGGCTTGGGCCGTGGTCGGCGGTCCCGCGGGAGCCGGAGACCCGGGCTGGCGGGACCGGGGAGCCTTCTCGGAGCGCCCGGAGGAGGAGAGCGGAGTCGCCTGGCTCGGCGAGGGCGTGGACGCTGCCGGTCTCATCGGCGGCGTGACCGTGGGCTGGGGCGGCACCGCCTTCAGCGCGCGCTCGGTCGCGGGAATCGGGAGCTCGCGGACCACGAGCGTGGTGCCGCCGACCTCGACCGTGTCGCCGACCGACAGCGTCTGCGGTCCGCTGATCCGCAGGCCGTTGACGAACGTGCCGTTGGTCGACCCGAGGTCCTCGATCGCGCAGAAGCCGCTGCGGTCGAGGCTGATGCGGGCATGCGACCGGGAGATCTCGTCGTCGTCCGCGAGCCGCCCGGCCCCGTCGGCGTGACGTCCGATGAGCAGCTCGTCATCGATCAGGACCGACATGCCGATCGCTCGGCCGGCCACGACCTCGAGTCGCGCACTCGCGCCGTTCATGCGCCGGACTGTACCGCGACGTCCGCGAACGTCACACTGCTGACCCGGCTTGCGGCAACCGGCCGCCATGGGGTAGTCTGCGCGCGCTATGGCACGGCTGCGTGTAGTGAGTGGGCCCAACGCTGGACTGACGGTGGACGTGGACGAGGAGCTCGTCATCGGTCGCGAGGACACCGATCTCGCGATCGACGACGACGAGATGTCCAGCCGCCATGCCGTCGTCCGGCGCCACGCCAACCGCCTCCAGGTCGAGGACCTGGGCTCGACCAACGGGACGTTCGTGGACGGCACCCGGATTGCCGAGCCGACTCTGCTCGGCGGCGGTGCTGAGATCAAGGTAGGCACGACGGTGCTCGTCGTCGAGGGGGTGTTGCCGGTGTCGGATTCGAGCGGCGAGATTGCGGTGCCGCGGAACGTGACGCGCGTGAGCGCGGCGATCCCAGGGGGAGCGGCGCCGCCGGCACCACCGTCGGCGGCCCCGGTCACGGCGATCGCCGCACCGGCGCCGGCGCTGGCCGCGCCGTCAGGGCCGGTCGGCGAGTTCCGGCCGCCCGAGCGCCAGAAGGTGCAGCGCGGGCTCGCCTCGCGGTCGTGGGTCCCGGTGGCGCTGTCGTTCGGCACGGTCATCATCGTGGCGATCGCGCTCGTCATCTACTTCTCTCAGCACAGCTAGCTGCGACTGCTCGCCCACTCGGGCGGCGCTCGCTAATCGAAGTGCGCGTCGTCGGCGATGGCGAACGGCCGCGAGCGCCCCCGAGCGGGCGCCGCAGTCTCCGCCCTGAGCCGTTATTTCAGCGAGAAGTACAGGATGAGCGCTATGGCCACGAGCGTGAACAGCGCGAGCGGGGCGAGCTGCGCCCGCCGGCGGACCTTGACGTCGAGGAACCTGTCGACGGTTGGGTGCCCCGCCGCCGCACCGGCGGCCTGGGGCGTCTCGTCAAACCGACGCACCTCAGGGTTGACGTAGGTCGGCGCGCGGGGCGCGATCGCCATGCTGGGCGGGATCTGGATCACCGCCGACGCCCGGGAGGCGATGTCCTGCCGGGTCCGCAGCTGAAGCACGCTGACACCGACGAGCAACTCGTCACCGGGATCGAGGTGAGCCGGACCCATCAGCTCGTTCTGGTTGACGAACGTGCCGTTGGTCGACTCCAGGTCCTCGACGGTCGCCGTTCCGTTCGGGGATGGTGTCACCCGAGCGTGCTGGCCCGAGACTTCACCGTCCTCGAGCACGAGGTCTGACCCCGGATCGCGCCCGATCACGATCGGGCGATCGACCGCGATCTGCTTGCCCGCGTCCGGCCCCTCGATGACTTCCAGGTTGATTTCGCCCGCCACGGGCGCGAGCATATCGTTCGGGCCCGCGTTAACGCAACGTGATCTCTCTATGAATGGGGGCACTCATGAACTTGCCGGAAACACTGTCTTTCGACCCTTGCGCGGTTCGCCGCCTTCCCTATAGGGTGCCCGCACTATGACTGCGACAGCTCCACGCGACTCCGTAATTGCCGTCGTCGGCGACGGCTTCGGCTCGCTCCTAGTTCACACCACCGCGCGTTACCTGGGCTTCGAGCAGCAGCAGATGTCGATTTTCGGGCCGAGCGATAACCCCGTCGGCACCTACCAGCAGTTCGCGTACAACCTCGGGCAGACCGTGTTGCGCTCG
Organism: uncultured Solirubrobacterales bacterium; assembly: GCA_963709205.1. GTDB lineage: Bacteria > Actinomycetota > Thermoleophilia > Solirubrobacterales > Solirubrobacteraceae > Palsa-465. The sequence goes on from CAVPVP010000018.1 coordinate 313,960, forward strand.
GAATCCGAGTCTCACTTCCTGGCGCCGGACTGGCCGACGTTCGCGCAGCTCGACGCGTGGTCGCATAAGTCGCTCAAGCCGCTGTGGCGCACGACCAGTCGTAAGTACAACCCGGGCGTTCCCGAGATCCTGACCGAGGCGGCGGTGGTGACGCGGCGCACGGGATGGAACGACGTAAGAGTGCCGGTGCGCGTCGGATGGCTGCAGCGTCAGATGGAGCCGATGCCTCACTTCGTGATGTACGACGAGCAGGCGAACTTCATCGGCCGCGCCAAGCACGTGATGCTCGCGCCCGGGCATGGACCGCTGTCGTTCCCGCCGGTGCTGGCCAAGGCCCGCAAGGACCCGGCCGTCGCCGATCGGATAATCCAGGCGTACGAACCCAAGCAGTACGCGAAGGGTGGCCGTTACATCGTTCTCGGCGCCGGGATCGCCTCGGTCAACGAGTGGGCGAACATCCTCGACGAAGGCGGCTCGGTGCTCGCGCTGACGCGCAGCCCGCAGCCCGAGACCCAGGATCTGAACGTGCCTCGCTGCCTGTTCGAGTCGATCGGGATCGACGCGTACACGCAGCTGCCATTCGAGGAGCGCATCCAGTTCCTAGGGCAGGTCCTGCGCGGCACCCGGCCCCAGCGCCGGGAGTGGCTGGCGCGGATCGAGGCCGGGCAGAAGGACGGGCGGTTCGACGCGCTCGTCGGTGAGATCGACAAAGTCGAGCCCGGGCGAGCCGGCCTGCGGGTGTACGTCAAGAGCTCGCACGGCGAGGACCCGGGCTGGCTCGACGTCACTGGCGTCACCGCGGGCACGGGCTTCAACAAGTCAGTGCTCACGCTGCCGCTGATCCGCCGTCTGGTCGAGTTCTACAAGGTACCCGTCGTCGAGGGTCGCATCCGGCTGCAAACGAACTGCGGCGTGCCCGGCCTCGACCGTCCGGAATCGCGGTTGTGCTGCATGGGCCTTATCGCCAACAACGTGATCCCGCACGGCGACACGATCGCGGGGCTCAAGTTCATCGCCCGTCGATTCGTCGCCGACTGCGCGCGGGCCGAGAAGCTGAAGAAGCGACCGTTCCCGTCGCGTCTATCGCTGCAGTTCTCGATGGGCCGCGACGTCGCCGAATCGCTTCGTACTGTGACACCGACGCAGCAGCTCGCCTAGGGGGACCTGACCATGTGTCCGACCGTTCTCGGCCGCGTCCAGACCAGATGGGCGATCCTGATCATCCCGGCGATCATCTGGACGATCGTCTCGCTGATCACGCAGAACCCGAGCTGGATCATCCTGATCGGCCTGTACTTCGTGATCGGCGTCGCGCTCGACACCGCGTTCTATCCATTCATCATCCGCTGGCAGCCGCCGTGGCTGACGTTCGTGCTGGCGGTCGGGGAGTTCATCCTCGTGTACCTGGCGGCCAAGAGCCTCAAGGGCATTCACTTCGCGTCTGACTGGGAGCCGATCGCCGAGTATTGGATCACGTGGGTGATCGCGATCTGGACGAAGGTCGTGATCCTTCCGTTGCTGTCGCTCAGCTGGATCGAGAACGCGGGCGAGTTTCGCTCGACCGACTGGTCGGTGGCGCCGGAGTACGTGCCGCTCGCCGTGACGGCGTTCACGCCGGGCCTGGCCGAGGGCGGGCCGCCCCCGCTGGCGCGCAAGTTCTCGGCCGCCGTGATCGAGATTCCGGAGGAGCTCCGCCGGGCGCCGAGTCCGTCCGGAGTGTTCCAGATCCCGACGGGACCACCGCCCGCCTGAGTTGCGAGCGCAAGGGGATGTTCTCGCGCGCAATGGCTCGCGTGCGCGCGGCTTTCACCCGTCGCCGTTAGCTCAGGCGGCTTCGTCTAGCCGGCCGATGACCTCGTCGCGGTCGGTGCCGTGCGCCGCGAGCACGAGGTCGAAGTCCGAGCCGTAGAAGCGCAGCACGGCGACGAGGATGTCGCCGGTGCCGACCTTGGCGGCGCCGCGCTTGCGCGCGACGCGAACCGCGAGCTCGCTGACGCTGGCGACCGGATCGCGGTCGGCGCGACCCGCGGGGGCCAGAAGCTCGTCGTCGTCCTGATCGAGATCCGGCAGCGGCGCCTCGCCGACTCCGAGCGCGCACAGTACGCGTGCGGCTTCGCCCTGAAGGCGCAGGATCCGCAGCCAGCGCAGCGCCTCGGCGCGCCGTGTCGTCGCGAACGGCAGGGCGGTCGAGGCGATGCCGAGAACCATCGCGGCGTCAGTGCAGAAAGGCAACGCGCTCTCGGCCCGGTCGCTGAGCGCGGCGTCGACCGTCGCGAAGCTGTCAAAGCGGGTGTCGAGACCGGTGAGCTCGAGCAGCTTGCGCGGCTTGGGCGGCACGCCGGCCAGAGCCAGGCGGGCGTCTCCATGGAGGCGCTTGTGGAAGCCGATGAGCACCCCCAGCCCCATCGAGTCCATGTAGGTGACCTGCGAGAGGTCGAGCACGTAGCGCCCGTAGCCCTTGGCCAGGAGCTCGACCAGCGCGAGCTTCAGATGCGGGGCGGAGGCGAGGTCGAGCTCACCCTCGACCGCGACCACGCAGGTCCGCTCGTCGATCTCCCGATGCGTGAGCCCGAAATTCTCCATCGAGAATAGATTTCGGACGCCCCGCGCCGATTCGTTACCGCGTCCAGACCGGCTCGACAAACGTACGTATGCCGAACAAGTCAGGCGGTGGTCTGCGCGGCCTCGGCCGGCGCCGGGGGCGGCGAGGGCGCCTCGTTCAGCCCCCACAGCTTCATCCGCGCGACTCGGCCGCGGATGTCGACCTCCTCGACGAACACCAGGTCCTCCGCCGGCCCGACGAGCGCCTCGCGCGTGGAATCGGACAGCAGCAGCTGGTGCGCGGTGCCCTTCGTCATGCCCTCGATCCGGGACGCCGTGTTCGTCGTGTCGCCGACAGCGGCGTACTCGACCCGGCGCTCGGAGCCGACGTGGCCCGACATGACCCTTCCGGAATTGAGCCCGATGCCCATGCGGAAGCCGTCGCCGAGGCCCTCGGAGCGGATCCACTCGTTGAACCGCGGGAGGCGGGTCTCGAGCATCTCGCGCGCCGTCCGGAGCGCCCGGTCGGCGTGGTCGGGCTGCTCGAGCGGCGCGCCGAACACCGCGAAGATCCCGTCGCCCATGTACGCGACCAGCGTGCCACCGTTGTCGAGGATCGCGTCGCTCATCTCGCTCAGGTAGTGGTTCAGCACCTCGATGACCTGGGCGGGGGTGAGCGATTCGGAGAACGAAGTGAAGCCCCGCAGGTCGGTGAACATGATCGTCCCCTCGCGCTGGATGCCGCCGAGCCGCAGCCCGTCGGCGCTCTTCAGGACCTCGTCGACGACGTCCTCGGGGACGAACCGGGCGAACAGGTCCACCGTCCGGATCCGCTCGAACGCCTCGGTGACGAGTTGCACCGCCAGCGCGCCGACGGCGGCCAAGACGAGCGCCCCGAGCGGATACACGAATGTGACCACCAAGCCCGCGTTGAACATGAGCTGGACGAAGATCGCGAACACGACGCCCAGGCCGACGGCGATCCCGATCGAGACGAGCGGGCGGACCCAGATGCTGGCGAGCGGCACCGCCACCCCGAGTACCACGATCAGGAGGACGTCGACCCAGCCGGGAACCGAGGACAGCGGGAAGCCGTCGAGCACGGTGGCGATCGCGTTGGCCTGGACCTCGGGTCCGGGCATAGCGGGGTCGGTTGGCGTCGGGTGGATGTCCTGGAGGACGGGAGCTGTCGCGCCGATGACGACGATCTTGCCCGTGTACAGGTTGGACGGAAGCTTCGGGCCGTTCTTGGTCCCGTCGGTGGTGCCGTAGTACGCGCCCGAGAAGGAGATCGACGGGTACGTTCCGGATGGTCCGGCGAAGTCGATCCAACGGTTGCCGGCAAACGGTTTGACCTTGTGACCCGTGGCGACGCCGGCGCTGACCGGGGCGAATGTCTCGAGCTTGCCGATCGAGTACTCCATCTCGCGATCGAAGTCTCCGGGCTCTGTCGGGAACAGGCCGTTCGCCGGCTGCACTCCGGCCTGGCGGAGCGCCTTCTGCGTCTGGGCAAGCCCGAACAGCTGGACGTTGCCGTTCGTCGGGTCGGTCGCGGTCCACGACAGGATCAGCCGGCCGTTGGCGTTGCCGGCGCCGTTCAGGAACGCGACCTCGTCGTTCTGCCCCTTATCGCTCGGCTGGGTGAACTGTACGTCGAAGGCGATCGCCTTCGGGTGCTGCGCCGCGATGTTGCTCATGACCTTGCCGTCGATCGCGCGCGGGAACGGCCATTGGTACGGGATGTTCGAGAGCGCGTTCGAGTCGATCTTGACCTCGAGGATGTTGGGATGCGGTCGCTGAGTGCCGCGGATCGCGAACCGCGAGTTCATCGTGTTGAGGTCGAGCGTGCGGAGCAGGTTCGTCGCGTACGCGGCGATCCCCAGCCCGGTCGCCCCCAGCGCGACAAGCGCCAGCAAAAGCAGCTTGAGGTTCCGGTTGCTCCCGAATAGCCGCGTCCTCTTCATGTCAAATCACCCCTCGCGGATTGGCCCCATTCGCCGCTGCGTCCGCCCCGGCGTCGCGGCACGCGGATACCGCGCGTGAGTGTACGCGCTCCTGAGGGGCCGGACAAGCGCTCCACCGGTGTAGGGTTGACGCGCAACAGGAGGGCGTTCTACCGTCCCGGGGGACCCAACGGTGAGAGCAGGACGACGATCAGGGATCTGGGGGGCAGGCGGTGTCTGCCTGCTGGTTGCCGTGTCGGCCACCGGCACGAGCCCAAGCGCGGCCCCGGCGCCGTCGTCGGTTTCGCCGTCCTTCGCCAAGACCGTGGTGCTCACGCCGGTCAGCGGGAAGGTGCTGATCGAGGTGCCCGGCGCAAGATACGGTTTCGTTCGGCTGTCCAACGGACCCACGGTCGTCCCCGTCGGAACGCTGGTCGACACGACCGCTGGCCGGGTGACGCTGACCAGCGCGAACCCGGCGCCGGGGGGCGTCCAGAGCGGTCAGTTCTTCGAGGGAAGGTTCCAGATCCGCCAGCCTGCCAGCGGGGGAGGTCTCGTGAGCCTCGTCCTCCACGACACCGCCACGCGGCAGGTCGCCTGCGAGGCGGCGGGGGCGGCCCGCGCCGCCGCGCCGCACGCGCTCACCCAGCGGATCCTCGGTCTCCTTAGAGGCACGGCCAAGGGACATTTCCGCACCGTCGGCCGGTTCTCGGCGGCGACCGTGCTCGGGACCGACTGGGGCGTGCGCGATCGCTGCGACGGAACCTTGACGGTCGTCCGCACAGGGGTCGTGACCGTCCGCGACTTCGTCCGCCACCGGACGGTGACCGTGCGAACCGGGCAGACGTATCTGGCCAAGGCTCCCTGACCAGAAAAGGCGCATGTCGACCACTCCAATCACGATCGTGATCGCCGACGACCATGCGGTCGTCCGCCAGGGACTGCGGCTGCTGCTCGAAGCCGAAGACGACCTGGCCGTCGTCGGCGAGACGAGCGACATCGCCCAGACCTCGGCGCTGCTGCGCGACTGCACGCCGGCCGTAGTGCTCCTCGACCTCCACATGGGCCGTGACCTCAGCCTGAGCGCGGTATTCGAGCTCCGCTCGTCGTCGCCCTCGACCGCGATCGTGATCCTCACGATGGAGGATGACCCGGCGTTCGTCGCCCCCGCCTGGAATGCCGGCGCGGCCGGCTACGTGCTCAAGGAAGCCTCGCGCACCGACCTCGTTCGCGCGATCCGGACGGTGGCCAAAGGCGGCCGGTACCTCGATCCGGCGATCGGTGGTTGGGCGCTCACGAGCGCCGACGACGCGGCGCTGACCGAGCGGGAGCTAGAGGTGCTGCGACTCGTCGCTCTCGGGTACACCAACAGCGAGATCGCGACCCGCATGTACATCAGTCCGCGCACCGTCGAGACACACCGCGCCAACCTCCAGGCGAAGCTCGGGCTCACCGGCCGGCCGGAGCTCGTTCGCTACGCGCTCGAGCACGGCGTGATCCACCGATGAGCACCGCCGCCACCCGGGCCAGGCAGATCGAGCTCGAGGCGGCTCAGCGACGAGTCGTCGAGAGGCTTAAGGCGACCGCGCCGCGACGGCGCTCGCCGGCACGGCGCGCGGCGATCGTCGCGCTCGCCGCGGTTCTGTTCGCGATCGCGTTCGCGTCGCGGCTCGCAATCAACGATCCCGACGCGCTGCTCGCGAACTTCTACATCGTCCCGATCGCGGTGCTGGCGATCGAGTTCGGCACGCGGGCAGGGTTGCTCGCGTCCGCGGTGGCGTTCGCGCTCGTCCCCGCGTGGAGCGTGATCAACTCGGTACACGTCGATGCGCTCGGCTACGTCTCCCGGGGTGCGGCGTTCTTCGTCACCGGCGTGGTCGTCGGCGGCTTTTCGGACCGTCTCCGAAGAGACAACGCCGAGCGTGAAGACGCCCAGCGCGATCTCGCCCTGTACGCCGATCAGCTCGAGGGCTCGAATCGGGGCCTGGCCCGGAGCGTCGAACGGCTCGAGGCGTTCGCCGAGATCGCCCGCGCCGTTGGTGGAGAGACCGACCTCGAGCGAATCCTGTCGCTGATCATCGCCCACGGCCGAGAGATCGTGTCCGCCCGGACGCTCGTGATCTACCTACCCGACGGAGACGAGCTCGCGGCCGTGAGTGGAACTACGAAGCGGTCCGAGTCACAGCCCCGGCTCCCGGTCGACGGCTCGCTCGCCGGCCAGGTGCTGCTAACCGGGCGACCACGGCGAGTCGGACCGGACGCGGATCGCTCGCAGCTTCAGCAGCTCTCGCCCTACGCGACCGAGGCGATACTCGTGCCGCTGGTGTTCAGGGGAGAACCATTGGGCGTGCTCGCCGGCATCAACGGCGCCGACAAGCGGCGGTTCGACGACGAGGACGAGCAGCTGCTGATGTCGGTCGCGGCCAGCGCCGCCACCGCGGTCGCGACCGCGCGGTCGGTCGCCGCCGCCCGCCTGCGGCTGAGTCTCGAGGCGGCCGATCAGGCGCGCGCCCGCTGGGCCCGCGAGCTGCACGACGAGACGCTGCAGGGGCTGACCGGGGTCAGGATGGTCCTGTCCGCCGGGCTAGCCCGCGACGACACGGGCGCGCTGCGCCGCGCCGCCGACACCGCCGACGCCCATCTCGGCGAGGAGATGCGCAAGCTGCGCGACCTGATTGCCGAGCTCCGCCCGGCCGCACTCGATGATCTCGGGCTCGGCCCCGCGATCGAATCGCTGGCCAAGCGCCAAGCGGCGATCGCGGGATTCGCGGTCGCGGTCGACGTCGGTCTCAGCTCCGAGCGGCGACTGGCCCACGACACCGAGACCGCGATCTACCGGATCGTGCAGGAGGCCCTCAGCAATGCGGTCAAGCACGCCCGCGCCGGCCACGTGAAGCTCCGGGTAACCCAGCTTCCCGACCGCGTGCAGCTCGTGGTCGAAGACGACGGTCGTGGCTTTGAGCCGGGCGGCGTGCGTGCCGGCTTCGGACTGACCGGCATGCGCGAACGCGCGCTGCTCGCCGGCGGCCGGCTCACCGTGGAGTCGGCGGACGGCGGGCCGACCTGCGTCCGTGCTGCGCTGCCGTTGCCGCCGGCGTGAACTCGCCGTAGTCTGCGACAGAAAAAGCGCCGGTCCGAGGCAACACTGCCTCGGACCGGCGTCGCTCGCCCCCTTTGACGATGTCTTTTACGAGACCGAGACCGGCGGCTCGTCGGGCGGGCCGTCCGTCCCCGGTGTCGGTGTCGGCGTCGCGCTCGACAGCGCCCGCGGCGAAGCGCCGACCGCCCCCGGTCCGCTGACCCCCGACCACCTGAACTGGGTGACGTTCTCCTTCGGCGCGAACAACCCGGGCCGGGTTCCGCGCCGGACGAACAGGACCGGTGCCGTCGCCGCGCCGGCGATCGCCGACCGGGTCGGTCCGAGGCCCTCTCGGCGCCACCGATCCGACAGGCCGAGCACGAGCAGTCCGGCTCCGTCGGCCGCCTCTAGGATGCTGTCGCGTCCACCGGCAACGACCAGCGGCTCGGTGGAGATTCCCGTCGCCTGCTGCACGAGCAACCCGGCGTCGGCGAGCATCCGCGTGACGGATTTTCCCTCGTCGGTCTGTCCGGCCGCGCCGAGCAGCTTGAGCGGTGCTCCCGAGGTCGCCGCCAGCCAGGACCCGAGCTCGAGTGCGGCCCAGTCGTGCTCTGCGCCACCGAACGGGACGACCACGGGTTTCCCGGGCCCGAGCTCGATCGGATCTCCCTCCCGGGCGACCAGCACAGCCACGTCCGATGGAGCGTTCTCGAGCAGCTCGGTGACATCGCCCAGCGGCACTCCCTCGCCGATCAGCCGCCGCCGGCCCTCGGTCAGCACGAGATCGACCGGCTCGCGCTCGACGATGTGCGCGAGGTCTGAGCCGGGATTCGTCGAGGTCAGCGCGACGCCCCTCACCACCACGCCGTCGGAGGCGAGCTGCTCCCGGAGTTCGTTGATCTGCCGCGAAGCTCGCTCGAGTGCGAGGTTCTCCGACTGCAGCCCGCCGCGAACGCCCGCGCCCGCGCCTCGAGGCGGCCGGACCAGGCGGGCGATGATCAGTTCGCGCTGCGGCGCCGACCGCGCCAGCGGCTCGGCCAGCGCGACCAACTGCCCGATCGCCGCGTCTGTCTCCGGCGCGACCAGGATCGAGCGGTCCGGCACCGGGAGCTCGGGATGCGCCTGGACCGCGGCGAGCGCGGCGTCCGCGAACTCGTCCTCGACGGCCCGGCCGTACTCGTTCTTGGGGTCGATCAGCTTCAGCAGCGGCCCGGCCATCAAAGTCGTGACGACCGCCATGATGACGAGCATCGCGAACAGCGTGTTCGAGATCGCGCCGACGTCCAGCGCCAGGTTGAGCACGATCAACTCGGTCAGCCCGCGGGTGTTCATCAGCGTGCCGATCACCGACGACGCCTTCCAGTCGTAGCCAGCGACCCGGGCGGCGATCGCCGCACCGAACAGCTTGCCGAGGATCGCGACCGCGATCAGCAGCAGCGTGAGCAGCCACAGCTCCGGTCGGTCGAGCAGGCCGACGTTCGTCCGCAGGCCGGTGTAGACGAAGAACACCGGCAACAGCAGCGTGACCACGAAGTCGTCGATCCGGTGGGTGATCTCCTCGTTCAGGCGCGCATGCCGCGGCATGATCATGCCGAACACGAAGCCGCCGAAGATGAACGCGATGTTGATCTCCTCGGTCACGTACGCCGACAGGAGCACGCCGATGATGATCGCGGCGAACCACGCGCCCGGCATCCGCCCGACCTCGTCGTACGCGGTCGCCATGCGGGCGACGATCCGACGGACGATCAGCACCATGATCAGCACGTAGGCCGCCGCCTCGGCGATCGTCTTGGCGACGTCCCCGAACGTCCCCGACGCCGCGATCGTGACCGCGAGCGCGATCAGGAACCACGCGGTGACGTCATCGACCGCGGCACACGCGATCGTCAGCGAGCCTATCGGGCGCTTGATCATCCGACGCTCGGCCAGGATCCTCGCCAGCACCGGGAACGCCGTGATCGACATCGCCACGCCCATGAACAGCGCGAACGCGACGAACTTCTTATCCGGCCCAACGAGCTTGTAGAGCGGCAGCGCCACCGCGATGCCGAGCAGCAGCGGCACGGCGACGCTCGTGTTCGAGATCGCCGTGGCCTTGGCGACCTTGCCCTTGAGCGAGCCGCGGTCGACCTCGAGCCCGACCAGGAACATGTAGAAGATCAACCCCAGGTTGGCCACCACCCCGAGCGCGGGCAACACATCGCTCGGGAACAACGTCGCCTGGAGGTTCGGCGAGAGCGCGCCGAGCAGCGACGGACCGAGGCACAGGCCGGCGATGACCTCGCCCATCACCCGCGGCTGGCCGAGCTTGACCGCGACGACCCCGAACAGCCGGGCGACGATCAGCACGATCGCGATCGAGAGGAACACCGCGGCGACGAGCTTGTTGAAGTCAGACCGCTGCTTGGTAGCGGTGAACTTCTCGCCGGCCGGCGAGAGACCGCTCGGGGTGGTCAGCGCCGGCTTCGCCTGGGAGGCCGTCGACGCGACCGGTGTCGCCACGTTGAGCGGGATCACCGTGACCTTCTGGAGCTGGAGGTCGTTGGCGGTCGCGGTCATCCGGGCGAGGCCGCCCTTGGCGCACTTGACGTCGCCGAACACGCCGGCGGTCTTGGTCGAGTAGGTGAGCGGCCCGAGCAACTTGCCATTCGAGGAGTAGAGCTGGGCGGTGGAGCCGGTTCCGTGGATCTCGAACGAGCTTCCGAAGCACGTCGAGGCCGGAGACAGCGCGTAGGTGCCCTGGATGTTCTGCGGCGTCCGCGGTGCGGCGGCGCCCGGAGGCGGCGGGGCGCTGCTGAAGCTGGCCGCGAATGGCAGGCCGCCGAGGGTCCCGTTGATTGCAGCCTTGGCACCCGGTGTGGCGACCGCGTCGAGCTTCTTCGACCCGCCGGCGACGCAATTCACAGTGCCCGTGAGGCGATGGGAGTTTCCGGGGAGCGTCTTCTCGTTGAGCCGAAGCTGCCCGCCAAGGGTGTTCTGGTTGTTGGTGAAGTTGACGAACTGCCCGGACTGCAGGAGGTTGAACGACGGGCCCGCGGTCGCCACCTGCGTCGGCGCGGTGGGCGGCAGCGGTATCCCGCCCGCCGGCTTCGGGACCGGTCCGATGCACGGGTTCGCCGCAGCGAGCGTGTAGCCGCCGGCGATCGACGGCTGAGCCTTCTCGTTGCCCCCCTTGTCGACCACAAAGATGACAACTGCGACGCCGACCACGGCGATGATCGCGTAGAAAATGATCAAGCGTCTGGCCAAGCGGCCGCCCGCCATCTCGGTCTGTCCCGGCATCTAAGCCCCCTTCAGGCTCGAGTGCTGTGAGTTTTCACCGGGCCGGCGCAGCCCCGCCGCAGCCCGGTCGCGCGGAAAAGTAGCCGATCGGCACACCAGGCACATCCGGCACGTGCCATCGAACTACATCCGTAAAACGCCGCAATCTTGCTCCGGGAGATGTCACCGCGCGGAGCGGACCAGCGCGCCTACAGACCCAGCATCGAGGCGATACGGACTCGCTGAGTCTCGTTCGTGCCGGAGTAGATCGGCGCTCCGATCGCGTCGCGCAGGCCCTTCTCGAGCCCGTATTCGCGCGTGTACCCGCGGGCTCCGAAGATCTGGATCGCTGATAGCGCCGAGGCCACATTCGCCTCGCTGGTGATCAGCTTCGCCATCGAGATCTCGGTGGTGACGCTGCGGCCCCGGTTGAACCGACGCGCAGTGTCGTACAGGTGCTTGCGCGAGTTCTCGAGCCCGATCTTCATGTCGACGATCTTGCCGGCGATGTACTGGTTTGCCCCGATCGGCCGCCCGAACGCCTGGCGCTCCTTGGCGTACTTGATGCACCGGTCCATCCGCTCCTGCATCTCGCCCACCATCATCATGAAGATGCACAGGATCTCGTAGTTCATGACGTGCTCGAGGATGAAGAACCCGGAGCCCGGCTTGCCGAGGATTCTGTCCTTGGGCACGCGGCAGTCCGTGAATTCGAGCTCGCAGAACGGGCACGTGTTCAGCCCCAGCTTCTCGATCGGCTCGCCGACGTGGAACCCGGGCGTATCCGTCGGCACCAGGAACGCGGTGATCCCCGCGGCGCCGCCCTCGGACCCCGTCTTGGCGTAGACAGTGATGATGTCGGCGAGCGGCCCGCTCGTAATCCAGATCTTCTTGCCATTGATGACGTAGTCGTCACCGTCTTCGGTGGCGGTCGTGGCCATCGCCGTCGCGTCCGACCCCGCGGACGGCTCGGAGATCGCGTGCGCGCTCAGGATCTCGCCGTCGATCAGCCGGGACAGGTAGCGCTCCTTGAGCTCGTCTGACCCGAACTTCTGTAGCGGGATCGCCGCACTCACGACCTGCGTCGCGGCGCCGAACAGCAGGCCGGTGTCGCGGCATCCATACCCGAGGTTCTCGAGGACGTACACGAGTGTCAGCACGTCATGACCGAGACCGCCCCATTGGGTGTCGAACGGGATCCGCAGCACTCCGGACTCGCGGAGGAGATCCCACTTGTCGCGGTTGAACCGGTTCGCCGCGTCATCCTCGAGGTGACCCTCGTTGAGCGCGTCGAAGTACTGGTTCAGTGACTTTCTGAGCGTCTTCTGCTCGTCGGTCCATTCGCCGGTCGGGGCGGTCAGTGCCATCGTCTAGCTCCCGCCTGCGACTTCCCCGTATACCGACGGGTGGATGCCGGACTCGCTGATCCGATGCGCCTCGTCGCCGGTCAGCGCGGGTGTGAACATGCACACGAGCCGCAGGTCCTCGTTCTCGCCGCCGAGCAGCCAGTGGGTGTCGTGGTGGTCGAGCGCGTAGATCCGCCCCGGGAAGATGTCGTGCTCCGTCCCGTCCATCTCGATGACCTTGCCGCGCCCTTCGATGCAGTAGCACGCCTCGAGGTGATTGGCGTACTCGATCAGCGTCTTGGTTCCCTTGTTCACGATCGTGTCGGTCACCGTGTAGCCCATGCCGTCGGCTTCGAGCAGGAAGCGACGGCTGAGCCCGTTGCCCCACTCAACCGTCTTCACGTCCTCGAGATCACGAATGATCATGTATGGCCCCTTTCTTGATTTGCCCTATGACTCTCGGATTTGGTGCCCGTCAACCGGGTGGGGTGGGTGGGTGGGCGGATGGGTGGGCTCCTAAATCCACGAGTAACCCGCGGAAGTCTTCCACCACGTCGCGCCCGGCGGCGCGGGCGTCGGTGACGCGCGCCACGCACGTGCTGCCGACGATCGCGGCGTCGGCGCCGACCGCGCCGAGCCCGTCGATGTGGCTCTTGTCCTTGACCCCGAACCCGACCGCGACCGGCACGTCGGTCTGCGCGCGCAGGGTCTCGAGAACGGGCGTGAGCGTGCCGAGATCGGGCGGCCCCACGGTTCCGCTGCGCCCGTAGGCGGCGACCAGGTAGATGTACGCCGACCCGTGCTCGGCGGCCTCGCTCAGCACAGCGGGATCCGAGGTCGCGTAGCAGGTGGTCACGATCGGCTGGCCAACCTCCGCCGCGGCCTCGTAGTAGTCGGCCCGCAGTCGCGGGGGAAGACCATGGACCAGCAGCCCATCGGCGCCGGCCGACCGCACGATCTCGAGGAACTCCCGGATCGGCGTGCCCTTGATCGAGTAGCTCCAGTCGGCGAGTAGCGCGATCTTCAGATGGTCCAGCTCGGGGCGGACGTCGCGTATGAACTCGAGCACGGCGTCGCGGTCGACCCCGTCCTCGAGCGCGCGGCTGGCGGACGCGCGGATCACGGGGCCGTCGCTGGCCGAGTTCGGAAACGGGATCGCGAGCTCGAGGCAGTCGACCTTGGCCTCGTCGAGCATCAGGACGAGCTCGCGGAAGGTCGGAAGCGGCGGATCGCCCGCGTTCAGGAACAGCGCCAGTCCGGGCCGTCCGGGTTGGCGGTCGGCGAAGAAGCTCATGCCTTGGCGATGAGGAGACCGTGCTCGCGCATCCGCTCGATCAGCCGCGCGGGAACGCCGGCGCTCATCGTGTCGGCGGCCAGCTCCAAGGCCGTCGGCCAGTCGGGCGCGACTTCGCAGTTGATGGCCAGCGCGGCGGCGTTCAACTTGACGCTGTCGATGGCGCCCGGCGGGCCGTCGCCCCCGATCAGGCCGAGGAAGTGATCGACGGTCTGCTCGAGGTCAGTCACCGGAAGGAGGTCCTCGAACGGCCGCGCGCTCAGGCCGAGCTCGGCCGGGCGGAGCACGAACTCCTCGCCTCGGGCGCTGTCGTACACGTTGCAGTCGACGACGCTCATGAGCTCGTCGACGCCCACGTCGTTCCAGACCACCCAGTAGTCCTTGCTCGGGTCCTCGGAGACGAGCGCGCGGAACGTCGGCAGCACGCTGTGGTCCGACACCCCCGTGATCTGTAGCGACACCGGCACCGCGGCCAGGAAAGGCCCGATCAGGTTGAAGAACCGTCCCACGGTCTTCATGTCGAAGGGCAGGATCTGGCGGGCCAGCATGCGCAGCTCCCTCGGGTACACGAACGGCCCGGCGCACGCCATCCCGAAGGTCTCGAGCATCTCCTCGGTCTGCTCGTAGGAACTGGTCTGCCGGATGCCAAGCCGATCGAGGAGATCGACCGAGCCCGTCCGGCTGGCGTAGGCACGCGACCCGGTCTTGATCACCCGCGCGCCCATCGCGGCGGCCACGAACGCGGACGCCGTGCTGAGGTTGAACGTGCTCGGCCCGCCGCCGGTCCCGACGATGTTGACCGTGCGGCGCGGCGGCGGGTCGGGGCGCGGATTGCGCTCCTTCAGCGACCCGAGCAGCGTGCTCACCGACACGCCGTCCGGCATCCGGGTGGTGAGCGATGCCAGCACCGCGAGCGCCTCGCCCGGGTGCAGGCTCTTGGCGCCCAGGCGATCCCAGAAGTCGCCCCAGACCTCCTCGGAGATGGGGTAGCGCTGGGTGACTAGCGCCGCCAGCGCTTCGGAGGGAGTCTTACTCGGCATGCGCCCCGGCTTGCGCCTGGTCCACGTACGCCTTGATTGCGGCAACGGTGCGGAAGCTGTCGGGTCCGAGCTCGGAGTCATCGACGCCGATGTCGAACTCGTCCTCGAGCCACGCCACAACCTTGAGCAGGCCGAGGCTGTCCACGACCCCGCCGGTCAACAGGTCGTAGTCGTCTTCGAGATCCTCGACCGGGACGTCCGGCATGAACTCCTCGACGATGAACGCCTTGATCTTGGCGGTGGTTTCATCCATTCGCACGACTCCTCTCTAGCTCGGCGGCGACCGCCTTGCGATCGACCTTTCCAGTTGATGTTTTGGGCAAGGGCTCGGTCCCGATCTGAATCGTCGAAGGCATCTCGGTGCGAGCCAGCCTGGTGGCACAATGCTGTCGCAACTGCAGGCTGTTCAGCTTCGCGTCGGGCTCGCGGCGCACGGTGGCATGCAGCCTGGCGCCGGCGAGCTCGTCGGGGACGGCGATGACCGCCACCTCGACGACCGCCGGGTGCTCCTGGATCGCCTGCTCGACGACCTGCGTCGAGACGCGCACGCCGCGGACCTTGACGTAGAAGTCGGCCCGACCCTCGAGCGTCAGCGTCCCGTCCTCGTGACGGCGGACGATGTCGCCGGACTTGTAGTAGGTGCGGCCGTCGTCGTCCGCGAGCGAGACGAACTTCTCCGCGTTCAACGACGACTTCAGGTATCCCCGGGTCTGGAACGGCGTCCACACCATGAATTCACCGGTGCCGGTGCCGTCCAGCGCGGTCCCCTCCTCGGTCTGGACGCGAACGATCACGCCTGGGATCGGCTGTCCCACCGGAATGTTGCTCGGGACATTGCCGTCGGCGAGCCCGAGGAACTCGTGCACGAGGCTGTCGTTGGTCTCGGTGCAGCCGTAGACGTTGTAGAACCTTGCGCGGGGAAATAGCGTCGGCAGCTCGGCCAGCGAACTCGGCGGGATCTTGTCGCCGGTGGTGATCACGTGACGGACACTCGGGAACGTGCGGCCGTCCTCCCGGTTGACGTCGATCAGCAGGCGGTACAGCATCGGCACCGCTTGGAGCACGTTCACCTGGTTGTCGTTTACCAGGTCGGCGAGGTACGCGCCCTGGGTGGCCCGGTCCTGGTCGACCATCGCGACGGAGCCGCCGTGCTTGAGCGTGGTCCAGATGTCGAGCAGGCAAAGGTCGAAGTTGAGCGGGGCGTAGTTGGCTACCACCGTGCCGGGCTTGATCTCGAACTGCCCGGCCGCCCAGTCAGTGAACGCGTCGACGCCGGCGGCAGTCAGCGGCACGATCTTGGGCAGGCCGGTCGAGCCCGAGGTGGTCAGCATGAACGTGACGTCGTCGCCGCCGCCGGCCGGCGGCCACTCAGATTGGGCCCCCGCCCGCCCCTCGGGCGCGGTGCGGGCCTCGTCGACTAGCGCGCGGAGGCTGGCCGCACTCTCGCTGCGCGGGCCGTGGGGCGAGAGCACCTGGCTCACGCCGGCCTGGGCGAACAGCTGGGCCAGCGTCTCGGGCGCGAGCTCGATCGACGGCAGCAGGAAGGACTTCCCGGCGCGCAGGCACGCCAGGACGAGCGCGATCGCCTCGGGTGATTTCTTCGCGCGGACCCCGACCGGCCGGTCATCCGGCAGGCGTGCACCCTCGATCTCGGCGAAGGCGGCGTCGGCGAGGCCCTGAAGCTGAGCGTACGAGATCGGCTCGCCGTCCCAGATCAGCGCCGGTGCGTCCGGCTGGCGCTCGGCCTGGTCGGCGAAGTGGTCCGCGATCGATCGCACGGTGGTCTGGCTCATGAGGACCTCGGAGCGATCGCAGCCCTAAGCTCGGCTCGCTCGCGCTCGAACTCGTCGACCCAGCCCTGGATGCTGTCCGCGCGCAGCAGGCCGGTCCCGATCAGGAGGCCCTTGAAGCCGGAGTCGACCAGCTCGGCGGCGATCCGCGGGTCGAGGATGGCGCTGGCGCTGACCGGGCAGCGGGTGCCGGCTCGGATCGTCGCCTCGAGCAGGGAGCGGCTGGTATCGATGTCGCCGGGCTCGCGCTCGCGGGTGTTGATGTCCTTGTTATTGACCGCGATGACGCAGTCCTCTGGGTGCACCACGCTCTCGAGCTCGGCCTCGTCGACGATCTCGACGAACGGGGTGAGCCCGTGGCTGAGCGCGAGCTCGGTCAGGTGCTGGAAGGTCTTGGCGGGGAGGATCTTCGCGGTGAGCAGGACCGCGGAGGCGCCCATCTCCTTGGCCGCCACGATCTGCTTTTCGCGCGTGATGAAGTCCTTCTTCAGCAAGGGCAGGTCCGTCAGTCCGGCTACCTCTCTGAGCATCTCGTCGTCGCCGCCGAACCAGCGGCCGGTGACGACCGAGATGCATGGTGCGCCGGCGGCGACGTACTGGCCGACGATGTCCGCGATCGAGCGATCGCCGATCAGCTCCGCGCCCTCGCCGTCCGAGCGCTTGACCTCCATGATGATCGGCAGGCGCCCAGCGAGCAGGGCGTTCGTGAACACGCTAGCCATCCTGGTCACTCACTCCTCGCTGCCCGGTCCTTCCACTCACGGCTGATCGCCTCGACATTCTCAGGGGAGATCTTCCCATCTACCGTGCGCGCGTTGGTGTCGATATCGACTCCGAGGAACCGCGGGTGGGCGGCGAGTGACGCGTAGTCCGCGCGGTTGGCAGCCGAGATCCCGCCGGCGAGCAGGAACGGCCGGGTCAGCTTGTCGGCGAGCGGCGCGACCACGGCGGGATCGATCGCCTCTCCGGTGCTGCCGACGCGGCCGTCCTCGGTGACCACGTCGAACAGGAACACGTCCACGCCCGCCTTTTCGTAGGAGCCCAGCAGCGGCGCCTCGACGCACTCGCCCCCCTTAACGTGCAGCACCTTGATCACCCTGACCGGGTCCCCGCCCAGCTCGATCGCCTTGATCTTGCGGATCGTCCCCGGGGTCGGATAGCCGTGGAGCTGGATCCACCGTACCGCTGAGCCCTCGAGCGTCTCGCGCAGCTGGTCGACGTCCTTGGCGAACGTGACCAGAACCGGCGTGGTGCCCTCGGCGGCCGCCGCCTCGGCGAGCTCATGCCATTGCGCCCGGTCGAGGTCGTGGGGCCCACCGGGGACGCCCCACCACAGACCGACGAAATCGACTCCGTGGGAGGCGAGCAGGTCGATTTCGGCGCGGGCGGTGATCCCGCACACCTTCAGGCGCGTGCCGGCGCCGGCCCGTGCCAGGCCGTTCTCGTCCATCTGCGCGGCCGGCATCTCCCTGTCAGCCAAGTAGCCCCAATCCCAGCACGAAACCGCTCCCTCGAAGGACCCCGGAGGTTCGCGACTCTAACAGCTAGCCATGCCCGTGAACAGGGCCGTGCTTCACCCGGCGCGGGCGTGGCGCCCGATGTCGATGATGCTCGCCTCGCGCCCGGCGACTTCGAGATTGACCGGCTTGGCGAGCGCCCGGAGAGCCGGCAACTGCTCGCGCGCGGCCTCGCGCCCGGCGGCCAGGAACAGGTCGGCGAGATGGAAATCCCGCCACTCGGCGGGCCCGAAACGAGGGGTTACGACCACGTCGGCCAGGGCGGCATGGCGTGCGCTAGTGTCGAGCTGGCTGAGATCCATTGCCTCGAGCATCGTGTCGAGCGGACCGCGCCGGCGAGGCTTCTTCGGCTCCTCCTCGGGCTCATCGGGCACGCCCGGCCACTGCTCGAGCGCCTCGGCGCCGAGCAGGTTGACCGAGGCGGTGATGTCGGCGCCGTCCTCTACCACGGCCGCGGTCGGTACCGGCACTAGCGCGATCGCGTCGATCAGCCGGTGGCCGTCCCGCTCCTGGGTGGGGAACACCCCGGCCACCGACAGTGCGGCGAGCAGCGCCTCCCACAGGGGGCCGCGGCGCTGAGCGATCGGAGCCCGATCGGTCAGGTCGACGGCGAGGATCACCAGCGGGATTTGCGTGTGCGAGAAGAACGCTCCCCCGGTCGCCTCCTTGAGCATGCCGGTGAGCGTCTCGAGGCCAACCGACCCGACCAGCGGGGATTTGAACAGCTGGCCGACGTTCTCGGGGCTGAACGTGTCACGGAAACGGGCATCGATCTCGGCGGCGTTGCGGCCGAGGGCGAGCTGGGTGGCGACGAACCCGCCGATGCTGCTTCCGCCCACGTAGTCGACCGTGTAGCCCTGCTCCTCGAGGACCTGGAGGAAGCCGACGTGCGCATAGCCCTTGGCCCCACCGGCTCCGAGGGCCACCCCGAGCTTGGTGCGCGTGAGGTGACGGGCGATCCACGCCACGTCCGCGCCGGCGAGCGGGAACCCGGCCTGGCGCGGGCAATCGCGCACGACCAGATCGAGCGTTCCCGGGTACCACATCCGGCTGGCCTCCCGCGCCTCGTCGGAGACGAGCACGATCTCGAGCCGGCGCCCTTCGGCGGCGGCCGCGACGCGCCCCAGGCTGGCGGCTTCCTCGGCGTCTCCGACCAAGGCGACGACGCGGTCGACCTCGTCGAGCAGGACGCCGAGAGTGTCGGGATCGAGCTCGCTCGGGATCAGCACGGTGTCGTTCTCGCTAGCGAGCTCGTCGGACGCGGTCAGAGCGCCGGCGAACGACAGCGACCTATCCAGCACCGTGACCGGTCGCGGGCTCGCGGTCCGGGCGGCCGCGACGAGGGTCGATACCACGCCCCTCAGCGAGGGCCCCGAGATGACGCCGATTTCCTCGCCCCGGGTGGAGCTGCTGCGGACGCTGGCGCTGAACAGCGCCGTGCTGCGCGCGCTCGCGCGGAACAGCCGCTCGCGCTGAGTCTGGATGACGTTGATCAGAATGCGCGGAAAGCGCGCGGCCAGCTCGAGCAGGTCAGACGCGTCTAGCTCGAGCACTTCGGTGATCGTGCTCGCCGCTACGGTCGCCGTGCGCTCGGTTCCCGTGATGGCGTCCTGGGCGCCGATCACGTCGCCTTTTCGCATCCGTAATTCGATCTCGCCGCCGCCGGCGGTTGTTCCCGCGCTCCAGTTGACGAGGCCGCTGGTGATCAGCCACATCCGGTCGCTCGGGTCTCCGGCCGCGCACAGCTGCTCGCCGGGCGCGAGCTCGCGCGGTCGCATCCGCTCGAGCACCACTTCGAGCTCATCGGGACTCAGTCCCGAGAAAAGCTGGCTCTGCGCCAGCCCCGGGTCGCGAGCCATCAGCGGTCCTCTTCGATCATCGGCGCAGCGTATGCGGGCCGAGCGCGCCCCGTCAAGCGGGCCTGGTTGATCCACCGGCGAGGCCCTCGGTAGGATCGGCGGGGCGTGCAATCGTCCGCCACTATCCGGCACGCACGACAATTTGGGGGGTCCATGACTGATCCGACCGGTAGCCACCATCTGAACACCGGGGACAACGTCGCGCCGCATCAGCTCCAGGCTCTGTCGGGTGAATCAGTGCCAGTTCCCGACCCGGCGCACCTGGTTCACCTCGAGCTGCGCCGGTTCGCTGGCTGCCCCGTCTGCAACCTGCATCTGCGGTCGGTCGTGGTGCGCAACGACGAGCTGCGCGCCGCGGGGGTGCGCGAAGTCGTCGTGTTCCACTCGAGCGCCGACGACCTGCGCAAGTACCAGGCCGAGCTGCCGTTCGACGTGATCCCCGACCCGGACAGGAAGCTCTACGCCGAGTTCGGCGTCGAATCGAAGCCGCGCGCGATCCTCAGCCCAGGCGCCTGGCCGGCGATCTTCCGGGGCCTCGGACGCAGCATCGGCGCGGCGATCCGTGGCAAAGAGCACGCTCCGCCGGTCAAGCCCGCGGGCGGCTCGACCGGTCTGCCCGGCGATTTCCTGATCGCTTCGGACGGACGCGTACTCGCCAGCAAGTACGGCGAGCATGCTTACGACCAGTGGTCGGTGGACGAGGTGCTCGCGCTGGCCACGGCCGAGCGCGAGCGCAGCGCTTCCACCCCGGACCAGGCTTCCACCCCGGGCCAGGCTTCCAGCCCGGACCAGCCCCAGGCGGACACCCAGGCCCCGCTCGGCTCGTCCTCCTGAGCGACGCTCGCCGCGGCCATCCGGTCAAAAAACGAGGGCCGGCGAATCTCGCCGGCCCTCGCTTTGAACTGACTACTGCGGTTTTACGAACTCAGAACCCGACCAGGCCATCCGTGCCCAGGGGGACTCCGGCGCTCGACGTGGACCCGAGGGGCACGAGCACGCCGTTGCTGGCGATCTTGTACTCATCGAGGTAGCTGTCGATAGCCGGACCGGCCGACGAGGTGGAGTGGTGCCCCACCACGTACAGGTACTTGCCGTCGGGCGTGATGAACTCGTCCGTCTTCAGGTACTCGTGCTTCTGCGGGAGGCTCACTCCCAGGAACTTCAGCTTCCCGGCCGCGCTGAGCGTGTACGAGGCAACGGTCGATCCCGGAGGAGCACCGTTACCCGTGTTGACCACGAACGCGAACTTCTGGTTCGGGGAGACCAGCGACCAGCAGGGAAGCGCTCCGAACGACGACTTGTTGTCGATCGGGGCCAGGCTGCCGGTGCTGGTGACCGAATACGTGGCCGTCGAGCCCTCTGCCGTCATGGACGTGACCTCTGAGTCCACGAGCTGATTGGCCTTGTTGAAGATGAATCCGAACGGGAACGGATTCTGCGAGGCCACCTCGCTCGCGGGACCAGCCACGCCGGCGGAGTTGACCGCGAACGTGTCGATCTTCGGCGCCGAGAGCAGGGTCACGATCAGCAGCTTGCCCGTGTTGTCGAAGCCGATCTGCCGCGAGAAACCGGGCATCGCATCGCTGGTGAGCTTCTGGATCGACCCGGGGATCGGCGTCATCGCGCCGGCCGAGTTGAACGTGAAGCCGGCGATGCTGGTGCTGTCGGTATTGAGCACGTACAGCTCGTTGCCGTGGACGGTCAGGCTGAACGGGAACACCCCGTCCGACGACGTTTGGCCGGCGAGGGTCAGGCTGCCGTCCGCCGCCACGTGGAACGAGCTGATCGTGTTGCTGCCCGCGTTGGCGGCGAACAGCAACGAGTGATCGGGTGTCAGCAGGACCTCGTAGTCGGTGTCCAGCTGGGGACACGTCGCCGTGCAGCCGGGCTGCTGCTGGGCCGCGCCGATACCGCCGGTGCTGACGGTCCCGCCGAGCTTCACGCTGCCGTCGGAGTAGCGGTTCCACATCACGATCTCGTTGCCGGTGAGACCGTTGCTCTGGGAGTACATGTGTCCAACGACCGTCGGCTTGGCCTTGGAGGTCTTCGAGGCCGGGACCAGCGCCTTGACCGAGTACTGGAATGTCCCGTTCTTCAGGCCGGAGAGGAGGCCTCCGCCGTTACCCGCTCCCGTGATGCCCTTGAACTTGCCCGTGCCTCCGGTGTAGGTGACGTGGAAGGCGAGTGACGGGGGGGCCCCGGCCGGGATCTTGAAGGTGAGCTTCCAGGTGCCGGAAACGGTGCCGCCCTTGAACGCGTCCTTGAACGTGACGAGGCCGGTTCCGCCCGTCTTCTTCTTGTTGAACTTCATGGTGAACGTGTCGCTCTGCGTGCCATCACCGAGCGGTGACGTGCAGGACATCGGACCCTTGTCCGCGCCCTTCAGCACGTTCCCGTGCACCTCGGTGAGGTACAGCGTGCAGGCGATGCTCGTCTGCTTCGTCTTGGCGGCGGCACTCAAGGGCGCGATGCCCATAAATGCCCCCACGAGTGCCGCAGTCGAAACGACTGCGATTGATCTAGCCCTCAAAGTGCTCCCTTCGTGTCGATCCAGCCGCGGCGCGATCATATACGAGCCCGCAAAACGCGGCCAAATGTTCGAGCGTCGCCTGCCACGAATCGTTCCGCGCTGGCGGCGTGCTCATCGTCCATCCGAGACCGGGGAACGGTACCGCTCGCGGAGGGTTCGCGACAAGACCTTAAGCCGTGTTAACGCATTTGCAGGAACTCGTGCACCGCAGCGGGGCGGCTCGGCGCCGGCGCCGGCAGGTCCGCGACGTCGCTCGGCACGTGCGCCGGTTCGGGTCTGAGGACCGGAATCCGGAGCATTGGGGTTTGACGACCCCTCGGCACTCCGCGGGACAGCCCGTCTGTAGACTCGCCGCCGGTAATGGACACCAGCGAGGCCCGGGGCGCATCTGGAAGCCTGCCGATTGTAACCGGCAAGAAGCTGATGCTGTTCGCCGGACGGGCCAATCCCGCACTGGCGGCGGCGATCGCCCACAAGCTTGCGATCGAGCTCGGCCACATCACGCTCAAGACGTTCTCGGCCGGGGAGGTGTACTGCCGGTTCGACGAGTCGGTGCGCGGCGCCGACGTGTTTATCGTGCAGCCGACCTGCTCGAACCCTGAGACCGGGGTCACGGCCAACGATGCTCTGATGGAACTGCTGGTGATGATCGACGCCGCGGTCGGCGCCTCGGCGCACCGCGTGATCGCGGTGATGCCGTGGTACGGCTACTCCCGCCAGGACAAGAAGTCGGCGCTTCGCGAGCCGATCACGGCCCGGCTGGTCGCGCAGCTGCTCGAGACCGCCGGCGTCGACCGGGTGCTCACCGTCGACCTCCACGCCGGCCAGGTCCAGGGCTTCTTCCGCAAGCCGGTCGACCACATGACCGCGCTGCTCTTGATCGCCGACTACTTCTCGGGGCTCGAGCTCGACGACCTCGTGGTGGTCGCACCCGACGTCGGGCGAGTGAAGCTCAACCACAAGTTCGCCGACATGCTCGGCGCCGAGCTCGCGCTGATGACCAAGGAGCGTCCGGCGCAGCAGGTCGCCGAGGTCGGGTACGTGATCGGCGACGTGCGCGGCAAGACCGCCGTGATCCTCGACGACATCATCGACACTGCGGGCACGCTGACCGCCGCGGGACAGACCGTGCTCGACGAAGGGGCAGCCCGGGTGTTCGCGGCGTGCACCCATCCTGTGTTCTCCGGCCCGGCCTACGAGCGGCTGGCGAACTCGGCGTTCGAGCAGGTGGTCGTGACGGACACGATCCCGCTTCGACCCGGGGCGCCCGACAACGTCGTGGTCCTTTCGTGCGCGGGGCTGCTGGCCGACACGATTCGCCAGATCTTCACCGCCGGGTCCGTGAGCGCGGTGTTCGGCGGCGAAAACCAGCTGTTCTAGCGGCTCGTGTCCGGGGGGACGCGAGCCGCCGGGCAGGGATGCCCGGCGGAAGCGGCCCCACGGATGTCGAGCCCGGGCAATTCGGCTCCGGAACGCAACGGGGCCCATAACGTCGCAGAGCCGAATTGCCTTAACGGGATCCGGCAGATACGCGTTCGGACCTGCGATCCCGGTGCCGCCGGATTCCGCGGCGAGCCCTATAAACGGGCTCTGAACAGCGGGGATAGACGAGTTGCAGGCCGATCGGGGTTCCGTCATGATGCGCAGCGGACGTGGACCGACGAGGGGGTTGTAACCGGGGCCTGGACAAGCCGACCGCACGTGGTGGGCGCGCGGGTCGAGGCCAGACGCCGGGCAATGGTGACCCTGACCTAGCGAGGAGGAGCTGATGGCAGACGACCGTTCGGCGTCGATGCTCGAGCTGATGCCGATCGACGCACCGACCGGCCATTACGACGTGGCGATCCTCGGGGGCGGCCTCGCGGGGCTGACGCTGGCCATTCAGCTCAAGCGCGAGCGCCCGGAGACGCGCGTGCTGGTCACCGACAAGCGGACGGAGCCGGCGCCCGAGGCCGCATTCAAGGTGGGCGAGTCGAGCGTCGAGATCGGCGCCTACTACTACCGCGAGATGATCGGGATGCGCGACCACCTCGAGCGCTACCAGCAGCGCAAGCTCGGGCTGCGGTTCTTCCTCCCCGCCGGCGACAACTCGGACATCACCAAGCGGGTCGAGTTCTGCACGCCGGGCCACCTGGATGCTTTCACCCATCAGATCGATCGGGGGCGGTTCGAGAACGAGCTGTTCCGCCGCGCGCGCAAGGCCGGTGCGGACGCGTTCCGCGGCTGGCGCGTGCAGGATGTGTCGCTGGGGGCGGACAGGCACACGATCCTCATGTCTCAGGAAGAGGAGGAGTGCATCGCCACCGCTCGCTGGATCGTCGACGCTTCCGGGCGCGCGAACATCCTCCGCCGCAAGCTGGGGTTGGGCGAGGGAGTCGACACCGGGCATCACTGCAACGCCGCGTGGATTCGGCTCGCCGGCGGCATGGACTTCGAGGACTGGACCGACGACGAGGAGTGGCTCGGCCGGATGCCCGAGAAGGGCCTGCGGATCCACTCCACTTCGCACCTGATCCAGCCGGGCTACTGGCTGTGGCTGATCCAGCTCGAGTCGGGTCCGATCTCGATCGGCGTTTGCGCCGACCCACGCTTCCATCCGTGGGAGGAGATCTCGAGCTTCGACGCGTGGATGGAGTGGATGAAGCGAAACGAGCCGCAGCTGCACGCGGCGCTCGAGGGCCGCCGGGCAGACGTCCTCGACTTCCTGCGGGTTCAGGACTACTCGTACGGGTCCACGCGGTTCTTCTCACCCGACCGGTGGGCGCTGGTCGGCGAGGCGGGAGCTTTCCTCGACGCGCTGTACTCGCCCGGGTCGGACTTCATCGCGTTCGGGAACACGTTCAGCGCCGAGCTGATCGAGCGCGACCTCGACGGCGAGGACGTCACCGACCTCGTCGAGTTCTACAACGATTTCTACCTTTCGCTGTTCAACACGACGGCGCACCTATATCGCGACAACTTCCAGCTGTTCGGCAATCCCCAGGTGATGGTCGCGAAGTTCGTCTACGACTCCTCGACGTACTTCTCGGGCATCGGGAACGCCTGGTGCCACGAGCGGATGCGCAAGCCCGAGGACATCGAGCGTCTCGGCCAGGTGCTGCGCCCCGCCATTGAGATGCTGCCGCGGATGCAGGAGCTGTTCCGCGATTGGAACGCGCTCGAGAACACGCCGTTCGAGGGCGTCTCGGTGCTGCCCAGGCAGCTCGCTCCGTACATCCAGGCGCAGGCCGACATGGCCCATACGGCCGAGGGCGACGAGGTGTTCGAGAACTCGGCCAAGAACGTCGAGTATTTGAAGGCCCTCGCGGTCTGGATCTTCCACCGGGCCGCGCGCAACCTCCCCGAGCCGCCGGACGAGAACCGGCCGATCAACCCGCTCGCGATCAGCCTGCACCCCGAGCGCTGGGAGGCCGACGGGCTGTACTCCGACGACGGGATCACCCTCGCGCAGGCACGCGAGATGCTGCCGGGCATCGAGGAGATGGACCTGGAGGCGCGGGGAGCGGTGGCGGCGGCTTAGTGGGACTGCACCTGAAAACTACTCACCAAGGAGCTCAACGTGGGCACTGACAGGCAGCCGGCTGACAGCTACGACGTGGCGATTCTCGGCGGCGGCCTGGCCGGGTTGACTCTCGGGATTCAGCTCAAACAAGCACGGCCGGAGACGAGCATCTTCATCGCCGAAAAGCGCAAGGGCCCGGCGCCCGAGGCCGCGTTCAAGGTCGGCGAGTCGACGGTCGAGGTGTCGGCGCACTATTTCGCCGACGTCGTGGGCGCGCGCGAGCACATGGACAACGATGAGCTCCACAAGTTCGGGCTGCGCTGGTGGTTCCCGGCCGTCGGCAACACGTCTATCGCGGAGCGGATCGAGCGGGGGATCAACAAGCCGCTGCCCGAGCCGAGCTACCAGCTCGACCGGGGTCGGTTCGAGAACTACCTCGGCGAGCGGAACTTGGAGGCGGGTGTTGAGTTGTTCGGGAACTGCCGAGTCCAGGACGTCGAGGTGAATCCGTCCGGGCACACGATTCGCGTGACGTATGACGGTGAGGATCGCGAGGTCCGCGCGCGCTGGGTCGTCGACGCGGCAGGGCGCGCTTTCTTGCTCAAGCGCAAGCTGGATTTATTGGAAGAGAACGGGCACGTGGTGAACTCGGCGTGGTTCCGGCTCGACGGCGGGCTCGACATCGAGGACTGGGCCGATCCGGACGACGAGGAGTTCTTTTCTCGCATGTCCGAGAAGGGGCTCCGCAAATACTCGACCAACCATTTGTGCGGCCAGGGCTACTGGGTGTGGATGATCCCGCTGTCGTCGGGGCCGATCTCGATCGGGATCGTCGCCGACCCGAGGTTCCATCCCTACGAGGAGATGAAGACCTTGGATGGCGCGCTGGACTGGATCCGGCGGTACGAGCCGCAGTTGGCCGAGTCTCTGGACGGTCGCCTCGACCAAGTCGAGGACTTCCTGAAGGTGTCGGACTTCTCCTACGGTTGCAAACAGTGCTACTCCGGGAGTGACCACTGGTCGCTCGTGGGCGAGGCGGGCGCGTTCCTTGACCCGTTCTACTCGCCGGGGTCGGACTTCATCGCGATCTCTAACACGCTCACCACCGACCTGATCACGCGGTTCCTCGATGGTGAGGACGTTACTGAGCGGGCACGCGCGTTCGACGATCTGTATCTGAACACGTACCGGGTGAACCTGACTCAGTACGAGGGGCAGTACGAGTTCTGGCACAACGCGATGGTGATGACGGTCAAGATCTGCGCCAACAACATCCTGTACTGGGGCACGGAGTGCCTGCTGTTCTTCCACGACAAGTACGCGGACGTCGAGTTCATGGCGTCAGTACGGCCGGATCTCGAGCGGATCTGGGCGATCACGCGCCGTCTGGAAGCGATGTACCGCGAGTGGAATGCGCTCGAGAACCGGGAGTGGCGCCGGGCGATCGTCCCCACGCAGGCCTTCCCCGGGATGTTCCAGCGCCACGTCGACATGGCGGGCGGCTTCGACGACGACGGGGTTCGCGCTCGGTTGGCCGCCACCGCCGACATGATGGAAGCGTTCGCGGTGCTCGCGTTCTCGCGGGGGGCTCAGAACCTCGGGGACGCGGCGCCCGGCGAGGACGTGAAGATCAACCCCTACGCGGTGTCGTTGGATCCGGAGCGGTGGGAGGCCGAGGGGCTGTTCGACGGTTCTGGCCTGTCGCTGGCCGAGGCTCGCGAGACCGACGCGGCGGGGCTGGCGAACCTGTTCCTGGAGGCGGTGGCGCAGCCCGTGTAGGGGCTTTGGTTCAGATTACCTCGGGGCGGGTCAGCGCCTTGACGAACTCCTCGAGCTGGTCGGTGCGCCAGCACTCGAACGCCGTGCAGTGCTTCTCGTAGGCGGCGATCACGCTGTCTCCGTAGTTCCAGTAGAGGCGCGGCTCGGGGTTTAGCCAGAACGTCCGTCCCGCCTTGGCGGTGATCGCGGCGAACACGTCGTCCCTGGGCGGCCGGCCGTTGGTGCGGGCGTCGCCGAGCACGATCACGGTGGCGCGCGGGTGGAGCTCGTCCTCGATCAGGTTGAGGAACTCGAGCCACACGCGGCCGTAGTCGGTGTAGCCGGATATGTCGGCGACGCCGGCGTCTCTGGAGATGGCCTCGCTGGCGGTGCGGAAGTCGCGCTCGCGCTCGAACACCTCGGTGACCTCGGAGATCCGCTCGATGAACACAAAGCTGCGGAGCTTGCGGAACGTGTCGTGGAGCGCGTGGAGGACGGACAGGAAGAAGGTGGATGCGCTGGTAACGCTCGTGGACACGTCGCACAGCACGAAGATCTCGGGTCTGCGCGGTCTTCGTGGGCGGTACTTGAGCGCGATCGGGACGCCGCCGGTCTGCAGGCTCGCGCGCATCGTTCTTCGGAAATCGACGTGCGCGTGGCGCTTGCGCCCTTTCAGCTCGTGGCCCTGAGTCGCGAGGCGTCGCTTGAGCTGGGCGACGACTCGGTGCACGGCCGCGAGGTCCTGTATCGGGCCTGACGGGAGCGCGCGGTCGAGCTCGTTCAGCGGGCGCTTCGGCGGGAGGCTGGCCGTCCGCTCGATCAGGTTGCGCTCGAGCTCGCGCCTCAGGTGCTGCTCGAACTTCCTGAGTTGGTCTCGTGGGAGGCCGTCGCGGCGCGGGTCGTCGTCTGGGAGGTCCGGCTGGGGTTCGGTTCTGAGTCCGAGGGCTCTCCTTATCCGCTGCACGTCGACGCCGAGAACGCCAGAGCCTTCGCCCCGCCCGAACGCGGCGATCGCCAGCCGGGCGAGATCTCTGAGCGCTGCGTCCGAGCCGTCCCTGAGCGCCGCCGCGATCTGCTGGCGGAGCGTGTCGAGGTTGATGTCGCCGGGCGGTTCGCCCCCTGCTTGAGCTTCGGTTATGCGCTTGCGGGCGGCCTGGGCCTCGGTGGCGCGGAAGAAGAACCGATCGAACACGAGGTCGAACACTCTTCTGTCGTCGTTCGATTTGGCGAGGGTGCTCGCCAGCGCCTCCTTGAAGTTCTGCTGGTCGGTCCATTCGACGAGGTTCAGCGCCTCGAAGGCGTCGAGGATCTCCGAGGTGCCGATCGCCACGCCCTCGCTTCTGAGGTCCTCGGCGAAGGAGAGGAGTTGGCCGTCGAGGTTGCCGGGCGGGTGGTCGGGAATCCCGCCGTAGATCGCGGCGTTCTTGGTTCTATGCGGCGGGGCGGGCATCGGTCGCTTCCTGCTGAAGCGCGACGCCGACGCGCGCCGCCACCGTGTCCAGGTCCGTGCGGTGCTTGACGATCACGCTCATCGTCTCGATGAATGTGTCGTGGTCGATGTCGTTGGCCCCGAGCAGCAGCAGCGTGCGGGCCCAGTCGATCGACTCGGCGATGCTGGGCGGCTTCTTGAGGTCGAGCTGGCGGACCTGGTGGATGATCTCGGTGAGCTTTCTGGCCACGGTCTCGTCGAGCTCGGGCGCGTGGAGGCGGACGATCTGGAGCTCGTGCTCGAGGTCGGGGTAATCGAGCCACAGGTACAGGCAGCGGCGCTTGAGCGCCTCGGTGAGCTCGCGGGTGTTGTTCGAGGTGAGGAGGACTACGGGTTGCGTCTTCGCCTCGATCCTTCCCAGCTCAGGGATGGAGATCTGGAAGTCCGAGAGCAGCTCGAGCAGCATCGCCTCGAACTCCTGGTCGGTCTTGTCGATCTCGTCGATGAGAAGGACCACGGGTTCTTCGGAGGCGATCGCTGTCATCAGGGGTCTTGGCAGCAGGAACTCCTCGCCGAAGATGTCCTCCTGGACGTCCTGCCAGCCGGCGGTGTCTGCCTCGGTCTGGATGCGCAGCAGCTGCTTGCGGTAGTTCCACTCGTAGAGCGCCTTGGCCTCGTCGAGCCCTTCGTAGCACTGGAGCCGCACGAGGGCACGGTTCAGGTGGGCCGCCAGCGCTTTCGCGAGCTCGGTCTTGCCGACGCCGGCTGGGCCCTCGACGAGCACCGGCTTGCCGAGCCTGACGGCGAGGTAGGCGACGAGCGCGGTCGACTCGCCGGGGAGGTAGCCGACCTCGCGCAGGCCGGCGGCCAGCTCCTGGGGGCTTTGTGGCGAGGAAGTCACGGTCTCCATCGGGCCAGCTCAAATATAGGCATCGCTTTGCAACAAGTCGGTCCGGGGGGCGCCGGCGGGGTGCATTCTGGGATCGATGAGCTCTGCTCGAACCCCCGCGCTCGACCCCGAACACCTCGGCACTCGGCCCCCCCGCCGGCGGCGAACAACTCCACACTCGACCCCTCGCCGGCGGTGAATGTTGGTTCAGTCGGCCCTGGCGCGAGTATCTCCACTCTCGGCCCCGGGGGGTCGTCGAGTGACGACTTGTTCGCTATGACCGGGTCGCGGGATGACAGAGCGTCACTCATCGCTGGGGGCCAGCGCACCCTGCTGACCACCGCACAGCTGAGGCGATGCGCGATCGGGAAGGACGCGGTCGCGTACCGGATGAAGGGCGGTCGCCTGCACCTCGTGTTCCACGGCGTGTACTCGTTCGGCTGCGGGGAACTGCCACCACTCGCCCGCGAGCAGGCGGCCTTGCTGGCGATCGGCGAGGGCGCTTTTCTCAGCCACCGCTCGGCGGCCTTCTTCTGGGGCATGCGAAAGACCGCGCCGGCACCTGTCGAGGTCTCGATCATCGGGCGGTCGTGCTCCTCGCGTGACGGGATCCGCGTCCACAGGATCAAAGCCATCGACCGGCGGGAGCTGGTGCGAAAGGACGGGCTGTGGGTGAGCTCGCCGGCGCGGGCCGCGCTCGAGGTGGCGGCGGTCGCGCCGGACGAGCTCGTCAGCGTGGTCGAGGAGGGCCTGGCGGGTCGGCATATCAAGACTCGCGAGCTCGAGGCGGTGCTCGCCCGGAACCGGCCGTGCCGCGGCGCCGGCCGCCTGGCGGCCATGCTCGGCGACGAGAACGCGATGGCGATCACGCGCTCGCGTGCGGAGAGGGCGTTTCTAAAGCTCATTCGCGACTCCGGACTGCCCCGCCCCGAGGCGAACGAGAAGTTCGGCCCCTACGTCCCCGACTTCATTTGGCGTCGCGAACGGCTGATCGTCGAGATCGACAGCCCGACGTTCCACGCCGGACCGCGCGCATTCGAGAACGACCGGGACAAGGATCTGTTCTATCGGGACGCGCGCTTCGACGTGCTGCGCTTCACGCGCAAGCACGTGGTTACCCGCGGGCCGATGGTGCTGGTCACGGTTGCGCAGACGCTCGCGCGTCTCGCGGCGAGCACTTAGTCGCGGCCGAGTCGGAGCGTGTCGTCGTCGTTGCCGAGGGGAATCGTGAGCTGCTCGTCGGGCGACTCTTCCGCGGCGTCGCCGGGTGCCGGCGTGGATCGCATCCTCAGCGTCGCGTCGGCGTCCGCCGGCTTCGCCCGTCCGAACGGCATCGTGGGCGGGTCATCCGGGACGACTCGCTCGAACAGCTCGGCCGCCGATGCTCGCCGGCGGGGGCGATCCGATGGCGTGTCGGCCCCCGTGGACGCGGCCGCCGTGGAGGCGGGCGTCGCGGACCCGGGCCGGTCGGGCGCAGGGCGGTCCGACGCGGCACGTTCGGGCGTCTGAGGACGCCGGCGCGGTGGGGCCGGCGTTCGCGAGTGCGGCGGCGCCGGCGTCCGCGAGTGCGGTGGCGCCGGCGTTCGCGAGTGCGGCGGCGCCGGGGTCCGCGGTCGCGGTGGCGCCGGCGTCCGGGACCGTGCCGCGGGAGCCGGCGCGGCCGCCGGCGCGCCTGGGGGCGCGGCTACCGGCGCGGGCGCGGGCTGGTACGAGGCCGTCGTGGCGGCGGCGTTCGAGCCAGCGGGCGCGGTGCGTTCGCCCGGGAGCGGGGGCTCGGGGCGGTGAGCGGCGCGGATCCGCGAGCCGCTGTAGACCAAGAACGCCGCGGCGGCGAGCGCAAAGAAGATGCCCCACTCGATTCCCGACGTCGTGGCCGACGGGCCGTTGGTGGTCGCGCCCTGCTTGTCGAAGATCCGCCACACGATCAGCAGGCACGTCCACAGGCCGGCGGCCGTGATCACGCCCCCGTCGCCGCCGGGCAGGTGGAACGCGCGGCCCTCGGCACGCTGGAACAGCAGCACGAGCACGCCGGCGGCGACGATCAGGACCGCCGCCTCGACGAACGAGAACGCCCCCCACCCGGTGATCGATGCGCTCGCCGACTGGAGTCCCTTCTTCTCGGGCGCGATCAGCGTCACCTGATACCACGGGAGGAACAGGGTCACGAACAGCCCGATCGATGCGAACGCGGCCAGCCGAGACTCGTGCGGCAACGCTTTCCACGCGCGCGCCAGCCGAGTCGTCCCCGACCCCACGCGCCGCGCGGCCCCGGCGGAGCGCCCTTCGCTCATGCCCGCAAGCCTGCCACAGCCCGATTGTAAGGCCGCCGGGAGCGCCCAACTACAGGATCGGGATGTCCTGGACCTCGACGCCCTGTTCGCGCCGGTGGTCGATCCGCTCGAGGTACCAGTCGATAAGTGCGCGCAGCGCCAGCAGCACCTCGCGCAGGGCGGCGATCAGGCGCTGCTGGAGGTCGGGCGGGATCAGGTCGCGCACGGCCTGGATCAGCGCCACCAGCGGATCGAGCTCCGAGGTCGAGCCGCGGGCGCCTTCGTCGGTGGTCTGCCATCCCGCCGGCGGGGGTTTGGCCGGGTTGCCGGCGCCGCTCGGGTTGCCGGCGCCTCCGGGGTTGTCGGCACCTCCCGGGTTGCCGGCGCCTCCCGGGTTGCCGGCGCCTGCGGACTCGCCGGCAGCGCGCGCCGCCGCGGCCGCGGCCTGGGCCATCAACCGCTCGGCCGCCTCGGACGCCTGATCGAGACGCCGCTCGAGCCGCCGCAGCGCCTCCTCCGGGGACCCCGGGTCCGGAACGCGGTCCGGGTCCGGGGCGCGGTCCGGGTCCGGGGCGCGGTCCGGGTCCGGGGCGCGACCGGGCTCGTCAGGAGCGCCCGGCATCCTTCGCTCCCTGGAACGTCACCGCGAGGGTGCCGTCCTCGAAGGTGGCCGCAGTTGGCTGGAACGCCGCCAGCGCCGAGGGCAGGATGATCGTCCGCCGCTGGCCGTCGACGCCGACGATCAGCTCGAGCCCGATCTTCTTGAGCGAGATGTCGCCCTTGCGCGCGAACGGAAGCGTGATGCGGAGTTCGGCGCCACCGTCGGACACCTCGAGCTCCTGGCTGAGCTTGTCGTGGAGAACCGCCGCCGGGTCGTGGCCGCCCGGCGCGAACAGCGCGTCGGCGAGGCGGTCGAGCATCTCGGCGCCGAGCACCTCGGTGTCGAAGTAGGGCGCACACAGCACGGGCACCGGCGCGAACGCCGATTGGACCAGCTCGAGGTGTTCCTCCTGCACGCGGCGCCATGCGGCGAAGTAGTCGCCGACCTCGGAGGGGAACACGCGGTTGACGATCACGGCGTCGGTCAGATAGCCGTACAGGTTCAGGTAGGTGAACGTCCGCATCGCCTCGCCGATCACCATCTTGTCCGGATTCATGACCAGGCGGACCGTGGACCGCGTCCGGTCGCGGAGGATCTGGTTCATCTCGATCAGGTTCGCCGAAAGGCGCTGGATGTCGGCGAACACCGCGGAACTCGGCAGCTGGATGTCGAGCAGCGACCGCGCCAGCGGCCGGGCGGCGGCGAGGATCTGGCGCTCGAGCGGAAACACCTTCTCGATCCACCATCGCGCGACGTCCGGGAAGGACAGCAACCGGAGCGTCTCGCCCGTCGGGGCGCAGTCGACGACGATCGCGTCCCAGTCGGGAGAGCGGTGGGCGGCCTGGAGCCTGAGCAGGGAGAACAGCTCGTCCATGCCCGGCGGAACGGTCAGCTCCTGAGCGGAGATCCGGTCGATGCCGCGCTCGATGAAGACCTCACCGAGCCACTCCTGCACGCCCGACCAGTGCCGTTCCATCTCCTCCTGGGCGTTCACCTCCTGTCCCCACAGCCGGTCGCCGGCCGGGGTCGGCTCGGACCCGAGTGCGTCGCCGAGCGACTCGGACAGGCTGTGCGCCGGGTCGGTCGAGATCACGAGCGTCCGCAGACCGGATGCCGCGCACGCCCGCGCGGTGCACGCGGCGACAGAGGTTTTGCCGACACCGCCCTTGCCGGTGTAGAGGATCGTTCGCGGCGCCATGATCGCGCGAGTCTAGGCGCTTGCGAAGCGGCGCGAGGGCAACCACCGGGTGCTACATTCGCTCGGGGGCTGAGACGGAAAGGGACGCGATGCATCACTCCAGATCTGCACTCAGTGGCCTCGTCGTGGTCGTGCTGGCGGGCCTCGCCGTCGCTGCGTGCGGGAGCGCGAGCAGCGGCTCGGTCAATCCGAACACGGTTCTCAGCGAGACCTTCAGCGGCACCCACAAGGTCACGAGCGGGAACCTGAACCTGACGCTGACGATCGACCCATCCGGGTCGAGCACGCTGAGTGGTCCGATCACGCTGAGCTTCGGCGGCCCGTTCCAGACCCGCGGCGCCGGCAAGCTTCCGGAGTCGAACTTCACGGTCAGCGCGAGCGCGCTCGGCCGCAATGTCTCCTTTGGGATCCTCTCGACCGGGACCGCCGGATACGTGACCCTTCAGGGCACGAGCTATCAGCTGCCGCAGGCGACGTTCCAGAAGCTCGAGTCGAGTTTCGCCCAGATCGCGTCCAGCAGCGGAACGTCGTCGAACTCAAACACGCTGACCAAGCTCGGCATCCATCCGCTGCGCTGGCTCACGAATCCGACCGTCGTCGGGACCGAGAACATCGGCGGCGCGCAGACGACGCACATTCACGCGGGCGTGAACGTGAACGCGATGCTGACCGACCTGAACACCGTGCTCGAGAAGGCGTCCTCGCTCGGAGTCTCCGGCGCGAGCGCCCTGAAGTCGGGAATCCCCCCGGCTGACCGCAGTAAGATCGCCGCCGCGATCAAGAATCCGAGTGTCGACGTCTGGTCTGGCACCAGCGACAAGACGCTCCGCCGGCTCCAGATCACGCTGACGGTCCCGGTTACGGGCAAGACGTCCTCCCAGCTCGGCGGCGTCACGTCGGCGGACATCGGGCTGTCCATGCAGTACTCCGATCTAAACCAGCCGCAGACGATCAAGGCGCCGACGACCCTGCGGCCGTACAGCGAGTTCCAGAGCAAGGTGAGTGCGTTCGTTCAGGGCTTGCAGGGGGCGGCCGCGGGTGTGCTCGGCGGCAGCAGCGGCAGCAGCAGTGGCGGCGCCGGCTCGAGTGGCGGCACCTCGACCAACGGATCGTCTTCGTCGAACGTCGCGAAGTACAGCCAGTGCATCGCGGCCGCGGGTACGGACGTCTCGAAGATGCAGAAGTGCGCGTCGCTGCTCGGTAGCGGCGGCTAGCGGACGGGTCCGCTAGGCCCCGGCGCTAGTCCCGGCCCAGCTCCTCGACCTCTTCCTCGTACTCCTCGGGCTCCTCGTCGGGGTCGGCTTCGAAGGCCGCTCCCGCATGACGG
Source organism: uncultured Solirubrobacterales bacterium (assembly GCA_963709205.1). Taxonomy (GTDB): domain Bacteria; phylum Actinomycetota; class Thermoleophilia; order Solirubrobacterales; family Solirubrobacteraceae; genus Palsa-465. The sequence goes on from CAVPVP010000018.1 coordinate 349,137, forward strand.
GTCTGGAAGGCCTCGAGCAGCCGGTCTCGGCGGTCCTCGTCGACCGGGACCTCGTCCGAGATCAGGACCCAGTCGGCGCCCTCGAACTCCTCCATGTGGAAGATCTCGGCGTCGAGCTCGGGTGAGTCGTCGACGACCACGAGAACTTCGGTCTGGGGGTTGAAATAGCTCCCGGGACGGTTGACCAGCTCTTCGAGCTCAAAGCGGCGTGGATCTGGCATAGCTGGAGCCTACCTACAACCCGCTCAGTCCCGCTATCTCGCGTTCGATCTCGGACTCGACGTCGAGCGGCGGCTTGCCCGCCCGTACCCGACGATGGTTCCGGGCGACGACGAGCTGCCGGATCTCCTCGCGCAACGCGGGGTCGATCGTCGGCGCGGGCGTGGTCAGGCGTGCGAGCTCGTCGTCGACGTCGATCGGCGCTTCGCCGCGGCGTGCGCGGCGCTCGTTGCGCGCCTCCAGCAGCTGCCGAATCTCCGTGTCTCGCTCCGCGATTGCCGCGCCGGATCCAGGCCGAGCGTCGTGGTGGGAGTCGCGATCCATCACGAACTGACTCTTGCCGAAGTCCTCCCACGTCTTGCGGCCCGCGATCAGCATCCCGAGCGCGATCAGGACGGCCAGCACGATCACGACCCAGATGACGATGTTGAACGTCGAATGCATTTCGCTCCAGCTACCCGCCCATCGCGCGGCCCGCGCGCTTCCGATCGGGTTCGCAATACGTTACGTGGTCGGACGCGAGGGTCGCGCGACGGGCGGCGCAGCCTCGCTCACAGCTGGCGGCAGTCCCGCCGGAGCAAGGATGCCCGGCGGAACCGGCGGTCGCGGCGACGGCCCGCTCGGCATCCTTGCCTCGCCTCACGGGCCTGCCGCGCCACATCCGACGGATGTCGCCGAAGGCGACCCGTACGCGAGATCGAGTTCGAACCGCCCGTTCATTGGGTAACATTGAAGGCGTTGACTGACTAGTCAATCTATTCGGCTTCCAAGGAGAACCACCGTGGTTGATTTCACGCTCACCGACGAGCAGCGGAGCATGCGCGAGATGGCGCACGACTTTGCCGAGAAGGAGATCCGTCCGGTCGCCTGGGATTACGACAGGGACGGCACGTGGCCTCAGGAGATCATCGAGAAGGCCTGGGACGTGGGCCTCATGAACAACCACTTTCCGGTCGAGTACGGCGGACCGGGGCTCGGCTACCTCGAGGGCTGCATCATCGAGGAGGAGCTCGCCTGGGGCTGCTCGGGCATCAGCACCTCGGTGACCTGCAACGGCCTGGCCACCGCGCCCGTCCTGCTGGCCGCCTCAGAGGAGATCAAGAAGGAGTACATCGGGCGCCTGTCCGAGGCTCCGCTGCTCGCCTCGTTCTGTCTGACCGAGCCCGACGCCGGATCGGACGTCTCGGGGATGAAGACCAACGCCGTTCGCAAGGGCGACAAGTGGGTCATCAACGGATCCAAGTGCTTCATCACCAACGGCGAATACGCCAACTGGTACACGGTCTACGCGAAGACCGACAAGGAGGCGGGCCACCGCGGGATCTCGTGCTTCGTCGTGCCGCGCGACGCCGGCGTCGTCGTCGACAAGCACGAGGACAAGATGGGCCAGCGCGCCTCGAACACCGCGACGGTGAGCTTCAACGACGTCGAGATTCCGCTCGACCACCTCGTGGGCGAAGAGAACAAGGGCTTCAAGATCGCGATGATGACGCTCGACCGGACGCGTCCCGGCGTCGCCGCGATGGCGACCGGCGTGGCACGCGCGGCAATGGAGTTCGCGATCGCGTACTCCAAGGAGCGCGTCCAGTTCGGCGTGCCGATCGCCATGCATCAGGCGATCCAATTCATCATCGCCGACATGGCGACCAAGGTCCACCTGTCCCGCCTGGCGACGTGGAACTCAGCCGTGCTGCTCGATCAGGGCAAGCGCAACACGCTCGAGTCCTCGCACGCCAAGAGGTTCGCCGCGGACTCCGCGATGGAGGTCACGACCGACGCCGTGCAGGTCTACGGCGGCTACGGCTTCATCAAGGAATACAAGGTCGAGAAGTTGATGCGCGACGCCAAGATCCTCCAGCTGTACGAGGGCACCGCCCAGATTCAGCGGCTGGTGATCGCGCGCGAGACGCTGCTCCCGCGCCGGGTCGAAGAACCCGCCCCCGCCACGGCGTAACCCGGCTCGGGAGATTGCGCCCCGGATGTCGCCGCCGCTCTCCTCCGTGAGGAGGGCGGCGGCAGCACCGGGCTGTCTACATCCAAGACGCGACTTACTCTGTCGCGCTGAATTCCCAGATCGCGACGCCGAGCATGATCAGCCCGAGCGCGACGATCATGCCGGCCTCGAGCAGCGCGGGCACGTGCCAGCCGAACCAGGTAACGCCCGGATCGAGCGCGGCGCGCGCCTGCGGGGAGATCGACAGGTGGTTGAACACCAGCCGCCGCATCGGGTCGACCGCGTAGGTGAGGGGATCGAGGCGATTCAGCACGGCCAGCCAGCCCGGAAGGTTCGCGACCGGGAACAGCGCACCGGAGATGAAGAACATCGGCATCACGATCATCTGCATGACGCCCATAAATGACTGCATCTGCTTGATCCGGACGGCGACCATCACCCCGAACGCTGTGATCGCGAACGCGAGCAGCAGCTGCAGGATGAAGATCCCGATGATCATCAGCGGGGCGTAGGGAACGCCGACGAAGCCCGCGAGGGCGATCACGATGACGCCCTGGAAGCTCGCGACGGTCGCGCCACCGATGACCTTGCCGATCACGATCGAGCTGCGGCGGATGGGCGCCACCATCATCTCGCGGAGGAAGCCGAACTCCCGGTCCCACACGATCGAGGCGGCCGAGAACATCCCGGTGAACATGACCGAGATGCACAGGATCCCCGGGTAGATGAACGTCTTCAGGTTGACGCCGTGGGTGCTCGCCGCGGACAGCTGCTGAAGACCCGACCCGAGCACGAACAGGAACAGCAGCGGCTGGATCAACGTTGTGACCATCCGCAGGCGGTCCGAGCGGTAGCGGATGAGCTCGCGGCGCCAGACGATCTTGATCGCGCGCAGCTCGGAGCCGAGGCTGCGTTCGGGGACCGTGACGCGGACGATCGGAGTCGGGGCCGCCTCGACCGTGGCGGTCGCGGTGGCGGTGGCAGCCGCGGTCGCGGGTTCGCGGGGTCGGTCGTCGTGCTCATCGTCTGCCTCCGTGCATCATCTGCATCATCACCCGGTTGCGGTGCTTGGACTGGTCCTCTTCGGCATCGCGGATCGTGCTGCCCGTGTAGGACATGAACACGTCGTCGAGCGTCGGGCGCGACACGTTGACGGCCTTGATCGGGGGGTCGGCGGGATCCCAATCATTGAACAGGCGGGGGACGAATTCCTCGCCCGCCGGGACGCCGAAGCTGACCGCGCCCTCGGACTTCCTCGCCTCGATGCCGAAGCGCTCGGCCAGCGCGGCGATGGCGGCGTCGTTGTCGTCGGTGTGGATGATGATCCGGTCGGTCCCGACGCCCGCCTTCAGGGTCTCGGGGGAGTCGAGCGCGACGATCTCGCCGTGGTCCATGATCGCGATCCGATCGCACCACTCGGCCTCGTCCATGTAATGCGTCGTCATGAAGATCGTGATGTCCTCACGTTCCTTGAGCTCGCCGATGTACTCCCAGATGGACCGGCGAGTCTGGGGGTCGAGGCCGATCGTCGGCTCGTCGAGGAACAGCACGCGGGGGGAGTGCATGAGGCCCCGGGCGATCTCGAGGCGGCGGCGCATCCCGCCGGAGAACGTGCCGACGACCGAGTCCTTGCGATCCCACAGGCCGACCATCGTCATCACCTGCTGCATGCGCGGCTTGACGAGGTCGGACTGGACGCCGTACAGCTCGGCGTGGAGGCGGAGGTTCTGCTCGGCCGTCAGGTAGCCGTCGAGCGTCGGGTCCTGGAACACCAAGCCGATGTTGCGGCGGACGTCGTCGCGCTCGTGGACGACGTCGTGGCCGGCGACGCTGGCCGATCCCGCGGTGGGCTTGACCAGCGTGCACAGCATGTTGATCGTGGTGGTCTTGCCCGCGCCGTTCGGCCCGAGGAAGCCGAACACCTCGCCGGTGGCCACCTCGAACTCGACGCCGCGGACGGCCTCGACCTCGTCGTAGTTCTTCTTGAGCCCGCGGACCTCGATCGCGATCGGGGTCGTGTCGCTTGTGTCGCCGTTGCCGCCCGTCATCCGGCTCAACACGTTACGCGGTCGCGTCCGTGTCCTCGCCGTCCTCCGGATCCGCGGCGAGGATCCCGTACAGCGCCCGGCGTGTCTCGGCGAGCGTCTGGCATGCCCTCTCGACCTGCTGCTCATCGCCCTCCTGAGCAACCTGCCAGGCGGCCTTCCCGATCTGGACGACGAGCGAGGCGATTTCAGGCAGCGACGGGCCCTCGGGGCCCTCGCCCTCTTCCCACGGGGGCGTACGACTGGCGTGCTGCTCGACGTACTCGCGACCCTGGTCGGTGAGCTCGAACAGCTTCGTCCCGTCGCGTTCGATGCTCCGGATCAGGCCCTCGTCCTCGAGTTGGGCGAGCGTGGGGTAGACCGAGCCGGGGCTCGGGCGCCACATTCCGCGGCTTCGCTCCTCGAGCGTCTGCATCAGCTGGTAGCCGTTGCGCGGCTCCTCGGCGAGCAGGGTCAGAAGCGCCGTCCGGATCTCGCCGCGGCGCCGGCGGCCCCGGCCGCCGCCGAACCCCGGTCCCCCAAACGGGGGTCCCCCGCGCATGTGGCGCATGGCGGCAAAGCGCTCGAGGTCCTCGATTCGGGGGTAGCGGCCGTGGCGGCCCCCGCCGCCACCGCGTGATGCAGCTTTCATCGCCGCGACGCGGCTGAGGAACGGCCAGGGCGAGGCCCAATCTTCACGACTCATGTTTGCCTCCTGTAAGGGCAAGACTGGTGCAAGCGATGTATTAACGATATATCGCAGACTGTCACTCGTCAACTCATTCGCTTCGGCTCGCGCCGCCGCAGCCTCGCTCCTGGCGGAGCGGGACGCAGGTCTTGCGTGATCGCGAGGCCCGGAGCCCAGAGCCGGACGGGCTAGTCGCCGCCGGCGTTCCGGTTCCGCAGCCAGTCGGCGAGCTGTTCGGCCATCCCGCCAACCTGCGAGCCGGCCTTGGTCAGGTTGTCGCCGATCTCGCGGAAGATCGTGCGGAAGCGCTCGGCATAGAATTCGACCGCGTCGCCGGCCTCCTCGCGGACGTTGGAGTTCGCGTCCTGGTCGCGGGTGCGGTACTCGCCGCGGATGATCCGGTCGTACTCGCCGCTCTGCACCCACTTCAGTACCTCGGAGACGCGCCGGACCGAGTCGGGGTGGGTCTTGCCGAGCTCGTTGAAGAAGCGGCGGACGCGGTCGCTCGGGTCATCCCAGGCCTCGTACTCCATCGCCTGAGCCATGAACGCATCGAGGTTGAGCTCGGAGGCCGGCATCGCGCCCGAGAGCACCATCAGCAGGCGGCAGACGATCTGGGGATCGCGGACCGCCAGCGCGGCGGCGCGATCGCAGCTAAGCTCGGCGGCGCGGAACCACTCGAGCAGGACGGCCGTGACCGCCCGGAACGGCATCCCGAGGAAAAACGGGAGGTTGCCGCCGGCGCTCAGCAGGATGTTGAGCGCGGTCATGTACACCATGTGGTCGGACAGGATGTGACCGAGCTCGTGGGCGATCAGGGCGCGCTGCTCGCCCGGGCCGATTCGCTGAAGCCAGATCGAGTCGACGACGATCAGCGGCTTGGTCGAGCCGATGGCCTGGGCGCTGCCCATGACCGGCGAGGTCACGTACAGGTCATAAACCTCGGGCGTGTCGAGGATCCGGCAGACGCCCTTGTGAGACGTCCACAACTCGGGCAGCTGCTGCTCGGACACCCGAACCGAGTTGCCCAGGAAGAACTGGCGGAGCGCGCGCTCGTAGCGCCACTCGATCAGCTTGCGGACGACGGTGTCGAGCATCGGCACCGCCTTGAGCGCGGCCGTCGCGGCCCGGTCGGCGGGATGCTCGTACGCCTTGGAGGAGATCCCGGTGTACGGCTCGATGTGATCAGGGAGGATCTCCGGCACCTCCCATGGAGCGTACTGCCTTCGAACCTTGCGCTGGGGTAGCGTAACGGCCATGTTCGTGTTCAAGGCAGGCGTGGTCGGCGCGGGCACGATGGGCGGCGAGATCGCCCTGGTGATCGCCGACGCCGACATCCCGGTGGTGCTCAAGGACGTCGATCAGAAATTCGTCGACCAGGGCCTCGGCAAGGCCCGCTCGCTGTGGCAGGCGCGCGTCGACGCCGGGAAGATGGCGGCGCCCGAGCTCGACCGCAAGCTCGCCCTGATCACGGGCACCGTCGAGTACGAGTCCTTCGGCGACGTCGACTTCGTGATCGAGGCCGTGCCCGAGCGGATCGAGCTCAAGCAGACGGTGTTCTCCGAACTCGACGAGGTGACGCCTGGGCACGCCATCCTGGGCTCGAACACCTCGTCGCTGTCGGTCACCGAGATGGCGCTGGCGACAAGCCGTCCGGACCGGGTGGTCGGGTTTCACTTCTTCTATCCCGCGTCCGTGATGCGGCTGATCGAGGTGATCGAGGGCGACGACACCTCGCTCGAGACGGTGCAGGCGGCGGTCAACTTCGCCCAGGCGATCCGAAAGGCCGCGATTCGCTGCGGCGAGGCGCCGGGCTTCGTCGTCAATCGGATCCTCAACTCGAGCGTGTCCGAGCTGTGGCGCGCGCAGGAGGAGAGCGGCATCGACGTCAAGGCGATCGACCGGATCGTCGCCGAGTCCAAGGCCGCGCCGGTCGGGCCGTTCTACCTGTGCGACCTGCTCGGCCTCGACACCGTCGTGCACGTCGCCCAGCATCTCCGCGAGTCGTACGGCGATCGCTTCTATGTCCACGCGCGAATGCGCGAGCTGGTGGCCCAGGGCAAGCTGGGAGCGAAGACCGGGGAGGGGTTCTATGAGCACGGGCGCTGACCTCGCCGGCGCGGGCGGAGCCGCGGCCGGCGTCGACGCTGCCGCGCTGGTTGAGCGCTTCACGCTCAAGGCGCTCGTCGAGACCTGCCTGGTCCTCGAGGAGGGCGTGGCCTCGATGAGGGACATCGACCTCGGGATGATGGCCGGCGCCGGCATCATCCCGCCGCCGCTCGCCCGCGCCGATCAGCTCGGGCTGGACGAGGTTCTGGCCCGGCTCGAGCGGGCGAGCGCAGAGTGGGGCGAGGGGTTCGAGCCGCCGACGGTCCTGCGCCGGCTAGTCGCCCAGGGCCGGCTGGGCGTCAAGGTCGGCCAGGGCTTCTTCTCCTATCCACGACCCGACCAGGGCTGGGAGGAGAGTCCCGTGAAGCTCGAGACGCGGGGCGCGACGGCAATCGCCTGGCTCGACCGGCCGCCGGCGAATTCGATCTCCCCCGAGGTGGTCGGTGCCCTGCGAGGGCTGTGGGACGAGATCAGGAGCGCGGGCACCGTCCGGGCGCTCGTGATCGCGTCGGCCAACCCGATGCTGTTCTGCGCCGGCGCCGACATCAAGGCGTTCGCGACGATGGACGAGGCCAGCGGTCGCGAACTGCTAGACGCCATGCAGGGGCTGCTCCGCGAGATCGAGACCTCATCGGTAGTGACGATCGCCGCCGTGAACGCGACGGCGCTCGGCGGCGGCTGCGAGCTGGCCATGGCGTGTGACATCCGGATCGCGGCGGAGTCGGCCGTGTTCGGCCAGCCCGAGATCAACCTGGGGATCATCCCCGGGTTCGGCGGGACGCAGCGCCTGCCGCGGCTCGTCGGCGAGGGCCGGGCGCGGGAACTCAACCTGACCGGCGATCCGATCCCCGCCGACGAGGCCTACGCGCTCGGCCTGGCCAACCGGGTGGTGGCCGACGAGGAGTTGTTCGACACCGCGCTGGCATGGGCGCGGAAGCTGTCGGAGCAGGCGCCTCTCGCCGTCGAGCAGATCAAGCGCACCTCAGCGGCGGGCGACATCGACACCGGAATCGAACGGGAGAAGCAGGCGTTCCTCGAGGTCTTCTCCTCCGAGGACGGGCGCGAGGGAGTCTCGGCTTTCCTGCAAAAGCGCCGACCGCGGTTCCGTGGTCGGTGATCCGCGCCCAGGCAAATGATTCCCCGCCGACGTTAGTGATCCCGCTGAGGCAAGTGATCCCCCTGAGGCAAGTGATCCCGCTGAGGCAAGTGATCGCCGCCGATGCAAGTGAGCCCCGCTGACGCCACCGCCGCCGCCGCCCGGATCGCGAGCCTCATCCGCGAGGCCGACTCGGTGGTGGCGCTGACCGGCGCCGGGATCTCAGTGCCGTCAGGGATCCCCGACTTCCGGTCGCCCGGCACCGGGCTGTGGGCCAACGTGAATCCGATGGAGGTCGCGCACATCGACGCCTTCCGCCGAGATCCGGCGCGGTTCTGGAGCTTCTACGGGCAGCGCTTCCAGACGCTCGAGGACAAGCGGCCGAACCGGGCGCATGCCGCGCTCGTCGAGCTCGAACGAGCGGGACTGCTCGACGCGGTTATCACCCAGAACATCGACCGGCTGCACGAGCGCGCCGGCACGCGAAGCCTGGTCGAGGTCCACGGCTCGATCTCGCACTCCGTCTGTCTTGTCTGTCGTTCACGATATGAGTTGGGAGACGTGCGCCGGCGCTTGGGCGTGGGTCCGGACGGGGTGCCGCGGTGCGACTGCGGCGAGCCGCTGAAGCCCGACGTGGTGCTGTTCGGCGAATACCTTTCGGCCGAGGCGATCGCGCGGGCCGAGGCGCTCGCCGCTGGAGCGGACCTGATGCTGTGCATCGGATCCTCGCTGGAGGTGTACCCGGTGGCGTCGCTCCCGGAGACGACGCTGGCGAGCGGGGGGCGGATCGCGATTCTGACCAAGAGCTCGACGCCGTTCGACCACCTCGCGGCGGTGCGCACGGGCGGTGACGTGGTCGAGGAGCTCGAGGCGGTGCTCGCCGCGGTCGGCCTGGCTATCCCGGAAGGGCCGCCGCACGAGCCCTGAGCGTTTCTGGCTATCCCGGAAGCGCCGCCGCACGAGCCCTGAGCGTTCTGGCTATCCCGGAAGCGCCGCCGCCCGCGCCCTGAGCGCGGCCTCGATCCTTCCGAGAGCGAAGGCCACCGCCTGCCGGTCGGAAGGCTCGATCGATTCGCTGCGGCCCCACGACGCAAGCGCCGACTCCGCTGCCGCCGCGACGCCGGGTTGCAACGCCCGCAGCTCCTCCAGCCGATCGACCAGCGCCGGCGCGGCAGGGTCCTCCGGCAGTTCGGCGAGCGCGGCGTCGAGCGCGACCATCACCTGGAGCGCGGCCTCGCGCGGGCGTCCTTCGTCAAGATCAAGGCGTGCGCGGAGCGCGAGCTCCTCGGCCGCGAGCTCGTGATGGCGACCCGTGAGCAATGCCGCGAGCCGGGCCTGGGCCGCGGGCATCCGCCGAGACCGGCGGTGGCCCGATCCGGCGTCGATCAGCTCGCGCGCGTCGGTCCACAGCCCATCGGCGACCTCCTCACCAGCGCCGTAGCCCACCCGCGCCACCAGGGCGTCGTGCCGGCCGATGCCGTGGACGTGCGGATCGACGGACGCCAGCCGGTAGGAGTGGAGCGCCCTGTTGAGCACGGCCAGACCGGCCTCCAGCTCCGGTTCGCCGGCGCCGTTGAGCCAGCGCGCGGCGTCCTCGGGGGTCTCGAGAGGGTCCCCGACGTCCACGATCGTGGCTCGAGAGGTCGCCACGGGTGAAGGCTCAGGCTGAGGTAGAGCCTTACTTTGTCGTCGGGAAGGCCTGAGGCGACTACGTTTCTCGGCTCCGAGGGTCGCGAGCACGAGGACGTGGGAAGGGGCGGCCTCCGTGCCGGCGGCGTCTGTGCCGGCGGGGTCTGTGCCGGCGGCGTCTGTGCCGGCGGCCTCCATGCCGGCGGCGTCTGTGCCGGCGGCCTCCATGCCGGCGGCGTCTGTGCCGGCGGCCTCCATGCCGGCGGCGTCCCTGCCGGAGCCGTCGCGCCGGATGAGATACCGGCCGTCCGGCGGACCGAGCGCCCAGGGGACTTCGAGCTGGCTGAAGCGGAAGAGAGGGGCGATCGCCGGAGGCTATTGCCCGGCGGTCTTGATCGCGTACTTGCTCGGCGAGATCGGGACGATCGGCTCGCTGATCTGGCTGATGTGGTTGATCAGCTGCGTCCACTGCTGCGGCTGCAGGATGCTGCCGAACTCGGCCGAGACCTTCTTGTTCTGGCCGTACAGCGGGGTGTAGGCGATCTGGATCCGGTTGGTGTGATCGGGCAACGAGAGCGCGATCGGCTGGTTGTTGTAGCTCATCAGCGAGACGATCTCATCGGGCTGCATCGCGCCCTGCAGGGTGAGCAGGCGGCGGACGGTGACGTCGGTGATCGACCCCTTGCCCTGGTGGCCGAGGATCGGGATGTTGTTGATCGCGGAGATGTCGACGCTCGAGCCCGTCTTGCCGGCGTCGTCGACGCCGTTCGAGCCGTTCGCGGTGTGGCCACACTTCAGGCCCGAGACGCTCGGCTTCAGACCCGACGCGGCGAGGAACTCGATGACCCCGAGGATGCGACGGTCGATCGCACCGGCTTGGATGTCGCGCCGGCCGCACGGATAGATCGCGACGTTCGGATCCTGGAGCACGCGGTTCTGGAGCTGCTCCTTGGACATCAGGAGGATCTGGCCGATGGACGGGTTCTTGGCGTTGCGGCCGTAGAACGGGTCGACGCCGGCGGCGCGATACACCGCGGTCGCCTCGAGCAGCTTCCAGCCGTCGAGGATCGGCTTGGGGTCGATGTACGGAGCGCTTTTCCCGGCCGGCTGGATCATGAACTCCAGGTGCGAGGCGTTCGTCGGCGTGCCCGCGCCGAGCCGCCCGAGGATCGTGCCGGCGACCACGTTGGAGCCGACCTTGAGCGGCTCGAGCGTGTACTGGTTCTTGGCCAGGTGCAAGACGTCCGAGAAGTAGTTCTCGAAGCTCCCGAGCTGGGGGGTGCTGCCGGCGGGCGTGACCTGGAGCTTGCCGCCGGCCGCGTAGGAGGCGGGCCGCGAGGGATTGGCGAACAGCCGCTCCTTCACCATCGGCGTCGAGATCGTCGGTGTACTCGCGGGAGCCGTGGGAGCGGTGCCGCCCTGCTGTGTGCCGGCGGTGGCCGACTGGGCTCCGGCGCTCGCGGGCGTCGTCGGCAGCGAACCCGACGCGCTCTTCTTGGCCTCGCTCGACGCCTTGGCGGTCGAGACGATCGGAGGCGCCTGCTGGGTGCCGGCTGTGGCGGGCTGCTTCGGCGCCGAAGTCGGCGGTGTCGTCGCGGTCGTGGACGTCGTCCCGGTCGCCGGTGTCGTCCCGGTTGGCGAGCTCGCCCCGGTCGCCGGCGTCGCCGGGGTCGTCGGAACCAGGAGCGCCTTGGCGATCGAGGTGGAGCTCACCTTCACCGGCTTCGGCACCGGATACTGCGCCGGAATCGATCCGAGGTTCGCGTACGTGTAGATGTTGCCGGTCGCGTCCTGGAGCTCGATGTACCGGCCGAGCGTCGCGTTGTCGCCGATCTTCACGATCTTGCCGTCGTTGGCGGCGATCACGGGGGAGCCCTGGTTGGCGTAGATCGCGGTGCCCTTGCTGTTCGGGTCTGAGCCCACCGGGACCGCCGCGTTGCCGGTCTTCACGCGGGTCTTGGCGAGTTTGAGGACCGAGTCGTCGGCGTACTTGGCGGGAGCCGCTACCGGGAAGTGACCCTCGACGAGGCCGGTCAGCGCCCCGATTATCGCCCTCGGCATCCCGCCGATCAGCTGGGCGCGGAGGAGGACCGACTGCACGTACCAGCCCGCGTGGTTGTAGGCGAAGATCGCCTGCCCGATGTTCTTGGACGCGCCGGCTGCGTGCAGGTAGCGCGCCGCGGCGAAGATCGCGTCGACCGGGTTGTAGGGATCCGCGTACCCGGACCCGGTTGCGTCGACTCCGTACCGCTTCCACGTCGACGGCATGAACTGCATCCAGCCGACCGCGCCGGCGGTCGAGACCGACAGGTTGCGGCCGTAATCGGTCTCGATCTCGTTGATCCCCGCGAGCACCTGCCACGGCACGTCGTACTCGGTCCCTGCGGCCTGGTAGATCGGGAGCAGGAACGGCGGGATCTGGAAGCTGTTGATGAAGAAGTTCGGGACGCCGATCGGGGCCGGGCCGGGGAGCGAGAACGAGTAGGTCGGGTTCGACGGGGTGGGAACGCCGCTGGGGGTGACGGGTGGCGGCGGCTTCGGAGTGGTCGCCTTCTTCGGCTTATGCTTCTTCGTCGGCTTCTTGCCCTTCTCAACATTCGTCGAGCCCTTGGACAGCGCGTTCCCCGGCGAGAGGGTCGGCAACTTGGTCGTCGAGGTCGTCGTGTTCGTCTTGGACGTCGTCGGCGTCGTGGAAGTAGAAGGGGAATTGGTGGTCGGCTTCGGCTTGGGCTTCGACGGCGCGGGGGTGGTCGAAGTCGGGGTTGAAGTCGAGGTCGAGGTCGTTTGCGGCTGCGTGCTGGTCGTGACCGTCGCCGCCGGCGTGGTCGCGGTGACCGGCGGGCAGGACTGCGCGACGTTCGTGATCGGGAGGTTCACCGGAAGCGGAAGCGACGTCGGCGGCGTGCCGGGCGGGACGTTCTGGAAGGTGAACTGCTGGCCGCCTACGACCGTGATCGTCACCGTGCAGCCATCGGCGGACGCGCTCGGGATGGCGGCAAGGGCGAACACTGCGACCATGGACCCCAGAGTCGCAGCAGCAACCGTCAGCTTTCGCCTTCTCAACACTGTGGCTAACTCCTCCCGCGGTGCGCCACGCGCTTTTTAGTCCCAGCTACGATCACAGGTAGGCTTGGAAGGACGCTACTGGCTGCCGCGGAGCTTTGCAATTTGGAACCGTCGGTGTGGTGGGTGTCTAATGCAGATACCAACACGCCGGGACGTTCAATCATCCAGGCAACCCGTGAATCGGCACGATCCGCTGGCCACTGTAGCTACGAGCATGTTGTCTAAGCGTCAGCTAACCCTCAAGTCGAGGGTTAGACTGAGCGTCTCGGAGCCGGTTATGAGATTGCGGTCATGACGATCGTCCGAAGATGAGAGGCGGATCCGTATGAGCGACGACAAGGGCCTCCGTGGCCGGGTCACGCGCCAGAGCGAGGAGGCGATCGGCAAGGTCACCCAGGGGATGCTCGAGAACCCCGTGGTCAGCCGAGCGTTGACGGCGGCGTTCGAGACCCGCGAACGGGCCACCCGCGCCCAGGAGCTCGCGATGAGTGCGCTCAATCTGCCCTCGGCCGGCGATCTCGAGCGCCTGACCCGGCGGTTGCGTAGCGTCTCCCAGCGACTCGAGGCGATCGAGGACGGGCTCGATCGGGTCGAGCAGCGGATCGACAAGCTCGGCTCGTCCAGCGTCCTGGACAAACGTCTGGCCGCGATCGAGGAGCTGCTCGCCCGGCTCGAGGCCTCGTTCCCCGAGTCCGCGGGCGATCCGGCGTCCGCGGAGGCGGCCGGCGACGGAGCCTCCGAAGAGGCGGCGGCCAACAGAACCCCCGAGCAGCCGGCGGGCGACAAGGCCCGTCAGGGCTAAGCGCCCCGCCGTCGGCGGTCAGCGCCGGGCTAAGCGCCGCCGCCGTCGGCGGTCAGCGCGCGGAGCGCGGCTTCGCCCATCCGCCGCTCGGCGGCTCGCAGCTCCTCCTGACCTATCCGGGTCCGCTCGGGAAGGACGATGTCGGACACGACGAGGAGCGCCGCGGCCTGCGCTCCGCGCGCGCCCGCGAGCGCGAACAGCGTCGCCGCCTCCATCTCAACGGCGAGCGCACCCGCCTCGCTCCAGCTGCGCTCGAGCCCGCGAGCGTCGTAGAACAGGTCGGTGGTAACGATCGGGCCCGAGTGGACCCCGTGCTCGTGATCCGGGGTCGAACGCTCCGGGAACGGCGGATCCGCGGATGCGATCACCGCTTCGAGCAGCTCCCGGCTTGCCGTCACCCGCTCGCCCGCGCCGAGGGCTCGGCTGGTGCCGTCCGCCACGATCGCCTCGGTCGCGATCACGAGGTCGCCCAGCTCGAGCCCTTCCCGGAGCGCCCCGCATGTGCCGACCCGGAGCAGGCGGCGCGCGCCGAGGTCGATCAGCTCGTGGATGACGATCGCAGCACTCGGCCCGCCCATTCCGGTGCTCTGGATCGTGAGCGGCTCGCCGTCGGGAGCCAGTCCCGTGTATCCCCACAGGCCGCGGTTGTGGTTGAACATCTTCGCGCCGTCGAGCAGCGATTCGGCCAGCATCAGCGCACGTCCAGGGTCGCCGGGCAGCAATACACGCTCGGCGAGCGCGGCAGTCGGTTGCAGTCCGTTCGGGGCGGCCATCGGGCCTATTGTTATTTATGCCCTCTTACCTATGTCTGCCATTGACAGATCGGGAACGGGCGAGTAGACCTAGGCCCACAGAAAAGGCAACAGGCCGGAGCGTGACGCGCTGCCCAGGCCAGCTGGGGAGCATGATCGCGAGGCGCCGCCGGAAACGTGACGAGCGCCAACGGCCGACGCAGCGGGCCGTTAGTCCCGCGGGCGGCGGGGCTTCGTGCTCGTCGAGGCCCCGCCGCCGACTATGCACCGGTTGGGCCGTCACCGTGAGGTCGCGCAACCGCGGCGGCCGCCTCGGGTAGAGGCTTCTGGGATGTCCGCCGCAAGCTCACCCAACGGGGCCGCTCCGGACGGCCTCTCGATCGACGAGGCGGCCGAGCGGGTTGGCGTCGCGCCGTCGACGCTCCGGCGGTGGGCGCGCCACGGGCTGCTCCCGGGCTACGACGGGAGATGGTCCCCCGCGGTCATCAGCCACGCCAAGATCGTCGCGAGGCTCCGCGAACGCGGACACTCGCTCGGGGACATCAGGAAGGCCAGCGACGAAGGGCGGCTCGCCTACGGGTACGTCGAGGAGCTGTTCGACTCCGGCGAAGACGTCTACACCGTGGCGGAGGCGGCGCGCGAGACCGGGCTCGAGCCGGCGCTGATCGTCCGGGTCGTGACCGCGCTCGGGACCACGGCTGATGCGATCGGGGGCGACCGGGCTGGAGACGGCCGACGAGATGCTCGAGCTCACGCGCCGGCTGTTACCGCTGGCGCCACCGGTCATGGAGCAGGTTCACCAGCGGTACCTCCAGCACTTCGTCGAGCAGGACGTGGTCGGTCACATGGAGTCTGACCTCGAGAACGACAGCGTCGATCTCGGCCGAATGCGGGTGGCGATCGCGTTCGCCGACCTCACGGGGTACACGCGCCTGACCGAGGAGGCCGGCGAGCTCGAGGCCGTGGACGCCGTCGAGCGGTTCGTCGAGGCTGTGAAGGGCTCGCTCCCGGACGACGCCCACGTGATCAAGACGATCGGCGACGAGGTGATGATCGTCGGCTCGGACCCGGCCGCGCTGACGGAGTGGCCGGTGGAGTTCCAGCGGCTCCAGGGCGGGCGCGTGCCCCCGCGGATCGCCGTCCACTACGGCAACGCGCTCTACCGCGACGGGGACTATTACGGGCGCGACGTGAACATCGCCGCGCGCGTCGGGGCCCGCGCGGCCGCGGCCGAGGTGCTCGTCACGAGGCCGGTTGTCGAGCACGCATGGGGCGAGCTCGAGTTCGAGCGGATCGCCGACGTTCGGCTCAAAGGCTTCACCAAGTCGACGGAGATCTTCATCGCGCGCGAGCCGGACGAGGCGGAGTGAGCGCCGACAGCGTGAGCGCCGACAGTATCTACGCGCGCGTGCGCGAGGACGGCCTGCTCGCGGCGGGACGGCCGGTGGTAGTGATGCTGTCGGGCGGCCGCGACTCGACCTGCCTGCTCGACCTCGCGGTTCGCGTCGCCGGGGCGGAGTCGGTGCGCGCGCTGCATGTGAATTATGGGATCCGGGAATCGGCGGGCGAGGACGATCGCCATTGCCACGAGCTGTGCGCGGGCCTCGGGGTTCGGCTCGAGGTGCGCGGCCCGGGCCCGCCGGCGACCGGGAACCTCCAGGCGTGGGCGCGCGAGGTGCGCTATCGCGAGGCGCTCGAGCTCGCCGCCGGCGCCGATGTCGCGGCCGGCCACACCAAGACAGACCAGGTCGAGACGATCCTCTACCGGCTGGCGTCCTCGCCGAGCCGGCGGGCCCTCCTGGGGATGCGCCCGCGGGACGGCTCGGTCGTCCGGCCGCTGCTCGCGTTCACGCGCGCCGAGACCGCCGCGTACTGCCAGGCACGCGGGTTGCGGTGGCGCGAGGACGAAACCAACGCGTCGGACGCGTATGCGCGCAATCGGATCCGCGCCACGCTGGTTCCGGCGCTTGAGGACGTTCACCCGGCCGCGGTCGACAACCTGCTCGCGGTGGCGCGGATCCTTCGCGCCGAGGCTGACGTGCTCGATGCGCTGACCGACGAGGTGCTCGGCGGCCGCCCGACCGTCTCGCTCACCCGGCTCCGTGAGCTTCCGGCGGCGCTTCGCCGCCTTGTCGTGCAACGCCTCGCCGACGAGGCGGCCGGCGGGTTCGCGCCCGGGGCGGCCGGCCGGGCGGATGAGCTGGCGGGGCTCAGCGAGGGTGGGACGGCGATGCTCGATATCGGATGCGGCCTGCGGGCGGTGGTCGAGTACGGCGAGCTCCGATTCGAGCTGCTGCGCTCGGAGCCGGGACCGCCGGCGCCGGTGCCGCTGGCGATCCCGGGAACCGCGTCCTTTGGGGCGTTCGAAGTGCGCTGCGAGATCGACGCGCCGGCGCGTGAGGCCGGCGTGCTCGACCGTGACGCGCTCGGGTCGGAGCTGCTCGTCCGCTCCTGGCGCGCCGGGGATCGGATGGCGCCGATCGGGCTCGGCGGGACGAAATCGCTGCAGGATCTGTTCACCGCGCTGCGGGTGCCACGGTTGGAGCGGGCCGGTGTGCCGGTGGTGGTGGCTGACGGCGAGATTGCGTGGGTCGCGGGGGTGGCGACCTCGGAGCGCTTCAAGGTGACCGACGGGACCCGCCAGGCGGTCAGGCTGCTTGCCCGGCGCGCGCCATAAACTCCCGGCCGTGGAAGGCGACGACGCGATCGGGGAGATCCTCGTGCCGGCCGAGGACCTGAGGCGCCGTGTCCGGGAGCTCGCCGAAGAGGTTTCCCGCGACTACCAGGGGAAAGATCTCGTGCTGGTCGGCGTCCTCAAGGGTGCGGTGCTATTCCTGTCCGATCTGATGCGGCACCTCGACGTTCCCTGCGAGGTCGACTTCATGGCGGTCGCGTCGTACGGCTCGGCCACCAAGTCCTCGGGCGTCGTCCGGATTCTCAAGGATCTCGATGCGGTCATCGAGGGCCGGGACGTCCTGATCATCGAGGACATCGTCGATTCGGGGCTGACGTTGCAGTATTTATTGCGCAACCTCGCGGGCCGAAACCCCCGCTCTCTGGAGGTCTGCGCGTTGCTGATCAAGCCCGAGCGCCAAAAGGTCGATCTACGGACCAAGTATGTGGGCTTCGAGATCCCGAACCGATTCGCGATCGGCTACGGCTTGGACTTCGATGAGCGCTATCGCAACTTGCCCTACGTGGCCGCGTTGAAGGAATGAGCGCGGGATGACTGATCAAGGCCACGCCGGATCCGAAACCCCATCCCGGGGGATGACTGATCAAGGCCACGCTGGATCGGAAACCCCGTCCAGGGCAATGAACGCCTGCATGCAAGGCTCTCCGGCGGCCCGAAACCAGATGCTACGCTTGGCAGTCCCAGACCTGGAGTCCTGGCGGGGTCTGCACCGCACCTAATAGCTATGAGCAGGTTTTTCAAGAGCGCAGCGTTCCCGATCCTCATCGTGGTGGTGCTGGCGTTCTTCGCCCAGAAGCTGATCGGCAGCTCGAGCAAGTCGCAGAAGGAGACCTTCGGCGACCTCATCTATCAGCTCGACCACGGCGGCGTGCAGAGCCTCTCGCTCCACGAGAAGGACAACACCGCCAACGTCACGACGACGACCGGCGTGAAGTACACCGTCGGGTACCCCGACGGCTACGTCTCGCAGATCATCACGGCTGCTGACAAGAACCTCTCGCCGCAGAACTTCGACATCCAGGGCAAGGCCTCTAACGGCTGGCTGTCGCTGCTGACCTACATCCTGCCGTTCGTGATCTTCATTGGGTTCTGGATCTTCCTCATGAACCAGGTCCAAGGCGGCGGATCGAAGGTGATGTCGTTCGGCAAATCGCGCGCGAAGCGAATGTCGGTCGATTCGCCCAAGATCACGTTCCGCGACGTCGCGGGCGTCGACGAGGCGGTCGAGGAGCTGCACGAGATCAAGGAGTTCCTCGAGAACCCCAAGAAATTCCAGGCCTTGGGGGCGCGGATCCCCAAGGGCGTACTCCTGTACGGGCCTCCCGGCACCGGTAAGACGCTGCTGGCCCGCGCGGTGGCGGGCGAGGCGGGCGTCCCGTTCTTCAGCATCAGCGGATCCGACTTCGTCGAGATGTTCGTCGGCGTAGGCGCATCGCGCGTCCGCGACCTGTTCGAGCAGGCCAAGCAGAACTCCCCCTGCATCATCTTCATGGACGAGATCGACGCCGTCGGCCGCCATCGCGGCGCCGGGCTCGGCGGTGGCCACGACGAGCGCGAGCAGACGCTCAACCAGCTGCTCGTCGAGATGGACGGCTTCGAGATGAAGGACAACATCATCCTGATCGCCGCCACCAACCGGCCCGACATCCTCGATCCGGCCCTTCTCCGCCCCGGCCGATTCGACCGCCAGATCGTCGTCGACCGCCCGGACCGCAACGGCCGCAAGAAGATCCTCGACGTCCACACCCGCGGCAAGCCGCTCGCGCGGGAGATCGACGTGGACGCCCTGGCGGGCCAGACCCCCGGCTTCACGGGCGCGGATCTTTCTAACTTGGTGAACGAGGCGGCGCTGCTGGCCGCCCGCAACGGCAAGCGCGAGATAACTCAGGTCGAGCTCGAGGAAGGGATTATGCGGGTGATCGCGGGTCCCGAGAAGAAGACCCGCGTGATGTCCGAGAAGGAGCGGCGGATCACCGCCTATCACGAGATGGGCCACGCCCTGGTGGGGCACTTCCTGCCCAACAGTGACCCGATCCACAAGATTTCCGTGATCTCCCGCGGCCAGGCCCTCGGCTACACGATCGCGCTCCCGGGCGAGGACAAGTTCCTGACGACCCGCGCCGAGCTGAACGACACGATGGCGATGACGCTCGGCGGCCGGGCGGCCGAGGAGATCGTGTTCGGCGAGGTCACGACCGGCGCCTCAAACGATCTCGAGAAGGTGACGGCGACGGCCAAGCAGATGGTGATGCGCTTCGGGATGTCCGAGAAGCTCGGTCCCCGGGTGTTCGGGCACGACCACGGCCAGCCGTTCCTCGGCCGGGAGTTTTCTGCGGAGCCCGACTACTCGGATGAGATCGCCCGCGAGATCGATGACGAGATCCGGCGGATGGTCGAGGCGGCGCACGTGCAGGCCAAGGACATCCTGAGCTCTCACCGCGAGTCGCTCTCGAAGCTCTCGGAGATCCTGATCAAGCGCGAGACGATCGAGAAGGAGCAGTTCGAGGCGCTTCTCAGCGGCGGCACCGAGGAGGACGTGTTCGGCGCCGAGGCCCCGCCGCCGCCCGAGGTGCCGATCCCCGGGACGCCCGCGGGCGAGCGTCGTCCCGAGGGGCCGCGTCCACTGCCGCGGCCTGGTCTCGCCGGCGGCACCGCCGAATAGGCCTGCTTCGCGCCGTCGCCCTCTGTCGTGACGTGCGCGTCGCGTAGTCGGTCTATCGCGGCTGTCGCGGTGGTTGCGCGACGCGCGAGTCACGACAGAGTGGACGACGCTACGCGGCATCGCCGAGCCGCGCCGGGTCTACCCGCCCTCACCCGGTCAGCGGCGGGTTTAAGCCGGAGGCGTGGCAGGCGGCGAGGCCGGGGCCGAGGCCCGGGGCCGACGCGAGCTTGGGTGGCTTCAGGAAGGCTGGCTTGCGGAAGTCGAAGTAGTTCGTCATCGGCGATGCGTTGGCGTCGCGGAGCGTCATCGCCGGCAGGTTCCACTTACGCTCGATAAACGCGGTGATCGAGGTGTGGTCCTCGAGCGTGCGGGAGACGTAGCGCGCCCGCGCCCAGGGCGAGACGACGATCATCGGCACGCGGAAGCCGTAGCGCTCGAAGGCGCCGGGCACGTCGTTCGGAGTCAGCGCCGGCGGGATCGAGTCGGGCGGGATCGCCGCCGGCGGCGGAACGTGGTCGTAGTAGCCGCCGTGCTCGTCGTAGGTGATGAACAGCGCGGTGCGCTTCCAGGTGGGCGCGCGCATCAAGGCGGTGACGACCTGGGCGATGTACCGCTCGCCGAGCTGGATGTCCTGCGGGTTCTCCTCTGACGTCGTCTCGAAATCCGGGTCGAGGAAGGTGACCCGCGGGAGCCTGCCGGCAGCGACGTCCGGTAGGAAGCGGCTGAAATGCTTGACACGCGACGCCCGCGCCGGCGTGTCGGAGCCCGGCACCACCTCGAAGATCGCGTAGCTCACGGGGTCGTAGTAGTACCCCCAGTCGATGTGGTGGGCGTCGAACCGGTCCCAGATCGTGCCGTTCGGCGGCGGGGCAGGAGCAATGATGTCGTTGATCATTCCGATTGACGTCCCGGCGTACAGGTAGGACCGGTTCGGCCAGGTCTGGCCGAGGAGCGAGGAGAAGTGGCGCTCGCCGATCGGGAAATGCTCGGCCAGCGAATACGTGAACGGCACGTCGTGCTTGTCCCAGTACTGCATCGCAACCGGCGCGCTGGCCTTGACGAAACCGTCGTTGGCCCCGTTGTCGTAGGCCTCGTGGCTGGCGTTCCAGGACTGGCTGGGCTCGCCGGACAGCTGGCACGGGGAGGTGGCGTGAACTGCGACCACCGGCTGGCCGTTGGCATCTGGATTCGAGTTGACGACCTTCCCGCTCACCACGCGCAGGCCGTCGACCGAGCGCCGGCCGGGCACCTGGTGGGGAACCATCCCGAGCAGGTTGTCGAACGAGTGGTTCTCCATCATCAACACGACGACGTGCTCGATCTGAGGCATGCTCGGGGTTCCGGTGGGCTTACCCGGGAACGGCAGGCTGTCGGGCTGGCGGAGGCCTGCTCCGAACGCCACCGGGCGAGCCCACGCCGGCAGCCCGCGGGTCGCCAGCAGCGCCGCGCCGCCGGCGGCGGCGCCGAGGAGCGAACGGCGCGTGATCGCCGGGCCGGTGGGCGATGGGAAGGGTCGGCGAGGCATCGTGCGGGACACTATCCGTGTCAATGCCCCAAGGCACTCCCGAGCCCAGAACCCGCCCCGATGAGCGCCGCGGCGCCGGCCGCGTCGCGCTCGCGCTCACGCGTGTGTGGCTGCCGGTGGCCATCGCGGTCGTCGGGATCGTGGGCATCGTGGTCGGTGGCGGCAAAGACGACATCGACGCCGGCGCCGGCGTGTCGCTGGTGATCGCCGCCCTGATCGTGTGGATGATCAACTGGATGTACCGGATGAGCGTCCAGAGCAACCGCGAGCGCGAGACCGAGGAGGCGGCCCGCGACTACTACGACCTCCACGGACGGTGGCCCGATGAGTAACGCCGGTGGCGGCTACCGGATCATGGGGGTCGTCAACGTCACGCCGGACTCGTTTTCGGACGGCGGGCGCTACCTCGACACCGCCGTCGCGATCGAGCACGGACTCGAGCTCGATGCCGAGGGAGCGGCGATCCTCGACGTGGGCGGCGAGTCGACACGCCCGGGCGCCGCCCCGGTGTCCGAGCCGGAGGAGCTCCGGCGCGTGATCCCGGTGATCGAGGGCCTGATCGCCGCGGGCACGACGGCCCAGATCTCGATCGACACGTACAAGAGCCGCGTGGCTGCGCGGGCGCTCGCCTCCGGCGCGACGCTCGTCAACGACGTCACCGCCTTCCGCGGCGACCCGGAGATCGCCACCGTCGTGGCCGAGGCGAAGGCCGACTGCTGCCTTATGCACATGCTCGGCGATCCCCGGACGATGCAGCAGGACCCTCGCTACGGCGACGTCGTCACCGAGGTCAAGGCGTTCCTCGAGGAGCGGATGGCCTTTGCGATCGCGAACGGCGTCGCCGAGGAGAGGATCCTGCTCGACCCCGGGATCGGGTTCGGCAAGACGGTCGATCACAACCTCGAACTACTCCGGCGGCTCGGTGAATTCCTGGACTTGGGCCGCCCGGTCGTAATCGGCACCTCGCGCAAGTCGTTTCTCGGCAAGATCACCGGCCGCGAGGTCGGCGACCGGGTGGCGGCGACGGTCGCCACGAACGTGCTTGCGTACGAGCGCGGCGCACGAGTGTTCAGGGTCCACGACGTGGCCCCGGTCCACGACGCACTCGCGGTCACGGCTGCTACGGTCAGCGCGCGATGGACGACCCCGACGAGTACGACGAGGTAGACGACGACGAGGGCGAGGGTCATCCCGAGCCCGAGGTCACGATCGAGGTCAGCGGCCTGTCGCTGTTCACCCACGTGGGCGTGACCGCCGCCGAGCGCGAGGTGGGGCAGCGGCTGCTGATCGACCTCCGGATCGACGTCGGCGAGGTCGATGCGACGGTCACCGACCGCATCGAGGACACGGTCGACTACGCCCAGGTGTGCGACACCGCCAATCTGGTCGCCCAGCAGCGCTCATACAAGACGCTCGAGCGGCTATGCGCGGCGATCGCCGACCGGCTGATCGAGCAGTACGACTTGGGCGCCGTGTGGGTGAAGGCGGCCAAGCCCGAGCCGCCGATGGCCCTCCCGGTGAGCGAAGTCTCGGTCGAGGTGTGGCGCGAGGCGGAATGACGGGCGGGCGGCCCGGATTCCTCGGGCTCGGATCGAACGTCGGCGATCGGCGCGCTCATCTCGAGGAGGCGGTGGCGGCGTTGCCGGCGCACGGCGTCACGGTGGTTGCGTCCTCGTCTGTGTATGAGACCGAGCCCGTCGGGCTCGTGCTCGACCAGCGCGAGTTCTACAACGCCTGCCTGCGAATCGAAACCGACCACGACCCGGAGGAGCTGCTCAGAGCGTGCAAGGAGGTCGAGCGGTCGCTGGGACGCGAGCCCGGGGGCGAGCGGCACGGACCGCGAGCGATCGACGTCGACGTCCTGCTGCTGAACGAGCTGGAGTACGCCTCGGACCGCCTGACGCTTCCGCACCCCGAGGTGACCTCCAGGCGGTTCGTGCTCGTGCCGCTGCTCGAGCTCGCTCCGGGCCTCACGCTCCCCGACGGGACGTCGCTGGCGGACGCGCTGGCCGGGCTCGGAGGCGACGGACAGAAGGTCCGGCGCGCCGGACCTCCGCTCGTCTAGTCTCAGCCGATGCTGCTCGTCGTCGACGTCGGAAACACCCAGACCCACTTCGGGCTGTTCCGCGACGGCGAGACGACCGTGTTCCAGCACTGGCGGTTCTCGACCGTCCGCGAGTCGACCGGCGACGAGCTCGGGGCCGCGCTCGCCAACCTGCTCGCGCTGCGCGGGCTGTCGTTCCACGACGTCGACCGGTCGATCGTGTCCTCGACCGTGCCCCAGCTCTCGGAGCAGTGGACGCAGATGGCCAGGCACTACCTCGGCCATCAGATGCTCGTCGTCGGGCCGACGATCCGCACCGGGATGCCGATCCGGATCGACAACCCGTACGAGGTCGGCGCCGATCGGCTCGTCAACGCGGTCGCGGCGTACGACCGCGTCCAGGACACCTGCGTCGTCGTCGACTTCGGCACCGCGATCACCTACGACGTCGTGTCCGCCGCCGGCGAGTATCTCGGCGGGATCATCACCCCCGGCGCCGAGATCTCGATCGACGCGCTGTACGACCGCGCCGCGAAGCTGCCGAAGGTCGAGCTCGCCGAGCCGCGCTCGCTGATCGGCAAGTCGACGGTCGACGCGATCCGCAGCGGGATCGTGTTCGGCTTCGCCGGTCAGGTCGAGGGGATCGTCAGCCGGCTGCGCGACGAGCTCGGCGAGACGACGCGCGTGATCGCGACCGGCGGCCTCGCCGGCGTGCTCGTCCCGTTCATCCGCGAGACGATCGACGAGGTCGACGACCTGCTGACGCTGACCGGGCTGCGGCTGATCTGGGAGCGGAACTCTCTCGAGTTAGGGAGGCGTGATGCCGACCGATCGGGTCCGGACGCGAGCCCGAACGGCTCGCGGAGGACTTCCATCGCCGGGATCGGGACGTCGGGCGTCTTCGCGACGGTCGCCGCGAGGATCAGGAACGCGATCCTCCGGCGCTCGTCCGGGTCCTCGGCGGCAAGGCCTCGTCGTACGCGTCGAGCAGGCGACGGATCGCGCGCGAACACCGGCGCGTCGTCGATCTCGTCGGGGACGTCGCAGGCGAGCCGCGCGAGCGCGAGCATCTCGGGTCGCCCTCGGTGCCGCGCATCGTCACGATCGCGCCGAGCAGCAGGAACTGGGCGACACGGTCGAGCAGCACGTGCGAGGCCCGCTCGCGCTCGCCGACCGCCGGGCCGGCGGGCTGCAGCGGCTCGCCGGCGGCGATCCGCAGCGACTGCTCGGAGGCGATCGAGCGGATCTGTTCGGGTGAGAAGCCGAGCCTGGAGCGCGAGGCGGAGCTGGAACGCCGCCGAGACGACCGTGTTGCCGTACGGCGCGTCGGAGGCGAACACGATCTGCCCGGGCGGCACGAGCGAGAACAGCGCCGCGAGGTCGGCGCGGGATCCACCAGGCGGTGTCGAACAGCAGGTTCGGGAGATCGGCGGCGACGCGCCAGATCCAGGAGAGGTCGCAGATCCCGGCGTGGGCGAGGATCAGCCGCGCGTCGGGGAACTCGCCGGCGAGCTCGACGGCGTGCAGGCCGAGCGCCGGGATCCCGCGGCCGGCGTGGATCAGGATCGGCAGCGGCGCTCGTTGGCGAGCGCGACGAGTCGCGGACCGTCGGGTGGTCGAGCGTGAACTGCTCGGCGCGCGGGTGGAGCTTGATCCCCCGCGCGCCGGCGTCGAGGCAGCGCTCGGCCTCGGGAACGCGGATCGTCGTGCGGGTTGACGCGGCAGAACGGGATGAGCAGCCCGTCCGAGCCGCGGGCCGCCTCGAGCACCATCGTCGTTGGCGGGCGGGTAGCCGTCGGGCTCGTGCATCGGGAACACGAACGCGCCCGCGCGCGCCGGCGAGCTCGAGCGCGGTCGATCAGCTCCTCGGGCGTCTGCTTCATCCCGTCGGGGTCGTTCTGGCCGAGGTGCGTGTGGGCGTCGAACAGCTCGAGCCCCGGCACCTGCTCGAGCACGATCTCGGCCCAGGGCGCAGCTCGTCAGCGAGGTCCATAGCCCGAATTCGTACCATGAAACCGGATGTCGCCGGTCGCTGACCGACCGCTGGACGCTCGGCGGCGTCGCCGATCGCCAACCGCGTCGTGCTCGCGCCGCTGGCCGGGATCGGCAACTGGTTCGTGCGGTCTGCAGGCCAAGCGCTACGGCGCCGGGCTGGTCGTCTCGGAGATGGTGTCGAGCTTCGCGGTGCACTACCGCAACGAGCGGACCTGTCGCGAGCTGTTGCGGATCCACCCCGACGAGCACCCGGTGTCGATGCAGCTGTTCGGCCACGATCCGGACGTGATGGCCTCGGCGGCCGAGCGGGTCGCGGCCGCCGGCGCCGACCTGATCGACATCAACATGGGCTGCCCGGTGCCGAAGGTCTGCAAGACCGGGGCCGGCGCGGCGCTGCTCGAGGACCCGCGACGTGGCGGTCGCGCTCGCGCGGGCGGCGGCGCGCGGCAGCGGGCTGCCGGTCACGGTCAAGCTGCGGACCGGGTCAGCGGCCCGGCGATCTGAGCGGCGCTCGAGATCGCTCGTCGGCTCGTGTTCGACGGCGGCGTGGCCGGCGATCTGCATCCACCCGCGCCACGCCTCCCAGCGCCACACCGGCGCGCCCGACTACGAGCTCGTGCGGCGAGCTGGTCGAGGAGCTGCCGGTGCCGGTGCTGGTCTCCGGCGGGCTGCACACGCCGGAGGCGGTCGCGACGGCGTTCGAGCAGACCGGCGCCGCCGGCGGTGCTGCTGGCGCGCGGCTCGCTCGGCAATCCGTGGCTGTTCGAGCAGCTGCTCGGCGGTGCGGGACGCCACGTCGCGCCCGACCCGCGAGGAGGTGCTGGCCGAGCTCGACTGGGTGATCGATCCGCGCGTCGAGCACCTCGGGGACGACGCGCGACCGCGCGGTACCTGCGCAAGTTCTACCCGTGGTACGTCGAGCGGCTCGGCGGCGGCCGCGCGCTCCAGGGCGCGCTCCAGACCGCGCCCACGCTCGATGGTGCCCGGGCGCTCCTGCACGGCGCCGGCGCGGAGGTAGCCGCCGCGTAGGGAGCGGTGCGGTTTGCGGTTAAGTCGACACTCGGCGGCGCGCCGACGTCGAGTGCGGCGCAAACCGTGGCGGGGCCGGGTGAATCTGCATTCACCGCGGGGCGGGTGGCGAGTGAGGGTTTAACCGGAACGCGGAGGCGCGCGGGGCCATGTCGTCGCAGGGGACGCGGGGAACCGGCGCGCGGGAAGCGACGCGTGTGTAGGTTGCGGAATCCATGTTCCGGCGCATTGGCAGGGTGGCGGCGGTCGTTGGCGTGTTCGCGCTGGCGGTCGCGCCCGCGGCGAACGCCCAGGTGCAGCCTTACGGCTACAACGACTACGGCGGTTTCCGCAACATCCTGCCGCCCGGCCAGAACGGCTTCGACGACCTCCTCCAGGCGGCGCAGTTCAAGGCGGCCGGGACGATATCCGCCGCACGCGAACGATCAGCTCGGGATGTACTCGAACCTCACCACGGCGGTCCCGATCACCGAGGCGCAGATTCCGCAGTTCTACAAGGACGCCACCTTCGGCGTGCCCGCGGGCGACGTCGCCAGCAACGAGAGCCCCGAGGCAGGCGTCACGATCGTGCGCGACTCGCAGTTCGGCGTGCCCCACATCTACGGCGACACGCGGGCAGCCTTGATGTTCGGGATCGGCTACGCCACCGCCGAAGACCGCCTGTTCTTCATCGACGTGCTCAGGCACTCGGGCCAGGGCGACCTCGCCCAGTTCGCCGGCGGCGCCAACGTGGCCATGGACCGGGACGTATGGGCGAATGAGCCCTACACGCAGCAGGACCTGGTCAACCAGATCAACTGGGCGGCCTCGAGCTCCCCGGACGGACCCCAGATCCTGAGCGACGCCACCAACTACGTCGACGGCATCAACGCCTACATCGCCAAGGCCGTGAGCCCGCTGAACGCGCTCACGATGCTGCCGGCGGAGTACGCCGCCATCGGCCAGCCCCAGGGCCCGCAGCCGTTCACGGTCGAGGATCTGGTCTCGATCGCGACGCTCGTCGGCGGAATCTTCGGCAACGGCGGGGGCCAGCAGCTCTCAAACGCGGTCCTGTACCAGGACATGGAGCAGAAGTTCGGACGCGAGCACTTCGTCGTGGCGGGATCCCCCGAGCTCAGCGCGAAGCCCGCCAAGAAGAAGAAGCCGAAGAAACACAAGAAGAAGCGGCGTTTTTTGGGCCTCGCTTCGCTCGGCGTCCGTGGGACCGTGCAGGCCCGTCCGGACGGGGTACCTGCCCCCAAGGCCGCTGCGCGCAGCGCAGCCCATAAGCCGTCCGGAACCCGTCGCGCCGGCAAGGCCGTGCTCAGCGCGGGCAAGCTGTCCGTAGACAACTCCGGCTTCGCGACTTTCCTCAGCTTCGACGATCCCTCCGACCCCGAGGCCCCGACGACCGTCCACAACAAGGCGTTCCCGTACCAGACTCTGCCCAGACCGAGCAAGGCCGTACAGAAGACGATGGCCCTCCCCGACGCGGGTTCGGTCTCCTACGCCGACCCGGTCGTCGCCGGCGCCGTCCCGGCCGGCGAGGCCGGCCAGGCCACGACCGGGTCCAGGGAGCGGCCCTCGTCCTCGGACGGCGTGTCCGGCATGGCGGAGAGCGCCGGGCAAGGTCTCCTGCAGTTCCCGCGCTCTATGTCGAACGCGCTGTTGGTGAGCGCCGCCGACAGCGCGAGCGGCAATCCGCTGGCGGTGATGGGCCCGCAGGTCAGCTACTTCACTCCCGAGATCCTGATGGAGGAGGACATCCACGGGCCTGGCATCGACGCCGAGGGCGCCGCGTTCCCGGGAGTCAACCTGTACGTCGAACTGGGCCACGGCCCCGACTACGCGTGGTCGGCGACCTCGGCCAGCCAGAACATCATCGACACGTTCGCCGAGCCGCTCTGCAACCCGAACGGCGGCGCCGTGTCGGTGGACTCCGACTACTACATGCTGAACGGGAACTGCACCCAGATGGAGACGCTGACCCGCAGCGAGTCGTGGCAGCCCAACCTCGGCGACTCGACGCCGGCCGGCTCGGTGACGTTCCAGACCAAGCGGACCGCGTACGGGATCGTGATCGCGCGGGCGCGGATCAACGGCAAGCCCGTCGTCTACACGAACCTGCGCTCGACGTATATGCACGAGCTCGACTCGGCCCTCGGGTTCGAGAAGTTCAACGAGCCGGCCGACATGCGCAACCCGCAGGACTTCATGAACGCGGCCTACGACGTCCAGTACACGTTCAACTGGTTCTACGCCGACAACAAGAACATCGCGTACTTCAACTCGGGCCTGAACCCGGTGCGTGCAGCCAACACCGATCCGCTGTTCCCGTCGTGGGCGAGCGCCGCCTGGAAGGGCCTCCAGCCCGCGGCCCAGATGACGCCGGCGAGCCTCACCGAGCAGCAGACGCCGGAGAGCGCGCACCCGCAGGCGGTCAACCAGTCGTACCTGACGAGCTGGAACAACAAACAGGCGCCCGGCTACAACGACGCCGCCACCGGCCAGGAGTACTCGTCGGTCTACCGCTCGCAGGTGCTCGACAACAACATCAACGCCCAGCTCGCCGCGAGCGGCGGCAAGATGACGCTGGCCGACCTGATCAACGCGATGGGAACCGCCGGGACCCAGGACCTGCGCGGCGTCGAGGTGCTGCCGTACGCGCTCCAGATCCTCGGCCACCCGAGCGACCCCACGCTCGCGAACGCGGTGAACGAACTCCAGGCGTGGGTGGGGAGCGGCGCCCACCGGATCAACCGGGAGCATCCGGGCGCGTCCGGGAGCTACGACCAGACCGACGCGGTGCGGATCATGGACGCCTGGTGGCCGTTGCTGGTCAACGCCGAATTCGGCCCCACGCTCGGCTCGAGCCTGCTGAGCCAGGTGGAGTCCGACTTCCCGATCAACGACGAGCCCGGGCACGGCGTCTCCGGCGCGCATCTGGGCTCCGCGTTCGACGTCGGCTTCTACGGCATCGTCCAGAAGGATCTGCGCTCGGTGCTGGGCGACAAGGTCGCGGGGCCGCTGAACCGCGAGTACTGCGGTGGCGGATCGCTCGCCGAGTGCCGCGCCGCGCTCGAGTCCTCGCTCGGCCAGGCGATCGCCGAATCCCCGCAGCAGGTCTATCCGGCCGACGCTGCCTGCGCCGCCGGCGACCAGATGTGCTCGGATTCGATCCAGTTCCGGCCGATCGGCGTGATCAGCCAGCCGCTGATCGAGTGGATCAACCGGCCGACCTTCCAGCAGGCCGACGAAATCGTGGGTCACCGCCCTTAGGCGCGGATGGGTCATGGCCCTGGCGGGCCATGACCTTTGGAGAATTGCCTTGGGGGCAATTCTCCGGGGTCATCGCAAACCTCCTGACCCGTAGGGCCGGATCGATGGGTCATCGGCCGTTGACGGCCATGACCCATTGGGCCACGGGGCTGGGACAAGGCCCGGACCGAGCCAGATAGCGGCCAGGCCCAGCCGGGCGAATCGGGTGTCTATACTGGTCCGCCCACGCACCCCAGCTGCGTATAAATTTCCCGCTCAGCAGGCGGGTTTTTTCTCGTCCGGACCGCCGGCCATCCGGCGGTGCCCCCCTCAAGTACAGGTCTGCGACATGCCCAAGGACGTCATCATCACACCCGAAGGGCTCGCCAACCTAAAGGCGGAGCTCGATCAACTGACCACGACCCGTCGTCGCGAGATCGCCGCCCGGATCAAGGAGGCCCGCGAGTTCGGCGACATCTCGGAGAACGCCGAGTACGACGACGCCAAGAACGAGCAGGCGATGCTCGAGGCGCGGATCGCGTCGCTGGAGGAGAAGCTCCGCTCGGCGACCGTGATCGACCAGTCCGATCTTTCGACCGACCAGGTGCGCGTCGGCTCGGTCGTGCACGTGAAGGACGACGGCGGCAAGTCGACGAAGTACACGATCGTCGGGTCGGCCGAGGCCAGCCCGCGCGAGGCGAAGCTCTCGAACGAGTCGCCGGTCGGCAAGGCCCTCCTCGGGCGCAAGCGGGGCGACGAGGTCGTCATCGCGACGCCCCGGGGCGAACGGCACCTCAAGATCACCAAGATCGACGTCGCGTCCGCGTAACCAGTGGCCGCCACCGCAAATACGGTCGCATTCGAGGCACCCCTGGCGGCGCTGCGCTTTGTCCTCGGGCCCTCGTGTAGCGCTGCTACACGTCAGGCCCTGCGTCCTCGCGCAGCATCCACCAGTGGCACCTCTCGTTGCGACCGTACTTACGGGGACGACCACTAGCTCGCCGCGCCCGTGAGCGACCGAGCCGACGGCGGCGATGAGCTGCTGGCGACGCGCCGGCGCAAGCTCGAGTCCCTGCGCGACGCCGGGATCGACCCGTTCCCGCACGAGTTCGACGGGGTCGAGCCGATCGCGGCCGTTCGCGCTGCGCACGCCGGGCTGGAGCCCGGGGATGAGACGGACGCCCGTCACCGCGTCGCGGGCCGGCTCGCGGCGCGGCGGGGCCAGGGGAAGATGGCGTTCCTCGATCTCGTGGACCGCTCCGGGCGGATCCAGCTCCAGGCGCGCGTCGACGAGCTCGGCCCCGAGGGGATGGAGCGGCTCCTGGGGCTGGATCTGGGCGACCTGATCGGGGTCGACGGGACCGCGTTCTCCTCACGCCGGGGCGAGCTGACGCTGCGGGTGCTCGACTTCGCGCTCCTGGCCAAGTCGCTGAGAGCGCCGCCCGAGAAGCACCACGGCCTGACCGACGTCGAGACGCGCTTTCGCCGGCGCGAGCTCGACCTGATCGCCAACGAGGAGGCGCGCGAGCTGTTCATCACACGCGCGCGCGTGATCTCCGCGGTCCGCCGGTTCCTCGACGCCGAGGGGTTCATCGAGGTCGAGACACCGGTGCTGCAGCCTCTGTACGGGGGCGCGCTCGCCCGGCCGTTCACGACGCACCACAACGCGCTCGATCGCGAGTTCTTCCTGCGGATCGCGACCGAGCTCTACCTGAAACGGCTGATCGTCGGCGGCCTCGAGCGCGTGTACGAACTCGGCAAGGACTTCCGAAACGAGGGCGTCGATAGCACCCACAACCCCGAGTTCACGATGCTCGAGTGGTACGAGGCGTACGCCGACTACGAGGACATCGCCTCGCGATGTGAGCGCCTGGTCGCGTACGCCGCCGCCGAGGCGGGCTACCAGGGGGAGATCGATCTGACCCCGCCGTGGCGACGAGAGCGGCTGGTCGACGCGATTCGCGACCGCACCGGGATCGACATCATGGAGGACAGAGAACGAGATCAGCTGGCCGCGGCCATGGCCGCCCGGGGACTTGCCGCCCCGCCGGACGACACCTGGCCCCAGCTCGTCGACGAGCTCCTCTCCAAGCATGTCGAGCCGACCCTGATCGAGCCGACGTTCCTGATGGACTATCCGGTCGAGCTGTCGCCCTTCGCCAAGCGCCACCGCTCGGTTGAGGGGTTGGTCGAGCGGTTCGAGGCTTACATCGGCGGACTGGAGATCGCGAACGCGTTCACGGAACTGAACGATCCCGACGAGCAGCGGAGACGGTTCGAGGAGCAGCGGGTCCTCGCCGGCGCCGGCGACGAGGAGACGCAGCCCTACGACGAGGCGTTCCTCGAGGCGCTCGAACAGGGGATGCCTCCGACCGGCGGGATCGGGATCGGCATCGACCGGTTGGTGATGGTGATCACCGGGAAGCAGTCGATCCGCGAGGTGGTGCTCTTCCCGGCGATGCGGGATTAGCCCCCTGTGCGGGATCAGCCCCCTGTCCGGGATCAGCCCCCTGTGCGGGATCAGCCCCCACTGCGGGATTAGCCCGATTACCAGGCGAAAGTCACCGTGCGGATAGGCATTCTCTTATTCGACCAGGTGGACGTACTCGACGTCGGCGGCCCGTACGAGGTGTTCCTGACCGCGTCGCGTCTGGTCGTTCGGGATGGGGGCGCGCCGCCGTTCGAGGTCGTGACCCTCGGGGCGGGGACGGGTCCCGTATTCGCCTACGGGGGGCTGCGGCTGGTGCCCCAGGCCACTCTGGCCGACTGTGGGCCGCTGGACGTGCTCGTCGTGCCCGGCGCGATCGCGATCGACGACGTCATCGCCGACGCCAGCCTGATGACCGCGGTGGCGCCGGTCGCCCGCGCCACGCCGGTGGTGAGCTCGGTTTGCACCGGGGCTTTCATCCTGGCCGCGCTCGGCCTGCTCTCCGAGCGGCCGTGGACCACGCATTGGGAGGATGTCGAGGAGTTGGCGGAGCGGGTCGGAAGGCGCGGCCAGGCGTGGATCCGCTGGGTCGATGCGGACGAGGTCGTGACGTCCGGCGGACTCAGCTCCGGGATCGCAATGTCGCTGCATCTGGTGGACAGATTCGAGGGCCGCGAGCTGGCGATCCGGACCGCCAGACAGCTCGAATATGAGTGGGATCCGGTAGCCACGGGCCGGACATGAACAACGTGTGAAGTCTGGGGCGGGCGGGTCGACTACCGGAATGGCGCAGAGGCCCGTTGATAAACTGGCCTATGGCCCGAAAACTCGAGACCGTTTCGCTCATCAATCGGCGGCTATTGGCCGACAAGGTGGGTAGAACGGGATCGGCGGCGTCCCCGCATTCGCGAACTACCATGTGAACCGAGCAGGTAGGCGAGGAGCAGACCGGAAAACCATCCCGACCGAGCAGACCGAGACCCGCCACAGAAGAGAAGGATCATGTTCGAGCGATTCACAGAGCGAGCCCGCCAGGTAGTCGTCTTGGCTCAGGAAGAAGCGCGGACGCTCAAGCACAACTACATCGGGACCGAGCACATTCTGCTTGGCCTCCTCCGCGAAGAGGAAGGGCTTGCCGCCCGCGTACTCGAGTCGCTGGACATCACGGTGGAGCGCGTGCGCGCTCAGGTCGTACGGATCGTGGGCTCGGGCGAGGAGGTCACGTCCGGTCAGATCCCGTTCACGCCGCGAGCCAAGAAGGTGCTCGAGCTCGCCCTGCGCGAGGCGCTCAGCCTCGGCCACAACTACATCGGCACCGAACACATCCTGCTCGGGCTGGTGCGCGAGAACGAGGGCGTCGCGGCCCGGATCCTGCTCGATTTCGACGCAGATTCCGAAAAGATTCGCAACGAGGTCATCCGGATGCTCTCGGGGCCCGGGAGCCGCCAGCGCGGCGCCGGCGCCGCTGGCGCGGCCGGGGCGGCCCAGGGCGGCGAGACCGGCAAGAAGTCGTCCAAGCTGCTCGACCAGTTCGGCCGCAACCTGACCAAGCTGGCCGCAGAGAGCAAGCTGGACCCGGTCGTCGGTCGCGAGACCGAGATCGAGCGGATCATGCAGATCCTCTCGCGGCGGACCAAGAACAATCCCGTGTTGGTCGGCGAGCCGGGTGTCGGCAAGACCGCCGTCGTCGAAGGCCTCGCGCAGCGGATCACGCACGGCGAGGTCCCAGAGCTCCTCAAGGGCAAGCAGATCTACACGCTGGACCTGGCGGCCCTGGTCGCGGGTTCGAAGTACCGAGGTGAGTTCGAGGAGCGCCTGAAGAAGGTGATGAAGGAGATCACCCAGCGCGGCGACATCATCCTGTTCATCGACGAGCTCCACAACCTCGTCGGCGCGGGCGCGGCCGAGGGCGCGATCGACGCGGCCTCGATCCTGAAGCCGGCGCTGGCGCGCGGCGAGCTGCAGACGATCGGCGCGACCACGCTCGAGGAGTACCGCAAGTACCTCGAGCGCGATTCCGCCCTGGAGCGACGCTTCCAGAAGATCACCGTCGACCAGCCGTCGACCGAGGAGACCGTGCAGATCCTCAAGGGCCTGCGCGACCGCTACGAGCAGCATCACAAGGTGAACATCACCGACGAGGCGCTCGAGGCCGCTGCCGAGCTGGCCGACCGCTACATCTCCGACCGGTTCCTGCCGGACAAGGCGATCGACCTGATCGACGAGGCCGCGTCGCGGATGCGGATCAAGTCGATGACCTCTCCGCCCGTGTATCGCGAGCTCGAGGACGAGATCGAGGAGACGCGGCGCGCCAAGGAGGAGGCGATCGAGAACCAGGAGTTCGAGAAGGCCGCGAACCTCCGCGACAAGGAGCGCCGGCTGACCCAGCGCAAGCGCGAGCTGGCCGAGCAGTGGGAGGCCGGCGAGTCGACCGAGCGTCCCGCGATCGGCGAGGAGGAGATCGCCGACATCGTCTCGATGTGGACCGGCATCCCGGTGTTCAAGCTGACCGAGGCCGAGACGGCGAAGCTGATGCGGATGGAGGAGGAGCTCCACAAGCGCGTCATCGGGCAGCACCCGGCGATCGAGGTCGTCTCGAAGGCGATCCGCCGTTCGCGCGCCGGCCTCAAGGACCCGAAGCGGCCGACCGGTTCGTTCATCTTCCTCGGCCCGTCGGGCGTCGGGAAGACCGAGCTGGCCCGGACTCTCGCCGAGTTCCTGTTCGGCGACGAGGAGACGATGATCCGGATCGACATGTCCGAGTACATGGAGAAGCACGCGGTTTCGCGCCTGGTCGGCTCACCTCCTGGCTACATCGGCTACGACGAGGGCGGCCAGCTCACCGAGGCCGTGCGGCGCAAGCCCTACAGCGTGCTGCTGCTCGACGAGATCGAGAAGGCCCATCCCGACGTGTTCAACATCCTGCTCCAGATCCTGGAGGACGGACGGCTCACCGACGCGCAGGGACGGACCGTCGATTTCCGCCATTGCATCGTGATCATGACCTCGAACATCGGGGCCGCGGAGATCGCCCGCAATACCCCGCTCGGGTTTGCGGTGTCCGACGACGAGACCGGCATCACCTACGACGACATGAAGACCCGGATCACGGGCGAGCTCAAGAAGGTGTTCCGGCCCGAGTTCCTGAACCGCATCGACGAGGTCATCGTCTTCCACAAGCTGACCAAGGACGAGATCAAGGAGATCGTCGACCTGCTGCTGCGGAGGATCCGCGAGTCGATGGCCGACCGCGATCTCCAGCTGGAGCTGTCCGAGCCGACCAAGGACATGCTCGTCGAGAAGGGTTGGGATCCGTCGATGGGCGCCCGGCCGCTGCGCCGCGCGATCCAGCGCTACGTCGAGGATCCGCTCGCGGACTTCGTCCTGCGCTCGCAGGTGCCGTCGGGCTCGACCGTGATGGTTGACTGGCCGGCGGCCGAGGACGGCGGCGAGCCGCCCGCGGACGCCGAGGTGAAGCTGACCGTGATCGAGCCGGCTCCTGCGCCCACCCCGGTCGGGGTCGGCGCCGAGGGTGGCGGCGGCGAGAGCGGCGGCGAGCCGTCCGGGTCAGAGGAACCGGCCGGTTCCGACGACGCCCCTGCCAGCGAGTAGGCCTTCGCGTTCCGTCGGGCCCGCGGCGTAGCCTCGGGCCCGATGGCACGTTCGACCCCGATCCATGTCTGCTCGGCCTGCGGGCACGAGACCCCGCGCTGGGCGGGGCAGTGCCCGGGCTGTGGCGAGTGGAACACGCTCGTGGAGGAGATACGCCGGCCGGGGCCGTCCGGTCGGGGCGGTGGCGCGAAGGCCGCCGGTCGGGCGGTCGTGAAGCCGGTGGCGTTGCGCGAAGTCGCCGCGGCCGAGCGCGAACGCTTGCCCACTGGGATCGGCGAGCTCGACAACGTGCTCGGGGGCGGGATCGTGCCCGGTTCGCTCGTGCTCATCGGAGGCTCGCCGGGCATCGGCAAGTCGACGCTCACGACGATGGTCCTGGCCAACCTGCACGCCGCGGGCCGGCGCACGCTGTACGTGTCCGCCGAGGAGTCGGCCGCGCAGATCCGCCTCCGGGCGGAGCGTCTGCGCGCCGACGCGCTCGACATCCCGGTGATCGCCGAGACCGATCTCGGGGCCGTGGTGGCGACGCTCGAGCACGAGCGTCCGGAGGTGTGCGTGATCGACTCCGTGCAGACGCTCCACTCGATGGAGCTGTCGAGCACGTCCGGATCGGTCGGTCAGGTTCGCGAGGTCGCCGGCGAGCTGATGCGGGTCGCGAAGGCGCTGCGGATCGCAGTCCTGCTGGTCGGGCACGTGACCAAGGACGGCACGCTCGCGGGGCCACGGGTGCTGGAGCACCTCGTCGACTGCGTGCTCTCGTTCGAGGGCGAGCGCGAGCGCACGTATCGCACCGTCCGCGCGATCAAGAACCGGTTCGGCTCGACCAACGAGGCCGGCGTGTTCGAGATGCGCGACGAGGGCCTGGTCGAAGTTCTGGACGCGTCCGCCCGGTTCGTGGGCGGGGCCACCCGAGCGCCCAGGCAGCGTCGTGCTGTGCGCGATGGAGGGCTCCCGTCCGCTGTTGGTCGAGGTGCAGGCGCTGGTCTCGAGCTCGGAGATCGTGCCTCCGCGGCGGGTGGCGTCGGGGATCGACCGGAACCGCCTCGCGCTGGTCCTCGCCGTGCTCGGGCGCCATGCCGGGATCGGAGCGGGGACGAGCGACGTGTTCGTCAACGTCGTCGGCGGGGTGCGAGTCGACGAGCCGGGGGCGGATCTCGCGGTGGCGCTCGCGGTCGCGAGCGCGGTCAGGGGCGTCGCACTCAGCGGCGGCGGCGGCCAGCCGCGGGCGTGCTTCGGCGAGCTCGGGCTGACCGGCGAGCTGCGGACTGTCGCCCACGGCGACCGGCGTCTGGCCGAGGCGGCCAAGTTCGGGCTCGGTCCGGTGCTCGAACCGGGTACCTACGCGACGCTCAGGCACGCCCTGGCCGCGGCGCTGGGGGGAGAGCGGCGTGGCGCGGTGGCGGCCTGATCCCCCGCCGGCCGAGCCTGACGCAAGCGGACGAGGCGGCCAATCGAGTGTCAAGAAGCGGTAAAATCGCCCTTCATGCCGCCGCGTTCCGGGGAAGAGCTCAAAGGAGAGCTCGAATCTCGACAGGATTCCCGGCTGGTAAGGGCGCTAGAGATGGTCGCTCCCGGAACGGCGCTTCGCGAGGGGATCGACAACATCCTGCATGCCCGGACCGGCGGGCTGATCGTGATCGGCGACCCCGACGAGCTGGCCTTCCTGTTCTCGGGCGGGATCAAGCTCGATCTCGACTACTCGCCGGCGCTGCTGTACGAGCTGGCGAAGATGGACGGTGCGATCGTCCTGAGCTCGAACGCCACCAAGATCGTCCACGTGAACGTCCAGCTGACGCCGGACCCGACGATCCTGACGTTCGAGACCGGCACCCGTCACCGCACGGCGGAGCGCGTCTCGAAGCAGACCGATGCGCTCGTCGTGGCGATCTCGGAGCGTCGGGCGATCGTCTCGCTGTACGTCGACGGCATCAAGTACATCCTCGAGGACATCCCCGTAGTGCTGGCCAAGGCCAACCAGGCGCTGGCCACGCTCGACAAGTACCGCAGCCGGCTGGATCAGGTGTCGACGCGGTTGACCGCGCTCGAGTTCGAGGGCGGCGCGACGC
Organism: uncultured Solirubrobacterales bacterium; assembly: GCA_963709205.1. Classification (GTDB taxonomy): domain Bacteria; phylum Actinomycetota; class Thermoleophilia; order Solirubrobacterales; family Solirubrobacteraceae; genus Palsa-465. The sequence continues at coordinate 386,769 of CAVPVP010000018.1, forward strand.
TGCACGACGTGTTGACCGTGCTCCAACGCGCCGAGCTCGTGACGAGGATGGCGGTCGAGATCGAGCGCTACATCGTCGAGCTCGGGACCGAAGGCCGGCTGATCGAGATGCAGCTCGACGAGACCATGGTGGGCGTGTCGGCCGACAAGACGGCGCTCGTCCACGACTACCTCTCGGAAGACACCGACGAGACGTTCGCGACCGCGTTCGACCAGCTCGTACGCCTGCCCAACCAGGATCTACTGGACTTTGGCCGGCTCGCCGAGCTGCTCGGCTACGACCGCAAGCTGAATACCCTCGACTATCCGACGTCTCCCCGCGGATTCCGCATCCTCGGGCGGATTCCGCGACTGCCCAAGCTGGTGGTCCAGCGGATCGTCAGCGAGTTCGGAGGACTCGAGGAGTTGCTCGCCGCGACAGACGGCGAGCTGGAGACCGTCGACGGAGTCGGCGAGATCCGGGCGAAGGACATCCGCGAGGGTCTTCGCCGGCAGCAGGAGATCAACCTCGTGGACAGGTACCTGCAAACGTAGTTCTAGGGAGTGGAAAGATCGAGCGCGGGTCTCCGACCCTCGCCCGTCCCGCGAAGAGGAGGACACCATCACAGAGCTAATGGAAGAGCAACTGGAGGACCTCGAGATCGCCGAGGAAGAGGTAGAAGTCGTTCACATCGAGTTCGAAATCGGCGACAACGTCGTATATCCCCATCACGGGGCGGGAAAGGTGATCCGCAAGGAGCTCAAGGAGATCCTTGGCGAGCGGCGTGAATACCTCACCATCAAGATCCTGCACAACGACATGACCGTCATGGTCCCCACCGAGAACGCCGCGCTCGCGGGTCTGCGCCGCGTGATCGACGAGGAGACGGTCCAGAAGGTCCTAGGCGTACTCCAGGACGAATGTTCCGAGATGCCCAAGAACTGGAACCGTCGGTTCAAGTACAACCGCGACAAGATCAAGACCGGCGACATCTACGAGCTCGCCGAGGTCGTGCGCAACCTCGCCATCCGCGAAGCCGAGAAGGGGCTTTCGACGGGCGAGAAGCAGATGTTCACGCGCGCGAAGAAGATTCTCGCCTCCGAGCTCATGTACGCGCTGGGGATGGACGAGGACGAGGTCGAGGAGCATCTCCAGGGCCTGTTGTTGGAGTCCTATAACGGCAAGAACGGCAAGACGAACGGGAAGGTCACCGTCGGCGCGAAATAGGCACGCGCCGCGGCACGTATGGCGGTCGCGTTGATCGTGGCCGCCGGGCGTGGACAGCGCCTTGGGTCGAGTCGGCCCAAGGCGCTTGTCACGCTTGGGGGGAGGCCGATGCTCGAATGGAGCGTGGCCGCGCTTCGCTCGGTCGCTGAGATCGAAGAAATCGTCGTGGCGCTGCCGGCGGACGCGCTCGACGCCGCGCCCGAGGGGACGGTCGCCGTCGCCGGTGGCGCGGTGCGCTCGCAGTCGGTGCGCGCGGCGCTGCGGGCCTCGGGGGGCGGCGATCCCGTGGTCGTGCACGACGCGGCACGACCGCTGGCGAGTTCAGCGCTGTTCGAGCGCGCGCTGGTGGAGCTCGAGTCGTCGGGGGCTGACGCCGTGATCGCCGCCGCGCCGGTGTCGGACACGATCAAGGAGGTCGAGGGCCGGGTGGTCCGACGCACCCTCGACCGATCATCGCTGTGGGCGATCCAGACCCCGCAGGTCTTTCGGCGCGAGACGCTCGAGCTCGTGCTGGCCGACGATGAGCTGCTGGCGCGGGCAACCGACGATGCATGGCTGATCGAACACCGGGGGGGAGTCGTGCGCGTGATCCCGGCCGGCGAGCCGAACTTCAAGGTCACGACCGCCGACGATCTGCGGCTGGCAGAGCTGCTCTTGGCCGACCGATGAGCACGCAGGTCGGCTTGGGCTACGATTGCCACCGCTTTGCCGAAGGGCGGCGGCTGGTGCTCGGCGGCGTCGAGCTCGAGCACGATCGCGGCCTCGCCGGGCACTCGGACGCCGACGTGTTGACGCACGCCGTGATCGACGCGCTGCTCGGTGCGGCGGCGCTCGGCGACATCGGCGAGCACTTCCCCGACACCGACGAGCGCTACCGCGACGCGGACTCGCTCGATCTGCTGCGCACGACGGTGGCGATGCTGTCGGTACGCGGCGTCTCGGTCGTTCACGTCGACGTCACCGTGGTGATCGAGCGGCCGCATGTGGCGCCGGTTCGCGATCAGATCCGGGCCTCGCTCGCGGGCGCGATCGGCATCTCGCCCGAACACGTCAGCGTCAAGGCGACGCGCGGGGAGGGGATGGGGTTCGTCGGCCGAGAGGAAGGCGCGGCGGCGCTGGCCGTTGCTACGGTCGAGCGATGAACGGCGCCCACAACTCGGTGTCGGTCACCCAATGCGACGCGACCAAGCCGCCCTATGGCGACGGTCGCTAGGACACGCTCAACCTGATCGACCCGGACACGCTGCCCCGCCGGCTCGAGACCGCCGGGATGGTCGGTTCCGAGGTGAAGGTCGGCGCGCGCTCGTTTCGGTGGCGCGCCACTAAGCGGTGGTACGGCGGAGCGGCCGCGCGAGGCGGCCGCTCCAAGTAAGTCGGGTCAGCTAGTCAGTTAGTGACCGCCCACCTTGACCTGCTGCGCGTACACGGGTCCGGCGCCCGCTCCCGGGAACGCGGATCCGACGCCGCTGAACAGCACCGCGGTCACCGTGTAGTTGCCCGGATGCTGATATGTGTGGGTCGGGTTCGGTCCCGAGCCGGTGGTGCCGTCTCCGAACTCCCACAGGTAGTTCATGACGGGCTGGCCGCTCACCGTCGTGAGCGCGCTGAACTGCACCTTCCGTTCGCTCCTGGGCCCGCGCGACTGGGAGACCGTGAACGCCGGCTGGAACCCGTTCTTGCCGGTGACCACGATCCCGCCGGTTCCTTGCGACAGCCCGTCGGCGTTGAACACCGCCACGCCGGTCGAGTACGCCCCGGCGGCCGGGAACGTGTACGTGATCGTCGGCGTCGTCTGCTCGACGGTCTCGGCGTTGGGAACGGCGTTGAACTGCCAGCTGAAGTCGGCCACGCCGCCTCGGGCGGTCGATCGGCTGGCGTCGAACGTCATGTTGGTTCCCGTCCCGGCCGTGACCGTTTCCCTCGCGGTTGGCAGGCCGTGGGGAAGCGTTATTCGCTGCACGCAGCTGGCGGTGTCGTTGCTCCACTCCTCCTGGTACCAGTAGAAATGTCCATTGATCACCTGGTTGTACGGAGACCCGTTGGGGGCGGTGCCGAGCGGGGTGCCCATCTGCCCGAACTCGCACTGGTCACCGACCTCTAGTCCGTGATTGGCGCCCGCGCCGTTGGTCCAGGCGTCGTTAGGGAGAGGGTCGGTGACCGACTCGTTGTGCTCGTGGCTCAGCCCGCCGTTGATCTCGCCGTCCGAGATGAGGCCGTTCGGGTTGTTCCCGTCCTGACATAGCGGGTTGGTCGCATCAAACGGCATGTTGGCGTAGAGGATCATCGTCGTGGTGGCCGTGTTCTGGTGATACGCACAGTAGGCCGCGATGTTCAGCGGCTCTCCGGCCGAGCAGCCACCGAAGTTCGTCGTCGGATCATTCGTGAAGCAGCTCTCGACGTGCGGCGGCGTCAACAGGAAGTACTCGTGGCTCAGATCGGCCGGGAGGTGGTGAGAGGTGACGAAGCTCTCGATCTCCTGCTGGATCTGGGGATCGGTCAGGCAGGCGGTCACCGTACCGATGGCGCCCGTCCCGCCAACGGGACACTGGGTCGGCGGATATGGATCCGTGTCGACCAGCACTCCGCCGAACCTCACGTCGTATTTCGCCACCGCGCCGGTCAGGTCGTTGTACTGCGGGTCGACCGAGTCGACGTTCTGATGCCCGCCGCTGTCGTGTTGCAGGTCGGTGAAGTAACGGGCGATGCCGAACGTGAAGCCTTGCGGGTAGGCCCCCAGCCCCTGTGGGCTCCACATCAGCATGTAGTCCGTGTTCGACGGCATGATCGGGCCGCCGTTGTAGTCCATATTATTGAACGTTGTGTCGAACGGCCTCAGCCTGACCAGGGCTTTCCTGGCTTGGGCCGTTTGCAGCGGCATGTAGGACACCGTCTGCCCGTTCGGCAGCACCTTGATGATTGCCGACGCGTTCGTCGCCATGATCGCCGGGACGACGAGCGCCGCGGCGAGGACCAGCATCATCAGCCTTCGTCGCTGATGAACCGTCATACGCACTCCCTCCTCACGTGGATTTTTGGTCTGGCCCCACGCTAGACCCGATGGGTCTCCTGCCGCCGGGACCCTATACGTTCTGGCCCGCCTGCGCGTGCTGAACTGGTGCCGCCGGATGGAGACGGCCGCTCTGGAAGGTCTGAGCAGCGGCGTCAGCCGCCGGCGATGGCACGGCGCCGCGCGGTGGCCCTTTCCCGAAGATGCTCCTGCTCGACGAGCCGGCCGAGCTGCCGGAGGGTCTGGCGTACATGCCGGGACACGCTCGGCGCGGCGATGTGCTCGGCGATCCAGCCGCTCGGCCCGGCGCCGGCCACGCCATAGGCGAGGCGGAGCTCGACCCGGGTCCGTCCGCCGGGGGCCTCCCGCAGCCGCCAGCGACCGCGCTGGTCGAGCCCCGTGACCGACGTCCACGCGAGCTCGCTCGGCGGGGTGAACTCGACCACCTCGATCAGACCGCCGACCTCAGCCGCGCCAATGCGGAACAGCATCCGGTAGCGGGCCCCGAGACCGGTAGGAACGTCTCCCATCACCTCCCAGCGGGTGACCCCCGACATGTAGCCGAGCACGCGCTCGGGGTCGGTGACGATCGCCCACACCGATTCGATCGGTGCGGCCATGGCGATGCTCGAGTTGACCCTCATCCGAGCACCGGGAACCGCCGCTCGGCGGCCAGCGCGTCGAGCGCGTCCTGCATCAGCCGCATCAGATGGTCGTAGACCTCGTCGACGTCGGGATCCGGCCCGAACTCGGCGTGCAGATCGATCGCCGGGAGCGTCTCGATCGTGATCTTCGCCGGCAGCGGGATGTGACCGAAATCGCCGACGTTCACGATCCAGGGCAGCGACAGCGAGATGGGAAGCACCTTGAGGCGGAGCAGGCGATCGAGCGCGAGCAGCCGCGCGAGGCGCTCGCCGCGCGTGAGGAACAGCGCCGTCTCCTGACCGCCGATGGCGACGACCGGGACGATCGGAACGTCCTGCTCGAGCGCGAGCCGGATGAAGCCCTTGCGCCCGCCGAAGTCGACGCGCCCCGACTGCCAGCTCGGGCGGTGGACCTCGTAGTCGCCGCCCGGGTAGACGAGGAGCGCGGCGCCGGACGAGAGCGCTTTACGCGCGTTGTCCGGGGCGGCGGCGACCGTGCCGAACTTCCGCAGCCAGCTCAGGCCGGGTAGGGACAGCACGAGGTTGTGCGCGAGCTGGTAGAAGGCGCGCTCGACCCCGAAGTAGGTCGAGAACGCGACCGTGAACACCATCGTGTCGGGGATCATGTTCCCGCCCGAGTGGTTGCCGACGAGCAGCACCGGACCCTCGTCCGGGATGTTCCCGAGGCCGCGCACCTCGCCCCGGAACCAGATGCTCGAGAACAGCCAGAACAGCGGTAGCTGCTCGCGGATGTAGTCGGGGTCGCGCTCGTCGAGGTCGGCGCGGGGAATCCGTCGCTGGACGAGGCCGGCGAGCCCGCGCCAGCCCCGGTCAAGCAGCGACGGCGACCCCGACTGCGATGGCTCGGGGCGCGGAACCCCGGCGGCCGGCTCGTGGCCGTTGCTGCGCGCGGATCTGGTCGTGTCTGCCCGGGCCATCGGTCGGGGGCCGTCAGGCGGCCTCGGCGTCCGCTCGGTACCCCGTCTCGACGTTCGGCGCCGCGGTCTCCGCGCGGCGGAAGAAGCTCAGCAGCAGTTCGTTGGTCTCGTCCGCGCGCTCGACCTGCGGCACGTGCCCGCAACCGTCGATCGTCACCTGCTCGGCCTGCGGCAGCACCTTTTGCACGTGTCGCGAGAACGCCGGCGGCACCAGGCGATCGTGGCTGCCCCATACGAACAGCGCCGGCGGTTGCAGCTCGGCCAGCCGGCGGTAGAACCCGTTGCGGCCGAACGGCGCCTCCAGGTAGATGTTGCGCGCGCTCGCCAGCAGCGCGTACCGCGCGCCTGCGGTGTGGTAGATCCGCTGGAACTCGTCGACGACGAGATCGGCGACCGCGGGATCGATCAGGTCGCGGTCGTAGAACATGCTCCAAAACTGCGAGGCGACGACCGAGCGGCGGAAGGTGTGGGGGAGGAGCCCGAGCTCCGGCCGCAGCAGGCGCACGATCGGATGGAGCCCGCGCCGGATCCAGGCGACCGCGGGGCATAGCAAGCCGAGCGCGCCGATCCGCTCGGGCGCGTTCAGCCCCATCTCGATCGCGACCCGGCCGCCCATCGAGTTGCCGACCACGTGCGCCCGGGGGATCTCGAGCCGATCCATCAGGCCGAACATGATCTCGGCGAACCAGCGGGCGTTGTAGCCGCCGAGGGCCGGCTTGCAGGAGGAGCCGAACCCGGGGAGGTCGGGGGCGTGCACGCGATAGGTGCGGCTGAGCGCCGCGGCGGTCTCGAACAACGAGGCCCGCGTGCCGCCGAGGCCGTGGAGCAGCAGCACGTCGGGACCGCGACCCATGGTCAGGGTCGAGATCCGATGCCGGCCAACCGGGATCTCGTGGATCTGCAGCAGAGGGGGACGGCCGCCGACGAGCCGGAACAGCCCTTCGAAGGCAATCGCGTAGTCGAGATTTCCGCGCACCGCGAGCAGCCGGCGCTGGAACGCGTCGATGCCGGAGAACTCGCCCTGGCGGAGTCTCAGCCAGGTGTCCGCGTCCGTGGACAGGGTCACATCGGGCCGGCGCCGCGACCCGCCCTTCCGGACTCGGGCCGCCCGGCTCGTGCACCGAACCTCCCAGGTGTGGCCGAGGTCACACAGCGTTATCTGGTACGTGGCGTCGAAACCGGGGTCGGCGCCGAGGTACCGGTCCGGCAGCGAGCGAAACGCCTGCTCGACGGCGGTGAGTCGCTGGTTGGGTGAGGGCCTCCCAGCCACGGCGGGCACCCTATCGACCCGTCCGGCCGGACACACCGGCTGGCGCTAGGGTTGCCGGATCGTGCGCAGAACGGTTCGCCTGCATGACACCCGTACGGGCAAGGTGCTGCCGGTGGAGCCGGACGCCGACGGTGTCGTCGGCATCTACGCGTGCGGGCCAACCGTGTACGGACGGATCCACGTCGGAAACGCCCGACCGTACGTCGTCTTCTCGCTGTTGGCGCGGCTGCTCGTCCACGAGGGCTACAAAGTCACATTCGTTGCGAACATAACGGATGTAAACGACAAGATTTATGCGGCGGCGCAGACCGCCGGGGTGGGGAGCGAGGAGCTGGCGCGCGAGATGATCGCCGACTACATCGCCGACACCGACCGCCTCGGCCTCGGGCGGCCCGACTTCGAACCCCGTGCCAGCGCGACGATCGCGGAGATCGTGGAGCTGATTGAGGAACTGATCGAGGGCGGGCATGCGTATGCGGTGGATGGGGATGTCTACTTCGCGGTACGGTCCTACCCGCGATATGGCGAGATATCGCACCGCAAGCTCGATGACATGGACCAGGGCGAGGGGATCGAGGGGGCCGATCTGAAGCGCGATCCGGCCGACTTCGCGCTCTGGAAAGCCGAGAAGCCCGCCGAGGACACCGCGTGGGATGCGCCGTGGGGGCGGGGACGGCCGGGATGGCACATCGAGTGCTCGGCGATGGCCGAGGAGATCCTGGGCCCCGGATTCTCGATCCATGGGGGCGGCGTCGACCTGATCTTCCCCCATCACGAGAACGAGGCCGCGCAGACCGGCGCGGCCCACGGCGTGCCGCTCGCCCAGCTGTGGGTTCACAACGGGATGGTCCGGCTCGACCAGGCCAAGATGTCCAAGTCGGTCGGAAACATCTTTTTGCTCCACCAGGCGCTCGACGCCTACGGACGCGACGCGCTGATCATGTACTTCTGCGGCGGCCACTACCGCCAGCCGATCGAGTTCGACGACGAGCGGCTGGACGAGGCGCGCGCCCGGGTCGAGCGGATCGCCGAGGCCGCCCGGCGGCTTACTCAGGCTCCCTCGCCGGCGTGGTCGGCTCCGTTGCGCGAGCGGTTCTTCGACGCCCTCGACGATGACTTCAACACGCCGGCGGCGCTCGCCGCGGTGTTCGAGTGGGTCCGCGAGGCCAACCGGTCAGAGCCGGGCTCCGGCGACGCCGACCTCCGGGAGATGCTCGGCGTGCTCGCGCTCGACAGCATGCTCGACGTTGCCACCGCCGCGGCCCCGGCCGAGGTGGCGGAGCTGGCCGACGCCCGCGAGCGCGCCCGCGCGGCGCGCGACTACGCCGAGGCCGACCGCCTGCGCGAGGCGATCAAGGCGCGCGGTTGGGAAGTGCGCGACGGCCCCGAAGGCCCGGAGCTGCTGCCAGCCGCATAGCCGCTTGCGAGTCCCGTTCGCGCTCCTGGCGGCGGAGGTGCATGTCCCGCTCGGGTGACTCGCGTTCGATCCGCCTCGGTACCGACTACCGGGCGCAACGCACGTCACCCGAGGGGGACGGCACCGAAGCTACTTGACAAGTAGCGATCGCTCTGCGAATCTGCCGCGCGGGAGAGTAACGGTAGAGTAAAGCTTTAGACTCACTGCTGTGAGGGTGCGCCGGAACTTCGGCCGCGCCTCAATCTATTGAACACAGGCGCCAGGGGAGGTAGTGCGCCACGACTTCTGACCGATCCGCTGGCAGGGTCGAGAAGGGATGATTCGTGGCACGGCTTTCCCCCTACTCCAACCCTCAGCTTCAGGTTGAGGATGGCTACCTGATCGCCCTCGCCAAGCAGGGAAACGCGGTCGCGTACGACTGCATCGTCCGCCGCTACTACGGCTTCGTCCGCCTTAAGGCCTCGTCGTACTTCCTGGCCGGCGGCGACGCGGACGATCTGATTCAGGAGGGCCTGGTTGGGCTGTACAAGGCGGTGCGTGACTACCGCACCGACCGCGAGTCGAGCTTCCGGAACTTCGCGGAGTTGTGCATCACGCGCCAGATCATCACGGCCGTGAAGACCGCGACCCGGAACAAGCACTCGCCGCTCAACCAGTACGTGTCGTTCTCGAGCTCACCGGCCGCGTCGGCCGAGGGCGAGCCGACGCTCGAGGAGATCATCCCGGGATCGCCGGTTCACGACCCGGTTAACCAGGTGATCAGCTCGGAGGAGCTGCGCGCGCTGGTGGCCTGCATCTCCACGGCGCTGTCCGAGCTCGAATCCCGCGTGCTCGCGCTGTACCTCGACGGCCATTCCTACGAGGAGGTGGGCCGGAGGATCGGCTGTGACTGCAAGACCGTCGACAACGCGCTCCAGCGGGTCAAGCGGAAGGTCGGGCAGCATCTGGCGGAGCGGAGCGTGACCGCGGCATAGCGGCCGGCGCCGGAGCGCGCGCGGCGTAGCGGCCCGTGCGCGCCCGGTCGGGCGGCAACATGGCGCCCCGTCCGATGGCGCCCCGTCCGGGCGTTCCCAAGCATTGCTATAGGGTTTGTTCTGATCCGACGATCCCTAAGCTGCGCGAAACGCGCCACCGAACCTAAGGAGCCCGCCAATGGAAGCTCATCAGCACGGTGATCACGAGCACGCGGGGCCGGGCTACGCCTCGCCGGAGGTGGCGCGCCAGCAACCGCCGGAGCAGTTCGTGTACGTGGCGTCCCTGTACGAGGGAACGGGGATCGACCGGCCTGACTTCATCGCGGTCGTCGACGTCGATCCAAGCTCGCCGAGCTACGGGCAGATCGTCCACCGGACCGAGATGCCGAACGTGGGCGACGAGCTTCACCACTTCGGCTGGAACGCGTGCTCGTCGGCATGCCACTCGCAGCTCCAGCGGGACACGATGATCGTGCCCGGCCTGCGGTCGTCGCGGATCCACATCATCGACATCTCCGAACCGCGCGCGCCGCGGATCAAGAACGTGATCGAGGGCGAGGAGATCAGGGAGAAGCTCGGGCTGAGCGCGCCGCACACCGTGCACTGCATGCCCGGCGACATCGTCACGATCTCGATGCTCGGCGACGCCGACGGCAACACGCCGGGCGGGTTCGCAGTGCTCGACGCGCGGGACTTCTCGGTGGCCGAGCGATGGGAGCGGGACGCCGGCGGCATCGAGTTCATGTACGACTTCTGGTACCAACCCCGGCAGAACGCACTGGTCACGAGCGAGTGGGGCGCACCCAACACGTTCAAGGACGGGTTCGACCCGGCCCACGTGGCCGCCGGCAAGTACGGCCGGAAGCTGCATTTCTGGGACCTCGAGAAGCGATCGAAGGTCCAGACGATCGACCTCGGCGACGAGGGCTGGATCCCGCTCGAGATCCGCTGGCAACACCACCCCGACTCGGCTCAGGGGTTCGTCGGCGCGACGCTCTCGAGCAACATCATCCACTTCCATCGCGACAACGGCAGCTGGGGCGTTTCGAAGGCGATCGACGTGGCCAACGAGGAGCTCGAGGGCTGGCCGCTCGAGGGCGGCGTCCCGGGGCTGATCACCGATCTCGTGCTCTCGCTCGACGACAAGGACCTGTTCTTCTCGAACTGGCTTCACGGCGACGTCCGTCACTACGACGTGTCCGACCCCGCCCACCCGCAGCTGCGCTCGCAGGTGTGGCTGGGCGGGCTGCTCGGACGCGACGGCGGTCATCCGAAGGCATCCGGAGCGCTCAACGGTGGACCGCAGATGATCCAGAACTCGCTCGATGGCGATCGGGTGTACGTCACCAACTCGCTGTTCTCGACCTGGGACAACCAGTTCTATCCCGAGATCAAGGGGTGGCTCACGAAGCTGAACCGCCAGAGCGACGGGACCTACGCGCTCGATCCCGACTTCTTCGTCGACTTCCACGAACAGGCCGACGGCGCGCGCCCGCACGAGATTCACCTGCCGGGCGGGGACTGCACGACTGAGATCTTCCAGTAGCAGCCCGACTCTTCACACCGGAGAGGTCACTCGCGTACTAGCCGAGCTCCGGCGGCTGGGCGAGGTCGAGGACCCGCCGGCCAAGGAGCGCGTGCTCCAGCGCGAGCGCGAGCTCGGGCGCCGGGTGTGGGGCGCGGAGCGGTCGGAGGCGTACGGCGGCGCGCCGCTTTCGATCACGCCGGAGGTCGGGGAGCTTTTGTCCGTGCTCGTGGTGGGCCGCCGGCCGAGACCGGTCGTCGAGTTCGGCGCCTCACACGGCTACTCGACGATCCATCTCGCGGCGGCCGCGCGGGATGTCAGCGCGTGCCGCGTGGTCACCACCGAGATCGACCCTGACAAGGCAGCGGCTGCCAGGCGGAATCTGGCCGAGGCGGGGCTGGACGATCTGGTTGAGGTCCGGGTGGGAGACGCGCTGACCACGCTCCGCGACGTCCCCGCGGTCGATCTGCTGTTCCTCGACGGCTGGAACAACCTGTACGAGCCGGTCGTCGAACTGCTTCAGCCGCGGCTGTCGCCGGGCGCGCTGGTGATCGCCGACCTGAGCTCCGACGATCCCGATCAGGCGAAGTACGTCGAGCGCATGCACGCGCCTGACAGCGGCTACGTGACGGTCGACATCCCGCTCGACGCGGGGGTTGTTCTGTCGGCCTGGCTCGGGGATGGCCGCTAACGCTTCAGGGTCTCCCGGAGGGCCTCGAGGCCGGTGTATGCCGGGTTCCAGCCGAGCTCTCGCTTGGCCTTGGTCGTGTCCATGATCGCGGGGTGGCTCGCCGCCTCGACCCACTCGGCGGCGGGTGGGGCGAATGACGGAAACGGAAATTGGGCCGCGGCACGCGCCGCCCCCTGGACGAGGCCGCCCGGGATCGTCAGAGGCGTGAGCCCGAGCTCGCGGACAACATCGGCCGCGGTTACGATGCCGTCGCCGGCGATGTTGTACGCGCCCGGCGGCCCGTCGGCGACCACGCACTTCAGCAGCGCCTGGCCGACGTCCCGTTCGTGGATGAACTGCATCGGGAGATCGGGAACCGGGACCGGGACGGGCACGGGCAGCCGGTTGGCGAAGCCGAGCGCGCTCTGGGCGAGCGCCGCCAGGGGCGCGGGCAACGCCTCCTTCGCACCCACGGCGTGCGGTCCGAGGACGATGGGCGGGCGGAGCAGATACAGCGAGAGACCCGGATTGGCGTCAGCCTGCTCGCGGAGCAGCCGCTCGAGCTCGGCCTTCTCCTGCGCGTAGAACAGCCGGGAGGCCGGCCGCACCGGCCAGTCCTCGGTCATCCCGACCGGGTTGTCGGCGTGGAAGCCGTAGGCCGCGACCGACGACGCGTACACGAAGCGGTCGGCGCCGGCGCCGGCGGCCGCCCCGAACGCGTTCAGGGTTCCCTCGACGTTGATCTCGCGGATCGTCTCGCGGGACGCGGTCCCGGTGATCATGAACGCGAGATGCACCACGACGTCCGCGTCGGCGAACGCCTCGCGGAGCGCGTCGGGGTCCCGGACGTCGCCGCGCCGGTAATCCAGCTTGCTCCACCCGTGCTCGGACGGATCGAAGGGGCGCCGCGCGATCCCGACGACTCGCTCGATCCGGGGATCGGCCTCGAGCAGCGGGATCAGCCCGAACCCGAACGTTCCGGTCGGACCGGTGACGGCCACGGTCAGGCCGGCGTCAGACAAGCGCGGCCTCGAGACCGAACCGATCGGCGATCAGCGACCCTACGGCGTCCGGTTCGACCGCGCTGACGGTGGCACCGGCGGGCGTCTCCTCGGTGAGCGACAGCTCTCCGCTCCAGTCGCTCAGCGAGACGCGTTCGCCGTCGGTCCGCTGCGCGCTGACGATCAGCCCGGTGACGAACGGCGACCGCGGATGGGTGCACGTGTACCAGTTGCTCGTCACCACGTCGATCAGCGGAACCGGCTCGGGAATGAACCCGTAGAGGTCAACGAACTCGCCTTCTGGAAGGACGGATTGAAGGACGAGCTCCGGTCCGTCCTCGACGACGCGAAAGCGCCAGCCCGACTGCTCGTATTCGCCGCCGGGGCCGAACGGGATCGGCTCGAGCAGGGTGCCGTTGCCGAAGCCGGCGTCAGCGTGCCATCGCGCGCTTCCGTCCGTCACCCCGAGGACGAGATGGGTTCGCGGGCGCTCGTGGCCCGGGACGCCGCCCATGCGGACGCGGGCGAGATACATCTCGACGTCCGCGCCGAGCGCCTCGAGCGCGTCCTTCAGCAGGAGGTTCTGCTCGAAGCAATAGCCGCCGCGGCGGTCGGTCACGAGCTTTCGCTCGAGGTCCTCGGGCTCGAGCGACACCGGGATGCCGCGCCGGGGATCGAGGTTCTCGAACGGGATCGTGGTCACGTGCCCGCGGTGCAGCTCAGCGAGACCGGGGCGCCCGCTCAGGCCCAGGCGCGCAAGATAGGCATCGAGGTCGAGCATGGCGCACGACTGTACCGGCGCCGCCCGCGCGGGCTGCGGGCAGCGCCGGTCGCCCCACGCCGTTTCGCTCAGCCCGCCCCGTCAAAAAGCGCGGCGCCCAGCTGCGGAGGCGCGACGGCGGGCATTTTCAGCCCCGGGCCGTCGGATCTGGACCACAGCTGGGCTCCGGCTTGAATGGTTCCTCCCAACGAGAGGACTGTTCGTCATACGAACAATCCTTCTACAGGCGAACTCACTAAACGTATTCGGCAAATCTCCTCGATGTCAAGAGGGTTGAGACGTCGAACTCGTTCACAGTTTGTTAGGCCGTCGATCGGCCCCGATCTCAGGGACGTAGATGGCTGACCGACACCCCGTAGTCGTCCGCGAGGCGCTCGGCGACGATCGACCGGTGGCAGGCTTCGGGATCGCGCTCGACGCAGAACAGCGCCGCCGCGCCTTCGGCCGGGAGCTCGGCGGCGAGCTCGTCGAGCGGCGCGCGGTCGAGGATCTCGCGCGTGTACCGGGTCCGGTACTCGTCCGCCAGTACGGTCCGCGATCGCTTACCCTCGCCCCGGCGCGCGTCCTCGGCGTACTGAAGCTGACGCAGCTCGGTCGTCGGCGCCAGCTCCTTGTGGTGTTCGTAGGCGATGCCGGCGCCGGCCAGCGCGGCCTGTAAGCGGGTGGCGTTGGCCCACGAGTACTCGCGGCCGCGGACGCCACGGCGCTGGCGGACGTCGAGCAGCAGTCGCACGTCGGCGTCGGCCAGCGCCTGGAGCAAGTGGTTGAGATCCCAGTCGTACGCGCCGATCGTGACCACGCGCCTCACTCGGCGCACGATGTCACAGCGAACAGGCGTGGCCGGAGGCCGGGGCGGGGGCGCGAGCGGGCCGGTCCGTTACTGGGTACAGTCGCCCTTCCGTGACGACGCGCGATCCCGACACCCTGCTCGCCGAGACCCGTGCGTTCAACGCCGAGCTCGAGCGGCGGCTGGCGACGATCCCGCCGGTCAACGAGGTGCCGCCCGAGGAGAGCCGCCGGGCTCGCCGCGAGGGTCGCGGCATCTTCCCCGCGCCGGTGTACGTGCCCGAAGCGCGCATGGTGGAGATCGACGGTCCGGGCGGACCACTTGCGCTGCGGATCATTCCTCCGGATGGCGACCCGCGTGGAACGTTCCTCCACATCCACGGCGGCGGATGGACGCTCGGTGAAAGCGACGGGCAGGATCCTCGCCTCCAGCGGCTGACGCGCGAGACCGGGCTGACCGTCGTCAGCGTGAACTACCGCCTCGCGCCCGAGAATCCGTATCCCGCGGCGCCCGACGACTGCGAGGCAGCGGCTCTGTGGCTGCTCGGCGACGAGGCTCGCGCGACCGTGGGCGCCGAGGGGCCACGCGCGATCGGCGGGGATTCGGCCGGAGGGCATCTGGCCGCGTGCACGCTGCTCCGTCTGCGCGATCGTCACGGCATAACGGGCGAGTTCGGCGCTGCCGTGCTCCAGTACGGCGGCTTCGACCTGTCGATGTCGCCGAGCCAGCGGCTCTGGGGCGATCGCAACTTCGTGCTGTCGGGACCGATCATCGCCTGGTTCGCCGACCAGTTCCTGCCTGGGATGGATCGGGAGCAGCGCCGCGACCCGGACATCTCGCCGCTGTTCGCCGACCTCGCGAGCATGCCGCCGGCGATCTTCACAGTCGGAACCGCCGACGCGCTGCTCGACGACACGCTATTCATGGAGGCGCGCTGGCGCGCGGCGGGCCACGCCACCGAGCTGCGGGTCTGGCCAGAGGCGCCGCACGGGTTCGTGTCGTTCCCGATGACGGTGGCGGACGCCGCGCTCGCCGCCGAGCACGACTTCGTGAGCCGGACGCTCGGGTTCGTGTAGCGGCGCCGCCCCGGCGGCTAGAACGCTCGCCCGTTGTCGCGCAGCCAGGTCAGCGCGCGGATCGTCACGATTCCGCGCCACGCGGTCGTCTGCTCCGGCGACCAGGCGAGCCAGTCGAACATCCAGCCGCCGTCCTCTTGCTGCTCGTTCTCCACCTCGTCGAGATGGGCCGTGATGTCGGCGTCGGAGAACAGCTCGCGACTGCGGATCCCCGGACGCGGTGAGATGTCGAGCGGGCGGAGCCGTTCGCCCTCGATGCCGGCGGCCGGTGCAAAGGCTGCCGGGTCGATCCGGGAGCGCAGGGAGGCAACCGCGGTGCCCGCGCGGCGATCGTCGGGGACGGCGTCGAGGAACGTACAGGCGAACTTGAGCCAGTAGCCACTCGGCTCGGTCACGCCGTCGATCTCGCGCCAGCACCAGTCGGTGGCGCGCTCGAGCCACTCGTCCCCGGTGACCGCTCCCGCGTGAAGGACGCCGGCGAGAGCGAACGTCAGCATCGAGCCCGAATCCGACGACCACCACGGCGAGTGCGGGTAGCGCTCGAAGCCGGGCAACGTCTGAGGGATGCCGCCGTCGGACGCCGCGATCCGAGCGATCCACGCGCGCGCGCCGCTGGCCATCTCGGAGTCGAGCCGGCCGGCCTCGTGCAGCGTCTCGAGCGCGGACAGGGTCGCCGCCGGCTGGCTCTGAGGGCATCGCAGGTCTGGCTCGAGCGCGTGGCCGAAGCCCCCGTCGGGGTTGAGGTAGCCGGTCAGGGCCATCGCTACGGGCTCCGCAGGCCCGTCCGCGAACAGCATCGCGTAACGGTGGCGGTCCAGGAGGCGGGCATCGGACCAGATGAAAGTCTCGGCGGCGGCACGATCGACCGGCATGCGCCGGAGACTAGGCCGCGGTCGGCGTGCGGTCTTTGAGAAATCGGACAGGCGGGATGCCGGCGAGCTCCGTGACCTCGGAGGTCATGTGAGCCTGGTCGGCGTAGCCCGCGTCGAGCGCTCGCTCGACCAGCGGCGCCGGCCCGAGCGCCTGGAGGCGCCGGAATCGCAGCACGCGGGCAAGCGTCTTCGGCCCGTAGCCGACGGCATCGGCCACCCGGCGCTGGAGCTGGCGCGCGCTCAGCCCGAGCTCGGCGGCGACCGTAGCGACGCGCGCATGCGGGCGGTCGAGCGCGGCGACCGCCGCTCGGACCACCGGGTCGAGGGCCACAGCGCCGCGCCGCTCGACGGCCGCGAGCAGGAGCGCGTGTGGATCCTCGCCGGCGCACAGCGCGGCGAGCAGGGCCTCCGCCTGGTCGGGGCCGAGCACGTCGGCGGCGTTGGCGGAGGCGTCGCGCAGCTCGCTCGCCGGCAGGCCCAGTACCGCGCCGGTCACGCCCGGGCGCAGGCGCACGCCGACGAGCCGCGCGCCCGGCTCGAGTGCCACCAGGCGAGCCCGCGTGTCCGGCCCGGCGATCGTCAACCGCTCACCCGACCAGATCAGGTCGACGCAGGCGTCCGGCACGACGCGCTGCTGCGTGGCGACGGCCGTCACCTGCTCCCACGTGCAGCACGCCAGCGGCGAGGACAGCTCATGCTCGGAGTAACAGCTCATGAGACAAACCATACGGGCACCGATCATTTGAGATGATCGCGGCGATGGGGACGATCGAAGCCGCCGCGTCCACGCCCGCGTCGCCCGCCGGCGTATGGGCGTTGCTGGCCGACGCGTCGAAGTGGTCGCAGTGGGGTGCGTGGTCGAAGGTCGAGGTCGAGGGCGGGGGAGACCAGGGGCCGGGAGCGGTGCGGGTGCTCGACCGGGCCCCGTACCACCTACGCGAGCGCGTCACCACGTGGGTGCCGGGCGAGCGGATGGGCTACGAGCTGATCGACGGGATGCGGGTGACCGGCTACAAGGCCGAGGTCACGCTCGAGCGGAGCGCCGACGGCGGCACGGTCGTACGGTGGCGCTCGACCTACGACCGGGCCGGCCCGGTCACGGCGACGCTGCTCCGGCTCGCCGTCCACGACGCGTGCAAGCGGGTCGCGAGGGCCGCGGCCGCCGCGTAAGCAGTCTCAACCCTCGAACGTCAGCCAGTCGGCGAGCCCGATCAGCGCGAACACGCGGTGGACCTGCTCGGTCGGCCGCCCGAGCACGAGCGTACGCCCGCTCGACTCGGCGTCCTGCTTGGCCTTGATCAGCACGCTGACGCCGGCGCTGTCGACGAACGCGAGCTCGCTGAGGTCGAGGGCGACGCGGTCGTGCGCCTCCGCCATGACCTCGTTCAGGCACAGGTCGAGCTCCGGGGCGGACACGACGTCCAGCTCGCCGGAGAGCGCGAGCACTACTCCCCCGGCCTCGACCCTGCGGTTGATCGAAAGCTCGGTCGCGACGGGGAGATTGTAGTGACGAACGCATCACGCGGCTGCGCGAGGTGTTGACACCTCAGACACAAATCACCGCGCCCCCGGCTAGGATTGCGCGCCGCCAAACGGTGCGCGGCCAGGCCGGGGCCGCGCCCGATCCGTGGGGAAGGAGACACACGGTATGAAGATTGTTCGAGGAGGTACGCGCGCGCCCGCGCGGCGTGCGTTCAAGCTGGTAGTGATGGGAATGTGTGCGGTGCTGGGACTCGCACTTGCGAGCGCGTCGGCGCTGGCGAAGTCCTCGGCGAAGAACTCCAAGGCGCCGAAGATCACGACGCGCACCCCGGTGACCCCGGGATCCGCGTACCTCGCGCTCGGTGACTCGGTGACGTTCGGGTTCGAGGAGGCGCAGGTCGTCCCCGCCCCCAACTATGCCGACGCCTCGAGCTTAATCGGCTACCCCGAGTTGGTCGGGACGGCCCTCCACCTGACCGCCGTCAACGCGGCATGTTCCGGTGAGACGTCGTCCAGCCTGATCGACGCCACCGCGCCGAGCAACGGCTGCGAGAACAGCCCGAACGGCAGTCCCGGGTACCGCACGCAGTTCCCGCTGCACGTGAAGTACAGCGGCTCGCAGCTGGCGTTCGCGGTGTCCTATCTGAAGACGCACAAGAACGTCCGGCTCGTGTCGCTGATGATCGGCGCGAACGACTTCTTTGTGTGCCAGGAGACGACCGCCGACCATTGTGCGAGCTTCACCGAGCAGGCTGCGGTCGGTGCGACGGTTTCGAAGAACATCAAGACGATCCTGTCGGCGATTCGCAACAAGGCGCACTACGGTGGCCAGATCGCGATCGTCAACTATTACTCGCTGAACTACGCCTCGGCTACGGGGACCGCGCAGTCGGCGCTGCTGAACTCGACCCAGGACACGGCCGCGAAGCCGTTCCACGTGGTCATCGCCGACGGCTTCGGCCAGTTCCAAGCCGGAGCCCTGCACTCAGGCGGCAACAGCTGCACCGCCGGGCTGCTCACGCAGCTGTCCAGCGGTGGCTGCGGGATCCACCCGAGCTATGCCGGTCAGGGGCTCCTGGCGCAGGCGGTCGAGAAGGCGATCCACCTGGGGTAGATCGTTAGGGAGATTGCGGCGGGTCGGTGAGGCGCCGAGTCTCACCCCGCTGGCGCGGCCCTTCCAGCCTGGGCGGCCCGCTGCGATCACCCCTACTGTCGACAGCTCGACGCAGGCCCTTAACGGGCAGACGTCGAGCCTCTAGAGATATGGCCAGCCCAGGAGTAGCCTTCGGCCATGAAGTCGTGGATGTTTCCGTGGCTGTTGCCGGTGGGGATGCTCGGGGCGGTCGTATTCGTCTCGATCTTCGACAGTTACTCGGCGCTGGTCGCGCTTCCCGTGGCGTTGGGGGCGCTGGTTCTCTGGCGTACCCGCTTCCCGGCCAGTGAGGACGCGGACGCCGACGTGCATTACTGGCGGATCCGCCGCCAATAGACGCGGGCCGGCGGTCAACCTTTTCCGGGCGCCCACCCGTTAACCGGGCAGATGGACCGCCCGCGAGCAGACTTCGAGAGCTTCGTGGCCGCGAGCACCGAATCGCTCACGCGGACCGCGTACCTGATCGTGTGGGACCTTCAGGACGCGGAGGACCTCGTCCAGGAGACGCTGCTCAAGGTGGCGCGTCGCTGGCACCGCGTGCGCCGAATGCGTCACCCGGCCGCGTACGCCCGGCGAATCCTCGTAAACCTCGCGCTCGACGACGCCGGCCGCCGGACCCGCCGCCGGCAGGAGCTCACGGGCGAGGCGCTCCCCGATCGCTACGACGACGCGGACGGGCCACCCCGGTTCGGCGCGCGCGACGAGCTTTACAGCGCGCTCGCGGCGCTGCCGCCACGGCAACGGACGGCGATCGTGCT
Organism: uncultured Solirubrobacterales bacterium; assembly: GCA_963709205.1. Classification (GTDB taxonomy): domain Bacteria; phylum Actinomycetota; class Thermoleophilia; order Solirubrobacterales; family Solirubrobacteraceae; genus Palsa-465. Next base: position 406,330 of record CAVPVP010000018.1, read on the forward strand.
GCGTTACTTCCTAGACCTTCCCGAAGCCGAAGTGGCGGCCGCCATGAAGTGCTCTCTCGGCACGGTGAAGAGCACCGCCGCTCGCGGACTCGCGCGACTCGAGCAGGCGCTACGCACCACCAATGACACAAGGAGCATCTCGACATGACAGATCAACTCGAAGCTGAGGTGCGCGCGGCGCTCCGCGAGCGCGCCGCCCAGGTGCCCACGGCGAGCATCGCCCGCCTGACCCACCTGGACTACCGCCCGCGAACCCGGCGGTTGCGGCCGCCGGTCGCGATCGGGGCGCTCACGACCGCGGCGGGCACCGCCGGCGCGGTGGCGGTGATCGTCTCGCTGACCGCGGGCGCGTCGAATGCGTTCGCCGGTTGGACCCCGACGCCGACCCCGCCGTCGCCGGATCAGGTGGCGGCCGCCCGCGCCGACTGCCAGACGCAGTCGCCCATCGCGGGCTTGCCGCTCAAGCTGGCGGACACCCGTGGGCCGTTCACCTTCTCGGTCTACGCGGACAGCACTTCGAGCGCGACGTGCATCAAGGGCCCGACCTTCACGGCGGTGTCCGGCAGCACCGCGAGCGCGCCGGTAGACGTCGCCGCGGGCCACATCCTCCTGTCGACCCACGCGACCAGCCGCGCCGGATCGGCGTACTCGTTCGCCGACGGGCGCGCCGGCGACGGGGTGAGTGCGGTCACGCTGGTCCTCGACGACGGCACGAAGGTGCAGGCGACGGTCGCGAACGGCTGGTTCGTCGCGTGGTGGCCGAGCGCGCTCGCGGTCACCTCCGCGATGGTCACGACGCCGGCCGGCGCAATCAGCCAGACCGTGCACACAGGACCGGTCCCGTGCGGCTCAGCGCCGCGGTGCGCCGCGTCCGGGTCCGAGGTCGGCGCTGGATCGGGCGGTGCCGGCGTGACCGTGAGCGGATACAGCGGCGGCGGGGGCGCCGTCCAGGGCAGCGCCCAGAGCGACAACCACTCCCGATGAGTCGATCTGGTTTGCTTGTTAGCGGTGCGCCGAGCATGGCTGACGATCGCCCTCGTCCTCGGGTTGGCGGGCTGCGGGAGCAGCGGCTCTAGCTCCTCGACCACGACCGCTTCTCAGAGCAGTCCGGCGTCGACGCCGTCGACGAAGGAGCCGGCGCCGGCCGTGCGCACGTGTCGCACGGTTCGCGTGCCGGCTCCCAAGGGCGACGGCCACCTATCGGCGCCGCATCTGACGCTCGACCCGCACCGCACATACACGGTCACGATCGTCACGAACTGCGGGACGTTCGCGTTCGCTCTCGACGTGGCGCAGTCGCCGAAGACTTCGGCGTCCTTCTACCCACTGGTGAAGCGAGGCTTCTTCGACGGCCTGACCTTCCACCGCGTGGCCGCCGGGTTCGTGATCCAGGGTGGCGATCCGACGGGGACCGGAGCGGGCGGACCCGGCTACACCGTCGTCGAGGCGCCGCCGAAGAACACCCAGTACGTCCTCGGCGATGTCGCGATGGCCAAGACGCAGACGCAGCCGGCGGGCGCGTCGGGCAGCCAGTTCTTCATCGTCACCGCGCCGAACGTCACCCAGTCGGCCGGGCTCACCCCCGACTACGCGCTGGTGGGCAAGGTCGTGTCGGGAATCGCAGTCGTCGAGAAGATCGGCTCGCTGCCCACGAACCCGCCCCAGGACGGCTCGCCGTCGCCGCCGGTGGTGATGTCCAAGGTGACGGTGTCGTCGCGGTGAGGGCCGGGCTCAGAACGGCCCGCGAGGCTCGTACGCTCCGCGCCGGGCGCCGACCGACACGAACGTCAGACCATCGGGACCGGCGACCGGACAGCGGGTGGCACCCGGGTCGAAACGGACGAAGCTCCCGACGCGGACGGGAACCTCGGCGCCGTCGATGATCCAGTGGCCGTCGCCGCGGACGACGACCGATACCTCCTCCTGACCCGAGCGCGTCTCGTCGTGCTCGTGACCCCTGGCGTTCGGCGGGATCTCGAACCAGTTGATGCCGAACGCCTCGACGCCGAGCTCCCGGCGCACGAAGCGCACCGCTCCGCCCGGCCCGTCACCCTCGATGTCTTCGACGTTCACGACCGAGTAGCTCACGGACACGAAGGTACCGCTTGCTACCTTCTCGGCCGGTGCTCGGCAGCCTGCGCGTCGACGACCCCGAGGAGCGCTACGCGGCCGTCCGGCTGTGCTCCGACCTGTCGCTCCCCGACCCCGAGTTCGTCCGTGACGACGGCGGGTGGGTGCTCCGCCTGCCCGACAACCACCTGGAGCGCCTCGAATACCAGCTCGAGCTATCCGACCACGACGGCGACAGGGTCATCGCGTGCGATCCGGGCAATCCGGAGCGCGCCCCGGGCGCGTTCGGCGAGAAGTCGGTACTGGCGGCCCCCGGTTACCGCCCACCGGCGTGGCTCGAGGAGCCCGCTGTTGTCGGCGCCTTCGAGGGGATCCGGGTCCGCGTGCTCGGGCGCGACCTCGACGTCAGCGTTTGGTCGCCATGCGAGGGCGCGCTCCCGTTGCTGGTGGCGCACGACGGCCCCGAGTACGACGCGCTCGCGGCGCTCACCCGCTACGCCGGCGCGATGATCGAGCGCGGGACGCTCCCGCCCTTCCGCGTCGCGCTGCTTCCGCCGGGCGACCGCGACGAGTGGTACTCGGCGTCAGCGGCGTACGGCCGCTCGCTATGTGACCGGATTGTGCCGGCGCTGCGCCGCGAGTTCGACGTCGCCGGCGGGGCGGTGGGGATGGGGACGAGCCTCGGCGGTCTCGCGATGCTCCAGGCGCAACGCAGCCGGCCGGGCGTGTTCGCCGGCCTGTTCCTCCAGTCGGCGAGCTTCTTCGTCCCGCGCTTCGATCGCCACGAGTCGGGGTTCCCGCGCTACGCCCGCATCGTGCGCTTCGTCCGCGGCGTCCTGCGCACGCCGGCGTTCGACCACCCGGTGCCGGTCGGCGTGACCTGCGGCGCGGAGGAGGAGAACGTCCACAACAACCGGATGATGTCGAGCGCGCTCGCCGCCCAAGGCTACGACGCGCAGCTGTCCGAGGTGCCCGACCTGCACAACTACACGTGCTGGCGCGACGCGCTCGATCCGCATCTGACGCTACTGCTCGCGGATCTGTGGAGGCGGCGATGAACGGCGTCGCGGTCTACGGACACTGGGGGCGCCCGGTGCTCGTATTCCCGGCCGAGCGCGGCGACGCCGGCGAGTTCGAGCGCCGAGGGATGGTCGGAGCGGTCGGCGATCTGATCGAGCGCGGGCGCGTGAAGCTCTACTGCGTGGACTCCTTCGACGCCGAGTCGTGGTCGAACCGCGGCGTCCCCCTGGAGGAGCGGGCACGCCGCCACGCGGTGTACGAGTCATGGATCCTCGACGAGGTCGTTCCGTTCATCCGGAGGGATTGCGGCGAGGCGAGCGAGGTGATCACGTGCGGCGTCAGTCTGGGAGCATTCCACGCCGCGAACTTCGCGCTCAAGCGCGCCGACGTGTTCCCGCTCGCGATCTGCCTGTCGGGCAATTACGACCCGGCGGCATGGGACGGCTGGGGCGAGCGCGGCGACGCAACCTACTTCAACAACCCGATGGAGTACGTCGCGCACCTCGGGGGCGACCATCTCGACTGGTTGCGCGACCGTCTCAGCGTGCTGCTGGTGTGCGGGCAGGGGCAGTGGGAGGACACGACCGGCGCGCTCGAGTCGACGCGGCGGTTCGCCCCACTGCTCCAGTCCAAGGGCATCCGGTGCGAGCTCGATCTGTGGGGCCACGACGTCGCGCACGATTGGCCATCCTGGCGGGCGCAGTTCGCCCACCATCTGCCACGCTTCTGCTAGCTGATGGCGGAGACGACGCATCTGATCGGGCTACTACTCGGCACCGAGGACGACTGGCCGACCGCGTTCGAGACGCTGGTCGGGCGCCTCGGCCCGATCACCGACGCCTCAGGCGAACGCCACCGCATCACGACCGAGCGGATCACGATGGAGCCGTTCGACCTGCGCTACCGACCGCGCTACGAGCTCGTGATCGACCGTCTCGCGTACTGGTACTACCTCCCGCGCGAGTGGCTGAAGAAGGTCGCGCTGATGGACGACGTGTACCTGCTCAACAGTCCCTTCACGTTCCAGGCGATGGAGAAGCACGCGGCCTACTGCGCGATGATCCGGCTCGGGCTGAAGGTGCCGGCGACGGTTCTGGTGCCGCACAAGGACCCGCCCGACAACTCCCGCTTCCAGTACACGGCCGCCCGCTACAACAAGTCGTTCGACCTGCCGGCGATCGCGGAGGAGATCGGCTACCCGCTGTTCATGAAGCCCTACGACGGCGGACAGTGGGTCGGCGTCAGCCGCGTACGCAACCGCGAGGAGCTCGAGCGCACCTACGACGCCTCGGGCCGGCGCTTGATGCACCTGCAGGCCTCGATCGAGGACTTCGACGTGTTCGCACGGTCGCTGTCGATCGGCCCCGAGACGATGGTCATGAAGTTCCGCCCTGACGAGCCGATGCACGACCGCTACGAGGTCGCCCATGACTTCCTCACGCCCGAGCTGGGCGAGGAGGTGCTGACGATCAGCCGGCTTGTCAACGCGTTCTTCCACTGGGAGCTCAACTCGTGCGAGTGCCTGGTGCGCGGCGATCAGGTCCATCCGATCGACTACGCGAACGCCTCGCCCGACGTTGCGCTGACGAGCCTGCACTACTACTTCCCGTGGGCGATGAAGGCGCTGCTGAAGTGGTGCACGTTCTGCCTGGTCACCGGGCGCCGGCCGCGGGTAGACCTCGCCACGCGACGCTACTTCGAGATCGGCGACCGCGAGGATCTCAGCTACGAAGAGAAGCTCGCCGCGTACCGCCGGCTGTCGGACGAGTACTTCGACGCCGACCGCTACTACGACTTCTGCGCGAGCCGGCTCGGACACGTCGACGAGCTCGTGCTCGACTGGGTGAGCTCGGCCGACTTCGACCGGCTGCTCGTGAAGACCGTCCGGGCGACGTATCCGGCCCACGAGCACGAGCGCTTCGTCGCGCACCTGCGCGGGCTCGTCGGCCAGTGGGTCCGCGAGAACGAGCGCGAGCCGGCCTGGACACTGACGGCGCGCGGGGGCGGACCGTCAACCGTCGTCGACGAGGCCGACGAGCGGCCCGAGCAGCCGGCGCGACCGGCGGGAGACGCTGGGCAGCGCCACCAGCCGGTGCGTCGCCGGCGCTTCCGCCCGGAGCCGGTCGAGCTGCTCGAACGCGATCGGGCGCCAGCGGTCGTCGACGACCGTGTGGGGCTCGTCGTCCGCGATCGCGGCGGCCTCGAGCTCGAGGTGCTCTGCCCACAGCCGCAGCCGGGTCGCGCGGACCAGGTCGGGGTCGTCGGCGACGACGTTCATCTCGGTGTCGTTGAGCAGCGAGTGCGCGTTCAGGTTCGCCGACCCGACCGTGAGCCAGCGGTCGTCGACGATCCCGACCTTGGCGTGGACGTACAGGCGATCGATGCGCTCGCCGGTCCGAGAGCGGATCGTGGCGGCGAGCAGGCGGCCCGCACCGTCATCGGCCGTTGCCAGCACGCCGAGCTGCCCGAGCGTGTCGTCGCGGCCGTTGTTGGCCTTCGCCGGCAGCACGATCACGATCCGGAACTCGTCGCACGGCGGGCGCCGCAGCTTGTCCGCGAGCAGCCGGACGATCTCGGACGACCACAGGAACTGGTTCTCGAGGTAGATGAAGCTCCGAGCGCGGGTGATCGCGCGCATGTAGCTCTCGAGGACGCGGAAGTCGCCGTCCGGAACCGCTTCGTACATGCCGTTGGCGATCGTCCGCACGACCTGGACCGTGTGGTCGCCGGCGGCCGGCGGGGGCGCCGGGCGTTCGAGCTGCTCACCGGTGAGCTCGCGCCACCGCAGCGCGAAATGGTCGTCGACGTCGGCGACGGCGGGGCCGCGCAGGCGCGTGCCTACGTCGTGCCAGCCGAGCCGGCGCCGCGCCGGATGGTCGCTCGTGTCGAACCGATCGCCGGCGTAGTCGGTCATGTCGATGCCGTCGACGAACGCGACCTCGCCGTCGACGATCACGGTCTTCTCATGGTGGCAGTGGAACGGATGCTCACGCGGGTCGGTCTCGCAGCGGATGCGCGTGTCCCGGGTGAGGGTCTCGACGCCGGCGCGGACCTCCTTGCGCGTCGGGCGAAACGCCGGCACGGGAGCTCCCGCCCACACGAGCACCCTGACGTCGAGCCGCTCGGCGGCCTCCGCCAGCAGCTCGCCGAGGACTCCCGGCCGCTCGCCGCGGATCAGCTCGAAATAAGGGGCGATGTGCCAACCGGTCACGTGGACGTACTCGCGAGCGCCCTCGATCGCTTTGACGATCGCGGGGAACGCCTCGGCCCCGTCGATCAGCACCTCAAGCGCGCAGCCGGCGCGCGGGGGCGGATCGCCTGCCGCCCACGGCCCGTCGTCGGGCGGGGCGAGGGCGTGGCTCCAGCCGAGGCGGCGCAGACGCCAGGAGTGCTTGGTGCGAACCGCGGCCTCGACGCCGTCGCCGACGATCGAGTCGACGGAGGAGAGGAGCGACGCGGGCGAACCGGGCATGACACGTAGTGTCTACCCGATCCGTCCGCGAGAGCGACCTCAGGCCGCGATCGCCTCGAGGTCGTGCTCTGCCGGCGCGATCAGCTCAGGCTGCTCGCGCTCGATCTCGTGCTCGCGGACCAGCCACAGGGCGAGCAGCGCGCCGGCGAAGGCGAGCGCGGCGCCGATCACGAGGATCGTGTTCAGCCCGCTCAGGAACCCGTCGCGGGTCGCGTTGGCGACGATCGCGCGGGCGCCGTGGGGCACCGACTGCAGGGCTGATCCTGCAGCCGTGCCGCCAGAGGCCGCCTCGATCAGCTGGCGGGGATGATCGCCGGTGGCCGCCGGCGTCCCGGCCGCGACCAGCGGAGATCTTGTCCGCTCCGCGGGCGAGGAAGATCGCCCCCCACGCGGCCACGCCGACCGCGATCGCGACCTGCCGGAACGTGTCGTTGATCCCCGCCGCCATGCCGCTGCGCTCCTTGGAGACGACGCTGACCGCGACGTCCGCGATCACCGGGTTGAGCAGGCCGACCCCGATCCCGGCGACGATGAAGCCGGGCAGCAGCGCCGTCCAGCCATCGCTGGCGGTCAACCCGGACATCAGCAGCAGCCCGCCGCCGATGGCGGCGAGGCTCGCTCGCCATCAGGACCCGCGCGTGCACCCGAGCCATCAGGGCCACGGCGAGCGGCGCGACGAGGAACGGCACGAGCGTGATCGGCAGGTAACGGAGGCCCGCCTGCAGCGGCGAGTAGCCGAGGTAGTTCTGCAGGTACAGCGTCAGGTACAGGAACAGCGCGAACAGCGAGGCCGACACCGCGACCGCCGCGAGCTGGACGCCGGTGAACGCGCGCCGTGCGGAACAGCTCGAGCGGGAGCATCGGCTCCGCGACCCGCTGCTCGATCGCCGCGAACGCGGCGAGCATCACCGCAGCCCCGCCGAGCAGGCCGAGGATCAGCGGGCTGCCCCAGCCGTCGTCGTTGCCGCGCAGGAGCGCCAGCACGAGCATCACCAGCGCGCTGCTGAAGGTCGCGAGCCCGAGCCAGTCAATGCGGGTCGCGTTGGGATCGCGGGACTCGCGGATGCGCAGGAACGTAACGGCGATCGCGGCGATGCCGATCGGGACGTTCAGGAAGAACACCCACCGCCAGCCGAACGCGGTGGTGATCGCGCCGCCGACCAGCGGGCCGACGGCGACCGCGACGCCGATCGTGGCGCCGTAGACGCCCATCGCCGTCGCACGCTCCCGCCCCGCTGCGAACTCCTGCGCGACCAGCGCGAGGGAGACCGCGAACATCGCGGCGCCGCCGATTCCCTGGATCGCGCGCGAGATGTTCAGGAAGGTCGCGTCGGGGGCCAGGCCCGCGGCCAGCGAAGCCGCCGAGAAGATCCCGAGCCCGATCGCGAACACCGCTCTGCGCCCGAGGCGATCCGCGAGCGACCCGGCCGTCAACACGATCGCCGCCAGCGACAGTGTGTAGGCGTCGATCACCCACTGGACGTCGGTGAAGCTCGCCGACAGGTCTTTCTCGATCGACGGGAGCGCGGTGTTCACCACGGTGATGTCGAGCAACAACATGAAGGTGCCGACGCTCACCGCCAATAAGGTCCACCACTTTCTAGACATCAGATACCTCCGGATTCGACGGTGTGGGTGCTAGACTTGTCAGGCAACCTTGTAAGGCTTCCGAACTGTCTGGCCACCTTATCAGGAGTCCTGACCGAATGTCAATCGACGATTTCGACAGAGCGCCTGGCCACCCGATGATTCGCCTGCTGGGCACGGCGTTCGACGTGTTCAGCGACGAGCTGGAACGGCGTCTTGCGGAGACCGAGTACAACGACATCCGGATCAGTCACGGCTGTGTGTTCGGCACCATCGATCCCGACGGCAGCCGCCTCACCGACCTGGCTCACCGCGCTCGCATGACCAAGCAGTCGGTCGGTGAGGTCGCCAGCGACCTCGAGCAGCGCGGCTACGTCGAGCGGGTGCCCGACCCGAGCGACGGCCGGGCGAAGATCATCCGCTTGACCGAGCGCGGGCACGCCGCTCAGACATTCGGCATCGGTCTGATCGATGAGATCGAGCGGGATTGGTCCGAGCGGTTCGGCGCCGATCGCGTGGCGGCCCTGCGCGAGGCGCTCGAGGCGATCACCGCCGAGCAGCTCGCCGGGGTGCCGGTGTGACTGAGGCGAGACTCTCGGACGGTGTCCCGGTCACGGCCGGGTGGTTCGTCGTCAACGCCCGGGACGCGCGGTGGTTGCACAACGACATGCGGGCCCTGTGCCGGTTCGGCGGCGAGGGCGAGGCCCACTTCGACGATCTCGGCATCGGGCTGTATTGGATCCAGCCTGGCAAGCCGATGTCGCTCTACCACCACGAGGCCGGGCAGGAGGACTTCCTGATCCTCCGCGGCCGGTGCACGCTGATCGTCGAGGGGCAGGAGCGACCGGTCGGTCCGTGGGACCTCTTCCACTGCCCGCCGAGGACGCCCCACACGATCGTCAACGCCGGGTCCGAGCCGGCGCTGATCCTGGCCGTGGGCTCACGCAAGGAGAAGGGCAGCGCGCGCTACCCGTTCGAGCCTGTCGCCGCCGGCCGCGGCGCGGGCGTGCCGGACGCGGAGTCATCGGCCCGTGACGTGTACGCCAGCTTCGGCGAGCCCCGCCCGGGTCCAGCGCCCGACATTTTCTGAGGGCCAGCTCCGCTGAGACCTCGCCGCGCTCGAACCGAGAGCCTGGTCGAGAGACATACCGTCACAAGTGGTTTTCTCGACCAGCCCTCCGCGAGGCGCCACCGGATAGGCTGCGGCCGACGGGGACATGGCGTTCGACCTGGTCATCGACATCGAGAACAACCCGGGAGCGCTGGCGGACGTGGCGGCGGCGATCAGCGACGCCGGCGTGAACATCGCGGCGGCTACGTGCATCGGCACCGGTGAGCGGGCCGAGCTGCACATCCTCGTCCCCCACGCCGAGGCCGCCCGGCACTCGCTGGCGATATCTCATCTCGGGGTCAGCCGGGAGCGCGAGGTCGTGGTGGTCGACGTCGAGGACCGCCCGGGCGTGCTCGCCGACCTGACCCGCAAGATCGCCAAGGCCGGGGTCGACCTCGATCTGGTCTACGTCGCCACCCGCAACCGGGTGGTGTTCGGCTCGGCCGACGTGACCCGACTGCGCGCCGCGCTCGACCCCGGCAACTAAACGCAGCAGCCCGGCGGCTGTCACAGCCGCGCCGGCTACCTGGTCACAGTTCGTGCAACTTCGATCAGAGGAGCCAGAGATGAAAGTGTTCGTCGCCGGCGCGACCGGCGCCATGGGTAAGCAACTCGTGCCCCGCTTGGTCGCCGCCGGGCACCGCGTCGTCGGCACCACGCGGAGCGAGTCCAAGCAGGCGGCGCTGTGGGACCTCGGTGCGGAGCCCGTGGTCGTCGATGCGCTCGATGCCGAGCAGGTCGCCGAGGCCGTCGCCCGCGCACGGCCCGACGTGATCGTCCACGAGCTGACGTCGATCGAGGCGCTCGACATGCGCCACTTCGACCGCAGCTTCGCGATGACCAACCGGTTGCGGACGGAGGGGACCGATCACCTGCTGTCTGCGGGGTGTGCCGTCGGGGTGAAGCGTTTCGTGATCCAGAGCTACACGGGCTGGCCGTACGCCCGGACCGGCGGCCCGGTCAAGACCGAGGATGATCCGCTCGACCCGAACCCCGCACGCGAGATGCGCGAGTCGCTGGCCGCGATCCGCCACCTCGAGGAGGCGGTCATCGGCGCCGATTGGACGGAGGGGATCGTGCTCCGTTACGGCGGGTTCTATGGTCCTGGCACGGGCCTGTCCCCGGGTGGCCCCGAGTTCGAGATGTTGCGCAAACGGAAGTTCCCTGTGGTCGGCAACGGCGCCGGCGTGTGGTCGTTCGTGCACATCGCGGATGCCGCCGATGCGACCGTGGCGGCGGTCGAGCACGGCAACCGCGGGATCTACAACGTCGTCGACGACGATCCGGCCGCGGTCGCCGAGTGGCTGCCGGCGCTGGCCGAGGCGATCGGCGCGCCTAAGCCGTGGCGCGTGCCGCTCCTCATCGGACGGATGCTCGCCGGCGAGGCGGCAACCGTGATGATGACCGACATCCGCGGGGCGTCGAACGCCAGGGCCAAGCGCGAGCTCGGGTGGGAGCCTCGGCACCCGAGCTGGCGGGAAGGCTTCGCCGCATGAGCCCGAACTCGAACGCCGAGCTGCTCGACGACCTCCGCCCGGTGTCGTTCGCGATCGCCTACCGGATGCTCGGGAGCGTCGCCGAAGCCGAGGACGTGGTCCAGGAGGCGCTGCTCCGCGTCCACCGCGCTGTCGAGGCGGGCGAGCAGCTCGAGTCGCCGCGAGCGTTCGTGGCGACGATCACCACGCGGCTGGCGATCAACGAGCTCCGGTCGGCCCGGGTCCGGCGGGAGCGCTACGTCGGCGAGTGGCTTCCCGAGCCGATCCTGACCGACAGCCACGACGACCCGGCGCAGCACGCCGAGATCGCGGACTCGTTGTCGATGGCGATGCTCGTCCTGCTCGAGACGCTCTCCCCCGAGCAGCGCGCCGTTCTGTTGCTGCGCGACGTGTTCGATTACGGCTACGGCGAGATCGCCGCGATCGTCGGCAAGAGCGAGGACAACGTGCGCCAGCTGGCGAGCCGAGCCCGAGGGCACGTCGAGGCGCGCCGGCCGCGGTTCGAGAGCTCGCGCGAGCAGCGCGACGAGCTCGCGAGGCGGTTCTTCGCCGCGGCCCAGGATGGCGATCTGGCCGGGCTCGAGGCGCTGCTCGCCCACGACGTGGTGCTAACCGGCGACGGCGGCGGGAAGGTCCCGGCGCTGGCCCGCCCGCTCCAGGGTCGCAACCGCGTGGCCCGGGCGCTCGCGAACTGGACCAAGCTCGCGGCCCGGATCCCGGGCGCGTCACTGCGCGAGGTCGAGGTCAACGGGATGCCCGGCGGGCTACTGCTCGACGGCGACGGACTCCTGGTCGGCGTCTGGTCTCTGGAGATCTCCGGCGGGAGCATCAAGGCAATCAACTCGGTCGTCAATCCCGACAAACTCGCCCACCTCGGGCCGCTGGCCGACGTGAAGGCGCTGCTCCGCGCCAGCGTCGCCGCGGGCGGCGGCGGCGACGTCACATCCTCAGATACGACGCCCCGTTGACGTCGAGGACCGCGCCGCTCGCCAGCTCGGCTTCGGGCGAGGCGAGGTAGAGCACGGCCGCCGCGATCTCATCGGCGGTGGCGACGCGGCCGAGGGGGCTCTCGGCTCGTCGTCGTTCCCCGCCTTCACCGGCGAGCTCGCTTGCGGCCATGTCGGTCTCGGTAAAACCGGGGGCGACCGCGGTCACCGAGATACCGCTCGGCCCGAGCGCCCGCGCCAGCGACTGGCCGAACGCGATCAGGCCGGCCTTGCTGGCGCCGTAGCCGGGTTGCTCGGGCTCGCCGCGGAACGCCCCGCGCGAGGCCACGTTGACGATCCGCCCGCCCCGGCTCATGTGCTGGACCGCGCACCACGTGACGTTCGCGGCGCCGACGAGGTTCACGCCGAGCGTGCGCCGCCACGACTCCTGCCACTCGTAGTAGGACGTGTCGGTGATCGGGTGCGGCTCGAAGATGCCGGCGTTGTTCACGAGCACGTCGATCCCGTCGAACGCCTCTGCCACTTCGTCGACCATCCGGCGGATCGCGCTCGCGTCCATGAGGTCGGCTCCGACCACGAGGTGGCCGTCGCCCGGCAACGACTCCTGCACTTCGACGGCCTGGTCGCGACGCGCCCCGTAGTGGACCGCCACGCGATCACCCGACCGGGCGAACGCCCGGGCAACGGCGGCGCCGATTCCACGGGAGCCCCCGGTGACGAGCACGGCTCGGCTGCGGCGCTCGTCGGTTTCGGCCATGCCGTCGCTGGTCTGGTGTCAGCTGACGACGCGACTGAGGAGTGACCGCAGCGTGGCGCGCTCGTCCTCGCTGAGCGCTACCAGGAGCTCGTCGCCGATCGTCTCCTGCGCGCGCTCGGCGTGCTCGAGAGCGATCCGTCCTTCGTCGGTGATGTCGACGACGTGGCGGCGGCGGTCAGATGGATCGCGGCGGCGCTCGACGAGGCCCAGCTCCTCCATCTCGTTGAGCAGCAGCACGCAGTTGTTGGGATCGAGCCACAGCGACTCGCACAGCTGCTGCTGGAGCGCGGGCGCGCCCGCGCGCAGGTAGCTCAGCAACATCACCTGGCGGAGTTTGAGGCCCAGGCGCTCCTCGGTGCTGCGCTTGTGGATGACCTTCGCCAGCCGCAGCAACATCACCACCGTCCCGGGCGAAGTGTCTACAGCCATCGGAAGTTCCAGGGTATCAGGATTATCATCTTGCACCCGATGATAGTCCATGATACAGTGATCATCAACTTGAGAGAGACAAGCTACGGAGAAGGGATGATCACTATCAATAGTCTAATTAGTGGAGAGCGGCGGCGGTGGGTGACGCTCGCGGTCGTCTGCATGGGTCAGCTGATGATGGTGCTCGACGCGACGATCGTGAACGTCGCGCTGCCGTCGCTGCAGCGCGACCTCGGCTTCTCGCAAGCCAACCTGGCATGGGTGATCGACGCGTACATGATCGCGTTCGGGAGCTTCCTGCTTCTGGCGGGACGGCTCGGCGACCTGCTGGGGCGCAAGCGCATGTTCTTGGGAGGCCTCGTGATCTTCACGCTGGCCTCGGCCGCCTGCGGGCTCGCCGACAGTCAGGTGGTGCTGATCGTCGCGCGGTTCATCCAGGGCCTCGGCGGGGCGGTGGCCTCGGCTGCAGTCCTGGCGCTGCTCGTGACCGAGTTCCCGGCGCCTTCTGAGCGCGCGATCGCGTTGAGCGTCTACACGTTCATCATCTCGAGCGGGGGGTCGATCGGGCTGCTCGCCGGCGGCGTGCTTACGCAGTCGCTGAGCTGGCACTGGATCTTCTTCATCAACGTTCCGATCGGGATCCTGACGTTCGCGCTCGGGCGCGCGCTGATCACCGAGACCGACCGTCTGGGCCTCGGCCACGGCGTCGACGTGCTCGGGTCGCTGCTGGTCACGGTCGCGCTGATGCTCGGGGTCTACGCGATCGTCAAGGTGACCGAGTACGGCTGGCTCTCAGCCCACACCATCGGGTTCGGCGCGGCCTCGCTCGCGCTGCTGGCAGTGTTCGTGGCGGTCGAGTCCCGGCTCTCCAAGCCGATGTTCCCGCTGCGGATCCTGCGCGTTCCCGGTCTGGCGGGCTCGAGCGTCGTGCGCGGGTTCCTGGTGACCGGGATGTTCTCGACGTTCCTGCTCGGGGTGCTGTATCTCCAGCACGTGCACGGGTACGGCGCGCTCAAGACCGGCCTGGCGTTCCTGCCGCTGACGCTGATCCTCGGCTTGATGTCGGTCGGGGTCACGGCCCGGCTGATGGCGCGGTTCGGAGCGCTCCGGGTGCTGCTCGCCGGGCTGGTTTCGATCGCCGGCGCATTGGTCCTGCTGTCGCAGCTGCCGGCGCACGCGAGCTACTTCCCGACGATCTTCGTGCCGTTCGCGCTGCTGGGCTTGGGCGCGGGGATGTCGTTCCTGCCGCTCACGACGATCGCGATGGCCGACGTGCCGCTCGCTGATGCCGGTCTGGCTTCCGGGATCGTCAACGCATCGCTGCAGATCTCGGCGGCGATTGGGATCGCGGCGCTGGGGACGGTCGCGGCCGAGCGGACCAAGGTGCTGGCCGGTCTCGGGCAGCACCACATACAGGCCCTCACGGGCGGTTTTCACCTGGCGTGGGCGATCGGGGCTGGCGCCGTTGCAGTCGGGGCGCTGATCGCGCTGGTATGGCTCCGCCCAAGCAGCCGATCGGCTGAGGTCGCGGAGATGCGCGAGGACGATTCCGTGGCATTCGAACTGGAGGCAGCATGATCGATATGAACACACCCGTTTCCGAGGTCCAGGTGCGGCGCTCGCTGGATCGGGCGCAACGGCGCAAGCCGCTACGCCTCTGGATCAGCCGGAGGGCAGCGCGTACCAGCGCCGGCGCCGAGAAGTTCTTCACCCAGGTGAGGTTCGGGAAGGCCGAGGCCGTGGTGGTTCCGTGGGCGCCGGACGAGGCGGCTATGCCTCGCTGAGCGCCACACCGTCGAGGCCGGCGCTCGCGTTCGACTGGCCGACGAGGATCTCCAGCGCGCTCCGCGCATCCGCGTCGAGCTTGTGGGGGACATCTCGGTCGATGATCGCGAGCGCCTCCCCGACGGGTAGCGGTCCGCGGTACGGGCGGTCCGCGGTCAGAGCCTCGTAGACGTCGGCGACCGCCAGCACTCGCATCGGGAGGTCGAGTTGGCGGGCGTCGAGGGAGCGCGGGTAGCCGCTGCCGTCGAGCTTCTCGTGGTGGTTGGCGGCGAGATCGGCGAGCTCGTGGAAGCAGGGAGCGCGCTCGAGGATGCGGAGCGTGTGCACGGGGTGGGTCTGGATCGCGCGGAACTCCTCGTCGGTCAGCTTGTCCGGCTTGTCGAGGATCCGGCTCGAGATCGCCAGCTTGCCGATGTCATGCAGCAGCGCGGCCCGCAGCATCGTCCGTCGCTGGTAGCCGTCGAATCCGAGAACCGCGGAGATTCCGTCGGCGATCTCGGCAACGCGCTGCGGATGACGGGCGGTGAACGGCGACTTGGCGTCGATCACCCGGGCGAAGGCCTCGGCGATCCGGTCCAGACGAGTGTCGTCGCCGGCGAGCGCGAAGTCCGGCGGCTCCCACTCCGAGACGTCGGGCGCCTCGAGCGCGTCCCAGAAGTCCCGGTCGCCGCAGAAGCGCAGAAAGGCGTCGACGAGAACGGGGTCGAACCAGCGCCCGCGCCGGCGCTTGGCCATCGCGCGCGCGGCCTTCAGGCCCCCGGCGGCGTGGAACACTTCGTCCGCATCGACCACAGGAACGCGGCGCGCGGGTTCGTCCAGTCGACGCATCCGGTGGGCATCGGGCGCGGCGGTCCGTACCTTGACCGCCGCCGCTAAAGGCCGACGTATCGCGAGCCCAGCGCCGCCGCGAGGTTGCGGTGCGCCGGCCCGGTTCCGATCAGGACCGAGCGCGCCGGGTCGAGATCGTGGGAGCGCGCGAACGCGAGCGGCAGTCCCGGGAGCGGTGGCCGGCACCAGCAGATCGGTGGCCCACCGGGATGCGGGCACAGCGCTCGTTCGACTGGGCCGCGGATGTGCCGGGCGAGGTCCGCGACGGCGTCGTCCAGCGCTTCCGGGGTTCCGTCCGGGCTCCAATCGAAAAGCAGGTGCGGCGATTCTGGATCGCCGGCCGCGATCGCGTGCTGCCAGCCGTCGCGCTTGAGCGCGGCGGCGGCGACGAAGACTCCGTCGCGCATCCGGCCGCGCGGGGCGACGCGGACGAACGCCCGCGTCTCGACCTCGGCGAACCCCTCATCGGTGGAGGGGGGCTCGAGCTCGCGGACCGTGCGCATCTGCGAGGTGGGCGCGAGCAGGCCGCTTCGGTGATGCGCGAGCTGGCGCAGCTCCTCAGGGGCCGGTAAAGCACCGAGATCGTCGAGCAGTCGCTCCACGAGGTTGACCTGGGCGTCGGCCAGCGGCGTATCGAGCCACACGCACCGCGTCGCGATCCCGTGCCGGGACGCGGTCTCGACCACGTAGCTACGCGAAGCGCGCGTGAGGTACGTGTTGTCGAGCACGACGCGACGAGCGCCGCTCGAGAGCTCGTCGTCGAGCGCCCGGGCGAGCTCGCGCAGGGCGCCACCGCGCTCGTCGCGATTGAGGCGGACATAGCCGCGGGCGACGTACTCCTCGGCGGCTCGGCTCTTACCGGCCCCGGCGACGCCCATGATCAACACAACCTCGCGGTCGTCGCGGTCCGGTGTCGACTTCGGCCGGGGTCGAGCCGGGTGGGCGCCACCGAACGCGCGGCGCAGCGCGTCTTGCGTCTCGGGATCGAGTGTCAGTCCGGCCGCGCGAGCCGCCGAGCGCGCGGTCTCCGGGCGGCGCGCACCCGGAATCGGGATCACGACCGGCGACAGGTCGAGCAACCAGGCGAGCGCCACCTCGGCGGGCGTGGCGGCGCACGCCCGCGCGGCTTCGGCGAGCGACTCGCGGCGGCCCAAGCCACCCGAGCGACGCGGACCGCCAAGAGGCGAGTGAGCGATCACGGCGATGCCGAGCTCGTCGCAGCGCTCGACGACCCCGCCGCGGAGAGGGCGATCGTCGAGCGGACCAAGGCCGACCTCGACGGCCGTGATCGGAGCGAGCTCGAGCGCCTCGTCGAGCTGCGCCCGATTCACGTTGGACAGCCCGACGTGGCTGACCAGCCGCTCGTCGAGGAGCCGGCCAAGGGCCCGGACCGAGGTCCGCCACGGCGTGCGCGGATCGGGGGCGTGGATCAGGTAGAGGTCGATCGGCAGGCCGTCCAACCCGGCGAGGCTGGCTTCGCAATCGCGACGCAGAGCCTTCGCGCGGGCGTCCGGGATCCACGCTCCGCCGGCGCGGGTCATCCCTCCCTTGGTGACGATCCGCGCTCGCGTGGGCGCGCCGCACTCACGGAGTGCGGCCGCGAGCAGGCGCTCGTTGTGGCCGAGCTCGGCGCCGTCGCGCCCGTAGGCGTGAGCGGTGTCGAATACGGTGATTCCCGCGTCGGCGGCGGCCGCGATCGTCGCGTGCGCCAGCGCCTCGTCACGGTCTGCGTCGGTCGACATGCGCATGCAGCCGAGACCGATGCGCAATTCCGAAGCGTCAAGCCAACCAGCGCGATCCAGGCGCCGTAGCGTACGTCACGCAAGCGGGTTTGACTTTGCCCCTTGGGGAGGCCGCACACTGGCCCGGCCAACCCCCTCAACGAGGTACCGGCACGTGAACGAGATGAGCATCGGAGAGTTCGCCCGCAGGTCCCGGCTGTCGCCAAAGGCGCTTCGTCTCTACGACGAGCTCGGACTGCTGGTGCCGGCGCGCGTGGACGACAGCTCGGGCTATCGCTTCTACGACGCCGGGCAGCTCGAGCAGGCTCGCCTCGTCGCGGCGCTGCGTCAGCTGGAAATGCCGCTGGCCGAGATCAAGCCGATCCTCGAGCTCGACGCCGACTCGGCGGCGCGGCGGGTCGCCGACTACTGGGTGGCAGTCGAAGACGCGCACTCCGCTCGGCGGCGGCTGGCCGGCTACCTCGTTGACCGAATCAGCGGAAAGAGGTCAGTGATGTACGAAGTCAACACACGCGAGATGCCGAGCCGGAGCGTGCTCTGCCTGAAGCGCAACGTCACCGGATGGGAGCAGGCATGGGCGCTCGGCAAGGAGTTCGTGGGAGTGCTCAGGTCCCCCCGGCCGTTGCCCCGCATTGACGGGCGCACCCGTGCCGCATTCTGCATCTACTGGAGCCAGGTCAGCGAGGACAGCGACGGCCCGCTCGAGTGGTGCCGCCCCGTTCCCGACGACCGGGCGGAGGAGCTCGCCGGCCACTATCCGGAGCTGAGCCTGCGGATCGAGCCCGCGCATCGCGAGGCGTTCGTCCACCTCGGCCCGGGGCTCGAGGTCAGCCCAGCGCAGTGGCAACTCGTCTCGGAGTCGCTACAGGCCTGGGGCGAGGGGCAGGCGGTAAGGGCGAGCGACCTGGGCATGCGGATCACGTACCTCGCGAGCGACCCGCCCGATGTGACGCGTGGCCCCGACTGCGACTTCGCGGTTCCGTTGCACAATGGCTGAATGCTGTGGCGGCCCGAGGAGCACGAGACGCTCACCGAACGCGAGTGGGACCCGGCGGCGGCGAGCGCGGCGATCACCGCGATCGTGGCCGATGCCGAGGCGGCCGAGCGGGACGGCGGGTGGCCGGGGCACCCGCTCGACGACGTCGCGGAGGAGCCGGTCCTGAGCTCGCTGTATCTCGGTGGCGCCGGAATGATCTGGGCGCTTGCTGCACTCGGGTCATCCCTGGACGCGCCGGCCGCGATCGAGGCGGCGCTCCGGAGGTGTCGCGAGGCGCCGGATTTCGATATGCCACATCCTCCGAGCCTGCTCATCGGGGAGGCCGGTGTGCTCGTCGTGGCGGACGGGCTCGGGGCGAGGGCCGCCGACCGCGACCGCCTGCGAGAACTGGTGCACGCGAACCGCGAGCATCCGACCTGGGAGCTCATGTGGGGCTCTCCGGGCACGATTCTCGCGGCCCGCGCGTGCGGGCTCGAGGCTGAGTGGCGCGACAGTGCCGAACTGCTGTGCGCACGGTGGGACGAGTCGTCGGAGATGTGGTATGGCGAGCTGTACGGCGGCCCGCAGAACTACCTGGGCCCGGCCCACGGGTTCGCGGGCAACGTCCACGCGCTGCGGGGGTTCGTCGACGATGAGGTTCTGCGGGCGCGCGTGGCCCGGCTGCTGACCCGGACCGCTTGGCGGGGAGACGGCTTGGTCAACTGGCCGCCGCGGGACGCTCCGGCGAGCGAGGAGGCGGCCAAGGTTCGGGTGCAGTGGTGCCACGGCGCCCCCGGGATCGTCACCACGCTCGGCGACCTGATGCCGCTCGATTTGGCGATCGCCGGCGGCGAGCTGATCTGGCGCGCCGGGCCGGTGCACAAGGGATCCGGGCTGTGCCACGGCACCGCGGGCAACGGGTTCGTCTTCCTGAAGCTCCACGACCTGACCGGCGACGTCGTCTGGCTCGACCGTGCTCGCATGTTCGCGATGCACGCGATCGAGCAGGTCGACCGCGAGCGAACCACGCTTGGCCGCGGGCGCTACACGCTGTTCACGGGCGACGTCGGCGTCGCGCTGTATCTGCGCGCATGCCTCGACGCGGACGCGGACTTCCCGATCCTCGACACGATGTAGCGCGGGTCAGCGACCTGTGGCGCGAGGACTCCCGGCAGCCTAGGTTCAGGCCGTCAGGCCCTCGGTGGCGATCAACAGGACGCGGCTGCTCGAGTGCAGGGCGACTGCGCGGCGCAGCGCCTCGCACTCGGGATCGCTGACGAGCGCGCGTAGCGCCGCCAGCGAAGCGGCGCCGCATTCGCCGATGGCCAGCCCGGCGTACGCGAGCTCGCGCATGGCGCCGCCGGCCTCCTCGTCGGTGACCGTGATCGTGCCGTGGATCCCGTCGCGCAGCGACGTCCATGCGGCGGTCGAGACCTCGGCGCAGTCGAGGCCGGCCATCGTCGTTCCGGGAGTCGGGATCCGGGTAGGGCGGCCGGCGGCGAGTGCCGCCGTGAGGCAGGCCGCGGTAGCGGGCTCGACGCCGATCACGCGGACGCCGGCGCCGGCGCTGCCGCCTGTACGGGCGGTGGCGGCGGCGAAGCGGGCGGCCGCGGCGCCGAGCGACCCTACGCCGACGGGGACCAGGATCAGGTCGTGGCGACCCTGCTCGACGGCCTCAGCGAACAACGTCTGGTAGCCGTCGATCACCCAGCGCGCGGGGTCCGAGTCCCCGACGTCGGCGATCTCGAGACACCCGGGTTCCGCGCCCGTGGCCCGGGCTTGGGCGACGGCCTCCTCGTAGTCCCCGTCCACGACCGTGATCGCGGCACCTTCGCCCGCGATCGCGCGGCGGCGACCCTCGGTGGATCGCGCCGGCAGGAACACGCGGCACCGCAGCCCCCGCCAGGAGGCGACGCGCGCGACAGCGCGCCCGTGGTTGCCGGCGCTGGCGGCGATCAGCGTGTGCGCGGCCGGGTTCCCGCGTAGCGCGCGCTCGACCGCCCATGAGGCGCCGAGCACCTTGAAGGCCGGCAGCCCGAAGCGGTCCGACTCGTCCTTGACCGTCACGGCGGCGAGCCCGAGCTCGCCCACCATCGCCTCGAGCTCGTGCGCCGGCGTCGGCCGATAGCCCGGGAGCCCGGCGTGGAACGACCTGGCTTCGCTCGAGGGGTCGGCGACGGTTCCCGGGTCGACCGCGAGATTGATGAGCGATCTCAGCTGCACACCCGCTCGGCGACCGCAACCAAAACGCCCACGACCGCGTCAGCGGCCGAGACGCTGACCCACTCCTCGGGGGCGTGGGCGCCCTCGCCGCTCGGACCGAACACGATCGTCGGGATGCCGGCGGCGGCGATGAACGCGGCGTCGGCCCAGTAGCTGGCGCCGGTGATCGCCGGCGGCGCCCCGATCACGCTCGCCGCTGCCTCGCGGGCCAGCTCCACCAGCCCGTGGTCGGCGGCGATCTCGAACGGGTCGCGGACCAGCAGCGTTCGCTGCGAAGCGTCGAGCTGCGGATCCTCGGCGCGGCACGCCTGCAGCAGCGATTCGAGCTCGGCCGCGACGGTTGCGGCGGTCTCACCCGGGAGCGTTCGCCGCTCGATCCCGACCGTGCAGCGGGCTGGGTAGCTCGAGAGCTCCTCGCCACCGTGGATCGTTGAAGCGTGCACTGACGCCCGGCCCAGAAGCGGGTGGCGGCGCCCGTCCAGGCGTTCGTCGAGCCGAGCGAGCGCCGTGAGGATCGGCCCGGTCTTGGTGATCGCGTCCATGCCGAGGTGCGGGCGCGAGCCGTGCGCGGCCCGCCCCCGGACCTCGACCTCAGACCACACGAACCCCTTGTGCGCGACGACGAGCTCGAGGTCGGTCGGCTCGGTCACGATCGCGGCGTCGGCGCGCACCGTGGCCAGTACCTCCTGAATGCCGAGGCTTGAGTGCTCCTCGTCCGCGACGGCGGCGACGACGACGTCGCCGGCGAGCCCGCGGCCCGCCGCCTCGCGGCACGCGACGAGCGCGGCGGCGACCCCCGCTTTCATGTCATAGGCCCCGCGACCGTGGAGGCGATCGCCGTCCAAGCGTGGCGTATGGGGGTCGCGCATCCCCTCGACGGTCACCGTGTCGTAGTGGCCGCAGAGGAGCAACGTGCGTCCACCGCCGGATCCGCGGGCTCGGACGACCACGCTCGGCCGGCCGGGGGTCCGCTCGTGAAGGTCGGCCTCCAGGCCGGAGTCGCGCCCCCAGCCTGCGACGAACGCGGCGATCTCGCGCTCGCCGGCGCCGCCCGGGACGAGCGATGGGTTGACCGAGTCGATCGCCACCAGCGCTTGCAGAAGTTCGAGCGTGGCCGTCGGCATCGCGTCGAATCCTGACCGGTCGTGTGGACCGGCGTCCGCCGCCCCATAGGATCGCGTTCCCCAAGGCGACGATTTGGAGGAGAGATGGTGGAGCGGTGGTTCTCGGACGAGGAGCTCGATCAGATGTGTCGGCCGACGATGGACCGGGCGATCGAGGCGCTCGACCGGGGTGACGTGTCCGAGGCCCGCGCGCTGTGCGAGCAGATGAAGCACGAGTGGCGCTACCTGCACGACCTTATGGTCGAGGGAATCGCGGGCCTGATCTCCTTCGTCCAGGAGCGGCTCGGCGACGACGGCGTGGCGGACGCGTGGAGGAATGGTCAGGGCCGCGGATGGAAGCGCGACGTCGACACGATCGCCGCGCGCGACCGCAAGCAGATCGTCGATGCCCTCGCCGCGACGTGGCGCGCGCATTCGTGCAGCGGAACCGGACCGCACCCAGGCGCGTTCACGATCACCGAGGACGACGAGAAGTTCACGTTCACGATGAACCCGTGCGGCTCGGGACAGCGGCTCGTGCGGATGGGGCGCTACGAGGGTCCGACCGCCCTCGGGGTGACGCGTTCCGCGCACGACTGGAGCTACGGGCGCGAGGGGTTCCCGCTCTACTGCACGCACTGCTCGTTCATGAACGAGTCGTTGCCGATTCGCTGGATCGGGTACCCGCTCTATCCAAGCGACCCGCCCGACGACTTCGCAACCGACCCGTGCACGTGGTACTGGTACAAGGACCCGGCGGACATCCCGGACCGCCGCTGGCACCGGTACGGGTTCGTCCGCGCTGGAGAGGAAGCCGATGCCGGTTAGCTCCGTGACGAGCGGGCGGCGGGTAATCGTCACAGGCGCCGGCGGCGGGATCGGGCGGGCGATCGTCGCCGCGCTGGCCGACAGCGGCTGCGCGGTGGCGGCGTGTGACGTGCCCGGCGCTCCGCTCGACGGCGTCGACGGCGCGTCGGCGACGGCCGCCTTCGACGTCCGCGACCGGGCCGCCGTCGCCGAGGGTGTCGCCTCGGCGACCGCGGCGCTCGGCGGGTGCGACGCCGTCGTCGCGAATGCGGGCGTGGTGGACACGATCCACCGCGCCGAGCGGTTCTCCGAGGAGGACTGGCGCAAGGACATGGAGACCAACCTCCACGGCGCGTTCTACCTCGCGCAGGCCGCGTTCGAGGCGCTGGCGGCGTCGGGCGACGGACGCGTGGTCCTGATCTCGTCAGTCGCGGCCGAGACCGGCATCCCCCGCCAGGTCGCCTACGGCGCGTCGAAGGCGGGTCTCGTCGGCATGGCGCGAACGCTGGCAGCGGAATGGGCGGGCCGGGGCATCCGCTGCAACGTGATCATGCCCGGCTTCGTCGCCACTCCGAAGGTGCTCGCGATGCCCGCGGAGGTTCGAGAAGCCGCGCTCGAGCGGATTCCGCTCGGGCGGTTTGCCGAGACCGAAGAGCTTGCAGGCGTCGTCAGCTTCCTGCTCTCGCCGGCGGCCGCGTACCTGACGGGCGTGGTGCTCCGGGTCGACGGAGGCTTCGGTTTGTCGCTGTGGTCATAACCGCCCCCGTGAAATTCGTGACCGTGGACCCGCGCCCGACCCCGGTGGTCGCCCAGACGATGACCTGGGCGGAGTACCCGCGCCTTGGGGCCGGCTGCTCGACGAGGTCTACGGCTTCGTCCGCGCCCGCACCGAGCTCGAGACCGAGATCTACTGGCTGCTCCGCTGACCCGACCGTCAGGTCAGGGCGGCGCGCTCGTGCTCGGTCAAGACCCGCTTGGCTCGGGTCGCCGGATCCCACGCGACCAGCACGGACGTGCCGGTACGCCGCCACAGCGCCGTCGGGGAGCCTGACCTCGTGCTCGAGCACCACGCTCGACGTTCCCACGTGGGTGAGCCGGAGGACCACGACGACCTCTCCATGGTCCTTGCGCACCTCACGGTGATAGTTGAGGTCCACGTGGGCGAGGACGAACCCCCCGTGAGTGTGATCGCCGCCGAGGCGCTGGACGAGCTCGGCGATCATCGCGATCCGGCCCTCCTCGAGCAGCTCGTGATAGACCGCCTGGTTGAGGTGGCCGAGCATGTCCATGTCGCGCCAGCGCAACTGCACGCGGACGCTCTTCTCGAATCCCGATGGCACGGGCGGCAGTCTAAATGTCGAGCAGGGCGACGATCTCGTCGTTCCCGGCCCACTTCGCGGCGCCGGCCGCGGTGCTGTGGAACACCGGTTCGGTGAAGCCGAGATCGGGCCCCCTGTCGAGCAGGAACGCTGCGACGTCGCGCCGGCCGTGCAGCGCGGCGTAGATCAGCGCGTAGTCGACCAGCCTGGCCGGGTCGAGGCGAGGCCCGTAGAGTCCGAGCCGCTCGGCGCTCCGGGCGGTCGGTCCCGTCAACCTGCCGTCCGCGTCGAAGTAGCCGTACACGTCCACGAGTCGGCCGAGCGCGGCCGCGAACACGATGTTGTCGACGCGGGCACCGCATCGCGCGAGCGCCTCGGCGGCCACGGTGTAGCCGAACGTGATCGCGGTCCAAAGCGGCGCCCCGTCGTCGTCGGGTCCGTGCGCGCGCGCCCCGGCCTTACAGAGCTCCTCGACGAGCGCCGCCTGAACGCCGGCGGCGGCAGGATGGACCGAGGACACGAGCAGGGCGAGCGTCGTGTCCCGCCCGCCGTAGACGTCGCAGACCGCGTCCGGCTCGGCGCCGCGCTCGAGCAGCAACCGCATGATCTCGACCGCGTTGGGCGGGGTCTGGAGCTGGCGCTCGACCTCGATCCCGTTCGCGGCCACGTGGTGCAGCAGCATCGCGCGGTGGGGGAAGGGCGACCGGGCCCCGACAAGCTCCGGGCGCGCATCGAGGAGGGCCCGGAGGGCATCGACCTCGCCCCACTGGACCGCATCGCAGGCCGCCTCGAAGCCGGCATCGAGCAGATCCCCGGCGTGGGCGCCAGCCGCCGCCCAGTCCGCGTACCGGTGGTCCCGCGCGACCGCTTCGCGCGCGGCCTCGACCGTCAGCGGTCCGCCACCCGGGAGGTGTGCCCGAACCAGCTCGGCGGCACTCCAGTCGCCCCGCTGGTGGCCCTCCCGCAACAGCTCGACTTGGCGGTCCAGGTAGTCGCCGACCGGCGTCAACTCCCGGTCGAGTTCGGGCACGAGCGGGCGGGCGGTCATGGCCGACGAGCATAATCGGCCCGGGTCGCGGTCACAGCTGTACGACTATGCCGAAGGCCAGTGCGTATCGAGCAAACATTCCACGTCGCGAGCACACCGGACGCCGTGTTCGACTACATGACCGATCCCGCGAACCTCCGCGATTGGCAGACGTCGAAGACCCGGGCGGAGGTGCTGAGCGACGGTCGGCCACGGGTCGGGTTTCGGGTGCGCGAGTGGACCAAGGTCCCCGGGCGCAAGGAGTTCGAGCAGGTCGTCGAGTTCACGCGGTTCGAGCGTCCGACGCTCTTCCACACCCACATCGTGGACGGGCCGCAACCGATCGAATCGCGGCCGTGTCCGACCGCGGCGGCGCGCGCCACGTGCTGCTAACGCTGCCCACGGACGCGACGGCACGTGGTCGCTCAGCGCCACGAACGGCGGCACGCAGGTGCACTTCGTCGCCGAGGGTCGCTTGCGCGGCGCGATGAGCGCGGCGGCGCCGATCGTCCAGCGTGCGATCGACCGGCAGTTCCGCAGATATCACGAGAATCTGCGCCGGAACGTCGAGTCGGTCAGTTGAGCCCGGCACGCATCACCGAGGCGTCGACCGCCTCCACGACCTCGGATACGCGCTGACAGATTCCGACCCCGCCCTGCGAACGCACGACGCTCGTCACGCCGCGGCCGCCGACGACGAACTGAGCCGTGGGGCAGGCGGCCTGGACCAGCCAGCATCACTCGGCGCGCCCGCCGGCCCTCCGCGACGCGCTCGACTTCGCGCTGGAGGGCGAGCACGCGAATCGAGATCTCGGTCGCGAGATGCTCGTCGGCGACGTTGATCTCGCCGCGCTCCCACAACTCGCCGATCTGCCATAGCGCGGGCGTGATGATCCCCTCGTCGATGTCCGCCGTGCTCAGCTTCGCGTCCATCGCCTCGCGGATCGTGGTTTCGGCCGCAATCTGGTCGCCGGCGAGCAACGCCGCCGTGAAGGCCCGCTCGAACTCACCGACCTGCGTCGTCCGCTCGCCACTCATGTCCGCTCTCCTTCAGATATTGCGTCCGGCGGGTTCCCAGTAGCGCTGGCGGATCCGGCGCTTGAATATCTTGCCGGTCTCCTCGCGCGGGAGGTTGTCGTCGAACACCACCACCTTCGGCACCTTGAAACCGGCCAGTCGCATGCCAACGTGATCGCGCACCGACACCTCGGTCAGTCCGGCGTCCGGCTCGGCGTCGACGTGGGCGGCGACGGCCTCGCCGAACTCGTCATCCGGGATGCCGAACACCGCGACGTCGCGTACGCCGTCGAGCTCGAGCAGACAAGCCTCGATTTCGGCGGGATAGATGTTCGCCCCGCCAGAGATGACCATGTCGCGCGCGCGGTCGGACAGATGGAGGAACCCGTCCTGGTCCACGCGGCCGATGTCTCCAATCGTGATGTAACCGTCGCGGTCGATCTCGCGGCGCCGGTCCTCCTGGTCCAGGTAGGTGAAGCCGGGCCAGTAACCGGGTGGGCGGATGTACACCTCGCCGGTCTCGCCGGTCGGCAGCCGCTCGCCGGCGGGGTCGAACACGTGGATCTCGGCACCCCCGAGCGGCCGGCCGACGGTTCCCTCGTGGGCGAGCCACTCGTGGCTGTCGCACGCGACCACAATCCCGATCTCCGTTGCCCCGTAGTACTCGAGGATGACCGGTCCGAACCACTCGATCATGCGCCGCTTGACGTGTACGGGGCACGGGGCTGCGGCGTGGACGACGCATTCGAGCGAGCCGACGTCGTAGCGCCGGCGGACCTCGTCGGGGAGTTCGAGTAGCCGCACGAACATCGTCGGGACGACCTGCGCGTGGGTGATCTTCTGCGTTTCGACCACCTCCAGAAAGGTCTCGGGATCGAAGCGGGGCATGATCGTCAGCTCGATGCCGAGCGCTAGCGCGAACACGGCCTGCGCGTTCGGCGCCGCGTGGTACATCGGCGCGGTGACCAGTGTCCGCATGCCCGGTCGCAGTCCCATCGCCGCCAGCGTCGTTGCCGCCACCTGCTGCGACTGCTCCGTGGTCATGGCCTCGCGCAGTACGCCCTTGGCCAGGCCGGTGGTCCCCGACGTGTAGATCAGGCTCATCCGCGCGCTCTCGGCCGGCGCCGTGTACGGCGCCGCGTCGATGATGAAGTCGCCGAGCAGACGGTGGCGACCGGTGGTCGGCGCTGCGCCGTATTGCGCCGCGAGCTCCGCCGGCACCGGCACCTCGATCAGGTCGACGCCCCCGGGCAGGGCCGCCTCCACCGCGGCGATCAAATCAGAATGCACGAACACCGATAGGGCGCCCGAGTGCGAGAGGACGTGCTCGAGCTCGCGACCGCGCGAATGCCAGTTGATCGGGACCGCGACCGCGCCCATGTGCGAGCAGGCGGCGCTGAGGGCGAGGAATGTGGGCTCATTCCTCAGCACGAACGCGACCCGGTCGCCGTGCTGGACGCCGGCGTCACGAAGCGCGCCCGCGATCAAGGCCGCCTGTGCCGTCAGCTCGTCGTGAGGGATCTCACGGTCACCGAACCTCACCACCACAACGGCCGTAGCATCGCACGCATGGATACGTCGCTGAACCCAGCGCTGGCCGAGGCGCGCTTCTGCCCGAGGTGCGGCCAGGCCGCCGAGGTCGAATTCCCGCAGCGAATTCACTGTGCGCACTGTGGCTACGAGGCTTACTACAACCCCAAGCCGGTCGCCAGCGCGATTCCGGTCGACGATCGCGGCCGCGTCGTCCTCCTGCGTCGCGGGTTCGATCCGCGGCGAGGACTGTGGACGTTCCCCGGCGGATTCGTCGAGCTCGGCGAGTCGGTCGAGGAGGCGGCGCGTCGGGAGACCGCCGAGGAGCTCGGCATGGCGATCGAGGTCGAACGGCTCGTTGGCGTGTACTCCCGCGCCGAGGATCGGGTCGTGCTGATCGTCTATCGCGCGCGGGCGATCGACCCCCCGCGAACCACCCCCGAGGCGATCGAGGTGCGCGCGTTCGATGTCGACGAGCTCCCGTGGGACGAGCTCGCCTTCTGGTCGACCGAGCAGGCGCTACGCGACGCTTTTCGCGATGGCTTGCGAGCGTGAGGCGAGCGAGTTGCCCGGTCAGGCCGACTCGTGGCTGACCCGCCGACCGAGCCAGCCGAACAGCTTCGCCCGGACGCGGCCGAACCAGCCCTGCTCGGGGAGGTCCGGGAGTCGGGCTGGCGGAGCAGGCGCCGGGGTTTCATCCGCCGGGGTTTCATGCGCCGGGACCGCCGGCGCGACCGGGGCGGGGGCCGGCTGCGACACCGGCGGGGGCGTGCTCTTGGCGCGGCCGGGCGGAGCCGCGGCCCTGAACAGCGACTCGGCGGCGGCATTTGCCCACATCATCGATTCGAGGTACAGCTCGCCGGCGTTCGCCACGATCGACGGCATGTCGCTGATCTCTCCGGTCTCGAGCGCGGTGACGCAGTCGAGCAGTAACCCTCGCTTGCCCTTACGCGAGACGAGCGCCTCGCGCATCTCAGCGGCGAGCGGTAGCGAGGCGATCACGTCGGTCATCGGGGCGTCCATCATCGCGTCGAGGACCGAGAACAGGCCGAGCGTGAACAACTCGGCCGGGCTGGCGATCCCGAGGGGCTCGCCTGCGAGCTCGCAGAAGCGGGCGCGGATCAGCGCGGTCACCGTGAGCTCGGTCGGCTTGTCGTCGATGCTGGCGAGCACGCTCAGCGTCGCCCACCGCTTGAGGTTCTCAAGGCCAAGGAGGGCGAGCGCCTG
The DNA here is from genome assembly GCA_963709205.1 of uncultured Solirubrobacterales bacterium. Classification (GTDB taxonomy): domain Bacteria; phylum Actinomycetota; class Thermoleophilia; order Solirubrobacterales; family Solirubrobacteraceae; genus Palsa-465. The sequence goes on from CAVPVP010000018.1 coordinate 434,803, forward strand.
GCCGATCGACCTGACGTCGCCGCGCAGCCCGAAGAACGCGGAATTGACGTAACGGAGCAGGCGGAAGCTGAGCGCCACGTCGTGGGCGATCACCTGCTCGATCTGGTCGAGCAGAACGTCGGGGTCGTTGAGCTGGGCGGCCACCTGCAGGAGCGCGAGGCGGTTGGCGGCGATACCGCGGGTGCAGGCGACCGCCGGCCGGCAGAAGAAGTACCCCTGGAACAGGTCGCAGCCGGCCTCGACGCAGAACTCGTGGTCGGCCTGGGTCGAGAGCTTCTCGGCGACGAGCTTGCCGTCGTAGCGCTTCAGGCGCTCGACGAGGTCGCGCAACCGGTCGCGGCCGAGTTCGTTGATGTTGAGCTTCACGACGTCGAACAGATCGAGCAGCGCTTCGGAGCCCGGCCGGAAACGGAAATCGTCGAGCGCGAGCTTGTAGCCCTCGTGCTTGAGGTCGCGGAGCGCTCCCACCATGTCCGCGTCGAATTGCTCGGTCTCGGGGATCTCCAGTCCGACAAGACCTGAGGGAAGGGCGTGCGCCAGCCCGCCCGTGACGAACTCGCGCGAGATGTTGACCCACGCCGTCCTCGTCCCGACGAGCCGCTCCAGGTCGAGCTCGGTTAGGGCGTTCAGGACGACCGTCGCTGTGGCGCTCTCCGGGTTGGCGATCGTCGCCATGTCGGTGACGTAGCCCTCGCCGCGGAAGAGCAGCTCGTAGCCGACGACGTCGAGCTTGGGGTTGAAGATGGGCTGGCGAGCGACGAATGCGTCTGGCATGGGGGACCCCGGGGGGAGACGGCGTGGGTTTGCTTCCTAGGTCGGCAAACGGGCCCGGGTCTTAAGCCGCGCGACCCCGACATGGACGAGTGATCGGAGACTTCCGCCGTCTGCGGGCGTGATCACACTCCGTTAATAGTTTTTGAATGATCGCTCTGTTACTGTCCGCGGCGTTGTTGAACGCACGCTAAATAACTAAGGAGGACTCAGCACATGCGCGCGATAGTGATGAGCGAACACGGTGGACCGGACGTGCTGCGCGTCGAGGAGCTGCCCGATCCCGTCGCTGGGGACGGCGAGGTGTTGATCCGGGTCCGGGCGTTTGGCCTGAACCACGCCGACGCCTACATGCGCAGTGGTGTCTGGCAGTTCGGGATTCCGGTGCTCGGGATCGAGGCAGCCGGGGTGGTGGTGGACGATCCGAGCGGCGACCTGACGCCAGGGACCCCGGTGGTCGCGATCGTGGGAGGGATGGCCCGGACGCGCAACGGCAGCTATGCCGAGCTCGTGAGCGTCCCGGCCACCAATGTCGTGACCGTGCGCACGACGCTGAGCTGGCCCGAGCTGGCCGCCATCCCTGAGGTGTACGCCACCGCCTGGACCGCCCTGCACGGCAACCTCGCCCTTCGCCCTGGCGAATCTCTCGTGGTCCGCGGCGCGACCTCGTCGGTCGGGCAGGCGGCGGTGGGACTGGCCGTCGATCAGGGCGCGACGGTGATCGCGACCACCCGTGACCCGAGTCGCGCGTCATTGCTCCGTGACCGCGGAGCTCACGAGGTCCTGATCGATGACGGTGAGCTGGCGACCAAGGTCCGCCGCACCCATCCTGCGGGCGTCGATGCGGTGCTCGATCTGGTCGGCAACCGCGTCCTGCGCGATTCGCTGCTGACCGCCCGCGCCAAGGGACGGGTGTGTCAGATCGGCTTCCTCGGCGGGCTCGAGCCCGTGGCGGACTTCAATCCGCTCGCCGACCTTCCGAGCGGGGTCCAGCTGAGCACATTCGCGAGCGCGTTCGTGCTCGGGGACGAGAGCTTCCCGATCCGCGACCTGCCGCTTCAGGAGATCGTCGACAAGGCGAGCCGTGGGGTGTTTGCGGCCAAGCCCGCGCGCGTGTTCAAGTTCGAGCAGATCGTCGAGGCCCATCGCGTGCTCGATTCCGGCCGCGCCGGCGGCAAGCTGGTCGTCGAGTTGACCTAGTGCCGCTTGCCGCGGCGGTCCGGGGCGGATAGCTTTGTCGGATGGCCGATCAAACACTGACCGTCGTCAACGAGGTCCCGCGGTCGAGCGCGATCATCCACGCACCGCCGAAGGGGAAGATGGCCTTCAGAGGTGATGGACCCGATCGCCTCCTATGCGGCGGGTGCTCCGTGGTGCTGGCGGAAGGCGTGAGCGACGGGCAATTGTTTGGCGTGTTCATCGAGTGTCCCGAGTGCGGGACGCTGAACGACGTCAACTCCTGACCGCCGCTCGCTCGCAAGTACAAGGGCATCCGCCCGCGCAGGGCGCGGCGCCGGCCCGGACGGTTCGCCCGGGCCGGCTTGCCGGCGGACCGGCGGACCGGCCTCTCAGTCGTAATTCGGCGTCGGCGGGATGGCGGCGCCGCTCCGCACGGCGTCGACCACCGCCTGCGCGTCTTCGGCGCGGTACTCCTCGCCGTACACCGCTCCGTGACGGCGGGGTGCCTCCATCACCGCGCAGGTAGCCGTGCCGCCGAGGTCGATCGGCAGATAGCCCATGCCCTCGATCAGGCCGGCGACCAGGTCCTTGGCGTCCTGGTCGTCCCCGCAGACCCATTGCACGACCCGATCGCCGCCGTTGCGCGCCGCCGCCTGCTCCTGGAAGCGGGACGTGAGGGTGTTGAACGACTTGACGTAGCGGGCGCCAGGCATTCGCTCGGCGTTGAACGAGGCGGCGGTCTGTCCGGCGGCCGGCATCGGTCCCGACCCGAACTGGTTGGTGGTGTCGATGACCACCTTCCCGCTCAGGTTGCCGCCCTCGGCGAGCGCCTCCGGGATCGCGCCCCAGGGCACCGACAGGATCACGATCTCCCCGAATGCGACGGCGTCGGCCGCGCTGCCGACCGACGCGCGCTCACCGGGCTCGGACGCGAGCTCGCCGAGCTTAGACGGGTCGCGGGCGAACGACAGCACCACCTCGTGGCCGCTCTTGACCGCCTGACGGGCGCAGTTGCCGCCGATGCGCCCCGCGCCGATGACTCCGATCTTCATGCTCACACCCCCAGCGCCTCGATCACCATCTGTGCGACTTTCCGGCCCGAGTACTGCTGCTGGCCGGTGATCAGCCGGCCGTCCCTCACGGCGTACGCCTTGAATAGCCCGCCTTGGGTGTAGTTGGCACCGCGCTCTTTGAGCACATCCTCGACGCGCCACGGCATCACCTTCTGGCCGACGAACGTGTCGCTGAACTCCTCCTCGGCGTTGGCGAAGCCAGTCACGGTCTTGCCGTCGACGAGGTACGACCCGTCTGACAGCGTGAGGTCGACGAGCGCCGCGGTCCCGTGGCAGTAGACCGCGGTCGGCTTCTCAGCCTCGTAGAAATGCCGGATCGTGCGCTTCAGATCCTCGTTCTCGCGGAAGGTGAACATCGGGGACTGCCCGCCGGCAACCATGATCGCGTCGTACTCGTCGAGATCGAGGTCGGCGAGCTTCGGCGTGTCCTCGAGCAGCTCCACGAGCTCTGGCGTGTTCACGAAACCCATCGTGATCAGGTCCTCCGCCGACCACTTCGACGAGTCGCGCGGGTCGCTGAGCGAGTCCATCTCGACCTTTCCGCCGGCCGGGCTGGCGATCGTGACCTCGACGCCGCGCTCGGTGAGCTCGTAGTACGGATGCGTCAGCTCCGCTCCCCAGAAGCCGACGGGCCAGCCGAGCGTCGTCGACGTCGACGGGTTGGCGACCACGATCAGGACCTTCTTCGGCGTCGCCGACAGCAAATCGACGCGCATGTGATGGTCGGCGACGACCTGAGCCTGTTCTAGCTCGCTCATCAGTCCTCCTTCGGGCCCGTGGGGCACGGTTTTCGACACACCGGACCACCGGCAGGTAGTTCCGACATTTAGTTTGTGCCCAAACTAACACATCCGAGTCTGGGTCTATTCTCGAGGCCGTGACGCCACCGCCCGCAGAATCCTTCCGAGGCGTTTCCCTGCATGATGAAGTCCTCATCGAGGACTCAATCGCGAGGGTCCTCGCCGGCTGGCGAGCGACCAGGCCCGAGCTTCCCGTGGAGCCGATCGCGGTGCTTGCGCGGCTCGCCCGGCTGCAGGCGGAGGTGGCGCCGAGGCTCGAAGCCGTGTTCGCCCGGTTCGACCTGCACAGCGCCGACTTCGCCGTGCTCGCCACGCTCGTCCGTCTCGCCGCCGAGGGCGTGCCCCAGCGACGTCTCGGGGCGGAGCTAGGGCTGTCCGCGGCGACGATCAGCCTCCGGGTCGACCGGTTGGCACGGCGGGGTCTCGTCGAGCGTCGGCCCGACCCGGACGACGGCCGCGGCACCATGATCTCGCTGAGCGCGCGGGGCCGGGAGTTGTTCGAGGCGTCCGCGCCCGAGCACCTGGCCAACGCCCGGGCGCTGCTCGCGGGGCTGACCGAGTCCGAACGCGAGCAGCTCGGCCAATTGCTCGGGAAGCTCCTCTACACCCTCGAGGACGGCGAGCCCGACGGCGGCCTCGTGCCGGCGCTCGGGCTGGTCGTGGACGGGGCCCCCGTGGCGCTCGAGCGGCGACGAGCCGTCGGGCTGCCGCCGCTCGCCGGCCTCCTGGTGCGCCACGTCGATCCCGCCGGCACGGCTGCCGCGAGTGGGGTCCGCCCCGGCGACCTACTCACGTCGGCGGATCGACGGCCGTTGCGGAACGCGCACGATCTCGAGCTGGCGGTACTCCAGTCGCAGGACCGCCGTCGCACGCTGGCCCTCGAGGTCACCCGCGGGGCCGAACCGATCCGGCTACGCCTCCGCGCCCACGCGGCCAGGGCAGGGGTGGACGGCGGGTCGTGAGAGGATCGCGGTCATGACCAGGTTCGAAGGCTTCGGCCTCGAGGTGCTGGCGTGGTTCGACGGGCTCGAGTCAAACAACAGCAAGGAGTACTTCGCCGCCAGCCGGGACTTCTTCGAGGTGTCCATCCGGGACCAGATGGCGGCGCTGTTGGGTGAGCTCAGCGAGAAGTTCGGCGGCGAGGTGAAGATGTTCCGCCAGAACCGGGACATCCGCTTCTCGCCCGACAAGTCGCCGTACAAGACCAACACCTACGGTGTCCTGTACGGGGCGGACATCGCCGCCCAGGGGCTGTACGCGTCGATCTCTGCGCGGGGCCTCGCCGCCGGCAGCGGATATCACGTGATGGCGCGCGATCAGCTCGATCGCTACCGCGAAGGCGTCGGCGACGACGCGTCCGGACTGGAGCTGAGCAAGCTGACCGCCAAGGCCGAGAGGGCCGGACTCGAGCTTTGGGCCGAGAGCCTGGCGACCGCCCCGCGCGGCTATCCAAAGGACCACCTGCGAATCGAGCTTCTGCGCCGCAAGAGCCTCACGCTCGGCGCGACGCGGACGTTCGGCGCCGGCATCGGGCGCGCTGACGGACTGAGCTTCGTCACGAAGACGTGGCGCGCGGCAGCGCCGGTGGCCGGCTGGCTCGACGAACACGTGGGCCCGACGAGGTTGCCGGTCGAGCGGCGACCGAGCAGACGCTGAGGCCCCCGATGTCCGCCGTACTGGATGCTCCTGCGCCTCGATACCGACGAGGGGGTCTCCGGCTACGGCGAGCTGATGTTCATGCGGCTCGGGTTCAGGTGGCCAGTCGTCAGCGCGATGTGTCGTGGTCGAGCATCCAGGCCGCCGGCGCGATTGGTGAGTCCAGCAGGGCGTCGCCGATCGTCTGCGGCTCGGCACACACGGCCAGATGACGCCCGCCGCGGCGATCCGCTTCGCCAAGCGAGTCGAGCGGTTCGACCCGTTGTGGTTCGAGGAGCCCGTCCCTCCCGAGAACATGGCCGCGCTCGCCGTGGTCGCCGGCGCGACGAGCATCCCGATCACGTGGCCCGCCGCCTGCGGCCAGACGGTCCCCGACCGAGTCAGATCCGGGTGTATTAGGACCTCGGTCAGGTTTCGCGTACCAGGCCGGAGCGCTTCTTAACGAAAGCGCCCTTCAGCGTTGGCTCGCCGGTGCCGATTGCTCGACCATGATGGAGCCTGCGGAGGCCCTCCAGACGCTGGATCTGGATCCGGCGTTCCTCCAGCGGGTTTCGGCGATCTCGCCCACCGGCGACGGGAGGACAGGCAGGCTGCAGGGCGCCCGCCTGGCCCTCGGCGCCACGCTGGCCACCAGGCTGCTCGTATGGGCGGCGGCGATGGCGACGATCGCCATCTTTGGAGAGAACACGGTCGCGTGGCACGTGCTCGACCCAACGGGAGTCACGCCCGCGATGCATTCCGGTGTGCTGAACGCGTTCCTCGCGCCGGCGGCGCGGTGGGACAGCGTCTGGTACCTGATGATCGCGGCCCACGGGTACTTCAATCCCGCGTCGACGAACTTCTTTCCCCTCTATCCGCTGCTCATTGGGCTCGGGGACCAGCTGATCGACAGCCCGATTCTCATCGGAATCGCGATCTCCCTCGTCTCGACAGTGGCGGCGTTGACGCTCCTATACCGCCTCGCTCTGCTGGACCTGGACAAGGCGGCGGCGCGGATGACGGTGTTGCTGGTGTCGGTCTTTCCGGCATCGCTGTTCCTGTCCGCCGTTTATCCGACCTCGCTGTTCCTGCTGCTGACGGTCGCCGCGGTGTATGCGGCGCGGCGCGAGCAGTGGGCGCTGGCTGGGCTTGCCGGCGGCCTGGCGTCCGCGGCCCGCTCCAACGGGATTCTGTTGGTCGGCGCCCTGGCGCTCCTCTACCTCTACGGTCCCCGCGGCCGGGCACCGCTTCACCAGCACGCGGGAGCGTGGTGGCGTCCGCGGTTTCCGATCGAGCGCGACATCGGATGGCTGGCGCTGGTGCCTGCTGGGGTGGGCGTATACCTCGGCTACCTGCTGGTCGCGCACGGAGCTCCGCTTGCGCCGTTCCACGCCGCCGACGCGGATTGGGGCCACAGCTTCGGGCCGCCGTTCGCGTCGGTCATCAAGGCGCTCGGCGAGGTGCCGGGTGACCTGAGGGCTGTGCTCGACCGTACGGCGACCCCGATCGGGCCGGGCGACCCGATCAGCTGGCAGTCCCGTGACTTGATCGACGTCGGATTCGCCGCCGTCGCGATCGGAGCGATCGCGCTGGCGTGGCGTCGCGTCCCGCGCGTGTACCTGATCTTCGCGATCGTGCAGCTCGCGCAGATCACGAGCTTCCCGACCAAGACGGAGCCGATGATTGGCTTGCCCCGCTACATGCTGCCGATCTTCCCCCTGTTCATGGGTACCGGTGCCTATCTGGCGGAGCGCCGCACGGCAGCCCGGATCACGCTCGTGGCATCCGCCGGGCTGCTCGTCCTGTTCAGCGCCCTGTGGGGCTACTGGGCGCTAGTCCCCTGATCCGCGCGCCCAGGTTGCCAAGCACCTGACCGGTGTGGAAGGATGCTGCCGCCCTGGCTGCGGGGTCTGGGAGTCGCCCGACCGCCGTCGGCCGCGAGCGACGGCGATCATCTAGCGGAGGGATCGGAACGTGGCGCGGATCTCGGTCGCGAACAGTTCGGGCTCTTCCCAGGCGGCGAAGTGACCGCCCTCGTCGACCTCGTTGTAGTAGATGAGGCTGGGGTAGGCCTGCTCAACCCAGCTGCGCGGCGCCCGGAAGATCTCGCCCGGGAACGTGGTGTACCCGACTGGGAGCGAGACTGGCGGGGGAGCCTTGCCGGCCGCGGCGGCCGTGGCCTGTCCGCCCTCCCAATAGGACCGGGCGGCCGAGGCCCCGGTGCCGGTCAGCCAGTAGGTGGTGATGTTGTCGAGGATGTGGTCTCGGGTGAGATTTCCCGAGGGCTTGCCGTCGACGAAGGCGCTCGAGATCTTGTAGTAGCTGTCGGTGTCGTGGTCGAGCATCCAGGCCGCCAGCGCGATCGGTGAGTCCAGCAGGGCGTAGCCGATCGTCTGCGGCCGCGTGGCCTGCTCCAGGAAGTAGCCGAAGCCGCTCGCGCGGAAGGTGGCGAGCGCGGCGGCCGCAGCCCGCTCGGCTTCGGTTTGCTGCGGGAACGAACCTGAGCCCCCGAGCGCCGGCACGAGCAGGTTCGTGTGGATGCCGATCAGCCCCTCAGGTGCCTGGCGGCCCATCGCGTCGGTAACTGCGGCGCCCTGGTCGCCGCCCTGGGCGACATACCGGGTGTAGCCCAGACGGCGCATCAGCTCCGGCCACGCCTGCGCGACGCGGCCGGCGAACCAGCCGAGCTCGGTCGGCTCGGCCGAAAAGCCGTACCCGGGGATGGACGGCAGCACGAGGTGAAATGCGTCCTCGGCGCGTCCGCCGTGCGCGGTCGGATCAGTGAGCGGGCCGATGCTCTCCAGCAGCTCGATCACCGAGCCCGGCCAGCCGTGGGTCATGATCAGCGCCAACGCGTCCTCGTGCGGCGACCTCACGTGGATGAAATGGACGTCCTGCCCGTCGATCTCGGTCTTGAACTGCGACAGCGCGTTCAGTTTCGCCTCGCACCTGCGCCAGTCGTAGTCGGTCGCCCAGTAGTGAGCGAGCTCCTGGATCGTCGCCAGCTGCACTCCCTGCGAGCGATCGTCGACTAGCTCTCTGGATGGCAGCCGTATCCCGGCGATCCGGCGACGGAGGTCCTCCAATGCCTCGTAGGGAACGTCAACGTGAAACGGGCGAACCGCCGTGGCGCCCGACTTCTCGGTCGTGACAGACATGTGGATCTCCTCCGTTCGATGACCGCCCGTAAGCCTGCTCCTCCCGTCCGGAGGTCGCGCCCGTGGCCGCCCCTGGTCTACACCCCGGTCTGCGGGGTTGGGGAGCCGGTCCACGAGGTGGCTCGGCGGTTCTCGTCTATCCGAAGGTGAATACGTATGCCTCGGCCCCGGCCTCGAGGAACGTGATCTCGAGAGTCCGGTCGCGGACCGGGCCGGCCTGCCGCACGAGTTGGTACAGGCGGCCGTCCCGCAGCACGCCGTCTCCATTGCCTTCGACGTCGACGCCGTGCGAGAGGCCCGGCGGCTCGCCGTCGAGGCTGACGCGGAAGGGAATCGGCTCCTGCTCCGCACAGGACAGCACAAGGTGCACGTCGCGCGCGTGGAACCGGTAGGCGATGCTCCCGCCGGGCTGACCCAGCGCGACGTGCTCCCGTCCGATCGTCCACTCGCCGGCGAGAGCCCAGTGGTTCAAGTTCAGGCGGTCGGGGAGTTCGTAGCCACGGGGCTCGTCGAACTCGACACGACCGACCGCCGCAAAGTTCTCGCTGCGCCCGTAGCCGAGATACGTCTCAGGCGTGCGTAGGTGATCCCAGTCTGCCTCCGCCTCCACGCCGATCCCGTTAACGGAGACGAGCCCACGATCGACGCCGAGCAGACGCTGGATCACGCGCTCGGATCCCTCGTAGCGTCCTTCCCCGAAGTGACGGTCGCGGATGATCCCCTCGGAGTCCACGAAGTACAGCGCCGGCCAATACTCGTTGTCGAACGACCGCCAGATCGCATAGTCGCTGTCGACCGCGACCGGGTAGTCGATCCCCCGCTCCGTGGTCGCCTGCCGCACGCGGTCGATCACGTGCTCAAACGAAAACTCCGGCGTGTGCGCTCCGATGACGACCAGTCCGTCGTCACGGTAAGCCTGCGACCAAGCACGGACGTATGGCTCCTGGCGCAGCCAGTTGATGCACGTGAGCGTCCAGAAGTTCACCAGGACGACATGCCCACGCAAGCCGGATGGCTCGAGCGGCTCGGAGTTGATCCACCCGGCCGCCCCGCTGAGGGACGGCATGTGCAGATGTTCGAAAACGGTCATCTCGCGGGGTGAAGGGAACGATGTCGCTCCCCTCCGCGGCAAGCGCCCGTGAACCCCCTGGTTCCGCTCCCTGGTTTGCCGGACCTGGGCGCCGAGGTTCCGCGGAACAGCGCAGCGTTCAGGTTGCGCCTTCGGAAAGATCGGCGAGGCGTCTCTCGAGGAACCGCTGCTCCGGGCCCGGCGGTGGTTAGCTCGAGGGCGCGTGCGTAGGCGCGCCCGGGCCTCGTCGTCGCGGCCGAGGCGTCGCAGAAGGTCGGCGCGTGTCGAGTGGTAGTAGCGGTAGTCGTCGAGCTCGAGACAGTCGAGCAGGGCGAGTCCGGCTGCGGGTCCTTCGAGTTCGGCGACGGCGATCGCGCGGTTCATCGTCACGACCGGCGAGTTGGTGATTTGTTCGAGCCTCTCGTAGAGGAGCGCGATCTCCTCCCAGTCGCGTGGCTCCGGAGGTGGAGATCGGCGATTGCTGCCTGGATGATGTACGGACCGCTCCCGTGGAGGGCGAGCGCGCGTTTGAGCAGTTCCCGGCCTTCCTCGATCTGACGCTGGTCCCACAGCGACGCGATCCTGATCGTCGAGCAGGACGAGCTCGCTGCCCTGGAAGCGGGCGGCGGTGCGCGCGTGGTTGATGAGCATGAGCGCGAGCAGCGCGTGCGCTTCGGCTTCGTCGGGCATGAGCTCGACCAGCGGAGCGGCCGAGGCGGATCGCCTCTGCCGACAGGTCGACGCGGCCGCCGCCCCAGCCTTCGTTGAAGATCAGGTAGACGACCGCGAGCACGGCGTCGAGCCGCTCGGGCAGCAGGTGGTCGGGCGGGACGGCGAACGGGATGCCGGCGTCGCGGATCTTGTGCTTGGCGCGCGTCAGGCGCTTGCTCATCGTCTCGAACGGGACGAGGAAGGCGCGTGCGATCTCCTCGGTTGAGAGGCCGCCGAGCGTGCGCAGCGTGAGACCGACCTGCGCGTCGAGCGCGAGCGCCGGGTGGCAGCAGGTGAAGATCAGCTCGAGCCGCTCGTCGGGGAACGTCGCCGCTCGTCCATCGTCTCCTCCGATGCGTCTCGCAGCTCGCGCTCCAGCTGCTCGGTCTTCGTCGCCAGGGTCCGCTCGCGCCGGATGCGGTCGATCGCCCGGTTGCGAGCGGTCGTGATCAGCCAGCCCGTCGGGTTAGCGGGCATTCCGTCGCGCGGCCAGCGTTCGGCGGCGGTCGCGAACGCCTCTTGCGCGGCGTCTTCGGCCAGCTCGATGTCGCCGAGAAAGCCGACGAGCGAGGCCAGGACACGGCCCCACTCGTCGCGCGAAGACGCTGTCTCAAGCGACCTGACTGAGAGGCTCCTCGCGGACCGGTCGGACCTCGATCGCGCCCGCGCCCTGCAGCTCCTGCAGTTCGCCGGCTACGGCGAGGGCGCCGTCGAGGTTCTCCGCCTCGACGACGATGAAGCCGCCGAGGAAGTCCTTGCTGTCCACGAACGGTCCGTCGGTCAGCAGCGTCCTGCCCTGTTCGTGGCGCACAGTCGTCGCCGACTCGACGTTCTGGAGTCGTAGCCAGCCGGTCACGTTCGGTCGCGCCAGAACCTCGGCTATCCCGGCGTTGATCCGCCGTCGTTCCTCTTCAGGCGTCTGATCGCGAACCTCGATGTTGTTGTAGGCCAAGAGTGCGTATCTCAAGACGTCTCCTTCCTGCGTGGTACGGTTGTTCCCTTGTAGACGAACAGCGGCACCGGAGACGGACACCTTGCCCGTTTTCTCGCCCGTCTGTCCGTCTGGCGTCTGGTCCGTTCGTCACCGAGGCAGAACCGGCCGACGAGCCGGCCACGACGAACAGGAGGACAGATGACAGACACATCGGCAACGAATCGCCGTCTCGGCTGGGTGGTCGGACTGACCTCGACCGCCTACTTCATGGTGATTCTCGACTCGGTCGTCGTGATCACGGCGCTGCCGCGCATGCAGCGCGACCTGCACGTCAGTCTCTCTTCCCTGCAGTGGACGCTGAACGCGTACGGCATCGCTTTCGCCGCCGGGATCATCACCGCCGCCGCGCTCGGCGACCGGTTCGGACGGCGGAAGGTCTTCACGATCGGGCTCGCCCTGTTCACGCGTCGCTTCCGTCGCCTGCGCCCTGGCGCCGAACCTATCCGAGTTGATCGCCGCCCGGACGGTGCAAGGGCTCGGCGGCGCGGTCGTGCTGCCGCTGAGCTTGACGATCCTGACGGCGGCTTTCCCGGTCGAGCGTCGCGGGATGATCGTCGGGATCTACGGCGGCCTCGCCGGTCTCGCCGTCGCGATGGGACCGATCGTCGGCGGCGCCGTCACGCAGGGCATCGACTGGCACTGGATCTTCTGGATCAACGTCCCGATCGGCGTCGTCGCCGTGCTCCTCGGCCTTCGGTTGCTACCCGAGAGCTATGGCGCACCGGAGCGACTCGACCTCGTCGGAGTCGGGCTCGTCACCGCCGGCGTCGTCGCGCTGGTCTGGGCGCTCAGCCGCGCCAACGAGGTTGGCTGGTCGAGCGCCGAGGTCGTGGGCACGTTGGTCGCGGGGGCGGTGCTGCTCGTCGCCTTCGTCCGGTGGGAGAGCTCGGTGCGCGAGCCGATGGTGCCGCTCCGCCTGTTCGCGGTCCGGGACTTCGCGATCGGCAACGTGACCACGTTCCTCATGTCGGGCGCCATCTTCGCGGGCGGGCTCCTGGTCACGGAGGAGTTCCAGCTCGCGCGCCACTACTCGCCGGTTGGCGCCGGGGTGCGCCTGCTCCCGTTCTTCGCGACGCCGATGTTCGTCTCACCCCTCGCCGGCGCTCTCTCCGATCGGATCGGCCGCCGACCGATCATCGTCGTCGGGCTGAGCATGCTGACGGCCGGGTTCGCGTGGGTCGCCTGGCGCGGCTCCGTTGCGCACGAGCTGGATCGAGCTCGTGATCGCGCTCCTGGTCGCCGGCGTCGGGATCTCGATGGCCCTCCCGACGGTGCCGACCGCGGTCTTGAGCGCCGTCGCCCCGCACGAGATGGGGAAGGCGTCCGGGATCAACTACATGGCGCAGCGCTTCGGCGCGGTCTTCGCGGTCGCGATCGGCAGCACGGTCTTCGCGACCTACGGCGGCCTCGGAAGCCCGGCGACCGTGACGGCCGGATTCAAGCCGGCGCTCTGGGCCTGCACGGTCTTTGCCGGCCTGGGGGCGCTCGCTGCCATGGCGATGTCGGCCCGGCCGAGACCAGCCGCCGAGCCCGAGCCCGCGGGCCTGCCAATCGCCGCCTGAACCCGACCACCCAACGAACCACCAACCGCAGAAGGAGACGCACCATGCCGAACATCCTGCACCGCCTCTCGATCGACGCGCCGCCGGAGCGCGTGCACCAAATCGCGGCAACCAGGGAGGGAATCCAGCAGGTGGTGGACCGGCCACCCGGTCACCGGCGACGACCCGATCGGCGGCCGGCTCGAGGTCTACTTCAGGGACGCCGGCCGATCCGGCCGCGATCTTCGAAGTCGTCGAACGCAGCCCGGGGCAGATCGTCTGGCGGTGCGTCGACGGTCCCCACGACTGGATCGACACCAGGATCGGCTACGCGCTGAAGCTCAGAGGGGACGCCGGGACGACGTTGCTGTTCAGCCACGAAGGCTGGCAGCAGGAGAACGAGTTCATGAACGGCTGCTCGACCAACTGGGCCGCCTATCTCATGAGCCTCAAATCCGGAGCCGAAGGCCAGGGGTTCAACGCGTTCCCGGGTGGCGAGATCAGCCGCTGGGACTGAAGCAACGGGCGCCGGCGACCCCGTCGGTCGCCGGCGCCACCCTTTGCGAGAGCGGGCGGCGGCCTGGCAGAGGGTGCGTCGGCACCCGGCGGAGCTTCGGCCCGGAAGCCCCGCGTCAGCGAACGCTGATTAGGTCGACGACGAAGACGAGGGTCTCGTCCGGTCCGATCGCCCCGCCAGCGCCGCGCTTGCCGTAAGCGAGCATCGGCGGAATCGTGATCCGCCGACGACCGCCGACTCTCATTCCGGCCACGCCTTGATCCCAGCCGGCGATGACCTGGCCCTTGCCTAGACCGAACTTGAAGGTGCTGCCACGGTCCCAGGACGCGTCGAACTGCTGCCCGGTCTTCCAGGAGACGCCGACGTAGTGCACCTCGACCACGCGCCCCGAGACGGCCTCATCACCGTCTCCGACGACGATGTCCTCGATCTCGAGCTGATACGACGGCGCCTGATCGGACGGCACCACGACATCCGGCTTCTCACCCATCGGCACGACCCCAACCTAACCGGTCTTCGCCCTCAGCGTCGCGACGACGCCTCTGACCAGATCCCACCTCAACCAGCCTGAGCCCTCGGTCGGTAATCGATGGAGGTTCGCCGCGCGACGTTCCGGGGTTTTAGCCAACGGCTCGACCATCCCCTACCATCGGGCGATGGCAGCTGTCAGTGCCCCGGCTGGCACGCCTGCGACCGCTGGACCGAACCGATGGGCGGTTCTCGCCTTGCTCAGCGTTGCGCAGCTGATGGTGGTGCTCGACGCCACGATCGTGACGATCGCGCTCCCTTCGGCGCAGAAGGCGCTGGGTTTCTCGACCGAGAGCCGCCAGTGGATCGTCACCGCCTACGCGCTTGCGTTCGGCAGCCTCCTGCTGCTGGGCGGAAAGCTCGGTGACCTGTTCGGGCGCAAGTGGACGCTGATCGCCGGCCTGGTCGGGTTCTCGATTGCCTCGGCGATCGGCGGTCTGGCCCAATCCTTCGGGGCGCTCGTGACCGCGCGCACGCTCCAGGGTGCGTTCGGCGCGTTACTTGCGCCCTCGGCGCTGTCGTTGCTGACGGTGACGTTCGAGGGATCTCCCGACCGCCCGACCGCGTTCGGGATCTTCGGTGCGATCGCCGGCGGCGGCGCCTCGCTTGGCCTGATACTCGGCGGTGCGCTCACGCAGGCGCTGTCCTGGCGCTGGTGCCTGTACGTCAACCTCGTGATCGCCGTGCCGACAACGATCGTGGCGCTCCGCCTGCTGGTCAACCACGCTGCTCCGACGCGGGATCCGATCGACATCCCCGGGGCTGTCACCTCTGCGCTCGGCCTGTTTGCGCTCGTCTACGGCTTCTCCAACGCCGAGACCCACTCCTGGGGGGCGACGGCGACGATCGTCGCGCTCGTTGCCAGCCCCGTGCTCCTCACCGCGTTCGTGCTCATCGAGGGCCGGGTAAAGCATCCGCTGCTGCCCCTGCACATCATCTGGGACCGGGGCCGCGGCGGCGCGTACACGACGATTTTGCTGGCCGGCGCCGGCGTCTTTGCCGTTTTTCTCTTTCTCACCTTCTTCCTGCAACAGCAGCGCGGCCTTTCGCCGCTCGCCACTGGACTGGCGTTCCTGCCGCTCACCGCCGTTCTCGTTGTCACTTCGACCACGGTGCAGACGCGGGTGATCCAGCGCACCGGGGTCAAGCCGATCGTCCTCATCGGCATGACGCTCGGGGCACTCGGGATGTTCCTGTTCACTCGTCTGACGCCGAGCTCTAGCTACGCCGCCCACGTTCTTCCCGGTCTGATCGTCCTCGGCATTGGGATGGGATGCATCTTTGCGCCGGCATTCTCGACCGCGACTCTGGGCGTGGAGGGAAGCGAGGCCGGGATCGCCTCGGCGATGGTCAACACCTCCCAACAGGTCGGCGGCTCAGTCGGCACCGCGCTGCTCAGCACGATCTTCGCCAGCGCCGTCGCCAGCTACGCGGCCAGTCACGTCCCCAGCCCGGGCTTGGCAGACGCTGCCGCGGTCCACGGCTACACCACGGCGTTCTGGTGGTCGGTCGGAATCTTCGTCCTCGGCTTCGTTCTGGCGGCCGTGATCCTGCCCGGCCGCGCCCATCATCGCGTCCCCACCGCTCGGGCTGCGCTCGCCCGCTTCGCGGTCGGCAACTGCCACCATTTCGAGTCCCGGGACGGCGCCCGCGAAGGCGTGAGCGCTACGACGGGTGCTGGGGGGCGATAAGTACCGGCCGTTTGGTGTGGGCGGCGAGGGCGTGAGAGACGCTCCCGAGAAGAGCGCTGCCGATGGTGCCCCGTCCGCGTTGGCCGCAGACGATCAACCCGGCGTCGATCTCCTCGGCAACGTCATCGATCGTCTTGGCCACCGATTGGTCAGATTCGGCGACTCGGGCGACCGCGTTGTAGCCGCGCGTGCGAGCTCCCGCGGCGCCCTCCTCGGCGATCCGTTGAGCGAATTCGGCTTCCTGCTCATCGACCTCGCCCTCGTTGGGAATGGCGACCACAAACGAGCCCGCTCGCGCCAGCTGCACCGCTGCCGGCGTCCACACGGTCAACACCACGGCATCGCCGACGGGCTTGATCCATTCGATTGCGGCTCTCAGAGCCGTCCGCGAGCCCTCGGATCCGTCGTAGCACAACAACATTGGCTTATTCATCGCTGATCCTCGTCAACTGAGAAGCACTGGGTCTACCGCAGACTATCTCCCGCGCCGGGCCTGTGTGATCGCCACAAACCGGGGTCCGATCCGTAGGCGGCTGGCCGGTAGACCGACAACATCGAAGCGAGATCACAGGAGAATGCGTCATGCCCTACGCCGTGGATTTCAACGATGTCTCGACAGTCGGCCTGGAGTCCTCGCCGGTCGCGGCCGCACTCGCTGGTCTGCGGGCGCACGAGGCCCGCTACTTCAAGAACAAGTACGACCACGTTTTCACGGTGGAGCCAGCGAGCGACGCCGAGACGACCATTGACTGGGTGCACCGGATCCTCAAGGAAGAACGCGACATCGTCATCTCCTCTCGGCCGCTCGAGGCTACGGCCTTCCAGGTCGAGAACATCCGAATCGCCTACGTCTTCTACGAGAACGGTCTGTCGATCAACGTGATGTACACCGTCGACGACCCCAACAAGCGGGCGGTCGGGTTCAAGCTCTCCGAAGGGATGGAGGTCCCCGCGGAGCTCGCCTCGCGGTTCAAGTTCGCGAGGCAGAAGTCGAAGCTGGCCGGAACCATTCGCGGTTCCTACTTCGCCTTCAAAAACGATTACTGAGCGGAATGCCTCTCAGGTGGCCGCCGCAAAGTGCTCCACGATCCGTTCGGCGTACCACTCTGGCCACGGAGCCTCTGGGGTCGCCTCCGTGTACTCCTTATCTAGCGACACGAGCTGCCAGACAAGCTCGCTCCGGACCGGTTGGTTCCCAAGGATCTGGGGCAACTCGGACAGGTTCACCAGCCAGTCGGCATACCACGATGCCCAGTCAGGATCGTCGCCGTCCACGATCCGGTAAACGATGTGGTGGGTCTCGCCTGCTTCGTGAAGGAGGGCGGCGACGCGCTTCGTCTGGTCGTTCATCGCACCAGTGTCGCGGATACGAGCTCGAGCCACGGGGCGGGCACGACGACCGTTGCGGCCAGTGCCCAGGTCTTCCGCCTCACTGTCCGCCCCCCACTGCCGCAGCGACGAAATCGCGGCACTTCTGCCGCGCGGCGTTGAGAATGCTCCGACCACTATCCGTTGCGGCGGATGGGATTCGATTCGTGTCGACGAGGGGCTGACCATTGGCGGGGTCCGGAAAGTCCTTCACGCCGTTCTCGCGGACGCACTTGGCGAACTTGAGGGCGGCCTGCATCTGCTGAGGGCTTCGCTTGCTGCCTATGAACCCCGCTGGCTCCAGGTTCTTACAGGCGCTGATGGCCTCGTTGAACGTCGGGGTGCTCGGGTCCAGCGACGAGCCGTTCGCTATCCCATCGATGGTGAACTTGCCCGACGCGCCCGGGTCCGGGAACTCGCTGACCCCGTTGCTGCGCATGCACTTGGCGAACTTCACCGCCTTCTGCGCATCGGCGGTGTTGTTGCCGCCGCTGCTGCCAGTGCCGGTGCTGGCAGGTGCGCTCGCACCGCACGCGCTGATCAAGGCGACCATGGCGATCAGGGCAAGGGCGGCCAGCGGCCGTCGCCTTCTATTCATGTGTTCTCGTGTGGGTAGTGAACGCGTTGACGTCAGTTCTGCACCGGGGCGCGACGGGGAGCGAGCAACAGCGGAGGGCCGTGCCCGCCAGCGTTTCCTCCTGGGCCGCCCGCGCCGGGAGCGGCGATCGTGCGCACACGTATCACCGGGGCGACGGACTCGACCAGCTGCCTGGCGGCCTCGCCCGCGGCGGCGAGGATCACCGACGTGTCGCTGCCCTGCCCCTGCCCCAGCACCACGCCGACCGCCGTCAGCGAGCGCCCGCCGACCGTCACGTGGGCGAAGAACGCCAGGCACCCCCCGGCCGCGGAGTCGGACCCGGTCTTACCGGCGTAGCCCTCAGCGATCAGGGGGTTGTAGTTGGAGAGCGTGCCCGCGACCGGCAGCGTTACGCTGGCCATCGAGACGATCTGGCGGAAGACCGGGAAGCGCATCGCCCGCTGGAAGACGCGCAGCTGGTCGGCGGCGGTGGAGACCGTGTCCGGATCAAACCCGCTGGAATCGGTGTAGATGGTGTGGTCCATCCCGAGCGCGCGGGCCTCAGCGTTCATCTCGGCGACGAAGCGCGTCTCGCTGCCCGCTACCCGGGCGGCGAGCATCCGGGCGATGTTGTTGCCGGAGGGGATCAGCAGCGCCTCGAGCAGCTGGCGCTCGGTCAGCTGCTCGCCGGCCTGCACCGCCACGACCGACTGGTCCTGGGCCTCGGCGTGCGCCTGGGTCTCGGTGACGATGATCGTGAACCCGTCCTCTGCGACGCTCAGGGGGTAACGCTCGAGGGTCACGTAGGCGGTCATCACCTTCGCCAAGCTGGCGATCGGGACGGGCTGCTCGTCCGGGCTCGCCGCCCGCCGTCCGGGACCGAGCACCAACGCCGCCTGGCCGCTCTGCGGCCACCGGACCGGCGACAGGTCGCTGCGGCCCTGGTCGTTGAACACCGGGGCCTGGTCGTTGGGCGGGTGGCGGATTGCCGCGAACGCTGTACAGGCGAGAAGTAGAGCGAGTACCGCGCCAAGCAGCGCGCGGCGGCGACGGCGGCCGTACACGGTCGATCGGATACGGCGGGCTGCCGTTCGCGCCGAATCCCTGGACGTCACGCCGCCATTCAAGGCAGCGTGGTGTTGCCAGCACGTATGGGTTTTTCGATATGCCGACGATATGTTCCGGCTCGTAGCATCCAGAGCGTGCGTGTGTTGATCGTCGAGGACGAGCCCTACATGGCAGAAGCCATCCGCGATGGCCTACGCCTGGAAGCGATCGCGGCCGACATCGCCGGTGACGGCGACACCGCTCTGGAGCTGCTGAGCGTCAACGCCTACGACATCGCCGTCCTCGACCGCGACATCCCCGGGCCCTCCGGCGACGAGATCGCCAAACGCATCGTCGCCTCCGGCAGCGGCATGCCGATCCTCATGCTCACCGCTGCCGACCGGCTCGACGACAAGGCCTCCGGGTTCGAGCTCGGCGCCGACGACTACCTCACCAAGCCGTTCGAGCTCCAAGAACTCGTGCTCCGTCTCAGAGCGCTCGACCGCCGGCGCGCCCACAACCGGCCACCCGTGCGAGAGATCGCAGGTCTGCGTCTGGATCCGTTCCGCCGCGAGGTCTACCGCGACGGCCGCTACGTCGCGCTCACCCGCAAGCAGTTCGCCGTGCTCGAAGTTCTCGTCGCCGCCGAAGGCGGTGTCGTCAGCGCCGAAGAGCTACTGGAACGGGCGTGGGATGAGAACGCAGACCCGTTCACCAACGCCGTGCGCATCACGGTCTCGGCACTGCGCAAACGCCTCGGCGAACCCTGGATCATCGCCACCGTGGCCGGCGTCGGGTACCGCATCGACACGCAACCAGACACCGGGCGTGAGGGAGGAGACCGTGGATAGAGCCCCTGGTTTGAGCGTTCGCCTCAAACTCACCCTCAGCTACGCCGGCTTCCTCATGCTCGCAGGCGCCTTGCTGCTCGCCGCCGTGTGGGTGTTCCTCCTGCGTTACGTCCCCGACCGTGCGCTCATCGTCCCCGGAAGCACCGGAGCACCCCCGTTCATGGTGTTTTTCCCGTCCGGTCCAACCTCCTGCACGTTTTCGCTCCGAGGGCAGCCGCAGTGTTGGCGTTCCTGCTGGTGTTCGGTCTCCTGGGAGGGTGGCTTCTCGCCGGCCGGATGCTCGCCCCCCTGACTCGCATCACCGACGCCACACGCACGGCCGCGACCGGATCGCTCTCCCACCGAATCCGGCTACCGGGCCGCAGAGACGAGTTCCGCGAACTCGCCGACGCCTTCGACACCATGCTCGCGCGGCTCGAAGCACACGTCGCCGAACAGCAGAGATTCGCAGCCAACGCCTCCCACGAACTGCGCACCCCGCTGGCGATCACGCAGACACTTCTCGACGTGGCCCGCAACGATCCGAACCGCGACACCGGCGAGCTCGTCGACCGCCTCCACGCCGTCAACACCCGAGCGATCGACCTCACCGAAGCATTGCTCCTGCTCAGCCGCGCCGACCAGCGGTCCTTCACCCGAGAACACGTCGACCTGTCCCTCATAGCCGAAGAAGCCACCGAAACGCTCCTCCCCCTCGCAGAAAAACGCGGCGTCACCATCGAGACCTCCGGCGACATGACCCCCACCATCGGCTCACACGCGCTCCTGCTGCAGATGACTACGAACCTCGTGCACAACGCGATCGTCCACAACCTGCCTGAACAGGGCACCGTGTGGGTCACGACCAGCGTTCACCCGAAGACTGTGGTGCTCACTGTCGAGAACACCGGCGAGAAGCTCACCCCACAGTTGGTTTCCACGCTTGTCGAGCCGTTTCAGCGCGGCACCGAACGCATACGCACCGACCACGCAGGCGTCGGCCTCGGCCTGGCAATCGTCAAAAGCATCACCCAAGCACACGACGGAACCCTCACCCTCACCCCCCGGGCCGCTGGCGGGCTCTGCGTCACGGTGCAACTACCCGCCGCGCCACCGCACACTGGCAGATGACGATCAAGGGACTCGCCGCACGGCTCCGAGACGGGACCGGGGACTGTGCGACAGTCCCTGTCCGGACGGCAATCGTGAGTGGTAACCGTTCAAAACCTGTGTGTGGGCGAAGGTGCTCGTCCTCGTCGCTCTGTTCCCCGCCGTCGGCATGGCCCTCTGTGGCCGGCGCCGCATGGCCCCCGCGCCCGGTCGGCCGGTGCTCTTGGACTAGCGCGTTCGCTATCGCGCGGTCACCTGCATTTCGGGGGAGGCGGGTCAGGCCCTCGCGTCACGTATCCAAGCCCGGTACGTGTGCTCGTCGCCACCGGCAGGCCATTGCGCCAGTCGATCTCGAGCGACTCCTTGGTGCTACTGAGCGCCGGCAGGAAAGCGACCGGCCTGAGGCTCTGCGTACTGATCACCTCTCCCGAATCCCCGACGTAGACAAAGCATCCGTCGCTGGCCATCTGAATCCAGCCAGACCCACCAGCCAACGGATGGATAAGCCTGATGTCCGCAACTCGCGTCGGCCCGCGCTGCGGCACGCCGCTTACGTCGAAGACGTGCACGTAGTCGTTCGGAGAGTCCATCACCCACAGTTGCCGCTCGTTTGGGGTGAGCGAGATGCCGTGACTCGGTGTCAAGGTGTGAACGATCGCCGGGAACCGGGGACCGAACCCGACGGTGAACAGGACACGGCCGGTGGTGATGCTGCTCACCTGGAAGCCGAGATAGCCGCTTGCGGTCGTGTATGCGATCGTCTCCCGCCCGTTGATCGTCGTTGGCCTGACGCCCGCCCTGAGCGGCCCGATACGCTGGATCACACGATCGGTCGCGGTGCTCGCCACCTCAAGCCACGGCCAGTTCACACCCGAGAGGTAAACATGCTTACCATTCAACGAGACGATCGTCTCATGAGGGCCGAGCCCTCCATCGATCTTGCCGATCACCTTCCCTGACCGCGCAGCGATCACGTTCCAGACACCGTCGTGTGACAACTCACCATCGGGCATGTATATCCGATGCCCGGCCGGATCTATTGCCATGTTGTCAACGCCGAAGTCATAGGACCGGTTGTACACCACCGAGCCGGTGAGGAGGTCGTAGGCAAGCAACCGTCCAACGGTCCCCGGCCCGCCAAACGCGCCATAGCTGACGTACAGCATGCCCGTGCGAGGGCTCGCCACGACCCCTCGAACGCCATTGACCCCTGGCAGGGGAACCCGCCGCACGAGCCGAAAGCCCTGGTCGATGTCGTACACGTACATCGCCCCATCCGGGAACACGTACTCGTAGTGGCGGACCGACCCCGAGGACGGCGACGCGGCTCCGGGATCCTGTTGCTCTTGCCCGCCCGTCGCGACGCTGGCGTGCGTCGGTGCATGCATGCCCGCCGAGCTGGACCCGCATCCTGCGACGGCACAAACGAGGCCGACGGCCGCCGCGATCACGGCGCCGCGACATCGCTCAATGGTCCCGTAACGTCGGGTCCACATCCTCAAACGATGATAAGGAGGTGCCGGCGTCCCAAACACGGGTGTTCGTGAGGGATCTGTCATGAAGGGTGAGCCTCCCACTACCGACAGGCCGCAAGCGCGGCGACGCCCGGCCGGCGCGCGGAGCGGAACCATTCGCGCGAGCGCCCCCCGTAACCTCTTCACGTAGCGATCAACGACCTTTGATGGCTCGGCCGCTGCTCTCGGAGTTCGCCGTCCCAACGCAGAACTGTCCGACCGGAGTTCGCGCACGGCGACGCAGCCCGGGCTTCATGAGAGCGGCAGCAACTGGTGCGTCGTCCCAGAGCCGTCTGAGACCTAACTGGTCTAGCCCGAGGACCGGTCGCCCGGCGATCCTGATGACCCACCCTCATCGCCTCCCGCGGCGCTGCAGCGGGACGGCCGTGCAGCTGGCGAACTTGGTGATTGCAGCACTCTCGCCCGACGAATGTGGCGCTCGTCGTCGACCGCGAGGCTCCATAGGCGCGAGGGGCGCCGCCCATCGAGCGTCCCAACGCGATCATTCTCAGATCTGCTCAGTCCGGCCAGTCCCAGTGCGGGACTTCACGGATCGGATGAAGCTCGGCGTCCGTCCGTGCGCGGGAGTTCTGTTGGGCGACGTGTGCTCCGAACTCGACGTGCTCACGGACGGCGCGACGGAACGGCCCGTCGTCAGGCATATCGGCATCGTCGAGCGCCTCCCAAGTAGACCTCGACGAACCGCTCACGCTGCTCGTCGGTGATCTGCAGGTTGCGATGTACGTCGATGATGTACCCGACACCGAGCTTCTCGGTGAATCGTGGCGGGCCGCCGAACGACTCAGCTGTGAACCAGGTCAGGTGATCGACGTGGGCCGGAACGCGGTGCGTGAACAGCTGTTTGAGCACGGGGTCAGCGAGCGCCTTGGTGTAGAACAGCTCTTCCAGCCGGTGCAGGCCTTCGTCACCGCCGGCATGCTCATACAGCGTCTCGCTCACGATCTCGGTCCCCCGCGGCCCTCCACCGCCAAGATGATCGCTGATCGTCGGTGCGACGTCCAGCGGACGCCCGCCGAGCACACTGATGGCCCTCGATGCGCCAAAGAGGCTCGACGCAGATCTCTACCCGTGCTTCGACCGCGTCTAGCCTCCGAGTCCACATACAGCGGATGCGCCGGAACGGCTGATTTCGCAACGTCCGTTCCGCATCGCGCCACCTGGCCGACCGGCACGCCGAGCAAGGCCGCATCGGTCCGCGGGGTCGTAACCGCGCCGACGAGCGAAGCCTCCCTCCAGACGAACTCGAACACTGCACGACCCCGCCAAGACTGTTGCATCGATCATCGACCGGCACCTGGTCGCTCGCGGCACCGCCTTGCTTCCGTTCCGCGACGTGCCTCTTGCCCCGTCTGCGTCGCCGAACCTCCTTCGCGCGGAAGTGCGTCCAAGGCCAGTGTGACCGCCGCGGCGTTCCGTGATGCTCGCCGTGGCTCGGTCCGATTGGCTCGCGCGATTGGGGCGCGGCACAATCGTTCGAGTGGATGCGGGACGGCCGAGCCGAACGGCGCTGGCCACGGCGGCGGCCCGGGCCGCGCATCTCGTCGTTGATCGCGAGCCGTGGATCTTCGAGGACCGTCTCGCTGGTGTGCTGCTGGGTGACCTGGCGGCCGACCTGATCGCGGCTCACCGCGATCCACGGGACGCCGAGGCGCTCGCTTCGATGCGGGTCGCGATGACAACGCGCAGTCGCTACACCGAGGATCGGTTAGCCGAGGCGGTTGACCGCGGGCTCGCGCAGTGCGTGGTGCTCGGCGCTGGTCTTGATTCGTTCGCTTACCGCTCGCCGTGGGCGCGCGGCCTGCGTGTGTTCGAGGTGGACCATCCGGCGAGCCAGGGTTGGAAGCGCCAACGGCTCGCGGCGGCCGCGATCCCGCGCGCCGACCGGGTCAGGTTCGTTGCGGTCGACTTTGGGGTTGACTCGCTCAGCGAGCGACTCATCGATATGGGTTTCGACTCTTCTCAGCCCGCGTTCGTCTCGTGGCTCGGTGTCACCCAGTATCTGACCGAGGAAGCGATCCGCGCGACGCTCGACGTGATCGGTGGCCTTTGCGCCCGCACCGAGCTGGTCATGGAGTATCTGGTGCCGGCCCAGATGAGAGACGGAGCTGGGCGCGCGCTTGCCGATTTCTTCATGCCTCGGGCTGCTGCGGCGGGTGAGCCGTGGCTGACATTCCTTACCCCAGCAGAAACCGACGGACTGCTCGCCGCTCGTGGCATGGTGGTGTCGGCCGACGTGGGCCGCCGCGACCAGATTGACCTGTCGCTCTGGGAGCGATCGGACGGGCTCCGCCCCCATCAGCTTGGCCGGCTCGTCCGGGCTATCGTCGCGACCGACTCCAGGTAGCGGACCGTGCCAGCGCCGATCGCGCTCGTCGACGCTGCTGCCGGAAGAAACCCAGCAGCCCGCCCGACGCGCACAGGACTACTGCGTTCATCTCGACGCGGGCATCTCGACCACGGCAACGGCTGCCCCGCAATGCGCGGATCTCAGGGCTCGGACCGGCTTGGTGGCGTCATCGGCGCCGACGGCAACGGCTGAGACGGCCTATCCGCGCACAGGGAGGCCGTCACCAGCCGCAACGAAATGCTCATCGGGGCGGTAAAGGAGGTGTCCGGGGACGGCTGGTCGCGAACGCGTCCGCGTCGTCAGGGCGGCCTACCAGCGGCGGATCGGCCAGGCGGCTCTTCTCGGTCTCGTCGACTGTGAGACCGCGGCTCAAGTCTCTTCAGGTGCTCGGGAGGCCAGGGGTTGTGGCCGTCTGCGCGCGCGAAAATTTTGCCGCTGGCGCTGAGCCGCCGGTAGGCTCGACGTTGAGACCAGGGCGGCGTTCGGAGCGTTGCCTGTGGATGAGGTGGGTGGTGCTGATGCGCGCTGTGAGCCGGCGGAGGTTTCTCGAGCTAGCGGGCGGTGGCGTGGCGGCGACGATGCTGTCCGACAGCATCGCCCGCGCGCTGGCCATCCCGGCGAACCGGAGCACGCGTTCGCTGAGGGATGTCGAGCACATTGTGGTGCTGACGCAGGAGAACCGCTCGTTCGATCACTACTTTGGCGTGATGCGCGGCGTCCGCGGGTTCGGCGATCCGCATCCGGCGGTGCTGCCGAGCGGCAAGCCGGTGTGGTTCCAGGCCGAGGGCACCACCGTGGTGCCGCCGTTTCACCCCTCGGACCCGAACGGGGCGGACAACCTGGCGCTCACTTTCCTCGAGGATCTCGACCACAACTGGGACCCGACGCATCGGATGTTCAACGGCGGCAACTGGGACCAGTGGCTGCCGACCAAGACGACTACGTGCATGGCGCACATGGAGCGCTCGGACCTTCCGTTTCACTACGCGCTGGCCGATGCGTTCACCGTGTGCGACGGCTACCACTGCTCGGTGTTCGGGCCGACCGATCCCAACCGGTATTACATATGGACCGGTTGGGACGGGAACGACGGGAAGGGCGGCGGGCCGGTCATCGCCAATGACGAGATCGGCTACAGCTGGACGACCTATCCGGAGCGGCTGCAGGCGGCGGGGATCAGCTGGAAGATCTACCAGGACATCGGTAACGGGCTCGACCTCGCCGGTGTGTGGGGGTTCACCTCCGATCCGTACATCGGCAACTTCGGTGACAACTCGCTGCTGTACTTCGTCCAATACCAGAACGCCGAGCCGGGGAATCCGCTGTATGACCGGGCTCGCACCGGGACCGATGTCAAGGACGGGGGCGGCCTGTTCGACATCCTCGCCGCCGACGTCGCCAACGACCGGTTGCCGAGCGTGTCGTGGATACCCGCCCCCCAGGCGTACACCGAACATCCGCCGTTTCCCCCCGGTTACGGCGCCTTCTACACGGCGGGAATACTCGATGCGCTGACGAGCAACCCCGAGGTGTGGTCGAAGACGGCCCTGTTCATCAACTGGGATGAGAACGACGGCTTCTTCGATCACATCGTCGGCCCGTACCCGAGCGTCGGCACTCTCGCTGGCCAGTCGACGGTGTCGCTCGAGAACGAGTTGTTCAACGGCACGGCGGGGACGGCCGGCGGCACCAACGGCGTCCCGGGGCCGTATGGTCTCGGGGTCCGTGTGCCGCTGCTCGTGGTCTCGCCGTGGAGTAAGGGTGGTTGGGTCTGTTCCGAGGTGTTCGACGCCACCTCGCTGATTCGCTTCATCGAGGCGCGGTTCGGCGTTGAGGAGCCGAACCTCACGGAGTGGCGGCGCGCCGTTTGCGGCGATCTCACGTCGGCGTTCGACTTCACGAGCGCGTCCGACCGGGTCCCGCCGCTGCCCAGCGTGACTGCGTATGAGCCGGACCAGAGCAAACCAACTCCCCCTCCGTTTCACCCGGTGCCGCCGGCGAACGGCTCGGTCCCGAGCCAGGAAACAGGCGTACGGCGATCGCGTCGGCTCGGCTACCGCTTCGATGTCGACTTCCACGCCGACCCGCAGACGCTGGATCTCACGATCTCCAACCGCGGCCGGCTCGGTGTCGGCCTCCAGGCCCGGTCGCTGACCATCGCCGGCGCGCCCTACAGCTACACGGTCGGCGCCGGCGACAAACTGGCCGCGGCGCTCCCCAACCCGGGCACCTACGACCTGAGCGTCCATGGCCCGAACGGGTTCTTCCGCCACTTCGCGGGCTCCCCCGGCAGCGTGGTGCGGGTCGAGGTGGATACCGAGGACCCGGGCGGCACGCTCAGGATCCGTGTCTCCAGCGGTCGGGGCTCCGGTGATGGGGACCGCCACCGGCGGGCGATCACGATCGACATCGCCGACGCCTACGGGCGCGACCGGCGCATCACCGTCCAGGGCACCAAGGTGATCACGATCAACACCCGCCATTCCGGCGGCTGGTACGACATCGCGCTCACCACATCGAGCGACCCCACCTTCAGCTACCAGCTCGCTGGTCGAATCGAGTCAGGCGCCCGGTTAACCAGCGACCCGCAACTCGGCCGCCAATAGTCCGTTGACGGCCCGAGCTGATTCATCGCGAACCGCGATGACCAGCTCCGCGCCCAGGCTGACGGCAACGGATCTAGCCCGCTCGGTGCTGCTCGGGTGTTACCTCTGGTGACCCCGTTGAGGCTGGAGTAGCGGGGCGAGTGACTGGACCGCCCCGGTGTCGCTCGCGTTGCCCAGGAGCGGTAGCCGCCAGCTCAGCTCGATCGTCTGTAGGAGGGAGTAGTGGTTGGTAGGCGTCGCATCTGTGATCCCCCTGGCGCCGTTTTGAGCTATCACGATCATCGGGACGTGACCACCGCCGTACAGCGTGCCGCCCACCAGGTCACCGCCGCCGGCTGTGGTCGGATCGGCCGGCGTCGCTGGGAGCACCGGCGAGTCGCAACACCCGGAGTTATCGGTCGGCCCGAATGGCGCGGAGTCCTCGTAGCCGCCCTCGTCCCAGGTGACGAAGATCGCCGAGTGTGGCGTCCATGCTCGTGAGTGCATGATTGCCGTGACCCAGGTCTTCAAGAAGGTGTCGCCGTCCTGGTAGAGCGCCGCCTGGTTCGCGTCGGTCGGCGTGTTCGGGTAGGGACACTGCGGCGCGCCTCCGTGCATGTCGTTGCAGATGTTCGGTGAGATCCACACGAACTGCGGGGCCCGCCGAGAGTTCAGATCGGCGGTCAGCTGCGTGAGCGGGACCACGTTGTCAGCCTGCTGGGGGTCATTGAAAACATCCGGAAACAACATGAACGGGTTGTGGCGGCGCACGTACAGCGCTGACCCCGTGTCACCGCCAGTGCAGGTCGGATCCGCCGACCCTGTCGAAGTCGTGCAGTCGCCGTAGTCAC
The DNA here is from genome assembly GCA_963709205.1 of uncultured Solirubrobacterales bacterium. Lineage (GTDB taxonomy): Bacteria > Actinomycetota > Thermoleophilia > Solirubrobacterales > Solirubrobacteraceae > Palsa-465. The sequence continues at coordinate 462,720 of CAVPVP010000018.1, forward strand.
CGGCATAGCCGGCCGATGGCATGGACTCCATGTATCCCTTCCAGCTGATGCCGGCCCGGTTCAGTTGATCGGTGAGGCTCAAGTGGTCGAAATAGCCGTCGTCCGCCTGTGCAACGTCATCCGAGTTCGAGCCCCAGTTGCTTCCGCTGATCGCCGCGACGTAGTTGGGCAGGCTCGGGTGGGTCACGCCGTAGTAGTGCGTGGCAAGGCCGTAGTTCTCGGCCAAGCTCTGAATGAACGTCGTGTTGGGATTCGCCGGGTTGAGCAGGTCGGAGTACGACGTGTTCTCCATCATGATCACGAACACGCGGTCGAGGCGCGGAACGCTCGGGCCACCCGAGGCGTCGGCCGACAGCCCCAGACCCGCGCCTAACAAAACAGCCGAAGAGGCCATCACCGCAGCGGTCCGCGGTCCGCCGCGAGCGATCAACGAACGCACGCTGCCGGAAAGGCCCATCAATCCTCGCATCACACTCTCCTCATTGACCGCGACTACGATCCTCTTCGCTCATGTTGGTTCTTCCAAGTTCCAACCGGCCGGCAACGCGCCCTCCCGACCCTAAACGAGCCTGGGCTCGCGAGTCAACTCAACTTTGTCCGCACGCTCAATTCCGTGCCGGGAGGCTCCGGTAACACGACGAAACCGGACCTCCTCGCCCGGGCTGCTTGCGACCCGGAGTCGCCTGCCGGACGTCGCACGTCTGGCTCTTCGTCAAGGCAGGGGTTTCGCTGCGACCGCGCGCCTAGCTTCGAGGTCCGTTCTGCGGACCTGGATCTAGTGATGAGCGCGTCTCCGAGACTCGCGCCAGTTGAGGGCCCCTGAGCGATCACGCGGACTCCGAGGCCAGACCTCGGGCTCGGTGTGCCTCGGAGGATGCCAGCGGATCACGCGTCGCTCTGGCCGCTCGCTCGGAACAGTCGCCGGTGCCTCCGTGCCGGTACGAGGGGAACGCGGCAGCGTGTCAGCGCTGCGGAGGTATCGCGAGCAACGATCCCACAAGGCTTGTCGACTCGGCTTGAGAGGCGCGCCTGCCCGGGCTAGCCCTGGGCGAGCACGACAACAGTCGTCACTGTTGCAAGAACCACACCGCCGACGGTGAAAAGGGTCACGGTGGTCGCGGTGAGCGGCGCGGCCTCGCCGCGCTCAAGCGCCCGAGCAAGCGCGCGATGGCGGCGGGATCCGACGATGAGCAGGGCGAGCGCGAGCACGGCGTAGCAGCACCCGAGTACGACGTATGGCGCCGGGGCGGCGTGGAGTAGGCGCGGCGCAAGCCTTCCGACGCCGAGAGCGCCCGCCGTAGCGACCAAGGCGGTGCGCCACCACGCCAGCCAGGTCCGCTCAGCGGCCATTCCGACGTTGAGGGCCGTGTCGGCATCTGCGGTGTGCGGGGTGCGTTCCGCCACAGCGGCGATACTCCCACGCGCCGGGGCTGCCGAGCAAGGCCGGGCGCTGCCGAAGCGGCGGGCCTCTGAGCCGAGGTCGATGCTCGCCGCGGTCTCCGGCCGCCCGTGGATTTGCCAACCCACTGGCCTGCGCAGCGAGGTCCACGCGTAAGCGCTCGCCGGCGGTCGACGTCGCTGACGTGGAATCGTCGCCCCGGGGGAAGGCAGCCGCTTGCTGCCGCTCTCATCGACCGGAGACGCGGTGCTCCTCGGAAGCTTCCGGATTCGAAAGAGCGACACGGGGACCGTGGGATCCGCAAGGCTGGTGGAGGGCCGGCTGCATCGCCAGCTCCGCCCCGACGACACGCGCGGTCCTCGTGAATCACAGACGGCACCGTGAGACCCGCCCACACGCCTACCCGGGCTGCGAGGCGTCGGTGAACTCGCGGAACAGTCCGGTCACGACGAACACCGTCTGCTCGGCGATGTCGACTGTGTTGTCGCCGACCCGCTCCAGGCAGCGCGCGACCAGGATCATGAACATGGCCCATTCGCGCAGCTCGAGGTCGTCGCCGACCTCGACCGCGCGGTTGAAGATCGCTCGGTTCAGACGGTTGATCTCGGTGTCCTGGCGGACGAGGTCCTGCGCCAGCTCGACGTTGCGCCCAGCGAACGCCTGCTTGGCCTGCGACACCTGGGAGCGGGCCAGGCGGCCCATCCGCTCGATCGCGTCGAGGATGTCCTTGTCCTTGGGCGCTTCGTAGCCGGATAGCGGCACGAGCTTGGCGATGTTCACGCACTGGTCGCCCATCCGCTCGACGCACCGGATCACGTGCAGGAGCGCCGCGACGATCCGCAGGTCGCCGGCCACCGGCGCCTGGCGGGCGAGCAGCGACAGGATCCCCTGGTGCACCTCGAGGTAGCGGCCGTCGATCCGGTCGTCGTCGGCGACGACCATCCCGGCGAGCTCGACGTCCTGGTAGGACAGCGACTCGAGCGAACGGTCGAGCTGCTGGATCACGAGGTCGAGCCCGTCGAGTGTCTGGCGCTCAAGCTCGGCCAGTTCTTCATGGAATCGCTGACGCGTCTCCGGCACGCCGGCCAACGGTATCCGACGGATGGCCGCGTTCAGCGCATCTGCTCGGGTGTCCGTCGCGCGCCGGCCGGTCGGGAGCTCGGGGCATCTCCGCCTCGGCAGGGGACCCGGCCGATGAGCCGATGCGGCGTTCGCGCCGAACGACGCGGTTTCACAGGGTGTTCACAAGTCGTTTACATCTGTGGTGTAGCCGCGGCTTATCGTCCGGCGTACTGGTTGGACCACAGGCCTGGTGCGGCTGATCGTGGCCGATCGGATACGACCATGGGGCAGCCTCCGGGCCTTGGGAGTTCTTGATGGCTTCGATCACGAACCTGATACGCGGGAGCGGCCGCGAATACTTCGACCTGTTTGAGCGGGCCGGCGCGAACGTCGCCCGCGCGGGCGGGCTGCTCGACGAGATGCTCGGCGGATTTCCCGAAAGTCAGGGGCTGGCGCAGGACATCCTGGTGTGCGAGCGCGACGGCGATCAAATCACGCACGAGTTGATCAACCGGTTGAACAAGACGTTCGTGACGCCGATCGATCGTCAGGACATTCTCGATCTCGCATCGGCGCTTGACGACATCGTCGATTACACCGAGGAAGTCGCGGACTATCTCGGCCTGTACAAGATCGAGGCGCCGATGGCGCAGGCCCAGAGCTTGGCCCATGTTCTCGGTCAGTCAACCGAGCAGATCTCGCTCGCGATCCCGCTGCTCCGCGGCTTCCGGGACATCAGCGAGCACACGATGGAGGTCCATAGCCTCGAGAACGCGGGCGATCGGATCGTGCGGGGAGCGATCGCGTCGTTGTTTGTGGCGAGGATCGATCCGATGGTCGTGATCTGCTGGAAGGACATCTTCGAGCGTCTGGAGCACGCGATCGACTCGACTGAGCGAGCGGCGGACATCCTCGACGGGATCGTGATCAAGAACGCCTAGCTGATGAGCGCGGACATCATCCTCGTGATCGTCATCGCCACCGCGCTGGCGTTTGATTTCACCAACGGCTTTCACGACACTGCCAACGTCGTCGCGACGGCCATCTCCACCCGTGCGATCGCGCCAAAACCGGCGGTCGCGATCGCGGCGTTCTTGAACTTTGTCGGGGCGTTCCTCTCGCTGAAGGTCGCCGCGACGGTCGGCAAGGGCTTCGTCGACACCGACGCGGTCACCACCACCGTCGTGTTCGCCGGGCTGGTCGGCGCGATCGGATGGAACGTGATCACCTGGTACTTCGGGCTGCCCTCCAGTTCTTCGCACGCGTTGATCGGCGGTCTCGTCGGGGCGGTAATCGCCGCGCAGGGCCTCGCCGCGGTCAACGGCAACGGCCTGTTCAGCAACTTGATCGTCCCCGCGATCATCGCGCCCCCGATCGCGTTTCTGGTCGCGGGGGTGTCGATCCTGCTCATCTACCGGATCGTCGGGAAACTCAGCCCGGGTCCCGTCGCCCACGGCTTTCGCCTCGGCCAACTCGCCTCCAGCGGACTGCTCGCGCTCTCGCACGGCACCAACGACGCGCAAAAGACGATGGGCGTGATCGCCCTCGCGCTCGTCGCTCACGGCGACATCTCCGCGAACGCGTTCTACGTTCCCGACTGGGTCGTGATCGCCTCCGCTAGCGCGATCGCGCTCGGCACATTCGTCGGCGGTTGGCGGATCATCAAGACGCTGGGGACCCGGATCATCGAGATGGACGTCACCCAAGGCTTCGCGGCGCAGGCCGCCGGCGCCACCGTCATCCTCGCTGCCTCGAGCGCCGGCTACCCGCTCTCAACCACGCACGTGATCTCCGGCTCGATCATGGGCTCCGGAGCCGCCAAACGCCTGTCCGCCGTCCGCTGGGGAGTAGCGGGCAACATCGTCGGCGCGTGGACGCTCACGCTTCCCGCCGCCGCGATCATGGGCGCAGCCGTCTACGCAATATCCACACTGTTCGGCCACGGCGCAACCGGCCCGCTCGTCATCAGCGCGGCACTGCTCCTCACGCTCTCCGCGGTTTTCCTCCGGCGCCTTCAACAATCCACTCCGGCACCGGTCGCGCCATGATCGCCGCCACAATCAACACCCACGCCCTCGCCAAGATGGCCTACTCCTCCGTACTGGCCGGCGTCGGCGTCGCCGTAGTCTTCTCGATCGCGATCTTGGGCGTGGCCCGCTCAAGCGAGATGCGCCGCGAGCACCGCACCGCCGCCGCCGTCGCGTACACCGCGCTCGCGGCCGCGGGCCTGCTACTCGCCGCCGCGATCGTGATCTACGGCCTCACCCTCGTCGCGCACAAGCCCTAACACCGCCACCGACCGGGAGCCGCGCACGCGCGCGGGAGCCACGTTACCCCCACTTAGCCACCGCGACCGGCAACCCCAGCTTCACCGCCGGTCACGTGCCTGCTTCGGATGGATGACCAGCAGGAGCTGGTGCATCGCGGCCGCTGGCTGCTCCAGTCCGCGATCGCAGAAGTAGCGCGTCGAGTTAAGAGCAGGGCTCTCAACGCCGTGGGGGTCCCGTCCCTGAGATTCGTCAAAGGTGCGCATCTCGACGCCCTCGACCGTCCGGCGTTGTGACCGGCCACACCGGCTGCCCTCCTCTGCCGTGATTACGGGAGTCGCCGATGTGCTTGCTGCCGGCGTGATCCGCGACGACCTGCAAGCGCACCTGGCTCTCGCTCGCGTGGGCGAGCAGCCACCCTCGTCAACGCCGATCTCGCTCCCGGTCCGGACGAACAGCAAGAGCGATGGACCGGCGGCCGGTGCCCGACGTGTACGTATGCACCGATCCCGGGCCCGCTCGCAGCGGACCGGCGAACCGGCCGTGCGCCAGCGATCACGCCGCTTGCCCTTTTCCATGCGATTGGGCAGTCGGTTGGCCCTCGTGGTGGTTTCGGCGATCAACAGCGGGCGTCTGCTTTGGCGACATCCCACTCCTCCGGCCAGCGCAGCGAGGGCAGGGCAGAGCTTTCGTCGAGACCCGACCCGATGCTCAGGCGGCCGCCGTTTCCTTGGGTTGCTGGCGGTGAGGTCTGCAGCTTTGAGAGTGCCGAGCGAAGGGGGGAATCGGCGCTGTTGCCGCCGAGGATGGCTCGTGGTGGCCCCCGCAGGGCTGACCGCCGCCGCGCTAGCAACACGGCAACCACGGACGGATCGAGGCTAGGCTACGACGACCATGCGGGCTCCGAGCTCATGCCGCGGATCAATGTCCGCGGTATCAACCGCCGCCGCCATCGCCCGTGCGGCTTTGTCACATCGGCCTCGGATGCGAGTCCCTATCACGGTCCCATACGAATACGGACGTTCAGCGCGGGACTGGAGACCTCCACCCAAGAAAGACAGCGATCATGCCTGCTAGCCAACCCAGTGCGCCGGCAGCCTCCGCCCGCCGCACCGAAGCTGACATACGACACCGTTACGCCCTCGGCCACGCAGTCGAGCCTGACCTCGATTGCCCCGTTCATGTTCTGGCTGATGTTCAGGAACGTGGCGTCGGACGGATTCGTGTTCGAAGATCCGACGCGGCCGGGTGTTCTGTCGGCACCGGGATGCGTGCTGGCGTCACCGTCGTGGGAGAACACACAAACCCACGTGACGCAAGACTACGTCTACAACTGGACGCGGGATGCGGCGGTCGTCGCGATCGAGCTGGCGAACGGGCCGGTGCCGAGTAACCAGCCGCTGATCGACTACGTGCAGTTCGCGCAGAGCTGCCAGAACTCGGGCGCCGATTTCGATCTGGCGTCCTTCCTGATAAACGGCAGTCCGCGGAGCTGGTCCGATCAGACCGATGGCCCCGCACTGCAGACGCTTGCGATCGTCGCGCTGTACGGGCAGCTCGACTCGCCGACGAAGGCAGTCGCAGACGCGGTCATCCAAGCGAACCTGACCTTTCTACAGAACGGCTACCAGGGCAAGACGGTGAACCTATGGGAGGAGGAATACGGGTACTCGTTCTTCGCCCGCGCCGTGCAGCTTGAGTGCTTTCAGGAGATCAATGCCAACGCTCTGGGGATTGCGGTGCCCGGGTGGCTCGGAGGCGCGATTGCGTGGCTCCAGAACGCGCTGCAAGATCACTGGAACGCGACGGGGGGCTACTACCAGTCGATGATCCCGGAGCCGGGCGACAAAGCGCCGTACGACCCCAACCGTGACATCGTGATGGCCGCCGTCTACGGCGCGGTTGACGTGACGGACACGAAGCTGCTGGCAACCGCCGCGAAGCTGCGCAGCCAGTGGGCCTTGGCATCCTCGAACTATTACTACCCGATCAACGGCGTAGATCAGCAGCGCGGGATCGGCCCGATGATAGGCCGCTATCCCGGAGACGTGTACGACGGCGACAACGACCTGTCAGGGGATGACCACCCGTGGGTGCTGTGCACCTGCAACTTCGCCGAGCTCTACTACCGACTCGCGAAAGAGATCACGGCCTCGAATCAGGTCCCGTGGGATGCCAACTCGACCGAGTTCTTCAACCAGGTCGCGATCACAGCGTCGAGCACGCCGGCCGCCGCCGCAACCGAGCTACAGGCCGCAGGCGACCAGATGCTGCAGGCCATCGTCTTCCACAGCGATCATCTCGAACTCGGGGAGCAGTTCGACGCGACCAGCGGCTATGAAAAGAGCGTGAGCAACCTGTCGTGGAGCTACGCCGCGTTCCTCTCGGCGCTACGCGCGAGGCCTTAATAGTGCTTTGTTAGTTCTGTTGTAGGAGTTCGCTGGGGTGGCGGCGAACCCTTCTCGCGTCTGGTTGCCGAGGTGAGGAGGGATGATGGTCGCGGTGAGCGATGCGGAGTCGGGTGTGAGCGAGCGGGTGGATGCGCCGTCGGTGGTGGCGGATCGGTTGGAGGCGTTCGGTGAGGCGGTGTTGGCGGGGGCGATGAACCGGCCGGTGCAGATGGTCAACGGCGGCACGTATCTGCGGGGGTTGCTCGAGCACGGGTCGCGCAAGTCGCTTGAGCCGATGGTCGAGCGGCTTGGTGGGGATGCCGACTATCAGAGTCTGCAGCAGTTCCTGGCTGACAGTCCGTGGGATCCGGCGGTGGTGGTCCGCGCGGTCGCAGAGCGCGTCGTGCCGGCGATCGACGTTGAGGCGTGGGTGCTTGACGACACCGGGTTCCCGAAGGACGGGAAGCGCTCGCCTGGGGTCAAGCGTCAGTACTCGGGGACGTTGGGGAAGATCGGTAACTGCCAGATCGGCGTGTCGGTCCACGCGGTCGGGAGCAGGGGGACGGTGCCGTTGGGGTGGGCGCTGTACTTGCCTGAGGATTGGTGCAACGACCCCGAGCGGAGACGCAAGGCGAAGATTCCCGACGAGGTTGTGTTCAAGACCAAGCCGGAGCTCGGGGTTGAGCTGATCGAGCGCGCTGCGGGTTGGGAGATCGCGCAGGCGCCGGTGCTGGGCGACTGCGCGTATGGTGATAAGACCGAGCTGCGCGCGCGGCTTGACGCTGCCGGGCGCGAGTACGTGCTCGCGGTCTCCCCCGACAGCACCGTGTTCGCGCCCGAGACGATCTTCGAGGTCCCCGAGCCGCGCGAGAGTGGAAAGGGCCGGCAGAAGACCCGCCCGCGACCGGACCGCAAACCCGACGCGATCGGCACGCTGATCGCCAACCTCGACGCCGAGCAGTTCCACACGGTCACGTTCCGAGACGGACCCGACGGTGAGCCGATGACATCGCGGTTCTGCTTTCTGCGCGTCCGCGCCGGCAACGAGTGGGAGAAGGCGAGCGCCCCGCGACGCGAGGAATGGCTGATCGCCGAATGGCCCGAAGGCAAAGACAAGCCGACCGACTACTGGCTCTCCAACCTCCCCGCCGACACCAAGCCCGAACAGCTCGCCCGCCTCTCCCGCCTGCGATGGAAGATCGAGCTCGACTACAAGCAGCTCAAAGGCGAACTCGGCCTCGATCACTACGAAGGCCGCTCATGGCTCGGCTGGTATCACCACACCGGACTGGTGACCGCCGCACACGGATTCCTGACCCTGGAGCGGCAGCACCCAAATCACCAGCGGCCGGGCTGACCCTCCCTCAGGCAATCCAACTGTTCCAGCCGCTCTTCAAGTGCTGGACCGGCCGCTGTCAAACCTGTCAACGACCAGTCGATCTCAACCGACTCCGCCTGCACCCAGCCAGACAACCCGAGTGACAACCTAACAAAGCACTACTAGGTAGGTGGCCGGAGCAAAGCCGCGACCCCAGGGGTACTACTGGGACTGGATTCCATCTATCTGCTACGAAGGAGTCACCTTCTCCGAGCGCGACGGGTACGAGCACGGCGTCCCTTGCTGGGTCGAGGCTTGGCAGGACGACCCCGACACGGCGGCGACGTTCTACGCCGGCGTGTTCGGCTGGGACGTGGAGAAGGGCACCCCGGCCGGTACGGACGTGCGGTACTACGTGTGCCGGCTGCGCGGGAGGGACGTGGCCGCGATCGGCTCGCCCCCGCCCGCCGGTTTGCCGCCTGCGTGGACCACCTACGTGTGGGTCGACGACGCCGATGCGGTCGCCGCGAGCGCGGTGAAGGCCGGCGGCAGCCTCCTGGCCGAGCCCTTCGGCAGCCTCGACGGCGGGCGGATGGCGACCGTCGCCGATCCCTCCGGCGCGGTGTTCGGCGTGTGGACGCCGGGCGCCCATCGGGGCGCGCAGCGCATCAACGAGCCGAGCGCCTATTCGATGAGTTTCCTACGCACGCCGGACCTCGACGGCGCCAAGGTGTTCTACGGTGCGGTGCTCGGCTGGACGACGGAGGCGTTCGGCCCGATGGTGTTGTGGCGCCTCCCCGGCTACGTGGGCGGTGTCCCTGAGCAGCCGGTGTCGCGCGAGGTGGTGGCGGTGATGGCGCGTGCCGGTGACGGCGAGGCGGCACACTGGAGGGCCGACTTCTGGATCGCCGACGCCGACGCAGCCGCCGCGCGCGCCACCCAGCTCGGCGGCTCGGTCCTCGCCGGCCCCGAGGACGCAGGGCCGTTTCGCGAAGCGGTGCTCACCGACCCGGCGGGCGCGACCTTCTCGGTGAGCCAGCTGACCGGGGGCGGCCATTAGCGGCGGTCAGGCCCCGCCGTTGTCAAGACGCTCCTCGGGCTCGTTCATCGGGGCCTTCGCCTGCCGAGTTCACCCCCCAGAAGCGATCGCCGAAAATCTGCAGCCGGAGTCAGGCGACACGCCTGCTTCCACAAACCACCAGCCACCTGGTCGCCCCTATCGCTGGGAGCCGCACTGCCGCTTCTGGTGCGCTGGCTCCCGAAGCAGTAGAGACGCGCTCGTCGCCGGACCTGGCGACAAGGGGGGAAGTCTTGCTCGCGAGCCCCGACAGCTCGTGGCGCGCCGGGTCAACGTTTGCGCTCAACCTGACCACCTATAACGCCTACGACCTCGCGCTTGCCGAGCGTGTGAGGGACCGTGACAGGAGACACTGCTCGGCAAGTGCCGACTGCATGGTTGTCTCGCCGGAGGAGTTCGTTACCTAAATGGGACGGAGATCGGACCAGGCAGCCGCTGGTAGACGGCGATGAAGTCGCGGTCGTCTGGGACGAGATAGCGGGTGGGCGGCTGATTAGGCTGGGGCTCGACCATCTTCGGGTCGAGACCGTGCCGGTGGCTGTAGGTGATCAGGGTGTGCCAATCGGGATTGATGTCGAACTCCATCGCGCGCACCGCGCCGGCGTGCTGGAGGATCTTGGCGATGGTGATGACCGTTTGGTCGTCAGCGACGGCGTAGATCAGGTTGCCGCGCCGATCAACGCCGACACCGGTACGCCAGACGCGGGTGACGCCGCCGAGCGTGTATCCCCATTGCGGGCTGTTCGGGTCGGTGTTCAGCAGTGGGTTTAGCCGTCGGTTCCAAACGATGGGGGCAAGGCTCTGGCGGGCCCACGCGACGTCCGGTCCGGCGTTCGGTCCACCGCTCCATTTCACGATCGCGATGCGACCGTTCCGATAGCCGATGAGCGTCGCGTTGCCGTCCTTGAGCGGCTCGTTTGTGTGGCCGTTGACGGCCGAGCCGTTGTCGCCATCCACGTACGTGAAGCCCCCGTTGGAGGTTGCGAGCAACCTCCAGCGCTGGTCGTTTGGGACCATCATCGGCCCGCGGACGGCCGCCTGCGGCGGCTCGTAGCGACCTGGGTAGTACGCCACCGCCGTGCGCGTGTGATCAAACCAGGCGACGTACGCGACGATCTGCGGATAGTCGAGCTCGGAACGGAACGTCGTGACCAGTACAGGAGGGCCACCATCCACTGGAGGACCGGTCGGCTTCCACACGCCCTCACCGGGCAGCGGGTGGGGGAAGATCGGCTTGATGCGCCGCGGCCACGGTGCGCGCGGCTTCAGGACCGGTGCGATCGCGACTGGTGTGCGGGTCCTCAGCCCGACGGCCGGCAGGCTCTTCAGTTGCGGCCCGCCCTTTTGTGGCGCGTTCATGGTGTAGTAGATGTGCTCGGCCTCATCGACCAGCCAGTTGCCAAACGGCACATCGGCTCGCACCCATTCAGTGCTGCGTTCTGACCACGACATGCTCGTCGGCTGCAGCATCCAGGCCGTGTACGAAACGGCGGCCCACGCCACGAGGCTGAGGAACGGAAGCGCGATCACGATGAGCCGGCGTCGCCGCCTTCGCCTCACCGTAAGCTCGCGCGGTCCCTCCCGACCCGCCGCCGTGTCACCAGGTCGCGACGGAGCGGCCAATGAGGACGAGGTATTCTCGTGCTGGACGCTCAAAGCGGCATCGGTGCTCGTCGCCGTCTCGTTCTGGATCGAAGCTTTGGGACATCGTCGGCGAACGCGTCCGAAGAACTACGACGGACCGACGATCGGACCAAGAAGCCTGCTCCGATCGTACCCGGCCCGGCTGCGCCGGGCTTGGTGAATCGCGAGAATTCCCCTCCCCTGACGACCGTGCTCACGCCGACCCTCGTCCGCCCATTCGCTTGAGGCGTAGTCAGTGGGTGGTGTTGGTCAGCCCAGCCCTGCTGATCGAGAGCGGCCCGTTTGCAGCGCGGGGCGTCCAGCCGCTGGGCGACGCGAGCCGTTCTGACAAGAATCCCGCCGGCGTCATTTGTTCTTGCGGCGCCCCTGATAGCTCCCCGCCTCGAGTCGTGCGACGCGGCACATAGGGTCTCGAAAGTCGACATTTTCGTGACTCAATACAAGGCGAGCCGTCGTGAAGCGGCCGCGGACGAAGCCCTCGAAGCGTTCGCGCCAGGCCCGCACTGGGTGCCCAGAAACCACCAGCTCCGGCATCACGCCCAATCATCAGTACTGGTCTCACGAAGCCTGAGCCGTGTCGCCGGGCGCGAATGCCGGGCTGGAGAGTTCCGCTTTTGGACCGGCGAGCTCCGCGAGCAGCAGCCGTCGCAGCCGCGTGGGCGCCGAAGGGAGTTGTCTGGCTCGATATGGCCTCCGGGCCGATCATCGGCGTGGGCGCCCTGCTTTGGGCGCTTGTAGTGCGAACGTTGCGACGTGGTGACTTGCCGCGTCGGGAGCAAGACGGTGGCTAAATGGGCGCAAACCATCGAGGACCGCGGCTTGCGCGGAACTCGGGAACGCGGTCGGCCGGATGCTTGCCGGCTCCCTTGGTAACGGATCGCTCGCGGTCGACTGCGGGCGGACTGTGGTCGCGCCGATCGCCGACGCACGCGGAGGGTTCCGCCTATCCCCGCTCTCTAGGCCTGGTTCTTCTTGCGCATCCAGCGAGCCATCAGGCGTTGCACACCCATCCCGAGCTTCTCGCCGAAGCTGCCCTCGGGCGGCGCAGCGCCGAGCTGGCGGGCGAGACCGAGGTTGTCCCATTCAGTCGAGGTCTCGACCACCTTGCCATCCTTCCACTGGTCGATGCTGATGCCAGTCACCGATCCATGGGCGCCGGTCGGTGCCAGGCCCGCGAGCTCGCCACGGTGCGTCCCCTCGCTGTGCCAACGCAACACGACCTTGTCGCCGACCGAGATCACGTCATCGACGGTGATCCGTACATCGGGGAAAGCGGTGCGATACAGGCGCACCGTGCGCTTGAGCACCTCGGGTCCACGGAGGGCACGCAGCTCAGCCGGTTCGGCGGGATCGTGGTTGACCGCGTCCGCTGCGATTAGCTGCTCGGCCAATTGAAAGTTGCCGTCGTTGAAGCTCTGCTCGAGTAGCTGGCGTGAGGCATCGGCGAGGTCTTCCGGTGCCATGGTCGCTGGTGGGATGTGGTTCGCGCCGGTCGTTGCATCGCTAAGCATCTCTGTCCACCTCCGTTCTGTGTTTGAGCGAGCCTACGCCGGTCCACGCAGCTCCGCAAGGCGACCGCCGCCCCTCCGCCTGGCGCGCGAAGAACAGGGCGGCCGGCTCGCCTTTTCGGCGCCGTCCCCAAACGGGAGGATGAGGAGCAGGGTTAGACCGGCGACGCGCTGCCGCTCCTGTCGCCTCGGCAACTGCGGCGACATGACTCACGCTCCAGGTGCTGCCCGCCGCAAAGCCGAGCCGTCGCTAGCGACTGCTGCTCGCCGTCCGCAGCCTGTCGAAGCGGAAGCGCTGGCGCCGTAGCCGATGCGGCGACGATGCAGCAGTTCGCCAGTGCCTCGAGGCGGGCGTCCGCCCGATTGATTCGGCAGTCAAGCTGGTGGCGGTCAGCCCTTGATGATGCTGGGATTGTGTACGTGCCGTCGGGGACTGTTGGTCTGGGCGAATACATGCGCAGGATCGGCCGGAACAGCGTCGGGTGCGGCTCGAGGCCGACGCCGCCTGAGCTGCCGGCGAGGGTGCAGGCGCGGTCGTGAAGTCCATGGTCCATTCGACGGCGCATTGTCCGTGACGCGACGGTCCCTTGGCGGCCTGTCGGCTTCGCCGGGAGGCTCGGACGCGGTACCGTGCGGGCCAGGCATGAGCATGCTCGCTGCGGCTTTCGCCCCGGTGCATCAGCAGTATCTGCTGGAGGCTCGGCAGATGCAGGCTCTGTCGTTCGCCGTGCACATCCCGCTTGTGTGCTTCGGGATCGCGTTCCCGGCGATGGTGCTGTTCATGGAGTGGCTGGGGATGCGGACGGGCGACCCGCTCTATCGGACGGTGGCCCGGCGCTGGAGCCGGATCGTGTTGGCGCTGTTTGCGATCGGCGTGATCACGGGCACGATCCTCAGCTTTGAGATGGGCCTGCTGTGGCCGAACTTCACGGCCACGTTCGGCAGCGTGTTCGGGCTGGGGTTCGCGATCGAGGGGTTCTCGTTCTTCATGGAGGCGATCTTCATCGGGATCTACGCCTACGGGTGGGACCGGCTGTCACCGCGAGTGCACTTCCTGTCCGGGCTGCCGATCGTGGTCACCGGCTTCACCGGTTCGCTCACGGTGATCTCGGTCAACGCCTGGATGAACCACCCTGGAGGATTCCGCCTCGTCGGCGGCAAGGTGGTCGACGTCGATCCGTGGGGCGCGCTGTTTGGCAATTCGCTGCTGTGGTCGGAGCTGATCCACATGTACATCGCCGGGTACATGGTCACGGGGTTCGTGATGGCGGGCGCCTACGCGTTCTGCCGGCTGCGCGGGCGGTGGACCCGGTATGAGCGCGTGGCGATGACGATCCCGCTCACGATCGCCTGCCTGGCGGCGCCGGTCCAGGTGCTCGTCGGCGACTGGATCGCGCGGGTGATCGCGGTCGAGCAGCCGATCAAGCTGGCCGCGATCGAGGGGCTGTACAGGACGACCCGCGGCGCCAGCGAGCACGTCCTCGGCTGGTACACCAACGGCCAGATCAAGTACGGGATCGGGATCCCCCACCTCTTGTCGCTGCTGGCCTTCCACAGCTGGAACGCCCGCGTCACGGGCCTGGAGACGGTCTCGGCGAGCCAGCGTCCGCCGATCAACGTCACCCGCCTCTCCTTCCAGACGATGGTCGGGATCGGCACGCTGCTGGCGCTGCTCGGCCTCTTCTATCTGTTCGTGCGCATCCGCCGCCGACGGCTTCCGCTCTCCAAGTGGTTCTACTGGGCGGTCGTCGTGTCGGGGCCCGCCGCGACGGTGGCGCTCATCGCCGGCTGGGTGACGACCGAGGTCGGCCGCCAGCCCTGGGTGGTCTACCACGTGATGACGACCGCGCAGTCGGTCACCGGCGCGAGCGGGATCCCCGTCGGCTACACCGTCCTCGTCATCACGTACATCGCCGTCGCGGGGGCGCTGGTGTGGATCCTGCGCCGGCTGGCGCGCTCGCCGCTTCGACCTCCCCGGCGCCGACGCGCCTCCCGACTCGACCCTCGCAGCCCGCCTGATGCTCGACGCGCTCCCGCTCGTGTTCGTGCTCATCGGGCTGGTGCTGTACACGGTGCTGGCGGGCGCGGACTTCGGCGCCGGCATGTGGCAGCTGATGAGCGGCGGCGGCGAACGGGGCGAGCGGATCCGCGACCACTGCCATCACTCGATGGGACCCGTCTGGGAGGCCAACCACGTGTGGCTCATCTTCGTGCTGACCGTGACGTGGACCGCGTACCCGGTGTTCTTCGGGTCGGTCGCCTCGACGCTGGCGGTGGCGCTGTTCATCGCCGCGCTCGGCATCATCCTGCGCGGCGCCAGCTACGCGCTGCGCTCCGGCGCCGCCGGGACTCGGGAGCTGCGGACGATCGATGGGATGTTCGCGGTCGCGTCGCTGGTGACGCCGTTCGCGCTCGGCGCGGCCGCGGGCGGCATCGCGGCCGAACGCGTCCCGGTCGGCAACGCGGCGGGGAATCTCATCACCAGCTGGCTGAACCCGACCTCGATCCTGATCGGCCTGTTGGCGGTGGCCTTCTCCGCCTACCTGGCCGCCGTCTACCTCGCCGCCGACGCGGCGAGGCGCGGGGAGACCGACCTGGTGGAGGCGTTCCGGGTGCGGGCACTCGGCGCCGGCGCCGCCGCCGGCGGCCTCGCGCTGGCCGGGCTCATCGTCGTCCACGCCGACGACCACCCGCTGTACACGGGTCTCGTCCACGGCGCCGCGCTCGCGGTCCTCATCCTGTCGGTCGTGGTGGGAACGACGACGATGGGGCTCAACGCGGCGCGCCGGTTCGAGCTGGCCCGCTACACGGCCGCGCTCGCCGTGGCGCTCGTCGTCGCCGACTGGGCGTTTGCGCGCTGGCCGACGCTCCTCCCGGGCCTGACGGTCGACCAGGCGGCCGCCCCGCACGACACGATGGTGGCGGTCGTGGTGGCGGTGCTGGCAGGCGCCGTCCTGCTGTTCCCCGCCCTGGCACTCCTGTTCACCCTCACCCTGCGAGGCCACCTCGGAGCCCACGGCGAGGAGACCGAGCCGGTGGCGACCGCCGGTCAGAGCGGCGTCGCCCAGCTGCTCCTGGGACCGACGCTCGGAGCCCGGCTGGCGGTGGCGCTGCTGATCGTCGGCATCGGGCTGCTCAACGTGGCCGACGCGCCGTGGGCACACGCCATCGGCGTCGTCAGCCTGCTCGCCTTCATCCTCGTGGCGTTCGCGGCGCTCGTGCCCCGGGCGCTGGCCGAGGACGCCTGAGCGTCGATCAGCGCCGCTTCCCCTTTCACGAATTAGGGGCAGTACCGGGGACCGCTATGACGACGCTCGAGACTTCCGCACCCGGACAAATCGGGCAGTCGGGACGCCGGCCTCGTGCCGTCGCAGCGAGAGCCGAGGAGTCGCTTGCAGATCGACGTCCGTCATGACTAGGAACGCCCAGAACTGTCGCCCCTGCGGGCTGTCCGTAATTCTTTTGTTAGCATAAGACGGGTCGTACAGGTACGCCTTGACCGTGGCCGGCGCGCGTCCCAGCCGGCGCGCGATCTCCGCGGTCGACAGAGCCTCCTGATCGCGATAGTGACGCGCGAGCGCAGCCGCCCTTCGGCGCTCCTGCACACGATCGACGGCAGACATCGCCGGCCACGATACCGCTCGCAACCGACAGTGACCGCAGGCACTCAATGATGTCAGTCGCCCTACGGTCAAGGCCTTAGGTTTAGTTGCGCAGCACGCGAGCTCGAGCGCATGCGCTTTCCGGGGATGTCAAGTCCTGTGACATCGCCCGGCAAGATCGAATACATCTGGTCTTCGTCTTTGGGACCACATCGCCGCCGCACCGGCCGACTCCTGCTCGGCCGGGAAGGCTGAACTGATTCCGACCGGGCCCGAGAGCGTCTGCTTGCTCGTCGGCGGTTCGTGAGCGTCGAGACTCGCCGGCGCAACGGTGTGTGACCGGCGCGCTGGTCGGTCGCGCAAGAACGACGAGCTCGGACGCCGGACCACGTATAGCTGTCCGGCCTGCCAAGCGTGACGCGGGCGACGTAACTCGCGCGACACCCCATCTCAGCACCGGACGGCAGAGTGCGGAAGCGGAAGGGCCTGACACGAGCACCCCTCCAGCCGGCCCGACTCGCAGCGACGCCCCCTTCCCCGGGCTTAACAGAGAGCTAACAGAGCCCGTGATCCGGCGTCTTGACTTCCGATCCCAGCGTTGTAGGTTATACCGCGATGCGATACGGGTTTCGCAATGCGGAACGCTGCTCCGCCTGATGGCACCAAAGTCCGGGTGCTCCTGAAGGCCGCGGACATCCTCGAGTGCCTGGCGGAGGATGGCCCGCGGACCCTCGGCGAGATCGCCCGCGGCACAGAGTTGAACAAGGCGACCTGTCACCGAATTCTGGCGACGCTAGTGACCCGCGAACTCGTCGAGCAGGGTCCGGATCAGCGCTACCACATAGGGATTCGACTATTCCAGCTCGGTAACTCGCTGCGGTCGACACTGTCATTCCGCGACCGCGTTGTGCCGATTATTCGTGACCTGGCCGACCAATCCGAGGAGACAGTGTTCCTCGCAGTTCGGCAGGGGTGGGCAGCAGTCTGCTTGGAGCGAATAGAGGGTAAGCATGCGACTTCGCTGGTCTGGCAGGTGGGCGGTTCTCTGCCCCTTCACATCGGTGCCGCGCCGCGTGCACTTCTCGCGGCCATGACCGACGACGAACTGGAGGCATACGTCGCGCGGGATTTGGAGGTCATGACCACAGCGACGATCGTGGACCCCGACGCTATCCGCGACGACGTACGGCACACGCGCGAGGTCGGGACGGTGATGGCGATCGATGATGCACACATCGGCACCCGCGGATTCGGTGCCGTCGTGCGCGATGCCGACGGGACTCCGGTTTGCGCGATCAGCATCAGCGGTCTGAGTCTGAGGGTTCCGGAGAGGCGCAAGCCGGTCCTCCTCCAACTGGTCAAAGAAGGTGCAGCCCGCGCCTCGTCCGCGCTCGGATTCACTGAGTTCGCCTATTCCAAGCGGGTCGCGGTTTGAGATAGCAGCGCTATGAGATGACGGCCATTTCCCTCACCGACGGTCAGACTCACCGCGATCTCTGGCCAGCGTCAGCGCAGACTGCGGCCAGGGCCCGCCGCTCTCTGGCTGGCGGGACCTCTCGTACGCCGCTCTCGACACTTCCCTTCCCTGTATACGCCCGGGCTGCCTCCGGGTCCCGCATCACGCTTGTCGACGGCCGTGAGCTCACCGACCTGGTGTTCAACTACACGGCCTCCGCGGCCGGGCACGCCCATCCGCGGATCGTGGCCGCGGCCACGGATCGCATCGCCCGCGGTGCCCCGTTTGGCATGGCGTCCGAGGACGAGATAGCACTCGCCGAACGCGTCTGCGACCGAGTCGACGCGATCGAGCGGGTCCGTTTCACGAACTCCGGCTCCGAAGCGACGCTGCTCGCAATACGGGTCGCACGCGCTCACAGCGGCAAGAAGCTGATCGCCAAGGCCGAGGGGAGCTACCACGGAAGTCACGACCTCGTCGACGTCAGCGTGCGGCACCTCCATGAGAGCCTATACGGGCCATACCCCGAAACGATGGGACTGCCAAGGGAGCTCGTCTCCCTCGTCGTCCTGCTTCCGTTCAACGATCTCGCTGGGACGATCGACCAGCTCGAGCAGTACACCGACGAGCTCGCGCTTGTGTTCGTCGAGGCTTATCAGAATGCTCCGGGGAACATCCCTGCCTCGCCGGAGTGGCTGCAGGGTGTGGCCTCGTGGTGCTCCGCGAACGGCGTCTTGCTCGCCGTTGACGAGGTCGCGAGCCTTCGCACGAGCTACCGCGGGGCCCACGCCGACTTTGGGATCAGACCGGACCTCGTCTGCCTCGGCAAGCTTCTGGGCGGCGGTTTCCCAATAGGCGCCGTCGGCGGCCGTGAGGGTGTCATGTCGGCGTTCGACCCCAGTCGGGTGGATGCAATTCACCACGCCGGCACGTTCAACGGCCACTCCGCCGCTATGGCGGCGGGCTGTGCGATGTTGGACATTCTCGACGAGTCGGCGATCGCGTCGATGAACCATCTCGGTGAGCGACTCCGGAACGGGGTGGATCGAATTGGCAGGGACGGTGAGTTCCCTCTCGTAACAACGGGTTATGGCTCGGTAGGGAACATCCACTTCGCAACCAGCCGCCCGGTGAATGCCCGCGAGGCGCACAAGCAGTCGCGGCCCGACTTCAAGCGGGCGCTGTACTGGGGGCTTCTCGAGCGTGGCTTTCTGATTGCCGCTCGAGGGATGTTCGCGACGTCCATCACGACGACGGCGGAGGAGGTGGATGAGTTTCTCGCCGCATTGGCCAACTGCGCCGAGAACTGCTTCCACACGGAAGGCGGAGTCTGACTATACGGCAACCACCACAGCTGAGCCGTGCGCTCAGTTTCCCGCATGGTCCTGTGACCATCGTTTGGAGGTAAATTCAAATGGCCGACGACTACGACGATATGTACGTGAGTGAGTCCGATCACGAGCGTCATCTTACGCGTGGAACCTTCCTCGGTCGCGCTCTGAAGGGCAGCGCGGCCGTCTTGGGCGCGCCCGCGGCCCTAGAGCTGCTCGCGGCGTGTGGCGCAACCTCCTCGTCCACCAGCAAGGTGGCTGCCCCAGCCGCCGCTAACACGCTCGCCTCAGCCACAAAGTCAGTGTTTTCGACGCTGTATCCGCCGGTCAACGGCGCTCAGCCCGCCGCGGGGAAGACTCTCCAGGTAGGGCAAAACTTGGCCATGACGGGAAGCGGTGCCTTCTACGGACAAGTGATGAGCCGCGGAGCCGCGGTCGCCAGTGCGCAGATAAAGGCCTTCGGCGGCCCGGACCTCAACATGAACATCAACGACCACAAAGGCCTCACGAGCGCCTCGGTGGTGGGCGTCCAGCGCCTCATCTCGGTCGACGGGATCCATACCCTCGAGACCTCGTATGGAGCCCCCTCGGAAGCCCTGATCCCGATGCTGCAGCGTAGTCAAGTCCTTACATTCAACGGTGGGGGCGCCAGTCCGGGCCAGATCGGCAAGAACTTCGTGTGGCAGACGCGCATGCTCCTCGGCTGGGACTCGATGCCCGGCGCGCTCGCTTGGTTGCACGCAACCTATCCCACACTCAAGAACGTCGCGGTCATCGGAACGCTCGAGAATGGCGTCGAGGCCTATCGCAAAAAGCTCCCGGTCCAGTGGCCGAAGTTGGTCCCCGGAGCAAAGGTGGTCGACACGGAGGTTCACAACGTCGGTGAGACCAACTTTGCCCCGTTCATCGATCGCATCCTCGCGGCGAAGCCGGACTGGGTGTACACGTTCTCGTTCGGCAACGACCTTGGGTATCAGGTCAAACAATTCCGAAACGCGGGCTACCACGGGTTGATCCTGGGCAACGAATTCACCTCGGACGCCTACCGGATAGCCGGCCCGGCAATGGACAACGGGTACTTCTTTGCCTACGACTACTTCGACACGAACAATCCGAACCCGCTGACACAGCAGTTCGTCGCTGCACACAAGCAGGCCTACGGGATCCTTCCCGAGTTCTACGGCGCCAACTACTACGAGATCACGCTTCTCATCTGGGAGCTCGTACGCCGGGTTCAGTCCAAGGGCGGCAATCCCAACTCCGGAGCAGACCTGCAGACGGCCTTGGAGAACAACCCCACCTTCCCATCCGTCTACGGCGGCGGTGCGGGGAAGGTCGGCTCGATTACGTTCGATCTGACCCTCTCGCCAGTCTCGGGACACACGGTCTCGAAGCCGATGGGGGTCTACCAGGAGACGAACGGGGTAGCTCAGCTCCTTCAATTCATCCAGCGGATCCCGTTCTCGGCTGATCCGACGACGGCGCTTGTTGGCGCTCCTAAGATGAAGCCGCGCTGGCAGCTACCGGCGGCCTAGAGAGATGCCCCGCTCGGTGCCGCGCCCCGGCTCCCCCGTGTCAAAACGTCCGTTTGACCCATCCTTGCACGACCCCAGTACATGATGCCTGTCTCGGTCATTACAGGTCACCTTTTCCTGCAGTTGTTGGTGACGGGCGTGAGCTCCGGTAGCCAGTATGCCCTACTGGGGGTCAGCTTCGGGATCATCTACTCGACGACCCGCATCTTTCATATCGCGAATACCGTGGTGTACACGTTTGCGGCCTACGGAGCGGCGCTCGTGGTGCAGCATCTCGGGTTTCCGCTCGTGCCCGCACTTGTCGTAGGGCTGCTCGTCGCCGTCGCTACCGGCGTGCTGATCGAGCTTGGCGTCTACCGCCCTATGAGGGCGCGGGGCGGCACGCTCCTGACCGTGTTCCTCGCCTCCCTCGGTCTGACGATCGCGGCCCAGAACGCTATCCAATTGGTTGTGGGCGCCGCGACGCTCCCGCTTCCCGGCTTTCCACTCCACACGATCTCAATCGGCTCGATCACGTTCACCACGCTTGATGTCACCCAGGTTGTGGTCGCGGCATTGCTGATTGCCGGGTTGATTGTGTGGCTACAGCGGTCGCGCTATGGCCACGCGATCTCGGCGGTCCGCAGTAACAAAGAGGTGGCCGAAGCGATCGGCATCTCCGTGAAGAGGGTCTATGTCCTGGTCTTCGCTTTAGGGTCGGTGTTCGCCGGGGTCGCGGCGCTTCTATTCACGATGGGCACCGTCGCCTCGCCCGACATGGGCACCCAGCCGATCCTGTACAGCTTCATCGCCGTGTTTCTCGGCGGCGTCGACAGCATCTTGGGGGCGGCGCTCGGCGGCCTGATCGTCGGCCTCGCGGCCAGCCTGACCTCACTGTTCGTGTCGGGCGACTTCTCCCCGGTCGTGGTGTTCGCGGTCCTGTACCTTGTACTCTTGGTTCGTCCGAACGGCCTCCTGGGAGTCACCGAGAGCGGCGGCATCAAGAAACCCACGTTTGGATTGGGGGGGGTGAGAATGTGGCGTTCGTCTACGAGACCGGAATAACGGTTCTCCTGTACGTCATCCTCGGACTAGCCCTCAACCTTCTGATGGGGTACGCGGGTCAGCTGTCGATGGCGCACGCCGCATTCTTCGGAATCGGCGCGTACACCGCCGCGCGACTCGTCCTCCCTGCTTCCGGCCTGAGCGGGTTCCTGGGTGGACTCGGCTGGGCGCATGGCCCGGCCCTAATTGCCGCGATGCTGATGACGTTTGTGTTCGCCGCATTCGTATCGGTGCCGGCTCGACGCATACGCGGGGAGTACTTAGTCCTACTGACGATCGCCTTCCAGATCGTCATCAGTCAGCTTATGGTGTCGTGGACCGGTTTCACCGGCGGTCCGTTCGGGCTCGCGTCGATCCCTCCGGTGACGATCTTCGGAAAGCAGTTCGTCACTCCTTCAGCCTTCTTCTGGCTTCTCGCCGGCGTGACAGTCGTCGTGTTCGCTCTGTGCTGGGGCCTCGCGGAGTCGCCGTTCGGCCGCGTGTTGAAAGGCATCCGTGAAGATGAGACGGCCGTTCGCGCGGTGGGCAAGAATGTCGTGAGCCCGAAGATCGTCATCTTCGGCATCACGGCGGCGATAGCCGGCGGGGCGGGCGCTGCCGCCGGCTTCTACTACGGGTTCATCGCACCTGATAACTACACGTTCGACTTCGCGGTGCTGATCGTGGCGATTGTGGCACTGGGCGGAAGCGGCAACCTTTGGGGAACCGTATTGGGCGCTCTGATTATCGGTGGTCTCCCGGCAGTGCTCGAGAACGTAGGGTGGATCTCGGGCACGAATACGATCGCTTGGCAGACTGTCATATATGGGCTCGCGCTCACGGCCATGATGGTTCTACGGCCTAGCGGGCTTCTGCCGGAGGGCGCTGGCTTTGGCCCCCTCTTGCGCCATTTTCGGTCGACTACGTCGCGCCCCAGGCCTGTCGACGGCTTCAATCCGGCCGCGGCAGCCGCGGTGTCCGGGCTCCCCGAGCCGTCCGCGGGTATCGAGGTCATGTCGGGGCCGTCTCCTGCTTCTTCGGCCAATGGACGCGGGTCGACCTCTCCGTCGGCCGACGCCGGCCCAGCGGTGGAAATCATTGGCCTGAGGAAGGCGTTCGGTGGCATCATCGCCGTCGACGACATCACGATGCGCTTGCATCGCGGATGGATCACGGCCCTGATAGGTCCGAATGGAGCGGGGAAGACGACGGTCTTCAACCTCATCACGGGGACGGTAAAACCTGACGCCGGCCAGGTGATTCTGAACGGCCGGGAAATCACGGGATGGACCCCGGAGCGGATCACCCGGCAAGGGATGACGAGGTCGTTTCAGGACGTCCGCCTGTTCCAGCGAATGTCGGCGCTCGAGAACGTCGCGCTCGCCATCCCAAACCAGGCTGGCGAGCGACCTGTGTCGCTTGTGGCCGTCTCTCGGACATGGCGGGAGCAGCGACAGGTGCGCGAGCGTGCCGAGTCGTATCTCGAATTCGTTGGAGTCGCTGAGCACGGCAAGCGGCTCGTGTCGACGCTCTCGTTCGCCGAGCAGAAGATGGTGGCGATCGCGCGACTGCTCGCCACCGAGTGCGACGTGCTTCTCCTCGACGAGCCAACGTCCGGTATCGATTCGGCAGCCGTCGAACGAGTGAACGGCCTTGTGCTCCGCCTTCGCGCGCTCGGCAAAACGATCTGCCTCGTCGAGCATAGCGTGCACGTCGTGGAGGAGCTAGCCGAGCACGCGATCTTCCTCGGCCAGGGGCGCGTGATCGCCGAAGGCACGATGGAGTCGCTCACGTCGAACACGGCTCTGGCCGAGGTCTACTTTGGAGCCTGAGTCGGCCGTGACGATGCAGGGATCGGCCCGCGCGATCGAGCCGGCTCTTTTCGGTGAGAGCCTGGTCGCTGGCTACGGCAAGCGTCAGGTTCTGTTCGACGTCTCTATCCGTGTCGGTGCTCGCGAGATCGTGACAATCTTCGGCCACAACGGAGCCGGTAAGACCACGCTGCTCAAGGTTCTGTTCGGCATGGTGCCGGCGTGGCGCGGACGTGTCGTCTTCGGTGGCAATGACGTCACCCGGCGTGGACCCGTCGCCAGCGTCAAGGTCGGTATGTCTCTGACGCTTGCCGAGCGTCCAGTGTTCCGTGAGCTCACCGTTCGCGAGAACCTCGAGCTTGGAGGGTTCGCGCTCCGCCGCAGTGAGGGCGATCGCCGCGATCAAGCTGCATCGATCTTGGAGATGTTCCCGATTCTGGGCGAACGGGAGCGACAGCGTGCCGGAACACTCAGCGGCGGACAGCAACGGATGCTCGCGCTGGGCATGGCGTTGATGGCCGACCCAAAGGTCATGTTGCTCGACGAACCGTCACTCGGCCTGGCTCCGGTGTTGGCGAAGGAGTTCTTGCGAAACGTTAGAAGACTGGTCGAGGAGAAGAGCATCTCAGTGCTCCTAGTCGAGCAGAACGTGGCCGCCGCGCTTGAGATCGCGGACCGCACTTACTTCCTGCGATCCGGTCGTGTCATCCTGGAGGAATCGGCCGAGCAGGCCGCGGCACGAGGGCACTGGTGGGATTTGTACTAGTGGGCAACGAGCGATGACCGACAGACCAGCGTCGCAGCTGGACGCGCCGCAGCTTGGCTGTTGGTGCCGCCTGCCGTCGCCGCAAGTTGCCGACGTTCTGGCCGGCTGCGGTCATGATTGGATCTGTCTCGACCTCCAGCACGGTATGGCTGACTATCGGGACGTGTCCTCGATCGCGCAACGACTCGGTGGTACCGCGACCGATTTCTACGTGCGGGTCGCGTGGAAGGACCCATCAGCGATAATGAAGGCGCTCGACGCGGGGGCGAAGGGAACGATCGTCCCGATGGTAGAAACGGCGGCCGAGGTCGAGGAGGCCGTGGGGGCCTCTCGCTATCCCCCCCAGGGAAACCGAAGCTTCGCCGGGCTAGGCATCGGGAGGGGCGATACCGCCGCGGCCAACGCAGCGGTCCGCTGTGGGGTCATGATCGAGACCGCGGCCGCTCTCGATCACCTTTCCGAGATTCTCTCGGTCCCCGGACTGGATTTCATCTTGGTCGGTCCAGAGGACCTCTCTCTGGCCTGCGGCGTCGCCTCGTTGACCGAACGCGCCGCGCGCGAGCGGGAGAGAATCTTCGAATCGGTGGCCAACGCGTGCCATTCGCACGGTGTGCTGGCGGGGATTTTCTGCGGCGATTCCGCTACGAGCGTCCACCGCGCGGCGCAGGGATACCGATTTCTCGCCGCGAGCACCGACCTCGGACTGATAGCCGATGCCGCGACCCGGACCTTAGCCGACGTTCGAGCCGGACTCTCGGAGTCGGCGTGAGCGGCCGTCGTCCCGACCTGACGGGGCAGGTCGCCGTCATCACCGGAGCAAACCGCGGTATCGGTTACGTCGTCGCGAACCGCCTCGCCAAATCGGGGGCACGGGTTGCCATCTGCGGGCGCGATCAGCGAGCTCTCGAGGCGGCAGGTGGCGCCCTGTCCTCCGTGACTGAGTGTCTCGCTCGGACGTGCGACGTCTCCGATCCCGAGTCTGTCGAGGGTTTCTCTAGAGACGTGCTCGACCGCTTTGGGCGCGTCGACCTGGTGATCGCGAACGCCGGCAGCACCGGTCCGGTGGCGCACCTCCACGAGACGCAGTGGGCTGATTGGCGCGAATGCCTTGGATCCAACCTCGACGGACCGTTTCTCACATTTCGGGCCTTCATCCCAGGCATGATCCGAGAGACGCACGGCAGCCTGATCGCGTTCTCGTCGGTTTCAGGCAAGCGCCCGATCGAAGGACGCGCGGCCTACGGTGCCGCGAAGATGGGCGTAATCGGCCTCGTCCGCGCGTTGGCCCTCGAGTTGGGACCGTATGGCATCCGAGTTAACTCGGTGTGCCCGGGGGGCGTCGAGGGTGATCGGTTCGCAGCGAACGTTCGCAAGCTGGCAAGTGTTTCCGGCCGCACTCAACGCGACGTTCGCCGGGATTTCGCCGACGCAACTCCCCTTCGCCGGCTCGTCTCGGCGGAGGATGTAGCAAACGTGTGCGCCTTCCTTGCCTCGGACGAGGCAGCCGCGATAACCGGCGAGGACGTGAACGTTTCGAACGGCCTGGTCATGTATTGAGGGTCACTGAGCCACCAACTATGACAAACGAGCCAGACAGCGAGGAGTCCCTGTGGCAAACACTGTAAGTGCACCGACTGACCGACGAACCGCCGCGGACTACGTCACGAGCGAGATCATCCGGCGCTACTTAGTCGCGACAGTCGACGAGATGGTGCGCACCACCACCCGCACCGCGTATTCGACGTGCTTCAGCGAGGCCCTCGACTTCTCCTGTGCGCTGTTCGACACCGAAGGCGCACTGATCGCACAGGCGGCGGGCATCCCCATCCACGTGGGCGCGATGGGTGACCTGCTGAAGGATATCCTCGACCATTACGCATCCTTCGACCCCGGCGATGTCGTCATCCACAACGATCCGTACGCCGGGGGCACGCATCAGGCCGACGTGGTTGTAGCACGCCCGATGTTCTTCGGCGATGAGATGATCGGCTTCGCCATCAATCGCGGCCACTGGGTCGACGTCGGTGGGATGGCGGCCGGCGGGTGGGGCGGCAACTGCACCCACGTCATTCAGGAGGCGATCATCATCCCCGCCTCCAAGCTGTACCGGCGCGGCGAGGTCGTCCGCGAGGTGAGAGATCTCGTACTGAGGAACGTGAGGCTCCCGAAGCAGGCGTGGGGCGACCTTCAAGCTCAGATAGCTTCGGCAATCACCGCCGAGCGGCGCCTCGCGCATCTGTGCGAACGCTACGGGGTGGACGCGGTGAGGCAAGCGAGCCGGCGCGCGATCGAATACACGCGCACTCGCTGGCGGGCCAGCCTGGCGTCGATCCCCGACGGCGTGTATCGGGCCGAGGACTACATGGACAACGACGGGTGGTCAGCGGAGCCGCGCAAGATCTGCCTGGAGATAACCAAGGTCGGCGATCGCGTCACTGTTGACTTCACGGGTACGAGTGAGCAGGTGCGCGGACCGATCAACTCCACGCTCGCGGCGACCAAGGCGGGGGTCTTCACCGCATTGATCAACGTTATCGATCCCGATCTCCCGATCAACTCGGGGTGCCTCGACGAGGTCGAGATAGTCGCCCCGGAGACAAGCCTTGTGAATCCGTCGTATCCGGCCCCGGTGTTCGCCGGTTTGGCTGACACCGCCGCCCGAATCTGCGAGACTGTGTTCCTGGCGCTCGCCGAGGTCGTCCCAGAGCGCGTGGCGGCCGGAAGCTACGCGACCGGAAATAACACCACGGGATCTGGGTACGTCCCGGCCGACGGCGGGGAGTTCGTCTGGTACTCCTTCGGGCCGGGAGGGTGCGGAGCGCGGGGAATCGGAGACGGCAACACCGTGGACTGGGATCCGCGGGCCTCCTGCAAGAACGAGTCCGCCGAGATCTGGGAGCACCGCTACCCGGTCCGCATCGTGGACTTCCGGTTGCGTACCGACTCGGGTGGAGTCGGAAGACGCCGGGGGGGGCTCGGCCACGTCAAAGCGATCGAGCTACTCGAGGACACCTACCTCTCTGCCACCGTAGATCGCAACGTGATCCCGCCGTTCGGTCTCTTTGGTGGCGGGCAGGGCGCCTGCAACCGCCTGACGCTCGAGGTGGACGGCGTCGAGCGCGGTTTCGTGGAGCGGTTCGGTGTTGTCAGCCCGTCGAAGTTCTCGAACCTGCTGGCACCCGCCGGCTCCATCTACCGCATCTACTCTGGCGGTGGAGGTGGGTACGGTCCTCCGGAGGAACGCGACGTCGAGGCCGTCGTCACCGACGTGCGAGCCGAATACATCTCCCTGCAGGCGGCGAAGTCGGAGTACCGCGTGGCAGTCGACCCGGTCACGCTACGCCTCGATGCAGCCAAGACCGCGGAGCTGCGGAGCGCTGGGGCGTGAAGCGGGTCGGCATCGACATCGGCGGCACGTTCACAGACATCGTGCTATACGACACCGATCACGGTACCGTCCGTCGCGCGAAGGTGATGACGGATGATGATCACCCTGAGCGATCCTTCATGGCGGCACTGGACGAAGCTGCCGTCGACGCCTCGGAGATCGCGCTGCTGCTGCACGGCACGACCATCGTCACGAACCTGCTGATCCAGCGTACCGGCGCTCGCGTCGGACTGATCACGACGGTTGGCTACCGCGACCTCCTCGACATCCAGCTGTCGATACGACCGAACCCGTTCGACTACGTCGGGTGGAGGAAGCCGACGTCGCTCGTCCCACGCGAGCTGCGCGTCGAGGTCGACGAGCGCACCAGCGCGGCCGGCGCTGTGCTAAAGCCGCTGAATCGGGCGGACGTGCACGCAGCCGCGGCCCGCTTTGCGGAGATGGGCGTCGACAGCGTCGCCGTCTGCTTCCTCCATTCATTTGCGAACCCCGAAAACGAGCGGCAAGCGGGAGAGATCCTCCGATCCGCTCTGCCGGGGGTGCCGGTTTCACTGTCGCATGAGGTCGATCCGACCATTCGCGAGTACGAGCGCACCTCGACGACGGTGATCAACAGCTACGCGCAACCGGCGGTGGACAGCTACATCGCCGAGCTCGAAGCCCAGCTGCCGCTTCCCGTGCGGTACATGCACTCGGGTGGTGGCGTCATACCCGCGGAGTCCGCCCGTCGCTTCCCGGTGCTCCTAGCGTCGTCGGGGCCCGCCGCCGGGGTTCTTGCCGGCGTCTACCTCGCCCGTAACGGGGGCGCGAAAGACCTGATCACGTTCGACATGGGTGGCACGAGCTGCGACGTCTCGCTCGTCCGCGACGGCAATCCGTCAATGACCGACGCGCTGGAGGTCGAGTGGAACATGCCGGCCCGCACTCTGTCTGTCGACGTGAACTCCGTTGGCGCCGGCGGTGGAAGCATCGCGTGGATTGACGCCGGCGGGGCGCTGATGGTAGGACCCCGTAGCGCCGGCTCGCACCCCGGTCCTTCGTCTTACGGATTCGGAGGCGAGGAGGCGACGGTGACGGATGCCAACCTCCTGCTAGGTCTGATTCCTGACGAGCTGCTCGGGGGACGTCTGCAGCTCTCGACCGAGGCGGCCACTACGGCCGTGGCCGCGGTTGGCGGACCGCTCGGCCTTGATGCTATCGAGACCGCCGCGGCGATCTACCGGATCGTGAACGCGACCATGGCCGCCGCGATTCGCCAGCGCACTGTGGAAAGAGGTATCGACCCGCGAGACTTCCACCTCGTCTCGTTTGGTGGCGCTGGCGGTCAGCATGCCGTCGCGGTCGCGAACGAGCTCGGCATCGCTAACGTGGTGTTCGCGCCGCAGGCAAGCACGTTCTCGGCGATGGGAATGCTCACGGCGGACCTCCGCATCGCGGGAGCCCAAACCGCGTTCGGAGCGTTTGGCGAGAACAGTCTGCCGGGCGTGCGAGAAATCGTTGATCAGCTCGGCCGGCGTGCAGAGGCGGAGCTCGATTGCAACCTCGAGGGTGCTGCCGAGCCGGAAGTTGCGGGGTTGCTCGATCTCCGCTACGTCGGGCAGTCCCATTACGTCTCGGTCCCATTTGATCTGCGGGACACCGCCGAGGAGATCGTTCATCGCTTCGAGGATGAGCACGAGCTGCTGTTCGGCACCCGGCTCGGCGACCCGACGGAGCTCGTCAACGTGCGGGCGGTGGTAAGCCGGAGACTGCCCCCGATCGAGCTCCGGTCGGCCAACGGTGGTAATTCACACAAGGACGGAGTGCCCCGCGCAAAGCGGTTCGTGGCGCTTGAGAATCAGTCGGTGCCGATTCTGCCGCGGGAATCGATCGGTGCCGATGAAGAGATCAGCGGACCCGTCTTGATCGAGGAGGTGGACTCAACCCACTACGTACCAAGTGGGTGGACCGCCCGGGTCGGGTCGAGCGGAGCGATCGTGGCGGAGCGGAGCGATGAAGGCGCCGCGGTCGTGCCGTCGGCGCTCGGCGATGTCGAGGAGGACCTACATGAGTGACAACTCTCAAGCGCCCGGGCCGGAAGGGATAGTCGTTCCCCTACACACCCCGTTCGACGCCCATGGCGACGTGGATTACGAAGGTGTGGGGGCCGAGGTAACGCGTGCAGAGTCGCTCGGCATCGATTGGATCCTGGTCGGCGGAGTGACTGGGGAGTGGCCGTCGTTAGCGCTCGCAGAACGGCAGGCGCTCCTCGAGTCGGCGTGTGGGGCACGCAACGGCGCGCGCATCCTCGCTCACGCCACCGCGCTGGAAACCAAGCAAACGGCTGCTCTTCTTGATCATGCGCAGGCAGTCGGCGCGGACGCGGTCATGATCTCCCCACCCGTGGTCTCGGTTGTCTCGGAACCTGACGCGCTCGAGCACATACGGACGACGGCGCAGGCAACGCGGCTGCCCGTGGTGGTCTACAACAACGCGCCCGGGACTGCGCTACCGCTCTCGCCGGCAGCGATCGCAGAGTTGTCGCACGTGCCGAACGTCGTCGGGATTAAGGACAGCGCCCGCGATCCTCGCGCGTTTGCCGAGGCGCGAGCGCTCGCGCCGAGCCTGCGCCTGCTATGCGGCGAAGGTGATCTCCTACCGGCGTGGCTCGCCCTGGGCGCCGACGGCGGGATCGTGATTCCCGCCCTCGTCGACGGTGCACGGACGCTCGCCTTCTACGACGCGTACCGCCGCGGCGACGTCGAAGGGGCACGCACTCTGTGGCAGGAGCTGTGGCCGCTGATCGCGGCGCTGGGTGAGGGCGACCGCTTCCTGGCGATGACGAAGCTCGCGGTCGCCGCGCAGGGCCGCCCCGCCGGGGCGTGCCGGCCGCCACTGCCCGGCGCCGTCGCGCCCGAGGCGCGGCGCGCGCTCGAACAGGTCCTCGGGCGCCTGGCCTTGTTGCCTGACGAGGTCGCGGCCGTGACCTCGTAGCCGCGTCGATGTGATTCTGGTGACCGAAGGAGAGATCCGATGAACGAGCCGAACACTGTCCTCCCGCTCGGCGAGCTGCTCCGGGACGCTCCCAAGAACTGGGGGCGTTGGGGCCCAAATGATGAGGTCGGCGCCCTCAACTTCCTCACCGCCGAGGAGATGCTCCGTGGGGTCCAGTGCGTTCGCCAGGGAAAGGCGTTCACGCTTCAGGTGCCGATGTGCGATCCGCGCGGCGATCCGATGTCGCCCGGCCGTCAGGCGACCCAGCGGTACATGGTGCTCGACAAGGGGGATTTCCTGGCTGGGAAGGCGCCCGATCTGCCCGGTGGTCTCGAGTGGGCCGACGACGTCGTCGTCGCTTACCTGCAGGGCACCACGCACTACGATGCGCTCGGCCACGCCTGGCAGGGCGATCAGATCTGGAACGGCGCCGATGCGGCGACGACGATCGGCGGCCTCAGCCACGCGAGCATCCTCCCGCTCGCTGATCGCGGTGTCGTCGGCCGCGGTGTCCTTCTTGACGTTGCTCGCCACCGTGGCAAGGACGTCCTCGGCCAAGGCGAGACCTTCAGTCACGAGGACCTGGTGGCGTGTGCGGAGGCGCAGGGGACACCTCTGCATAAGCGGGACATTCTGATCGTGCGAACCGGCTGGGTGAAGTGGTTCTACTCCGTCGGCCCCCAGCAGGCCTACGCGGACTTCTGTGAGCCGGGCCTCGCCTACAGCCCCGAGCTGGTCCAGTGGTTCGACGACATGGAGATCCCCAACCTCATTACCGATACGACGGGCAACGAGGTCCAGGTCGATCCCAGCACCGGCGGCTTCTGGCCGCTGCACGTCGCGCTTCTGTGTTACCTGGGCATCTCGCTGACCGAAATCGCTTGGCTCGAGGAACTGGCCGACGACTGTGCCGCCGATGGCCAATACGACTTCCTGTTCGCCGCCGCGCCGCTCAAGGTAGTTGGGGGCTCCGGCGGTCCCGTCAACCCTCTGGCGATCAAGTGACCACCGAGACACACACATACCCGACCGCACTGGAAGCGCCGATCGTCGCGTGTGAGACGCGGATCCTGTCGGTTCCACTCGATCCGATCATCATCACTGCCAATTACCGAATCGTCACTGTCGAGATGGTTTTGTTGCGGCTCCGGGACGCCGACGGTGTCACCGGTCATGGCTGCCTGTGGTGCTTCGGTCTGCCGCAGGCCACCGTTCTCCAGTCCGTGCTCGAATACCTGGCCCCGTGCGCACACGGTGCCGCTGCGCGAGACATCGGCCGGGTCACCGCGCATCTCCGCCGTGAGATCAACTTCTTCGGTTTCAAGGGTCTGAGCGTGTTCGGCCTCGCGGCGATCGACATGGCGATGCACGATGTCCTGTGCCGCCGGCTGGGCGTGTCTCTGTCCGCTCTCCTCGGCCGCCGGCGCGACGACCTCCCGATCTACTGGAGCGGGCTGTTCTTGAACCAGAGCACGCCCGAGCTGGTCGACGAAGCCGAGCGCGTGATGTCGCAGGGGTTCCGCGCGCTGAAGTTCCGAGTCGGCAAGCCGTCGCTGCAAGAGGACGTCGACAGGCTGCAGGCCGTGCTGGCCCACGTCGAGGCGGGCACGGTGCTGATGCTCGATGCCGTCCAGGAATGGACTCCCGAGGAGGCCATCCGCGGCTCCGATCGGTTGGCGGAGTTCGACCCTCTCTGGCTCGAGGACCCGCTGGTTCACTGCGACTACCCGGGCCTGCGTCGCGTCGTCGAGGCGTCGCCGATCCCGATCGCCACCGGCGAGAACGAGTACCTGCGCGAGGGCTTCCTGCAGCTGATCGACGCCGGTTGTCCCTACTTCTTGGCCGACATGCAGCGCGTCGGCGGCATCCGCGAGTGGCTCGCGGTGGCGGCACTCGCACGGATTCACTCGCGTGTGATGACTCCGCATGTCTACCCGCACGTCGCACTCCAACTGTGCTCCGCGCTCGAGCAACCCGAGGTCTGGATAGAGCACCTTCCCTGGTGGGACGACCTCATGACCTACCGGCTCGAGATCGCCGATGGCCAAGTGAAGGTTCCCGACGCGCCGGGGATCGGCTTCGACTTCGACCCAGAGGTCCTGGATGCCCGCGCGCTCGGGCCTTGGCAGGTCGTGTCCGGCACCTAGCGGGCACACGATCGCGGTTTTGGGTTCCAATCCGAGGGAGGTGATCCGATCATGGCGATAAATCGAGACGCGACGGCGGCGCCAGCCACCTACAGCGACAGTGTTACCGCCACCGGCGCTGGGCAGTGGGTATACGTCTCGGGCCAGCTTCCGGTCGGCCCGGATGGTGTGATTGCCGCGGGCGGTCTACGGGCGCAGGCAAATGCCTGCCTGGACAACGTCGAGGCGGCACTCGCGCGCGCGGGCGCATCGCTGCAGGACGTGGTGCGCATCACGGCGTACCTGACCGACCTCACCGATTACGGGGAGTACTCGGCGGTCCGCGGCAAGCGCTTCGCCGGAGCGCTGCCCGCGAGCGCGGCGGTCGGCGTCGCATCTCTCCTCGCCGGGGCTTTGATCGAGGTGGATGCGGTTGCGTTCATCTCCGCCGAGGGGAGCGACGCATAGCGATCGAAGCTTCACCCAGGCGCCCGCTGGGGCGCACCGGGCTCGACGTGTTCCCCTTCTGCCTCGGCGGCAGCGTGTTCGGCTGGACCATCGCCGAGTCGGAGTCAGTTGAGGTGCTGGACGCCTACATGGAGGCGGGCGGGAACTTCATCGACACCGCCGACGTCTACTCGGCGTGGGCGCCTGAGAACTCCGGCGGCGAGTCGGAGCGGATCATCGGCCGTTGGATGACCGCGCGCAGAAATCGGGAGGACGTGATCCTCGCGACCAAGGTCGGTGGTCTCGAAGGCGCCCAGGGGCTGTCCGCGCGCGCGATCCGCACGGGCATCGAGGGGTCACTGCGGCGGCTCGGAACCGACTATGTCGACCTCTACTACGCGCACTTCGACGACGATGACACCGACCAACTCGAGACGATGCGCGCACTTGACAGTTTGGTGCGGGAGGGCAGAGTCCGTTGCCTGGCGGTGTCCAACTTCGCACCCGCGCGTCTGGCCTCCGCGCTTGACATCAGCGCCCGCGAGGGATTAGAAGGCTACGCGGTCTTCCAAGCGCATTACAACCTCGTTCACCGGGACGAATATGAAGGTCCTCTCGCCAGCTCTGCGCGGAGCGCGGCATCGCCTGCTTGCCGTTCCGCGCCCTCGGCAGCGGCTTCCTCTCGGGCAAGTACCGGCGCGGCGAGGGTGTGACCGGCGCCCGCGCCGAGCAGGTGTCCGGCTACCTCAACGAGGCCGGCTTTGAAGTGCTTGACGTGCTGGACGCGATCGCCGAGCGGCATCGTACGAGTGTGTCCGCTGTCGCCCTGGCCTGGCTGATGGCTCAGCCCACGGTGGTGGCGCCGGTCGCCGGCGCCGATACGCCGGCTCAGTTGAGTGATCTTCTGCGGAGCCTGGACGTGGAGTTGAGCGCTGTCGAGCTCGACTCCTTGCGCAAGGTGTCCGACCGGCTGCATCAAAGCGGGGAACCGGCGAGACATAGATGACTATCAGTATCGGGGTGGATATCGGCGGAACGTTCACCGACCTCGTGGCCGCCCAGGACGGCCAGCCGTGGAGGTCGCTGAAGGTTCCATCGACTCCGCGCGACCCATCACATGGAGTGCGGAATGCGGTCCGGCGCCTGATCGGCGACACGCCCGCCGGCACCACCGCGATCGTCCGCTTCATCCATGGGACGACCGTTGCGACCAATGCGCTGCTCGAGGGGCGAGGCGCCCGGGTGGGGCTGCTGACGACCGCCGGCTTCGAGGACACGCTGGAGATTGGTCGTCAACTACGTTCGCGCGATTATCTCTACAGCCTCGAGCCGCCCGTACATACGCCAACGTTTCTCGTGCCGCGCTCGCGCCGGCTCGGGGTGTCGGAGCGGATCGACGCATCGGGTGCGGTCGTCGAGCCGCTCGACCTCGACGGAGTGGAACGGGCCGCTCAGCGCCTGGTCTCGCAGGATCATGTCGAGGCAATCGCCGTCTGCTTCCTGTTTTCGTTTCTGAATCCAGAGCACGAGCGGCGCACGCGCACCCTGCTCGACGATGCGT
>CAVPVP010000019.1:0-238860 GCA_963709205.1 uncultured Solirubrobacterales bacterium
CAAGTGCGCATGCACTCCAGGACCATAGGCTGTCGGAAAGCCAACAAGTGCGCCTCCGCGGGCAGAAAACGATCGCGAACGCGATCCCGGTCGGAGCGATCGCCACCGAGTCGATGTCTCCGACGCCCGGCCAGCGCACGGCGTGACGCAGCCGCCATCCATGTTGCTCAAGTGGCGCCAGCGCGCGCCGCACCTCGTCCTCTGAGCGAGCTCCGACTTGGCTCCGCCCAGCGAGGGACAGCCAGTGGCGAGCGCGAAGGCCGACGATGACGGCGACGGCAACCAGCACCACGCCGGGCAACGCCCTCCCTGTGGTCACGACGAACAGCCCGAGGCCCGCCGCGGCCGTGCTTGCAAGCCCGAGGCGGCCGGCGCGGGCCAGGCGTCGGTACTGCTGGCGCCGGGCGTAGTTCACCTGGCGTCTTGGCTGTCTGGGCGGCCGAGACCCGATCACCCGCCGATCGTCCCACCGCCGACGGACACGATTTGAACGGAGCGCACCGGCTCGACCGCGCTCTCAACATTAGCAACGTACGCAGGCCTGCGACCGTTCTGCCTACGTGCTCCACCGGTGAGGCCGCTATTTGCGGGCGAATCTTCGGTGGTGGTCGGTGCGCGATACGCCTATTTGCCCCGCATACGGCGGTTTTCGGCGCAAATAGGCTCAGTGGAGACGGCGGGCGTGTGAACCCGCGTCCGCAGTGTGCAACGTCGCGTCTACGAGCGGGCCGCTCGCCTTATGGCCGGAGCGATCCTGGCTGCCCACGCTTCGACGGGGCGACCGCAGCCGCATCCGCATACCTATTCCACATGAGCGCGTCCGCGCACTGCGCACCATCGACCAGCTCTGACCGCCGGGGAGGTCGCCGAGCGCTTGGGCGTGAGGACCGACTGGGTCTGGGCACAGGCGCGGGCCGGCCGCATTCCCCACGTGCGCCTCGGTCGCTACCGCCGCTTTCGCGAGTCGGCGCTGGAGGCCTGGATCTCCGGGCTCGAGGCCGCCAGCACAAAGCCACAAACTGCGCGCCCGGTTCCGCTCCGGCGCAGCGCGTAGCGCCCCATCGGCGTCGTCACCTCGAAGCCCGGTTGAGCGGGCGTTCGCGCCCTGTTGGACGACCGCGATTTCTGCACGGCGGACCAGTTCGTCGTCCAGTAGTCGTCCGTCTGGCGCTTGGCGCAAATCACCGAAAAATCAATGATTGGCCATTTGCGGGACTTTTGTAGTCGGGGAGACAGGATTTGAACCTGCGACCGCCCGGCCCCCAGCCGGGCGTCGCATTCTCCTGCGGATACGAACCCATTACTCGGGGACGGTCCGATTGCGACATGCAGCACACGATGGACTAGAGCGAGACACCGGGGGGCGCGCGTCCCGCGCGCACCACCCGACCAAGCCCTCTCGACCCGCAGAGGCGCACGGGCGTCAAAAAATTGGTCGACAATTGGTGGACACTCTCCCGGGCCAGTTATACTCTCGAATCAGAAGGACTGGCGGTTACCAGGTAATTCGTGAAGGTGAGCGATGGGACTCGAACCCACGACCGCCTGGACCACAACCAGGAGCTCTACCAACTGAGCTACGCCCACCGCGGAAACCTGAATCTACCATTGCGCGACCCGTGGACCGCAGAAACGTGACGATCGGAGCGTGCATCACATGAGCCTTCCCCCGCCGACGCCAGATTCGATTGCGCTCGTGACCGGAGCATCGTCGGGCATCGGCGAGCAGTACGCGCGCCAGCTGTCCGAGCGCGGCTACCGGGTGGCGATTGTCGCGCGCCGTGAGGACCGGCTAGTCAGGCTCGCCGGGGAGCTCGGCGGTCCGGAGCGCGCGGTGGCGATCGCGGCCGATCTCACCGTTCCCGCCGATCGCGACCGGCTAGCGGCGCGGATCGACGAGCTCGGCGCCCTCGTCGAGGTGCTCGTCAACAACGCCGGATACGGGATCTACGCGCCATTCGTCGAGTCCGGGCGCGACCGCGAGCTCGAGCAGGTGCACCTGCTCGTGGAAGCCCCGGTCGACCTGATGGCTCGCTATCTGCCGGGGATGGTCGAGCGCGGCCGGGGCGCGATCATCAACATGTCCTCGTCCGCGGGCTTCCAGCCCCTCCCCTACAACGCGGGATACTCGGCGGCCAAGGGGTACCTGCTGCTGCTCTCCGAGGCCGTCCACGCCGAAGTCGAGGAGTACGGCGTGACGGTCACCGCGGTGTGCCCCGGTCCGGTTCCGAGCGGCTTCCAGCAGGCGAGCGACGCCGGCTACTTCGCGGACCGGTTGCCGAAGATCACGTTCGTGTCGGCCGAGCGCGTGGCGCGGGACGCGCTCGCGGCTACCGACAAGGGACGGATATCGGTGATCCCCGGCGGCCCCCAGGTCAAGGCAACGCTGGCGCCCAACCGCAAGCTCCCGCGGTGGCTCGTCCTGCCCATCAGCAAGCGCATGATGGCGAGGCGTTGACCAACAGCATCTTCTAGCCCCGTACTGTTCGGAGGACCTGGCCCCCGTAGCTCAGCTGGATAGAGCGACGGCCTTCTAAGCCGTGGGTCGCAGGTTCGAATCCTGCCGGGGGCGTGGCAGGAAGGCGCGTGGCAGAACGGCTCTGCTCGGTCGCTCGGTCGATGACGGTCGCGTGGCTTGTTGGCGGATCGGGGGGCCGAGTACGCTTCCGCGATGGTCGTTCCGCTGGTCGCTGTGGAGCTGGTTTTGGTCACGGTTTGCGTCGTCGCCGGGGTTCTCATGGGGCGGCGATCGCACTTCTGGGCTCGGGTGTTGCTGGGTTGTTTGTCGTGGCCGTCTTTGGTGTTGTTGGTCGTGCTCGTAGCGCCGGGGCAGGTCGCCGTCGCGGTCGCGTGGCTGATCCTCATGGCAACACTCGTCGTCGTCCCGGCCCTGTCGTGCCAGGGCCCGGATCGCCTTCCGGGTCCTTCTGGTGAGGACGGCGGCGGAGGGTCGGGTCCGGATCGCCCACCCGCTTCGCCTGAGCCTCCGCACGGAGGCCTTCCTTTCCCGGATGCCGACCCGTCGCGAATTCGGCTACGCGACCACAGCAGTCAGAAGATCCGCTTCCTGAAGCGGTGGCGTTCCCGCGAACCTGAGCGCGGGCCAGTGCCCACGCCGCCCAACGAGTAGCGACGACGGGCGATCCCGAGACCAGTTTCGCTCGAGCCGAATAGCCGCGGAGCTTCGCTAGCGGCCGGTCGTGCGGTGCGTCGGCGCGCGTGTGTGACCAGGGCGTCCTCTCCCACCACGGCCCCCGCCTCGCGCTGCATCATGGACTGGCGATGGTGTCCGACCGAGGAGAAGGCGCAATGCCCGATCGTCGGGACCCTCCTGCCCTCGCTCAGTCAGGGCCCCGGGATGAACCGTGCGGAACGTCGGCCCTCGGCCGGGTTCCACCACGGCCACCACTACCTTTGAGTGGCTCGGCACGTCGAACACGATTCCATCCAGATCCGGACCGCGACCCGCGACCCGAACGAGCTCACCTGGGGCGATCGTCTCCACCGGGAAAAGGTACCGCGCCCATGACCCCAGCCGAGCACGGGCCGCTGCCACCAGGAACTAGAAACCACGTCGGCGTTCAGCTTCGAGGCTGTCGTGGCCTCGTTACGCGCCTGTGAATCGATACTCGGTCTGCCAGGCGTCGGTGGGGTCGGTGTGGGCGGTCCAAAAGAGTTCCGCGATGTTGTCCGGATCGAACGCCGTCCCAGGCACGACCGAGCCGGCGATCGTGATGGTTGCGGCGTGGATGCCGTCCTCGCGGACACCGGCGGCGATCAGGGTCGCCGCCGAGCGCAGGGCGGCCTTCCCAATCGAGAGGCTGGCCAGCGCGGGCACCGGATGGTCGGCGAAGCCGCCGCTGGTGAAGAGCAGTGTGCCGGCGCCGGCGGTCCGCAGGACGGGCGCGGCGACCTGCGCCGCGATGACGGCGCCCAGGACATCGACGTCATGTGCGGTCCGGAGCCGTCCGACCGTCGTGTCGAGGATCTCGCCAGGGTCCGGCAGGGCGGCGTTGTAGACGGCGACGCCGGGGGCGCCCGGGGCTTGGAAAATCCGCTCGAGCGTCGCACGGTAGCCGTCCAGATCTTCGATGTCCGCGCGCATCGCCTCGATCTCCAGCCCTTCGCTACGCAGCTCAGACGCGAGTTGCTCGAGCGTTTCGCCGCGGGCGATGAGCGTGCTGCGGAAGCCTTCGCGGCCGAATCGCCGAACGACGCCGGCGCCGACGCCGGGTCCGGCCCCGATCAGCAGTAGGTGACGAGGGTCAACAGAGTCGGGCATATGCTGCCTCCCGGTATAGCTTCGCCCGGCTATCGGCTCGGGTCACGTGTCCTTGGTGTCCAATCACGTGGCGAACATTTACCAAGGTTCGGGTGAGACGTCATCACCACATCACGGTGATTTCGGTCCGGGGCCACAGGTGTGAGGCTCCGCGTCTTGACACGTACTGACGGAACGGATGATCATCCGTTCACGGGACGAAACCAACGTAGCTCCCGATGGCCTCGGTTGATCAGGCGACTCGGCAACCGTGTCGTGGCGATCAGCGCCGCGGGGACGGTGGCCGTGGTTCTGCTGTCGTTTGCCCTGGTCGCGCACGGCCAGACGCAAGCGCACATGGCCCCGCCGGCGGCCTCGAGCACGATCCGCGCGCGCCACGATGTCCGCCGGGTCCTCGCCGGCACGGGGATCGCTGTGGTCAGGTTCGGGCAGACTCGCGTCGCCGTGCTCGCGGGGCTCACGGCGCTGCTCGGACCGCCCAGCAGCGGATACGTGCGCACCACCGCGGAGTGCGGCGTCGACCACACGATGACGTGGCCGAACTGGCCGACCGTGTCCACGCACGGCGCGCACTACGCCTACGACCCGGTGCTGACCGTGTTCTTCCACCGCGACCGCTTGGTCGGGTACGCGTACGGCGAGTACGGAACCACGGCCGCCCCCCGGGCGCCGACGCGAGGGAGACTGCTGGCGACGACCCGCGGGCTGACCATCGGCGACACGCTCGCGCGCGGGAGACAGCTTTACGGCGACGCCTTCACGCTCAGCCCCGCGCAGGGAGGGGTCTGGAAGGCCGGGCACCTCAGAGGGTTCGCCTGGGGTCACCCCAAGTACGGAGACGTCAGTCCGCAGAGCGTGGTGGCGACGATCGACGCAGGCGACGTCGGCTGCCCCGCGCTGTCCCCCTGACCGGGAAGAATGCCCGCCATGCGCTTTCGCCGTCTCCGGTGGGCGTGGGTCTTCCCCGTCGTCCTGGCGAGCGCGGCCTTGCTCGCCGCGACTGGCACCGCGAGCGCGGGCCAGTGCATCGTGCCCGGGACCGGCAAGCCGCTGTACGAACTCTGGCATCCGGACATGCTGGCGGCGATCGGCTACACCGACACCCGGACGGGCGACGTCGCGTTCGCGGTGCGCACCAGCGACGGCCGCTTTTACGGATACCGGCCCGACCACGAAGAGTGGTCGGCGAGCGTCGTCAAGGCGATGCTGATGGTCGCCTACCTCGACGAGCCGTACGTCTCCAGCCGCGCGCTTAACGCCGACGACAAGTCGCTGCTCGGCCCGATGATCACCGAGTCCGACAACGACGACGCGCAAGTGGTGTTCGACACGGTCGGCCAGGGAGCGCTTCGGGCGCTCGCCAACCGAGTCGGGATGACGCACTTCGCGACCTCGCCGATCTGGGGCGAGACCGAGATCACCGCGCGCGACCAGACGACGTTCTTCCTTCACATCGACGGCGACATCGTCGCCCGCCACCGCGCGTACGCGATGTCGCTGCTTGCCGGGATCGTGCCCTCCGAGCGCTGGGGCATCGGCGAGGTCGCCCCCCGGGGGTGGAAGCTCTACTTCAAGGGCGGCTGGGGGTACGGCACCGGCCTCCTCGATCACCAGGTGGCGCTGCTCGTGCGGGGGTGCGCGCGCGTGTCGATCGCGGTCCTCACGATGTACGACGGCTCGCACCCCTATGGCAAACAGACGCTCAAGGGCATCTTCGAACGGCTCCTCCGCGGACTGCCGCGGACGGGGCATCGGTGGACCCGTCCATGAGTCATACGCCATTCGAGCGGCCCCTAGCGGCGCTGCGCTTTGTCCTCGGATCCTCACGTAGCGCTGCTACGCCTCGGATCCTGCGTCCTCGCGCAGCATCCGCCAGTGACCACTCTCGGCGCCGCACGACTCACGGACGAGCCCACTAGACTCCGCGACCAAGACGCGGGGCGTAGCGCAGCCTGGTTAGCGCGCAAGCTTTGGGTGCTTGAGGTCCCCGGTTCGAATCCGGGCGCCCCGACCTAAGTCGACCTACCTCGACCGATCGATCGACCACCGACGAATCGCCCACGGACAGATCGATCGACCACCGACCGATCGACCAGCGAAAGATCGACCACCGACATCCGCCCCGAGTCGGTAGCCTCAGGCGCCGGCATGGCCGATGTCGAACCGCTGCGGGCGCTGCACTACGACCTGGACCGAACCGGCGGTCTCCAGGACGTGGTCGCTCCCCCCTACGACGTGATCGACGCCGAGCAGCGAGCGAGGCTTGAAGCCAGGTCGCCCTACAACGTCGTGCGGATCGACCTCCCGGTCGGCACCGACCCGTACGACAACGCGGCGCGCCTGCTCGCGGCGTGGCGCGACGAGGGAGTGATCGTCCGCGACGAGCGGCCCGCGCTCTGGGCGATCGAGCAGGACTACACGGGGCCCGACGGGCAGATCCGCAAGCGCACCGGGTTCCTCGCGCGCGTGCGCGTGGAGGACTATGGGCCGGGGCGGATTCGGCCCCACGAGCGCACCCACCCAGGCCCGAAGCAGGACCGGCTGAACCTGACCCGGGCGACGAAAGCCAACCTGTCTCCGATCTTCTCGCTGTACGCCGATCCCACGGGCACGGCCACCGGCGTCCTCGCAAACGCGACGACCACGAGCTCCCCGTGGGGAGAGGCGACCGACGACGACGGAACCGTCAACCGCGTGTGGCGCATCGACGACGCGAAAGCGATCGCGGCCATCCACGAGGCGCTCGCCAAATCCGAGCTTCTCATAGCCGACGGTCACCACCGCTACGAGACCGCCCGCGTCTATGCCGAGGAGGTCGGCGGCGACGGGCCGCACCGCTACGTCTTGATGTGTCTGGTGGCGCTCGAGGATCCCGGCCTAACCGTGTTCCCCACCCATCGTCTGCTGCGCAACCTCGACCCGGGCCAGCAAGAGGCGCTCGCCAACGCGATCAGACGAGACTTCGACATCAAGCGGCTGGAAAGCACGGATGAGCTCGTCCCGGCGTATGGCCAGCCCGTCAGCATGGGCTACATCGACGCTCACTTCCGCCAGCCGTGGATGCTCACCCTCAAGGACCAGGCGATCGCCGACGCCGCCCTGTCCGACCACGCCGCGCCCTACCGGCGGCTCGACACCGCCGTGCTCGAGGCGCTGATCCTGAAGGGCGCGCTCGGGATGACCGATGACGACATCGACCACCTAGCCGGGCTCGGTTATGCCCGCGACTTCGACGATGCCCTGAGGCTCGTCCAGCACGGCGACTACGACGCCGCGTTCTTCGTCGCGGCCACCCCGATCGAGGAGGTTCGGGCCGTCGCCGCCGCGGGCGAAAGCATGCCGCCGAAGTCCACCTACTTCTTTCCGAAGGTCCCTAGCGGGCTGCTTTTCAATCCGCTGTCCGAATAGCTCGCACAGGTCTCAAAACGGGTAGGAAGAGCAACGCTACGATGAGTTACGTGACCACTTTCGATCAGCAAGGACCACACCGATGAAGGCCATCGCGCGCCGCAACGCAAGGACAGCATTCACGCACCGCATCGACGTTCGACACCATCAGCTGACGGCCGATGAGCCGTCGGAGCACGGCGGCGACGACGACGGCCCGAGCCCGCAAGAGCTCCTCGCCGCGAGCCTTGCCTCGTGTACCGCGGTCACGATGGAGATGTACGCCAAGCGCAAGGGCTGGGACATCGGACCCGTCGAGGTCCAATGTGAGTACAACCCGGCCGAGCGCGGCTGCCAGACGACCTTCAAGCTCGTCCTCCGGCTCCCCAAGGACTGCACGGAGGAGCAGATCGAGCGACTGCGTGTGATCGCCGCGAAGTGCCCGGTCCACCGCACGCTCGACGGCGAGGTCAGCTTCGACGAACGCGTCGAGCTGTTCGAGCCGGCGGCCGTTTAGTCGACGACCTCGACCCCCGCCCGTTTAGTCGACGACCTCGACCCCGGCGCGCGCAACTCCTCGACGGCCCGCTCGCCGTCGCCCTCGTCAACCTCGAGCGCGCGAGTGGCGTCCTGGTGGACGACCACATCGCCCTGCATTACTCGCGAATATAGTCAGCTGATGGCGCGGGGAAACGACCACCTTGCCGACGATCTACGCCGGGTGCTGCTCACCACCGAGGAGGCGCTGACGCTCGAGGTGCGGGGCCGCACCGACGCCGCCGTGCTGGTGCCGCTGTACGTCGAGCGCGGGCGGCTCTACACCGTCTTCACCAAGCGCCACGACGACCTGCGCCGGCATCCGGGCGAGATCTCGTTCCCCGGCGGGCGTTACGACGAGGGCGAGCAAGACCTGCGGGCGACCGCGCTGCGCGAGGCTCGCGAGGAGATCGGCCTGCCCGAGGACGCGGTCGAGATCGTCGGCGCCCTCCAGCCCACGGCGACGATCGTCACCGGCTACGCCGTGTATCCGTTCGTGGGGCTGATCGCCCCGGGGCGCACGTGGACGCCGAGCTTGCGCGAGGTGGCCGAGGTCCTCGAGCTTCCCCTGTCGGCGCTGCTGGCCGGTTACGCGCGCCGGCGCCTCGTCCGGCGCGGCGTCCCGATCCGCACCGACACCTACCTGGTCGGCGACCACCTCATCTGGGGCGCAACGGCCCGGATCCTGGCCGACCTGTTCGACCGAATCGGGCCGTTGCTGAAGAAACGCGAGTCCGCGGGCCGGGTCAGCCCTTCTCGATCGGCACGTTGACGAGGTTGCCCCACTCGGTCCACGACCCGTCGTAGTTCTTGACGTCCGGCTCGCCGAGCAGCTCGTGGAGCACGAACCAGGTGTGGGCCGAGCGCTCCCCGATTCGGCAGTAGGCGATGATCGGCTCGCCCGACAGCACGCCCTTGCCGCCGTACAGGTCACGGAGCTCCTCGGCTGACTTGAACGTACCGTCCTCCTTGACCGCCTGAGCCCACGGAATCGACTTGGCCCCGGGAATGTGGCCGGCGCGCTGCGCGCCCTCGCTCTCATAGCCCGGCATCGCGATCAGCTCGCCCGAGTACTCCTGCGGTGAGCGGACGTCGACGAGCTCGTGCGAGTCCTGGAGCGCGGCGAGAACCTCGTCCCGCTTGGCGCGGATGGTGTCGTTGCCCGGCCTCGCCGTGAACGTCGTCTCCGGATAGCTGGGGAGATCGACGGTCGTCGGCCGTCCCTCAGAGATCCAGCGCTCGCGCGGACCGTTCAGCAGCTTGACGTTGTCGTGCCCGTAGTACTTGAGGTACCAGTAGGTGTAGGCGGCGAACCAGTTGTTCCGATCGCCGTAGAGAATCACCTGATGGTCGTTTGAGATCCCGCGGCTACCGAACAGCGCGCCGAACTCAGCGGGACCGAGGAAATCGCGCTTGACCTGGTCCTGGAGGTCGAGCCGCCAGTCGAACCCGATCGCGCCCGGAATATGCGCCTCGCGGTACAGGGCTGGGTTCTCATCGACCTCGACGATCCTGATCGAGTCGTCGTTCAGGTGCTGCTCGAGCCACTCCGGCTCGACCAGAACGTCGTTCGCGTAGTCAGCCACTGCAGCCTCCTGGGTATTTCCGGTCGCCTTTTACTTATTTAGTTTTTTCAGTTTATCGTGGCCCGGCGGGATCCCCATCGAGCGCGCGCTGGACGGCTGCCGCGGCCGACGCCACCCAGGCCCGGTGGTCGCCGGAATCCGCGCGAAGCAGCACGTGCGGGATCCGAGCATCCTCGCAGCGCGCTCGTACGAGGGCAGCGCCGGCCTCGAGGATGGCCGGATCGACCGAGCCGGCCGCCTCGTACACGACCCCGCGCACGGTGGTGTCGACCATCCGCGTGAGAAGCATGTCGAGGCGCGAGCCGTGGAG
The DNA here is from genome assembly GCA_963709205.1 of uncultured Solirubrobacterales bacterium. Taxonomy (GTDB): domain Bacteria; phylum Actinomycetota; class Thermoleophilia; order Solirubrobacterales; family Solirubrobacteraceae; genus Palsa-465. The sequence continues at coordinate 10,103 of CAVPVP010000019.1, forward strand.
CGCTCTGAGTTGCTCGGGCGACCCGAGGGCCGAGCCGAGCAGCACGCACACCACGCCCACGTGCTCGAGCGAGCGCGCGAGCGTGCCGACCATGTCGGGATCCCCCACCACCGGCTCGGCGCCGGCGGCCTCGATCTCCGCGCACCGGTCTGGGTCGCGCGTCGTTCCCCGGACGGCGTGGCCCGCGGCGACGAGCTCTTGGGCGAGCGAGCGCCCTCGGCACCCACAGCCGATGATCAGGCAGCGCGCCAGCGGTGCTCAATCCCCGGGGCGGCGCGCCTGCTCGGAACGCTCGCGCAGGACCCTCGCCTCTAGCTCGTCCGCGCTGATCTCGGGTTCCCCTCGCGCGCGCCGGCGCTCGTTGTGCGCAGCGAGCATCTGGTCGAGGTCCTCGGCGTCGAGCGCCTCGCGCTGTTCGTGCAGCTGGCGGGCGGACTGGAGCCCGAGCTGCTCCAGTCCGGAGCCCGGGAAATACCGCCCGATGATCCAGAAGACGAGCAAGAGCGCGGCCAACCCACCAACCACGACGAGGGTGAACGAGTCCACGGAAACGAGTCTAAGAGGCCGTTCAATCCGAGCGCAACTTCGACCTGGAAAGTGTGTTTTCAGGAGCGTCTCAATCGCCGCCGCCTGGTAGGGAGCCGGGATCCCAGCGGAGGCACACCATAGTCCACGCTGGGAAAGGAGCCTCATGCGCCTTCGCCTTGCCGTGCTCGCGACCCTGGTGACAACGCTCGCGGCAGCTGCCGTGTCAAGCGTCGCCAGCGCTGCGCCAGGGCACAATCGCGGCCTCACCATCAACGCCATCCCCAATCCGATCGATGCCGGGGAGGGCGTGTTCATCTACGGTCACCTCAACGTCGCCCCGGTGGGCGGCCAGACGATCGTACTGTTTCACCACGTCGCCGCATCCGGCCAGGGGTACACAAAGATCGGCCAGACGACGACGGACTCGCACGGTTTCTACGAGTTCACTCGTGCCGAAGAGGTAGTCATGACCAACCGGAGCTGGTTCGTGCGCGAGCAGGGCGTGCGCCAGATCCACAGCCGCACCGTGTTCGAGCGCGTGTCGGCGCTGGTCAGCCTCACCGCGAGCACGACTTCTGCGGTCACCGGACAGCCGGTCGTGTTCACGGGGACGGTCACCCCGAACCACGCGTTCGAACGAGTCGCCCTCCAGGAGGAGACCAACTCGGGCAACTGGCGTGACCTCAAGAGCGGCCGCCTCGACGGCGGGTCGAACTACTCGATCACTTACCGCTGGCGTTTCGCCGGCGACCACACGGTCCGCGTTCTGTTCCCGCGCGACGCTCGCAACATCGCCGGGACCGCCAACCCGGTCACGGTGGCAGTACAGCAGAAGCAGGTGTCCGGGTTCACCATCAACAGCTCCGATCAGCTGATCTCCTACGGTCAGCCGGTCACGATCTCGGGCGTGCTCGACAATGCCGCACTGAACACGCCGGTGACCCTCTGGGCCCGCAACGGATATCAGAGTCAGTTCACGCCGGTCGCCGACACGACCACGGGCTCGGGCGGTAGTTACACGTTCGCGCCCCAGGTACCGAGCTACGACACGGTCTACATCGTGCGGATGACGCTGACGCCTAAACGTCACAGCGCGTCGCTGTTCGAGGGCGTCCAGGGCGTGCTCACGATGACACCGAGCTCGACCACCTCGGAGGTCGGTGGCCAGGTCACGTTCACCGGCACCGTCCTTCCTGACAAGGCCGGTCACGTGATCTACCTGCAGCGCCTCGGCGCCGATGGTGACTGGCACAACGAGGAGGTACGGTTCGTCACGAACGCCTCGACGTTCCAGTTCGGCTGGACGTTCGGCAAGGCCGGCGCGTACGAGTTCCGCGCTCGGATCACGGGTGATCGCGGCAACGTGGGCGGCGCGTCGCCCCCGGTGACCATCCAGGTCTCGCCGGCGACGAACCCGTCGACGCTCCCACCAGCCTCCTAGGCAGGGGATGCGCCCGGACAGCAGGGGCGGCGGCGGCGCCGCCCCTGCTCCGGTTCGGTAGCGTGCCCGCCCATGGACTTCGAGCTCACCGACGAGCAGCGCTTGATCCGCGAGACGGCGCGTGCTTTCACCGACAACGAGATCGTCGAGCGCGCGCGCGAGAACGATCGCAACGAACATTTTGACGTCGAGCTGGTTGAGAAGATCGCGGCGCAGGGCTACCTCGGGGCGATCGTCCCGCGCGAGTACGGTGGCGCCGGGCTCGACTACCTCACCTATGGGCTGATCGTCGAGGAGATCGGCCGCGGCGACTCCGCGATGCGGACCGTGGTATCGGTCCAGACCTCGCTCGTGTGCTCGGCCATCCTCCGGTGGGGCACGGAAGGGCAGAAGCAGAAGTACCTCCCCAAGCTGTGTTCGGGCGAATGGCTCGGCTGCTTCGGTCTCACCGAGCCCGATACCGGGTCGGATGCGGCAAACCAGCGCACGCGCGCCAAGAAGACCGACTCGGGGTGGGTGATCAACGGCGCCAAGATGTTCATCTCGCTCGGCAACTACGCGAAGCTCGCGCTCGTGTTCGCGCAGACCGATCCTGATTTGGATCCCGCCCACCCACATCGCGGTCTGGCGTGCTTCCTGGTCGAGACCGACCAGCCCGGCTACCAGGCGCAGGAGATACATCACAAGCTCGGCCTTCGCGGGTCAGACACGGCCGAGATCTCGCTGAGCGACGTCGAGGCTCCCGACGACGCGATGCTCGGGGAGATCGGCGATGGCTTCAAGGTGGCGATGAGCTCGCTCGACTCCGGACGCTACAGCGTCGCCGCCGGCTGCGTCGGCATCTGTCAGGGCTGCCTTGACGCGTCGGTTCGCTACTCGAAGGAGCGTCAACAGTTCGGGCGGCCGATCGCGAGCTTCCAGCTCGTTCAGGAGATGCTCGCCGACATGGCGCTCGAGACCGACGCGGGCCGCATGCTCGTCTGGCGAGCGGGCTTCCTCAAGGACAGCGGCAAGCCGAACACCACCGAGACCTCGGTAGCCAAGCTGTTCGCCACCGAGGCCGCGGTCCGGTGCGCCAACGCGGCGATCCAGGTCCACGGCGGCTCGGGCTACGTCGACGACTATCCGGTCGAGCGCTACCTCCGCGACGCCCGCGTGACGACGCTCTACGAGGGGACCTCGCAGATCCAGAAGCTGATCATCGGTCGCGCCCTGACCGGAGTCAACGCGCTCGTTCCTGCGTGAGTCGCGAGGTCGCGCCCGCGCAGATCATCGGCGTGGCCGGCGCCGGCACGATGGGCGCCGGCATCGCCCAGCTGGGATGCCTGTCGGGAGCGCGCACGCTGCTCCACGACCCCGATCGTGCAGCGCTCGAACGCGGCCTCGACGGGATCAGATCGCGACTGCAGCGCAGCGTCGAGCGCGGGCGCCTGACCGCCTCGGAGGCGGCGGACGCGGCCGCGCGCCTGGAGCCAGCGCCAGCGCTCGAGGACTTCGCGGCCTGCGATCTCGTGATCGAAGCGGCACCCGAGCGCCTGGAGATCAAGCGCGAGCTGTTCGCACGCCTGTCCGAGCAGATCGTCTCTGAGGAGTGCGTGCTCGCGACGAACACCTCGTCGCTGCTCGTGACCGCGGTGGCGAGCGCGGCCAAGTACGCCGAGCGCGTCGTCGGCATGCATTTCTTCAACCCGGCGCCGGTGATGCGGCTGCTCGAGGTGGTCGCCGGCGAGCAGTCCTCGGACTCGGCGCTCGCCCTTGCGCACGCGACCGGCGAGGCGATGGGAAAGCGCGTGATCATCGCCGCCGACGGCCCCGGCTTCCTCGTCAACCGCTGCAACCGACCGTTCGGCCTCGAGGCCCTCAGGCTCCTCCAGGAGCGGATCGCGCCGCTCGAGGAGATCGATCGCGTCTGCCGCCTCGGCGGCGGCTTCCGCATGGGGCCGTTCGAGCTCATGGACCTGGTCGGCGTCGACACTGGCCTGGACGTCTCGCGCTCGTTCTATGAGCAGAGCTTCGGCGAGCCCCGCTGGCGGCCGTCCCCGATCACCGTGCGGACCGTCGCTGCGGGCTACATCGGGCGCAAGGGTGGGCGGGGCTACTACGACTACGGCGACGGATCCGGCGAGTACCGCCCTCCCGATCCGGAGCCGCTCACCGCGGGCGGCGGCGACGGGCTCATCGTGATCGCCGGCCAGCACGAGCTCGCGCACGACCTCGCCGACGCAGCATCCGAGGCGGGTTGGGAGGTGGCCTCGCCGGAGGAGGCACTCGGGCACGACCCGCCGTCCCTGATCGTCGACGTCACCCTCGGCGAGGAACCCGAGGTGCCGCTCCAGGGCGGGCCGCAGGCGATCTGCTGCGCCGCGGGCTCGCTGACGATGCTCGATCCGGGCGGCGGCGCCGTCGGCTTCCACGCGCTGCCGCCGCTCGAGGAGGCAAGCCTCGTCGAGCTCACGCGCGGTGCCGACACCGCGGAGTCCGCGGCGACCGCGGTCGAGCGCTTCTTCGCGACCCTCGGCAAGCGCACCGCGTGGGTGGCCGACGCACCCGGGCTGGTGCTCGGCCGGATCGTCTGCCAAGTCATCAACGAGGCGGCGTTCGCGGTCGCCGAGGGCGTAGGAAGCGCCGAGGACGTCGATGTCGGGATGGTCCACGGCCTCAACTACCCGCGCGGGATCCTCGCCTGGGCCGACGCGATCGGACTAGACCACGTTCTGTCCGTGCTCGACGGTCTATACGAGGAGCGGCGCGAGGAGCGCTACCGGGCGGCGCCGCTTCTGCGGTCGCTCGCGATGTCGGGTCGGCTGGGTCGCCAGACCGGCGAAGGCTTCTTCGTGTACGAGTAAGTCGCTTGAGCGGGAGGCCGTGCGGCCGCGTCCGGGGTGCCGCGGGTCCGTTCGATAGGGTGCAGGCCGCACGACATACCCAGCCGAATCCCGTGGCCACGCGGCCGCGGGAGCGGGGAACCCGATGGGGCGATGAGGCCCCCGGGGCGAATCGTCGGAAGCTTCCGACGTAGCGCGATCTTTCAGCGCGAGCCCGACAGCTAACCCCGTAGGCAGAAGAAAGAGGGGTTGAGTTGGCTGAACAAGGTTTGGCGCGCACTGACGCGTCCACTCACATGGTCGGTCGGCTGGGTCTCCAGACCGGCGAAGACTTAACGCGTACGAGGACTACGCCGATCGGTTTCCGGGTATCACGCCGCCGGGGTCCGCGGGAGGACCCGGATTTTGGGCGTTTTGCGTCCTCCCGCGTCACATTCGCATCACTTTTGTCGACCAATCGGCCATTTAACTTGCCGGCCCTGCGAGGGATGTCGGCTTCGTGACGATTCTCACTCCGATGCTGAGCCCTCGCGACCGCTCCTCGTCCGCTCTGGCCGGTCGGCATCGTCGGTCGCGCATCTCGATCGCGGTCCTCGGCCTGTTCTCGGCCGCCATCCTTGCGGCCGTACCGTCGGCGAGCGCGAGCACCGCCGGCCAGCGCCACCACCGTCGCGCTCGCGCCGCGAGCGGGTGCGCGAACGCCAACGCGAACGTAGCCCACGCCTCCGCCCAGGCGCTGCGCGCCGCCGTCGTCTGCCTGATCAACCAACAGCGCGCGAGTCGCCATCTGCCGCCGCTGCACGGCTCCCGTCTACTCGACCGCTCGGCACAGGGCTGGACGAACGCGATGGTCTCGAGTGACGTGTTCAGCCACGGCACCAACTTCGCCAGCCGGATCAGCGCCGCCGGTTACGTGTGGCGCGCAGCCGGCGAGAACATCGCCACCGGGTTCCAGACTCCCGCCGGCGTCGTTCGCGCCTGGATGGCGAGCACCGGGCACTGCCAGAACATCCTCAACCCGACCTACGGCAACGTCGGCACGGGCGTGACCCGCCGTCCGGTCAACGGATGGGCGTCGGGTGCGGGGACCTGGACGCAGGACTTCGCGCTGTCGATGTTCAAGTCGCCGCCGTCCGCGAACTGGGGACCGGCGGACGGCTGCCCGTATTAGCAGCTTCGGTGCGTGTCGCCTGCGGGTGCCGGCGCTGCCCGGGCTCGGGTTGCTTGGCTTCTGGATCGGACGCGAGGCGCCCGAGGGCGACACGCACCTACGCAGCTCCCGCCAGCGAGCGCGGTCGAGCCCCGACCCTGACCGGACGGGGTCGCACGGCGGACGCGGCGACGGCACGAGCTCGGCATCCCTGCCTCGCAGACCGGGCCTACCGCGCGACATCCGACGGACGCCGCCGTAGGCGGCCCCTAAGCCTCTACAGCCGCGCCGGCCGCGTCCGTCACCGGAAACGGCGTGTCGCGCAGGTACCACTCCGCGTCGAGCGCGGCCTGGCAGCCCGACCCGGCGGCGGTGACCGCCTGGCGGTAAGTGTGGTCGACGAGGTCGCCGGCGGCGAACACGCCGGGAACCCCGGTCAGCGTCGACTTGCCCTGGGTGACGACGTAGCCCCCGTCGTCGGTCTCGACCTGGCCTTCGACGAGCTGCGACTGCGGGTCGTGGCCGATCGCGATGAACGCGCCGGTCACCTCGAGCTCGCGCGTCGACCCGTCGGCCGTGTTACGAAGCCGGGCGACCGCCAGCGACCCGTTGTCGCCGCCGGTGAACTCCTCGACGCCGTATGGCGTCAGAAACTCGATGTTGGGGATCGCGCGAGCGCGTTCGAGCATGATTTTCGAGGCCCGGAAGTCGTCGCGACGGTGGAGGACCACGACCTTGGAAGCGAACTTCGATAGGAACATCGCCTCCTCCATCGCGGAGTCGCCTCCCCCGACGATCAGCGTCGGTGCGTCCCTGAAGAACGCCGCGTCGCACGTGGCGCAGTAGCTCACCCCGCGGCCAGACAGCTCCATCTCGCCGGGGACGTCGAGCTTGCGGTGCTGGGCGCCCATCGCCAGGACGAGCGCGCGCGTCACGTGCATATCGTCGCCGGTCCAAACCTTGTGGAGGCCGCCGTCGTGCGAAATCTCGATCTGCGTCGCGTCGTCGGTCTCGAGACGCGCGCCGAAGCGCTCGGCCTGGTCGCGGAAGTGCTGCATCATCTCGGGGCCCATGATCCCCTGGGGGAAGCCCGGGTAGTTCTCGACGTCGGTCGTCTGCTGGAGCAGGCCGCCCCACGCGAATCCCTCGATCACGAGCGGTTCGAGGTTCGCACGCGCCGTGTACAGGGCTGCGGTGTAGCCCGCCGGCCCGCCGCCGACGATGATCACGTTCTCTATTCGCTGACTCTCCACTTCAAAAAGTATAGCGGGAGGGGGCCTTCCGGGGGTGGACTATGACACCGGATCGGACGCGCCGCGGAAAACCGTGGGCGTCTCGGCGCCCCACCGATTGACGGTTCGCCGCAGCTGCAGGTACGCGACGGCTCCGGGGAGCGTCGGCAGCCAGAAGGCGAACGCTCGGTAGGCGAGCACGGCGATCACCGCCAGCTCGGCGTCCACGCCGAACGCGACGAACGCGCCGATCATGCCGCCGTCGACGCCCCCGATCCCGCCCGGGAGCGGCAGCGTGTTCGCGAGCATCCCGACGAAGTACGACATCACGATCACGCCCTTGGGCGGCGAGGCCCCGAACGCATGGAAGCACGCCCACAGTACGGCGATGTCGAAGCCCCACCACACGACCGCGCCAAGCAGGCTCGCCTCACGCGCTCGCACGAGGTCAATCGCCGTCCTCACGCCGCTGGCCAGCGTCGCCGAGGCCGCCGCGACGCGGAAGATGAACCGCTGAGCGCGGCGCCGGCCGGCGGTCCACCGTCCAGCGACCCGCTCGAGGTCGACGGGGATGGTCGTCACGCCAAGGAACAGCACGATCACGACCGCGCCGAAGATCGCCGGCCCCATCGTGATCGCGAACGAGCCGCCGCCGGGGATCACGCCGAGGTAGAGGCCGACGCCGTCGACCACCAGCGTGATCATGTACACCGCGTACAGGATCACCGTGAACGCGACCAGCCGGCAGCCGACCGTCCGCGGTCGCATGCCCGAGCGGCGCAGCGCCCACGCTGTCAGCACGATCCCGCCGGCACCGGCCGCCGCGAACAGACGGGTCGCCGCCAGTCCCGCCATCGTGATCTCGTAGCTCTCGCGCCACCCGATCCGCGACTCGCCGCGCACGAACACGCCGCGGAACAGCCACACGTACCCGAGGAACGAGCACACCTCGAGCACCGCGGCCAGACCGAACCACCATCCGTTGCCGTGCTGGATCCGGTCCCACGTCTGATGGAGCCCGAGCAGCTTCGGCAGCACGAAGTAGAGGAACGCGAGCGCCGACGCGACGAACAACAGCGTGCCGAGCACCCTCCCCCGAGTGAGCAGGACGCGCGGCGCCCCGTCATTCGAAACCTCCTGTCGCTGTTGGGCCGGGGGCAACTATGTCCCCGCGCGCAGCTCGAGCGCCTGCAGTCCCGCCGACAGCCGCCGGTAGAGCGGCGTCAGGCGCGGCGCGGCGGCCCGAACCCCCTCCGCCAGCGCCGCTCCTCCGATCAGGTCGACGGCGTAATGCTCGCCGAGATACACGAGCGCCAGGCCCAGCGTGATCGCGTAAGCCCATCCGACCGCGCCCGCCACCGGTCCGAGGTCGGTGAGCAGGTGCGCAGCCATGAGAGACGTGGCGAAGTGCAGCGACGGCATGGCGGCGAGCGGATTTCCTCCGAGGACATCGTAAAGGGCGCCCCAGCGTTCACCCCAGAACTGCTGCCCGTACTCGATCATCATCCGGCGCACGGCGAGCGCCTCTCCGTGATCGAGGCGACCCTTCGAGGCCGCATACCACGGCGGCGCCGTGGGGATCGCCCAGTAGAACACGGCGCCGGCGTCGAACACGCCGTACATCCGGGCCGCCGCGCTCGGGAATCGCTCGGGATCGCGCCACCAGACGTAGGCGACGGTGGCGTGGGGCACGAAGAACCACATCCAGTGGGACCACACCAGCACGCGCTCGAGGCGGTTGATCCTGCCCGGAGTGGAGAGCCGTTGCAGCCGCAGCGTCGGCGGCACCCCGAGCCCGAGGGTCCGGTCGATCGCGATCGGGTAGTCGACCTTGACCCGGTCCTGGAGTCGCTCAGGGTCGTCGTGCGGCATCTCGTACGCGGCCACGTAGGCCCACATGTTGAGCACGCAGACGGCCGCGTCGCGCGGGCGCGAACGCGGGACTGCGACGCACAGCGCCGCCGGCGCGAGTCCCGCGCCGACGAGCACAGCCGCCGGCGGGATCTTGACCCGTCGTCGCAGGGCGGGGAGAGCCACGCCCGTCGCGACGAGAACCCAAGCCGTGGCTCGAATGCCCCTCCGTGCGCGCAAGAGCGGCGAGTATATGGAGTGCCCGGCGCCACCCGGCCGGCGCCGCTCGTGGCGTCCGCCACAACCCCATAGGCGCGGGGTCAAGGCGGGGTCGGCCTAGATAGAATCGCGCAGCCTTGCGATCCGACGCCTCTGACGCCAAGCGCCGACGCCGTACGCCCAGGCTTCTCGGCGGGGCCCTCGTGTCCTCCGTGCTCCTCTCGCTGGCTCTCGCGCCGAGCGCGTTCGCGAACTTCATCACCCCGAAGAGCGGCGGGTCGCCGAACGCCGACCAGATCAAGTCGCTGTACATGATCATCCTGTACATCGCGGCCGTGGTGTTCGTGATCGTCGAGGGGGCGCTCGTCTACTCGGTCTACAAGTTCCGCGCCAAGAAGGTGCGCACCGCGGCGCAGATCCACGGCAATACCCGGCTCGAGATCTCCTGGACGATCGGCGCCGCGATGATCCTCGTCGTCCTGACCGTGGTCACGTTCATCAAGCTGCCGAGCATCCTCAATCCGCCGAACTCGAACGCCGGTTTCCTCGAGTCGTCGCTGAGCCAACCGACTCCTCCGAACGGCAAGAAGCTCACGATCTGCGTCCAGGGTCGGCAGTACATCTGGCGCTACGTCTACGGCGCCGCGTGCACGAGCAACGCGTTCACTCCGAAGCTGCCCTACTCCTACCAGGAGATGGTGGTCCCCGCGGGTACAACGGTCGTGCTCAACATCACCGCGGTCGACGTGATCCACTCGTGGTGGGTTCCGTCGCTCGGAGGCAAGGTCGACGCGGTCCCGGGCTACACGACCTACACCTGGTTCAAGGCTCCGCACGCGGGCGCGCTGTTCCACGGTCAGTGCGCTCAGCTGTGCGGACGCCAGCACGCCGCGATGACCGCGCTCGTGCAGGTCGTCTCCCCCAGCCAGTATCAGGCCTGGCTGACGCGGCAGAAGCAGCTCATCCAGACCGCCAACTCGCAGGTGACCCAGCTGCGGTCCTACCTCACGCGAACCGGAAACCTCTAGGAGACCGCGAATGTCCGTGATCACCACCGAGCCAGCTGTCGCCCGCCGCCCGGTTCCTCAGGTTCTCAGGAGCGACGTCGAGTCGCCGCGCACGAGCAAGCGCTGGGTCGAGTGGATCGTGACCACCGACCACAAGAAGATCGGGATCATGTACCTGGTCACGACGTTCGTGTTCTTCATGCTCGGCGGCGTCGAGGCGCTGCTGATGCGGGTTCAGCTGGCCGAGCCGAGCAACACGCTGCTGAGCGGCGAGCGCTACAACGAGTTGCTGACGCTCCACGGCACGACCATGATCTTCCTGTTCGTGGTGCCGGTGATGGCGGGGTTCGGCAACTACTTCGTGCCGCTCATGATCGGGGCGAGGGACATGGCGTTCCCGCGCCTGAACGCGCTCTCCTACTGGCTGCTGGTGGCCGGCGGGATCGTGTTCTACGCGACGCTCTTCTATCACCCGCCGGAGGCCGGCTGGTGGAGCTACCCGCCGTTGTCGAGCATCACCTACTCGCCGAGCGGCGGCCAGGACGCCTGGATCTTCCTGATCCACCTCACGGGCATCTCCTCGCTCTTGGGCGCGATCAACTTCTACGCGACGATCGTCAACATGCGCGCGCCCGGGATGACCTGGGGACGCCTGCCGCTGTTCATCTGGACGATCCTCGTCTACGCGGTCCTCCTGATCATCGCGCTCCCCGTCGTGGCGGCGGCGGTCACGATGCTGCTGACCGATCGGCACTTCGGCACCCACTGGTTCGACCCCACCGCGCACGGATCGCCGGTCCTGTGGCAACACCTGTTCTGGTTCTTCGGCCACCCCGAGGTCTACATCATGGTGTTGCCGGGGTTCGGGATCATCTCGGAGGTCATCCCGGTGTTCTCGCGCAAGCCGATCTTCGGCTACAAGGCGATCGCCGCGTCGACCGTCGTGATCGCCTTCCTGGCGACGCTGGTGTGGGCCCACCACATGTTCGCCTCGCCGATCCCGGTCGTCGTGCTGGGGTTCTTCATGCTGAGCTCGTTCCTGATCGGGGTGCCCACCGGGGTCAAGATCTTCAACTGGATCTCGACCCTGTGGCGAGGGTCGATCGTGATGACGACCTCGCTCTACTACGCGGTCGGGATGATCGCGATCTTCACGGTCGGCGGAATCACGGGGATCTTCCTCGCCGTATTCCCGGTCGACTGGCAGCTCAACGACACCTACTTCGTCGTCGCCCACTTCCACTACACGATCTTCGGCGGCGCCATCTTCCCCGTGCTCGCCGGGATCTACTACTGGTTCCCGAAGATGACCGGACGGCTGCTGAACGAGCGGATGGGCAAGGTCTCGTTCTGGTTCACGTTCATCGGCTTCAACATGACGTTCCTCGTCCAGCACGCGCTCGGCCTGACGGGCATGCCGCGGAGGATCTACACCTACCAGCCCGGTCTCGGCTGGTCCACGTACAACCTGATCTCGACGATCGGCGCGTTCATCCTCGCGGTCGGGATCCTGATGACGATCGCCAACGTCGCGATGAACTACAAGCGCGGCGCGCTGGCCGGGCCCGACCCGTGGAAGGGCAACACCCTCGAGTGGTTCGTCCCGTCGCCGCCGCCGGTCAACAACTTCGACGAGATCCCTCGCGTCAGGTCGGTAGAGCCGATGCGCGACATCCGGCGCCAGATTGAGCGCTCGACGGGCGAGCGGCAGAAGACCGGCGGCAGCGAGCGGTTCGTCAGGACCTAGGCTGATGGGCATGGACGCCTCGTCGCTAACCCCGGTCCCGTCGGCGTCGGTCGCGGCGGGCGCGCGGCAGCTTCTCGCGGACTACTTCGAGCTGACCAAGCCCAAGGTCCAGACCCTGCTGCTGTTCACGACGATCGCCACGATGGAGATCGCGGGCAACCCGCCCGTGTCATTGATCGCCGTCACGTGCCTCGGCGGGTATCTGTCGGCGGGAGGGGCGGGCGCGGTGAACCACTACTACGACCGCGACATCGACGCCCAGATGCGCCGCACCGCGTCTCGACCGATTCCGTCGGGCCGCGTGTCGCCGAGGGCGGCGCTGGTCTTCGGGTTCATGCTGTGCGCGTTGTCGTTCTTGTTGTTGTCGCTGACGGTGAACCTCCTGGCAGCGGCGTTGGCTCTGGCTGGATTTCTCGGCTACGTCGGCGTGTACACGATCTGGCTGAAGCGCCGGACCGCGCAGAACATCGTGATCGGCGGAGCGGCCGGCGCCGTGCCGCCGCTCGTCGGCTGGGCCGCGACGCGCGGCTCGCTGGCCTGGACCGCGGTCTACCTGTTCGCGATCGTGTTCTACTGGACCCCGCCCCACTTCTGGTCGCTCAGCCTGCTGATGAAGGATGAGTACGCCAAGGTGGGCGTGCCGATGATGCCGGTCGTGCGCGGCGAGCGGGAGACGCGCCGGCAGATCCTGCTCTACACGCTGCTGCTGTACGCGATCTCGCAGCTGCCGTTCTGCGCCGGCGAGTTCGGGGTGGCGTACCTGATCGCCTCGATCGTGCTCGGACTCGCGTTCATCGCGGGCGCGATAGTGCTCTACCGCCGAGCGGACCGCCGCAGCGCCCTGCGCCTGTACCTGTTCTCTCTGGCCTACCTCGCGTTGCTGTTCGGGGCGATGGTCGCCGACGTGAAGCTGTAGCCTTCCGCGCTAATGGACCGCAGGCTTGCACGCAAGAATCTCCGCTCCGGGTTGATCGCGGGAGCGCTGTGCGCCGTCATGTTCGGGATGACGTTCGTCGCAGCCGCGATCTACGTCCATCCGTGAGCGACCCTGAGCACCCCACTCCGGCGCCGCCCGCCGGCGAGCCGATCCACCTGCCGGGGCCGAGCATCCTGCCGTTCCTGTGCGCGATCTCGATCACGCTCGTCGTGATCGGGACGACGATCAACATCATCATCAGCATCGTCGGCCTGATCATGTTCGTGGTCGTGGTGCTCAAATGGGTCGGGGAGACCCGGCGGGACATCGCCGAACTCCCCGAGGAACACGGGCACTAGGGAGCGCGGGGGCGAAGCCTCTAAGCGTTCGCAGCCTCGGCCGGGACGTCGCTCGTCGCGCCGTCCTGGGTCCAGCAGCGCATGATGTCGCGCATCGACAGAATTCCCGCGAGCTCGCCGCGGTCGTAGACGACGAGGTGGCGGAAGCTGCCCCTGACCATCGTGGCCGCCGCCCGCTCGAGCGACCAGTCGGGAGACGCGAGCGTCAGATTGGACGTCATGTGATCTGAGACGAGCTCCCGCTCGGGGTCCTCGCCGGAGCCGACCGCGATAAGGATGTCTCGTTCGGTGATGACCCCGGGCCCCTGAGCATCCGGGTCGAGCACGACGGCCGCCCCTACATTGCGGCGGGACATGGCCTCGGCGGCGTCGCGCAGCGTATGGCTCGGGCCGATCGTCAACACGGTCTCGGACATCCCCTCACGTACCTGCATCACGCCTCCTGGCTAGATTGCAACAATTGCCTCAATCATAGATTAACCCGTGGCGGTGCTGGCAGCGGTTCGCGCCGCGGGTTTCCACGCGTTCGGGTAGTCCGAACAGCGAGCCCGGCGGTACGTCTCCGGTGGGACGTGGGTCTGTGACGTCCTTCGTCGACCAGAAGGCTTAGGATGCGGGCAGAGTGACGCCCGAGGGCCCGCAGACTCAAGACCAGCGTGCGTAACCGGCCGATTTTGCAGATGGTCGTGATCGGTGTGATCGCCACGGCGATCGCCATCCCGGTCGCGCTCATCATCCCCTGGTTCCCCTCCAAGGGCTCGATCCAAGCCGGGAACGTCAGGACGCTCTACGACGTGCTGCTGATCGCCACCGTGCCGATCTTCGTGCTCGTCGAGACCGTCGTCCTGTTCTCGGTGTGGAAGTTCCGGATGCGGCCCGGACAGGAGGAGATGGACGGCCCGCCGATCCACGGGAACACGCGCCTCGAGGTCGTCTGGACCGCGGTGCCGGCGATCCTGATCATCTCGCTCTGCACCTACGCCTACACGGTCCTGCGCTCCAACGAGGACAGCAAGAAGGGCGAGATGACCGTGAACGTCACGACGCGCCAGTTCGCGTTCGAGTTCTCGTATCCGCGCGGGCCCGGCAAGCAGGTCGTGTCCTCGATCCTCTACCTGCCCAAGGACCAGCCCGTGGTGTTCAAGCTCCGCTCGCTCGACGTGATCCACAGCTTCTTCGTCCCGAACTTCTCGGAGAAGCTCGATGCGGTGCCCGGGATCGTCACAACGCTCCGGGTGACGCCGGACACACTGGGGACCTTCCCCGTCGAGTGCACCGAGCTGTGCGGAGCCGGCCACTCGCTGATGCGCACGAGCGTCAGCGTCGTCACCCCGGCCGTGTTCACGAAGTGGCTGAACGCCCAGCCGATCAACGGCACGCCGCCGATCGGGACCCCGCCAGCCACCGTGACCCAGGCGGTCCCGGACTACAACGCCGTACCGGGCGCGGGGTCGTCCTCGAGCTCGGCTCCGTCGGCCGGCTCCTCGCCGTCGTCTTCGACGTCCGGGGCGAGCTCGTCGGCAGGAAGCTCCGCTACGAACGCCGCGGCCGGCAAGGCGGTGTTCACCGGCCCGGGGGGCTGCAGCGCATGCCACACGCTCGCGGCGGCGAGCGCGACCGGGACGATCGGGCCGGATCTTGATACCAGGCTGAAGGCCGACTGCGCGCTCCAGGCGTCGCAGAAGGTCCGCGGGACCACGCTCCAGAAGTGCATCGAGACCGCGATCACGAAGCCGTACGCCTATCTACCGACCGGCTACAGCGCAGGAATCATGCCGTCGAACTTCTCTCAGCGCCTCACGGCGGCGCAGATCCAGGCGCTTGTCACTTTCCTGTCCAGCGCGGCCAAATGAGCAGCGGTCCCGCCATCGCAAGGAGGTATCGTGCAGTCGATGGATAGCGGTAGCCGTCGCGAGTCCAAGCATGTTCGCGCCGCAACCCAGGGGACCTGTCTCGGAGAGGAGGCCTGATGGCAGTCACGACCGCGACTCATGAGGCTCCCGTCGCGCCCCGCACGCGCGTACCGCTGCCGCCGTCGCTCCGACGGCCAGGTTGGTACCGGGCGGCGCTGTTCGAGGTGCTGGGATTTGCCTTCGCGTTCGGCCTGACCGTCCTCATCCGCTGGCTGATGCACGAGCACCCGGTGCTCGACGGCCACGCGATCACGATCGTGGTCCTGATCGCGGTCCCGATCTTCTTCATGTTCGGGCTGGGCACCGCCGACTACTGGCTGTACTGGGCGGCCGGGCGCCCCACCCGCGCCGAGGACCACTCCGGTCACGGGGCCTATTCGTGGCGCGACTACTTCCGCGTCAACACCGACCACAAGGTGATCGGGATCCAGTACGTGGTCACCTCGTTCTTCTTCCTGCTCGTCGGCGGCCTGCTCGCGATGCTGATCCGCGCCCAGCTCGCCAAGCCCGGCATGCAGTTCCTGACCCCCGAGCAGTACAACGGCGTGTTCTCGGTCCACGCCACGATCCTGATCTTCCTGTTCGTGATCCCGGTGTTCGCCGGCCTCGCGAACTTCGTGCTGCCGCTGATGATCGGCGCGCCGGACATGGCCTTCCCGCGCCTCAACGCGCTGTCCTACTGGCTGCTGCCGCTGGCCGGGATCATGATGCTGATGAGCTTCCTGGCCCCGGGCGGCTCGTTCGCGGCGGGCTGGACCGCCTATGCGCCGTTGTCGACGACGATGCCGCTCGGCCAGATGTTCTTCTCGGTCGCCGTCCAGCTCGCGGGTGCGTCATCGATCGCCACCGCGCTCAACTTCCTCGTGACGATCATCACGATGCGCGCGCCCGGGATGAGCTTCTTCCGGATGCCGCTGCTCGTGTGGGCGAACTTCTCGACATCGCTGCTGGTCGTGATAGCGACGCCGTTCATCGCCGCCTCGCAGTTCTTCATCCTGCTCGACGTCGCGCTCCACTTCCACTTCTTCGACGCGTTCGTCGGACCCGACAAGAACGGGAACGTGCTCATGTACCAGCACGTGTTCTGGTTCTACTCCCACCCGGCCGTCTACATCATGATGCTGCCCGGGTTCGGGATCATCTCCGAGGTCATCGCGGTGAAGTCGCGCAAGCCGATCTTCGGCTACCGCATGATGGCGTTCTCGCTGCTCGCGATCGTCGTGCTCGGCTTCACGGTGTGGGCGCACCACATGTTCGTCTCGGGCATGGCGCCCTGGATCCGCATCCCGATGATGATCACGACCGCGATCATCGCGATCCCGACCGGCATCAAGATCTTCTCGTGGCTCGCGACGCTGTGGCGAGGGGTGCTCCACTTGGACACCCCGATGCTGTTCGCGCTCGGCTTCCTGACGATGTTCACCCTCGGCGGGATCAGCGGCGTGATGCTCGCGATGATCCCGTTCGACATCCACGTCAGCCAGACCTACTTCATCGTCGCCCACATCCACTACGTGCTGTTCGGCGGCTCGTTGTTCACGATCTTCGCCGGCGTCTACTACTGGTTCCCGAAGATGACCGGCCGGATGTTCGACGAGCGTCTGGGCAAGTGGCACTTCTGGATGACGTTCATCTTCTTCAACCTGACTTTCGGCCCGATGCATCTGATCGGGATCCAGGGCATGCCGCGACGCGTCGCCGAGTACGCCGCGAAATTCGCCGCCTGGAACCTCTTCATCTCGATCTCGGCGTTCATCCTCGGGGCGAGCACGCTGATCTTCCTCTACAACATCGTCGTCAGCTGGCGCGGCGGCCCGCGGGCACCCAGCAACCCATGGCGGGCGCTGACGCTCGAGTGGCAGGTCTCGTCGCCGCCGCCGATCTTCAACTTCGACTCGGTGCCCACGGTCGTCGGCGGTCCGTACGAATACGGCGTCCCGGGCGCGGTGCACGGGATCTTCAAGCCGCCCGCTGAGGCCGCACGCGTAACCGCCGGAGCGCTGGTGACGCCACCGAGCCAGGAGAGCCACACGTGAGGACCGTCCTAGTCGTCGCCAACGAGACGCTCGGCGGCCGCTCGCTGATCGAGGAGATCCGCAAGCGGGTGGCGGAGGGCCCGGTCCGGTTCGTGCTGGTCGTCCCTCAGAACCGGCCTCGCGCGGGCCTCGTGGTCTACGACGATTCGGTCTTCGAGGCCGCGCAGGCCCGGGTCGACCTGGCCCTCGAGGCCGCCCACGCGGAGGGTATTGAGGCGGTCGGCGAGGTCGGAGATCAGGATCCGTACAGCGCCACGATCGACGCGGTCCACACCTACCGGCCGGACGAGATCATCATCTCGACCTTTCCGGCGACGCGGTCCGGGTGGCTGCGCCGCGACCTGATCGAGCGCGTGCGCGACGCCACCGGCCTCCCGGTCGAGCACGTGGTCGCCGACCCCGACACCGAGGGCCTGCCGTTCGACGTGACGCTGGCCGTCGCCAACCGCACCGCGGGAGCCGACGAGCTACTCGACGCCCTTCAGGTCAAGGCGGACAACGAGCCCGAGGGTCGCGGCCGCCTGTTTGTGGTCGTCATCCCGCAGGAGGGCGGCAGCGGCCAGGACACCCGCCGTGCACGCACCCGGCTGAAGCTCGTCCTCGACCGGATGCGCGCCAAGGGCCTGTTTGCCGCCGGGATGGTCGGCGACCCCGATCCGTTCACCGCGATCATGAACGCGCTCCAGTACTTCCGGGTCGACGACATCGTGATCTCGACCTACCCCGACACCAGGTCCGGGTGGCTGCGCACCGATCTGATCGAGCGGGTGCGGCGCGCCACCGGAAAACCCGTCGAGCACATCGTCCACGACGACGTCGCGTCGAGCACCGCGTAGGCGATGGAAGCCGCCTCGATCGCCCACGGGCACGCCGAGCACCACGGGCCGCCGCCGGCGCACCAGTCCTCCCGCGTCCACGCGCCGACGCTCGGGATGCTCCTTTTCATCATGTCGGAGATCATGATCTTCGGCGCGTTCTTCACGGCCTACTTCTTCATCCGGGTCGTGACCCACAACCCGTGGCCGGCGCGCGGCACCGCTGTTCCCGAAGCCGTGGCGGGCGTGAACACGGCGATCCTGCTGTCGTCGTCGCTCACCCTGCACTGGGCGCTGACCTCGGCCAAGAACGGAAACCGCTTCGGCATGAGGGCCGGGATGGCCTCGACCTTCATGCTCGGGCTCACCTTCCTGTTCATCCAGATCAACGAGTACATCCACCTGGGATGGGCTCCGCGGGACTCGGCACAGGCGACCGTCTTCTATTCGCTGACCGGTTTGCACGGCATCCACGTGTTCATCGGCCTGTGCCTGCTGCTGATGGTGACTGTCCGCACCTTCCGCGGTCACTACACGCCGGAGCACCACGCCGGCATGGAAGTGCCAGGCATCTACTGGCACTTCGTCGACATCATGTGGATCATCGTGTACACGTCGGTCTACGTGCTGTAGCGGCGGCGTCGCGCGGTGGCGAACCCGTTGCGTTACGAGGCGGACGCCTTCCGGGTGTTCCTCTACTGCCTGGCCGTGATCGCGGCGATCGTTGCGATCGTGTTGATCGTCCGCGCGCTGACCTAGTCGTGGTGGCGCTCGTGCGCGACCATTGGGTTTAGTCGTGACCTCTCTGATCTCGCTCCCGATCGCTGGTGCCGGTCCGATCAACGGGATCGTCCCCTCGGTCGTCGTGCTGCTGTTCTGGCTGCCCTACCGGGCGCGCGTGCAGACGCTCTCGCACGAGCGGCGGGCCGTTCCGGGGTGGCGGCAGGCGTGCTACGCCGCCGGGCTCTTGACTCTGGCGATCGCTTTGAGCGCGCCGGTCGATTCGCTCGCCGATCAGCTCCTGGTCGCGCACATGGCGGAGCACCTGGTGATCGGCGACATCTCGGCGTTGCTGATCGTGCTCGGGTTCACCGGGCCGCTGCTCGCGCCACTCCTGCGCCGCCGCTACATCGGGAAGCTCCGGGTGTTCGCCCACCCGTTGGTGGCGTTCCCAGCCTGGGCGATCAACTTCTACGTGTGGCACCTGCCGGTGCTCTACCAGGCGGCGCTCCGTCACGACGTGATCCACGGCCTCCAGCACGCGTGCTTCCTCGCGTTCGGCATGGCGATGTGGATGGCGCTGCTCGGGCCGCTCCCGAAGCCCGCCTGGTTCGGCAACGCCGCCCGCCTCGTCTACATCATCGCGGTCCGGCTGGCGGGGACGATCCTCGCCAACGTGATGATCTTCTCGGGCACCGTGCTGTACCCGATCTACCGCGCCGGCGACGCGCACTGGCACATCAGCCCGATGGGCGATCAGATCGCCGCCGCCGGCGTGATGATGGTCGAGGAGAGCCTGCTGACGATCGGGCTGTTCTGCTGGCTATTCCTGAAGGTGGCGCGCGAGGCCGACGAGCGCCAGACGATTCTCGACGCCGCGGCCGCCAGCGGCATGGAGCTCGACGAGCAGCGGGCGGCGCGTGCGGTGGCCGCGGGGCGGGGAGACGAACTGCTCGAGCGGATCCGCGCCCGGGGCGCCACGACGGTCTCCTAGGAGCGGGGTGACGCCGGTGACGCACCCCGGTGCTGGCAGACGCCCGACGCCCGACGCCCGACGCCCGACGCCCGACGCGCCCGACGCCCGACGCCCGACGCCCGAGCATGCATAGCACGTCAATCGACCGCGATCCCTGGGACTGTGACGTCCTGCGCATGCCCTGCGTGCTCAGTACGCCACGGTCCGGGGCGAAACCGCTCGATTGACGTGTTATGCAGGTCCGCAGACGCCGAGGACGCGGGCGCGGCGTGGCTAATGCGACGCCGACGACAAGAACGCGACCAGCGCCTGGATCTGACTCGGGCTGAGCGTCTTGCTGAACGTGTTCGGCATGATGCCGGCGTGGTAGCCCGCCGGTATGTACTTGTACGGATCGGTGATCGCCGTTGTGACGCACTTCTCGAACGTCGAGCCGCGCGCCTGCTGCGAAGCCGGCGTCGCGCAGGCGGTCTTCAGCGTGTTGAGGTTAGGCCCGATCGTTCCGGTCGTCCCCGCCGCCGCCAGCGTGTGGCAGGACCCGCATCCGCCGACGCCGGTGAAGATCTGTTTGCCGGCCGCCGGCGTGGCATTGACCTTGGCCGCCACCGCCGCCGCCAGCGCGCCGGTGTCCTGCCCGGGCTTCGCCGCGACTGCGGCCACGTACGCCGCCACGTCCTGGGCGTCCTGGCCCTTGACCAGCATCGCGGGCATCACGCCCTCTGTGTTCGGATAATCGATCCAGTACGAGATCAGACCTTCGATCGAAGTGCTCTTCACCCCGTCGATTCGGTCCTGCCGGAACGCGTCGTCCAGGTTTGGTCCCACCGACCCGGTCGAGTTCGCGTGGGCGAGCGTGTGACACGACGCGCAGTTCGTGGCGAACAGCTTCTTGCCCATCACCAGGTTCGCGGTCGGGTGCTTGAGCGAGCAACCACCCACCATGACCGCGATACAGACTGCCGCCAACAGCGTGCAGATGCGTCCCAGCGACTTGGCCATACCTTGAACACGCGGCACTCTATCCAAGCCGTCGGCACGGCGGCCCGGTGGTCGGGTGGCGCGCCCGGGAAGGCGTGTCGGGAGCCCCGCTGGCGCGCCGCCCCCGCGGGCGGCCGCAGCCCGGTGGCGCGCCGACGGCACCCGCCACGCGCGCCCGCCCACCCGCGGGGGCACCCGCCACGCGCGCCCGCCCACCCGCGGGGGCACCCGCCACGCGCACCCGCCCACCCGCCGGCGAGGCGGCGGGCGTCCGTCCCCTGCTATACGATGGCGGAGGATGAGGACGCGTCAGAGGTACCGTTTCAGGACGCCATCCAGCGGTCGGGAGGTCGTCATCGAAGCCGACCCCGGGCGGGTTTACGTCGACCGCGAGACGGGGGAGCCGCTTGAGGTCGTCGGTGAGCTTCTGCCCCTCGCGCCGACCCCGTCCGAGCTGCCGTGGGCCGTCGAGAACCTCCGCTTCTGCAACTGGTGCGACCAGCACTGCCAGAAGGACCTCAACGACTGTCCTCACTGCGGCAGGCGGATGGACCCGCTCGAGGTCTGAGGCTCCGCTCGTGCCTTGTCGTCCGCTCGCAGTCCGTGCTTCTCGCTTCGTGGGCGCACTAGCCGCCGGCGCGGCCATCTCCGCGGCCGTCGCGGCGTGCGGTAGCGGGTCGGCAGCGACAGACACCTCGGGCGCACCGCCGCTGACCGTCCCGACCGCCACGATCACGGTGGCGCCGGCGTCGACCGGGTCGACCGGGTCGACCACGACCAAGACCACCGGCACGACGTCTACGTCATCGTCGAGCGGCTCCTCGCCATCTTCGTCGGCATCCGCATCGTCCGGCACCGGCAGTTCGTCGTCCGGTTCCTCGGCCGGCGGCACATCGGGCGGGGGCACGGGCGGGGGCACGTCGGGCGGCGGAACCTCCGCTGGCGGCACCTCGGGCGGCGCGAGCGGGCCGACCGGAGGCGGGGCCACCCCGAACGGCGCCACGTCATCGGGCAACGGCAACTCGAGCTCTGGCTCAGGCAGCGGCGGCGGCGGACTGCCCTAGCCCCGCCCCCGGCGCGCGAGGTCCACCAGCCCCCCGCGCCAGCTTCACCAGCCCCGCCAGCTTCACGCGCGCAGCTCCACGAGCACCTGGCGCGCGCTCCACAGGCCTCCAGCGCGAGATCCAGACCCCGCGCATGCTCCACCAGGCCGCACGCGTCAACACCGGCATCCGGCCCGCGGCGCCGCCGCGTCACCAGACGGCCATCGCCCCAAGACCACCAACCGGCGCCACCGACGAGCGGCGCCGGCGGCCCACCGCACTACTTCCTGGTCGTCTTCGTCGTGGTCGTGGTCGTCGTCGGCACCGCGTTCGTCACCTCGGTGGCGCTGTACTCGACCCGAGTCCCGGGGTAGTCGCACGAATAGGTCGCGCTCCCGCCGATCGTCGCCTGTGCCTGGCTCGTCGTGGGCGGGTTATTGCAGTTCCGCGTCCGGCTCTGGCGATAGGCGAAGTGAGCGGTCGAGAGGTCGATCGTGAGGACCGGCGCCCAGGTGGGCGTGGTCAACGCGATCGTCTCGCCGCGCACGACGGGAATGCTCGTGGTGAGCGGAAACTGCGCGACCTGTCCCAGGTACGGCTGGACGTCGACGAGCGGGCTCTGGGCGACGACCTGCCAGGTCCAGGCCGCCTTCTTGCCGACCCGCTTGAGGACGGTGATCCCGACCTGGGCATCGCCGCCGTAGGTCTTGTCGAGGAACTGCACGTCGCTTTTCGCCGTGGTGGCGTTGGTTGAAAGCGAGGACAGTCCGACGGTGAAGGCGACGACCCGACCCGCCGACTTGACGGTCGTCGGATAGGCGATGTTGTCCCTGATCGTCTCGAGCGCGGTCGCCCGGGTCAGGATGATCGTGCATTGTGAGGGCGGCACGCCCTTCGGGCAGGCCGGCGCGACGAGCGGCGTGGTGGTGCCGCCGAGCTCGGTGATGGTCGCGTCCGCGGCACCGGGAAGAAGCCCGCAGAGCGCGCACGCGCTGACGGTTGCCAACAGAGAACGTTTCATGTTCAGATTCAACACGACACCCCGGCGCCAGTTGCGCCGCACCAAGACGACGATCGCCATCCTGGCGCCGGCGAATCGAGTTCTCTACTACAAAGCGGCTAGGCGAGCCGCCCGACTAGAGCTTCGTGACGTTGACGGCCTTCGGTCCCTTCGGACCGGCCTCCTCCTCGTATGAAACCTTGATTCCCTCGGACAGCGAGCGATAGCCGTCCCCCACGATGCCAGTGAAATGAACGAACAAGTCACGCCCTCCGTCGTCAGGCGTGATGAAGCCGAAACCCTTGTCGTCGCTGAACCACTTGACGGTACCCGTTGCCATGTACTCCCCTTGAGATGCCTGCTATCGGACACGCCGGTCACGGTGCCCGAGGGCCCCGACCAACTCGGGGAAGGTAGCAAGGAATCCAGCGCATGGCTTTCTGGAGTGATTCGATCCAACTTCCTTGCGCCGGAATCGTCGTCGAAGGCGTCAGCGCAACGCCTGCGCCGCCGCCTCGATCTCGGCCAAGTCGCCCGGCTCCGGGATCCACGGGAGCTTCATCGGATCGTCGTCGTAACGGGGGATCACGTGTACGTGGAAGTGGAACACGGTCTGCCAGGCGGCCGCACGGCAGGAGTTGAGCAGGTTCACGCCGTCGGCATCCAGACGGTCCATGATCCGGCGCGCGAGCGTCTGCGCCATGTTCGCGGTCGCGGCCAGGTCGTCGG
The DNA here is from genome assembly GCA_963709205.1 of uncultured Solirubrobacterales bacterium. Taxonomy (GTDB): domain Bacteria; phylum Actinomycetota; class Thermoleophilia; order Solirubrobacterales; family Solirubrobacteraceae; genus Palsa-465. The sequence goes on from CAVPVP010000019.1 coordinate 33,588, forward strand.
AATCGACCTCGAGCAGATCCCGCGAGTGTTCCCGCGGGATCACCAGCAGGTGGCCGCGCGTGGCGGGGTTGATGTCCATGAACGCGATCGTGCGCTCGTCCTCGTCCACGATCAGAGCCGGAATCTCGCCGGCCACGATCTTGCAGAAGATGCAGTCTGGGTCCCTCACAGCCGCGCAGCCTACCGATCCTCGCCCGCGCCGCTCGGCCGGCGGCTCCGCCCCGCCCCACGCATCGCCCGCACGCTACCTCGACCGCCCCGCCCCGCCACCGCCGCCACCGCGCGCCGCCACCGACGATCGCGCGCGCCCGATCGATCGCCTGCTCGGTAGAGCTGATCTCGCCGGCGAAGCTCGCCTCCTCGAGCTCCTCGAGGATCCGGCCGAGCTCCGGGCCGGGCCGAAGGCCCACCGCCCGCGCGAGCTCGTCGCCTCGCACCGGCGGCCGCGGACGCACGTCCCGCCACGCCAGCGCGTCCCCGAGCAGCTCGCGCGCCAACTCCAGGTGGCGCGCGATCGCCTCGTCCGCGCCGCGTCCCCGCGTGGCCAGTCGGTCGGCGACGCTGAGCAGCGTCACGTCGACCTGGACCGGTTCGCAGGCGCGCAGGTAGCGATACACGGCCCGCCTGCTGACGGGCATCTCATGGACGAGGAAGCCGAGCCGCAGGTGGTTGCGGGTCAGGGCCGCTACGTACTCGCGCAGCCGCTCGCTGGCCCGTAGGCGCGTAAGCACGCCGGCCGCGACCTCCGCGCCGGCCACGTCGTGCCCGACGAACGTGATCCGCCCGTCGGCAGCGACGCGCCTGGTCTGCGGCTTGGCGACGTCGTGCAGCAGCGCGCCGAAGCGCAGCGCCTGCCCGCGCGTGAGCTCGTTGGCGAGCGGCTCGTCGAGGAACTGGGCGACCGCCCCGGCCTGCGAGGCGAACCACTGCTCAGGACGGCGAGTCAGGTCGATCGCCGAGGCAAGGACCAACCGCGTGTGCTCGTACACGTCGAGGTGGTGGTACTGGCTCTGCTCGACGCCATGCATCCGGCTGAGCTCGGGCAGGACCGCGTCGGTCGCACCGAGGACGTCCATCAGCGCGAGCCCTTCTAGGGCACGGTCGGCGATCACGATGCGCCTGAGCTCGGCGAACACGCGCTCGGGCGCGACCCGGACCAGCGAGGGCGCGCTTGCCGCGGCCGCCGAGGCGGTCTCCTTGTCAACCTCGAACTCCAGCTCGCACGCGAGCCTTGCGAGGCGCAGCGTCCGCAGAGGGTCGTCGGTGAACGCGCGCGGCGACACCATCCGGAGCGTGCGCGCGCGCACGTCCTCGAGCCCCCCGAACGGATCGACGTATTCGCCGCCGCCGACCGGTTCGGCGATCGCGTTGACGGTGAAGTCGCGCTGTGCCAGGTCGGCCTCGATCGATCGGCCGACCACGGGGAGCACGTCGACCTGCCAGCTGTGATCGCGGGCGACCACGCGCCAGACGCCGAACGTCTCCGACAGCGCGAACGTGTGCGCATCGACGGCGCGGGCCAGCGCCCGTGCCACTCGCCGGGCATCGCCGGCGACCGCGATGTCGTAGTCGTCGGTCGGCCGTCCGAGGATCCGGTCGCGGACCGCCCCGCCGACGAGCCAAGCCGATTCCGTAGCGACCGAGACGAGCGCCTCGATGGGAGCACTAACGCTCAACCGGCGCCCCGTCGCGGTGGTAGACGCGCGACACCCTCGGCGTCAGCCCGCACACGATCTCGTAGCTGATCGTGCCGATCCGGCGCGCCACCTCCTCGGCGGTCTGACGCTCCCCCCCATCGACCCCGATGATCGTGACCGGATCGCCCACCCCGACCGCCCCGGCGACCGGCCCGAGCGCCACCGTGATGTTGTCCATGCTGACGGTGCCTACCAGCGGGTAGCGCCGTCCTCCGATGAGCACGTCGCAGTTGTTCGTGAGCGCCCGGCGGACCCCGTCGGCGTAGCCGATCGGCACCGTGGCGATCCACGTGTCCTCGGAGGCGACGAAGCGGCGCCCGTACCCGGCGCTGTCCCCCGGTCGCGCGAGCTTCACCGCCGCCACGTATGACGTCAGCTCGAGCGCGGGCTCGAGCCCGTGTTTGAAGGGATCGTCGTTCATCGGGTCGCAACCGTAGATCGCGATCCCGCAGCGGACAAGATCGAAATGGCTCGCGGGCTCGCGCAGCGTCGCGGCGCTGTTGGCCGCGTGCACGACCAGTCCCGGCCACCGCTCGCGCATCGCGGAGACGAACGGCTCAAACCGCGCCAGCTGAAGCGCGGTGAACGACGGATCCTCGTCGGCGCTCGCGAAGTGGGTCATCGCCCCGGCGAGCTCGAGCGCCGGCCGACCGGCGGCGACGGCTTCGGCGACGCCGATCGCCGCGTCGACATCGCGTGTCCCGAGCCGCCCCATGCCGGTGTCGAGCTTCACGTGAACCCGCACCGGAGCGACCCCCGCACCGGCCCCCGCCTCCGCACCCGCACCCCCCGCGGCCGCCCCCGCACCGCCGGCCACCCCCGCACCGCCGGCCACCCCCGCACCGCCGGCCACCCCCGCGCCGGCGGCCGCACCCACACCCGCACCCACGGCCGTTCGCCGCAGTCGCTCTACGAACTCCGAGGTCCAGGCCACGAGCTCGCCACGAGCCGCGACGGCGACGGGCAGCTCCTCGTCGCTGACGGCGCCCATCACGAGCACGGGCGCCTCGATACCCCCGTCGCGGAGCTCGGCTGCCTCGCCCGCGGTCGCGACCGCCAGCATCCGCGCCCCGCCGGCGAGGGCAGCGCGGGCCGCGGGCAGCGCGCCGTGGCCGTAGCCGGCTCCCTTAACGACCGCACACAGGGCCGCCCCGTCCGCCAGCCCGCCCCGCAGCCGGGCCACGTTGCGCTCGATCGCCGCGAGGTTCACGCGGGCCAGCGCGCGGACCGCCATGGCTAGTGCTCGCTCACGTGAGGGGCCACTTACAGGAGGCTCGTCAGAGCGCGGGGCAGGGCCTGAATGACGTCGCCGGCGATCACGCCCTCGGGACCGATCTCCTCCGCGCACAGCTGCCCGGCGCGGCCGTGGACGAGCACGCCGGCGCACGCGGCCGCGAACGGATCCATGTGCTTGCCCAGGTACGCCCCGATAACGCCCGACAGCACATCGCCGGTGCCCGCGGTCGCCAGCGCCGACGACGCTCCCCGGTTGACCGCCGCGCGGCCGTCGGGCGCGGCGACGATGGAGTCGTCACCTTTCAACACGACGATCGCCTGCGCCTCGCGCGCCGCCCTCCGGGCGCTATCCAACCGCCGTGCTCCGATCGACGCGCTGTCGGTCTCGAGCAGGCGCGCGAGCTCCCCGGCATGCGGGGTGAGCACGGTCGCCGCCTGGCGGCCGGCGAGCAGGCCGAGCGACCCCGCGTGCGCGTTCAGGCCGTCGGCGTCGAGCAGCAGCGGGACCGGGGCCGCGTAGGCCAGTTGCCGGGCGAACTCCTGCGCCCCGTCCGCCCGTCCGAGCCCCGGCCCGAGTGCGAGCGCGTCCGACCGGTCGGCGCGCTCGAGTACCTGCTCGACGCCGCGCGGCTCGAGCGACCCGTCGGTGTCGGGAAGCGAAATCGTCATTACCTCGAGCAGCTTCGATCCGAATATGAGGCTCAGCGACCCGGGGATGCACGCCGTGACGTAGCCCGCGCCCGCCCGCATTGCGGACTCGGAGGCCATGCAGGGCGCCCCGGTGAGCCCTCGCGACCCTCCGCACACCAGCACGCTGCCGGCGGCGAATTTGGTCGACTCACGCCCCCGGCGCGGGATCAAAGCCGCCACGCGCGTGGAGATCAACCCGACGCGGGGGTCCACAGGGCCGCGGGCGGGATCCCGATGTCGATCACGTTCACCTCGCCGGCATGGGTCTTGCCGGGCTCGATCCACAGCCCCGGCTTGCCGGCGTTGAACGTCGCGGTGGCGCGCGCCCTCACCGCGGCGCCGGCGACCTCACCCGTGGAGGCGTCGACGCCGCTCGGAACGTCGCAGGCGACGACACACGCGCCGGAACCCGCGCTGGCGGCGTTCATGGCCTCGATCGCGCCGGCCGCGGGCTCACGGGGCTCGCCGGCGAACCCGGTGCCGAGAATGGCGTCGACGACCCCCGCCGCCCGGACCAGCCGCGACGCGTCGAACCCGACCGGTGCCGCCCCCTGCAACCGCCCCAGGTTCGTCGCGGCGTCCCCCTTCAGCTCGCCCGGCTCCGCCAGGAGCAGCACGTCGACCTCGCGGCCGCGCTCGCGCAGCACCCGCGCGGTCACCAACCCGTCACCACCGTTGTTCCCCTTGCCGCAGACAACTACGACCCGCCCATCGGGGACGAGCGCACCGACTAGGTCGGCCAGCCCGGTACCCGCCCGCTCCATGAGGTCGAGACCGGCGATGCCGCGCTCGTGGATCGCCCACTCGTCGAGGGCGCGCTGCTCGGCCGCGTCCGGCAGTGGATCAAGCCACTCGGGGAGAGTCACGACTCGCAGCGTAGGCGATCGCCGGGCTCAGGCGGCGATCGCTGGGCTCAGGCGGCGATCGCCGGGCTCAGGCGGCGATCGCCCGGCTCAGGCGGCGATTGCGACCGCGGCGGCGTCGCGCCCGGTGTGCGTGAGCGAGACCTCGACACGCACCCCGAGCTCGGCCGCCCGCGCCGCCGCGGAACCCGACAGACGGATCGCAGGCGGGCCACCGGTGCCGATCACCTCGACCTCGTGAAAATTCCACGACTCGACCCCGAGCGCCTTGGCCACCGCCTCCTTGGCGCAGAACCGTGCCGCCAGGTGCTGCCCCGGCCGCCCTCGCGAGGCCGCATAGGCCCGCTCGCCTTCAGTGAACAGTCGCTCGGCCAGCCGCGGCGTCCGCTCCAGCGCCCGCTCGAGCCGCTCGATCTCCAGCAGATCGATGCCGACCCGATAGCCGGCGCCGCTCAAACCGTCACTCCACGGTGACGGTCTTGGCCAGGTTCCGCGGTTGATCGACGTTCAGCCCCCGACTGCGGGCGATGTGGTACGCGAGCAGCTGAAGCGGGATCACCGCCAGCAGCGGCGCCAGCATCCACTGCGTGCGCGGCACCTCGATCACCTCGTCGGCGTGCTGGGCGATCTGCTGGTCGCCCTCGGTCGCCACCGCGATCACCATCGCGCCGCGAGCCCGGACCTCCTGGATGTTCGAGATGACCTTTTCGAGCACGGGCGACTCGGTCGCGACCACGACCACCGGGGTGCTCTGGTCGAGCAGCGCGATCGGGCCGTGCTTCATCTCGCCGGCCGCGTACGCGTCGGTGGCGATGTAGGAGATCTCCTTCAGCTTGAGCGCGCCCTCCAAAGCAACCGGCACGCCGACGTGGCGTCCGAGGTAGAGGAAGAAGTCTGCATCGCACACTCGGCCTGCGATCGCCTCGACGCCGCCCATGTCGCGTTCGAACATCTCGGCGATCCGATGCGGCAGCCGCTTGACCTCGCTGATCGTCGCCTTCAGATCGTCCGGCTCGAGCGTGCCACGGAGCTCGGCGAGCCGCAGCGCGAGCAGATACATGGCGACGACCTGGCTGACGAATGTCTTCGTGGCCGCCACCCCGATCTCCAGGCCCGCGCGGGTGTAGAGAACGCCGTCGGCGTCGCGCGTCGCCTGCGAGCCCATGATGTTCGTGATCGCGAGCACGTTCGCGCCCTGCTCGCGTGCGGTGCGCATCGCGGCCAGCGTGTCGGCGGTCTCACCCGACTGCGAGATCCCGATCACCAGATCCCCGGGGCCCACGATCGGGTTGCGGTAGCGGTACTCGGAGGCGATCTCGACCTCGACCGGCACGCGCGAGAACTCCTCGATCGCGTACCGCCCGATGAGACCGGCGTGGTACGAGGTGCCGCAGGCCACCACGACGATCCGCTTCAAGGTGCGAAGCAGCTCGTCGTCGATTGGGCCGAGGTCGCCCAGGTCGATCCCGACGCCGCGGGCGGCCCGCTCCCCGATCGTCTCGGCGACCGCGTCGGCCTGCTCGTGGATCTCCTTGAGCATGAATGTCTCGTAGCCCTGCTTCTCGGCGGTGTCGGCGTCCCAGTCGATCTCGACGATCTCGCGGTCGAGCGCGGTGCCGTCGGCGGTGAAGAACTCGACATCGTCGGGTCGCAACACGACGATCTCGTCGTTCTCGATGTACTGGACGTGGCGGGTGTGGCGCAGGAAAGCGGGGATCGCCGAGGCGATGAACTGCTCGCCGTCGCCGCGGCCGATGATCAGCGGGCACTCCTTGCGCGCCCCGACGAGCACGCCGGGCTCGTCCGCGGATATGGCGACGAACGCGTAGTGCCCGCGCAGCTCGGCGTAGGCACGGCGGACGGCGTCGACGAGGTCGCCGTCGTGGTGGTGAGCGACCAGATGCGCGATCACCTCGGCGTCGGTCTCAGAGGTGAACTGGGCGCCCTCGGCGACCAGCCGGCGCTTGAGCGAGATGTAGTTCTCGACGATCCCGTTGACGACGATGTGGACGCGGTCGGTGTTGTCGAAGTGCGGATGCGCGTTCTCTTCGGTGACGCGCCCGTGGGTCGCCCAGCGGGTGTGGCCGATTCCGGTTCCCGGCACGGGCCGTTCGGCCACCGCGACCGCGCCGCCACTGCCGTGGTCGTGTCCACCACCGCAGGCCGCGATGGCGTCGCGCAGCGAGCTCAGGTTGCCGACGGCGCGGACGGCATCGATCCGGTCCCCATGAAGCACCGAGATGCCGGCGCTGTCATAGCCGCGATATTCGAGCTTCTCTAGTCCTGCGAGCAGCAACGGGCGCGCTTTACGCGGTCCGACGTAGCCGACGATTCCACACATAGGCGCTTACTTCCCCTTTCGTGGCGGGTAATCCGCCCGATCGCCTTCCGGTATCGCGTCACAGGAGCCCGACGATCTTAGCCGCAAGAGCGGTTGCCTCAATCAACGCACGTGGCCATGCGGGACTCGCGGCCGATCCCGCAGGGTTACGCGATCGCGGTCTCGACGACCTGCCGGAGCCGAGCGCAGATCTCGTCGGTCTCCTCCTGGCTCGGCGCCTCGACCATCACCCGGATCAGCGGCTCGGTGCCCGACGCCCGGACGAGCACGCGGCCCCGGCCGGTCAGGCCGGCGTGCTCGCGCGCCACCGCCTCCTCGACGCCGGGGTCGGCCATCGCGGCGGCGAGCCCCGCGCGGTCGGCCGCGCGGATGTTGACCAGGCGCTGTGGCAGTTTCTCCATCGCGGTCCGGTCGGCCAGCTCGCGGCCGCCGAGCGCCTCGAGCGTCAACAGCGCGCTCGCGATTCCGTCACCGGAGGGACCGAAGCCGAGGTCGATGATGTGGCCGGACTGCTCGCCCCCGAGCGCCCAGCCCCGCTTGCGGAGCTCGTCGAGCACGTAGCGGTCGCCGACCGACGTAGTCGCGACATCGATCCCGGCCTCCGCCATCGCCCGGTGGAACCCGTAGTTAGTCATGACCGTGACAGCGACGCCGTTGCCGGTCAGCCGGCCGCCAGCACGCAGGTGGAGCGCCGCGAGTGCCACCAGCTCGTCGCCGTCGACGATCGCGCCGCGGCGGTCGACCGCGAGCACGCGGTCGCCGTCGCCGTCGAACGCGAACGCGATGTCGTACCCGCCGCCGGCAACGCGCTCGATAACCCCGCCGAGGTGGGTCGAGCCGCATCCCTGGTTGATGTTCATCCCGTCGGGCTGGTCGGCGATCACCTCGACGTCCGCCCCCAGCCGCCGGAAGATCTCGGGAGCGGCCTGGAAGGTGGCGCCGTGCGCGCAATCGAGCAGCACGCGCGTACCGGACAAGCTCAGGCCCGAGAACCGGTTCTCGAGCTCCTGGAGGTAGTCCTCGAGCGCGCCGTCGAAGCTGCGGACGTGCCCGATGTGGGCAGGCGGAGGCGGCGTCGTCTCGAGCTCGGCCTCGATCGCGTGCTCGGTGTCGTCGTGGAGCTTGAAGCCGTCGGCGGCGAACAGCTTGATGCCGTTGTCCTCGTAGGGGTTGTGCGACGCCGAGATGACCGCGGCCAGGTCGAGGCCGTGCCGGCGCACCAGCAGCGGCGCGGCGGGGGTCGGCAGAACCCCGGCGAGCAGGGCGTCGCCTCCCGCCGCGGCCACCCCGGCGGCGATCGCCGACTCGAACATCTCGCCCGACTCGCGCGTGTCCCGGATGATCACCACCCGCGGCCGCTCAGCCTCGAGCCGCGCCACCGCGGTGCGGGCAAGCGCCAGCGCGAGGTCGGCGGTGAGGAAGTGTCCCGCCCGGCCGCGGACGCCGTCCGTGCCAAACAGCTGCCGCGCCATGTGGAACTAGCGCTTGGAGAACTGCGGCCGCTTGCGGGCCTTCTTGAGCCCGGCCTTCTTGCGCTCCTTGACGCGAGGATCGCGCGTCAGGAAGCCGCGGCGCTTGAGCTCGCCACGCAGGTTGGGATCGGCCACGATCAGCGCGCGCGAGATCCCGTGCCGGAGAGCTCCCGCCTGGGCGGACACGCCGCCGCCGTGCATGCGCGCGACCACGTCCATCCGCGTGTCGTAGCCGACGGTCTCGAGCGGCTGGCGAATGATCCGCCGGAGCGTCTCCCGCGGGAAGAACGCGTCGAGCTCCTTGCCGTTGATCAAATAGCTCCCGGTGCCGGGCTTGATGATCACGCGCGCGACCGCGGACTTGCGCTTGCCGGTGGCGGTGTAGCGCGCGCCGGCGGCCAGGTCGATCGCGGCGTCGGCGATCGGGCTCGAGTCGTCCTCCTCTTCCGCCTGGCGGGCGGCGAGCTCGGCCGCCTCGGCCTCGGCGGCGGCCTGGGCCTCCGCGTCGAGGAACTGCTCGCCGTCGGAAACGATGTCCGGAATCAGGTCGGCGCCGGGAATCTCCGGTTTCTCGCGGGGACCGATCTCCTCGAGTTCCTCGAGCTCCTCGTCCTCGGCCGGGTTCTGCACGGCCTCGATCGTGACGTCGGGCTCGACCGCGTCCGGATCGCCCACCTCCGCCTCGCCGACGAGCTCGTCAGCGTCGGCGCCCGGTTCCTGGGCGGCCGGCTCTTCGGCTACGGGCTCTGCCGCAGCGGGCTCTTCGGCAACCGGCTCTGGCGCAGCGGGCTCTTCGGCTACGCGCTCCGGCGCAGCGGGCTTCTCGGCAACCGGCTCTGGCCCAGCCGGCTCCTCGGCAACCGGCTCCGGCGCAGCGGGCTCCTCGGCAACCGGTTCCGGCGCAGCGGGCTCCTCGGCAACCGGCTCCGGCGCAGCGGGCTCCTCGGCAACGGGCTCCGGCGCAACGGGCTCTTCGGCCGCGGCCGCGGGCTCGTCAGCCGTCGGCTCCTCGGGAGCGCCCGGCTCCTGGTCGTCGGCCTGCTGCTCGTCCTCGGGACGCTCGGTCACTTCGCGATCTCCATCGGTTGCGGCTTCTGTGCGACGTGCGGATGCTCAGGACCCGCGTAGACCTTCAGCTTCGTCAGCTGCTTGCGAGCAAGGCGGTTGCGCGGCAGCATCCCCTTGACCGCGAGTCGGATGACCTCCTCGGGCCGGCGCTCGAGCATGTCGTTCAGCGTCCGCGACTTAAGCCCTCCGGGATATCCCGAGTGACGGTAGTAGCGCTTGTCGGAAAGCTTGTTGCCCGTGACCGCGATCTTCTCGGCGTTGACGACGATGACGAAATCGCCCGTGTCGACGTGCGGCGTGTAGGTCGGCTTGCGCTTCCCGCGCAGCGCATCGGCGATCTGCGTCGCGAGCCGCCCGAGCGTCCGCCCGGAGGCGTCGACGATCAGCCAGTTGCGCTCACGGTCGGCTGGTGTGGCTACGTAGGTCTTCATGGCATGCACAAGCCGCGCGACGGTCGCGCGGCTTCGCCCATGATAGGCGATCCCGCGCCACGGCCGCTCGCGGCGGGTGCGTACGCTCAAGGGTATGACGCGCCTCCCGGTCTGGCTGCGACGCGTGCTGATCCGCTGCGCCTACGTGGGACTCCGAACCTACTGGTTCGTGTTCCGGCCGAACGTCACCGGCGTGAAGTGCCTTGTGACGAACGACGAGGCGGTGTTGCTTGTGCGCCACACCTACGGCCGCCGGGTATGGGACCTGCCCGGCGGGACCGTCCGCCGCCGCGAGGCCCCGATCGACGCCGCCCGGCGCGAGATGCAGGAGGAGCTCGGCCGGCGGATCGAGCACTGGGAGGACCTCGGCGACCTGTTCGCCATCGGCGACCACCACAGCGACACCCTCCACCTGTTCCGGACGCGCCTCGGCGACCGCCGGCTCGACATCGACCTGACCGAGCTCGCCGAAGCGGACTGGTTCCAGCGCGATCAGCTGCCCCCGGATCTCGGTCGCTTCGTCGAGAAGATCCTGGCGCGCGCGGCGCTGGCGCGGGCTAGCGAATCCTGAGGGCGGCGACGCGCGTGGTCGTCGTCGCGCGGGTGGCGTGCGAGCTCGCGGTCAGGGTCAGCTTCAGCGAGACGCGCTGGTGCCGTCGGCTGGCGGTATGCAGCACGCCGAGCACCTCGCGCGAAGGCTTGATCACGAGCACCGTCGGGCGCCCACCCGTGACCGTCGTCCGGAGGCTGCCGAACTGGATCGTGAACGCCCTGAACCTCCCCGTGCGCGCGCCCGCCGCCTTGACCGCGAGCGTCACGTTCGCTCGCGCGTCGCAGGTCACGATCATGCCCAGGACGGGGGGGTGCCCCTTTAGCCTGGCCGACAGCGCCTTTAACCTGCATCGCTGTGTGCGCACCCCGATGATCGCGCTGTCTGAACTGCCGGAGTGCGCGCCGTCGCCGCTGTAAAACGCCTGAATCCGGGCCTGCGCCGGAGGAAGCTGGGTGGGCGTGAATTGAACCTCGCAGATCGCGACTCCTGGAGTCTCGGTCGCTCCGAGCGCGCAGCCGGAGTCTTCAGCGAACGACGCCCCGGCGGTGGGCGAGTCGAACGAGACCGTCCCCGCGGGCGTGATCGGACCACCCGCGCCTACGTCCGAGACGGTCGCGGTGCACATCGTCGAGGCCGTCACCGCGACCGGTGATGGCGAGCACGACAGGTTCGTGGTGGTCGCACGGGGGTCGACCTGGATCAACGCCTGCGTGGTGAGCTCGGATCCGTTGAGGTCCTCCACAGTCGCCGTCGCGGTGTAGCTGCCGGGCCGCATGTAGGCGTGACTGCCGGTGATCAGGAAGCCACCCCCGGCGCCGGGCGTGATCGTGCCGCTGGTTTGGTTGCCGTCGCCCCAGTCGATCGCCCCGGTGAGGTCGGCTGGAGTCGCGCCGGTATCCGTGAAGCTCCCGAAGACGACCGAGCTGGCTACTCCATCGGTGGCAGTCGTGGTCGACTCTCCCGCGCCGGGAACGGCCTGCACCACGTCGTCGGCGGTGACGAGCGTATTCGGGTCCTGTCCGCCCGGAGTACCGTCAAAGTTGAACAGCGTCGCGGTTCCCATGGTGACGACCACCCGGGTGACCACTGGATCCCGGAACAGGACGCCGACGAACGACGTGGCACCGAGCGGAGCCGAGGCCTGGGCGAGCAACGAGTTCCCGCTGTAGTACTGGATGGTCGTGCCGGCGGTCTTGACGTTGAGGAACACGACGCCGAGACCGCGCGTTACCGCCTGCTCAGGTGAGGCCGTCTCGGCGGTGGGGGTGACGATCTGAAGCTCGGCCGTGTTCGAGTTGAACGGCGCCCACTCGTTCGGTGCGCTGAACGGCGCGAAGCCGGCGTGCGAGTTCACCGACGCGAACCCGTCGTTCGCCACCGCCACATTCGGGCCCAACTCCAGGCCCCACGGCTGGGCGGTGCTTCGCGTGACCGCGACGACGTGCCCAGACGCGATCACCGTCGAGCCTGGCGCGCTGCCGTCGACCGCGATCCCGTCCCAGGTCAGCTGGCGAAACGGGCCGCCAACGGCCCCCTCGAAGTTTGTGAGCGCGGTCGGGACCGACGTCCCGCTCGAGCTCGAGCCGCTGAACGTGGTGGAGGGTACGGACGGCGACGCCTGCGCCGCGGGCGCCAGCGCGCAGCACACGCAGGCCATCGCGGTCGCGGCCACCAAACGCCCCCAAACTGCCCCAACCTTCAACAACGCCCGCTCAGACTACTCCCATTCGATCGTCCCGGGCGGCTTGCTCGTGATGTCGAGCACGACGCGTCCGACGGGACGGATCTCGCCGATCATCCGAGCGGCGATCTGTTCGAGCAGGTCGTAGGGCAGGCGCGCCCAGTCGGCGGTCATCGCGTCGTCGCTCGTCACCGCGCGGATCACGATCACGTTTCCATACGTCCGCACGTCGCCCTGGACGCCCACCGTGCGGATGTCCGGCAGGACGCAGAACGACTGCCAGAGCTCCTGGTAGAGCCCCGCCTTGCGGATCTCGTCCTGGAGGATGGCGTCGGCCTCGCGCAGGATCTCGAGCCGCTCGCGCGTGGCCTCGCCCCCGACGATCCGGATGGCCAGGCCGGGCCCCGGGAACGGCTGGCGCCACACCAGGCGCTTCGGCAGCCCGAGCTCTTGCCCAACGGCGCGCACCTCGTCCTTGAACAGCGCCCGCAACGGCTCGACCAGCTCGAAGTCGAGGTCGTCGGGCAGGCCGCCGACGTTGTGGTGAGACTTGATCGTGGCCGCGCCCGTGCTGCCGCCCGATTCGATCACGTCCGAGTACAACGTGCCCTGGACGAGGAACCGGACGTCGTCGAGCTTGCCGGCCTCCTCCTCGAACACGCGGATGAACTCGGCGCCGATCCGCTTGCGCTTCTCCTCGGGATCGGTCACGCCGGCGAGCCGCGCGAGGAAGCGGTCCGACGCATCGACCGCCACCAGCGGCACGTGGAAGTGATCGCGGAACGCCTGGATCACCTGGGCGCCCTCGTCCTTGCGCATGAAGCCGTGATCGACGAACACGCACGTCAACCGGTCGCCGATCGCCCGATGCACGAGCAGCGCCGCCACGCTCGAGTCGACCCCGCCCGAGAGCCCGCAGATCGCCCGCCCGCCGCCGACCTGGGCGCGGATCGACTCGATCTGCTCGTCGATCACCGATCGCGGGCTCCAATTGCGCGCGCACCCACACGCGTCCTCGAGGAAGTTCGTGAGGACCTGCTGTCCATACGGCGTGTGGACCACCTCGGGGTGGAACTGGATCCCGTAGATGCCCCGCTCGACCGACTCGAACGCGGCTACCGGCGAGACCGTCGACGACGCGAGCGCAGCGAACCCTGGTGGCGGTGCAAAGACCGTGTCGCGATGAGACATCCAGCAGCTCTGCTGGTCAGGTGTGCCCGCCAGCAGCCGGCCGGACTGGGCGACCCTGAGCTCCGAGCGCCCGAACTCGCCCACCTCGGCCCGTTCCACCCGACCGCCCAGCTCGCGCGCGATCAGCTGCATCCCGTAACAGATGCCGAGTACCGGCACACCAAGCTCGAGCAGCTCGCGGCGAAGCGCCGGCGCGCCTTCCTCGTACACCGACGCCGGCCCCCCGGACAGGATCACGCCCTTCGGCCACCGGCGGCGCACCTCGTCCAACCCAACGTGATGCGGCAGGAGCTCGGAGAACACGCCGCACTCGCGCACGCGCCGGGCGATCAGCTGCGAGTACTGGCCTCCGAAATCGAGGACGAGGACCTCTTCCTGGGTGGGGGGCCGCTGCGCGGCATCCGTGGGTCCTTGCGAGCCCGTCCGGACGGTGGTCGTGGTCACGCGACCCCGGTCAGGACGGGGTACTTGGCCCCATGGACGCCTCGTGGGGAATCCGGCCAAGATGAGCACTGTTCACGCACAGGGAACGAGCCGGATTCCCGAGCGAGGCCCCTATTAATCAACGCTGACAGCCGCGGCCGTAGGCTTGGCGCCCATGCCGACGCCCTGCTCGCGCTGGAGGTGCTTGCCCTCCGTCTGCAAGGCCGGGGCCACCGCGAGCTCGGCGCGGTTGAACTCCGCGATGTCGCGGTAGCCGCACGTGGCCATCGAGGTCCGCAGCGCGCCCATCAGGTTGAAGGTGCCGTCGTTCTCGCGCGCCGGGCCCTTGATGATCTCCTCGAGTGTGCCGTTCGGCGTGGTCGCCACCCGGGCACCGCGCGGGAGCGTCGGATGGAACGTAGCCATCCCCCAGTTGTAACCGCGGCCCGGCGCCTCGTAGGCGCGCGCGAGCGCGGAGCCGAGCATCACCGCGTCGGCGCCGCAGGCGATCGCCTTGGCGATGTCACCACCGTTGCGCATCCCGCCGTCGGCGATGACCTTGACCATCTCGCCGGTCTCGAGCATGTGCTGTGACCGGGCCGCGGCCACGTCGGCGATCGCGGTCGCCTGAGGAACGCCGATCCCGAGCACGCCGCGGGTGGTGCAGATCGCACCGGGACCGACTCCCACGAGCACGCCCGCGGCGCCCGTCCGCATCAGATGAAGGCCGGTGTGGTAGGACGCACAGCCGCCGACGATCACGGGCGTCGGCGCCAGCTCGCGGATGAACTCCTTGAGGTTGAGCGGCGGCCGGGTCTCGTCGAGCGAGACGTGCTCGGCTGACACGACCGTCCCCTGGATCACGAGGATGTCGAGGCCGGCCTCGAGCGCGACCTCATAGTAAGTCCGTACCTTCTGCGGGGTCAGCGACGCGGCCGCGACGACTCCCTGGTCCTTGATCTCCCTGATCCGCTGGGCGATCAGCTCCGGCTTGACCGGCTCGCGGTAGATGTCCTGCATCTCGCGCGTGGCGATGTCCTTCGAGAACGTCGAGATGCGCTCGAGCTGACCGTCCGCGTCCTCGTAGCGACAGAAGATGCCCTCGAGGTTCAGCACCGCGAGGCCGCCGAGCCTGCCGATCACGCCGGCGGTCTCGGGCGAGACGACGCCGTCGAGCGCGGCGCCCATCAGCGGTAGCTCGAACAGGTAGGGCCCGAGGTTCCAAGAGACGTCGACGTCGTCGGGGTCGCGCGTGCGCCGCGAGGGCACGATCGCGATCTCGTCGAACCCGTACGCCCGCCGGGCCTTCTTGCCGCGTCCGATCTCTACTTCCATTGCGGAATCGTATTAGTCGGGGCGGACGGCAACGGTGACCCGAGGTCCGCTGCTGGCGGCAGGCAGCGAGGCACGAGAACGTCGATCCTAGCAGCGGGTTATGGAGCGTCTACGAGCCCGCGCGCGCCGCGGTTACACCAAACTGCGGGGTCTTCCTCAGCCGATCTCGGCGCCGATCTGGAGAGGCTCGAGCTCGACCTCGGGCAGGAGCCGGTCGACGGCCCCTGGATCGATCAGGCCGGCGCCGAAATGCTGGACCGATTCGGCGCCGCAGGCAACTCCGTAGCACAGGCACTCCGTCGGCGAGCGGCCGAGATAGCGCGCGGCGATGTAGCCCGCCAGGAACGCGTCGCCCGAGCCGATCGCCGAGCGCGCCTCCTGCTCCTCGATCCGGACCCGGTAGAGCGCGGCGCCCGCGCCTTCAAGCACGTGCGCATAGCAACCGTCCGAGACCGTCATGATCGCCTCGGCCGGGCCGAGGCGCGTCATCTCGACGACGGACCGGGCCCGGTCGTCGATGTCGTTGAACTCGTGGCCGACGAGCTCCTCGGCCTCGAGCTCGTTCGGCGACACCACGTCGGGCTCGGCGCGCACCGCAAGCCGTAGCGGCTCGCCCTCGGTGTCGACGATCGTGGTCACGCCGAGCTTCTTGAGCTCGCGGATCAGGCCGGCGTACACGTCCGGCGCCACCCCTCGCGGGAGGCTGCCCGCGAACACGCACATGCTCGCGCCCTTGGCGAGGTAGAGCAGCTTGTCGCGGAACATCTCGAGGTCGTGGGCCGAGACCGACGGCCCGCGCTCGTTGATCTCGGTGTGGACCCCGGTGGTGGGGTCGAGGACCGCCGTGTTCGTGCGCGACTCCTCGCGGATCCGCACGAACCCATTGAGGATCGCCTCGTCGTTGAGCGCGTCGACGATCATGTTTCCGGTCGCACCGCCCGCGAGACCGGTGGCGATCACCGGCTGCCCGAGGCGTTTGAGCGCGCGGGCGATGTTGACCCCCTTGCCGCCCGGCATCGTGGTCTGCTCGACGGCTCGATGACGGCGCCCAACCCTGAAGTTCGGGACCTCGAGGGTCTTGTCGAGCGCGGCGTTCAGAGTGACGGTGATGATCATTGCGGCTCAGTGGCCCTGGCCATGAGCCGCGTCACCGCGAGCCGGGGGCCACTCGAATGCCACGGTGCTCTCCGTGGGGACCATTTAGGTGCGGCCCCTTCCCCTGGTCCATTCGCGCCAAAACATCGTCAGCCCGATTACCGCACCCGCCGCCACCACAAGTCCCGACAGCGTAACCGATATGACCAGTGCGCTTACGGCGGAATGCTTCTTGCGGATCTGCGGCACGGCTGCGGCCAGGAGCAGCGGGATCCTGGTCACGACGCGGTGGTTTTCGAGGACCGCGACCGAGCCGACGACCGTGTTCGCGGTCAGCGGCCCGGTGAGCGTCGCCGGCGCCGAGACCTTCAGCCTCACCGTCGCCGAGCGAGGGAACACGTGCGTGTACGTGGAGGCCGCGATCAGCCGCGCGTGCGCCTTCGGGTTGCCCGTGATCGCCGGCCGGGCGAGCACCTTGCCGGCGCGGACCGGCGTGCGCGGGCTGAAGTTCGCGAACCCCCATTTCAGGAGGGACAGCGCGTTCGCGTCGCGGGCGGATTCGCTCGAGGTCCCGAGCACGGCGTCGATCAGCGTCATGCCGTGCTGAGTTCCCGAGGCTACGAGCACGTAGCCCGCGTCGAGCGTGTGCCCGGTCTTCACTCCGTTGATCCACGGGAAGCGCGCCACGAGGTCATTGAGGTTGGTTACGGAGCGCACGCGGTTTCCGGTCCGGAGGTCGGTGTGCGACCGGCTCACCACCGACTTGAAGTAGGGCTCGTGCAGCAGCAGGTAGCGCGCCAGCGCGACGAGATCGCCGGCACTCGAATAGTTCCCGGGCGTGTCGAGTCCGCTCGGGGTCGTGTAGTGGGTGTGGCGAAGATCGAGCCGGCGGGCGGCGGCGTTCATCATCCCGAGGAAGCGGCTCACCGATCCGTGGCCTACGTTGAAGGCCAGGTCGTAGGCGGCGTCATCGGCACTCGGCAGCAGCATCGCGGTCAGCAGGTCGTGGACGTTCATCCGCTCGCCGGGCACGAGGCCGATCTGCGAGTCGACCGATGAGAGGTAGTAGACGGGATAGGCGAACACGCGGCTGAGCGGGACATGCCGGAGGGTGATGAGCGCGGTCATTAGCTTGGTCGTGCTCGCGATCGGCAACTCGGCCGTCTGGTCACGTCCGTACAGCTGCTGACCGCTGCTCTCCTCGATCAGCGCCGCGGCGCGGACCGAGAGCGCCGGCGGCGCCGGGGTGGCGGTTGCCGCGCTCGCGGGCGCGGCGGCGACCAGCGTGAGGCAGCTCGCGCAGGCCGCGAGCGCAACGACACGTCGGACCGCCGCAGCGGCCAACCCTCGCGTCACGACCACCTCATCGCCGCAGGCGAAGCCGCTGCGACGGCTGGAGGGCGCCCGGGTTCAGGTGCGGGTTCAGGCTCTCGATCGTGCTCATCGAGACGCCGGTCTTGGCCGCGATCGCCGAGAGCGAGTCCCCGGACTTGACGACGTAGAACTTGGCCTTCGAAGACCCCGACCCCGAGGTGCCGTGACGATGCGCGACGGTGCTCGTCGTCAGCACCGTGGGCGTCGTTGTCGAGCTGTGCTTGTTGTCGATAGCGTGGTGAACGATCAAATACGTGCCGGTGACCGCTGCGGCCAGCGCGAGCGGCGCGATATAGCGCGCCGGGTTCCTCCACCCCTCCATCGCACCGGCGATCATACTGGCGCTCGGGGCACGAACCGGTTCCCGGGGTCCGGGTGGGCGGCCGACCGGGACCACGACTCGGCTCACGCCCCCGACGAGCTGGCTCACGGCCCGGACGAGCTGGCTCACGGCCGCGACCCTGGCTCACGCCGCTAGGCGCCAGGCGAGCTCGCGCAGGCGGCGGGCCTCGCGCGCGGCGGCGCCGGCTGGATCCCCGCCGGCGCGCTCGTGCGCGGCCACGATCCCGCGCGAGGCCGAGATCAATCCGCCGGCGGGCCCGTTCGCGAACGCGGGCGCGAGGTCCTCGACCTTTCCACCCTGGGCCCCGACCCCTGGCAGCAAGAACACGGCGTGCGGCATGCGCTCCCGGAGCGCCGCCAGCCGGCCCGGCGCGGTGGCGCCGACGACCGCGCCGACGTCAGACAGCCCGATGCTCCCGACGCCGCCGGCGCCGATCTCGTCCACGAGGTCCGCGACGTGCTCGCTCACCGTCGACCCGTCCGCGAGCGCACGCTCCTGCACGTCCGCGGCCCCTGGGTTCGAGGTCCGCACGAGCACGAACAGTCCCCGGCCGTGGGCGCGGGCCGTGGTCACGAAGGGCTCGAGCGAGTCGCGACCGAGCAGCGGGTTCACCGTCATCGCGTCGGCGCCAAGGCCCGCGATCACGCCGAAGGGGCTGGGCGTCTCGCCGAGGAACGCCTGCGCGTACGCCGCGGCGGTGACGTCCACGTCGCCCCGCTTGGCGTCCGCGATCACGATCAGGCCTCGCTCGCGCGCCACTGCCACGGTCTCGGCCAGCGCGCTCCAGCCGGCGGCGCCGAGCCGCTCGAAGCACGCGACTTGAGGCTTCACCGCGACGCACTCCTCGGCGGTCGCCTCGATCGCGAGCGCGCAGTGGGCCGCGACCGCGCGCGCCGCGCGGGTAGCCGCCCCCGCGTCGGCCATGTCGGCCGCGTCGCCGCGGGCGCGTCGGCGCGCCGGATCGCCTCGGGCCACAGGCGCGCCGGGTCGGGATCGAGCCCGAGCACGATCTGCGAGCGGCGGGTGGCGACTCGGTCCGCCAGCCGGTCGCCGAAGCTTTTGAGGTCCCCGTGCACCGGATTTGCGAGCATCGATGCGTCGCTGCTCGACGCGGCAGTCACGCGGTCCTGGTGCCGATCGACGCCACCGTGGCAGGGCGCCGGGTGGCCATGTCGATCGACGCCACCGTGACGCGAGTCCCCCCAGCGAGGTCGATGGACGCCACGGTCACGGCATCCCGCACGCGACCGCAGCATCCAGCGTCCGGCACGGTCTTACTTGACGGCCTTCTTCAGACCCGCCCCAGCCGTGAACCTCGGAACGCGCGAGGCCGCGATCTGGATGCGCTCGCCGGTCGCGGGATTGCGACCCTCGCGTGCGCTGCGCTGCGAAACGCTGAACTTGCCAAATCCAGAGAAGGACACGTCGCTTCCGCGCTTGAGTGCGTCCTCGACCGTGACCAGGAAGGCGTCGACCGCCTCGCCGGCATCCTTCTTGCTCAACCCGGCACGATCAGCGACTTGGTCCACGAATTCTTGCTTTGTCACTTGCTCCCTCCTTAGAGGTGGTAGGAATTCCCGACGCTAACACGGGTAGCGGACAGCCGGATCCGTGCCGTCGCGGGATCGGCGTCATTCTCCCCGGTGAGCACGACGCGCCACACGACACTGCAGCGGGATTTTCGGAATTTGCGTAATTCGCCCAGCATTACTACCCAAATCGAGGCCCCGCCAGACCCGGGAGAGCCAAACGTCACCGGTGACAGCCACAATGACGCCGTGGACGGTGATCAGACTACGGCCGTGGATCTCGGGCGCCTCGCCTGGCTGGGAACGGTCGTGGTGTGCCTGGTCGTCGTGCTGATCCTCGCGCTGCAGGGCTATTACGGGTATGCCGCGGTGACGTTCGCGGTGGCGCTGGCGGCGGGGATAAACCTGGTCTAGCCGACCCGATACGCCGGATTTAGGTGTCGAATTCTTGGCGTGGGGGTCGCCGTGAGCGCGAGGTGTGGGCCGGCTGCATGACCTGCCAATTGGCGCCCGGGAGCGCGATCGACAGCGCGGCCGTGCACGTCTTGACCGCGGGATCGGCGAGAACTCCGCCAGTGCTCAGCGGCGAAGCCATTTCGTGAGCGCGCGCACGGCGTGGCCGCGATGGCTGATCGCGTCCTTCTCGGCGTCCGTGAGCTCAGCCATGGTTCGATTGTCCCCGGTCGCGTCGGGAACGAATACGGGGTCGTAGCCGAATCCGTTCGTCCCCGCACGCTCGCGGGCCATTCGCCCGCGGGAATCTCCGAAGAAGACGCGCTCCTCGCCGGTCTGAGGATTCACGTACGCCAGCGCGCACACGTACCGCAGCCGGCTGTCCGCCGGCGCCTCGGCCACCAGCTTCGAGAGGTTCTCCTCGTCGGTGGCGTTCTCGCCCGCAAACCGCGCCGACCGGACGCCCGGGGCGCCGTCGAGCGCCGCGGCCTCGATTCCCGAGTCGTCCGCAATCGCCGGCCGACCGGTTTCCGACGCCGCGGTCCGGGCCTTGACCAGCGCATTGTCGGCGAACGTCGCCCCGTCCTCGGGCGGCAGCTCGACGTCGTCGGGCAGCGCCTCGACCACGATCCCAGCGGGCTCGAGCAGACGCTGCATCTCGACAACTTTGTGGGCGTTGTGCGTGGCGAGCACGACCGCGCGGCCAGGAGTAGGGGCGTCGGACATCGTCTCAGCCGGCTGCGGCCACCGCCGCATCCTGGAGCGCACGAAGCTCGACGATGCCGCTGGCGGCCAGGGCCAGCAAATCGTCCAGGTGGGCCCGGGAAAGAGGAGTGCGCTCGGCGGTCGCCTGAACCTCGATGAGACCGCCGTCCCCGGTCATCACGACGTTGGCGTCGACCTCGGCTGTCGAGTCCTCGCGGTAGTCGAGGTCGAGCAGCGGCACGCCGTCGACGATGCCGCACGAGACGGCCGCGACCGCACCGGTCAGCGGCGATCGATCCAAAGCGCCGTCGGCGATCAGCCGGGCGCACGCCAGCTGCAGCGCGACGAACCCGCCGGTGATCGACGCGCAGCGCGTGCCGCCGTCGGCCTGGAGCACATCGCAGTCGATGTACACCGTCCGCTCGCCGAGAAGGCCGAAATCGACGACGCCGCGGAGCGAGCGACCGATCAACCGCTGGATCTCGACCGAGCGACCGTCGAGCTTCCCGCGGCTGATGTCGCGCTGCTTGCGGTCGCCGGTCGACGCGGGGAGCATCCCGTACTCCGCGGTGACCCAGCCGCGGCCTGAGCCGGCGAGCCACCGCGGCACACTCGCCTGCACCGAGGCGGTGCAGATCACGCGCGTCTCGCCGATCGAGATTAGCGCCGAACCGGTAGCGGTACGGACGAAGCCCGGCTCGATCGCCATCGGCCGGAGCGCGTCGGAGGCGCGGCCGTAGCTGCGCTCGGGGAACGTCGAGGGGGTCATTGCGCGGATGCATGGTGCCAAAGCGGCGGTAGTCTCGCGCGGCGGCATGCGAGCGCTGATCGTCACGAACATGTACCCGAGCGCTGCTCGGCCGGCCCTCGGGAGCTTCGTGCGCGATCAGGTCGACGCGCTGCGCCGGATCGACGGGGTCGACGTCGACGTGTTTTCGTTCGCGCCGGGCGGCATGGCCGCCTATGCAAAGGCCGCCGCCGAGCTCCGCCGGCGCCACCGCGACGACCGGTTCGACGTCGTCCATGCCCACTTCGGCTTGACGGCGTGGCCGGCGTTCGCGGCCAACGGCGACGTGCGGGCCGTGACGCTCCACGGCACCGACCTAGCTCACCCCCGCTCCCGAGCGGTCACGACAGCCGCACTCCCGTTCCTCGACCTCGTCGCCGCGGTGTCCGCGTCGTTGTCGGCGGCAATACCGAAAAAAGCGGTGCGGGGTCGGACGGCGGTGCTGCCCGTCGGCGTCGATGTGCATCGCTTTCGCCCGATCCCTCGCGACGAAGCCCGCGCCGCCTTGGGCCTGTCGCCAGACGGCAGCTACCTCCTGTTTCCCGCCGATCCCGGCCGGCCCGAGAAGCGCTACGACCGAGCGCTCGCGGTCGCCGGCGACATTCCGCTCCTCGCGCTCGGCGAGGTCGAACCGCAGAAGGTCCCGCTGTACGTCAACGCCGCCAACGCGGTTGTGGTCCCGTCCGAGCGCGAGGGGTTCGGGCTGGCGGTGCTCGAGGCGCTCGCGTGCGACGTGCCCGTGCTCGCCACACCGGTGGGGATCGCCTCAAAAGCCCTCGAAGGCATTGCCGGCGCGTACACGGCGACGTTCGACGAGGCCGCATGGCGCGCCGCGCTCGGGCCGCACCTCGAAGCGGACGATCCTCGGATCGAGGGACGCGATAGAGCGGAGACCTTTTCGACCGACCGGATGGCCGCGCGAGTCGTGGCCACGTGGCGTTCGCTCGTCTAAGTGGTCTCGTTCGTAAGTACGGCGACACCGAGAGTGGTCACCGGCAGATGCCTGGCGAGAACGCAGGACCGAAGGTGTGGCCCAGCCACATCGAGGTCCGAGGACAAAGCCAGGCGCTGCCGGGGGCCGCTCGAATGTCGTCGTATTTGCGAAAGGGGCCACTGAACCCTCAGACGATCAGCCTCGCGCGCGTCCGCCACACCGCGAGCCACCACGCCACGACGGCGAATGCGCACAGCGCGCCCACGTGGACCAGATCCGCCGCCGGGTCGAGACCGAACGCGCAGTGACGGACGAGCTCGACGCAGTGATAGAGCGGGTTCAGCTGGGCGAGCGAGCGCAGCCACTGGGGCATGCGGGTGAGCGGGAAGAACGTGCCGGCGACCAGGAACAGCGGCGTGATCACTCCGCTGATCACATAGCTGAAGCCGTCGTAAGTGCTCACCATCGCGGCGAACCACATCCCGAGCGCGGCGAATCCGATGCCGGTCAACACACCGATCAGCGGGACGAGCACCATCGCCGGTTCCGGTTGCAAACCGAAGAGGAACGCCACCAGCAAGGGCGCCACGCCGTAGAGCCCCGCGCGAACACCCAAGAACAGCGACTCCCCGGTGACGATCTCGTCTACATCGACCGGCGCCGCCAGCATCGCGTCGTACACGCGCTGGTACCGGCGCTTGTAGAGCGCGTCGAACATCGAGGAGAACACCGCGCTGAAAAGCACCGCGGTGGCGACCGCGCCCGTCCCGACGAACTGGATGTAGGGAATGCCCTCGACATGCGAGACGAGCTTTCCGAAGCCGAACCCGAACGCCAGCAGCGTGATCACGGGCTCGACGACGGCCGCGAACGTGCGCGTCTGCCAGTAGTACTTGAAGACCGTCCACTCGCGGACCCACACGGCCGCGAGCGCGGGCACCTCGATGCGGCCGGAACGCAACTGCGTCATTCGACGTAGTCCCCGGTGAGCCGCACGAACACGTCCTCGAGCGTGGCGCTGCGGCGCGCACCCGTCGGGACCCGGCCGTCCTGCGACTCGGCGTGCAGATAAGTGAGCGCAGGACCCGAGCGACGCGTGGGTAGTCCATCGGCGTTCGCCCGCGCACGGAGCTCCGAGAGCTCGGCCGCCGAGGCGTGCACGTCGACGACCTCCTTGCCGGCGTGCGCGCGGATCAGCTCGCCCGGCGAGCCCTCGGCGACCACTCGCCCGGCGGACACGATCGCCACCCGGTCGGCGAGCCGCTCGGCCTCCTCGATGTAGTGGGTCGACATCAGCACCGTGGTCCCCTGGTCGCGGAGCGCGACGATCAGCGACCAGAGCTCCTGGCGGATCTGGGGATCGAGGCCGACGGTCGGCTCGTCGAGCAGCACGATCTCGGGCTCGTGGATCAGGGCCCGCGCGATCAGCAGCCGGCGCTGCATGCCGCCGGACAGCGTGACGGCTCGATCGCGTGCGCGCCGCTCGAGTCCGGCGAGCGCGAGCGCCCGGTCAACCGCGTCCTTTCGCACCGGCGACGGAATGCGATACATCCGCGCGAACACGTCCAGTACGTCGCGCACGCCCAGGTCGACGTCGAGGTTGCTCTCCTGCGGACACACGCCCATGCGCGCCCGGGCGAGCTTCGACTCGCGTGGGAGACGGTGCCCGAGCACCTCGATGTGCCCCGCGTCCGCGAGGGCCTGGCCGGTGAGGATCCGCATCGTGGTCGACTTGCCGGCGCCGTTCGGCCCGAGCAGGCCGTAGCAGAGCCCCGCCGGCACTTCGAGCTCGAGTCCGTCGACCGCGACGACGTCGCCGAACCGCTTGACGACACCTCGAAGCGACACGGCGGCTGGGCCGGTCGGCGGAACGGCGGCGGTGGAACTGACAGTTGGACTACTACGAACCGGCAAGAGGACCTCCACGTAACGACGAGAGCAGCGGCGCCGTCGCAGATACGCGACGGCACAGACGAGCGCGGCTTCAGTACGCGAGATCCATCCGGTCGAACTGTACCGCGTTTGTCACCGCGCTCAGGCGAGCGCTGGCCACCAACGCCGGAGCCGCTCGCGCGCCTGGCTCACGAGCGACGGGACGTCCCCGCCGGGCTGCGGCGCCGACGCCGGCTCGCGCAGCGCCGCGAGCGTCGCCGCCACCGACTTCGCGAGCGCGTCGAGCGCGTACCCACCCTCGAGCACGCACCCGACAGGGATCCCCAGCGAGTCGCTGACGCCGCGGATCGAGTGGGTCATCGCGGCGTACCCTTCCTCGGTCAGCTCGCACGCCGCCAGCGGGTCGTCGCGGTGGGCGTCGTACCCCGCCGAGACCAGCATGAGCTGGGGCTCGAATGAGCGCGCCAGCGGCACGGCGACATGATCGACGAGCGAGCAGAACAGAACGTCGTCCGCGCCGGGCCGCACCGGCAGGTTGACCGTGAAGCCGAGGCCGTCGCCCGACCCGACGTCGGCTGCCTGACCGGTGCCGGGATACAGCGGCGACTGGTGGATGGAGACGAAAAGAACCTCGTTGGTCTCGTGGAAGATGTCGTTCGTGCCGTTGCCGTGGTGCACGTCCCAGTCGACGATCATCACGCGCTCGAGCCCGCGGACGCCGAGCGCATAGCGCGCCGCGACCGCGATGTTGTTGAACAGGCAGAACCCCATCGCGCGCGCGGGCAGTGCGTGATGACCGGGCGGCCGATGCGCGCTGAACGCGTACGGCGCGTCGCCGTCGAGCAGCAGGTCGACCATTCGCACCGCTCCCCCGGCGGCGTGGAGCGCGGCGTCGAACGAGCCCCGGGTGACCACGGTATCGGCGTCGAGGAATCCTCCTCCGTTCAAGCAGGCCCGCTCGATCGACTCGATATAGCGCGCCGGATGAACCGCCTCCAGTACCTCGAGATCGACCGGGGGGGACGTAACGCGCTCGAACCCAAGCCAGTCGCGTGCTGAGAGCTCGCGCTCGATCGCGGTGATCCGCGCCGGCTGCTCCGGATGCGGCGCCGTCTCGTGGAGCAGCGACGACGGATGCTCGAGCCACACAGGCGCGGACGGCATCGGGGTACGGTATCGGTCCTCGTGCAGGTTCTTGCCACTCAGACCACGGTGGTGGGCGCGGGCGCCGCCGGGCTGTACACGGCCGTATGCGCGGCCCGGGAGGGCGCGCGCGTGACGCTCGTGTCGGCCACGCCACTCGCCGAGTCATCGAGCTGGTGGGCCCAGGGCGGCCTCGCCGCAGCCGTCTCGGCCGACGACAGTCCCGAGCTGCACCTCCGCGACACGGTCACGGCTGGCCGCGGCGCGGTCCGCGAGTCGGCCGCCCGAGTCCTGTGCGACGAGGCGCCCGAGGCGGTGGCGGATCTTGGCCGGCTCGGCGTCCGATTCGACGCCGACCGGAACGGGCGTCTCGCGCTCGGCCTCGAGGGCGGTCACTCGCGGCGGCGCATCGTCCACGCCGGCGGAGCCGCCACCGGCCGGCGGCTTGTGCGGCAGCTGAGCGCCGTGGTCGCGGAACATCCGGGCATCGATGTGCTCGAAGGTCGGCGCGCGATCGAGCTGATCGTCGCCGGTGATCGCTGCGTCGGCGTTCGCCTCATCGACGGCTGCCTCATCGCCAGCGGCGCCGTGGTCCTCGCCACAGGCGGCGCCGCCGCGCTGTGGTCGCGCACGACCAACCCGCCCGGCGCCGTCGGCGGCGGCCTGCTGCTGGCGCACGCCGCCGGGGCGACGCTGGCCGACCTCGAGCTCGTGCAGTTCCATCCCACGGCGGTCGTCGGCAGCAACGGCGCGGACGGATTCCTCGTGACCGAGGCCATACGCGGCGAAGGGGCGACGCTGCTCAACGCGAGCGGGGAACGGTTCGTCGACGAGCTCGCTCCGCGCGATGAGGTGGCCCGCGCGGTGCAGCGGCAGATGGTCGCGACCGGAGCGTCGTCGGTCGACCTCGACATGCGCGACGTCGACCCGGCGCTGTTCCCGAACGTCGTCACCGCGCTGCGCCACGCGGGGATAGATCCCGAGCGCCAGCTGATCCCAGTGGCGCCCGCGGCCCACTACATGATGGGCGGGATCGCGACCGACGTACACGGTCGCGCCACGCTCGCCGGGCTTCACGCCGTCGGCGAGTGCTCGTGCACCGGCCTCCACGGCGCCAACCGGCTCGCCTCGAACTCGCTGACCGAATGCTTCGTGTTCGGGGCCCGCGCGGCGCGCTCGGCAGTGGCCCAGCCCGGCCCGGACACCGCCGCGGTCCGGTCAGCCGGCGAGTCGGGCGGCACGAGCCCGGGCGGCACGAGCCCGAGCGGCCAACCCGAGCGGCACCCGAGCGGCACGAACCCGAGCGGCGCCAGCCCGAGCGGCGCGAACCCGCAACCGATCTCATCCGCCAGCCGCGAGGCCCTGTGGCGCTACGCGGGGCTCGAGCGCGACGGCGCGGCCTTGCGCGAGCTCACCGCCGATCCCGACCCGCTCGTGCGGCTGATCGCCGAGTGCGCGCTCGCTCGCACCGAAAGCCGCGGCGCCCACCAGCGCCGCGACTTCCCGGAGCGCGATCCGGCCTTCGACGGCCGCCACGAGACAATCGGCGCGGGTGGCGAGCCGGTCCTGCAAACTTGGGCCTAGGCCGCCACGACCGAGCGAAATCGGGGTCCAGACCGCGCAAAACCTGAACACACCTTCTTTTCGGTTAACGCCAACTTAATAATTGACACCGCTGTAACTTCACACATAGCGGGTAGCTGGACTTCGCGCTAACCAAGATCGCCCTGGCGGGGGCATGGATCTAGGAGTGGGTGTTTCCATATGTATCGGTTCAGCCGAGCCATTTACCGTGAGCTTGCCGACGAGGTCATCGAGGACCCGTACTGCGGGCTACATGTCAATCACGAGCGCGTCCTGAAGGCGTGCGAAGCGGCCGTCGAGCGTCTCGCCACCGACCGTCACTACTTCGCGCATCCTTCGCGAACGCTGTTCAACGACATCCGGGTGTACTTCCCGATGACGGCGCAACTGCGGGTGCTGCGCGTGATTCAGCGATACCTCGGATTGGCGGACGAGTTCCTGCGCCGCCTGCCGCAGAACGGCTTCGACGCGTGCGGCAACCCGCTGCAGTGTCGGGCCAGCACGCGCAAGGGCACGCCCTGCCAGCGGATGCCGCTGCCGCACAACGGCTACTGCCCGTCGCATCAGCACCTCGCGGAGACCGAGGAGCTCGAGGCGCCGCTCGCCGCCTAGCGGTTGTCCGCGGCCGCGGGAGGGTCGCGGAGGACGAGCGAGGCGGTTTCGCCGGCCGTGCGCAGCGCGGGTCCACCCTCGGACCCGCGCGCGCCGGCCGTGCGAAGGGGGGGCTTATCTGGGACCCGCGCGCCGGCTGTGCGGGCGAGGCCGTGTGCGCGAAAGTAAGGTTGGCCGATGCTGATCGGCGTGGACGTGGGCGGGACGTTCACCGACGCCGTTCTCGCGTTCGACGGCCAGCTGGTCACCGCTAAGGCCCCGACCACGCCCGACGACCAGTCCGAAGGCGTGATGGCGGCGATCCAGGCGGCCCTCGATAAGGCCGGCGCGAACGCCAAGGAGATCCAGGAGTTCTCGCACGGCATGACCGTCGCCACCAACGCCCTGCTCGAGGGCCGCGGGGCGAAGACGGCGTTCGTGGCGACCGAGGGCTTCACCGACCTGATCGCGCTTGGCCGGCAGGACCGCCCGCAGCTCTACCGGCTGTGCGCGGCCCGACCCGCGCCCCTCGCCCCGGACGAGCTGAGATTCGGCGCGTCCGAGCGGATGACCCCCGACGGGCCGGCGACGGAGCTCACCACGGGAGCGGCAGACGAGCTGGCCGACCGGGTATCGAAAGCCGGGCCCGAGGCGGTCGCGGTCACGCTTCTCCACTCCTACCGCCACCCCGCGCACGAGCAGTTGATCGGCGAGGCGCTCGCGCGGGCGCTCCCGGATTGCCACGTGTCGCTCTCGCACGAGGTCGTCGGCACGTTCCGCGAGTACGAGCGCGCCGCGACGACCGAGATCGACGCCGCCCTCTCTCCCCTGCTCGCGAGCTACCTGCGCCGGCTCGTCGAGCGAACCAAGGAATCGCACTTGCCCGAGCCGGCGATCATGCAGTCCAACGGCGGCCTGATCGACGTCGCGGCGGCCGCCGGTCACGCCGCGTGGACCGTGCTGTCCGGGCCGGCCGGCGGAGCGGCGGGCGCCGCGTTCGTCGCGCGCGCCGCCGGGACGAGCAACGCGCTGTGCATCGACATGGGCGGCACTTCGTGCGATGTGTGCGTCGTGGACGACGGCGCCGTCCAGGAGCGGTCGAGCGGCGAGATCGCGGGGCGTCCGCTGGCGTTGCCGATGCTTGCCGTGCACACCGTCGGCGCGGGCGGAGGATCGATCGCGTGGCAGGACGCCGGCGGCGCGCTTCGCGTCGGGCCCCAGTCGGCGGGCGCCGACCCCGGGCCGGCGTGCTACGGGCGCGGCGGCACCGAACCGACGGTCACCGACGCCAACCTGGTGCTCGGCTACCTGTCCTCGGACGCCCCCCTCGGCGGCGGGGTGGAGCTCGACCGCGACGCTGCCGAACAAGCGGTGGGCAAGCTTGCCGAACAACTCGGCCTCGAGGTCGACGCCTGTGCCGAGGGAATCCGGCGCGTAGCCGGCGCCGAGATGATCCGCGCGCTGCGCGTGGTCACCGTGCAGCGCGGCATCGACCCACGCCGGTACGCGCTGATGGCGTTCGGCGGCGCCGGCGGCCTGCACGCGGCCCAGATCGCCGACGAGCTCGGGATCGACACGATTCTGTGCCCGCGGGCGTCGGGCGTCCTGGCCGCGCTCGGGCTGGTCGTCTCGCCACGCCGGCGGGACGCTCAAAAAACCGTCCTCCTCAGCGGCGACGAGCTCAGCGCCGAGGCGATCGAGCAGCACGTCACACAGCTCGGCGAGCGTGCGCGCGAGGCGATGCACGAGCCCGACGCCGAGCTCCAGGTCGTGTACGAGCTCCGCTATCGGGGCCAGTCGTTCGAGCTCCCGATCGCCGGTGGCGCCACCGCCGAGCCCGACGAGCTGCGCGACGCGTTCGAGGCCGAGCACGAGGAGCGCTACGGCTACTGCGACGCCGAGCAGGAGCTCGAGCTCGTCACGATCCGCGTGACCGCCACGGCCGCCGGCGTCGAGGTCGAGCTCGCCGGAGGCGAAGGCGGCGACGCCGAGCCCGAGCGCTCCAGCCGCGAGGCCACGCTCGACGGAGAGCAGATCGAACTCGAAGCGCTCCGCGGGATCCCGCCCCCCGGCACCAAGCTCGACGGTCCGGCCGTGGTCGAGCTCCCCGAGTCGACGCTGCTCATCCCGCCGGACTGGATGAGCGAGGTCGACGACACCGGCACGATCCGAATGACGCGCAACGCATGAGCGGCTCGGAACTCGATCCAGTCGAGCTCGCGGAATCGGCTGGCGCCGATTCCGTCCGAGAATCGCCCAGGGGGCGATTCTCGTGATAGATCCCGTCGAGCTTGCGGAATCGGCTGGCGCCGATTCCGTCCGAGAATCGCCCAGGGGGCGATTCTCGTGATAGATCCGGTGGAGCTCCAGGTTCTGACGGGGGCCCTGCGCGCGGTGTGCGAGGAGATGGGCGCAGTCCTGAATTCGCTCGGCCCACTCCGCGAACATCAAGGAGCGGCGCGATGCCTCAACCGCGCTGTTTGACCCGAGCGGCGAGATGGTCATGCAGGCCGAGCACATCCCGGTCCACCTCGGCGCGATGCCCGCGGCCGTGGCCGCGATCCTGGACGAGGAGCAGGCCCCCGACCGGAGCTGGATCCTCAACGACCCCTACCGCGGCGGCACGCACCTGCCCGACATCACCGTGATCACCCCGCTGTTCGCCGGCGACGAGCTAATTGCGTTCGCGGCCAGCCGCGCGCACCACGCCGACGTCGGCGGACCGACGCCCGGTTCGATGCCGGCGGACAGCACCACGCTCGCGGACGAGGGCGTGGTGATCTCTCCGCGCGTGCTCGACGAGGACGCGATCGCCGAGTTGAGTGCGCAGATGCGCCGGCCCGATCAGCGCCGGGCCGATCTCCGCGCGCAGCTGGCAGCCGGGCGGGTCGGCGGGCGGCGGCTGCTCGAGCTGCACGAGCGCTACGGGGCCGACAAGCTGGCGCAGGCGTTCAAGGAGGTCCTCGACTACGCCGAGCGCCGCACCCGCGCCTGCATACAACAACTCGACGACGGCACGTACACCGCCAGCGACGTGCTCGAGGCCCGCGAGGGCGACCTCGAGATCGTCCTGACGGCGACCGTCGATCAAGACCGAATGACACTCGATTTCACCGGCAGCGCCGAGCAGCACGAGGGCAATCTCAACTGCCCGATGGCCGTCACGCGGTCCGCGTGCTATTTCGCGATCCGCGTCCTCACCGATCCCGACATCCCGCCGAGCGCCGGCGCCTACCGCCCGGTCGAGGTCATCGCCCCCGAGGGCTGCCTGCTGAATGCTCGCCCTCCGGCGGCCGTCGTCGGGGGCAACGTCGAGACGTCGTCGCGTGTGGCCGATGTCGTGCTCCACGCCTTCGGAAGAGCACTCGGCCAGGGGACGATGAACAACGTCACGCTCGGGAGCGAGGACGTCGTCTACTACGAGACGATCGGCGGCGGTCAGGGCGCGTGTCCGGATGCTGACGGCCCGAGCGGCGTCCACGTGGCGATGAGCAATACGCTCAACACTCCGATCGAGGCGCTCGAACTCGAGTTCCCGATGCGGATGATCGAGTACGGGCTGCGCCGCGGGTCAGGCGGAGATGGATCGTTCCACGGTGGCGACGGGGTGATCCGCGAGCTGGAGGCGCTCGCGCCGCTCTCCTACTCGTTGATCACCGAGCGCCGGCGCCACGCGCCCCCCGGGAGCGACGGCGGCGAGCCCGGCACGGTGGGGCGCAACCTGCTCGACGGAGAGGAGCTGCCGCCGAAGGCCATCGGCCGTCTCGAACCCGGTCAGCGGTTGCGGATCGAGACCCCCGGTGGCGGCGGTCACGGTCGCAAGGACGCGGGTGGTCACGGTCCCAAGGACGCGGGTGGTCGCCGCCGCGAGAGTCATTCCACAGAGTGCTAGCTGCTAACTCGTGCAAATTCGCACAAGCGAGCCAAAGTTCGGCATACGACAAATTGTTCGACACGCGTGCGATCCCTGGAACCGGTTTCAAGCGTACCCACAGCGGATAGCAGGAGGCGCGGATGTCCCGTGTTCGTTGCGATTCGCACACGTTCCGAGCAGGTTCTTCAGGACCAGCACGAGTTCGTCGCGGGACCCCGCCAGCAAACCCACTGATTTGCGGTGACATTTGGCGATTTGCCAAGTCTCGCGTACAATCAAGTCTTCCTGTGCCGCACTTGCACTGCGTGCCGCGCACGGGATTTGTTTCGTTCAATCCCCCGTTCCCTTCATTTCTCTATGCCTATTGCTTTCAAGGAATGGGCCGTGACTGTGCGAGCCCTTGCTGAGGGAGAGCAGCTTGTGACTCTCCGCAAGGGCGGCATTCGCGAGCCCGACAAGCACTTCAAGCTGGACTACGATCGGTTCTTCCTGTACCCGACGTTCGACCATCAATGTTCGGACCTGGTGCGAGAGTCCCATCAACCGGAGCTCACCCGGGCGCTCGAGGAGGGCGTCTGGAGCGACGGCGAGCCGTCCCCCCACTCGCTGCGTCGCAACCGCGAGATCCCGCAGCCTGACCGCGTGCGGATCCGGGCGTGGGCCGAGGTGGCCGCTCACTACACGATCACCGACCGGCGCACGGTCGACGCGTTGTCCCCGTTCTACGTCTGGACGAGCGACTACGCCGAGAAGCGTCTGGCCTGGAAGCGGCGTCATCCGCTCCACGTGATCCTGTTGCGGACGTACCGCATTCCTCGGCCCGTCACCGTCAAGGTGCGCGACGAGTACGGCGGCTGCCGGTCGTGGCTCGAACTCACACGCGACCTCCCATTCGAGGGCACTCCCGTGCTGTCGGACGACGAGTTCGAACGCGCTTCCGAGGAGATCGCGTCGATCGCCGCGGACCGCGAGCCGGTCCTGAGTCTGACCCCGGGCGACCGGGTCAACCAAACAGGTGGCATAGGTCGACTCGGCTTCGCCGTCGTTTAGCGCGCGGCACGAGTCGGCCCATGCCGATGAGGTAGACCGCGCTCTCTAGTGCACGACCTGGCTCGCGAGCCACACGACCAGCGCCCCGATCGCCAGCGCCACCAGCAGGCCCACCAGCAGTCGCCCCGGCGCCACCGGCCGCCCCGGCGGCTCATCGGAGATCAGCTCGCCCTCGAGCAGCACCTGGCGCGCGGTCGCCACCGCCGTCTCGGGCACGAGCACGTCGCGCGGCCCCGCCGCGAGGAAGTCCGGCACGTCGAAGCCGGCGCTGCGGCGCAGCATGCTGGGAACGCCCTCCTCGAGCAGCATGCCCTGGATGAACTCGGCCTCGGCCTGATTGCGCGCATAGGCGACCTTGACGAGCTTGCCCTCGGTGAGCTGCGGCTTGATCTTGCGGGCGCGCTCGTGGCTCGCGCTCACGTCGCCGACCTCGGAGCGGTGGTCGCTGTAGACGAGCGGCAGCTTGCACGTCGCGCAGAAGCGCTCGTCCTCGGGATACGACGTGCCGCAGACCGGGCAGAAGAGCTCGCCAGCCCGGAGTGCCCGCTTACGGGTCACTCCACGACCAGCTCCGCGTCCGAGACCTGGCCGTCCTCGATACGCCAGGTCCGGACCTCGGCGTCGTGGCCGTCCAGACCGACGATGATCCACAGCACGCCCGGCCACAGCTTCGCGAAGTTGATGTCGGTCTGGGACGGCTTCGGCGCGGTACGCGTGTGTGAGTGGTAGATCGCCCCGAGGTCGAGCCCGGCGTCCTCGATCTTGTTGTGGAGCTCGAGCTGCTCCTCGGGATCGATCCGGAAGCGGAGCGGGCTCGCCTCGGCGTTCACCGCTCGATAGACGGCGAACGCCTGTCCGTCGTCCGAGCCGACCATCCCGCAGCACTCGTTCGGCGCTTCCTCGCGGGCGTGGGCGATCATCTGGTCGTAGAGCTCTCGCGCGATCTTCATGGTCGGTTCGAGGCTACCAAGGCGCCTGACGCGTTCCGGCCGGGATTCAGCTGCTGCCCGTCACGAACGGCCACGGGACCGCCTTCACGTACTGGCCGGGATTCCGAAGCCCGCTGACCGCCGTCCAATGCTGGGCCTCGCACGCCATGATCTGCGCCGCGAGCTGCTGTAGGCTGGGATGCGAGAGCGTCTTCAGCGCGGTGAAGTAGACGCCCTCGGCCAGCGACTCGAGGTTGACGAGGAGCCTCAGGCAATCGTTCTGCGAGTGCAGATCGGTGAGGCTTCCGGGAATGTTGTGCTTGGACAGGATGGTTCCGGCCGCGTCCAGGGTCAGCGGTCCGGCGGGCGCGCTCTCGTTTAGCGCCGCGAGCCTCGACGCGACCGTGGAGACGTGCGCGACCTCGTGCGCGAGATACGGCGCGATCGCCCGTTCGATGTCGGGCGCGAGCGCCCCCGAGGCAAGCACCCGCCGGTAGGCGAGGACCATCAGCCGCTCGATCTCCAGGGCCTTCGACAACGCCTCGCCGTCGCTCACCGGCGCGTCGGCGCCCGCGGGGGCGGCCACGATGGCGGCGCCGGCCGCCCCGGCAACGGTCGCGACCCCGCCGGCCACGAACTCTCTCCGGGTTGCGAGGCGGCGCATACTCGTTGCGAGGGGGCGCAAGCTCACTCCCGCCCGGTCACGAACGCCGACGGGATCGCGGGCTGCCCGAGGGCGGCGCGGACGACCGCGATGTGCTGGGCGTCGTTGGCGAGGATCGAGGCCACCTGCTGCTTGAGCGTGCCGGGCTGGAGGACCGCGATCGCGTCCACGTAGGCGGCGATCTGCGTGTTCTCGACGTCGTGCAGCAGCTTCAGCACCTCCTCGCTCGTGCGCGGATGCCCGAGCGCGTAGCTCGGCGCCGGCTTGATCGGCTTACCCCCGGCCGCCCTGACGAGCCCGGCGAGATCCCCGGCGTGGGAGATCTCGTCGTTCAGGAACAGCTGCCCTGCCTTGTGGGTGGCGGGCGACAGCAGCGGGATGCCGGCGGTGTAAGCCGCGATCGCGACGTGCTCGAGGTGAAGCAGGCGGTTCAGAAGATCGACGTCGCCGTGCAGCACCGGCCGCGAGTTTTGGACCTGGGCGCGGATCGACTGGCTCCCGCACCCGACCAGGACCGCGCCGGCCAAGCCCGCGCCGGCGGCGCGCAACAACCCCCGGCGTGAGGAGGCGTCGGCCTCCGAGGACTCCTCGCTCACCACCAGACGGTGGAGTCCAGGTTCTCGATCTCCTCGACGGGCCGCGTGTAGATCCCGGACGACAGGTACTTCCAGCCGTCGTCGGCGACGAGGAACACCACGTTCCCCTCATCGAGCTCGCCGGCGATCCGCACCGCGACCCGGGCGATCGCCCCCGAGGAGACCCCGACGAACAGTCCCTCCTCGTCGAGCAGCCGGCGCGTGAACACGATCGCATCGGTGTTGGTCACGAAGATCTTCCGGTCGAGCAGCGACAGGTCGATGATCGGCGGAATGAAGCCATCCTCGAGCGAGCGCAGTCCCTGGACGGGCTCGCCCTGCATCGGCTCGGCCGCGACGATCTTGACCTGGTCGCCGAGCTCCTCCTTGAGCCGGCGCCCATTGCCCATCAACGTGCCACCCGTGCCGAGTCCGGCGACGAACGCGGCGATGTCGTCGAGCTCCTCGAGGATCTCGAGCGCCGTGCCGTTGTAGTGAGCGAGCGGGTTGGCCGGGTTCCCGTACTGGTAGGGCATGTAGTAGGAGGCGTCCTTCCCGGCCATGTCGAGCGCCAGCTCGACTGCGCCGTTCGAGCCCTTGGCGCCCTCGGAGTAGACGATGTCCGCGCCGTACATGCGCAGCAGCTCAGTCCGCTCGCGTGTGACGTTCTCGGGCATGACGACCTTCAGCGGGTAGCCCTTGCGGCTGCAGATCATCGCCAGCGAGATGCCGGTGTTCCCCGAAGTGGGCTCGAGGATCGTCTGCCCGGGCCGGATCAGCCCCCTCTCCTCGGCGTCCTCGATCATCGCGCGAGCGACCCGGTCCTTGACCGAGCCGGTCGGGTTGCGGGACTCGAGCTTGGCCCACAGCCGGACACCCGGCTTGGGGCTGAGGCGCTTCAACTCGACGAGCGGGGTGTGCCCGATCGCCTGGATGATGTCGCCGTACCTGCCCCCGCAGGGCTTATTCTCGAGGCGCTCGGCGGCCATGCTTTACGAAGTGTAGCGAGGCAGGCTCGCAGCGTTTGCGGCCCGCCTCGCCATCCTGCAGTCGTCCCGGCTCGGCCCGCTACCCCCAGCCGCCCGGGTAAGGATTGGTCGTCGTCGGCGTCGACGAGGTGGTCTGCATCGTCCCCGTCGCCGACCCGGGCGACGGGTCCGAGGCCTTCACGATGTGCCAGATCGAGCCGAACGTCTTGAGCTCATCGCCGGTGGCCTGGCGCTTGTTGTGAGACATGATGTCCGGCGTGAAGTAGTACACCGGCTGCCTGTTCAGCGTGAGCTGCGTCACGCCGTGGTTCTTGAACGTGCCGAGCTTGCCGCCGATCCCAGACTGCTTGCTGACCGCACCGCTCCCGGACGGCGACACCGGTGGCCAGAACGCCCAGCAGTTGGTGGACGCGCTGCTGGTCTTCTTGCAGATGATGTGGTGGGTCGTCTCGCCCTGGAACGTGTACACGGGGAAGCCGGACGGACCGACCGCCACAGCCTCGTGCGTGTTGACCGGCTTCACGGCAAACATCGCCGTCGGCACGTTGGTCACATGGACGTTCTTCGTAACTCTGAGCGTGAACGACTTCGCGACCGCGACCGCGGCCAGCGCGAGCGCGGCTACAGCGGCCACGCCGGCCAGCAGCGCGACGGCCGACCGGCTCGGGTGGCGAGCGGCGGCGTTGACGAATCTTGGCATTCCTCCGGCTCCCTTCGTGGGTGTGGACCTACGACTAGTGACGCCGGGGTGCACCGAAGACTTCCCGAGCGAATCCTGATCGCGAAACGAATCCTGCCCGCGCAGCCAATCCCGACCGCGGAGCGATCCTGACCGCGAAACGAATCCTGCCCGCGCAGCCAATCCCGACCGCGGAGCGAATCCTGACCGCGGAGCCGGCGACCGCGCGGAGCTACCGACCGCCGGCCATCGCCGGCAGGATCACGAGCGTGTCGCCGTCACCGACGCTCGTGTCGAGCCCGTCGAGAACGCGCACGTCCTCGTCGTTTAGGTACACGTTCACGTACCGGTTGAGACCGCCGTCCGACGCGAACAGCTGTGACTGCGTGTCGGGATGGGCCTCCGCGACCGACTGCAGGATCTCCCCCACGGACGAACCCGAAGCATTCAGCTCCTTCTCGCCGCCCACGGCCGGGCGCAACACGGGTGGAATCCGGACGGTCGCCATACGAACGAGAGCCTAGTGCGCACCCGCGCAGAATGCCTCGTAGTCGGGGAACACGCCGAGCTCCTCGTCGGCGATCGACTCGGGGTCGCGCGAGCAGATCGGGCAGTCGGGGTCACGCCGGACCTTGACCTCGGTCATGCGCGCCGACAGCGCGTCGTACATGAGCAGGCGCCCGATCAGCGGCTCGCCCTCGCCCAGGATCAGCTTGATGACCTCGGTCGCCTGGAGCAGCCCCATCGTGCCGGGCAGCACGCCCAGCACGCCGTTGGCGCCGCACGACGGCGCGAGCTCGGCCGGCGGTGGCACCGGGAACAGGCAGCGGTAGCACGGCCCGTCGTGGGGCTTGAACACCGACAGCTGGCCCTCGAACCCGAGGATCGCCGCCGACACGACCGGGATCCCCAGCCTGACCGAGGCGTCGTTCAGCAGATATCGCGTGGGGAAGTTGTCGAGGCCGTCGACGATCACGTCGTATCCGGAGATGATCTCGACGATGTTGTCGGCGCCCAGCCGGACCGGGTACTTCTCGACCTTCACGTCCGGGTTCAGCGCCGTGATCGTCTGCTCGGCCGAATCGACCTTGGAAACTCCGATCCGCTCGGTCGAGTGGATCACCTGGCGCTGCAGGTTCGACAGGTCGACCTCGTCGTTGTCGACGATCCCGAGCGTGCCGATGCCGGCCGCGGCCAGATACAGGGCCGCCGGAGAACCGAGCCCGCCGGCGCCCAGCAGCAACACCTTCGCGTCGAGCAGCTTCTGCTGGCCGTCCATGCCGACCTCCGGGAGCAGGAGGTGGCGCGAATAGCGCTCGCGCTGCTCGGCGGTCAGCGTGCGAGGCGTCTCGACGTCGTAACCGCGATCCTTCCAGAGCGTGAAGCCCCCGGTCATCGACTCGACGTGCTCATAGCCGAGGTCCTCGATCAGGGTCCGGGCCGCCCAGGCCGAGCGGTTGCCCGACGCGCAGTACAGGACGACGTGCTTCTCGCGATCGGGGATGGCGCCCTCGATCCGCGACTCGAGATAGCTCTTGGGCACGTGGATGGCGCCCGGGATGTGCCCGGCGCCCCACTCCTCGGGCTCGCGGACGTCGACGATCACCGCGCCGTTACCGACCTGCTCGCGCACGGCGGCGGGATCGACCTCATCGATCCGGCTCTTGATCTGTCGGAGAACTTCGGCTCCGGACGGGCTCATCGTCGAAAACTCCTCAAATGCAGTAGGGATTCAATACTTCAAAGAGTATAGCGAGCCACGGGCGATGTCTGAACCTCTTTTTCCCAGTCTCGCAAACCCCGACGGCCGCGAGGCCATCCGGATCGGCGACGCGGTCCTGAGCTACGGACAGCTCGCCGGCGCCGCGGCCGCGACCGCCCGAGAACTCGGGGGCGTCGGCCGGGTCGCGGTCTGGGCCGAGCCCACGCTCGAGCTGGCCGTCGCCACCGTCGCGGCCCTCGCCGCCGGCGTGGCCGTCGTCCCGATCAACCCGGGCCTCGGCTCCCGCGAGCTCGACCACATCGTCGGCGACAGCGCCCCCGAGCGGCTGCTCGCATGGCCAGGCGTCGATCCGCCCGAGCAGCTACGGGCGCTGCCTCGGATCGATGTCGACCGCGCCGCAGCGGCCTGCGGCTCGCTCGAGGACCACCTCGGCGAGGACGACGTCGCGTTCATCATGTACACGTCGGGAACCACCGGTCCGCCCAAGGGCGTCCAGATCCCCCGTCGGGCGGTCGCGAGCAACCTCGACGCGCTCGCGCAGATCTGGCAGTGGACCGAGAACGACCGGCTAACCCACGCGCTCCCTGTGTTCCACGTCCACGGGCTGGTGATCGGCCTGCTCGGGCCGCTCCGCCGCGGCGGCCAGCTCGAGCACGCCGGACGCTTCTCCCCCCAGGCCCTGGCATACGCGCTCACACGAGGCGCGACGATGGTGTTCGGCGTCCCGACGATGTACGGCCGCATCGCCAAGGAGGCCGAGAACGACCGCGACCTGGCGAGCGCCTTCGCGACCGCCCGGCTGCTCGTATCCGGCTCGGCCGCGCTGCCGACCACGGTCCACGATCGGATGAAGCAGCTGACGGGCCAGGACATCCTCGAGCGCTACGGGCTGACCGAGACGCTGATGAATGCCGGCGTCCGGCTCGGCGATCCGGTCATCCCCGGACGCGTGGGACCGCCGCTCCCGGACGTTGAGGTCCGACTCGATCGCCGAGGACGGGACCACGATCGACGCCAGCGACGACGAGACGATCGGCGAGGTCGCCGTCCGCGGGCCCAACGTGTTCAAGGGCTACCTCAACCGTCCGGACGCCACCGCCGAGGCCACTCGTGACGGCTGGTTCATGACCGGCGACATGGCCACTCGCGACGCCTCCGGCTCGCTCAGGCTAGTCGGCCGCAAGAGCACGGACCTGATCAAGTCGGGCGGCTACCGGATCGGCGCCGGCGAGATCGAGGGCGCGTTGCTGGAGCACCCCGCGGTCGCCGAGGTCGCCGTCACCGCCCGCCCCGACGATGACCTCGGCGAGCGGATCGTCGCCTGGGTCGTGACCGAGCCCGGCCAGACCGCGACCGCGTCCGAGCTCGAGCAACACGTCGCCGACCTGCTGACGAAGCACAAGCGCCCCCGCGAGGTGCATTTCATCGACGCCCTGCCGCGAAACGCGATGGGCAAGGTGATGAAGCGCGACCTGACCGCTCGGGAAGAAACTCTCGGATAGAGCCGGAGCCGGCCGCCAGTTTCCTCCCAAATGCCGGCGGGGCGCCCTCAACCCCAAAGAGGACGCCCCGCCTAAGCCGGAGACCCAATCACCGTCACAGCACACCCGGATCGGTCCCACGCCGGGAAAATTCTGTGGAGGCTTGCTGACGGAATTATCGACGCGGTCGCGTCCGGTCGATATCGGGCCTAGACCCCATCTTGCTCTCGCCGCCGGCCACCGATACCGGCATCGGGAGCCGCGGAATGATCATGAAATCGCGATCGCTGCTTGCCCAGATTCTGTCCGTGAACCTGCTGCTGATCGCGGGCACGTTCCTCGTGGCCTTGGTCGCGCTCGACGAGCGCGTCGGCAACGCCTTCCGCGGGCGCGAGATGGTCGTGCTCGGCCTGGCGCTTGTCGCCACGATGCTCGGCAACTGGCTGCTCCTGCGCCGGCGGTTCATCCCGCTCGACCGGCTGATCTCCTCGATGGAGCAGGTCGACCTCGACACCCCGGAAAGGCAGCTGCTGGCGTGCGACCGGATCGACAGCGCGGAGGCCCGGCGCCTCGAGGCCGCGATCAACCGCATGCTCGCGAGGCTCGAGGGCGCGCGCCGCGCCGCCGGCCGCGCCGCGATTCAGGCCCAGGAGCGCGAGCGCCGGCGGATCGCGCAGGACCTTCACGACGAGGTCAACCAGGCGCTCACCGCGGTGTCGCTTCGCCTTCAGGCCTCGATCGAGAACGCGCCCCAGGAGCTCCGCCGCGAGCTCACCGAGACCAAGCGCCTCGCCGGCCAAGCGATGGAGGAGCTGCTGGCGCTCGCTCGCCAGCTCCGCCCGGCCGTCCTCGACGACCACGGGCTGTTGCCCGCGCTGCACAGCCAGGTGCGCGACTTCTCGGACCAGACCGGGATCCATGCTGCATTCAACGTGCGCGGCCAGGCGCCCCGCCTCACGCCCGAGCAGCAACTGGTCGTCTACCGCGTGACCCAGGAGGGGCTGTCCAACGTCGCCCAGCACTCGCAGGCGCGGAAGGTGGACGTCGAGCTTTCATTCATCGGCCGCACGGTGCTCCGGATCACCGATGACGGCAACGGTTTCGTCTCCCGCAGGGACGGCGGGCTGGGACTGTCGGGCATGCGCGAGCGCGCGCTGCTCGTCGGCGGCAATCTGTCGATCTGGTCCGGCCTGGGACGGGGAACACGAGTCGAGCTGACGCTCGCGTAAACAACAGAGAGGAGCACGGATGCGAATCTTGGTGGCGGACGATCATGGGATCGTCCGGTCGGGGATCAGGCTGTTGCTGGAGCGCCAGCCCGGAATGGACGTGGTCGCGGAGGCGGCCGATGGGGTCGAGGCGGTCGAGCAGGCGCTGGCGGCACGCCCGGATCTGTGCATCCTCGACGTCGGGATGCCGCGGATGACCGGCCTTCAGGCCGCGCGTGAGATCCGCTCGCACCTCAAGGACGTCCGCGTGCTGATGCTGTCGATGCACGACGACGAGCACTACCTGTTCGAGGCGCTCAAGGCCGGCGCGTCCGGCTACGTGCTCAAGCGCGAGGCCGACCAGGACCTCGTCGGCGCCGTGCACGCGGTCGGCCGCGGCGAGGCGTTCCTCACGAACGCGGCCGAGCGCTCGATCATCCGCCGCTGGATGGAGGGCGACGTCGACGGGCCCGCGATCTCGCTGACCCCGCGCGAGGAGGAGGTCGTGAAGCTGATCGCCGAGGCCTTCACGAACGCCCAGATCGCCGAGATCCTCCACCTGTCCGAGAAGACCGTCGAGTCGCACCGCGCCAACGTGCTGCGCAAGCTCGGGATGCGCGACCGGGTCGAGTTCGTCCGCTACGCGATCCGACGGGGCTGGTCGAGGCCTAGCTAAATTTGGGGCCGCCTGCGGCGGCGTCCGTGGGACCATGCCGCCGGGCATCCATGCCCGGCGGCCCATCGCGACCACCCGTCCGGACGGGCGCTCCGGCGGACGGTCCCACGGACGCCGAGCGAAGCGAGGCCCCTAAGCATCCTGCGCGCGCCCGTCGACCACATCGCCGCCCCCCCGTTCCCGCCCCGCCTGCGATGGATCAACGGACGCCCCGAGGGGTTCCCGATGCTGCTCGAGTTCTGGGACTTCTGCCGACCGCAGTCGCTGCGCACGCTCCCGTACATGCGCGCCTGGCACGACCGGTACGCCGGACCTGACCGTGGTCGGCGTGCACGCCGCCGGGTTTCCCGCCGTCCCGGGACGCGGACGCCGTCCGAGATGCCGTGGCGCGGCTTTCGGTCCCCTACCCGGTGGCGATCGACGCCGACTCCGAGGTGTGGGACCTGTACGGCAACC
The DNA here is from genome assembly GCA_963709205.1 of uncultured Solirubrobacterales bacterium. Classification (GTDB taxonomy): domain Bacteria; phylum Actinomycetota; class Thermoleophilia; order Solirubrobacterales; family Solirubrobacteraceae; genus Palsa-465. The sequence continues at coordinate 75,304 of CAVPVP010000019.1, forward strand.
TCGGCTGGCCCGCGCGGTACCTGTTCGACTACGGCGGGATGCTGCTCCACTACCACTACGGCGAGGGCGGTTACGACGAGACCGAGCTCGCGATCCAGGAGCTGGTCGGCGACGCCGAGCCGGTGCTGGCCCCGTTCCGGCCCGAGGAGGCGGCCGACGCGCTGCTCGAGCCCCAGACCGACGACGTCGAGGGGCCGTACTCGGGGCCGTACACGGCCGGCGGCGTGTGGGCGGTGCTGAGCGGGGACGGATCGGTGCGCGTCAATGGTCGGACGCTCGACCGTCGACCATCCGGGCGCCTACGAGCTGATCGCGCACGAGCGGAGCACGACCGGGGAGCTCACGCTCGAGATTGGCGCCGGCGTGACCTGCCACGCCGTCTGCTTCACGCCGGGTCTAGCAGGTTGACGAGCTCCGGCGGCCCGTCGTCGGACACGATCGCGGCGAACCCTGGCCGGTACGGACTGCCGGCCGGGTCGTCCCCGACGAACCGGGCCTCGTAGACCCAGCTCCCGATGTTGATGAGCCGGGTCGCCCCGGTCGCGCCCCACTCGCTCCGGTCGTCGCCCGGCAGCGGCCCGGCGCGGTGGGTGTGGCCGAAGATCACGTGCGACGCCGGCGGGACGCCGCAGCCGCGTCGACCACCTCGGCGAACCCGGCGAGCGCGCCCCGCCGGAGCGCGACCCCGGAGACGTCGGCGCCGGAGCGGTCCGATCCCGGCGCGGTTCAGCGCGGCCACCGCAGCGGCGAGACCGACCGCCATCGCCCGGCCGCGGACGCTCCCCGCCGCGCCGTTCAGCGCCTGCCAGGCCGCGATCTGGAAGCTGCCGCCGCCCCCGACGTGCAGACCGCCGCTCTGGGCGACCGAGTCGGCCCAGGCGTACATCGGCGCGAGCGCCGCCTCGTAGTCCTCGGCACGCGCCGGACCGCCCTCGGGCTCGCCGGCGACGCGCACGGTCACGCCGGCGCCCAGTCGCTCGAGGATCGGCACGGTGTTGTGGCGGTCGCCGTAGTGGCCGTGGGTCGCGTACACGTCCTCGCGCAGCCACACCCCGGGGTAGGCCCTGACCCGGACGCTGCCCGCCCGGCGCCAGCGACTCGACCAGCGCTCCGAGCGGCTCCCGCCGATCCCAGTCGACCGCGGATTCCAGACCGAGCGGGAGTCAGCGTCGCGCCGCTCGAGCCAGCCACGCAGCAGCGCGTGGTCGTGGTTGCCGGGCACGATCACGACCTCGCGTCCGGCGCCCAGCGCCGCCGCCAGCTCGGTCAGCACCGGCGCGCCGGCGGCGAGCGCGTCGCGCACCGGCCCGTGCCGGAGCTCGAGCGTGTCGCCGAGCAGCACCAGCCGATCGAACTCTCGGCAGGCGCGCCAGCAGCGCCGCTCGCTCGGGCTCGCGGCGCAGCACGTCGGGCCGGCCGTTCGCGCCGAGGTGGAGATCCGAGATGACGAGCGTGCGCAGCGGCTTACGCGGAGCCGGCCGCCACGGCCTGGCGGATGACCTTGGGGAGCATGAAGCGGACGTCCTCCTGCACCACTTCGAGCTCCTGCACGTCGGTCGTCCCGCGGGCCCGGAAGAACTCGACCAGCCGCTGGACCAGCGACTCGGGCGCGCTCGCGCCCGAGGTGATCCCGACCACGCGCTTGTCGGCGAGCCACTCCTCGCGGACCTCGGTCTCGTTGTCGATCAGGTGCGAGGCGGCGCCGTGCTCGCGCGCGACCTCGACCAGCCGGTTCGAGTTGGACGAGTTGCGCGAGCCGATCACGAGCACGAGATCGCACTCCACCGCGAGCTGCTTGACCGCGGCCTGGCGGTTGGTCGTGGCGTAGCAGATGTCGTCGGTGCGGGGGCCGACGATCGCCGGGAAGCGCTGGCGGAGGCGATTGATGATCGAGCGGGTCTCGTCGACGGACAGCGTCGTCTGGGAGATGTAGGCGATCCGGCTCGGGTCGGGGACGTCGAGGCGGTCGACGTCCTCCTCGGACTCGACGAGCACGATGCTCTCGGGCGCCTCGCCCATCGTCCCCTCGACCTCCTCGTGGCCGGCGTGGCCGATCAGCACGATCGTGTAGCCGTCGGCGGCGAACTTCTTGGCCTCGACGTGGACCTTGGTCACGAGCGGGCAGGTGGCGTCGATCGTGTCGAGGCTCGCGCTCACGGGCGCCGGCGTGCACGCCGGGGATACGCCGTGGGCCGAGAACACGACGGTCGCGCCCTCGGGCACCTCGGCCTCGGACTCGACGAACACCGCGCCGCGCTCGCGCAGCTGCTCGACCACGAACTTGTTGTGGACGATCTCCTTGCGGACGTAGACCGGCGCGCCGTACAGCTCGAGCGCGCGCTCGACCGTCTGCACGGCCCGGTCGACGCCCGCGCAGTAACCGCGCGGCGCCGCGAGCAGGAGCTTTTCGGGCACCGACCCCATCGGCGAAGAGTGTAGGAGGGAAATGCGAACATACGGCGATGGCACAGCGACACCTGGACCGCCTCAGCTCGATCGACGCGTCGTTCCTCCACCAGGAGGGGCCGAGCTCGCACATGCACATCGGGGGTGTCTTGATCTTCCAGGGGCCGCCGCCGGACTTCGCCGATTTCGTCAACCACGTCCGCAGCCGGCTGCATCTGGTCCCGCGGTACCGGCAGAAGCTGGCCACGCCGCCGCTCGAGACCGGCCGTCCGCTGTGGGTGGACGACCCCGACTTCAACATCGAGTACCACGTCCGCCACACCGCCCTGCCGGCGCCCGGCACCGAGGAGCAGCTGTTCCTGCTCGCGGCGCGGATCGCCTCCCAGCAGCTCGACCGCGACAAGCCGCTGTGGGAGAACTGGCTGGTCGAGGGGCTCGAGGGCGACCGCTTCGCGCTGATCTCGAAGACGCACCACGCGTTCGTCGACGGCGTGTCGGGGGTCGACCTCGCGACCGTCCTGTTCGATCTGGAGCCGACGCCTCCCAAGCAGTCCGCCGGCCGCCCTCGAGCCGTGGCAGCCACACCGAGAGCCGTCCTCGGCCGAGCTCGTCGCCGCCGGAGTTCGAGGGATGGTCGGCGTCGCGACCGGCCTCGTATCGCGAGCGGTGTCCGCAGCCACCCATCCCGCGACCTCGTTCGCCGGGCTCCGGGACGCAGTCGAGGGCGTCGGCGAGATCGCCTGGGCCGGGCTGAACCCCGCCCCGGTGACGCCGTTGAACGTCGAAATCGGTCCCTATCGCCGGTACGCAGTCGTCCGCCACCAGCTCGCCGACTACAAGACGGTCAAGAACGCCTTCGGCGGGACCGTCAACGACGTCGTGCTGACGGTCGTCTCGGGTGCGCTGGCGCGGTGGCTCGAGTCACGCGGCGTCCGGACCGAGGGCCTCGAGATGCGGGCGCTCGTGCCCGTGTCGGTCCGCACCGATGCGCACCAGGGCACGCTCGGCAACCAGCTCGCGGCGATGCGCGGTCCGCTGCCCGTCTACATCCACGATCCGGTCTCCCGTCTCGCGTTCGTCAGACGGGCGATGGACGGCCTCAAGGAGTCAAAGCAGGCCGTCGGCGCCGCGACGCTTGCGGCCGTCAACAACCTGGCGCCGCCGACGATCCTCGCCGAGGCCTCCCGGCTGAACTTCTCGACCCGCCTGTTCAACCTGCTCGTCACGAATATCCCCGGCCCGCAGATCCCGCTCTACCTCCTCGGGCGCCGGCTCGAGGACCTGTTCCCGCTCGCGTTCCTGCCCAAGAACCACGCGCTGGCGGTGGCGATCATGTCCTACGACGGCGGCCTCGACTACGGCCTGCTCGGCGACTACGACGCGCTGCCCGACATCGATGTGATCGCCGATGGGATCGACGCCTCGCTGGCAGGAGCTGCTCGACGCGGCGCACGCACGGTCCAGCTCGGCGGCCAACGGGGGCGAGAAGGCGCGGGGCGGCGACGAGAAGGCGCGGGCCAGCGGCGAGAAGGCGCGGGGCGGCGACGAGAAGCCGCGGGCCAGCGGCGAGAAGAGGCACAACGGCGGCCCGACGCAGATCCTGCCGACCGCCGGCACCCGCCAGAGGCAGGGACCGGCGGCGGACATGCGAGCGAAGCGGGCCAAGCGGCCCGGACGTCCGCCGAGCGAGCCCGCAAGCTGATGTGGACCTTGCGCTCCTTGCCGTTTCACCTGCAAACGGCTACCGTTCCGCGCGCATGGACGATCTGATCGCACCCGACGAGACCGCGTTCCGGCTGGACCTCACCGCCGCCCAGCTGAAGATCGTCCACACGGCGCTCAAGTCGCTGTACGACGACCTCGGTCACGAGGAGCACGACGTCAAGCAGGTCGTCTCGGCCGTGCTCGACAAGCTTCCCGGGCGAGCACGAGATCCGCGCGATCGACCTCAGACCGCGAGCTGCGGCGTAACGACCCGGCCTGAGCCTTCTCAGAAGCCGAGCGCGAACTTCGCGTCTTCGCTCATCCGCTCCGGCGTCCACGGCGGCGAGAACGTCATCGTGGGCTGGACCTCCTCGACGCCTTCGAGCTCCATGACGAACTCCTCGATCTGCTCGGACACCTGCGGTCCGATCGGGCAGCCAGGGCTGGTCAGCGTGTAGGTCACCCGGACGGTCGGGCCCTCGATCTCGACGTCGTAGATCAGCCCGAGCTCGACGAAATCGAGCCCCAGCTCGGGGTCGATGACGTCGCGGAGAACGTCGGTCACATCTTCGACAGTTGCCATCGTGGGATCAGTTTAGGCGGTTCGAGGGTTGGCCCTTGCGGACAGTGCACCGGTTTGTATAGGTTTTGCGGCATCGTCGACTTCGATGAACACTCGGGCACTCTGCGTGTTTGCGGAGACGAGGACCGGTCCACGCAGGGTGGCCGCCGCCAGGCGATGGTGCGGGCTCTCCGCTCCCAGACCAACGTGATCGTCGACCTGTCCGATCTCGCGTTCGCGGACTCGTCGGTGATGCTCGACCTCGCGGTCCTGGCCCGCCGGTTGCGAGCCAAAGGGGGGGAGATTCTGGTTCGCGGCGCCCAGCCCCAGGTCATGATGCTGATCAAGCACGTCGGCCTTCACCGGCTGCCGGCGGTCAGGTTCGAAGGCGCCTCGCCTTCGTTCGCGTTCGTCGAGCTCGGCATTCGTTCAGCTCGGCACTTCGTCCAGCTCGGGACTTCGTTCGCTCGGACGGCTTCGTGCCCGGCGCGATCGACGCTCGCCCACGTCGCTCGCCACCGAGGCGGGCTCGCGGAGCAGCTCGGCCACGTCCGAGCCTTCCTCGCCGAACCGCGGGAAGCGCTTGCCCTCGGTCTCGCCGATCGCCACCAGCTGCTCTCCGACCGCCCGCATGTCCTCGATCAGCCGCCGGCGCTCGCGCCAGACCATCTCGGCGCTTCGGGCCAGCTCGCGGGCGCGCGTCTCGGCCGATTCGCGCATCTCGTCGGCGTCCCGGCCCGCGGCGGCGAGCATCTCTTCGGTCTCGCGGTCGGCCGTTGCGCGCAGCTGCTTGGTCTCGCGCGCGGCCTTCCCGCGGAGCTCGGCGACCTCGCGGTCGGCGGTGGCGCGCAGCTCCGCAACCTCCTGATCGGCGGTGGCGCGCAGCACGGCGACTTCGCGGTCAGCCGTCTCGCGTAGCTCGACGACGTCGCGGTGGGCGGCTTCGCGCTGCTCCGCGACCTCCCGATCGGCCGTCGCGCGGAGCTCGCTGGTCTCGCGTACGGCGGCCTCGCGCATCTGGGCCGCCTCATCCTTGGCCCCGTCACGCGCTTCGGCCGCCTTGCGAAGGGCTGAATCAAGCAGGTCCTGGCTCTCGCGCTCGGCCTGCTCAAGCCGGTCGTCCGCCCTGGCGCGGGAGCGGGCGGTGATCTCCTCGGCGGTCTGGTGCGCGCGCTGGAGGATGTCGCGAGTCTCATCGCTGACCTCGTCGAGGGCGTGACGGACCGCGGCCTCGGGCGAGGAGGACATCTCGAGCTCGGTGATCAGCCGGCTCATGCGCTCCACGTAGCGATCGACCGCCGTCCGGTCGTAGCCGCGCAGCGCCGCCGGGAACTCGACCGAGCGCGCATCCTTGAGGATCCGGTCGCGGTCGGCCGCGCTCAGCACCCGGCTCGCGCCGAAGCGCCGCGGTCGCTCCTCTTCCCTGGCATGGGCGCCGACGAGCTCAGCGGCCTCACTCTCGACCTCGGGCGAGATCTCCGACTCGTTCTTCCCGTTCTCGGTCCCCGTGTCGGTACGCGCCATGACCAAACGCTCCCTTCCTCACTTGTCACTCGGGGCGTCGGGTGGCAGATCACACGCGCCCCCTCAGCATCAAGCTACCCCCCTGGTCAAGGGTGGTCGAGGGTTGTGGAGGATTGGTGAGCGGCTAGCCTAGTGAGCATGATCTTCGTGCTTGTTTTTGTGATCTGGGTGGTCGCGGAAGTGTTCGTCGCGATTCAGGTCGCGCATGCGATCGGGGCGCTGGCGACGGTGCTGCTGATCCTGGTGAGCTGGCCGATCGGCTGGTGGGCGTTGCGCTCCCAGGGCCGCGCCGCCTGGCGCCGGCTGGGGGCCGCGGTGTCGGAGGGCCGCTCCCCCGGTCGCGAGGTGCTCGACGGCGTGCTCGTCCTGCTCGGCGGCCTGTTGCTGATCGTGCCCGGCTTCCTCTCCGACGCGCTCGGCGTGCTCGCGCTGCTCCCACCGACGCGCGCGCTGATGCGCCGCGCGCTCGCCCGCAATCTCCAGAGCCGGCTGGTGGTCCAGGCGACACGGGTCACGGGCGCCTCGCGGCCATACGATGTCGACTCGACCGCAACCGACGTCGACCAGCCGCAGCTCCATCCATGACCCCTCCCCCATCTGCCCTTCGGACGCTCGCGTTCGGCGACCTCGAGCGCGCGATCTGGGGTGCTGCCTGGGTTCCCGCCGACGACGGCTCGGGCTTGACGGCGCTCGGAGGCGGCAGCGCCGTGACCGTCGGTCCCGGGCTCCGGTTATCGGTCGATGAGGACGGCGGCGAGTGGCGCCTCGGCGGTGAGCGCGCACCGCTCTGACGATCTCTCCCGTCGGCGAGGCCGTCGCCGTCGGCGGACACCGACGATCACGTTGAGGGGTTCGATCAGCTGTGCCGCGTCACCGGCCGGTTCGAGCTCGGCGATGCCGAGCAGGAGGTCGACTGCCTCGGGCTGCGCACGTCGCGATGGGGAGGGTTCGACCTCGGCAAGCTCGAGTCCCTGCGTGCCGTCTCGACGTGGTTCGAGCCCGATGAGGGACTCGCCCTGATGGCGTTCCGGCCGCGGAAGGCCAAATCCCACGACGGCGATGTCGTCACCGCCGCGGTGCTCGGCCCGGAGACATTCGCTGCGGTCGAGGATCCGCGCCTGTCGACGACGTACGACGCCGGTGGATGGCCGATCCGCGCGGGCCTCGAGCTATGGATCGCCCGCGAGGACGAGGACGAGCAGTATCCGCGGCGCGCGTCCGGCGAGGCCACGGGCGCGCACGCCGAGTCCGATGACGGGGAGCTCGAGCTTCGAGCCGAGCCGTTCCGGTGGCACAGCCGCGGCCGCGACGGCGCCGGGATGTACATCCTCGCCCGGCGGCGATGAGCCGGGTCGAGGCGATCATCAGCGACTTCGGCGGCGTACTCACCTCGCCGCTGTTGGAGTCGTTCGCCGGGCTGATGGAGTCGTCCGGGATCTCGCTCGAATCGGTCGGCAAGGCGATGGTGGCGATCGCCGAGCGAGAGGGATCGAATCCGTTGTTCGAGCTCGAGACGGGGCGCATCACCGAGGCCGCGTTCATGGACGCGCTGTCCGAGCAGCTGTCCGTCGACGAGCGGCGGCGAGGTCGAGCTCGATGGTTTCGGCGAGCGCTACTTCCAGCAACTCAAGCCGAATGAGCGCATGATCGAGTACATGCGCGAGCTGCACGAGCGCGGATACAAGATGGCGATCTGCACTAACAACGTCCGCGAATGGGAAGCGCACTGGCGGGCGATGCTCCCGGTCGACGAGATCTTCGACGTCGTCGTCGACTCGGCGTTCGTCGGCAGCCGCAAGCCCGAGCCGCAGGATCTACGAGATCACGCTCGAGCGGCTCGGCGCCGCCCCGGAGACGACGCTGTTCATCGACGATGTCGAGCTCAACTGCGAGGGCGCGCGCAAGCTCGGCATCGCCGCGATCCGGTTCCGATCGACCGAGCAGACGATCGGCGAGATCGAGGCGGCGCTCGGTGGATCCTGAGACGGTCACGGCGATCCTCGAGATCGCGAACAACGCGTTCGCGACCGTCGACGCGGACGGCCGCGTGCTCGAGTGGAACCGCCACGCCGTACGAGCTGTTCGGATACTCCCGCGAGGAGGCTCTCGGGATCCGAACTGGCCGAGCTGATCGTCCCCGAGCGCTACCGAGAGCGCCATCGGGAAGGGCTGCGCCGGGCCGGCGCCGCGAGCGAGACCGACACGATCACCGCCCGCCTGATCGTCGAGGCGGTGCGGCGGGACGGCAGCGAGCTCCCGGTCGAGGTGTCGCTCACGGTCGTGCGCGACGGTGGTCGAGCCGACGTTCCACGCCTGGATCCAGGACGTGTCGGAGCGAACGCAACTTCTGCGCGAGCTGGAGGCGCAGCTGCGGGGACGCGATCCCGGTTTCGGCCAGATCCTCGATGCTCTGGCCGAGGCCGTGACGATCCGCGATCCCCATCACCACATCCTGTACGCGAACCGCGCGGCGTTCGAGTCGATGGGCTTCTCCTCGCTCGAGGAGATGCAGCGCCGGCCGCCGCACGCGATCTTCGACGACTACATCGTGCACGACGAGCACGGTCACGAGCTCACGATGGACTCGATCCCGTCGGTCCGCCTGCTCGCCGGGGAGCGGGCCGAGCCGCTGCTCATGCGCACGACCAACCGTTCCACCGGAGAAGCTTCGCTGGCAGCTGCTGAAGTCCGCGCCCCTGAACGGCGAGGACGGACAGCCGGTGGCGGCTGTCACGGTCATCGAGGACGTCACCCGCGAGCGGATCGCCGAGCTTCACGATCGGTTCCTCGCACGCGCGTCCGAGATCCTGATGTCCTCGATCGACTACGAGGAGACCCTGCGGAACGTGGCCTGGCTGGCGGTCCCCGAGATCGCCGACTGGTGCGCGGTCGAGCTGGTCGATCGACCGCGGCAGTCGCCAGCGAGTCGCGGTCGCGCATCACGACCCGTCCAAGCTCGAGCTCGCCGAAGAGGTCCGCCGATTCGAGCCCGCGGAGCTCGATCCCAACAGGGGCGTCGGGCGCATCCTGCGGACCGGGCAGTCCGAGCTCTATCGGGACATCCCCGACGATGTGCTGGCGAGAGCCGCCGTCAACGACGAGCACCTGTCGCTGTTGCGGTCGATCGGGTTCCGCTCGGTGCTGCTCGTGCCACTCCGCGCCCGCGGGCGGACCTTCGGCGTGATGACGCTCGTTACCGCTGAGTCGATGCGGCGGTTCGAGGAGGCTGACCGGGAGTTCGCCGAGCAGGTCGCCGGCCGGGCGGCGATCGCCGTCGACAACGCACGGCTCGCCACCTCTCGCCGAGACACCGCCGACACGCTCCAGCGCAGTCTGCTGCCGGACGTGGTCCCCGGAATCGAGGGGTGGGACGTCGCCACGCTCTACCGCGCCGCCCGCGACGCCGAGGAGGTCGAGGTCGGGGGCGACTTCTACGACTTCTACGAGAGCGACGACGGTTGGATCGTCGTGCTGGGCGACGTCACGGGCAAGGGCGTCGAGGCGGCCGCGCTCACGTCGCTGGTGCGCCACGGCGCCCGCTTCCTCAGCAAGTACGAGCGGAGCCCGAGCCAGATCCTCGCTCGGCCTCAACGAGGCGCTGAGGGAGCAGCCGGGGCTGTGGCTGTGCACGGCAGTGTGCGTCCGCCTCGAACGCGAGCGGGCGGTGGTCGCATCGGCCGGTCACCCCGGCCCGCTGGTGGTGCGGGATGACGGACGGGTGCGCGAGATCGGGGCGGTCGGTCCGATCCTTGGCGCCTGGACGGGCGAGCCGTCGGTCGATCGGGTCGTCGAGGTCGCGGCCGACGAGACGCTGTTGCTGTACACCGACGGTGTGATCGACACGCTTGGAGCGGACGAGCGCTTCGGCACCGAGCGGCTCAAGCAGCCTGGTGTCGGCGACACGCCGGCGAGACGCCGGAGCGGCTACTGGCCGAGCTTGCCGCCGGGCTCGACCGTTTCCAGGTCGGGCGGCAGGCCGATGACACAGCGGCGCTGGCGTTGCGGCCGTTGGCGGTTGGCGGCGGCGTGCCGGCTCACCCCACGCACGGCGCGGGCGCTTCTCCTAATCTTCCGGTCACCTGAGGTAAGGCGGCGCGGTGGGTTCCCTGCCCAACTTCCGACTCGAAACGCAGGAGGACGATTTCAGGACCACGATCAAGCTCGGTGGAGAGCTTGACAGCGCTTCTTGCGCCGAGCTCGTGGGGGCGTTCGAGGCCGCGATCCCCGCCCTCGCCGGTCGCGACCTGGTGATCGACCTCGGCGAGCTGACGTTCATCGACTCCTCCGGCATGCGGGCGATCATCATGATCGAGCGTCGCACCCGCGAGGAGGGCATCGCGCTCGGGCTCACGCGGCCGCCGGCGGCGGTCACCGAGCTCCTCCGGATCACCGGCATCACCGGCCGCGTCGAGCTGACGCCGAGCCCCGGCGATTTCTCGGCCGTGGAGCCGTTCGTCGAACGGATCGACATCGAGCTCGACCGCGCCCCCGATGCGCCGGCCCGGGCGCGCGCCGAGCTCCGTCAGGCGATCACCGGGCGCCTCTCAGAGCAGGACGTCGCGACGGCGACGCTCCTGACCTCCGAGCTCGTGACCAACGCCGTGATCCATCCCGGCCCTGAGCGTCGGCGGCTCGGTCGGGCTCCGGATCACCCTGTTCGTCGACCGCATCCGGGTCGAGGTCACCGACCCGGCGCCGGCTTCGACGCGGCGCGCCTGCCGCCGGCACGACCCGGCGAGGCCGGCGGACACGGCCTGTTCGTCGTCGACGGGCTGTCTAGTCGCTGGGGCACGAGCCGACGCGCTGCCGGCGACGGCGACGCGTTCTGCGTCTGGTTCGAGCTCGACGCCGACCTCGAGGAGGAGGCCGGCGATCAAGCGGCTCAGTTCTCTACGCCCAGCCGATCCCAGCAGTACAGCTCGAGGCACTCCTTGGCGAGCTCGATGCACCGCGCCTCGGAGAGCCAGGGCAGCACGGTGTCGAACGCCTGATCCTCGCCCACGCCGGCCTCGAACGCCTCCTCGCCGCGGAAGCCGGCGGCGATCTTCAGCGCCTCGCGCCGGTGGTCGCCGAGCGACGGGAAGACGTTGACCAGGAACTCCCGGTTGGGCAGCGGATGCCCGACCTCGAGCGAAGCGTGCCACGCCGCCAGCAGCGACAGGTCATGCTCGTCGAGGTCGGCGAGCGCCTTCGCGTAATGCGATTCGAGCTCGGATTCGGGGATCTCGTCCACCCACGCCCGAACCACTTCTCCGAGGATCTGGCGACGCGCCTCACGCCCCACCGACTCGGCGATCACGCGGATAGCGTCCTGAGGTTCGATGAAGCAGAGTGACATTGCGGCTCCGGTAAGGGGATGCGGACGCCGCAGAAGGTAGGCGGTCGACCGGACGTAACCGGTTCTTGAACCGCTCCGTGCGCTACTTGACCGTGACGGTGAGCGTCGGCGAATTCGAGCGGTTGTTGCGGGCGTCGCCGGCAGCACCGCCCTCAGCTTGATCGCCCCGGCGTGCATGAATCTATGCGAGAGCTTGTAGGCGGAGGCGTGGGTCAGCCGCGGCCGGCCGATCACGGCCCACGATCCGCCGCGGCTCTGCTCGATCAGCAGGACCTGGCCTGCGTGCGACGGGGTGACGTGTCCCGACAGCGCCACCGGCTGCCCGGCCGTCACGCGTGTGCGAGGCGGAGGCCAGCCCGACGAGCGCGTTGACCTTCTGCTGAAGCGTCGGGCTCGTGAGACCGTTCGCGGTCACGTACCACTGCTGGTCGGCGTTGACCGACCCGCGTTTCATCGTGAACTTGTACTGGCCCGCGCTGTCGGTCGTGGTCTGCGCGAACTGATGAGAAGCTCGACTGGCCGGACAGCTCTCGCCACAGCACCACCTGGGCGCCGGACACCGGATTGCTGGTCAGCCCGCCTGAGATCACGACCTTCCGCCCCGCCGTCGAAGGATCGGGCGAGGACGCGATCGACAGTCCGCCGGATGTGCAGATGGTCGTGCAGCACGTGGTCCCGGTCGTGCAGCAGGTCGTCCCCGATCGCGCAGCACGTCGTCCCCGTCGTGCAGCACGTCGTCCCCGTCGCGCAGCAGTTGGTCCCGGACGTGCAGCAGGTGCTGCCCGACTGCGGGCAGCACGGGACGTACTGGGCGCTCGCGCGTGCGCTGCCGTTGGTCGGGACCGGGCAGCACGGGATCACGGTCGGCTGTCCCTGCTGCTGCGGGCACAGGATGTGCGGAACGCTTCGGGCGGTACCGGCAGCGCCGGCAGGCCCAGGCGCCGCGATCGCGAACAACGAGGCGGCGAGGACGAGAAGCGACGACAGAAAGATCAGGCGGCGCATCGCAGAAATCCGGCACTCAGATACCCGGATTTGTGAAGCCTAACGCACTTTTTTGTTTCCGGCGCGCTGGAGGTGAACGGCCGCCGGCGAGGTCCGAGGCCGAGCGCCGGACGAGCTCAGAGACCGATCGCCGGCGAGCTCGGGGCCGGCCGCCGGACGCGTTCAGAGACCTGGCGCCGCACGCGTTCAGAGACCGAGCGCCCGGACGCGTTCAGAGACCGATCGCCGGCGAGCGGGGAGGCAGAGCGCCGGATGACTCAGAGGCCGAGCGCCGCGGAGACGCGTGCGAGCGTGTCCGGATCTGGCTCGGTGTCGGCGGGCACGCCGAGATGGGCGCGCTCGCCACGCTGCCAGTTGTGCAGGCCGAGGTCGAGCGCCTCGAGCGGGACGCCGCACGCCTGGGCGAGATCGGACGCCCGGCGCTCGAGCAGCAGCGGATCTCCGATCCCGAAGGCGCGCTTGGCACCGACCGTGACGTCGTTCGCGCCACCGAGGACGAGCGATCCGGCGACGATCTCGTAGACCCCGAGCCGCCCGAGCGTGACCAGGAGGTCGAACCGCGCGTCACGATGCAGCCCGGGCAGCGCCAGACGCTCGAATGCGCGGGCGAAGCGCCGCTCCGGCGACCACCCGGCGTCGCCGGTGTACGCGGACTCCTGTGAGCCCGAGCGCGCGGCCCACATCCGGTAGGCCTCGAGTGTCTTCGTGCCCCGGGACGGGTCGTGCGCGGTCCGGGGGCCGAGCTCCACGCCGTCGAGCGCCGGCAGCTCGCCCGAGGCCCACGAGGTCCGGACGCGCTCGATCTCCGCGAACTCGTTCTCGCCCTCGAGCGGGCAGAGATAGGCGATCAGGAACGCCAGCCAGCTGCGCTCTTCGATCGGGCCGGCGGCGTCCGCGACCTCTGCGTACAGCCCCGGCGGTGCCTGCTCGAGCAGCTCCAGCCGGGTGTCGGCGAACGCCAGCTCCTCGGCGAGCCGCGCCGCGTCCGTGCTCGACTTCAATCCGATCACGTGCGGCGAGCGGTAGCCGTCGCCGGCGCCTCGCGCCACCCGGCGCACCGTCAGCCCGCTGCTCGAGCCGCCGGACCGCGCACGCGATCCCGTGCGGGCCGGCCGCGGCGTGGTCGGGCGCGGCTGCGTCGTCCGCGGCGCGCTCGAGGTGACGATCGGCCGCAGCTCGATCGACAACTCCTTGGAGCAGATCGGGCAGTTCTGAACCAGGCGGTTGTGGCGGCAGAACGTCGGCATCCCGTCAGCCTAGCTCGCCCGCGACGACGCTAGCCGCCCGCGGCGGTTGTGTGCCGCTCACGGGCGCTCGCCCTACGCGCCGGCATGAGCTCCGTGGCGCTCGCGGTGCGTCCGCGCCTTCGCCCGGTTGCCGCACCGCTCCATGCTGCACCACGCCCCCGAGTGGTTCTTGGTGTGGTCGTAGAACGCCCACGCGCAGGTCGGGTCGCGGCACGCCTTGAGGCGGGTCCACGTCCCCTGGGCGATCGAGTCGTGGACGATCGCCACCAGGCGTCCGAGCGCTCCGTCGATGCCGGCCGCCTCGGGGACGAGCGACGCGCCACCGTCGTCTTCGAACTGCAGCCGCAGCCGGGCACGACGCGCGGTGGCGTCGAGTGTCCGGCTCGCGTCCGCCGGCGCGCTCTCTCCGACGTTGTGCGCGACCAGCACCGCCCGCAGCGCCTCCCGTAGCTCGATCGCGCGGGCCAGCTCGGCGCGAGTCGCCCGCAGGCTCGCCCGCCGCCAGGCCCTCGGCCGCGAACCATTCGGCCATCGCCCTCCGTATCAGTCAGCAGCTCCGTCCCGTGGCCGATCTGCCACGTGTTGACGAACCGCCTGACGCGCTCGAGCTCACCCGGGGCTGTCGCTGCTTACTCATCACCAGCAATCCTAGTAAAGCGGTTACGAACCAGCTAAATGTCTTTGAGTGGTTATGGAAGCTCGTCAGCCCAACGTCACGCTCCGACTCGCGGTGCCACGGCGACGCGCGCCGGTTGCGGACCTCGCCCAGCTCGACAGCGCCCCGGTCCCGTCCGGGCCGATGCTGATCGCCGAGGTCGACGGCCGCTTGCGGGCGGCGCTCCCGCTCGACGGCGGCGAGCCGATCGCGGATCCGTTCCGTCGCTCGGCGGATCTGGTCGAGCTTCTGCGGACACGCGCGGCGCAGCTGACCGGACGCGCGCAGCGGACGTCGGCGCCGGCGCGGGCCGCTAGCCACTACCCTGTCGGCGCTTGAGCGCCGATCCGCCGACCTTCGATCTCCAAAGCCACTCGCTCCACTCTGACGGGGCGCTCGAGCCGGGCGACGTCGTCGCAGCCGGCGCGCAGCCGGGCGTCGAGCTGCTCGCGCTGAGCGACCACGACACGGTCGACGGCGTGCAGGCCGCCGCGGACGCGGCCGCCGCGCTCGGGGTGCGCCTCGTGCCGGCCGTCGAGATCTCCTCGGTCGACCGCAACAAGCAGGACCTCCACGTGCTCGGCTACCGGGTCGACCATCACGACGACGCGTTGCGGGATCGGTTGAGCACCTGGCGCGAGGACCGCGAACGCCGCGCCGAGGCCATGGCGGACGCCCTCCGCGAGCTCGGCTACGAGTTCGACGACTCCGAGCTCGCACGGCGCAGGGCGCAGGGAAAGCCGATCGGCCGGCCCCATATCGCCGACGCGGTCGTGCGCCACCCGGCGAACGCACAGCGGTTGCACGACGAGGGCCTAGCCGAGCGCTCGGCCTTTCTCGAGGCCTACCTGATCGACGGCAAGCCGGCGTTCAAGCCGCGCACGACACCGACGATCGCCGAGTCGATCGAAGCGATCCACGACGCGGGCGGGGTCGCGGTCTGGGCGCACCCGTTCTGGGACATCTCCGATCCGCTCGAGGTTCTCGAGGCCATCGATCGGTTCCGCGGCTGGGGGCTTGACGGCGTCGAGTGCTTCTACGCCACCCACACCCGCGAGCAGACGGAGCTCCTCGCCGACCGCTGCGCCGAGCTGGGCCTGCTGACCACGGGCTCGTCGCGACTTCCACGGTCCGGCGCACAAGCTGTTCTCGCGGTTTCGGGCGTTCAGCACCTACGGCCGCGAGCCGGTGCTCGGCCCGATGGCGGGTAGGCGAGGGCCGGCCTGCCCGTCGGCGAGGGCTTAACGGCGGGCACCTGAGTGCTGGGGGAAGCGCCGGTGGCGCTCGACTCCCAATAGAACCTGCATAACACTGCCATTCGAGCGCGATCGGGTCGACCGTGGCAGACCACGCATGTGGGGCATGCGCGCACGCGCACGGTCCCCGCGCAGCGCGTCGATTGTCGGGTTATGCATGATGCGAGCGGCGCCACGACGCCCCGCCCGAACCGCACTGCGATCCGCGCGCGCCGGCGCGGCACCACACCCTCAGGTGCCCGCCGTTGACGTTCGTCGACGACCGCGCCGCGCACCATCACGCGCCCGACGACCGGCCTACCGCGGCTCCCCCAAAACCCCCCGCGCCCGCAACTCCATCACGAGCTGCTCCACCAGGTCGTCCACGGGTGCTCACACGGCCGCAGCTCCACGTCGGCATTCCTCGGCATCTCGTACGGCGCGTCCACGCCAGTGAACCCGGTGATCTTCCCGCCCCGCGCCCGCGCGTAGAGCCCCTTGGGATCGCGCCGCTCGCACTCGTCGAGCGGGGTGTTGACGAACACCTCGAGGAACTCGAGCTCGCTCGCGCTCGTGGATGCTGCGCGCGAGCTGGCGGTCGACCTCGTACGGGCTGATCACGCTGACGATCGCGATCGCCCCCGAGTCGGCGAACAGGCTGGCGACGTGCGCCACGCGCCGGATGTTCTCGGCGCGGTCGACCGGATCGAAGCCGAGATCGCTGTTGAGCCCGTAGCGGAGGTTGTCGCCGTCGAGCCGGTAGACCCGGTAGCCGTCGCGCGCGATCCGCTCCTCCAAGCGCCGCGGCGATCGTCGACTTGCCGGCGGCCGGCAGGCCCGTCATCCACACGGTGGCGCCGCGCTGGCCGAGCAGCGCCCACCGGGCCCCGCGCGCCAGCCGGCTCCGATCCCAGGTGATCTCGCCGCGCCGCACCTCCGGGTGCTCGATGTGCGCCTCGATGATCATGCCGGCGCCGACGGTCGCGTTGGTCGCCTCGTCGATCAGGATGAAGCTGCCCGTCGTCCGGTTACGACGGTACTCGTCGAAGATCATCGGCACGGTCGTGCGCAGCCGGATCCGGCCGATGTCGTTGAGTCCAAGCTGGCTCGCCGAAGCGTCACGGTGCAGGGTGTTGACGTCGATCCGGTAGCGCACCTCCTCGACGACCGCGCGCGCCGAGCGGGTGGTGTGCTTGATCGCGTAGACGCCGCCGGCGACGATCGGGTCGTCGGTCATCCAGCACACGATCGCCTCGAGGTTGCGGTCGACCGTCGGCCGGTTGTGGGGGCGGCAGATCGTGTCCCCGCGGGAGATGTCGAGGTCGTCCGTCGAGCCGGATCGCGATCGACATCGGCGCGCACGCCTCGGCCATCGGTCCGTCGAAGCTCTCCACCGACGCGATGCGCGTCTCGTCGCCCGATGGCAGCACGACCACCGGATCGACCGGCCCGGAACACGCCGGCGGCGATCTGACCGGCGTACCCGCGGTAGTCGGGATCGCTCGGGCTCGCGCTCGGACTCGGGCCCGCGCTCGCACTCGCGTTCGGGGTTGGACTCGCGCCCGCGCTCGCACTCGCGTTCGGGCTTGGACTCGGGCCTGCGCTCGCGCTCGCGCTCAGGCCCAGGCTCGGACTCGGGCCCGGTCCGGGCCGGATCACCCACTGCACCGGAAAGCGGCAATCGATGAGGTTGCGGTCGGAGGAGATGTGGACGTGCTCGAGGTGGTAGAGCAGCGCCGGGCCCTGGTACCACGGCATGTACTCCGACCTGTCGACCACGTTCTCGCCGTGCACGGCGGACACCGGGATGAAAGTGACGTCGGTCGTCTCGAGCCGGGCGCAGAACTCGCGAAAGTCCAGCTCGACCTGCTCGAAGCGGGCCTCCGAGTAGTCGACCAGGTCCATCTTGTTGACGCACACGGCGAGGTGCCGGATGCCGAGCAGCGAGGCGATGAACGCGTGCCGGCGCGTCTGCTCGACCACGCCCTTGCGGGCGTCGATCAGGATCACCGCGAGATCAGCCGTCGAGGCGCCCGTGACCATGTTGCGCGTGTAGCGCTCGTGGCCCGGGGTGTCGGCGATGATGAATTTGCGGTGCGGGGTCTGGAAGTAGCGGTAGGCGACGTCGATCGTGATCCCCTGCTCGCGCTCGGCCCGCAGGCCGTCGGTCAGGAGCGAGAGGTCGAGCCCGCTCTCGCCGTTGCGCCGCTCAGACGCGGCGCGCAGGGCCTCGAGCTGGTCGGTCAGGATGTGCTTCGAGTCGTAGAGCAGCCGCCCGATCAGCGTGCTCTTGCCGTCGTCGACCGAGCCGGTGATCACCAGTCGGAGCATCGCCGTCGCCGGGGACTGCTCCAGCGTCGCCGGGGACTGTTCGAGCGTCGCCGGCGTCGGGTGCCGCGCACCGCTGGTTGTCATGCCGCCGACCGTACAGTAGGCCGCGGATACGCGGCCCCAAGCCCTAAGAAATCATTCATCACGGGTAACAACACTGCCATGGGACGCCTGTAGCGGTGGCGCCGACCACCTGAAGAGTGTCACGCCCGGCTCGCCACGGCGCTGGCGCGCGCCCGGTCAAAGCCGTCCCGGTCAGCCCGTCCCGGCCGAGCCGCGTCCCGGTCACAAGCCCCTCCCGCTCAAACCCCTCCCGGTCAAGCCCCTACCGCCATCCCCTCCTCGCGCCGATGCGCCTTGCCGCGCGCGATCACCTCCCGGAAGCTCCGGAACCGGAAGATCAACAGGAGCGCCGCGAACCCGCAGGCCGTGGTCAGCACGGCCGTCGCTATCTGCTGGCCGACCGAGAACGAGGCCACGTACGGGTTGTGGGCGAAGATCGCCAGCAGCAGCGCCTGCTGGACGCCGGCGCCGCCCGGCGTGAACGGAAACACCGACGCCACTACCTGGACGCCGAGCACGAGCAACGCGTTGCGCACCGACCCGCCGATGTGGAACGCATCCAACAAAAACCAGTACGACGCGAACCGCGCGATCCAGCTCGCGAATTGCCAGCTGGCCATGTCCCGGCGGTAGCGCGGCCAGTCGCGCAGGATCGCGAACCCTTGCCGCACGCGCTCCCAGAACGCCTTGACCCGCGCCGAAAGCAGCGCGAACGCCACTAGGAAGGCGACCGCCAGGACCGTCAGCAGGAACAGCGTGAAGCGCATGTTCGAAGCGAAGAAGCTGATGTCGAACGCGGGCAGCTTCGAGAAGTCCGGAGGCTTCGGGAACACCCCTTGCGTGAACGCGAAGCACATCACGAGCAGGCCCATGAACCAGTCGAAGATCACGCCGGTCGAGAGCGCGGACGCGACGGTCGGGTACGAGCTCTCGGGAATAGCCACGCGGGTCAGGTACACCTGCGCGACGCTCCCGCCCCCCAATGGGAAGACGTTGTTGATCGCGTAGCCGACCATGTAGGCGCCCCACACGTCGCGCCAGCGGATTGGCTGGCCCGGGTACGCCGCCCGGAGCGCCCCCCACAGCGCGCGCGAGCGCAGCAGCAGATAGACCGCGTACAGCGCCAACCCGAGAACTAGCGAGAACCAGTTCAGGCTCGTGAGCTGCGACAGGAACGTTCCGACCGAGTCGATCAGGTGAGTGATCGTCGAGCCGACCGAGGCGTGGTGTTGGAACCCACCCGCCCCGCCCGCCGTGACCGCGGCTCCCACGAGCGCTAGCGCTGGCATGGGCTCTATTAAAGAGCCCGGGGGGCCCAGATCCATCTGGGCCCCCCGGAGAGTCAGGGAAGTGGGGGCGCAGTTCCCTGACCGACAGGGGCGAGTTTCCCCGTCCCAAGCTCTGTCTAAACCTAAAATTGCTACGCAGGCCGCTCCACCACGCGATTGCGCCGCTAACACTAGCATTCCCGCCGCGAATCGAGGACAAACGTCGGGCTCGGAACAGTTGGTTTTGAACCTAGGAGCGAGCCTTTTTACAACCCGTTAACGACCCTGAGCACCGGGGCCGGTAAAGAACTCCTCACCGGCCCGCACCGTCCCAGCAGCCTCGGCCTCGTGGCGCAGCGTGCGGTCGGCCTCGCCGCTCCACGCACCGATCGCCAGCATCTCCCGGTCGGCGTCCATCGGGCTGCCCCCAAGGTCGCGGTTTACAACCCGCGCACACTTACGGCCCTCGGCGATCGCGGTGACGATCAGCGACTGGCCGATCCGGGCGTCGCCGCACGCGTACACGCCGTTCACCGACGAGCGGTAGGTCATCTCTGTACGGATGTTGCCGCGGCGGTCGAGCTCGAGATCGAGATCCCCGACGGGGCCGCTGCGCTCCGGGCCCTCGAACCCGATCGCGATCATCACGAGGTCGGCCTCGAGCACGAACTCGGACCCCGGTACAGGCGTCAGGTCCCGCGAGGATGTACCGGTCACCTTGCGCGCGTACACGTGGCTGACTTGTCCCTCGCGGCCGCCGAACCCGGTCACCTCCGTCCCCCATCGGCGCTTGCCGCCCTCGTCGAGCGCGTAAGTCGACAGCGTGCGCTTGGGCGGAAGCGGCCACGGATGCCGCGAGTCGCGCCCGCTCTCGGGGATCTGGGCGTACACGTCGAGCATCACGACCTTCTCGGCGCCCTCGCGGTGCGAGTTCGAGATGCAGTCCATCCCGGTGTCGCCGCCGCCGACCACGATCACCTTCTTGTCCGCGGCCGTGATCTCGGTTCCAGGCGCCGGCGCGCGCGACGGCCGCCCTTCTGAGGCGGCGACCCACCGGTTGCGCTGGTACAGGTAATCCATCGCAAAGTGGATGCCGCGTAGGCTCCGGCCCGGCGCGTCGAGGTCGCGGTGCACGCGCGAGCCGATCGCGACCACGAGGGCATCGTGGCGATCCCTGACTTCCTCGGTCGACACGGCCCCGCCGACGTCGCTGTTGTAGACGAACTCGATTCCCTCGGCCGCGAGGATGTCCACCCGCCGATCGATGATCCGCTTCTCGAGCTTGGCGTCCGGAACGCCGAACCGCATCATGCCGCCCGGACCCTCGTCGCGCTCGTACACGGTCACGGTGTGGCCGCAGCGGTTGAGCTCATCGGCGACCGCGAGGCCGGCCGGCCCGGACCCGATCACCACGACGGTCTTGTCGGTCCGCCGCTCCGGCGGGGTCGGCACGATCCAGCCCTCCGAGAACGCGCGCTCGGCGATCGCCATCTCGATCTGCTCGATCGTCACCGGGTCGTCGTTGATCGCCAGTACGCACGCCGACTCGCACGGGGCCGGACAGATGCGGCCGGTGAACTCGGGGAAATTGTTGGTGGCATGGAGCTGGTCGATCGCCTCGCGCCACTTCCCGCGATAGATGAGGTCGTTCCAGTCAGGGATCAGGTTGCCGAGCGGGCAGCCTTCGTGGCAGAACGGGATGCCGCAATCCATGCACCGGGCGCCCTGGCGCTGTAGCTCGGCGTCGGACTGGAGCCCGAAGTACTGCTTGTAATCGTGCACGCGCTGCGTGGGGTCTCGCTTCTCGAAGCCGACCCGGTGGATCTTCAGGAACGCGCCGAGCTCGCCCACTAGCGGTCTCCTCCGTAAGTACGCGAGGCGATCATCAGGCCTCGACCGGCTCGCGCTCGGCGGCCTCGGCCAGCGCGCGCTTGTAGTCGCGCGGCATCACCTTCACGATCCGCTCGCTGGCGCGGTCCCACGACGCGAGCACGTTGCGCGCCACGATCGACCCCGTCCGCGCGGCGTGCTCGGAGATCAGGTCGCGGACGAGCGCCTCGTCGTCGGCCGAGAGCTCCTCCAGATCCACCAGCTCGAGGTTGCAGCGTCCCCCGAACCGCCGGTCGACGTCGTACACGAACGCGATCCCGCCGCTCATCCCGGCGGCGAAGTTCCGACCGGTGCGCCCGAGCACGACCACCCGACCGCCGGTCATGTACTCGCAGCCGTGGTCGCCCACGCCCTCGACGACCGCGCACGCCCCCGAGTTGCGGACCGCGAAACGCTCGCCGGCGAGCCCGCGGAAGAACGCGCGGCCGGCGGTGGCGCCGTACAGGACGGTGTTGCCGACGATCATGTTGTCCTCGGCCCGGAAGCGGAAGCCCTCGGGCGGCCGGACGGACACCACCCCGCCGGACAGGCCCTTGCCGGCGTAGTCGTTGGTCTCGCCGCGGAGGGAGAACATCAGGCCCGGGGCCAGCCAGGCCGCGAAGCTCTGCCCAGCCGAGCCGCTGAAAGAGATCTCGATCGTGCCCTCCTCGAGGCCGCCGGCGCCGTGCCGGCGCGCGATCTCCCCGCTCAGGATTCCGCCCACGGTCCGGTTCACGTTCCTCACCGGAATCGGGCCGAGCTTGACCGGCTCGCGGCGCTCCAGCGCCGGCGCGCACCGGCGTACGAGCTCCCAGTCGAGCGCGTCGTCGAGCACCGGCTGCTGGGCGCGCGTCCGGCGGCGCGACGTCCCGGGCGGCAGATCCGGCGAGTCGAGCACCATCGACAGATCGACTCGGCTGGCCTTCCAGTGATCGATCGCCCGCTCGGTGTCGAGCAGCTCGGACCGCCCGATCATGTCCTCGAACCGCCGGATGCCGAGCGAGGCCATGATCTCGCGGACCTCCTCGGCCACCAGCATCAGGTAGTTGACGACTTGCTCGGGCGTGCCGCGGAAGCGCTTGCGCAGCTCGGGATCCTGGGTGGCGATCCCGACCGGACAGGTGTTTAGGTGGCAGACGCGCATCATGATGCAGCCCATCGCGATCAGCGGCGCGGTCGAGAACCCGAACTCGTCGGCGCCGAGCAGCGCCGCGACGACCACGTCTCGCCCGGTCCGCATGCCGCCGTCGACCTCGACGGTGATCCGCGTGCGGAGATCGTTCAACAGAAGCGTCTGCTGGGTCTCGGCCAGCCCGATCTCCCACGGCACCCCGGCGCCCTGGACCGAGGACTGCGGCGACGCGCCGGTGCCGCCGTCGTGGCCGGCGATCGTGACGTGGTCGGCGTTCGCCTTGGCCACACCCGCCGCCACCGTCCCTACGCCCACTTCGCTCACGAGCTTCACCGACACCGAGCTCGTCGGGTTGGCGCACCGCAGGTCGTAGATCAGCTGCTTGAGGTCCTCGATCGAGTAGATGTCATGGTGCGGCGGCGGTGAGATCAGGCCGACGCCGGGCGTCGAGTTCCGCAGCCAGGCGATGTAGTCGTCGACCTTGTGGCCGGGGAGCTGTCCGCCCTCGCCGGGCTTCGCGCCCTGGGCCATCTTGATCTGGAGCTGGTCGGCGTTGACGAGGTAGTGGACGGTGACGCCGAACCGGCCTGAGGCGACCTGCTTGATCGCTGAGCGGCGCAGATCGCCGTTCGCATCGGGCTCGTAGCGCGAGGCGTCCTCTCCCCCCTCGCCCGTGTTCGAGCGCGCCCCGATCCGGTTCATCGCGATCGCGAGCGTCTCGTGGGCCTCGCGCCCGAGCGCGCCCAGCGACATCGCCCCGGTGGTGAACCGCTTGACGACCTCAGTCGCCGGCTCGACCTCCTCGAGCGGCACGGGCTCGTCCGCGGTCCGCAGCGTCATCAATCCGCGCAGTAGCGCGTGCCGCACCGACTCCTCGTTCGCCATCCGCGCGAAGTCGGCATACGTCTTGCGCGGATCGCCGTTCGGCTGGGCGGGACTCACTACGGCGTGCTGGAGGTTCGCGATCGTGTCCGGGTTCCACACATGCATCTCGCCGTTTCGGCGCCACTGGAGGACGCCGCCGACCGGGAGGACCTCGCGATCGGTGCGGGGGTAGGCGCGGAAGTGGCGCTCGATCGCCTCCTGGGCGAGCTGCTCGATTCCAACCCCTCCGATCCGCGACGCCGTGCCCGTGAAGTGTTTGTCGATCACCGCCCGCTCGAGCCCGACGGCCTCGAAGATCTGCGCGCCGCAGTAGGACTGGATCGTCGAGATCCCCATCTTCGAGATCGTCTTCATGAGGCCCTTGCCAATCGCCTTGACGATCCGCTGCTCGGCCTCGTCCCGGGACAAATCGACCGGCAGCAGCGAACGGTCGGCTAGCTCGTCGAGCGACTCGAACATCACGTACGGGTTGATCGCGGCGGCGCCGTACCCGATCAGCGTCGCCATGTGGTGGATATCGCGCGGCTCGCCAGACTCGATCACGAGCCCGGTCCGCAGCCGCGTTCCGCGCCGCACCAGGTGATGGTGCACGGCGGCGACCGCCAGCAGCGAGGGCGTCGCGACCCGCTCGGCGCCGAGGTTGCGATCCGACAGGATCAAGATGTTCGCGCCGTTGTCGACGTACCGAGCCGCCTCGTCGCACAGGGCCTCGAGCCGGACGGACATCCCCTCGTGACCTTGCTCGATCGGCCATGTGATGTCGAGCGTGGCCGCGAAGAAGATCTCGTGCGAGACCTGGCGGAGCTTCTCGAGCTCGTAGTTGCGGAGGATCGGCTGGTCCATCACGAGCTGGTGGGCCTGCTCGGGGTTCTCCGAGAGCAGGTTCACCTCGGCTCCTACGCCGGCCTGGAGCGACATCACCACGCTCTCGCGGATCGGGTCGATCGGCGGGTTGGTGACCTGCGCGAACAGCTGCTTGAAGTACGCGAACAGCGGCGGCTGGCGGTCGGACATGACCGCGAGCGCGGCGTCGTTGCCCATGCTCGCCACCGGCTCCTCACCCTTCGTCGCCATCGGCGCGATGATCATCCGCAGGTCCTCCTGCGAGTAACCGAAGGCGAGCTGCTTGGAGCGCAGCGGCTCGATCCGGGGCGTGCGCGGATCTCGGTCCGGGAGATCGGCGATGTGCACGACCGACCGCTCGTACCACTCGCCGTAGGGCTGCTTGCGGGCGACGCGGCGCTTCACCTGGTCGTCCTCGATGATCTTCCCCTCTTCGAGGTCGACGAGGAACACCTTGCCGGGCGACAGCCGGCCCTTGCGCTGCACGTGCTCGGGGGCGACGGTCATCACGCCGGTCTCCGAGGCGAGGACCACGTACCCCTCGGTGTCCTGGATCCAGCGACCCGGCCGAAGCCCGTTGCGGTCGAGCACCGCGCCGGCGACACGCCCGTCGGTGAACACCACCGCCGCGGGCCCGTCCCACGGCTCCATCAGGCAGGAGTGGAAGTCGTAGAAGCCCTTGACGTCGAGGTCGAGGTCGTTGCGCGTCCGGTAGGCCTCGGGCACCATCATCATCACCGCGTGCGGGATCGAGCGGCCGCTCAGGACGAGCAGCTCGAGCACGTTGTCGAAGATCGCCGAGTCCGACCCACCCTCGCGGACGACCGGGATGACCTTCTCGAGGTCGCCGCCGAACAGCTCCGAGGCGAGCTGCGACTCCCGCGCCCGCATCCAGTTGACGTTCCCGCGGAGCGTGTTGACCTCTCCGTTGTGGGCGATCATCCGGTACGGGTGGGCGAGCTCCCAGCTCGGGAACGTGTTGGTCGAGAACCGCGAGTGCACCAGCGCCAGTCGCGATGCGACGCGCGGGTCCCGCAGATCGGTGAAGTAGCGCGGGAGCTGCGGCGCGGTCAGCATCCCCTTGTAGATCATCGTGCGGCTCGAGAAGCTGGGGAGGACGAGGTCGCGCCCGGCCGCGCGCTCGATCACGCGCCGGATCACGTACAGCTTGCGCTCGAACGCGTCCTGCTCTCCGATGTCGTCCGACGCCGCGATCAGCACCTGGCGGATCACCGGCGCGGACAGCTGCGCGGTCTCGCCCACGTGGCGCTCGTCGACGGGCACGTCGCGCCACCAGATCGCCCGCTGCCCCTCCGCCTCGATCGTGTCCTCGATCAGCTGCTCGAGCACGACCCGGCGCTCCTCGTCCTGCGGCAGATAGCACACGCCGACGCCGTACCGGCCGGGCGGCGGCAGCTCCACGCCCGCGACCGCGGCCCTCAGGAAGCCGTCAGGGATCTGAAGGAGGATCCCGGCGCCATCGCCCGTGTTCGGGTCCGCGCCCTCGGCGCCGCGATGCTCGAGGTTCTCGAGCGCGTCGAGCGCCTTCTCGACGACCGCATGACTCGCCTCACCCCACAGCTTCGCCACGAGCGCGATGCCACAGCCATCGTGCTCGTTGGCGGGGTCGTAGAGGCCAATGGCCCCGGGGGGAGCGATACGTCGGTACATGGAGGAGGGTTGGGTCGGAACACAGACGGGTGCAGACTGAGCGCCGAAATGTACCAGCGACTGTTAGCAAACCGTTGCGGTCTTGTGTACAGGGGTTCTACGGGCCGCCTGCGGCGGCATCCATGGGGCCAGGTACCCCGTCCGGACAGGGTCAGGGGCCCCCAGCGCCGCCCGCCATAGCTGCGTAGGTGCGTGTCCCACTCGGGTGCCTCGCGTCCAATACGGCGGCTCGACGATCGAGACGGGCAGCGCGGGCACCCGATGCGGACACACACCAGAGCTTCCCGGGGCGGACGCCACCGGAGCGGCGCCGGGCCCATTATCCCGCCGGCGCCTGCCCCTCCCTGGACCGGAGCCCGTCGTGGTTAAGTCTTCGCCTTGGCCTTGCCTCGTGACTTCGGGGCGGCGTCCCCATCGTCTGATTTGGCCGGCTCGCGCCGGCGGCGGGGCTTCGGCGCCTCGTCTTCGTCGCCGCTGCGCACGGCGGCCAGGCTGGCCTCGAGCGCGGCCATCAGATCGGGGGCCGCCTCGGGCTCCTCGGCCTGTGGCTGGACGGCGATCTCCTCGCCGGCGGCCTTGCGCTCGATCAGCTCGAGCACCTGATCGCGGTACTCGTCGCGGAATTTGGACGGCTCGAACTCGGACGACAGCGAGGCGATCAGCTGCTCGGCCATCTTCAGCTCGCGATCGGAGGCCGTCGCCTCCTCGATCTCGCCGATCTCGTCGAGCCGGTCGGGCGCCAGGACCTCGTCCCCCCACAGCATCGTGGTCAGGGTCAGCACGTCGCCGGTCGGCCGCAGCGCGGCGAGCTGCTGCTTCGAGCGCAGAACGACCTTGCCGATCCCGACCTTGCCGGCCTCGCGCATCGCGTCGAGCAGGAGGCGGTAGGCCTTGGCTCCGCCCGCCGTGGGGGCCAGATAGTAGTTGTGGTCGTAGTAGATCGGGTCGATCTCCGCGAGGTCGACGAACTCCTCGATGTCGATCGTCCTCGTCGCCTTGGGATCGAGCGCGTCCAGCTCCTCGTTGGTGATCAACACGTAGCGGTCGGGCGTGATCTCATAGCCCTTGACGATTTCCTCGTAGGGCACCTCTTCGTCGGTCGTCGGGTCGACGCGCTTCTGGCGGATGCGAGCGCCGGTCTTGCTGGAGATCTGGTTGAAGCGGACGGTCTTGGGCGAGGTCGCGGTGTACAGCTTGACGGGCACGTTGACGAGTCCGAAGCTGATCGCGCCTGACCAGATTGCACGGGCCATAGGTGTCCTTGTATAGCGAACGGGTCGTGGTGGCAAGGGGTGACCGGCGTATTGCCGGCCCCGCTCGTGCATAAGACGCCCCACGGGGCCCGAAATCATCGCCCGGCGCGGGCGAGATCATCCGCGCCACCGGCTCTCTCCCGGTAAAGCGCAGCAAACTGGCCGTCTCCTCGGAAGATCGGCCACATAAGCATGGGGTGCACGCTTATGTGGCCCGGGTGGGGCGCGGATGAGGGGCGTTGCTGCGATTTACAGGGTGGCGCCACCATCTCACGAGATGCCGACGCGGCGCGTTTCATCCTCGGTGCACCTGCCCCCTTTCCAAAGCCTGCTCGACGCGCACGGCCGCGACGTCCACCGCTTCCTGGTGGCGACCGTTGGCCGTGTCGACGCGGACGACTGCTACCAGGAGACCTGGCTGGCGGCGCTCCGCGCCTACCCCAAGCTGCGCGACGCCTCGAATCTGCGGTCGTGGATCTTCACGGTCGCCTACCGCAAGGCGATCGACCACATCCGGACCCGCCGGCGGGTCGCCGTCCCGATCGGCGAGGTCCCGGACATCCCCCTGGACGCCCCCCCGGTCCTGCCCGACGACGGACTGTGGGAGCGCGTGCGCGCGCTCCCCGACAAGCAGCGGACCGCGCTCGCCCTCCGCTATCTGGCCGACGCCGGCTACGAGGAGATCGCCGCGGTCATGAACACGAGCCAGGACGCGGCGCGGCGCAACGTCCACGAAGCCCTCAAGCGACTGCGAACGGAGTATCAGCCATGAACATCGAACTTGACCTCAGGCGGGGCGCTCCGCCGGCGACGCCGGAGCTGCCCGACATCGGCGAGACCGCCGCGGCGACCGGGCTGCTCGACGTCGCCTACGCGACCACCGACTCGCCGCTCGGGACCCTGCTGCTGGCCACCACCCCTCGTGGGCTGGTGCGGCTGGCGTACGTGGACCACGAGGACGTGGACGAGGTCCTCGAGCAGCTCGCGACCCGGGTCTCGCCGCGGGTCCTCCGCGTCGCGCGCCGGCTCGACGATCCGCGCCGCGAGCTCGACCAGTACTTCGCCGGCCGGCGAGAGCAGTTCGACCTCCCGCTCGACTGGCAGCTCTCGCGCGGCTTCGGCCGGCGCGTGCTCGAGGCGACGGCACGGATCCCGTTCGGCTCGACCGCGACCTACAAGCAGGTGGCGACCGAGGCCGGGAACACCCGTGCGTATCGCGCCGCCGGCAACGCGCTCGGCTCGAACCCGATCCCGATCATCGTCCCCTGCCACCGCATCCTGCACTCGGGCGGCGGCCTCGGCGGCTACACCGGCGGACTCGACCGCAAGCGCGTGCTGCTGACGGTCGAGGGCTACAGCGGGTTGAAGCAGCCGTAGATCATGAACAGCGGGTTCACGATCTCGTGCCCGCGCGGAGTCTCGCATCAACTGCTGACCGACGAACGCCGGCGGCGACTTCGGCCTTGTAGCACCCGTTCGACTTGACGCTCATGTCGTAGGAGACGATGGTCGGGTTGAACGGATTCGCGCCGGGTTGCGGGATGAGCACGTCGAGCGTGCACACCCAGTCGTCGCCGGGTCCCTGGCTCGCGCCGGCACGGCGCCGGCAGTTCGGGAGGATGTTCAGCTTCGCGCCCGGCGGGACGTGGCGGCCGAGCAGCCGCTGCTGGAGCAGCGTCAGGTTGTTGAACGTGGCCGTGAACGATGGTCGCTTGCTGCTGGGTGTCGCCGACCGGCCCCCAATTGCCCGCCACGCCGAGCAACGCGATCAACGCCGCCGCGGCGACGACGGCCCGGATCGCCGTCATCCAACCGGGGCGGCGGGGGACCGGCGTGCCGGCGAAGTCGCGCCGCCGGAGGATCGGCCAAGAGCCCCCGAGGCAAGCCGCGATCCAGGCCACGCTGACGATGCTGCCCTCGATCAGCGGCCCGTAGAAGCGGTGGCCGCTGAGCAGCCCGTGCCAGTCGTCGAACGCCGAGCCGACGAGCAGGGTGTGGACGACCGAGCCCTGCCGACGAGCGCCAGCAGCTGCATCGCGAGCGCCACCAGCACGGGCCCCAGGACCCCCATGATCCCGTTGCGCGTCGCGACCGAGAACAGCACCCCGATGCTCGTGAACGCGAGCAGCGGCAGCACGCTGACGAGCCAGGCGACGATCACCACCAGCACGCACGTTCCCGGCGAGAGCAGCGTCCCTGAGAGACCGACGAGGGATTGGCCGCCGGTGAAGATCAGGCCGGCGAGCAGGCTCGAGACCGTCGCGATCGCGAGCAGCGCAGCGGCGAACGCCCCCGCCGCGAGCACCTTCCCCGCGAACACGTCCCGGCGCCCGGCCCCCCTTGTCAGGATCGTCTTCCACGTTCCGTAGCGGTCCTCGGACGAGAACATGTCGCCCGCCAGCACGCCGGCGATCACCGGGAAGCCCCACGAGCCCGCGAATCCGAGCACCACGAGCGCGATCGCGAAGCCCGAGCTGTGGACCCAGACGCCGAACAGCGTGTCGGCCGGAACGCCGTTCTGGAGCTTCAGGATCAGGGCGAACAGGAACGGGCCGACGAACGCGACCAGCGCCAGCAGCCGCGTCGCCAGCTGGGCGGCGAGCTTTCGCCGCTCTGTCACGAACACGCTTCACGCCACGTGACGCCGCGGTGCCTCGCCGGGAAGGCCTCTCCCGGCCTCAGCGCATGGGTCGCGCTCATGTCCCCGCCAGCGCCGCTTCGGCGGGCTCGGCGAGGCCGGGGGAGCGCGTTCGGTCCGGAGCGAGAAGAACATCGACTCGAGCGGGCTCGTCAGCTGCTCGAGCCGCCGCACCGCGATTCCGGCGGCGCCGAGCGCGAGCACGAACTGATCGAGTTTCCTCTCAGTGACCTCGACCGTCAGCTGGCCGTCGTCGGCAAGCCTTCGAGGACGCCGTCGTGGCCGGTGGCGATCTCGACCGCCCGGTGGTCATCGCTCGTCTGCAGGCGGTATGCCGGCGCCGGCGCCTGCGCCCGGAGTCTCCGATGCGGTCCCGTCCCAGACGACCCTGCCCCTCGATAGCACCGTATGAGCTCGTGCAGACCTCCTCGACCTCGCCGATCTGGTGACTCGAGAGCAGCACCGCGCTCCACCGGCGGACAGCCGTCCGGACCAGGCCGCCGATGTCACGGACGCCCGCCGGGTCAAGGCCGGCCGTCGGCTCGTCGAGCAGCAGCAGCCGTGGCGAGCGCAGCAGCGCGGCCGCGATCCCCAGCCGCTGGCGCATCCCGGTCGAGTAGCCGCTGAGGCGATCGTCGCCGCGAGCGGCCAGCCCCACCCGCTCGAGCACCTCGTCGACCGATCCGTCGCGGCGCCGCCGTCGAGCTCCGCCAGCAGCTCGAGGTTGCGCGCCCCGACAGGTATGGGTAGAAGCGTGGGTCCTCGACGAAGCCCGCGACGCCGTCGGGGAGCATCGAACTCGGCGGCCCCGAGCGGGCTGCCCGAGCAGCTCGACGTGCCGTCGTCGGCTCGGACGAGCCCGAACAGGAGCCGCAGCAGCGTCGTCTTGCCGGCGCCGTTCGGCCCCAGCAGACCTCTGACCTCGCCCTCGTCCACCTGCAGATCGACGTGGTCGACGGCGCCGGTCGTCTCGAACCGCTTGACGAGACCACGTCGCCCGTACGGCGCCCACGCGCGTCACTATACGGCGACGCTTTTTCGCTATTTGCGTCGGGTAGGACCCGAACGTGGATCTGCTCAGCCCGATCAAGAGGTTCGATCGCTTCCAACAGCGCCACCCCGCGTGGGCGGTTCCGATGGCCGTGATCAGGAAGTTCGGCAACGACTCGGCGGGCAACCTGGCCGCGCTCGTCGCCTACTACTCGTTCTTCTCGATCTTCCCGCTGCTGCTGGTGTTCACGACGATCCTGGCTTTCGTACTTCAGGGAAACAAGGAGCTGTATCACGACGTCACGACCTCGGTACTCGCCCAGTTCCCGGTCGTCGGCGACCAGTTGCAGGCGCAGGCGCTGACTGGAAAGGTCACCGCGCTCGTCTTCGGCGTGCTCACCTCCCTGTGGGGCGGGCTCGGCGTGACCCAGGCGACCCAGAACGCGTTCGACAGGATCTGGGCGGTCCCGTTCAAGGATCGCCCGGACTTCCTGCGTAAGCGACTGCGCGGGCTGCTCCTGCTGATGTGCCTCGGTGTGCTGTTCGTGCTGTCGGCCGTCATCACCGGGCTCGTGACCACCACGTTTCATGGCCCGCTGGTCAAGGTCGCCGGGTACGCGATCGGGCTGGCGGTCAACTTCGGGCTGTACATTGCGGCATTCCGGTTCCTGACCGCGGCCACGATTCCCACCCGCTACCTATGGCTGGGTGCGGCGGTCGCGGCGGTGTTCCTCGAGATCCTCCAGCTCGGTGGAAGCATCTACATCAGCCACGTGATCAAGCGGGCCAGCAACACCTACGGCACGTTCGCCACCGTGATCGGCCTGCTGGTGTGGCTGCACCTGATCGCGCAGCTGACCATGTATTCCGCCGAGATCAACACGGTCGTGGTGCGCCGGCTGTGGCCGCGCAGCCTGCTCGGGCCGCCCGAGTCGCGCGCCGACCGGGAAACGCTGCGCGCGCTCGCAAAGATCGAGGAGCGCGACCCCCGCGAGCAGGTCGAGGTCCGCTTCGAGGACTTCTAACCGGTGGTCGGCGGGCGCGTTAGGTGACTGTGATGGTTTCCGTGTTCGACGTTTGAGCGCCGACGGTGACGGTGACCGTGGCCGTCCCGGGCGTGAGCGGGAACGGGAGACTGTCGGGCGGGAGCTGGAACGTGATCGACGAGTCGCTCCAGCTCGTGATCGTCAGCTTGGCTCCGTCGAACGGCGCGCCCCAGCTCGTTGTGCCCTGGGCCAGCGTCAGGTAGCTCGACCCCTGCGTCGCGCCGAAGTTCTGCCCGGTGAGCATGACCGTGCTCCCGGGCGTGGTGCTCGAGGGCGACACCGCCGTAATCGCAGGCGGGGGTCCCACCGTCCCGGCGATGTTGAGCGTCGCCGCCTGCGAGGCCTGGCCCGCCACGGTGACGGTGATCGTGGCTTGGCCGGGCGTCAGCGGGAACGGCGGGCTGTCGGGCGGGAGGTCGAACGTGATTGAGGTGTCGCTCCAGCTCGTGATCGTGAGCTTGGCGCCGTCGAACGGCGCGCCCCAGCTCGTGCCGCCCTGCGCCAGCGTCAGGTAGCTCGACCCCTGCGTGGCGCCGAAGTTCTGCCCGGTGAGCGTGACCGAGTCGCCCGGCGCGGGGTTGGCGGGCGACGTCGAGGTGATCACCGGCGGCGGGAGCGGCGCCGCTGCCGGCGGACTCTGCTGACTCGCGGTCACCGTCTCAGCGCGCCCGGCGCTCCGGTACGACACGGTGGCCACCACCGCGGCGGTCGCCGGCGAGGCCGACCCGGACGGCGCGGTCACGGTCCAGGCCTGGGTCGCCGAGGCGCCGTCAGATCAGGTCGCCGCCGCTCACCGGCGACGCGGGCGTCACGGTCCACCCCGCCGGCCCGCTCAGCGCCACCGATAGGCCGCGCGCGGAACCGGGACCGTCGTCGCGCTCGGTGGTCTTGACCGTGGTGGAGGCGCCGGCCGGGAGGCTCAGCGGCGTCGACGGGTCGATGCTGAGGTCGACGGCGGCGGGCTCGGCCGAGGCGATCGGCGTCGCGCCTTGGACGGTGATCAGCGTGCCGCCGCGCAGCGGCAGGTCGCCGATCCGCACGATCACGGTGCGCGTGGCCTGGTCGTACCGCCACTCGCCAGGATCCAGGCGCCGGCCGTCGAGCAGCACGCGATCCGGTGCGCTCAGGCGCTCGATCTGCACCTTGAAGCTCCGGGTGCTCGGCTGTCCGGGATAGCGGCCGGCGGCCGGTCCGATCGACACGTTGGTGTCCCGCCCACGGCGCGAGGGCCAGGTGTCGATCTGGGTGTGGCTGTCCTCGCCGTGCAGATATCCGGTGCCGGTCCCGGCGTCCTGGTACAGCGAGAAGCGCCCGGCGTCCCCCGGGTACACGCGCAGGATCGTCGGGGCCTCGGGCCGCGCGCCGACGTGGCTCATCGGCGCCTGTTCGGGCACTATGCCGCCGGCTTTGACGAATACCGGCATCCGGTCGAGCGGAACGGTCAACGTCTGCTCGGATGGGCCGCTGAACGTCGCGCCCGTGAACCAGTCGGTCCACTGGCCCGGCGGGAACCACACCGACTCCGTGCTCACCGTTCCGGGTGTCGTCACCGGCGCCACCAGGACGTCGGAGCCGTACAGGTACTCGGTGGGGTTGGTGTACGCCGCCGGCTGGCCGGGGTAGTCGAGATACAGCGGCCGCGTGATCGGCAGGCCGCTGCTCACCGACTGAGCGGCGAGCGTGTAGGTATAGGGCACGAGCGCCTCGCGCAGGCGCAGGAAGCTCGCGGCGATGCCGTCCGCCGGCTGCGGATAGTCCCATGGCAGGCGAAGGGCGTGACTCGAGTGCAGGCGGAGAATCGGCTGGAACGCCCCGAGCTGCACCCAGCGGGTGTAGATGTCTGGGTCATCGACCGTCACCGCCGGGGGATTACCGGGAGGCTGGCCGAGGAAGCTGCCGATGTCGTCGCTGACGTACGGCTCGTCGATGCTGGCCTCGTCGCCGGCGAGCTGGGCCTGGAAGGCGAGCGTGTTCCACGTGCCCCACGTGTCGCCGGTGAAGGCCAGCGTCGAGGTATGCCCGGCCCACGGACCGGCTGGGTAGACCTCGTCGGGGTTCTGGTAGGAGCTGCCGGTGCGCGACAGGACGAAACCTCGCTGGTTCTTGTTGGCGAGCTCCTGGGCGTACAGGTGATTGATCCAGGCGTCGGGAGTGACCCCGGGATTGGACGCGGTCGAGCTGTCGCAGCACCAGTCGAGCCACCAGAACGACACGCCCTGTGACTCGAACGGCTGGTGCAGGGCGAAATACGACTCGGCCTGCGGGACGCTGCTCCAGTCCCAGACCTTGCACTTGCCGCCCGGGGCGAAGCACACGCTGTCGTCGGCCAGTGGAGTGCTGGCGAGAGCCTCGGTTGCAGCCAGTTGTGGGTCGCTGTCCTCGATGCTCGCGTGGATGTTGAGCGTGACGTGGACGCCCTTGTTATTGGCGTACTTCAGGAAGCCCTGCGGGTCGGGGAACAGGTTCGGGTTCCACTCCCAGCCGTCCCAGGCGTTCGGCGCCTTCCAGTCGGTGTCGACCGACAGCGTGTCGAGCGGCAGGTGGTTGGAGCGGAACGCCGGGATCAGCGAGTTCTCGTAGTCGGAGGCGCTGTAGGGGTAGTAGCGCGAGAACCACACCCCGAACGTGTACTCGGGCAGCAGCGGCGAGTTGCCGGTGAGGCGGTTGAGATCCTCGAGCGCCTGCTGGTAGTCGTGGCCGTAGACGAACAGGTAGCCGTCCTGGACGTCTCCGCCGGAGCCGCGGGGCGCGACCCAGCCGTCGCCGGTCCACACCGCGCTCTGGCTGTCATCGAGCAGGCGGTAGCCGGCCTGGTCCAGGATCCCGGGGTGCATCTGCGGCAGGGCGGCCGTGCACTGGGCCGCCGTAGGCGTCCCCGCGGGGCAGCTGTAGCCGGGCCCGTAGGTCGCAGTATCGAACCCGCGGGTGTAGCCGCCCAGGTAGTGCAGATCGGGTTGCGCGGGCGCCGGCGCGCCCGTCGGCGCCACTGACAGGGTGTCCACGTTGACGTTGCAGCTGTCGCCGGGGGCGCACAGCAGACCGACCGTGTTCGTGCCGGCGGTCAACGGTACCGTCGCGGTGACCGTGTTCCAGTCGTCCCAGCTGCTCGTGGGCGGCAGCGTCAGGGTCTGGACGTCGGTGCCGTTGACGGCCAGGTCGATCGTGCGCGGCGCCGGGCCTCCGAGGCCCCCGATGTAGTTCGCGTACCGGACGGTGACCACGGCCTGGCCGGGAGGTGCGCCTAACACGGTCCAGGTCGCGCTACCGCTGCCCTGGCCGAGGCCGGCGATGAAACCGGCGGTGCTCTGATAGTTGCTGTGGTTGGTCTGGATGTTCGCGCCAGCGCTCAGTGCCGCGGCGCCGGCGTCGCACACCTGGTCGAACGGACACACGTTCTCCCACTGCGGGGTGACCGTGTCTCCGCTGGCCAGCCGCACGGACGTGTTGTCCGGCCCGAACGGCCCCGATCCCAGGTGGTAGCGTAGCGTGGCCTCGGAGGTAGTGATCGTCAGCCAGCCGTCGGATTTGCTGACCCGATAGCGCGGCACTCCGAATCGCCGGTTGAGCGCGTTCACGGTCGGGGCGTCCTCGAAGCTTCCCGTGGGCGAGTACTCCATCCGGATCAGGCCGTCGCCGAGGACCTCGAAGCGCGCGTCGGCGTCGGCGACGACGGTCGCGCCCCGCGAGGCCTGCGCGGCCGCGAGGTCGACGGGCGTGGCCAGGTTCACCGGCGACGTCGGCGAGGTCGCAGCCGACTGGGCGTGGGCCCCCGCGGGCAGGGCGAGGGCGCCCACCGCGCCTGCGACCAAGATCGACACGAGCGTGACCCGCGGACACTTGCGCATTTCCCAAACCTCCGACGCCGGCGGACCGGTCCCGGCGGGCAGCCTACCACTCGCCCGCGGGACTCAGAAGAGCCGATCCGGAGCCTCGCGCCGGGTCATCTCGAGCGGCCACGAGCACAGGCCGCCCTCGGCCGGACAGCCGTCGCAGACGCCGCGGTGGGGCGCGTCGGTGACTCTGAACTCGCGCTCCAGCACCCCGCGCGCGAGCGCCGAAAGCTCCGCCTCGAGCGCCGGCGCCTGATCGCGGGTGAAGTTCGCCACCGCCGGTCGCTGAGGAAGCTCGAGGAAGGTGTGGACGACCTCGACCTCGCTCGCTCCGGCGTGGAGCGCGGCGAGCGCGTAAACCAGCCGCTGAGTCGAGTAGGAGCTGTCGGCGAGCTCCCGGGGGTCGGCGCCCTCGAGCCGGTCGGTCTTGTAGTCGACGACGAGCGTCCGCCCTCCGGGCTCGCGCGCGATCACGTCGAACACGCCGCCGACCAGGACTCCCCCGCCCCCCGTCGCTCGGCCCCCGAGCAAGAACCGGAAGCGAGCCTCGCGCCGGACCGCGGTGGCGCGACCGAGCCGCCGGCAGAGATCGCCGGCGGCGAACCGCTCGACGAGCTCGGCGACCTGGGCGGCATCGTCGGCCCCGAGCGCCCCGCGTAGCCCCGACCGCGCGCGGGCCTCGGCGATCATCGCGTCGGTCGGGCGCACTGGGCGGCGGAAGTCGAGCCGCTCGAGCAGGGCGTGGACGAGCGTGCCGCGGTCGAGCGGGGAGATTGCGCCGGCCCGCTCGCTCGTGACGGTGGCGCCGAGCCTTTCGCCGGTGCCGGCGGCGCCGACCCTGTCGCCCGTGCCGGCGGCGACGCCCCTCCCCGGGAGCGGCGGCAACCGCAGCACGCGCTCGGCGTAGAAGCGGTACCCGCAGCGCTGGTACTCGGCCAGCGAGGAGTAGCTGAGCGCGCTGACTGGTGGCGCAGTCGGCGGCGCATCGGGGGCCGCCTGTTCGTCCTGGAGCTCGACGAGCGCGGCCTCGCGGACCGCGACGTCCTCGACGACCTCCACCGGAGCGGGGATGTCCTCGGGACCGACGAAGGTGACGTCGACGTCGGGCTGCTGCTCGA
Source organism: uncultured Solirubrobacterales bacterium (assembly GCA_963709205.1). GTDB lineage: Bacteria > Actinomycetota > Thermoleophilia > Solirubrobacterales > Solirubrobacteraceae > Palsa-465. The sequence continues at coordinate 111,917 of CAVPVP010000019.1, forward strand.
CCGCCGGGCCGATCCACACGATCGGGCCACCCCCGGGTGGGCGGGCACCTAAGTCTCCGGGCGCAGGCCAGGCGTCGAGCTTGGCCGCGCCGCTCAGGATCAGCCGCTCGCGGGCGCGGGTCATGGCCACGTAGAACAGTCGGCGCTCCTCGCGCGCCTCGGCCTCGAACCGCTCGTCGCCGAGCGCCTTGTACTCGAGCGCCGACTCCCGCTTGCCCGTGCCCGGCTCGGCCAGCCGCATCCCGAAGCGGCCGTCGCGCCCGACCCGGATCAGCTCGGTTCGCCACCGCGGCCCCCGGCCGAGATCGGCGACGCACACGACCTCGAACTCGAGCCCCTTGGCGCGATGGATCGTCATCAGCCGCACCGCGTCGAGCGCCTCGCCCTCGACGGGGGCCTCGCTCTCGCGCGTCTCCCCGGACCCGGCGCCGGCGCCGAAGCCGCCGCGGGCGCGCCGGGCGACGAGGTCCAGGAATCCACGGAGGTCAGGCCCGTGGGCCGCCTCGTGCTCGCGCGCGAGGCGCACGAGCTTGCGGATGTTGGCCAGGCGCCGCTGTCCGCCCGGCATCGCGAGGACGGCCAGGTCGTACCCCGTCCGGTCGAGCGCGCGGTCGATCAGCCGCTCGGCGCCGATGCGGGCGGCCACCTCCCGCTCGATGGCGAACCGGTCGGCGAACCGATCGAGTAAATCCCTATCCCCCAAACCAAGCGCGTCGAACGCTCCGTCCGGCTCGCGGAGCACCGACCACGGATCGCTGGGCGGGCGGGTATCTGATCCTCGCGCAGCGGCGGCGAGCACCACGAGCGCGTCGGCCGAGACGCCCACGAGCGGCGAGGCCAGCACGGTGAACATCGCCTCCTCGGCGAGCGGGTTGGCGAGCGCCTCGAGGTAGCCGACCATGTCGATGACCTGCGGATGGGCCCAGTAGCCGCGCCCGCCGATCACGTAGGTGGGGATCCCCCGGTCCTCGAGGGCGCGTTCGTAGACGCGCAGGTCGGTGGTGGCACGGGTCAACAGGACGACGTCGCGCGCGGCGGTGCCGTCGCCGAGCAGCCGCTCCACCCGGGCCGCGAGCGCGCGCGCCTCGGCGATCCGCCACGGCGAGCCGAGACCCTCCATCGTCCAGTCCGCGCCCTTGTCGGCGACGAGCAGCTCGACTCTCGGCCGGCCGTCGGGGTCGGGCGCGTCGTCCCGGCCGGCGCGGAGCGGCCGGAAGCTGTTCCCGAGCTCGTGCTCGAACACGCCGTTGATCACCGCCAGGATCTCCGGCCGCGAGCGGAAGTTGGTGTCGAGCGTCGCCCGCGCCCCGACCTCGGCCAGCCGTTCACCGAGCCGTTCGAACAGCTCGACGTCGGCGTGGCGGAAGCCGTAGATCGACTGCTGGGCGTCCCCGACCGTGAACAGGTTGCCGGTGGCGATCAGCTCGATCAGCTCGAGCTGCACCTGGTTCGTGTCCTGGAGCTCGTCGACCATGATCCGCGTGAACCGCACGCGGTAGCGCTCGCGGAGCGCGGCGTCCGAGCGCAGCAGCTCGCGGCATTCGAGCTCGAGATCCTCGAAGTCGAGCCCCGAGACCTCGCGCTTGGCCCGGGCGTAGCGCTCGCCGAACAGGCGCAGCAGTCGGTCGAGCAGCTCGTGCGCGCGCTCCGCCCGGCGGTGCTCGGCGGCCGTGCGGAACGCGGCGAGGGCGTCGCCGTAACGCAGGCACGTGTCGGTCGAGAGGGCGGCGCCGTTTCCGCCGGGGAGACCGACGCCGTATAGATCCCCCGGCCAGGGCTCGTCCGCCGCGATCACGTCCGTTAGACGCTCGAGCCGGGCGATCGCCTGAAGAACCTTGGCACCAGGATCTTGGACGGCGGCGAGCTCGGCGAGGGCGGCCGCGCCGGCTCTTTCGACCTCGACGCGGGCAGCGTCGAGATCGGGCGCCGGGGGGAGCGCCGGCAACCGCGGGCGGCGCTCGCCGCGAGAGCGGAGCTCGCCGTGCACCGACTGAATCGCGGCGCGCAGGCCGCCGGCGGTATACGCCGCGATCAGGTCGATCGCGGCTGCGTGAGTACCGAATTCCCCGCGGGCGAGCTCCTCGAGCGCGTCCTCGAAGGCTCCGTCGGCGAGCCGCTCGGCGTCCTGGGCGTCGAGCACCACGAACGCTGGGTCGAGGCCGGCGGCGAGCGCGTGGGTTCGCAGCACGCGCGCGCAGAAGCCGTGGATGGTCGAGATGAACGCCCCCTCGGTCGCTCGCGCGGCCTCGTCGGCGCCGAGCTCGCGAAGCCGCCGGCGAATCCGGTCGCGCATCTCCGCGGCGGCCTTCTCGGTGAACGTGATCGTCAGGATCGCCCCGACGTCGAGCCCGTCCTCGAGCACCGAGCGGACGAACCGCTCGACGAGCACGGAGGTCTTGCCGCTGCCGGCGCCGGCGTCGAGCAGCAGGTCGCCGTCCCGGCGCTCGATCGCGACGAGCTGCTCATCGGTGAAGGACGTCGTAGGCATCTCCAGGTCAAGCACGACAGATCCCGGGGTACCGGCACCCGTCGCGCGAGCAGTGCGTCGGACACGGCTCGAGCTCTCCGGCGCGCAGACGGGCGGCGAGCGCCACCGACCGCGCCCGGGCGTCCTCGAGCAGCTCGTCGAGCTCGTCCCGGTCGCGGGCGTCGTTGGCGACGACCGAGCCGCCGACGCCGGCGCCCTCGAGGAATACGCCACGGGCGCGCAGGTCGCCGCCGCCGAGTGGCTGGTAGAAGCCGGCGACGGGCTCGAGGCCGAGAAGCTCGCGCACGGCGAGCATGTAGAGCGCGACCTGCAGCCGGCGGTCGAGCGCCCAGCGCGCGCCCTGGTACTCGGGCCGGGTGCCACCGCTCTTGTAATCGCGCACGACCGCGTGTCCGTGGGCGTCGGCGTCGACGCGGTCGATGATCCCGCGCACCCGGACGTCGTCGGCGAGGTCGAGAGGCGGCAGGGACTGAGCATGCTCGCCGCTCTCCCCGCTCTCCCCGCTCTCGTCGGTCTCGTCGCTCTCGTCGCTCTCGTCGAAGCCGAACCGGAGCTCGAGGCCGTAGGGCGACCAGTCGAGGCCGTCCCGCGCTTCATGGGCGAGGTACCGGCGGAGGTCGGCTCTGACGCCTTGCTTCGCCGCGGCCCGGATCGCCTCGCCGCTGCCGACGGCGATCCTGTGCGGCTCGTGGTCGAGGACCTCGTCGAGGATCTCGAGCGCGCGCGGAAGCGTCTGCGGCGTGACCGGCTCGCCGAGACGTCGCAGCACCTGTTCGATCAGGTTGTGCATGTACGCGCCGCGGACGAGCGGATCGGGATCGGGCTCGAGCTTCCCCGGCTGGAGCTCGCGCTCGATCAGCCACCGCACCGGGCAGTCGCCGTAGCTTTCAAGCGCTCCCGCCGACAGGATCCGGCGGTGGCGGACGTGCTCGAGCGCCGCCTCCGATAGCGAGCCGATCGGCGAGGGCACATCGCCGGCGAGGGGCGCGGCGGCGGCTGCTCGCGTGCGGGCGAGCTCGCGCTCGGTGGGGGCCTGTTTCGCGGGCCACACGACGTCGGCGAGCATCCGGCGCCGGCGCCGCTCGGGCCAGTCCTCTACGAGCAGCTCCGACACGTCGGCCAGGAACGGCGACGGCAGCGCTAGGTTCCCCTCCTCGTCCGCGCTGCGATACGCCAGGATCACCCGCTCGGTCGCGCGGGACACGCTCGTGTAGAACAGGTAGCGCTCGCGGCCGAGCGTGTCCTCGCGCGGGCGCAGGCGCAGTCCGCTGCAGGCGGCGAGCTCGCGGCGAAGCTCGTCGGACAGGAACGGCTCGGGGGCGCCGGCCAGCGGAAACTCGCTCTCGGTCAGCCCGCATACGAGCACGGCGCGGAACCGCCGGGCCCTGATCGCCAGCGGGTCGCTCAGGAGGACCGCGCCGGGGGCCGGCGGCGGCCCGGACGGCACCTCGAGCGTCTCGAGCAGCTCGATCAGCTCGGCGCCGGTCGGCGTCTCGCCGAGCTCGTCGAGCTGGGCAAGGGCACGTGTCAGCGTGCCGACCGCGCGCGCGTCAAGCTCCTCGTCGGGGGTTAGCAGCCGGGCTCGTAGGCGATGCGGGGCGGCCAGCAGCCGCCGGGCGTGCTCGGCCAGAGCTGCCGCGGGGTCCGCGGCTTTCTTCAGGCTGTCGATCTCGGGAACTTCGAAGGCCAGCCGCGCCGTTGCTTGGGCCACCGTCCGCAGACCGTTGCGGCGGACCTCGGCCTCGAGCCGGTCGACCGCGTCGGTGCCGTCCTCGAGCAGCCCGGGCGCGCGCAGGTACTCGAGCAGGTCGTCAGCCCGGGGCTCTTGGGAGAGCGCGCAGCGAGCGAGCGCGAGCAGCGCGTGCCCGAGCGCGGTCCGGTGGAACGCCGTTCGCGTGTCGGCCGCGATCGGGACCCCGTACCGGCGGAAGACGTTCGCCACGAGCGAGGCCGCGCGCGCCGGCGAGCGGTACACAACCGCGATCTCCTCGCCAGGCACGCCGGACCTGAGCAGCGAAAGCACCTCGGCGGCCGCCAGCTCGGCCTCGGCGAGCTCGCCCCCGGCCTCGAGCAGCTCGATCGCGTTCCCCGGGTCGATCCGATGCGGGTCGGGCTCGAACAGCTCGCGCTCCAGGTGGTGGAGGGCTTCGCGGGCGTCCGGTTCGTAGTGCTCGGCCGACGCCGGCAACTCGAGCACGCGCTCCGCCAGCGGGCGGAGCTCCTCGACCGCCTCGGCGCGGGCCGTCAAGGCTTGGCGGCCCGCCTCGTACGTGAGCGACACGGTCACCTCGGCGCCGGCAACGCGCGCCAGCGTCTCGATCGCATCGCGCTGGAGCGGGTGGAGGTCGTCGAACCCGTAGAAGAACACCGAGGTCGTCCCCCAGCGGCCGGGGGCGGCGCGCAGCGCGTCGAGCGCCCGCCAGGCGTACAGCTCGGAGTCGACCCGGTTCAGGCGCTCGAGCTCGGCTCGGTAGGCCTCGTAGATCGCGGCCACGTCGTGGGCGTACGGGCGCCGCCGACGGTCCTCGGCCGCCCAGGTGTTAATCGCGGCCGTGAACCGGTCCGGCGCGACTAGGGATCGCTGAAGCTCGGCGATCAGCTCGCCGGCGGCGTCGGGGAAGCCCGCGGTGGCGGCCGCCCCGCGGAGCGCGTCGAACTCGGTGGCTTTGAGCGCCCGTGCCACAACGCGATCGCGCTGGAGCTTCGTGACGCGGCGGGCGCCGTAACCGGCTCGGGCCGCGATCTCGGCGGCGAGACCGCTGAAGGTGAGGACCGACCCGAGCACCGCGCCCGATTCGGCGAGCTCCCGGGAGAAGTGGTCGGCGTCAACGGCGGTCGGGACGACCAGGATCGCGCCGCGGTTCGCGGCGGCGGCGAACGCGCCCAGCACCTCGCCGGCCTTGGCGGAGTTCGCGGGTCCGAGTACGAGCGTGAGGGACACGTCCCCCATGGTGGCGCGCAATCCAGACGGGGTGATTTTCAGCGCCCTCGGAAGCTCTTAAGGGGGGTGATTTTCAGCGCCCTCGGGGCTCTTAACCCCATGCGACCGCGATATTCAATGACGGTCAGTGAAAATCTCAGTCGCCTCCGGGGAGTGGCCGCATGATCGACCGGTTGATCGCGGCCCTAGCGGAGACGCAACACGCGGTGGTTGCCGTTTGGCAGCTGATGGAGCTCGGTTTGGGTCGCGGAGCGATCCAGTACCGCGTGTCCATCGGGCGCCTGCACCGCGTCCACCAGGGCGTGTTCGCCGTCGGCCACGCCAAGCTGACGCGCGAGGGACACCGGATGGCGGCCGTCCTCGCCTACGGTCCCGACGCCGTCCTCAGCCACAGAAGCGCCGCGGCCCACTGGGGCATCGGACACGCCTCCTACAAGTACGACGTGACCACTCCGCACAGCAAGCGCTCCCGCAAGACGATCCGGGCACACACGGCCAAGCTCCACGCCGAGGACCGGACCGTCCACGACGGCATCCCGACAACCAGCGTCGCCCGCACGATCCTCGATCTCGCCGCGCAGTCCACCAAAGACCAACTGACCTACCTCATCGAGGGGGCCGACCGCAAACAGCGCCTCGATCTCGCTGCGCTCGATCGCGCCATCGCCCGACGGCCTCGCGCCGCCGGCGTCGCCCGCCTGAAGGCAGTGCTCAAAACCTACCGCGGCCCCGCCGACAACCGGTCGAAGCTCGAACGCAAATTCCGCAGGCTGGTCGCCCGCGCGAACCTCCCGGAGCCCCAGTTCAACGTACTGATCGCGGGCCTCACCGTCGACGTTTACTGGCCGCAGTGGAAGCTCGTGGTCGAAATCGACAGCGACCGCTACCACAACAATCCGCGCGCGTTCGAAGACGACCGCATCCGCGACGCCACGCTTCAGAAAATCGACCTCCGGGTCCTCCGTCTCACCGGCCAGCGTCTCGACGACGACTGGGACGGTGTGCTCGCCGACATCCTGGCCTTGAGGCGCCCGCCGTCCTCGACCTAACGTCCAGCCACTCGTCTCGCCCTTATACAACCGCCACGGCGGCACGATGAAAGCGCCTAAGCACGGAAGCAAGTTGGCTTAACGCCGGTGCCGGGTACACCGAGATCACGGAGATCTCTGGACGGCTCCGCAAGCCGACACGACTAGGAGGGACCGCATGAAAAGGCTCTGGAGGGCGCTCGCCTTCCTGGCCGCCGCGGGAGCGGCACTGTTTCTGTCGACGTCCGCATTCGCGGTCGGCGGCGGACCCAGGCCGGCGCCGGCGCAGCCTCAGTGGAAGATGACCCTCGGGCCGGTCACGCGGTCGGGGAGGCTGACCGCGCTCTACCCGGGCGCCCGCGACGATGCCGAGGTGCTTGCGTTCACGGTCACGAACGTCGGTCACGCCAAGCAGCGCCTCAGCCGGATCGTCGCGTCGGTCGCGGCCGCGGGCGGGGGCGACGCGGAGACCACAGCCGGCGCCGACATCCGCGGTTGCCGCGCCGCCTGGTTCCCGGTCGTCGTCGACCGCGCCGATCGCCCCCTGCCCCTCGAGCTCGCCCCCGCCGCGTCCTACCACGGGAAGGTCGAGCTCACGATGCGAGACAGCGGCACCAACCAGAACGCCTGCCGCGGCGCGTCGCCGGCCGTCTCGATCGCCGCTCGCTGACGGACCCCCGCTCAGGCCAGGGTGAGCGCGGGGCCGATGAAGGTCACCGAGCCCGCGGTTCCGCCGGAGCCGGCGCCACCGCCCGCGCCGCCGCCACCGCCCGAGGCGGACGTCACGGTGACGGTGTAATTGCTCGCGCCGCTCTGCGTTCCCCCGGTGTAGGCCGAGCCGCCGCCACCGCCACCGGCGAAGTTGCTCGAGCCGCTCCTGGCGGCACCGCCGGCGCCGCCCGCGGCCTCTCCGCCACCGCCACCGCCGGCACCGTCGGTGGCGCCGCTGCCAGCGGTTCCGCCCGCTCCGCAGGCGCCGGCGCTGCACACGCCACCGGTACCGCCCGCCGACACGGATCCGGTGCCGCCCGCACCGCCGGTGTTCGTGACGGCGAACGGGAAGGAACCCGCGGTCAGGGTGCTACCGCCGGCGCCACCAACGGCCGAAGACACCGCGGCCCCGCTGGCTGCCGTGTTCGTTCCGGGGTTGGTCGTCGGACCGCCACCGCCGGCGCCGCCGGTCCCGGTGCTGCTGCCGGCCCCACCGCCACCACCGCCGCCGACCGTGACGATCGTTCCCGCGGGAGCGCCGGTCAGGTAGATGCAGGTGGCTCCCCCGCCGCCACCGCCGCCCGCCCCTCCGGTGGTGGCTGTCCCACCACTGCCGCCGGCGGCACAACCCGTACCGGATGCCCCACCCGCGCCGCCCGCCGTGCCGGTCGACCCCGCGCCGGCGCCGCCGACGATCACCGTGAACGTCGTGCTTGTCGCGCTGAACGGGATCGTGATCGTCCCGCTGACCGTCCCGCCGCTGCCGCCGGCCGCGCCGCTTCGGCCCCCGCCACCGCCGGCGCCCTTCATCGTGAACGTGAACGACGTCACGCCGGCCGGCGCGGTCAGCGTGTACGAACCCGCGGCGGTCTTCGTGACGGTCGTCGACCCAGCGGCGTTGAACGCCGTACTGGTGACGGTGAGCGCCCCGTCGCCCGCGTTCAGCTGATAGCCGTTGCCGTTGGGGCTCACTTCACATCCGGAGAACGTGGTCACGCCTGCCGACAGCACGCTGGTGCAGCCGCTCAACGCGCCGCCGGCCGGTCCGGTGCCGCTCTTGATCGACAGGGTCACGGTCTTCGCGTAGCCGGTGGCCACGTTGCCGTAGGCGTCCTTGGCGGTCACGACCGGCTGGGTCGGGAACGAGGCGCCGGCGGTCACGCCGGCGGGCTGGGTGGTGAACGTGAGCGACGTGGCGCTCGATGGAGCGACCGTGAACGATCCGGACCCCCCGGTCAAAGACCCTTGCGTTGCCGTGAGCGTCGTCGTCTGCGCGTCGTACACGGTGACCGACGCACTGCCCACACCGCTGGAGAAACTCACCGACGCCGGGTACGACGGTGCCGTGCCGCCCGGGGAATTTGAAGGCCCGGAGAAGGCCACGTTCTTCGAGCCGGTGTACGAGGTCGCCGTGTTCCCGTACGCGTCGAGCGCGGTGATCGACTCGCTGAACGCGACGCCCGCGGTCGGAGCAGCGGGCGTGGCCACGCCGAACGAGCTCGCCGCCGCCGGACCGACCACGATCCCCCCGGAGGCCACGCCCGCGAATCCGTCCGTCGTGTCGCTCGCCGTAACCGTCGTCGTCTGGGCATCCTTGAGCGTCACCGACGCGGTCGCATGCCCGGCGCTGAAGCTCGCGGTCGCCGGGTACACGGGGGCGCTCCCGTTCGGCGAGCTCGCCGGCCCCGAGAAGCTCATGCTCTTGGTCCCGGACAGGGTCCCCGGGGTGTTGCCCCAGGCGTCCTGCGCGGTCAGCGTCACGTTGAACGCGGTCCCCGCAGTCTGCGGCGTGACCGCGCTCGCTGCGATCTGATGGTTGGCCCCGGCGCCCACGGCAATCGAGCCCGAGGTCCCGGTCGCGGCGCTCTGGGCCGCGGTCAGGGTCGTGCTCTGGGCGTCGTACAACGTGACCGACGCGGTGCCCACTCCGCCAGAGAAGCTGACCGAGCTCGGATACGTCGGCGCGGCCCCGCCAGGCGAGTTGGACGGACCGGAGAAGGTGATCGCCTGCGAACCGGTGTAGGCAGCGACGGTGTTCCCGGACGCGTCTTCCGCCGTCATGCTCACCGAGAAGGAGGCGCCGGCGGTGGCGCTGGCCGGCGCGGTCACGACGAAGTGGGTGAGCGGACCGGAGCTGACGGTCACGGGGGCGGCGGCGCTGGTCGAGGTCCACGACTGCCAGATCGCGGTGACCGTGTAGCTGTAGCTGCCCTTGGTCAGACCGGAATCGGTGCAGCTCGTGGCGGCGGTTGCGCTCGCAGCAGAGCCCGGGCAGTTTCCGCCCACCGTGCCCGCGGCCCGCGTGACGTAGTAGGTCACGGTGGCGCCGGCCGGCGCGCTGACTGGAGTCCACGACAGCGCCACGGTGCCCGCGCCCGCGGTGGGGGTCGCGGTCGTGGCCGGGAGGAACCCGGCGCTCGTCGAAGCCGTAGCGGACCCCGAACCCCCGGTGAAATAGGCCGAGGCGGGCGCCGCGGTGAACCCGACCAGCAGCAAGCAGACACCGCAGGCGACGATGAGCCGCCTGCGGTGCCGCCCGCTGGCCGAGTACCTGGTTGACCGTCCTGTGTGCACGCGCTGCTTTCAGCGAGCCGCCGGGGCTCTCCGCGCAGTCCTCCTTGACGGCCCGGTGAGCCGGAACCGGTGGTCTAGGACGCCGTGATCGTGACCGCAGGTGCAGCGTTCTGGCACGCGTTCTGGTTGGTGCCGCTGTCCTGCATGGTCAGGTCGACCTTGCCGATGTACGTGCCCCCGGCCGCGAGGTTCGCCGGGAGGGTCGGGTTGCTCGCATCGACGGTCGCCGTGAACCAGCTGGCGAGGCATCCCGTGATTGAGGCGCCCGTGGCGGTCTCCGCGTTACCGCTGCCGTCTTTCGCCAGCACCGCCGTGACGGTCGTCACCGACTGCTGCCCGTGGCCGTTGTTGGTCACGGTGAACGGAAGGAACTGGGTGTTGTTGGTGGCGCCCGGATAGAGCGCGGTCAGGCTCCCCGACCAGGTGGGGGTGCCGGTCGTGACGCCCAACGCCGAGGGGGCGCCGACGGAGCCGGATGCGGTAACGGAGCCCGATCCACCGGTGAAGTACGCGACCGCGATGCCGGACACAGCCAACACCGCGACAAACGCAACCGCGGCGAAATGCTTCTTGGACAGCTTTCGGAACATGACTTCCTACCTTCGTTGCCATGACCCGGTGACCGGGCCGGTCCCCAACTGACGGCGGAGCTATCTCAGGTTCCCGAGACTCGAGCTTCGCGTCCCCTGCTTGCGCCGTGTTTGTCCACGCCAGTCGCTTGCAAGGACGTCATCGACTGTTCGATTGAGCTTTTCCAGCCCCTCTGGACGAATGTTCGAGGCGGGTTGGCTCGATTGAGCAGGTTTTGCTCGTTAACGTGCTCGTGGCCTGGGTTTAGATCCGCGCGATGGTCGCTCGCGATGGTCGCGATTCGATGGTCGCGACCCGACGGTCGCGATCCGACGGACGCGATCAGGCCGCTTCGGGCTGCTGCTCGGCGGCCCCAGCCGCCGATTCCGTCGCCTCGGCCTCTTCGCGCTCGGGCGGCTTCGCCCCTTCCTTCGCCCACGGCTCGTCGAACTCGACGCGCCACTTGCCGTCGTCGGTCTGCTGCAGCGCGAGCCGGGCCCGGAAGCTCTTGCCCGAGCGGCCCTTGAACCCTGAAACCGCCTTCTCCGTGCGGCCCGTCTTGATCAGCTCGCGCGCGACCGCGATCGGCAATGACTTGCCGGCCTTCGATTTCCAGATCACGAACCCGCAGCCCGGATCCTCGCGCGACCAGCACGAGTAGCCCTTGCGGTTCTCGACGATGTCGTGACCGCACACCGGGCACGGCCCCAGGTTCGCACGCGGGATCCGCACGTCCTTCAAGTTGCGATCCAGTTCGCCGACCGTGTCCTCGGTGAACCGGACGATGTCGCCCATGAACGCCTCGCGCGAGTCAGCGCCGGTTTCGATCAGCGCCAGCCGGCGCTCCCAGTCGCCGGTCAGGCCGGGCGAGGTCAGCGCGTGCTCGCCGAGCAGGCGGATCACGTTCAGGCCCTTCTCGGTGACGACCAGCGCGCGGGCGTCGCGTTCGACGTAGCCGACCTGGATCAGGCGCTCGATGATCGCCGCGCGGGTCGCCGGCGTGCCGATGCCCGAGTCCTTCATCGCCTCGCGCAGCTCCTCGTCGTCGACGAGCTTGCCGGCGGTCTCCATCGTGCGCACGAGCGTCCCGTCGCTGTAGCGCCGCGGCGGCTTGGTCTCCTTGGCCTCGGACGCGATCTCGATCGTCTCGACGCGCTCGCCTCGGTCGAGACGAGGTAGCTGCTGCTCGCGGCCCTCGTCGTCGTCAGGACGGTCCCCGTCAGCGGTCTCGCCATAGACGCCCCGCCAGCCGGGCACGAGGATCAACCTGCCGCGCGTCCGGAACACGTAATCGGCGACCGTGGTCTCGACCCGGGTGTTCTCGAACACCGCCTCCGGGTGGAACACGGCCAGGAAGCGGCGGACTACGAGGTCGTAGATCCGGCGATCGTCGTCGCTCATCTTGTCGACCGGATGGCGCTCCGCGCGGGTGGGGATGATCGCGTGGTGGTCGGTCACCTTGGCGTCGTTGACGACGCGCCCGAGCGGCAGCACGTCCAACCCCAACACATACTTCGACCCGGCCGCATACTCCCGCTGCTCGCTGAGGAGACGCGCGATCGGCTTGATGTCGGGAATCATGTCGCTCGTCAGGTAGCGCGAGTTCGTGCGCGGATACGTGAGCGCCTTGTGGTCCTCGTACAGCCGCTGCGCGGCAGCGAGCGTGCGCCGCGCCGTGAACCCGTAGCGGCTCGAGGCGTCGCTCTGGAGCGAGGTCAGGTCATACAGGAACGGCGGGCGCTCGCGCTGCTCTGTCTTCTCGAGCTTCGTGATCTCGCCCGTCTCCCCGCGGCAGGCGTCGACGATCGCCGTGGCCTGGTCTGCGGTCTTGACCCGCGGGTTGGCGCCGGCGTGATAGCGGCCTTCGTACCGTCGCGGCCGGTCTTCCACCGGGTCGAAGACGGCGTCGACGACCCAGTAGGGCTCGGGCTTGAAGTCCCGGATCTCCTGTTCGCGCCGAGCCAGGATCGCCAGCGTTGGCGTCTGGACCCGGCCCAGGGACACGGCTCCGTCAAACGAGCTTCGCAGCCGAATCGTCGCCGCGCGGGTGGCGTTCATGCCCACGATCCAGTCGGCCTCCGAGCGTGACCGGGCCGCCTCCTCGAGGGTGGCCAGTTCCGCGCCCGGACGGAGGGCGCCGAACGCGTTCCTTATCGCCTCCTTGGTCATCGAGTTCAGCCACAGCCGCTGGACCGGCTTCTTCGAGCCTGCCTTCTCATACAGGTAGGCGAAGATCAGCTCGCCCTCGCGTCCGGCGTCGCAGGCGTTGACCACGAGGTCGATGTCGTCGCGGTCGAGCAGCCGCTTGACCACGTTCATCTGCTTCTTGGAGCGCTCGTCCCGGACGACCAGCTTGAACCGGTCGGGGACGATCGGCAGATCGGCCATCCGCCACTTCTTGAAGCGATCGTCGTACTCGTCGGGATCGGCGAGCTGGACGAGGTGGCCTACGGCCCAGGTGACGATGTGCTCGGGCCCCTCGAGGTAGCCCTCGTGCTTAGTGAAGGCGCCCGGAAGCACCGCGACCAGGTCGCGTCCGACCGACGGCTTCTCGGCTATGACCAGCGTCAAGCTCATGAGTTCGCGAGGGTAGCGCTCCGGTCAACCGGCAGCCGGGGGCTGGTGCTTTTCTTGTACGGATGGTGGAGGGAGCATGAGTCGTGCACGCTCACTTCTGGTGGCCGTGGCCGTCGGCCTCGTGCTCGCCTCGATCGCGCAGCCGAGCCCAGCGGCGACCGCGCCGGTCATCACGGTCGGAGGCCCCGCCACGGCCCATCCGATTCCGGCCGGATTCCTGGGGCTTTCGCTCGAATACTTCGCGATCCCGTCGTACGCCGGAATGGACCCGAACGCGATCGATCCGGTGTTCGTACAGCTGGTCCGGAACCTCGCCGGCGGCCAGCCGCCCGAGATCAGGATCGGGGGAGACACGACCGACCGCACGTGGTGGCCGATCCCGGGCACTCCCACCCCCGCGGGCGTCACCGCCTCCCTTACCCCCGGCTGGGCCGCCGTCACCCGGGCTCTCACGAACGCACTCGGCGCCAGGCTGACCCTCGGGATCAACCTCGAGGCCGACAGCGCTACCGTGGCGAGGACCGAAGCCGACGACCTGCTGGCCGGCGTCGGGCGCTCCCACGTAGAGGCGCTCGAACTGGGCAACGAACCCGAGCTGTACGGGACGTTCACCTGGGGCCGCACCGGCAGGCCGGGACGCCCGCACGGTTACGACTTCGCCGCGTTCAGCCGGGACTTCACGCAGATCGCCCGGGCGCTGCCGAACGTGCCGCTCGCGGGACCGACATCGGGCGCGCCCCGATGGTTCAAAGATGTGGAGCCATTCCTCGCGGACCACCGCCGGGTGGCGGTGACCACGCTCCACCGTTACCCGCTGCAGCTCTGCTACGTCCGTAGAGATCAGCCGAACTACCCGACGATCCCGAATCTCCTCTCGTCGCTGTCGTCACGAGGGCTCGCCGACAGCGTCGCCGCCGCGGTCCGGGCCTCCCATGCCCGGCACACACCTGTGCGGATCGACGAGATGAACACGATTGGGTGCGGCGTTGACCGGGCCGTCGGCGAGTCGTTCGCCTCGGCCCTGTGGGCGGTCGACGCGCTGTTCAACATGGCCCAGGTCGGGGTCGACGGCGTCAACATCTCGAGCTTCCCGAGCGCGACGTGGGAGCTGTTCAAGTTCAGTCAGGCGGACGGGCGCTGGCGTGCCGTGGTCGAGCCCGAGTACTACGGACTGCTGATGTTCGCGGAAGCCGCACCGCCCGGATCACAGCTCCTCGCGGTGTCGCCCACCGGAGCCGCGCACCTCGATGCGTATGCGACCCGTGCTCCCGACCACACGGTCCGGGTCGTGCTGATCAACGAGGTCTCCCAAACTCGCGTGGTCCACGTCCGAGTGCGCGAAGCGTCGGGGATCGGGACGCTCGAATTGCTCACCGCGCCGAGCATCCGGGCCCGCACAGACGTCACCCTCGGGGGTCAGAGCTTCGGCGCGAGCACGGCGACGGGTCTGCTCGCCGGCGCACCGAAGACGAATGCGGTCAGCCCCAGCCCCAGCCCTGGCCTCGGCCCCGGCCCCGGCCCTGGCCGAGGCGAGTACGCCGTCAGGCTCCCGGCCGCGAGCGCGGCGGTGCTGACGCTGCCGCCGCCCTGAGCGCGGCGACCTTCCGCGCCACCGCCCCCAGCCCGAGCTCAGACGCGGTCCGCTCCGCGGCCGTCACCAACTCCGCGCCCCGCGGAGAACCCAAGCCCAGCGCGCGGGCGTAGTCGACCTGGGTGCGCGCCAGGCAGCCCGGCGCCCTCAGCCGGGCGTTCGCCGCCAGCGCGCGCTCGAAGTGCCCCCGCGCCACCTCGGCCCGACCCATCGTCGCCGCCAGCTTGCCCAGGAAGCTCTCGGCGGATCCGAGGCACACCGCGGCCAGCCCGATCACCACGTTCACGTCCGCGTACGGCTCGAGCCTCCGATACAGGAGCGCGGCGCGGTCGCCGTCACCGAGGTCTGCGCACACGTCGCTCAGCAGCGCCATCGCGATCATCCAGTCCAAGTCCGTGGGAACGTCGTCGAACTTCCCGGACGCGAGCCGCTCGAACTCCTCGCGCGCCTCAGACAGCGTGCCCTCCTCGCACAGCAAGGTCGCCAGCGCCGCGCGCCAGGCCAGACGACCCGGGTTCTCATCGACGAGCTTGCGCGCGGCCTGCTCGAGCTCTCCCATACGGCCCTGGTCGCGGCGGATCCCGAGCAGTTGGATCGCGTAGTACTGCGACGCCGTCACCGCCTCCGCCGGCCCGCCGGCGGCGAGCGCCTCGGCGGCGAGCTGGTCGGCAAGCGACAACGACCCCGCCAGCAGCGCCCGCATCGCCCGCCACACGATCGCGTTCCATTCGAAGAGCGGCTGGCGGAGCCGGTCGGCGCCGGCCTCGAACGCGTCGAGCTGGGCGTCCACGGCGTCGAGATCGCCCCGCTCGAGCAGGTCGACGACGAGCCAGGCGTGCGCCTGGAGTTGGAGCTCGAGGTTCCCGATCTGGCGCGCCAGCGTGAGCATCTCGGTCGAGAGCTCGATCCGCTCGGCGAGGTGGGGTGGGTCCCAAAGCACCCGGCGCCGCGCCGAGCAGGCGTACGCGCGCGCCTCCGGATCCGCGAGCTCACCCGCAATCTCCATCGCCTCGTCGCTGAGCGCCACCATACGATCGCGCTCCGGCGAGTAGTAGATCGCCCCACACAGACAGGCGAGCAGCTGGACCCGCACGCGCGACCGCTCGGGCTCGAGCTCGAGCGCCCGCTCGATCATCGCGATCAGCTCGGCGTCGACGACGCCCGGCGGCTGCACGTACAGGCGCGAGGCGCCGATCGCGGCTCGGGCCAGCGAGGCGCCGTCGCCGAGCTGCTCGGCGAGCGCGGCCGCGTCGCGGAAGGCCGAGGGGCCGGGCGCACGCTCGCCGCCGCGGACCCGGGCCTCCCCGAGACGCAGCAGCAGCTCGCACCGGCGCTCGAACGCCTCGGGCTGGAATCGGCGCTGGACGTCGAGCCCGCGGGCGTAGTGCTCGGCCGCCTCCTCGTGCGCGAGCATCGTCGTTGCCTGCTCGCCGGCGCGGAGCGCGTAGGTGATCGCCTTCTCGGCGTCGTCGGGATCAGCCCCGCGAGTGAAGTGGTAGGCGAGCTCGGGTAGATAGCGCTCCTGCCGGCGACCCTGCGCGGCCTCGATCGCCTCCCCCACCCGCTTATGGGTCCTCGCCCGCCGCAGCGCGGACATGCTCTCGTACAGCGTCTCCCGGATCAGCGCGTGGGAGAACAGGTAGGACCCGGGCCGCTCATGGGACTCGACCAGGAGCACGGCGCCCAGCGTCTCCTCGAGCGCCGCCAGGAACTCGTCTTCGCCGAGCTGGACGACGCGCTCGAGCAGCTCGCCGTCGACGTCGCGACCCATCACCGCGGCGACGCGGAGAAGCTCGGCCGCCGGCGCCTCGAGCCGGCCGAGACGGAACGCGATCACCTGCTTGACCCCCTCGGGCAGTCCGAAGCGCTGAAGCTCGGACGCGCTGGCGGTCCCAACCTTGACGCCCGCCTCAATCAGGTGACGGATGATCTCCTCGACGAAGAACGGGTTGCCTTCGGTCTCCTCGTATAGGGCACGGATGAACGCCCGAGCGGGCGCCTCCCCCGCCCTCAGTCGCACGAGCTCGGCGGTCTCGGCCTCGTCGAGCCCCTTGATATCGAGCTCGGAGGCGAGCCGATCGCGGCGGAGCTCGGTCAGGGCGTTCGTGAACGTGTCGCCGCGCTCCGCCGATCGGTAGGAGCCCAGGATCAGCACACGTGCGGGGTCCGTCGCCCGCGCCAGGTGGCGCAGCAACAGAAGCGTCGGCCGGTCGGCCCACTGGAGGTCGTCGAGCACGAGCAGCACCGGCGCCGAACGCGAGAGGTCGGTGAGAAGGCCGACCACGGCCTCGAACAGCCGGTACCGCTCCGTCTCCGGCTCGTCCTGGGGCGGCGGTGGCAGGTCGGGCACGCGCCGGCGCAGCTCGGGAATCAGCCGCGCGAGCTCGGGTCCGTACTCGCGCGTGTTCGCGCGCAGATCGACGACCAAGGCATTGAGCGCCCAGTGGCGCAGCGCCTCGAGGAACGGCTGGTACGGCACGATGGTCTCACGCGGCGAGCGCCCCGCGATCACGATCGCGCCCGCGCTGTGGACCTGTCGCGCGAGCTCGGCGATCAAGGTCGTCTTGCCGATCCCGGCGTCCCCGGCGAGCAGCACGATCCGGCCGCCGCCGTCGTTCGGGTCCAAGCCGAGGACCCTGCCGGGGCCGGTGCCGCCGCAGGTCAGGGTCCACCGCTCCTCGAGCTCCGCGATCTCCGATTGGCGCCCGATAAGCCGCCCCTGGGCACGGTGGCGGAGCTCCGCCGGCAGGGGAATCGCCGACAGCGCCTGGTCCGGAACGCCGCCGGGCTCGACCGCGCGCTCCTGCGGTCGGAGCAACCGGTCGTGCGCGGCGATCGCTTCGGGAGAAGGGTTCGTGCCGAGCTCGTCGCGGAGCAGCGTCCGCAGTCCGTCGAACACGCGTAGCGCCTCGGCGACGTTGCCGCGAGCGGAGAGCGCCTCCATCAGCAGCACGTAGCCGGACTCGCGATAGGGCTCGGTCTGGATCAGCGTCCGCGCCGCGCGCTCGGCCGACTGGAGCTGCGTACCGCCCATCAGCAGCCCGGCCCGGCCGATGACCTCGAGCGCCTGCTCGCGGACGTCCTCGAGCTCGCGCCGCGGCGCCTCGAGCCACGTCGCCTGAGCGCCCGGGAGCAGCCCGCGGCTGGCGATGTTTAGCGGCACTTGCGCGAGCGCCCACGCGCGGCGCGCGTCGCCGTGGTCGAGCGCTTCGAGCGCGCGTGTGACCTCGGACGCGGCCGCCTCCACGTCGATCCACACCGGCTCGGGGAGCGAAAGGATCAGCTCGTCGCGACCGGCGAGAGCTGAGGACCCCAGCGAGGAGCGAAGGCGTGAGAGCAGGGTCCGCAGCGCGGCGTCCTGCGACACCGGCGCCTGGTTGGGCCACAGCGCGTCGATGAGCTCGTCGCGGCCGACGTGGCGCGCCCGGTTGAGCACCAGGTAGGCGAGCAGCAGCGGAACCTGCTTACCCCGCAACCGCTCCGAAAGTTGCATGCCATCGATCTCCACGGACAACCGTCCACAGAGCTGAATCCGAGTCATCTCGAGGGCGCGCTCCGCCTGCGGCAACGTTCTGGAAACGTATCGACAACGTCAAAGTTGCATCGTGCCGACCAGTGAGCACCGAGCTTTCACGCAGCGACGCCCTCGGCGGGGCGCGACGAGAGGTGAACGACGAGCCGGTCGACGACGGCCCAACGACCAGAATCGACGGAAAGCACCGGCGGATTGCCCACTGCGAGTGCGGGGCGCTACTCGCAGGAGACGACGAGCACGAACTATTCGTAGCGGCTCAACGGCACCTCGCACATCACCATCCACAGCTCCTGGGGGCGCTGGGGCCTGGGATGGTGAGTCAAATGGCCGAGGACGTCGGGGGGCAGGAAGCTTTCGGGGCCCCCGGGGGCATGCACCTAGGGGCGGGCGGTGTGCAGACCACCGCCCGCCCACAGGGCGCTCGTTAGCACGCCTGTCACTCTTGAGGCACTTGCGCGTCGCCGTCCTGCGCATGCGCGGGCGTTAGCGTGGTCAGCGCTCACTGGCCGGCTGGGCACCGCGCGAGTGCGCCCCGACCGGCATCGCGCGCCCCCT
Source organism: uncultured Solirubrobacterales bacterium (assembly GCA_963709205.1). Taxonomy (GTDB): domain Bacteria; phylum Actinomycetota; class Thermoleophilia; order Solirubrobacterales; family Solirubrobacteraceae; genus Palsa-465. Next base: position 130,487 of record CAVPVP010000019.1, read on the forward strand.
TCGCAGCCGCCAGCGCCCGGTGCGGGCTGCATTCCCTACCCCGCACAGGCATGCGTGCTCACGGGCGTTGTGCGCGACCCCGCCTTCGACAACGCCTTGGCCACGAGTGCGTTGGGAACCGCGAAGCCGCCCTCGCCGGTGGACGACCCGGTGATGGCCGCGAACACGGTCGCGATCACCTGCCCGGCTTTGTCGATCATCGGGCCGCCCGAGTTGCCGGGCCGGACACGTCCGCGCAAGGCGGTGATGCTGCGCGAGACCGGCCCGTTGCCGTAGGCGTCCTCGGTGCTGACGGTCTCGGTCTGGCCGATCCGCCCCGGCTCCGAGTCGAACGTGCCGTCCAGTGGGTAGCCAAGAATCGCCGCGGCGGTGCCGGCCTGCGGATTCGACGCGAGCTTAAGCGGCGGCTCGTCGAGGCCGGGCACGCGCAGGATCGCGATGTCGTCGTGGGAGTCGAAGTCGATCACCTCGGCGTCGAGTCCGGGCGGGTTCCCGCCGACCTGGACGGTTGTGTCGGACTCGCCCGCGACGACGTGGGCGTTCGTCACCACGACGTCAGGCGCCGCGACCCAGCCGCTTCCCTCGATTCCGAGCCCGCATGCGGTGCCGAGCACCTTGACCACGCTCCGGCCGGCAGCCTTGACGCCGCGGGTCGCGAGGATCCCCTGCGTCGGCGGCGGCACGTCCGCCTCCGGTCCGCGTACCGACGGCACCGGGTCGATCCGGGCCAGGGCGTGCAGGAACGCCCCCGACGGCGGCAGCAGCCCGTTGAGCTCGTGCAGGATCGCCGAGCGTTGGATGTCGTTTCGAAGTACCGGGGAGTTGGCGGACTGGAGTGCGACCGCCCCGACGATCCACGCGATCCCGAGAGCCACCGTCGCGGTGAGCAGCGCGCCGAACAGGCCGTCGACCAGGCGCAGCCCGGGCACGCGCAGGACCATGCGAGCGCGCGCGCCCAACCCCTGCAGTCCGCTCGCGAGCACCGCGCCCGCGAGCAGCGCGCCGAGCAGCCCGAACAGCGGCGCGTACTGCGAGTGCGATCCGCCCGGCAGCACAAGCGGCCCGAGATGACTTCCCACGAACGCACCGACGCCGAAGCCGAGCAGCGACAGGGCGCCGACAATGAAGCCCTGTGCGTAGCCATACAGCGCAAGTAACACCGTGAAGGCCACGATCAACCAATCGACTTCGGTCACGGTGAGGAGGTTATTCCGCGGGTTCTTCTACCGTTTCGGTTGCAGTGGTGGCATGTGGGGTGATCAGAGGTAGGTGAGTTGGACCAGAGCGTGATTCGGGGTGGGGTGCCGGCGCCGGGGCGGAGGTCGAGGCGCCGGCGACGGGTGTGGCGACGGCGCCTGCGCCTGATCGTGCCCGTGGTGGCGGTCGCGTTGATCGCGCTCGGGGTCGTGCTCGTGATCCGTGCCTCATCGGCCCGCTCCGAGCGCCGCATGGTCACGAACTACGTGCAGGCGTGGTCCGCCGGCGACTACACGCGTATGTACTCGCTGCTCGATTCGCCTTCGAAGGCCGGGACGAGCGAAGCGCGGTTCGCGGCCGGCTACCGGCGAGACGCGGGCACCGCGACGCTCCTCAAGCTGACCACGCAACGCGTCGGCCGGCGGAGCGGAGCGTACATCCCGGTGCAGATGCTCGCGGCCACGAAGCTGTTCGGAACGCTCCATGAGACACTCGAGGTCCCGATCACGGGGAGCGGCTCGGGCGCCACCGTGCACTTCACGAGCAGCCTCCTGTTCCCCGGACTCCAGGGTCACGAGCGCCTCGCGCGGCACATGGCGCTCCCGCCGCGGGCGACCTTGTTCGCCGCCGACGGCTCGCCGCTGGCACAGGGACCCGACCGCACGTCCACGATCCCCGACGTCGCGTCGCAGATCGTCGGCGTCCTCGGCCCGATCCCGCGGGCCGACGCGTCCACGTATACGGCCCAGGGCTATCCGGCCGACGCGCACGTCGGGCTCGATGGGCTCGAGCGCGCGTTCCAGACCCAGCTAGCCGGCACGCCCGGTGGCGTGCTCCTCGCCGGGAAGCGCGCGCTCGCGAGGACCGTCCCGATCCGGGGACAGGACGTCACCACCACGATCGAGCCGAACCTCGAGCGCGCCGCGGTCGCCGCCCTGGGCGGCAGCTACGCCGGGATCGCGGCGATGGATCCGCGCACCGGCGCACTGCTGGCGCTCGCCGGAATCGCGTTCTCCGCCGCCCAGCCGCCGGGCTCGACGATGAAGATCGTCACCTCGACCGCGGCGCTCGCGGCCGGGATCGTGAAGCTGAGCTCGGCGTTTCCGTACAGCACGCAGGCCATACTCGACGGCTACACCCTGCACAACGCCGGCGGCGAGGACTGCGGCGGCACGCTCCTGAACTCGTTCGCGGTGTCGTGCAACTCAGTGTTCGCGCCGCTCGGCGCACGACTCGGCGGGAAGAGGCTCCTCGCGATGGCCGACAAATTCGGCTTCAACCAGGCCCCGACGATCCCGGGCGCCGCCGAGAGCTCGATCCCGCCGGACAGCCTCGGCAGCGACCTCGAAGTCGGCTCCTCGGCGATCGGCCAGGGCCAGGTCCTGGCCACCCCGCTCGAGATGACCGACGTCGGCGCGACGATCGCCATGGGCGGTCGCCGCCCGGCGCCGACGCTCGAGGCCCACCAGCCGCCCAAGTTCGTCCACGTCACGAGCGGCCACGTGGCGGGGCTGGTGCAGCGCATGATGGTGGCGGTGGTCGAGTTCGGCACCGGCACGTCCGCCGCGATCCCGGGCGTCACCGTGGCGGGCAAGACCGGGACGGCGGAGCTCGCCAACACCACGACCTCCAACGGGGGGAGCGTCGCCAACGCCAACCAGCTGACCGACGCCTGGTTCGTCGGGTACGCGCCCGTCGGGAATCCGCGGATCGTGGTGGGCGCGCTATTCCCGAACCAGGGCGCCGGTGGGGCGACTGCGGCCCCGGCGGTGCGTCAGGTGCTGGTCGCGGGGCTCGAAGGGTCGCACTGACCGCCAGCCGGCGACTCCGGAGCGACCCCGTAAGCAGGCCGAGCCGGACGATCAGCCCTCCGTTACGTATCGAGCGAGATCATCCCCGTCTCGTTCGTGCCGGGCGCGACGATATGAAGCACCAGCGGCCGGTTGGAGTAGACCGACGTGGGCAGCTTGAACAGGATCAGGCCACCCTGGGTCGGACCGAAGCTCGCGGTCGTGTTCGGCTCGGGCTCGATCGCGAATGGCGCCAGGGTCTGTGAGGTCCAGGCGTAGCCGTTGATCGCGGTGTCGAGCGGGATCGGGTGGAACGTGTCCCCGTTGGTGTCGGTGATCGTGAAGTTGTCCGACGTCGGATGGAACTCGTTCGTCTGGTTCTTGGCCCACAGGAACACGCCGAACCAGAGCTCATCGGGCGTCAGCGTCGCCTGCCCGGCGGGCAGTCCCGCCAGGTACTGATGGTCCTCGACGGCGTACTGGTTCAGCTCCCGCGAGATCTGGAGCTGGTAAGTGACCGGCCCCGCGTCGACGTACACCCCGTCGTTCTCGGAGCTGTCCGGGTGCGCGACCTGTCCGCACGCTCCGAGGCCGACGGCCAGCGCAAGGGCGCACACGAGGATCCATATGCGGCGGGCGCTCACGGGGGCGAAAGTTTAGACGTGCCGCTGCACGACGAGTCAGCCACCGGCGATCGTCGCCCGCTTCCCCCGGCCGCGCCCCTCCTCGAGGATCGTGCGCAGCCGGCGGATCGCCTTCGTGGTCTGGCGGCGGGTCCATTGGTTGCCGCCGAGCGCCTCCATGATCCGGTCCGACGGCATCACGGGCACGGTCTCCAGCGTGTACTCGAGCAGGGTGCTGCCCGCCGGGCCGGGCGACAGCGTGTACGTCGCGACCATCCGGATCCGGTTGAACTTGCCGCCGCGGCCGCGCTCGACGATCCGGAACGGTGGCTCGAGCTCGGCGAGCGTCACGTCGGCCCAGGCGAAGCGGCTCAGCGGCGCCTTCATCCGGAAGCGCGCGCCGGCGCCGGTCCCGTAGGACTGCTCACGCGTCAGACGCCAGTCGACCAGGTAGTGGTCGGTGAATTCCGGGTGATTGGCGATGTCGGCGAGATACTCGAACACCTCCTCGCGGGGCTTGGAGATGGTCGACGACACGGTGAACGGGTCCACGACGCGGATTCTAGGTTCGAGTCCGGTCTGGACGCGCGCCGGTAACCGCATCCAGCTCTCGGCCTGCGCGCGCTCCGCTCCAAGAGTCCGCGGAGACCGCTGCGCGCGCTCCGGCAGTCACCACCGCCCAGCATCCGGCTGGGCGCTTCTTACGCGGCCCGCGGCCTACGATCGGTCAGCTTCATCGTGTGCCCGAACTCGGGCCCGTGCACGACGCGCGACTCGCGTGGCGGGTCGACCTCGAGCGCGCGGCACAGCTCGCAGAAGACCAAACCCCGGTCGTCGAGGTACACCGTTTCCCCGACCAGCGGGGTTCGGCGACAGCCGCAGCACCGCTCCTGGCCGGCGTCGCGACGGCCCACGCCGCGCCTGAGCAGCACGATTTCGAACTCGGGAAAGTCGTCGTCGGAGGGGTGCACGACGGTCTTTTCGTCGCTTTGCGGGGGGTTCCTGCGTCACCCATAATCGTGTTGGGTAGACCGTTCTGTGCATCTCAACCATCCGTCCAGGGTCCGCTGGGCGGCTTTGACTCGGGGGATATGATGGGTCGACCGGCTTGTCCAAGTCGGCGAGTCTGCATCGACCCAATAAGGAGACGGCGGCTTAATGAAAGCTTGGATGTCGGGCAATGTTGCGGGGACCGGAACCTTTAGATGCACGGATTGCGACTACCCCGTGTCGCTCGACGCGGTTGACGAGCTGCCGACCTGCCCCAACTGTGGCGGGACCGAGTTCGTGCGGGCCTCCCTGTTCACGACCGCCCAGACGAGCGTGCTCGAACTCGCAGCCGACGACGACGATCAGGGCTGGCTCGACGAGATTCGCGACGGGCTCAACGAGCCCGGCCAGTACCTCGCCTACCGGGGCGAGGGCGACACTCCGGTCGCCTACGCGCTCCAGCGGGAATGGACCCGGATCGGTCGCAGCCTCGCCGCGGACATCCGCTTCGACGACCCGACGGTTTCCCGCCGGCACGCGCTGATCGTGCGTCAGCCGGATGGCCTGCGGGTGCTCGACGACCGCAGCCTGAACGGGGTGTTCGTCAACGGCGAACGCGTGGAGTGGAGCACGCTGGCCGACGGCGACGAGGTCGTGATCGGGCGCCATCATCTTCATTTCGTCGATGTACCGGCGGTCTCCGGCATGCGCTACACGCACGCTCCGGATCACGGCGCGACCGCTCACTCGGGCTGACCGGGCTGGTCACCAGATTGACCGCCGGCGGCGAGGCCGCTGGCCTATAGTGGCGGGCGCGGCGATGGCGGCGACGATTTCGGTTCTCTCACAGAAGGGCGGCACCGGCAAGACGACGGCGGTGCGGACCCTCACGGACGTGTTCCGTCGCGTCGACCTGCGCGTGCTCGCGATCGACCTCGATCCCCAGGGCAACCTGTCCGACTACCTCGACGTCGATCCCGAGGCGTCGCCGACGATCGGCGACGTCCTCGCCGGACGCGCGAAGGCGCGAGAGGCCGTGCACGACGGGATCATCCCGGCCAACCTCGGGCTCGCCGAGGCCGAGCTCGCGCTCGGGGGCAAGATGGGCCGCGAGCTCGCCCTCAAGAAGGCCATGCGCGACCTCCGCGACGACTACGACGTGATCATGATCGACTGCCCGCCGGCGCTCGGGCTGCTCACGGTCAATGCGCTCGTCAGCTCCGACCACGCCCTGATCTCGGCCGAGGCGCAGTACTTCTCGCTCCAGGGAGTCGAGCAGGCGCTCGAAGTGATCGAGCTCGCCCGGGAGAACCTCAACCCCAACCTCGAGTGGTTGGGCGTCGTGCTGAACATCGCCGACATGCGCACCCGCCACTCGCGCGAGGCCTTCGACTCCCTGCGCCAGCACTACGCCGACAAGCTTCTCGAGACCACGATCCGGCAGTCGATCGCCTACGCCGAGTCGGCCGAGCGGGCGGTGTCGATCCTCGACTACCGGCCCGACCTCGCCGCCGACTATCTGGCTGTGTCCGAAGAGCTGCTGAAGCGCCTGGGCATGGACGGCCCGCGCCGGCGGGTCGCGGCGCTGTCGAACGCCGCCGGCGTTTCTTAGGAGGGGCCGCCTTCGGCGGCATCCTCGTGATCACGACGCCGGGCACGGACGCCCGGCGGAACGGTCCCCGGGGAATTCGGCGCCGAAACGTGAGCGGTTCCGTGACGTGCGGGGCCGAATTCCCTACCAGGGAATCCGCCTCGACGCATTCTGCGCCGCGTAACGCGTCGAGGCGGATTCCCCATGGACGCCGCCGCAGGCGGCCCAGCATCAGACCGACCGCTGATACGACCGGAACGCGTTCGTCGCGAACGCCAGGCACACCACCAGCAACGCCGCGAGAAACCCGGCGCGCAAGGCGACGACGCCCCAGTCAGGGTGGGCCGAGGTCGCGGTCCGGCCGGCGACTACCGCCCAGTTGACCGGGTTGACGTCCGACACGGTCCGCATCCACGAGGGGATCAGGTTCGCCGCCAGGAACGTGGTCGAGAGAAAGGTCAGCGGCAGCACGATGAACTGCACCGCGCCGATCAGCGCCTCCTCCTGGCGCATGATCAGGCCGAACCCGTTCGACAGCGCACCGAAGGTGGCGCCGAGCAGTGCCGAGATCGCGAACAGCGCGGCGACGCCGGCCACGCCGCCCGGGAACGAGGCGCCGACGATCAGGGCCAGCACGACGATGATCACCGACTGGATCACGACCACGATCGCCTCTTTCAGGATCCGGCCGGCGATCAGCGCCTCGCGGCGGACCGGCGAGACCAGGAAGCGCGCGGTCACACCGCGGTTGAGATCCTCGATCAGGGCCATCCCGCTCCACGCGGAGTTGAACAGCGCGGTCATCACGACGATGCCGGGCGCGAGGAACGCGATGTAGGAGTGCCCGTGGAAACCGGGGATCTCGATCACCCGCTTGAACAACGCGCCGAACAGCAGGAGCCAGATCACCGGCTGTACCAGCGTTATGGCCACGAACCAGGGCTGGCGCCACAGCTCGCGGAGGTGGCGCAGGGTCATATACAAGGTGTGTCTGATCACCGTCATCGAGTCGCCTCCGCTTCCGCCGCGTCGAACGTGCGGCCCGTGTACTTGAGATAGACGTCGTCGAGCGACGGTCGCGCCACCCGGACCGAGGACACGGCCACCCCGTGGCTCTCGAGCGCCGCCAGCACCGTCGGCACCGCGCGCCCGCCATCGTCTGCGCGGGCGCGGAGACTGCGCCCGTCGATCGCGATGTCGCGGATCGCCGGCACGCCGGCGAGCGCACGGCTGACGACGCCGTTGTAGTCGGCCTCGAGGTCGACGTGAATCGCGTCGCCGCGCAGCTCGCGTTTGAGCTCCTCGGGCGTCCCCTCGGCCACGACCTGGCCGCGGTCGACGATCGCGATCCGCTCGGCGAGCTGGTCGGCCTCCTCGAGGTAGTGGGTGGTCAGGAGGACCGTCTTGCCGCGCTCGGCCGCCAGCCGCGAGATCTCCGCCCATATGTCCGCGCGGACCTCGGGATCGAGCCCGGTGGTCGGCTCGTCGAGGAACAGCACCGTGGGGTCGTGCACGAGCGCCATGGCGATGTCGAGACGGCGTTGCATGCCGCCGCTGTAGCCCCGAGCGACCCGGTCGGCGGCGTCGGCCAGCCCGAACCGGTCGAGCAGCTCCTGCGCTCGCTCCTCGATCGCGCGGCGGCGGGGGCGGCGGGCGGGACCCCATCTTTCGTGGATCTGACCCTGCAGGCGCAGGTTCTCGCGTCCGGTGGCCTGGATGTCGACGGCCGATCCCTGGGCGACCACGCCGATCAGCCGGCGTACGGAGTCGGGATTCGCGACCACGTCGAGCCGCCCGACGATCGCGCGGCCCGCGTCGGGCTTGGCCAACGTCGTCAGGATCTTGACCGCGGTCGACTTACCGGCGCCGTTCGGGCCGAGCAGCGCGAACACGCGACCGGGCGCGACCGCGAACGACAGCCCGTCGAGTGCCGTCACCCCCTTCGGGTATGTCTTGACGAGGCTTACCGCCTCGATTGCCTGTTCCATACGCATGACCTCCGGCTAAGATTTGCTTACGTCGCGAGTATCTTAATAGCTAAGAGATTTAGATGTCAAGAGAACTTTCACCGGGACGCCTGCAGCTGTACGCCCAGCTCGGCGACGAGGTGCGCGCCAACCAGCGGGCGACCGACACCGTCGACGAACTACTCGCCGAGTCGCTGGGGATCAATCGCACCGACGCGCGGTGCATGGACATCCTCGACCAGCACGGCCGCATGAGCGCTGGCGATCTGGCCGAGGCGAGTCGGCTCACCACCGGGGCGATCACCGCGGTGATCGACCGACTGGAACGCGCCGGGCTGGCCCGGCGGGTGCCCGACCCGGCCGATCGCCGAAGGGTGCTGGTCGAGCCGACCGAGACGGCAGTCGAGTTCGCGAACGAGCTGATGGTCGAGCCGATGAGGAGGCTGTACCTGCCGATGGCGGAGCGCTACAGCGACGATGATCTCCGGCTGATCCTCGACTTCACCCGCCGCAGTCGCGAGCTCCAGGAGCGCCACGCCGAATGGCTGCGCGAGCGGCTGAACGCTCACAGCGAGCGGCTGAACGCTGAGGGCGAGCAGCTGAACGCTCAGAGCGAGCGCACGTCGGCGCCCTGAGGCTCGAAGCGCACGCGCATCACCGTCGCCCACTCCCCCGTCTCTCGCTTCAGGGCTTCGACGAGCGGGCCGGTCTGGTCGTAGCGGGACCACACGAGCACCGTCGGACCCGCTCCGGAGATCGTCGCCCCCAGCGCCCCGAGGGCTTTCGCGCGTTCGAGCAGGGCCGCCGACCGCGGATAGAGCTGGGCGCGATGGGGCTGGTGGAGCCGATCGTGCAGGCCGGCGGAGATCAGGTCCCAGTCGGCGGTGGCCAGCCCGAGCATCAGCATCGCCGCGTGCGACAGGTTGAACACCGCGGCGTCGATCGGCACGGTCGCCGGCAGCGCGTCGCGCGCCTCCTCGGTCGGGGGTCCCTCGTCGGGCACGACGAGCACCGCCTCGAGCCCGGGCGGGGCTTCGAACCGGTGCGCCTGCGCCCCGTTGCACACGACGAAGCCGCCCTCGAGCGCGGCGCCGACGTTGTCGGGGTGGCCCTCGAGCTCGGCGGCGAGCTCGAACACGTCGGCGTCGAGCTCGAACAGGTGATCGGCGGCGAGCAGCCCCGCGACCACGGCGGCGGCGCTCGAGCCAAGGCCGCCGCTGAGCGGGATATCCGATGCGATCCGGAACTCGAACCCGTCCGCTGGATGTAGCCGCTCGAATGCCTTGACCACGAGGTTGTCGCGGTCGCGGGGCACGTCGAGGTCGGTGTGGACGGCGAACGTGCCCGTCTCCTGGACCTCGAGGTCCAGATGCAGGGCGAGCGCGGCCGCGAGCACGTCGAAGCCCGGCCCGAGGTTCGCCGACGAGGCCGGCACGCGCACGACGCGCCGGCGCGTGAGGCCCGGCGTCACTCGAGCACCGCGCGCTCGATCGCACGCAGCTCGGGGTCGCAGGCGACGACCGCGCCGGCCTGGTCGAGCGCCGTGTCGGGATCCTTGAGGCCGTGGCCGGTGAGCACGCACACCACACGGTGGACGTCCTCGCTGGTGCCGTGGACGAGCAGCCCGGCGACGCTCGCGGCCGAGGCCGGCTCGCAGAACACGCCCTCGTTGGCGGCCAGGAAGCGGTAGGCCATCAGGATCTCGGCGTCGGTGACCGCCTTGACCGCGCCGCCCGAGGAGGTCATCGCGTTCATGGCGTCCTCCCAACGGGCGGGGTTGCCGATCCGGATCGCGCTCGCGACCGTCTCGGGGTGCTCGACCGGGGCGCCGTGGACGAGCGGCGCCGCGCCCGCCGCCTGGAATCCGAACATGCGGGGGCTCAGACGGGACTCCTGGAAGCCCTTCCAGTAGGCGGTGATGTTGCCGGCGTTCCCGACCGGGATGCAGAGCGCGTCGAGCCCGCCGGGAAGCTGCTCGACGATCTCGAACGCCGCGGTCTTCTGGCCCTCGATCCGGAAGTCGTTGACCGAGTTCACGAGCGACACCGGGTGGCGGCTCGCGAGCTCGCGCACGAGCTTGAGCGCCTCGTCGAAGTTGCCGCGCAGCGCCACCACCCTGGCCCCGTGCATGAGGGCCTGCGCGAGCTTGCCGGTCGCGATCTTGCCCTCGGGCACAATCACCGCGCCGCGCAGACCGGCCCGCGCCGAGTAGGCGGCGGCCGAGGCCGCGGTGTTGCCGGTCGAGGCGCAGATCACCGCCTCCGCGCCCTCGCGGACCGCCGCGGACACCGCGCACGTCATGCCGCGGTCCTTGAATGAGCCCGTTGGATTGGCGCCCTCGAGCTTCAGCCACACCTCGACGCCGGCCTTCTCGGACAGGCGCTCGGCGAGGACCAGCGGGGTCGACCCCTCGTCCAGCGACACCACCGGGTCGCCGGGAGCGAAGGGCAGCCGCTCCTGGTAGCGCTCGATGATCCCCGCCATGCCGGGGAGCATGTCAGAGCCGGCGCGGCAGCTACTGCACCTCGAGCACGACCTTGCCGGTCGCGCCGCGGCCGTCGATCAGCTCGAGTGCGTCCGCGGCCTGCCCGAGCGGGAACCGGGCACCGACCACCGGGCGTACGAACCCAGCCTCGATCAGCCTGTCGATCGCCGTCGCCGATCTCGCGGTTGAGCTCCGGCTTGCGCATCACGAAGTTGCCCCAGCCGGCCCCGATCACCTCGGTGTTCGCGAGCAGCAGCCGGTTGACGCGCACCTCAGGGATCGAGCCGCCGGTGAACCCGACGACGACGACCCGTCCGCCCTCGCGCAGGGAGCGCAGGCTGTCGGTGAAGCGGTCGCCCCCCACCGGGTCGATCACCAGGTCGACCCCGCCTCGCGAGATCTCCTTCGCCTCGTCCTTCCAAGCGCCGCCGCTGCGGACCACGTGATCGGCGCCCGCCTCGCGCGCCACGCGCTCCTTGTCGTCGGTCGAGACGACCGCGATCGTGTTCGCGCCGAGACCCTTCGCGATCTGGAGCGTCGCGGTGCCGACGCCGCCGGCGGCGCCGTGTACGAGCACGGTCTCCCCCTCGTCCAGCCGGCCGCGGGTCACGAGCGAGAAGAACGCCGTGTGGTAGTTCAGGACGAGACCGGCGCCCTGGGCGAAGTCGAGCTCGTCGGGGAGCTTGAACGTGAAGAACGCCGGCGACACCGCGACCTCGGCCCAGCCGCCGAGCATGCAGAACGCCGCCACCCGATCGCCGGGCTTGACGGCCGCGCCGTCGGGGGCGCTTCGCACCGTTCCGGCGACCTCGCTTCCAGGCGTGAACGGGAGCTCGGGCTTGACCTGGTACTCGCCGCGGGTCTGGAGGACCTCGGGGAAGGACACGCCGGCGGCGTGGACATCGACGACCACACCCTCGCCCGGGGTGGTCGGGTGCTCCGGCGCCGGCTCGGGGACGTCCTGGAGGCGTAGCGCCGTGCGCGGACCGGTGAGCTCGACGATCTGGACGGCCTTCATCGACCGGGGACCCTAGCCGAACTCTTCCTCGAGCACGCGGATCGCGCGCGGCGGCGAACGGACCACGTCGAGGCGCTCGAGGTCGGCCATCGCGCCGGTGAACCGCGACTCGAGCACCGGGTGGACGACCATCACCAGCCGGGCCTGGTCGCCGAGGCCGCGCTGCACGACCGACTTCACCGACACGTCCTGGGTGGCGAGCACCTGCGCCACCTGGGCCAGCACTCCCGACTCGTCGGCCACGTCGAGGTGCAGGTAGAACGCGGAGGAGACGTCCTGGACGATCTCGAGCACGCGGCTCGTCGGCGGCGTCGACGCCGGCGGGATCATCGCGCTGATCACGTCGCCGAGCACGGCGCTCGCGGTCTGCGGACCGCCGGCGCCGGGGCCCGACATCGTGATCTCGGTGATCGCCTCGGACTCGACCGTGACCGCGTTGAACGGCCCGCTCACCGACGCCAGCGGATGCGTCGGATACAGGAACGCGGGATGGACGCGCACCGACAGCCCGTCGCCGATCCGCTCCGCCGTGCCGATCAGCTTCAACCGCAAGCCCAGCTCATCCGCGTACGCGAGATCGTCAGGCTGGATGTGCTCGATCCCCTCGTACCGGACCTGGTCGAGGTGGACGGGGGTATCGAACGCCAGCCGCGCGAGGATCGCCATCTTGGCCGCGGCGTCGCGGCCGTCGACGTCCTCGGACGGATCCGCCTCGGCGTACCCGAGCCGCTGCGCCTCCGCGAGCGCCTCCTCGAACGTCATCCCGGTCCGCGCCATCTCGGTCAGGATGAAGTTGGTCGTGCCGTTGACGATCCCGTGCACCCGGTCGATCGTCGCCCCCGCGAGCGACTCCTGGATTACGCGGATCACGGGAACGACGCCGGCGACGGACCCCTCGAACCGGAGCTGCACGCCTTCTGCCCGGGCGACGTCCCAGAGTTCCTCGCCGTGCTGTGAGAGCAGCTGTTTGTTGGCGGTGACGATGTGCCGACCCGCCCGCATCGCCTGCAGGAGATAGGAGCGCGCGGGCTCGATCCCGCCGATCAGCTCGACGATCAGGTCCGATCCCTCGAGGATCTCGTCGAACGAGCCCGAGCTGCGGGTCATGACCCCGCTGAGCTCGGGTCGGAGGCCCGTCACGCGCTCGATCCTGTCGGCGTGCTGCGGCAGCAGCGCCGCGAACGCCGACCCCACGGTGCCGTGCCCGAGCAGCCCGACCCGGAAGACTCCGTCAGGCGATGTCACGCGCCGCCAGGTCCTCGTAGGTCTCGCGGCGCACGACCACCCGGGCCTCGCCGTCGCGGCAGAAGATCACCGGCGCGCGCGGGACCCCGTTGTAGTTGTTGGCCATCGAGTATCCGTATGCGCCGGTCACCGGCGTCGCGACCACGTCGCCGGGCACGGGGTCGGCCAGCCAGGCATCGCGCACGATCACGTCGCCCGACTCGCAGTGCTTGCCCGCCAGACGGCAGCGCTCGTTCGGCGCCGCGGACGCCCGGTTCGCGACCAGGGCCTCGTACCTCGAGCCGTACAGCATCGGGCGCAGGTTGTCCGACATCCCGCCGTCGACCGCCACCCACGTCGAGACGTTGCGCTTGACCGTCTGGACGGTGTACAGCGTGACCGTCGAGTTCGCGACGAGCGCGCGCCCCGGCTCGAGCAGCAGGCGCTTGTCCGGGCCAAGCTCCGAGTGCACGGTCGACACGATCGCGTCGACGTAGTCGGCGACCGCCGGCGGCTGGTCCGACGCGCTGTACGCGACACCCAGTCCGCCGCCGACGTTGTAGACCGGGAAGTCGCCGAGCTCCGCGAGCGTCCGCACCGCGGCGCGGAACGGCTCGAGCTCGAGCAGCTGCGAGCCGATGTGGAAGTGCAGCCCGACCAGGTCGAGATGGGACGCTGCTCCGAGACGTGCGATCGCCTCGCGCGCCGTCCACGGGCGCGAACCCGAACTTCGAGTCGGTCTGCCCGGTCGAGATCGCGTGGTGGGTGTCCCCGGCCACGCCCGGCGTGATCCGGATCAGCACCTCCTGGCGACGATCCTGGTCGGCTGCTATCCGCTCCAGCACGTCGAGCTCGTGCAGCGAGTCGATCACGATGTGGCCGACGTTTGCGGCGAGCGCCTCGCCGAGCTCGGACTCCGACTTGGCGTTCCCGTGGAAGTAGATCCGCGCGGGGTCGAACCCGCCCCGGAGCGCGAGGAACAGCTCGCCGCCCGAGGCGACGTCGCACGCCAGCCCCTCCTCGGCGAGCAGCCGGTACACCGCGGTGCACGGAAACGCCTTCGAGGCGAACAGCACGTCGAAGTCGGCGTGGCGAGCGGCCATCGCCTCCATGAACGAGCGGGCCCGGGCGCGGAGGTCGTCCTCGGCGACGACGTACGCCGGGGTGCCGTACTCGCGCGCGAGCTCGACGGCGTCGCAGCCGCCGATCTCGAGCCGACCGCGCTCGTTGACCCGCGATCCGATCGGATAGACGTGGGAGAGGGTGGCGGCGGTCGCGGACATCGCGGGCCGATCATGCCATGCCGAACCCGTGCCTGGCATGATCGGCGCGTGCCGCGGCCGCGCACCGTCACGCCCCAGCTCCCCACCGAGATCGGCGTGCACGAGGGCCTGTCGTACTCGTTGTGGCTGCCGACGGCGCCACCCCCTGGGGGCGTGATCACGCTGCACGGCGCCGGGTCGTGCAAGGAGAACCATCACGACTTCGCGCGGGCGGCGATCGGCGCCGGCCTCGCGGCGATCGCCTTCGATCAGCGAGGCCACGGCGACAGCAAGGGAGCGATGGACGGACGGGCGCTCGACGACGTCGTCGCGGTCGCGGCGCTGCTGCGCTCGCGGCTCGGTCGCGAGTCGGCGCGGGCGGCGGGGGCTGCGGGGGCTGTGGGGGCTGCGCCCGCGATCGCGCTCAGGGGCTCGAGCATGGGCGGCTATATCGCGCTCGTGTCCGCTGCTGCCGTGGGCGCCGTGGCGGTCGTCGCGATCTGCCCGGCTTCGGACGAGGGCCTCCGGCGCGGACTCTCAGGCGGCCGGTTCACGTTCGACGCCGACCGGCCCGCGCTCGATCGGTTTCTCGCCGACCACGACGTCGCCGCGGCCGCGCGGCGGCTCGAGGCGCCGGTGCTGCTGCTTCACGCCGAGGGCGACGAGCAGGTTCCGGTCGAGCACTCGCGCGAGCTCGCAGCCCTGCTGCGGTCGCCCCGGAGCCGGTTGATCACGCTGCCGGGCGGACACCACCGCTCGATCCAGCACGACACCGAGATACAGGCGGTGAGCCTGCGCTTCATCACCCGGGAGCTAGAGCGGGCGAATCCGGGGCGCGAGCACGCGGATCCGAGGCCGAGCTAGTGGCCGCCGAGGCCTGAGACCAAGCCGCCGAGGGCGCTGGTCACGCCGGTGACGGTCTGGGCAGCCCCCGTCCCGACACCTTTAACCGCGCCGCCTAGCTGCGGGCTAACGCCACTCACCACGCCGGCAGCGGTGTTCGTCGTCTGCTGCACGGTCGTGCCGACGTTCGAGCCCGTGTTCGTCACGATCGTGCCGAGGGTGTTCGTCGCCTGCGAGAGCGTCTGCTTCACTGGCTGTGTCACCTGCTGAACGGGCGTGGGCGATGGAGGCGGCGTCGTGGTGGCCGACGCGGAACCGTTCGAACCGGACGAGGGCTGGCCGGCCGCCGTGCCCACCGGAGCGGAGGTGCTGCCAGGCGCGCCGATCGATCGCCGGGGTGGCTGTCCGGGCCCTGCCCCGAGACCGCGACCCGCGGTCAAGCGGGCCGGCCCTCGGGCGGCCCCTCCTGCGGCGCGTGCGGCGCCTGCGCCGGCCGCCGGAGCAGCCGCCGCGAACGCCAGCCGACGCGTCGCGAGCGTGGCGCCTGACGCGGCCCGATGGGGCGAGACGACGACCTCGGCGGGCGTGGGCTGCGCGGCGACGTGCGGCCAACCCCGGAAGGCCACGAGCGCGCTGGCTACGATGAACATAAGCGCGGCGCCGGCCAGCAGGGACCCGGTGGTGCCGAGGCCCGCGAGATATGCCCGAGCGGCACCCACCACCTGCCTGTATCGGCCGTCAGCGCGGAAACCTTTAGCGATTCCCATTTCTTCTCAGATTCATATGGAAACCTTCGGGGCTTAGTTACCCCGTCTGCCACCATTTACTGCACTATGCCTCGCAACAACTCATTTGGACGCGATAGCGGACTCCAGGCCCGGATGGTCCTGACGCTGTTCCTGCTCGGGCTCGTGTACGCGGTCCTGATCGGCGTGCTGATCGCGGCCGGCGCCGGGGCGGTCACGATCGCGATCGTCGCCGCCGGCCTGTTCGCCGTCCAGCTCTTCACCTCGGACAAGATCGCGCTGGCCTCGATGGGCGCGCGCGAGGTGACCCCGCAGGAGGCGCCTCAGCTGCACGCGATGATCGACCGGCTGTGCGTCCAGGCGAACCTCCCCAAGCCGCGGGTCGCGATCGCTCAGACGCCGATGCCGAACGCGTTCGCGGTCGGGCGCTCGCCCAAGACCGCGACCGTGTGCGCGACCACCGGGATCCTCGAGCTGCTCGAGCCCGCCGAGCTCGAGGCCGTGCTCGGGCACGAGCTGACCCACGTCCTGAACCGCGACGTGATGGTGATGACGATCGCGAGCTTCTTCGCGTCGATCGCGGCGTTCATCGTCCAGATCGGCTTCTGGTTCGGCGGCGGCTTCGGCGGGGCAACCGCAACAACCAGAACGACAACGGCTTCTTCGTCGTGATCCTCGTCTCGGCCGTCGTGTACGTGGTCTCGTTCGCTGCTGCTCCAGGCGCTCTCGCGCTACCGCGAGTTCGCCGCCGACCGCGGCTCGGCGATCCTCACCGGCCGCCCGAGCGCGCTGATCTCGGCGCTGATGAAGATCAGCGGCAACGATGGAGCGGATCCCGCAGCGGACCTGCGCGCCGCCTCCGGCGGAGCTGGCGGCGTTCTACATCTTCCCGCCGAAGGCCAAGCAGACGGTCGCGAGCCTGTTCTCGACCCATCCGCCGCTCGAGGCGCGGATCGCGGCGCTGCAGCGGCTCGAGGCCCAGCTCCAGGGCACCGCTTAGCCGGGTCGCTCACTAAACCGGCCGATGGGCTTCCTCGACGTCCTCACGGGCAAGCGCAAGCTGGCGCGGCCCGCGCCGGATCGGCTGTTCGCGATCAGCACGGCGTACGTGACGCTCGAGACCGAGCTCGAGATCACGCTCCCGCGGAGCGGCCGCGATCGTGTTCCAGCCGCTCTCGACCGCCGACTTCGAGTCGATCGTCCGCGACATGGAGGAGGTCGTCCGCGCCACCGCCGCGGACAGCGGGACGACCGTCGACGACCTCCGACGACAGCTACGGCTTCCGCTGGCTCGTGCTCCGCGGCAGCGACTTCGACGACCTCGTGGTCGGGATCAACGCGGTCAGCAGCGCGCTCGAGGCCGGCGGCTACGGCGAGCGGGTGCTGTGCGCGGTGTTCGCCTTCGAGGACTCCGCAGAAGCGGCCGCTGTACTGGATCTACAACTACAAGCGGGGCACGTTCTATCCGTTCGTCCCCGCCGGCGGCGCGCGAGCAGCGCGACAACGAGCGCGAGCTCGTGCTCAAGGCGCAGATCGGCAAGGAGCTGCCGGTCGAGCAGGAGCTCGAGCGCTGGTTCCCGCTGTGGGGCATCCCGATCTAACGTCGCGCAGGAGCACCGAGAAACGCGTTCACTCGACTCGGCCGCGGGCTACTCGCGTCTCCGCGGCGACCGCCTCCTCGAGTGTCGAGAGTTGTGACCCACCGCTCCGTTGCGGCCGCCGGGGCATCCATTGGGGCAGGTACACCGTCCGGACGGGGCCGCATGGTCCCAGGGACGTCGAGCGAGCGGAATCCAGCTCATCCACGTAACGCCGGACGACTGCCCCGGGCCGGATTCCGTGCGAGACCCCCGTTAACGCCTGGCCCGCCGCAGGACCAACAAGAGTCCCACCACGACCGCCGCCGCCACCCCGAGCACGACCGGATTCGGCAGCGACGCCTTGGTGCGCTCGACCCGCTCGCGGGCGTGCGCCTTGACGTCGGCCTTGGCCGCGAGCGCCTCGACGGTGTCGCCGAGCTCCTGGCGCGTGGCCTCGATCTCCTCTTGGATCTGCTGGGGGTCCTTGGCGGCCTCTACTGGCGCCCCTGCTGTGCCCGGCTCTTCGCCCATTGCACGTCCTCCTTCACGCTCTCGGCCGCCTGCTCGGGGACCGGCGGGGTTGCCTGCGCCACCTTGCTCCTGCCCTGAAGGGCCAGGACTCCTGCGACCGCCGCCAGCACCGCCGCGACGATCAACGCTGCCAGCCAGGCCGCGACCGCGAGCGAGAGCGCGAGCACAGCGGCGGCGACCAGCGCGCCGAATCCGTAGAACCCGAACACGCCGGCACCGCCGAACATGCCGATGCCGACGCCGGCCTTCTTGCCCTTGACTGCAAGCTCGGCCTTGGCCAGCTCGACCTCCTGCCGCGCCAGGCGGCTGCTCTGCTCGGACAGCTGCTTGACCAGCTCGGCAACCGACGGCTCCGACGTCGTGCTCGACATCTCAGTCCTCCCTCAGTCTTGGGGGGTCAGCGGTCAGGGTTCCGCCGGCTCGCATCGGCGGCGACTTCCTCGCGGTCCTCGACCGGGCCGCGCTCGGTCTCGGTCTCGGTCTCGGTCTCACCGGACTCGTCGCGCATCAGCTCATCGTCGGTGAGCCCAAGCTCGTGCGACCGCGCTGTCTCCTCGTGCACGCGCGCCTCGGCCCGCTCGCGCTCGGCGTTGGCGTTCGCCAGCCGCGCGCGATGCTCGGCCTCCTCTGCACGCCCTGTGCGCATCTCCGCTGCCTCGCGGTGCTCGGTAACGGCCTGCTCACGGCGCGACTCCAGCACGCGCTGGCGCCGGCGCTCGGCAGCGATACGGCGGCCTCGAGTCATCGCGAACAGCAACGCGCCCACGACGATAACCGCGACCACGACGATCACAACAATCACTACAGTCGACATCCTCTACCTCCTCGGGTATTTCGAAGAGGCTTCCCGGTAACCGGTCGGTGAAACTGTCCGGCTGCGGACGGCCGGCGCGACCTAGCCCGGGATCAGGCCCTCGCCTGAGAACTCCGCCCTGGCCTCGTCGAACGAGACGTCAGGGGGCGGCAGGATCACGTCGGAGGGCTCGAGCGTGTCCGCGGGCACCGGTGCGCCCTTGGTCCGCACGAACTCGAGCAGCTTCTCGAACGCGTCGTGGAAGTGCTGCTCGTCCTGACCCTCGCACGCCGCCACCGCCTGGTTGTCGAGATCGTTGAGCGCTGGAACGTCGCCCTCGCCGACCTCGTACTGGCCTTCGGTGGCGATCCGGACGATCACGGGGCCTGCCCCTGGGACGGGCCGGCCTGCTCAGCCTGCGCCGGCTCGCCAGCTGGCACGCCCGCGCTCAGCTCGCCCGCCGAGGGCGAGGACCCGGATCCGAGCTCGGCCTTCATCTTGGCCAGCTCGGTGTCGACCTCGCTGCTGCTCGACAGCTCCCTGAGCTGGCGGTCGATGTCGTCCTCGCCGCCGCCGAGCTGCGTGAGGTCCTCGAACGTGCCGGCCGCCTCGAGCTCCTGCACGGCGTCGGCGCGGGCCTTCATGTTCTCGGTCTTGTCGAGGGCGCGCTGCATCGCGAGGCCGACGTCGGCCATCTCCTCGCCGACGCCGCTCGCGGCCTCGGAGATCCGCACCTGCGCCTCGGCGGCCGAGTACTGGGCCTTGATGACCTCCTTGCGCGAGCGGAACTGCTCGATCTTGACGCGCAGCTTCTGCTCGGAGGCCGTCAGCTGCTCTTGCTGCTGCTCGAGCTGGCCCACCTGCGCATCCAGCGACTGGAGCTCGGTCTGGGCCACGTTCTTGCGCTCTAGCGCGGTCCGCGCCAGCTCTTCGTTGCCGGCGGCGAGCGCCCGGCGGGCCTGCGTGTCGAGCTTGACCACCTGGTCGCGGAGCTTTTGCTCCTGAAGCTGCAGGCGCTTCTTGGAGGTGACGACGTCGGCGATCCCCTTCTTGACGTTCTGGAGCAGCTCGACCTGCTTCTGGTAGCTGTACTCGAGCGTCTCCGCGGGATCCTCCGCGCGATCCAGCAGCTTCGAAATCTTCGATTTGATGACAACCGACATGCGCCCGGAAAGGCCCGGCATCGCATCCTCCTTGGCGTATTTCTGGACGAGCCCTCCTAGCGTAGCGGGGAGGCCGCTGCCGGCGCACTTTCCGGCGGCGGTTTGCGGGGCGATTAAAGCCCGAAGGGATGACGCGCCACGTACCCCGCGGTGCTCGTCATGAGCGGGCGCCACCGCGGGCCACTGCCCGGAGCCGGATGGGGATCGCCTTCGGCCGAGGTATCGAGCCGGATCCCGGCGATCTCGATGAACGCGTGCCCCGGGTTGGTGTAGATCGTCATCCAGGCGCCGGCGCCGCCCCTGCCCCAGCTCATGAACTCGCCCGAGTCTTCGGACACCTTCAGCAGCCCGGCGGCGTGCAGTAGGTAGGACACGCTCCCCGAACAGTCGTACGCGGAGTCGTTCCAGATGCCATGGCCGCCGCCCACCCGGTACGGCTTCAACCGGATCCGGTCGCCGGCCCAGATCGCCTCCTGGACCGCCAGCGGGGCGTTGGCGGGCGCGTACGCCAGCCCGTGGATGATCTTGGCGGTGAAGCCCGGTACCGTGGGCCGCGGGAACGGAAGCGCCGGCTGGGCGCCGACCCCGGCGCCACCGGAGGTTGAGGTCGCCGCCGGCGACGACGACGCGCCTGCTGGCGACGACGTCGCGGTCGCGCTCGAGGCGCCGTTCGCCCCGGTGGCGGCACCGCCCCCGGTCCCGCTCGCGCTCGCCGCCGGCGCGATCGCCAGCGCCAATACGGCCAAACTCGGGACTATCAGGTTCGCTACCCGCAAAACTCTCTTTCGTGGGCCTGCGGGGTTAGCTGACGGGCTGGCGCTAAAAGAGCCTGCGCCTCCCGCGGGTTCACCGCGGGACTCGCCCCAAAGGAACTGGGTCCCCCGCTCCGCGGATGTCGAGGCCCGCGGATTCGGCGTCGCGGGAATATACCCACCGACGGAGCGACAGGAACCTTCGCCACCTGTGGTCGCCCTCCTCTTTTTCCGCAAAATGCGGATATCGCGCGGCGCATCGCGAAGTGCGGCGATCGACCCTCCTCCCCGCTAACGTCCGGCGCAATGCGACGGTCTCTGCTGATCGCGGCCCTCGCCGCCTGCCTTTCGACCGTCGCGGCCTGTGGCGGCAGCGCCACGCGGCTGATCATCAGAACGACGAGCACCGCGGCGAGCGCGGCGTCGCCGGCCGCGGGACTCGGGTTCCCGGTGCTCGCCACCAAGAACACGACGCGCGTGTCCGGCGCGGACTCGATCGCCAACGCCGCCGGCGTCGCCCTCGCGGTGTTCCCCTCGGCCGCGCCGAGCACGCACCCGACCGCGGTGGCGCTCGCTCCAACAGACGACTGGCAGGCCGCGATCGCCGCCTCGGTGCTGATGGCGCCGCCGATCCGGGCGCCGCTCCTGCTCTCGGGCAGCGGGTCGCTACCCGCCGCCACCTCCAACGCGCTCGGCCTGCTCGCGCCGACCGGATCGGGCGCGGCCGCCGGCGCGCAGGTGATCCGGATCGGCGACGTCCCCGCGGTCAAGGGCTACCGAGGCGCAGCGATCTCGGGGAGCGGGCCGTACGCGCTGGCCGCGTCGATCGACAAGTTCGTGAGCGCCGCCGCCGGCAAGGCGAGTCCAGACGTAGTGATCGCCCCCGGGGACAACGCGGCCTACGCGATGCCGGCGGCCGGGTGGGCCGCGGAGAGCGGCAATCCGATCCTGTTCGTGACCGCCTCCGGGATCCCGCCGCAAACCGCGCAGGCGCTCCAGTCCGACCAGATGCCGCACATCTACGTCCTCGGTCCGCCGAGCGTGATCCCCGACACGGTCCTGAACCAGCTCCGTAAGTACGGGACGGTCAACCGCGTCGGAGCGCAGGACCCGGCCGCGAACTCGGTGGCGTTCGCGACTTATCGCGATCCGCCGTGCGTCGCCAACCAGGCCTGCGCCCACGTCCCCGGCAGCTTCGGATGGGCGATGCGAAGCCCTGGCCACGGCTACACGCTCCTCAACGCCACCCGCCCGCTCGACGCCGCCGCCTCGGCCCCCCTGTCGGCGAGCGGCAGCTACGGTCCGCAGCTGCTTGTCGAGGACCCGAACACGCTCCCGCAGTCGGTGCTCAACTTCTTCCTCGACTACGCCACGCCCGGCTACACGGCCGAGGGTCCGACCGCGGCGGTGTACAACCACGGCTGGGTGATCGGCGACCCCACCACGATCTCGGTATCTGTCCAGGCCGAGATGGATAGCCTTCTCGAGGTGGTGCCGCAGAAATGAGCCAGGCCGAGCATCCAGATCGGTTGCGTCCGGGACGTAAGGTGACGATCGAGGACGTCCGCCAGTTGATGGGCGCATCGACGCCGCACTTCGCGCTGCAGCTACGCGAGCGGATCCGGGCCCTGATCCGCGGCCTGCCGCCCGACGATCCGGCCCGGGTCGAGGGCGAGCGGGAGATCGCCCGGCTTAACCGGATCGCGTTTGCGGGCGAGGTGCGCGGACACCCGGCCGAGTCCGGGCTGACTCCCCTGCGCAGCGTCACCGCGTCGGCGGCGACCGCGGGCGACGCCACCGACGGCGACGCCCTCGCCTGAGGTCCTTTTCGTGAGCGCTTCGAGGTCTGTGTCGGCGATCGGTCTCGGGCGCACTTCGCGGTCCGTGTCGGTGATCGGTCTCGGGCGCGTGGGCCTCCCGCTCGCGCTGTCCTTCGCCGACCGCGGGCTGCGCGTGATCGGCGTCGACCACGACCAGTCGGTGCTCGCCTCGATCCGCGCCGGCCGGATGCCGTTCAACGAGTCCGGCACCCAGGAGCTGCTCGAGCGCGTGATCGCGAGCGGCCGCCTCGAGCTCGCCGAGCGCGCCGTCGACGCCGCCCGCGCCGACGACATCGTGATCACGATCGGGACCCCGTCGTTCTCGCACATCGAGAGCGACCTCCGCCAGGTGCGGGCGGCGGTCGACGACCTGCTCCCGATGCTCCGCTCCGGCCACGCCCTGATCCTCCGCTCGACGATCGCTCCCGGCACGACCGAGTTCGTCGCCGGCTATCTCGAGAAGCGACGCGGGCTGCGCGTCGGCGAGGACCTGTTCGTCGCGCACGCACCGGAGCGGATCGCCGCCGGACGGTTCATCGAGGAGATCTCGACGCTCCCGTGCATCATCGGCGGCGTCGGCGAGGCCTCGACCGAGCGCGCGGCGAGCACGTTCTCGGTGTTCGGCGCCCCGATCGTCACGACGACGCCGGTCCAGGCCGAGCTCGCCAAGATCTGGACGAACATCCTGCGCTACACGACGTTCGCGCTCCCGAACCTGCTGATGATGGACTGCGAGCGGTACGGCGCCAACGTGTTCGACGTGATCGACCTGATCAACCGCGACTATCCCCGCGGCGGGATCGCGCAACCGGGCATGACCGCCGGTACGTGCCTGCGCAAGGACTTCGCGTTCTCGGAGGAGCGCTCGGCGGCGCCGGGCATGCTGCTCGCGGTCTCGCGGGTCAACGAGTCCGTGCCGCTGTTCCTGGTCGAGGGGATCAAGCGGCGGATCGGCTCGCTCTCGAGCCGAAAGGTGGCCGTGCTCGGGCTGACGTTCAAGCGCGACACCGACGACGAGCGCGACTCGCTCTCGCCCAAGCTGATCAGGCTGCTCGAGCGCGAGCTCGCCGACGTGGCTGTGTGCGATCCGCACGCCCCCTCTCCGACTCAGTCGCTCGACCAGGCGGTCCGTGACGCCGACATCGTGATCGTGGCCACCAATCACTCGGAGTTCGCGGGCCCTGCGGTGCTGGGCGAGATCGTCTCGATCGCCTCCGGCGACTGCCTGCTGGTCGATCCCTGGAACGCGCTCGGCACGGGTCAGGTGTTCGTCTACGCCGCCGAGACACGGGCACTCGTTCAGGCCGCCGACGCCGTCAGCGCGCGCGGGACCACGCCGTCGGCATGAGCCGCGTGCTCGTCACCGGCGGCGCCGGGACGATCGGCTCGGCCGTGGTCAGACGCGTGTTGTCCGACAGCCGGTGGGAGGTGCGCGTCGCCGATCACCGCCGGCCGCCGCTGTGGATGCGCGAGGGGTGCGAAATCCATACCGCCGACCTGCGCGAGGCGTCCGAGGCGCACGCCGCCGTCGAGGGCTGCTCGCACGTGATTCACCTGGCGGCGATCGTCGGCGGAATCGCAAACTTCCACAAGCTGCCGTTCACGCTGTTCGAGGTCAACAATGCGCTCACGGGGGCCGTCGTCCACGCCGCAGTCGACCTCGACGTCGAGCGTTTCGTGTACGTCTCGTCCTCGATGGTGTTCGAGCGCGCGACCGAGTTCCCGACCACCGAGGGACACCTGGAGGCGTGCCTCGCCCCCAGGTCGGCGTACGGGTTCTCGAAGCTCGCGGGCGAGATCTACACCCGCGCCGCGCACGACGAGCACGGCCTGCGCTACACGATCTGCCGCCCGTTCAACGCCTACGGCCCTGGGGAGCTGCCCGACGTCGACGAGCCCGGGATCGCCCACGCCGTGCCTGACCTGATCCACAAGGCGCTCACCGGGCGGCGCCCGCTCGAGATCTTCGGTTCGGGAGAGCAGACCCGCACGATCACCCACGTCGACGACATCGCCGATGGGATCGTCACCGCGATGTCGTCCGTCGCCGGCGAGAACGAGGACTTCAACATCTCCGCCGCCGAGGAGATGACGGTCGCCGAGTTGGCGCGGCTGATCTGGGAGGCGTGCGGCAACGATCCGGCCGAGTTCGAGCTGCGGCACGTTCCGAGCTTCGACGTGGACGTGCAGCGGCGGTGGCCATCGGTCGAGAAGGCCCGTCGCCTGCTCAGCTGGGAGGCGCGCGTCGATCTGCGCGACGGCCTTGCCGAAACGGTCGCGTGGCTACGCGATCAGGAACGCGAGGCCGCGTTCAACTCGGCCCGCTGAAGCTGAACGCGCAGCCGCGCGTCTCGAGCTCGGCGAACATCGCGGCGGGATCGATGCAGCTCTCGGGCGGGTGCGCACCGGTCGCGGTGAGCGCGCCACGCGCGAACAAGCGGACGCAGGCGGCGGCCGGGGCGGCGGTCGACACGACCGAGCCGCCGAGCCCGAAGTGCGGACGGGTGATCGCCCTGACGGTGATGATCTGTCCGTCGACCGCCCTCGTTACGACGAGGTGGACCGAAACCGTTTGGTTCGACGGCGAGGCGGCCCCGCGCGCGGCGGCCTGGAGTTCCTCCGGCGTCGCGGTCGCGAGTTGCTCCAGTCGCTCGAGCAGCGCCGGCGCGAGCGACAGACGGAAGCTCGCGCCCTGGCAGCCGAAGCTCTGCCCGAACGTGGCCAGCTCGGAGTGGAGCGTGTAGATCGTCTCGCCAGGGCCGATCGGCTCGCCGTAGTCGACGGTTCCGCCGGGCGCCAGCGGCTCGATCTCGATCGGCTTTCCGTCTTTGAGCACGACCGGCCGGAGCGTCAGCTCGTCGAGCAGCGTCTGGATCGCGTACGGCGGCCGGATCCGGCCGTCGTTTGGCGCTGCCGGGTCCCGGCCGGCGGCGAACACGTCGATGGAGTCGATCCCCTCGGCCTGCGACCCGAGCCGGTCGACCGCGGCGGCCGCCATCAGGTTGGTCTTGCCCGGGCTCGAGCCGATCCCGAGCACGGCCAACCTCCCGGCGTTCTCGAACTCGGGGCTCAGCTCCAGCTGGTCGCGGGTGACGTGGTAGAGGCCTCCGAGATCGAGGTAGTGGCATCCGGCCTTGAGCGCGGCCCGCATCGCGTCGAGGTTGATGCGGTACGAGGCCGTGTTGAGGAGCACGTCCGCGCCGGCGGCCTCGAGCGCGGTGGCGAGCGCGTCGACGTCCCTCGCGTCGGCTTGCGACGCGGTCGCCTTGCCCCCGCCGTGCTCGTCCGCCACGGCGGCCGCCTTGCCAGCGTCGAGGTCGAGCAGGACCATGCGCCCGACCTCTTCTGAGACGGCGAGATCGTGGACAATCGCCGGCGCAATGGTGCCCGCCGCGCCGATGACGGCTACCGATATCTGCGCCGAATTCACCTGCGCTCAACCGTAGCGGCGTCAGACTTAGACATTTCGTCACAAAACGGTGGTACTTTCTCACCACTCTCGGCTTGCCGCATGGTCTGTGGCCCCGTTACCGTTCGCGTCGCTTTGGACACCACAGCCATCACCCCAACCGAACAGCCCGGCGGCGCCGTCGACCCGACCGCCCCCGGCGCCAAGGGCCTCAAGACCGACGCAATCGGGTACATCTCGAACCTGGTCATCGCCGTCGCGTCGACCGCGCCGGCCTACAGCCTGGCGGCCACACTGGGATTCATCGTCGCCGTCGCCGGCGTCGGCGTGCACGCCCCGGCCGTGCTCATTGTCTCGTTCATCCCGATCCTGTTCGTCTCGGTTGGCTACCGCTTCCTCAACCTCGCCGACCCCGACGCCGGCACGACGTTCGCGTGGGTCACCCGCGCGTTCGGGCCGCAGATCGGGTGGATCAACGGCTGGGCGATCTTCCTCGCCGACATCATCGTGATGGCCTCCCTATCGGCGATCGCGAGCACTTACACCTACGCGTTGTGGAACGCCACGCCGTCGACCTTCGGCCTGATCGCAGGCGCGGTCATCTGGATCGTCCTGATGACGTGGATCTGCTATCGCGGGATCGAGCTGTCGGCCCGCATCCAGACGATCCTCCTCAGCCTCGAGATCTTCACGCTCGCGCTGTTCGCGGTGGTCTCGCTGATCAAGGTGTACTCCGGCCATCCGACCGCATCGATCCGCGTCACGGCCGACTGGTTCAACCCGTTCAACCTGAACTTCACCGCGCTGATCGACGGCGTCCTGCTCGGGATCTTCATCTACTGGGGATGGGACTCGGGCGTCGCGGTCAACGAGGAGTCGCGCGACCGCCACCGCGGGCCGGGCAAGGCGGCGGTCGTTTCGACCTTCCTGCTGCTCGCGATCTACGTGATCGTCAGCGCGTCGGCGCAGGCCTTCCATGGGACGAAGTTCCTGTCCGACAACTCCAACGACGTCCTCAGCCCGCTCGGTCACGCCGTCCTCGGCTCGCCGCTGTACAAGCTGCTGATCATCTGCGTACTGACCTCGGCCTCAGCGTCGACGCAGACGACGATCCTCCCGACCGCCCGCACGACCCTGTCGATGGCGAAGTGGAACTCGATCCCGGCGGCGTTCGGCCGCGTCCACCCCCGGTTCCTCACCCCGACATTCTCCACGGTGCTCATGGGCGCGCTGTCAATCGTGTGGACGGTCTGCCTGCTGGCGTTCAACCCCAAGCAGAACGTCCTCGGCGACACGATCTCCGCGCTCGGCTTCGCGGTCTGCTTCTACTACGGCTTCACTGGACTGGCCTGCGCGGTCTATTTCCGCCGTGACCTGTTCAAGAGCGCGCGGAACTTCCTCTTCGCCGGCCTGATCCCGGTCGTCGGCGGCGTCATGATGGGGTACGTCGCGATCAAGGCCTACGGTTACTACAACACCGCCGGCAACAACTACTCGCACGCGCTCTTCGGAATCCAGACGCCGATTCTCGTCGGCGTCGGCGGGCTGATCCTCGGCGTTGTCCTGATGTTCGCCTCGTGGCCGTTCTTCCCCGGCTTCTTCAGCCGGCGGTGGTGGCAGACCGCCGACCCGGCTGTGCTGGTGGACGACGCCCTCCACCAGCCGGAGCCACTCGTTCCGGGCGAGCCTCCCGAGTCCAATCCCGATCGGCACGGATTCCCGTAGCGCGCCCGTCGCGCCGTGTCGGACGGCGCTCTCTCTCGGCCCCTGGCCCGACCCGGGAACCTGCACGACACGACATTCGACGCGCCACCGGACGACCGTGCCGTGTGGTGCATGTGGGCCATGCGTCACGCGGCACCGTCGCGCTCGCGGGCCTCGATTGACGTGATATGCAGGTCCCGCGGCGCCCGCGAGCCGCGCGCTCCAGGCCGCGGCGGGCGACGGCGAGTGCGCTATACGCCGGCCAGGTCCGCCACGCGGTCGCGATGCCAGCGTGAGTCGCCGAACGCGTGCGCGTTGGCGTGGGCGCGCTTGAGGAAGAAGTGGAGGTCGTGCTCGTAGGTGAATCCGATCCCGCCGTGGACCTGGAGGGCCGAGGCGGCCACCCGGAAGCCGGCGTCGCCGGCGTAGGCCTTGGCCATCGACGCCGCGCGCGGTGCGGTCTCGGGCTCGTTGTCGAGCGCCCATCCGGCCCAGTAGGACAGCGACCGCGCGCCCTCGACCTCGAGCAGCATCTGCGCGCAGCGGTGCGAGACCGCCTGGTATGAGCCGATCGGCCGGTCGAACTGGGTCCGGTCCTTGGCGTAGGCGACCGCCATCTCCATCGCCCGTTGGGCGGCGCCGACGTTCTCGGCGGCGAGCATGGTGACGATCGTGGCGTAGGCGGCCGCGACGGCCTCCGGCGCCACCTCCAGCGGTTCACCGGCCGCGCCGTCCAGCTCGATCCGGAACAGCTTCCGGGTCGGGTCGATCCCGGCCTCAGCGACGAGCGTGATGCCCGGATCGGAGACGTTGTGCAGGAAATGGCGCCCGTCCGCGCCCGAGACGATCACGAAGTCGGCCGACGCCGCATCCGGGACCGCGATCTTCACGCACGACAGCGTCCCATCCGGAGCGAGCTCCACCTCGGAGTGATCGGGCGCCCAGCCCGAGTGCTCGTCCCACACGGCCAGCGTTCCCCGCGCCTCGCCGCTGGCCAGCGGCTCGAGCCACCGCTGGCGCTGCGCCTCCGTGCCGGCCGCGGTCAGCATCAGCGCCGCGCACGTGGTCGAGAACCACGGGCTGGGGGCGAGCGCGTAGCCCATCTCCTCGGCGATCACCACGAGCTCGACGGCGCCGAGACCGAGCCCGCCCTGATCTTCCGGGATGATCACCCCGGGCCAGCCGAGCTCGACCAGCTCCTGCCACTGCTCGTCGGTGAATCCGCGGTCGTCCTCGGCGAGCTTGCGGACGGTCGCCAGCGGATAGCGCGCGGACAGGAACTCGCGGGCGGTGCGCTTGATCGCCTGCTGGTCGTCGGAGAATCCGAAGTTCATGCGGTCGGCTCCTTCGCCCGGTCAGCGCATCCGCGGGAGCCCGAGGACCCGCTCGGCGACGATGTTCTTCAAGATCTCGGTCGTCCCGCCCTCGATCGAGTTGGCCCGGGAGCGGAGGAAGCGGTAGGTCCAGTTGTCGTCAGCCAGCATCGCGCGCGGACCGGCGATCTCCATCGCCACCTCGGTCAGCGACTGGTTGACCTCGGACCAGTGCCACTTGCCGAGCGAGCCCTCGGGACCGGGGACGCCCGACCGCATGATCGCGCTGAGGCCGCGGTACGCGTTGAGGCGAAGTACCTCGGACTCGATCATCAGCTGCGCGAGGTGCTGGCGGACCACCGGATCCTCGGTGGCGACGCGCCCGTTCTCGCCGCGCGTCTCGTGGGCGGATTCGATCAGCTCGCCGAGCGCGATCTGCACGCTCACCTGGAGCCCGAACGCCAGCGTCGCGCGTTCGTGCATGAGCGTCGTGATCGCCACGCCCCAACCCTCGCCCTCGGCTCCGATGATGTTCTCCTGAGGGATCCGCGCCTCCTCGATGAACAGCTCGTTGAACTCGGATTCGCCGGTGATCTGTCGGAGCGGCCTGACCTGGACGGCGTCCTGCTCCATGTCCATCAGGAAGTAGGTCAGCCCCTTGTGCTTGGGCGCGTCCGGGTCCGTCCTCGCCACCAGCATGCACCACTTGGCGTGGTGGGCGAACGTCGTCCAGACCTTCTGCCCGGTCACCACCCACTCGTCCCCGTCGCGCACCGCGCGCGTCTTGAGCGATGCCAGATCCGAGCCGGCGCCCGGCTCGGAGAACCCCTGACACCAGATCTCGTCGCCGGACAGGATCGGGGGCAGGAACCGCTTTCGCTGCTCCTCGGTCCCGTGCGCGATCACCGTCGGGCCGCCCATCGCCAGGGCGAGGACGTTCGCCACCGACGGCGTCCGCGCGCGCACCACCTCTTCGTTGAAGATCGCCTGCTCGACGAGCGTGGCGCCGCGACCGCCGTACTCCTTCGGCCAGGACACGCCGGCCCAACCGGCTTCGTTCAGCTTGCGCTGCCAGGCGAGGCGGAACTGGAATGCGGCCTCGTCGCCGGCCGGCTCGCGCCCCGGGTGGTTGGCCGCCAGCCATTCGCGCAGCTCGTCGCGGAAGGCCTCCTCGGCCGGTGAGAGCGTCAGGTCCATAGCCGGGCATCGTATCCGTGTGGGGCGGCCGGTAGCCTCGATACGGTCATGCCCGCACCCAACTCCGCCGCCGCCACCGAAGCGATCAGCGACAGTGAGCTTCCCGGTCCGTACGAGGTCGGCGCGTATTCGGCACGGCTCAAGCAGGAGCTGCTCAAGTTTGCCCGCGTCCAGCTCGTGGGCGAGGTCTGGGGGTTCCGGTCGAGCCGTATCCGCGTGTACTTCGAGCTCCGCGACGCGCGCGGCGCGCTGCCGTGCTCGATGTGGAGCTCGGACTTCGAGGCCTTGGGCCTGCCCCTGTCCGACGGCATGCGCGTGGTCGTCGGCGGAGGCTGCGACTACTACCCCGGAAGCGCGTCCTCATCGCCGTCATTCACGTTCGCGGTCACGGAGCTGCGGATCGCCGGTGAGGGCGACCTGCTCGTCCAGCTCGAGCGGCTCCGCCGGCGGTTGCACGCCGACGGGCTGTTCGAGCCTCAGAAGCGCCTTGAGCGCCCGCTCCTTCCCCGGACGATCGGGGTCGTCACCGGCGAGCGCGGCAAGGCTCGCGACGACGTCCTGGCGGGCCTGCGAAGACGCGGCTGGGCCGGCCGGCTGGTATGGGCGTTCGTGCCCGTGCAGGACCGCCAGGCCGCCCCCCGGATCGCCACCGCGCTCCGAGACCTGGCCGCGATGCCCGAAGTCGACGTCGTGATCGTCGCCCGCGGCGGCGGCTCGCTCGCCGACCTGTTCGCGTTCTGCGACGAGGCGCTCTGCCGCACGGTCGCGCTGCTGCGGGTGCCGGTGATCTCGTCGGTCGGACACCACACTGACCGCACGCTGATCGACGACGTCGCCGCGGTCTGCTGCTCGACGCCCACGCACGCCGCCGAGGCCGCCGTACCGATCGACTGCACGGCGGCGCGGGCGGATCTGCTCGCCGCCGGACGCCGCCTACAGGTGAATAGTCGCCGCGCGATCATCGAGCGGGCGCGCACGCTCGAGCGCCTGGCCGCCGCACCCGCCCAGCACATCGCCCGCCACCGCCGCCATCTGCACCAGATGCTGCGCGAGCTACGAGCGAGCGCCCGGCGCGCGCTGCGGGACGGGCGCTCGCGGTCGACCGGACACGCGGTCGCGCTTGACCGCACCGTCGAGCGCGCGCGCACCACCGAGCGGTCCGCGCGCGGACGCGAGCTCGAGCGCCTGGCGATGGCGCTCGCAGCGCACGATCCCCAGCGCACGCTGGCGCGCGGCTACGCGCTCGTCGAGGACGGCGCCGGCGAGCCCGTGACCTCGTCGCCCGCGGCCCGGGCGGCCCGCCACATCCGCGTCCGCTTCCACGACGACGCTGTCGACGCCGAGGTGAAATGAGCACCCCGGAGCCTGCCCCCACGTATGAGGCCGCGGTCGCCAGGATCGAGGAGATCATCCGCCGGCTCGACTCCGGCCAGGCGGGCCTCCGCGAGACGCTCGCGCTCGTCAAGGAGGGACGCGACCTGGTCGAGTACTGCGCCGGCGAGCTCGACGCCGTCGGCCAAGGACTCGAGGAGCTCCGGCTCGACGACCTCGTCGCGCGGCTAGAGGGCGCTCAGGGCACACGGAGCGATGCGTGAGCACGTTCGACCTCCTGTCGGCCCTGGAGCTCGAGGTCGACGGCTACACGCTCGAAGGCCTGCAGGCGAACGTCTCGAGTGGGTTCGAACGCCTGAGCACCGTCGTGCACCTGACCGGCGGCGGACTCGAGGGGGTCGGCGAGGACGTCGTCTACGACGCCGAGGATCACGTCGCCCTCCAAGAGGCCGGCCCGGTCCACGCCAAAGCACTGTCCGGTCGGCACACGCTGGGCGAGTTCTGCGAGCTCGTCGACTCGCTCGACCTATTTCCGGTGGAGCCCAAGCGCGACGTCTCGCGGCTGTACCGGCGGTGGACCTTCCACAGCGCCGCGCTCGATCTTGCGCTCGCGCAGGCCGGGCAGCCGCTGTACGCGCGCCTGGAGCGCGAGCCGCGGCCGGTGACGTTCGTGGTCTCGCTCCGCCTCGGTGAGCCGCCGACGATGGACCCGATCGAGCACCGCCTCAGCCGCTACCCGTCGCTGCGCTTCAAGCTCGACCCGACGACCTCCTGGACCCCGGAGCTGATCGCGGCCCTCGTGGCGACCGGCGCGGTCGACTCGGTCGACTTCAAGAGCTTCTACCGCGGCACCGTCGTCGACCAGCCGCCCGACCCGGTCCTGTACGAGCGCGTGCTCGCCGCGTTCCCGGATGCCTGGATCGAGGACCCCGACGTGGTCACGCCCGAGACCGCGGCGGTCCTGGACGGCCACCACGACCGGATCACCTGGGACGCCTCGATCCACGGGGTCGCCGACATCGAGGCGCTGCCGTTCGCACCGAAGATGGTCAACCTGAAGCCGTCGAGGATCGGTGGCCTGCCCAAGCTGTGCGCGACCTACGACTACTGCGCCGACCGCGGCATCCAGGCCTACAGCGGCGGCCAGTTCGAGCTCGGCCCGGGCCGCGGGCAGGCCCAGTACCTGGCCTCGCTGTTCCATCCCGACACCCCGAACGATCTCGCCCCCGCCCCGTTCAACCAGAACGACCCGCCCGCCGGCCTGCCGGTGAGCCCGCTCCCCCCGGCGCCGTCTAGGGTCGGCTTCCGCTGGGGCTGACCGGCCCGGCCGCATGCGGCCGGGCCCGGACCGGCGCATGCGCCGGTCCGCGGGGCGCGCATGCGCGCCCCGAACATCACCTCAGACGCGCTGGATGAGCGTCCCGGTCCCGAGGCCGCCGCCGCAGCACATCGTCACCAGCCCGACCTCCTTGTCGGAGCGCTCGAGCTCGTGGAGCAGCGTCGTGATCAGCCGCGCCCCGGTCGACCCCAGCGGATGGCCGAGCGCCATCGCGCCGCCGTTGACGTTGACGCGGTCCATGTCGGGCTCGAGCTCGCGCCGCCAGGCCGCCACCACGGGCGCGAACGCCTCGTTGATCTCGACCAGGTCGATGTCGTCCATCTGCATCCCGTTGCGCTCGAGCAGCTTGTGCGTGGCCGGGATCGGGCCGGTCAGCATGATCACGGGGTCGACCCCGACCGTCGTCTGGTCGAGGATCTTCGCCCGCGGCTTGAGGCCCAGCGCATCGGCCTTCTCGCGCGCCATCAGCAGCACCGCGGCGGCGCCATCGGAGATCTGCGAGCTGTTGCCGGCGGTGATCTTGCCGTCCTCCTTGAACACGGGCTTGAGCTCGGACAGCGCCTCGATCGTCGTCTCCGGTCGGATCCCCTGGTCTGAGACGTAGGTCGAGCCGTTGACCTTGAACGGGACGATCTCGCGCTCGAACCGGCCTTCCTCGGTGGCGCGATGGGCGAGCTGGTGGGAGCGCAGGCCGAGCTCGTCGAGCTCCGAGCGCGGGATCTCCCACTGGTCGGCGATCATCTCCGCCGACAGCCCCTGAGGAATCAGGTTGTAGCGCTCCATCAGCTCCGGAGGCCACGGGCTGCCCACCTGATCGACCCAGTTGAAGCCGACGCCCATCGGCACGTGGCCCATGTGCTCGACGCCCGAGCCGATGACCACGTCGTGCACGCCAGCGGCGATCAGCGCCGCCGCGAAGTTGACCGCCTGCTGGGCCGATCCGCATTGCCGGTCGACGGTGGTGGCAGCGGTCTCGATCGGCAGTCCGGCCTGGAGCCAGGCGTTCCGCGCGACGTTGAACATCTGCTCGCCGTACTGCTGGACACAGCCGGCGACGACATCCTCGACCTCGCCGGCATCGATCCCGGCGCGATCGATGACCTCGCTGTAGCAGCGCCCGAGCAGCTCGTTCGGGTGCGTGTCCTTGTAGTAGCCCTTCTCCTTATGCCCGCGGCCGATCGGTGTCCGGACGGCTTCGACGATCACAACTTCGCGGCCATCTTGCGGCATTCGCTGCTCCTTGTTACGGATTTCAGATGCCGCGGAGGCCCAGCGGCGCACTTCATAACGAGCGTCCCGTACTGTACTGAAGCCTCCCGGACCTACACGACTGTAGTACCCACCGACACATAGGAGCTGCCTTGCGGGAACGACTCGGAATCGCCGGCTCGGGCGTCATCGCCTGCGGCCTGGCGGTCGCTGCTGCGGAGAGCGAGGAGGTGCTGTTGTGGGCGCGCTCGGACGACTCGGCCGAGAGGGCCCGGGCGCGCGTCACGAAGACGTGCTCGAAGCTCGACGGATTCGATCCCGACCGGGTACGGATCGTGACCGAGCTCGACGATCTGGCGGCCGCCACCTTCCTGGTCGAGGCGGTGGTCGAGCACCATGGGAGCAAGACCGCCGTCCTCGCTGACCTCGGCGAGCTTGCGCGCCACGCCGGCGCCGGGGCCGTACTCGCCACGACGACCTCGTCGCTCTCGATCGCCGAGCTGGCCGAGGCGAGCGGCCATCCGGAGAACTTCGTGGGCTTTCACCCGTTCAACCCCGTTCCCCGGATGCAGCTGGTCGAGCTCGCGTTCCCGCCGCAGGCCACCGCCCAGACGCGCGAGCGGGCCAGGAACCTGTGCGAAGTGCTCGGCAAGACGCCGGTCGAGGTCCCGGACATACCGGGGTTCGTCGTCAACCGGCTGCTGTTCCCGTATCTGTTCAGCGCCGTCGAGCTGTTGTCCGACACAGATCTGGCGCCCGAGGACGTGGACAACTGCATGACGCTCGGCGCCGGCATGCCGATGGGCCCGATCGCGCTGCTCGACTACGTCGGGCTCGACGTGGCCCAGGCGATCGGCGAGTCGATCGGGGCACCGGTCCCAGAACAGCTCCGGGCTCTGGTGAGAGACGGCTCGCTCGGACGGAAATCGGGCGCGGGCTTCTACCGATACGACTGACGGAGCTGAAACAAAGTATTTAGGGATCGTTCAGGTGCGAGGCTCAGACTTCTTGTCGCGACGTACCTCATAGCAGCACCTCCTCCCCAGAAGCACGGAGCCGGCCCGTCCCCAGCGGGCCGGCTTCTTTTTTGCTCCGGAAGGGCGGTTTCGGCGCCTCACCGCCAGAAAGGGGGCGAAGCCGGCACGAGCTCACTGGCCGGCCTCGGGCGCCCCGACCGTCAGAAAGGGGCGAAGCCGGCCCCGCAGGCGGGCCGGCCCCGTTCTCTCTCCTCTCAACCACCGGGAGACTGTTCGCGCTAGCGCGACTCTCCGGCCGTTGCCTGAAGCGCGAAATGTAACGAATGTCGCGAGGCCGTGAGGTTCGATCTTGTCACCCGTTTGCGGTATTGGCCGCGGGTCCGGGGTAGAACTCAGAAGCGATGGCCCAGTCTCTCTCCGACCCTCGCGACGTCGATGCCAGCGATCCCCATGACGGCCGCGACGAGACCGAACTCGAGCGCGACGACCGCAACTTCGTCGAGCTCTTGCAGGAGGCCCGGGTGGTTCAGACGGGAGTCCAGATCCTGTTCGGCTTCCTGCTCACCGTCGCGTTCCAGCCAAAGTTCCAGAAGCTTTCGAGCTTCCAGCGGGCCGACTACTTCGGGACGCTGGTCGCCGCCGCCACCACCCTGATCATGCTCACGGCTCCCACGTCCTGGCACCGGATCCTGTTCCGCCAGGGCGATAAGGAGCACCTCGTGAACGTGGCGAATCGCTTCATGCTCGTCGGGTTGGGGGCCATGGGCTTCACCATGGTCGGGGTCGTGATGCTTCTCAGCGACATCGCGTTCTCCCCGACGGTGACCGTAATCGTCACCGCGGCCGCTGTGTTCGGGTGCGCCACCCTCTGGTGCGTGATCCCCCTGGCCCGGCGGCGTGCGCTCGGCCGGAGCCGCGAGCACGACCGCGCCGGTGACCGTCCGCTTACGCGACGGCCCGGCGCTGCCTGATCCGGACCGCCTCGATTCGGTTCTGCCGGACCGACTCAACCCGGATCGAGAACCCGTTGGCGGCGATCGTATCGCCGCGCTTCGGTAGTCGGCCGAGCTCGGCGAAAACGAACCCGCCGACCGAGTTGTAGGCATCGGTGTCGACCGGCAGTTCGAGCCCGTAGTCCTCGAGGTCCGCGACCGCGACGTGCCCGCGCACGAACCAATCGCCATTGGCGAGTCGGCGCACTGCCCCACCGGCAGGGTCGGTCTCGTCGGCGATCTCGCCGACGACCTCTTCGATGATGTCCTCGATCGTCACGATCCCGGCGGTCCGCCCATACTCGTCGACGACGATCGCCAGCTCGGTCCGCTCGCGCTGCAGGTCGGCCAGCAGGTCGTCGAGGGGCTTGGTCTCGGGCACGATCGGCGCCTCGCGCACGAGCCCGTCAAATCGCGATTCCATCCCGTCGTTCAGCATCTTCTTGACTAGCTGGTTGACGTGGACGATGCCCTTCACCCGGTCCTGGTTCTCGTCCTCGGTCACCACCAGGCGCGAGTGCCCGGTCGAGACGCAGAGCTTGAGCGCGGCCTCGACGGTCTCGGACACGTCGACCGTGACCACCGCCGGGATCGGCGTCATCACCTGGCGGGCCTCCTGCTCGTGCAGGTGGAAGACGCCGGTCAGCATCTTCCCTTCGCCCACGTCGAGCTGACCGCCCGTGGTCGACTGGGCAATCAGCCGCTTGAGCTCGTCCGGCGTCCCGGCCTCGGGTTCGGCGTCGGGATCGGTGCCGAGCATGCGCAGGATCGACTCGGACGCCGAGTTCAACACGAAGATGAACGGGGTGAACAGGACCCGGAAGAACTGCAACGGCCGAGCGATCCGCCGCGCGAGGCCCTCGGCGTGCTGGATCGTGTACAGCTTCGGGACGATCTCCCCGACAACGCTCAAGGCGATCGTGATCAGCAAATAGGAGATCACGACGGAGACGGCGACCGCGGCCGTGTGCCCGAGCGGGCTTCCGAGCCACGGCTCGAACAGGTGCGCGATCGCCGGCTCGCCCAGGGCGCCGATGCCGATCGACGCCATCGTGATACCGACCTGGCAGGCCGCGATGTAGTCGCCGATGTCGTCGATCTGTCTGATCGCCAGGCGAGCCCCGCGTGCCCCCTCGTCGGCGAGCGCCTCGAGCCGCGGCTTGCGCGAGCGCACGAGCGCGTACTCGGCGATCACGAAGAACGCGTTGACCAGGACGAGTAGCCCGGTGAGGATGATGAAGAGGCCCTTCACCGGCTAGGTGATACCCGCCCGCTCCCACCGCGACCGGGCGCGGGGGCCTGCCCCTCACTAATCCGCGTGGCCCCGTGGTCCTTCCTCGCTGGGCAGCTCTTCGTCTTCGAGCCGCTACTTCGGGATGGGTCGTCGTCGTTCATTCAGCGACGGACAAAAGGTAGCAGCAGCCCCGGCCCCCATGGCGGGGCCGGTGCGAAGCGTCGCCCCCTCGACCTGCAGACGGCGCGACTCATTTGTGAACAACGCCGCCGTATCTATCCTGATGGTCAAATGCGTATTGTCAGCCTGGTTCCGTCCGCCACCGAGACGCTGTTCGCGCTCGGGCTCGGCCCCGACGTGATCGCCGTCACCCACGAGTGCGACTACCCTCCGGCCGCCCGCGAGCTGCCGAAAGTCACGAGCGACGTGCTCCCCGCCGGCCTCAGCGCGGGACAGATCGACGCCGCGGTCAAGGAGCGCACGCTCGCCGGGCAGTCGATCTACGAGCTCGACGCCGACCTCTTGCACGATCTGCGGCCCGATCTGATCGTTACCCAGGAGCTATGTGCGGTGTGCGCGGTGTCCTACGACGACGTCCGCGCCGTCGCCGCGGAGATCGACAGCCACCCGCAAGTGCTCTCGCTCGACCCTCACACCGTCGGCGAGGTGTTGGGCGACGTTCGCACACTCGCCCAGGCGACCGACCGCAAGGACGAGGCGGTCGAGCTTGTGCGCGACGCCTCGGCGCGAATCGATCGCGTCCGCCTGGCAGTTCGCGGCGCCCGTCGGCCGCGGGTCGCCGCGCTCGAATGGCTCGATCCCCCGTTCGCCGCCGGCCACTGGACTCCCCAGCTGATCGACTACGCGGGCGGCGAGGACGTGCTCGGCTTCACCGGCGAGAAGTCCGAGGAGCGCACCTGGCAGGACGTCGCGGCGTCACAACCCGACATCGTGATCGCGATGCCGTGCGGTTATGACGCCGAGATCGCGCACCGGGAGGCGGAGATGCACCGCGATGAGCTCG
Organism: uncultured Solirubrobacterales bacterium; assembly: GCA_963709205.1. GTDB lineage: Bacteria > Actinomycetota > Thermoleophilia > Solirubrobacterales > Solirubrobacteraceae > Palsa-465. Next base: position 168,592 of record CAVPVP010000019.1, read on the forward strand.
CGGTCGTCGGCGCCGGCGAGGTCGTGGCCGTCGACGCCGCCGCCTACTTCTCGCGTCCGGGCCCGCGGATCATCGACGGCCTCGAACTGCTCGCCCACATCATCCACCCCGAGCTGTTCCCCGACGCGCCCGCCGAAGTGTTCACCGTCGAGCTCTAGCGACGCCGGACCGCCAAACCCCCGGCACGGCCCCTTTCCCCGCGCCCGATCCCCGGCCGGCCCAGGGCACCGCCTCTCCACGCCGGGAACACTGGCGGGCCCAGAGTCCCGGGAACACTGGCGGGCCCAGAGTCCCGCGCCTCCCGGGTCAGAGCGTGAAGCCGATGCCGTTGGGCGTCAGGCCCGTCCCGCCGGCCACGGCGAGCGCGCCCACCACGCTCGCGACAGCGACCACGGCGCATCCCACGAGCGCCAGCCTCGCCATCCGCCGGCGCTCGGCCACCTCGACGATCAACCAGCCGGTGATCAGGCCGCCGACCAGCCCCCCGAGGTGATCGCCGACGGAGATGCCCCGGATGCTCAGCGAGAACAGCAGGTTGAACACGAGCACGATCCCGAGTCCGCTCTGCCAGATCGGGATGCCGCGGTTACGCGCCACCACGATCAGCGCCCCGAAGATCCCGAAGATCGCGCCGGACGCTCCGAGGGTCGGAATCTGGGGCTGGAACCACAGGGCCCCGAACGACCCGGCCAGCAGCGAGACGAAGTAGACCGCGAGGAAGTTCACCCGGCCGATCGCCGGCTCGAGCGCCGAGCCGACGAACCACAACGACACCATGTTGATGAGGATGTGGAACAGGCCGTCGTGCAGGAACGCGGCGGTGACGAGTCGCCAGTACTCGTGCGTGCCGTCGTACGGCGCTGGGAACGGGTTGTGGGCGGTCAGCGCCGGACCGAACAGGACGCCGTGAGTCCACACCGTCCCACCGCCGCCACCGCCAAGCGGGGCGCCCGCCGCCGTCTCGATCAGGAACGCCACCACGTTGATCGCGATCAGTGCCTGCGTCGCCACCGGCGTCGTCCGCACCGACGGCATGCCCCGCACGCGCGTGCGCTCGCGCGAACACTCCGGGCAACGCATCCCCACGGGCGTCGGAGTCATACAGTCGGGACAGATCGGCCGCCCGCACGACGAGCACGCGACTCCCGTCTCCCTTGATGGATGGCGATAACAGACGGCCATTTGAGATCACGCTATCAGCGGCTGGTTAAGGCTCGGACAGACCGACCGCCGCGGCGGCTTCGGTATGTGCGCGACAGCGACCGCTAGTGCCCGCCCGACAGCGACTGCTAGTACCCGCGCGACAGCGAGAACTAGTGCCGGCGCGGCCGGATCTTCCCGGCCTCTTCCCTGACGTCGCGGAGCGTGCGCTGAGCGAGATCGAGTGGGCTGTTGGAGCGCTGCTTCCGCACGCGGTGACGCGCCCTCACACGCAGCACGACAAGGGCCGTGCCGGCGCTGACGCCGACGACCGCGGCCGCCGCCGGGCGGACCCAGTTGCGCGGATCGCGCATCGCCTTGAGCTCCCAGGCGTCAAGTTCCTCCTGCGCCAGCTCGGTCAGGTTCACAAGCGTGAGCTCGAGCCGCTGCGCGAGGTCGGCCGGCGGGTCGACCGGCGACAGCGCCTCGCGCAGGAGGGCCTCGAAGTCGGCGGCGCCAGAGCTCATTCGCGCGTCCCCGAGTATTCGAGGCTCGTTCGCGCTCCCGAGTATTCGAATCTCATTCGGGCGCCCCCGGAGTCGAAGGTCGTGCGCGCTCCCGAGTATTCGAAGCTCATTCGGGCGCTCCCGCGGAGTCGGTCACCGGCTCGGACACCATCACCTCGAGCTGGCGGATCGCACGGTGCAAGAGCACCTTGGTTGCGCCGTCGGTGCGCCCGAGGGCCCGCGCGATCTCGCGATTGTCCATCCCCAACGCGAAGCGCATGATCAGCGCCTCCCGCCGGTCGTCGGGAAGTTGCTGGACTCCGTCGAGGATCGCCTTCAGCTGCTCGCGCCCCTCGACGAGCGACTCGGTCGTGTGCGGCGCCGAGATCATGTCAGCGTCCTCGATCCCGGACTCCGGCTTCCGCGAGCGGTCCCGGTAGAAGTTGGCCGCGAGGTTGTGGGCGATGCGGATGAGCCATGGCCTGAGCGGTCGCCCGTTCGCCTCCCGCAAGGCGCGCTCGAAGTGGCGGTAGGCCTGGAGGAACGTCTGCTCAGTGAGATCCTCGGCATCGTGGTGGTTGCCCACCCGGTAGTAGCTGTAGGAGTAGACGTCGCGCAGGTGGGTGCGATACAGCTCGGTAAACCGCGCATCGACCTCTGCCTTGCTCCGGGGTAACTCGTCTTCCGCCACATCAAGAGCCTAGCCTTCGTCAGGCGGCACGGATAGAGGACGGACGAGGCGGCCGCGCCGGCTCGGTCATCGTGGCGGTCCACTGGGCCGGTTCGATCCGGCCTTCGACGAGCGCCGCCAGGCTCTCGAGCGCGGGCGTTTCAAGCCGAGATTCCCGGGCGACGCTGGCGAGTAGCGGCGCCGAGTCCACGGCCTCGACGGCTTGACCGAGGGCGTTCCCGATCTCCGACGCCGGCACGCCCTGGGCGAGCAGCTCGCCTGCGCGCCGGTCCCGTGAGCTCGCTGAGACGACCGCGGCGACCAAATCGCCGGCGCCGGCGAGGCCGGCAAACGTCTCCGGCTTGCCGCCGCGCGCCCGCGCGAGCGCGTCAACCTCCGCGAATACCTTGCCAGCCGCCGCGCCGGCGGTGTTCGGGCCGGCGACCGAGGCGACGGCCGCGGCCAGCACGGCCACGTTCTTGGCGGTGGCGGCGAGCTCGACGCCGGTGACGTCGCTGCTCTTGGTCACGTCCAGGCCGGCGGCCGCGAGCACGTCCCCGAGGTTCCTCGCAAACCCCCGATCAACGGAGGCAAGCACCATGGACGCGCCGCTTTGAAGCACCTCGGCGGCGTCGGCGGGTCCACCCAAGACCGCGACCGCACGGGCCGCGCACCGCTCGGCCACGAACGCCGACGGCAGCGTGCCGAGCGGCGGCACGAGGCCCTTGGACAACACGAGCACACCGGCCTCCCGCGGGATCCGCTCGCCGTGGGCGCCGAGCACGCCCGGCAGCGCGCGGGCGGGGACGGCCAGGCAAACGAGATCGTGGTCGGCGAGCTCGAGGTCGGCGGCGCGCGTCACGTGGACGGATTCGGGCAGATCGACCCCCGGCAGGTAAGCCTCGTTTCTTCGGGTGGCGGAGATCTCCACGGCCTGCTCACGGGTCCGGGTACCGAGCTCGACCTCGAGCCCGGCGCGCGCCAGCAGCACCGCCAGGCTTGTCCCCCACTCGCCGGCGCCGATGATCGCCGCACGCCGAATCGGAGGCAGGCCCCCGAGCCATTCCCACTGGAGCATGACCATCGGCCAGATCCGGTCGGTGACGGCGCCCGCGAGCGCCGGCGAGGCGGCATCGATCTTGGGGAAGTGGAGCAGGCGGCCGGCGCGGAGCCTGATCTTGCGAGGCCGGATCCGCCAGCCCCTGCGGATGTCCTCGGTGCCGATGATCGCGATCGGGACGACCGGCGCGCCGGTCTCGAGCGCGAGCCGGCCGACGCCCCGCCTGGGCTTGCCGAGCGCGCCGGGGCGCGTGCGCGTGCCCTCGGGGAACATCAACACGATCTCGCCGCGCCCGAGGATGATCTTCGCCGTCTCGATCGTGTCCTGGTCGCCGGCTCCCCGGTCCACCGGGAACGCCCCGAGCGAGTTCAGCAGCCACGTCAGGAAGCGGTTGTAGGTGAACAGCTCCTTCTTGGCCACGTAGTACACCGGGCGGCGGGTCATCGTCCCGATTACGAACGGATCAAAGAAGCTGCGGTGGTTGGAGGCCAGGATCACCGGGCCCTCGGACGGGATGTGCTCGCGCCCGATCCGCTCCATACGCAGGTAGATCAGGAAGAACGGCGTCAGGATCGCGCGCACCAGGAACAGCACGAACCGATTCACGCCCCGCTCGCGCGCACGCCGATGCAGCGTTTCCTGATCCACCTCTGGCGCCTCGTGATTCATCGCACTTTGCGTACCCGCAGCGGCGACGCCCGTTACAGTTCGGCACTCCGTGCCCAGCGACGGCGTCCCCATCCGTACGCTCCGCGGCGCCCTCGCCGGGGCCCTCGCCGCGGGCGTCTGGGCGCTCGAGCAACCGCTCGACAAGCTGCTCCTCTCGAGCGGCTACGACGACGTCGAGCTGCTCGGCCGAGCCGTCCGCAGCGGTCCCGGCTGGTACCCCCTCGGCCTCGTCCTCCACGTCCAGAACGGCGCCCTCTTCGGCGCCGTCTACGCCAACGTCGCCCCCAGCCTCCCGCTCGCGCCGGCGCTCCGGGGTCCCGTCCTCGCCGTCGCCGAGCACCTCGCCGGCTGGCCCCTCGTCGCCCTCACCGACCGCTTCCACCCCGCCCGCGGCGACCTGCCGGCCCTCAGCGGCAATCGCCGCGCCTTCGTCCAGGCGACCTGGCGCCACCTCCTGTTCGGCATCGTCCTCGGCGAGCTCGAGCGACGACTCAACCCCACCCCGGAGCCCGAGCCCCCCGGTCCGCCACCGGACTACACCAGCAACGGCCACGGCTCCCTTGAGCGCGCCGTGTCCGGCGTGCAAGACTGAGCCTCACCCGCCCGCCTAGCTCAACTGGTAGAGCACTTCATTTGTAATGAAGGGGTTGGGGGTTCGAGTCCCCCGGCGGGCTTCATTCATTGTGATGTCTCGGGACATAGGTCTCAGGTGTCTCGGGTCATAGGTCTCAGTTCGGGGAGCTCGGCCAGCGGCCGGGCTTCTTGTTTTGGTTGCGCCAGTAGGTCTTGTCGGGCTCGATCAGGTGGACGGAGAGGACCTCGCCGGTGGTGAGGTCGGCGACGGTGATGTGGTGGTCGTCGGCGAACGCGAGGACGCGTTTGCGGGCGTGGGCGGCGCCGACTCCGAGGTGGTGCATGCGGCCGGCGCGGCGGATGGTCATCTTGCCTTTGGTGTCGAGCCGGTCGTAGCGGAGGCGGTAGTGGCCGGGCGCGTGGCCGTTGCTGGCAGGGGCGGCCTTCGGGGTCGCGCGGTATGCCTGCCCCGGCGTTCTTCGTTGTAGGGCGCGGTGTGGGCGGCGTTCGTTGTAGTGCTCACGGAACTGATCGAGCTGCTGTTGGAGCTCGGCGATCGTTCGTGCCGTTGGCCTGGCCGCGAGCCAGCGTTGCAGCGTTTGGTGGAAACGTTCGGTCTTGCCTTGGGTCTGGGGGTGGCCGGGGGATCCGTTCTTCTGCCGGACCCCGAGCAGCGGGAGGACGTATTCGAACGCGTTGCGCCCGCCGGTGAACCGGGATGGTGTAGACGCTGCCGTTGTCGGTCAGCGTCGAGGCCGGCGGCCCGTATTCCTCGATCAGGCTTAGGAATACGGTCACCACGTCATCGCCGGTCACCGGCCGGTGCGCCGTGCAGGAGAGCAGGTAGCGGGAGTGATCATCCAGCCAGTTCAGGACCTCGACGTCGGTTCCGTCGACCAGGCTGCAGTGGATGAAATCCGACTGCCACATCTCGTTCGGCTGAGCCATCTCGAACCGCGCATAGGACGATCTGGGCCGCTTGCGCGGCTGCGGGGTGACCAGCCCGGCCTGCTTCAGGATCCGGCTGATCGTCGCTGGCGCAGGCGGCTTGTGACCTTCCTGCTCGAGGTGCCAGCCGATCGTGTGAGGTCCGGCATCCAATCCGTCAGCGGTCAGCTGCGCTCGCAGCTCGATCACCCGCGCGCGAACCTCCTCGGACGTCGCGATCGGTGTCGTCCTCGGGCGTCGCGAGCGCGGCTCGAGCGCTCCAAGGCCTCCTTCCCGGTAGCGGGCCAGGAGGCGGTGCAGATGCCGGCGGGAGAACCGGTACTCGGCTGCAGCCGCGGTGACCGTCAGCTGCTTGGACACGATTTGAAGAACGGCGACGCGAGCTCGGGACATGCCCGCGACTGTTCGCCCACCCCCGGACGCCGCGCGCCCGGCGATCGCCGCTCCGGCCCTCGCTCCGCTCGCGCCTCCGCGACGACCGCCGGCCTAGGTGTGACCTATGTCCCGAGACATCAGCGACCTATCACCTGGGACATATGTCGTGAGCCCAGACACCCCCGGCGGGCTTCGCCGGCTGTCGAGTGTTTGCGAAGTGTGATTGCGACGGTCCCGGTACACACAGGCGTGCGCGACGCGTCAGGTCGTCGCAGCCGCGGAGCTCGCTGCGTGGGCTGCAGACGTCCGTCTGGTCCGTCTGGGCCGCGGAGGTGTGCGTAGTAGCCACCCACAAGTACACGGTCGGCTGACGCCGGTAGCTCGGGCGGCTACGGCGAGAGGCTCGTCCCCGAGCTCCGGAGCAGCCAGGAGACGTGCGCCTGGCGCTCCACCAGCTCCGCGGCAGTCAGCGCGGCACACAGGTCGGCGCCGACCGACACGACGCCGTGCCCGCCGAGCAATACCGAACGTGAGCCGCCTAGCGCGGCCACACCTCGGTCGGCGAGTTCAGCGGTGCCGGCACGGGCAGGCTCCGAGGTACGGATCGCGCCTATCGCCTCGTAGTCGAGGTCCTCAAGGCGTGGTTCGAGGGGCAGCGCGAGGAAGCTCCAGGCGGTCGCCCAGACGCTGTGTGTGTGGACAATCGCCTGGACGTCGGGGCGCGCGCGATAGATGCCGAGATGCAGCGCGAGCTCGCGCGATGGCTCTCGGGCACCTGAATGGACCGCACCCCCGAAGCCAACGAGCGGGAGGTCGCCCGGCTCCAAGTCCTCGTAGCGGGTGCGCGTTGGCGTGATCAGCAGTGCGTCGAGGATGCGGGCGCTGACGTTGCCCAACGTTCCCGACACGAGTCTGAGAGCGCTCATCTGGCGCGCAGTCGCGATCACCTGCTCTCGGAGGTGCTGCTCGCTGCCAGAGATGAGCCGGGTCGCCGGCACATCTTGGGGCACGCCTCGGCAGGATATGCGAGGCACCGCATCAAGGCTTGGGCGAGGTCGGCGCAACCTTCAGGAGCCCGGCCGCCAGCTTTACTGCGCTTTACTCCAACGCTTGGCCCGGGGTGCCGGTGGCGACCACGCAACGTGGCGCCGGCCCGGACCGTTGGACGCAGCGAGGCCTCGACCTATCGACGAGACCTCGATGCGACCTAAATGCGACCCCGACCTCCGCCGCATGTGCAGAACATCGGGCGTCCTCGCATGTTCGCCATTTATCGAACTACGGCAGAAAGCGCTGGATTTGCGGCGCGTTTCTGCGAGGTCCTGCGAGACGGTGAAAGCGGACGACGGGTCTCGAACCCGCGACCTTCGGCTTGGGGAAGCGACGCTGACGGACGTCGGCCCGCGACTTCGGGCCAGGGACGCGCGTCGTCCGTGCCTGGCCACGCGGGGCTGCAACCATTCAGGATGGTTCGGAATCTCGGAGGCTTGGCCGCTCGGGGCGAGGTTTGCCCTTCGTCGTCCGATATCCCGAGCCGGCAGATCCGCGCGGATGGCCTAGCGGCTCTAGGCTTCGCGCGTTATCCGCTCGAGGATCGCTGGAGCGCTTGGGGCGACGTCGGTGGGCAGCTGTCTCAGAAGCACCTCCCAGCCGGGCTGCATCGCGATCGCCTGCCGGACGCGCACGACGGCGGATGCGAGGTCGCCGCTCTGCGCCGCGCCAAGCCCGGCCCAGAAAAGCAACTCATGGTTCTCTGGCGCAAGCTCACTGGCTCGGATGTAGAGACGTCCCGCCTCGTCGTGCCGACCCTCATTCACGAGCGCATCCGCCTCCCCGGCGAGCGCGTAGGCGTTGCGAAGGCAAACTAGCCGGCGCAGCTCGACGAGCGGCTCGGGATGATCCTCGACGCGTAGCGAGACCGTCGTCTCCCACGCTTCGCCGTCGGGAGGAACCACGAGCACTGCGGCGGACTGACGACCGCGGATGTCGCCCCCTTCGAGCTCGGCGGCGTCGAGCGCCGCGAGGATGCGCTCGACGAGCGAGCCGCTCGTCGCCTGGAAGGCGGACAACATCGCCGGCCACACGCGAGGCGAGGCCATGATGTTCGCCTGACACGACACGCCGTCGCCGGTCACATGCCCGGCCTGCGGCATGCAGCTGCTCCCGGTATGGGCGGCCGCCCGCCCGGTCGCATCGACGACCGCAACCTGGCGACCTGCCCTCCCGACATCCGCATCCAGCAGGCGCTCGAGCGCACTCGGCGCATCCAGCCCGTCTCGGAGCAACGCCAGCCCGTGGGGGCCGTGGGCCACCTCGATGTTGGCCTGCGTCGCGACCGCGCCAACCCCCGGCATCGCCCACGGGACCAGCGGTCCGACCGAGAACCAATGCGACTGAACTGCCACTCCGAGCTCGCCGGTCGCCGGATCTCGCGCGACGATCGAGTAGGTCATCGGGCTAGCGGACCACTGGCGCGGGGGGACTCGACGGCACGAGGGCGAGCATATACAGTGCGGGTTGCGACCTTGCAAAGCGTTTTGCACCCATAGGAGGAGCGGTGGCCGTTCAGATCATTGACCCGTGGAGGGTGATTCCTCCAGAGGAGTTCCGCGCCCGGCAAGAGCGAGTGCGTGAGACGGCGGCATCGCAGGGGCTCGACGCAGCCGTCGTCTACAGCCGCGGTGGCGCGTTCATGGACATGTCCGCGGACGTCATGTACCTGACGAACCACTACTCCCAGCAGCCGTACATGGGCGACGACGCCGGCGTCGGGACCGCTCGCTCACATGGCGTCGTGATCATCCCGGCAGACGGGCCGACGACGATCGTGGTGGACATTCCGTGGTGGCGGCGCGACCTGGTCGTCGCCGACCAGGTCCGGCCATCGATCGACGTCACCGGAACCACTGCTCGCGCGCTGGCCGATCTGGGGCTGAGCTCCGGCCGCCTCGGGATGGTGGGCGCCAGCTACATGACGGCCGCCGCCTGGCTTGGGCTCCAAGCCGCGGTGCCCGACGCGACGCTCGTCCGTGCCGACCGCATGGTCGAGGACATCAGGATCATCAAGAGCGAGGCCGAGCTCGAGCTGATCCGCCGCGCGTGCGCGCTCGGGAACCAGACGCTCGAGACGCTGATCGACGCGGTCGTCGAGGGTGCGACCGAGGCCGAAGCGGTAGGCGAGGCCTCGCGTGTGCTGCTCCGCGGAGGCGGGGTCCTGTACGACGCCGCCTGCGCGTCCGGGCCGACCGCACACCGCTATACCTCGGCCCGTCTGCCCTCAGCGGATCCGGTCCGGCGCTTCGAGCGCGGCGACATGTTCCACGTCGACTGCTACGGCTCATACGGCGGCTACTTCTTCGATTTCGCCCGCTCGCGCGTCGTCGGCGATGAGCCCACCCAGACGCAGCTCGACCTGCTGGAATCGGTGATCGCCCCAGTCGAGACGACCTGCGCCGCGATCAAACCGGGGATGACGGCCGGCGAGGTCTACGCCGTGGCCGACGAGTGGCTCATGAACTCGCCCTTCGTGGCGTCGATCCCTACCGAGGAGCCTGAGATGGAGGGGTTCCCCGCGGTCGGACACGGACTCGGGCTGATGTGGGAGGCACCTTGGCTGATGAAGGACGATCCGACCCCGATCGAGCCCAACATGTACCTCGCGGTTGAGGTCCTGCTCGGGTATCCGTCCGTCGGCGGAGCCCAGTTCGAGCACAACGGGATCGTTACCGAGGACGGCTTCGAAGTGCTGACGACCGCACGCAGCCGCTGGTGGTGATCTTCGCGCTCGTTGCCGGCGGGCGCCTAGACGGAAACACCGCCGCGGCCGTCGCGGACCTGCTGTACGGCGCCGAGTTTGGTGGCGCGCGCGGGAAGATCGAGTTGCTGGCCCCCGCGGCCGTCCAGCCGATCGGGGATTGCGGTCCCTGCGTGAAGCGGGGTAGCTGCGTGATCGAGGACGGATTCGACTCGATCATGGAACGCGTATACGCGGCCGACTGCCTGGTCCTCGGCACACCGCTCTATTGGTACGGCCCGTCGGCGCAGTTGAAAGCGTTCATCGATCGCTGGAGCTGCCTGCTGGATCTTGAGGAAGGTGCCTTCCGGGCGAGGATGCGCGGGAAGCGCACGGTGCTGGTGCTCGCCCAGGGGGAGCGTGGGTTCTATGAGGCGGCGCCCGCTTTGCAGATGCTGGAGTGGTCGCTTCGCTACCTCGACATGCCGCTAGCGGGCCGGATCGTCGTGGTGGGACACGCGAGAACCGACTACCGGGCCGGCCATGCGCAGCGCGATCAGGTGCGCGCAGCCGGGCGCGAGATCGGCTCGGGGCGAACCGCGGACGTGATGCCGCCGTGGTTTCACCTTCGGTACGAGCCCGGCGCGACGCTCGGCGGGACCTACTCGCCTTCTTGAGCCACCGAGAAGTGACCGTGCACGAGGCGCCCATCTTCAAACACGAGCGACACGCGGGTCGGTAACTCGCTCCCGTCCGAGAGCCGGTAGATCGCCGTTCCCGCGATCCATCCGTGCCCTTCCTTGACGTCGTCGGCCCATGCCGCAGTCAGGCCGAGCGCGCGCATCTCCTCCAGTGCCTCGATCAGCGAGCCACGGCTGTCCCAGCGGTCGGTTCGGTCGGTGCCGAACATGACGACGTCCTCGGCCATGAGCGCCGCGACCCGGTCGAGGTCAGATGTTGCCAGCGCAGTCAGGATCACGGTCGCGAGCTCGCGCTCGGTCATCGGCTCGCCAGCTGTTCGATCCCGCGAAACTCGATCTCGAACCCGAAGTGCTGCGGTCCGAGCGTGGCCAGGCCACCGGCCGAGTCGAACGCGTCCCGGCGCCGGCGTCCCACGACGGCGATCTCCTGGTCGAGCTCGAGGTAGGTGTTCACGAGCGGCTCGGCGGTCTTCGGGTCACAGAACTCGATCAGGTCGGGACTCGCCACCCATGGCTCGCCGTCGAGCCATGACACGTGGTTCTCGTTGCGGAACCAGACCTCGAGGACGTGACCCGAGAACTCCCCCGCTCCGTCGATCGTGTGCCGTCCCTCCATGTAACCCGTGTTCTCCCACTCGCGGCCGACGATCGTGCCGCGGAACAGCACCCAGCCATCGATCGCGTTCGCGGCAGCGGCTACCGGGTCGGTGCCGCGCTCCCGGGCCTCGCGGATCGCGCCGCCCAAGCGCATCGCCTCGCTCATCGTGTCCCGCACCGCGATCTGCCGCACCTCGGAGGCCGGGAGCGCGGCGAACGCGCAGCCGATGATCCCGAGCGAAGACAGCGCGAGGTGCTTTGAGATCCGCTCCGTCCAGGCGTTTGACGGCGAGGCGCTGACCACGATCTCGTTGCCGAAGTGATCGGCCAGCGCGAACGGCAGGACCCGCTTGGCGTACAGGTCGAGCGCGGTGGCGTGGAGTTCCGGTATCGCTCGGCCTGAGTAGTCGGCGTCGGCCAGCGGGAGTCCGAGGCGAGCAGCCGCGCCGAGAATGGCGCCGCAGTTGATCCCGCCGATCTCCACCGAGATCAGGCCCGCGCATTTGACCCCGAGGTCGCGCTCGAGCAATGACACCGCCGCTACCAGCGGCCGGTCGACCACGCGGCCGCCTCCGAGCCGCTCGGCCCGCTCCGAGGGATCCGCGAACGACTCCGGCGCGATCGAGCCGGAATAGCAGGAGCAGAACAACATGTCGTCGTCGTCGAACTGGTCGAGCGGGACCCACCCGATATCCAACCCGGCCTCGACGTCCCCCAGCAGGTCCTCGCGCTCGACCGCGGGATCCCCGCCGCCGGACGCGCTCAGGAAATTGGCGCCGCGGAGGAAGTCCTCGACGTCCGTGGCCGTGTTCACATGTCCCATTTCAACCTCACTAGGTCTCGTCCGGCAGTTCGTACCAACGCTTGCGCTCGCCGATCCGCGCCCGCATCCGGAAGCGCTTTCCCTTGGGCGCGTCCTCGAGGGCATCGGCGATTCCCCGGGCCTGCGCGGCGATGTCGTCGCGCCGCTTCGCGACCTCCTCGAGCGTGCCCGTCGCGGTTCGCCACAACCCCCAGTCGTCGTAGACGAGCGCCCTCAGGTAGGCGAGGTCGATGTGGTCGCCCGGGCCCTCGTCGAGCTCGTGTTCTATGAGCAGCAGCGCGGCGTCATCGATGTCCTTCTGGTTGATCTCGACAACCTGCAGCTTGGTCATCAGCAGGTCGGACGCGGTCAACGTGTCGCGCTCGAGCTCGAGCCTCGGCGAGAGGTCGAGGCGATGGCACATCTCGAATACGCCGACGAACACGTCGACCTTTCCCGCGGGGCCGTGAAAGATCATGCGGCGATCGCCCTGCAGGGCGTTGAAGCGGCGATCGGCGTCGTAGCCGGCCACCTGGAAAAGTTCGGGGACCTGCCTCGACGTCTGACGCGGCACGGCGACATCGAGATCGGCGAATTCGCGGTGCGGACCATTCGACAGTGCGACCGGGCAATGCAGGAGCACGCCGACGCCGCCGATTGGCCGGAGCGCAACCCCGCGCTCGCGGCCGATCGACGTGAGATTCCGGGCGGCGTCAAGCAGGGAGCCGCTCATCAGCGGGCGGTGACTCGTATCCGAACGATTTGCAGTGGCTGAGGCCAGAGCCCAGATACAGGTCAGCCATCATCTCCGCCCACTTCCAGCACGCCACGCCGGGGTCGATGAACGGCACGGGCAGCTCGTCCCGCGCCCGCGCTCGGAATTCCGGCGAGGTGTGCTCAGCCAGAACCACGACCTCGGCGCCGTCCCGGACCGCGAGCCTCGCCTCTTCGATCACTCGGTCGAGAAACGCGCCGTGATCGTCCTGGATCTCGGGGATGCCCATCTCGACCGACCGGAATGAAGCGAGCCTGCGATCGAGGCCAAGCAGGATCGCATTGTCGGTCATCTTCGGGATCCACTTGCGGCGTCCGACGATGATCGAGAACCGGTGCCCGAGGGTTGCCGCGAGCAGCATGCTCGCCTCGCCCATGCCCACGACCGGCATTCGCAGCGATTCCCTGGCTTCACGCAGGCCGCCGTCGTAGAAGCACCCGATCACCGCCGCGCCGCAGCCCTCGGCCTCGGCCTGGACGAACAGGTCGAGCATCGGCCCGAGCGCCTCGTGCTCGTACGTGTGGTACTCGAGGTGCGGTGGCCCCTGCTCCAGGTGGCGGACGCGGGGCGTGTGGTGAGGGGCCCGCACGGACTCGATCAGGACGCCCACTTCGGCGTCAAACGCTCCGCCCTGAACCGGATTGACCCAAACGATCTCGCTCATTGCCTCACCCCTGAACGAGCTGCCAGGAGCGCAGCCCCTCTTCGGTGTCGAGCTCGACGATCGCGCCTCGCAGCACCCCGTCCTGATAGTCCGACCCCGGGTTCAGGCACACGGTACGCCCGAGCTTGGTGGCGCCCGGAGATTCGTGCACGTGCCCATGTAAGCCGATCACCGGCTGGACCTCCTCGATGAACTCGCGTACGGCGCTCGATCCAACCGCGACCGTCTGCATACCGCTGGCGTCGACGACCGGTCGCAGATCGGCGTCGAGCTTGGGAGCCTGATCGAGATGCGTGTCGGCCGGCGGGCAGTGGATGTTGAAAATGGTCCGGCCCGGGTCATCGATCCTCGCGGCCCTCTCTCGCAACGCGGCCGCGATCTGCTCCTCGGACAGCTCGCGCGGCGTATGCCAGGGCGTCGGCGTCGACGGACCGAACGAGAGCATTTGCCACCCGCCCGGCAGTTCGCAGATCCCGTCCTCGGCGTAGCGGACGTAATCCGCCGCTCGCAGGACCTCCGCCAGCACGGGGTCGTCGTCGTTGCCGAGGATCATGAACGCCGGCACGCCGGCGCCGCTCAAGCGCTCTTCCGCCAGCTCTGCCCACCGTTCGAGGCTCTCCCGCGTGACCCGGGCGAACGCCGCCGGGACGGCGGCCGGGTCCTCGGCGAGCGTGCGCTCCTCCTCGGGTGTCACCAGCAGGTCGTACCGGCCCATCATCCGAATCTGCTTCCGGACCTCGGCCAGCGAGTCCTCGGACTCGATCAGGACGCGCTCGTGGTGGATCTCGGTGTGCCACATCCCACCGCCGTTGCCCACGATCGGGACGATCACCTTGCCCGTGACGTCCCCCCCGAGGACCAGCGCATCAACGCGGTAGGCCGCGACCGCGTTCAGCCATTTGCGAAAGCACTGCTCCGAACCGTGAACATCGGTCGCGAAGAACAGCCGGGTCCGCTCCCCCTTCTGACGGCGGCGTCCGAACGGGCTCATTCAGGTGGGAGCTCTGCGAACGCAAGCCCAAGGTCCACCCCTCGACGCCGGTTCAGCACCCGAGATATGGGATAGATCAGCACCGCGATGATCGCGATTATGTAGGTCGCGCGGATTCCATCCGAGCCATTCGCGCCGAGCGCATCCGCGGTGCAAAGCGACACGAAGAACAGGATGTACACGGCCAGCGACACCGCCGCGATGACCGTAAGAGCGGGCAGTCCAAGTATCGAGCGGCGAACCGACGAAGCCTCGTACATACGCCGGCGGCGATACGGGAACACGATTCCGGCGATCGCCACCACAAAGAATGTGAGGATCTCCGCGATGCCGGAGGTGTAGAGGAGCTTCAAGAACCCACCGCCGGCGAACACGATCACCGCGAGGTATATGAGCGTCACGATCAGGACGATCACATTCGCGACCACGGGCGAGCGCGTGCGCTCATTGACCTCGCTCACCTTGTCCGGGATCACCCGATCGAACGACCACGCGAACAGGCTCCGGGTAGCGATCAGGAACGTCGCCGGCAGCGCCACCACGATCGCGACGATGAATGACAGGTTAAGCACCACGATCACCACCGTCGAGTTCGTCAGCATTGAGACGAAGAAGAAGAACGAAGACGCGGCCGGCAGGGTGTAGGCCTTGCTGCCGGCATTCGACAGGAATGTCGCGGAGCCGAGGAAGTTGTTGCCGAACGTCCGCGACGACAAGGCCATCAGGATCGCCACCATCACCACGGAAATGCCGAGCGAGGCCAGCATGACGCGTCGGGCCGAAGTCTTCGGCGAGCGAATCTCTCCTCCCGCATACGCGGTGACGATCGCGTATCCGAATGATGCGAAGGCCAGCGGCATGGCCAGAATCGTCTTACCGAGCCGGAAGTTGGCGCTGCCCGCGAACCCGGCCTTGTGAGCGGCCGCGATGATCCCGCTGTAGCTGCCGCCGTAGTGTGCGACGGCGGCCCTGAAGTCGCCGCGTCCGTTGAACAGCAGCAGGATGAACGCGATCGCCACGCCGACTAGCGAGATCGCGAACAGCCACTTGTAGATGGTCAGCGCCCGGCGCAGGCTGAAGCTCATCAACGCGGCGACCAGGATCAGGACGACCGCGCCGATCCCGAACTCCCAGCCCTTGGTCAAGACGTCGGTCGCCCAGCGGGTGAAGGTCGCGCTGTGGGCGGTGGCGCCGATCGTCGCGAATGCCGTGGACAGGCCGAACGGCGTCAGCAGGTACCCGAAGTAGGCGATCACGAGTAGGTACCAGGCGGTGATGTTGAAGTTCGCGGCGAAGCCCACCCACGGATGGAGCGTCCGGCTCACGAACACGTAGTCACCGCCGGCGCGCGGCATCACCGCCGTGAACGTCGCGTAGAGCAGCGTCGGGAAGATGCAAAGCACACCGGCGAATACCGTCACCCAGAACGGACTGGCGCCCGGAAACGCCGACGGCGCCTGGGTCGCGATCAGCACCGCCAGCGGGATCGAGATGAACGAGACGTTCAGGGCGATTCCTGCGCCGGGCGAGATGTCTCTGACCAGGCCCGAAGCCTGGCGCGTATACAGCCCTGCCCCGGCCTGCGACGGAGCCGCAGCCGACGACGAACCCGCGGATGTAGCGCTCATCCGGATCTCCTGACAGCTAGATGCAAAGGGCTTTGTATCGCGCGCACGTTAACGCTGCCTGGAGCTGAGTGCAAGCCCGGGGTTCTACCGGCGGCGGGTCGACTCCCGCACGATCAGCTCGCTCGGCAGCGGATCGGGCGGATCGGGCTGTCGGTCGCTGCTGGCGAGGACGGCTTGCATCAGCTCGAGTAGCAGTGTGCCGGCCCGCTCAGGGAACACACGAACAGAGGTGAGCGGTATCGCGGCCTCGCGCGCACGGACGCTGTCGCCCACGCCGACGATCCCGAGCTCGTCGGGGACGAGCACGCCTTGGTCCATCGCAGCGCGTGCCGCACCCACGGCGAGGATGTCGTTGACGCAGAAGATCGCGTCGTGCCGATCGGGCGCCTCGAGCAGCTCGAGGGCCAGCTCGTAACCGCTGCGCTCGGAGAACTCGGTCGCGGACAGAATCGGTGCCCCCGCTGGCGCGATTCGCTCGAACGCGGCGTCGAGATCAGCGACGTACGACATCTCCGCCGCCAGCGACAGCATCGCCGGTCGTTCGTAGCCCTGGATCGTGAGGTGCTCGAGCACTCCCTCCAGCGCACGCGCGTGATCGTGGTCCACGCTCAGCTTCTCCGGGTGGCCCTCGACCCGTCCCAGAGAGACGGCGGGCATGTCGAGCGCGATCACGGCGTCGACGAACGCGTCACCGGGGACCGGATCGATCAGGATCGCCCCGTCCACGCGCCGCTCCGCGATCAGCGCGTTCACAAACACCTCCTCGGGCGGATCGGCTGGAACGAAGATGAACGAGTAGCCGGCGCTGATCGCGGCTTCGCTCATCGACGGCAGCATCGCCCCGAAGAATGGGTTCACCGCGAACTCCGGGCCGCTCAGCGAGTGCTGGAGCGCGATTGTCATCGAGCGACCGGTGGCCAGCGCGCGGGCGCTCGCCCGTGGCCTATACCCCAGCCGCTCTGAGACCGCGAGAACACGCTTGCGCGTCTCCTCGCTGACGTGACGCTTGCTCGAGAACACGTGCGACACCGTCGTGATCGACACCCCTGCCTCCAGCGCCACTTGGAAGATGTTCGCCGACGTAGTCGGGCTTGGCGGTGCAGCCTTCTGCATGACGAGGTCCTAACCGGCTCGGAGGCACGACGATTCTAGGCGCGGGCGCCGAATCCCGGGACCTGCACGTGCCTCCCAACGGGCCGGGTTCGTGCCAGCCCCTAGGGGACACCGTCCCGCTCTTGGCAGCGCATTACGTCTGGTGGCGGGAGCGCAGGACTCGGCCGTCAGATCCGTTTGGTCCGCTACTCGCGAGACTCGGGAGGGAGTCGAGCCTTGCATGTGCATCTCCCGATTCTGCACGCCTCGACGCCAGCCCTGCTATCCAACGGCAGGGCTCCCGCGCCTACTTCGCCTCGGCGAGCGGTAGCTCGAGGGGCCGCTCATCTCGTGCACGCTTCAGACGAAGCTGGGAAGCGCTGGCCGGCGAGGCCGACGTCCAGCCTGTGCATAGATAGGCACCGAAGCCCTCGCGAACATGGCGACGGTGAGCCTGGCTGTCCCATTCGCCAGACAGTGGCCGTCGACTCTTATAGGGCCTGCGCGACCGAGCTCCCGCAACAGCCTCGGGTCCGGCTCGGCGAGCTCCACGGCCGAGCTCACCTCATCGGCATTCGCGAGTACGCCGCCCTCGGCGGCAACAACGTCCCTCGCAGAGCCGGGGCGGACTCGAACCCGGGCCCTTCATCGCGGGATCACTACAAGAAGGCGTGCGGAATGAGCCGAATTTGCGGGCACTTTACGAGCCTGAGCCCCGGGTTCCAAAGCTGCAAAACGTGTAACCGTTCAGTTGTTGGTCTCCATAACAAGGTTCGTGGCTGCGGGCGACGAATCTTGGGGTTATGGATCGAGCGGAAGCGGAGGCGGTCTATGACGGTGGGCGGGACGCTTGCGTTGAGTTCTTGCTCGAGTTGACGTCGGGGTATGACGCGCAGATCGCACGGCTAGAGGAGCGGATTAGGCGGTTGGAGGAACAGGCGCGGCGGGACTCGCGTACCAGTTCCAAGCCGCCGTCGTCGGATCCGCCGAAGACGCGGCAGCAGCGTCGGGCGGAGGCGCGGGCGAAGGCCAAGGAGCTGTTGCGCGGGGAGGGCAAGGCGGGTGGTCAGCCCGGGCATCGCGGCTCGGGCCGGGAGCTTAAGCCCGAGGACCAGGTGGATGAGATCGTCGATCACTATCCCGAGGCTTGTCGTGGTTGTGGCCGTGAGTTCGCCGTGGATGAGCGGCGTCCCGTGTCGCGGTTCGGTCGCCATCAGGTCGCGGAGCTGCCGCCGATCAGCGTGATGGTGGTCGAGCATCGCACGCACCGGCTGGGCTGCCGGGCGTGCGGGGTCAAGACGACCGCGGAGCTGCCGGCCGGGATCGGTGGGTCGGCGTTCGGTCCGAATTTGCAGGCGGCGTTGGTGACCTTGACCGCCCGAAACCGGATCTCGCGGCGCGGGATGATCGAGCTCGCCTCTGACCTGTTCGGCGTCACTGTCTCGACCGGCACGGTCGACCAGATCTGCCAGCGCGCCTCGGACGCGCTCGCCGGCCCGCACGCCCAGCTGCACGACTGGGTGCTTGACCAGTCCGCGGTGCATGTCGATGAGACCGGCTGGCGAACCGCGGGTAACGGCCGGGCGCTGTGGACCCTGACCACCCCGGGCGCGGCGCTCTTTCGGATCGCCGAGCACTGTAACCGCGAGCAGTTCCAAGCGCTGATCGGCCCCTATCCCGGGATCGTCGTGTCCGATCGCTGGAATGGCTTCGAGCACCTGGACCCCAACCGGCGCCAGGTGTGCTGGTCCCACATCCAGCGCGACTTTCGCCGCCACTCAGAAGGCCTCGCCGAGCAGAAAACCTTCGGCGAGCAAGGCCTGGAGCTCACCCGCGGCGTGTTCAGCGCATGGCGCGCCTACCACCAAGAGCACCACAACCGCGAGCGGCTCAAGGCCGAGACCGCGCCGATCCAGACCGAGCTGCGGCAGTTGCTCCAAGACGCCTCACCCAAGAGCAGACGCACCCGCTGGCACCGCCGGTTCGCGAACAACCTGCTCAAGGTGTGGCCCGCGCTCTGGACCTTCGTCTTCCTCGACGGCGTCGAGCCGACCAACAACCCCGCCGAGCGCGCGCTCCGCGGCCCGGTCATCCACCGAAAACTCTCCCACGGCACCAGCAGCCCCGCCGGCGAACGCTTCGCCGAACGCGCCCAGTCGGCCGCCGCCACCTGCCGCCTGCAAAACCGCTCACCGTTCGCCTACCTACGCGAACTACTCGTCGCGCACAACCGCGGCGACCCATTCCCCGCGCTCACCTGAGCCAGGGACCCGGGACTGAACGGTTACCAAAACGTGTTGATTTGCAGGTAGAAAGGTCGAGCGGAAATCTTAGCAGTACCGCTTGCCATGCATAAGGTCGAAGACTCGGGTCCCTTCAGCCGCTTCACGAGAGCCCTCAGTCATGCGCGTCCTCACGTGGCGCGGCTCTGGAAATCAGCAGGGGTCCCGCGTGCGCTCGCGCGCCGGGTGCCGGACGCGGGATGAACGATCGACTATGGGGTTACCGGGCTCTGCGCGCAGCGGACGACTCCGTCGCGTTGGAGGCGGCCTATTTCGGCGGTGGTCATTCCGAGGAGATCCGCGAGTACGGCTTCGGTGTGCTCGCCGAGTTGGGGTGCGCGCCGGACGGGGGTCCTGGGGATGGCTGAGAAGTCCAGCGGGGTCCCGGGCATCAGGTAGCGGCCGACGCCGGGGTGCTCGACCTCCTCCCACATCTCGTTGCCGGGCGAGCAGCGCGGGTCCTCGTGCACGAGCTGCGAGAACGTTTGGTATGCGCCCCACGACACGCCGGTCCCCGCGAACGCGGCCCGGATGTCGTTTAGCGTTCGCGCCTCGAACCATGGTTTTAAGACCGCGGCCAGCAGGTCGCGGGCTTGGAACCGATCGGACACTGATTGCAGATCGATCTCGATCCCCTGCTCGAGCGCGCTGACTGCTCGGGAGACGCCGGTGACCTGGACCAGCGCGTTCCACTGGCGGGTGGTGAGCGCAACCACCATGACCCGCCGTCCGTCGCTCGTGGGGAAGTCGTGGCCGAATGCGCCGTACAGATAGTTGCCGTCCCTGGGTGGGTCGTGGCTTTCGAGCTGAGCTTCGGCAACGCGCCCGAGGTGACCGACCATCGCGAACGCGACGTCCGAGAGGGCGATGCGTACCAGCTGACCCTCGCCGGTCCGCATGCGATGCCGATCGGCGGCCAGCAGGCCGGTCGCCGCCAGTCCGCCCATGATCGCGTCCCACGCCGGAAGCACGCTGTTCAGCGGCTCTGAGTAGTCCCGGGGACCCGTGGCCCACGGGAACCCGGTGGCCGGGTTGACCGTGTAGTCGACCTCCGAGGTCCCGTCGCGATTGCCGGCCAGCGCGACCATCACCAGGTCTGCTCGGCGGCTCGACAATGACTCATACGACAGCCAACCGCGCGCCGGAAAGTTCGTCAGGAACGTTCCGGCGGCGGCGATGCAGGCCTCGACCAGCTCGCGGCCCCGATCGGAGTGAATATCGACCTCTAGCGATCGCTTCCCTTTGTTCAGTCCCGCCCAGAACAGGCTGGCGCCGCCCGCGGCGAGTGGCCAGCGACCGTAGTCGAGGCCACCACCGATCTGGTCAAAGCGGATCACATCGGCGCCGAGCTGCGCCAGCGTCATCCCCCCCAGCGGTGCGGCAACGAACGCCGACCCCTCGACGATCGTCAACCCCGACAGTATTCCCTGCTCGTTCATGGCATCAGGGCGGTGAGTCGCCAGTCGAGCACCGGGCGCGGGTCATCATCGTCCGCCGCCTGCGCGGCGACGACGATCCGCGCGTGGACGAGGCCGCCGTCGTCCAGGGGCTCGAGCTCCTCCAGCGTGATCTCGCTGCGCAACAGATCGCCCTCGAACGTCGGGCCCAGATGATCACACGAACGCCACGCCAGGATCGTGGCGAGATCGGGCAGCGCGCGGGTCAGATGGGAAGCGGCGATCCCAATCACGTGGCCGCCGTACACCAGACGCTGGCCGTGCGCGCCCGCGGTCGCGTCGGTGTGGGTCATGGCCACGTTGAGGGTCAGCCGAGCCAGCTCCGGCGCGGACGTAACCGTCTCGCCGGCCTCCAGTGACCAGGACTCGCCCGGTCGCAGATCCCTGAACAACGTTCCAAGCGGCTCGCGCCGCAGGCCGTCCAGTCGCCAGTGGGCCGGGATCAGGTCGTGGACGTCGCGCTGGGCAGCGCGATCGGCCGCCCCTTCTACATCATCACCGGCCTCGCCCGGGTCGTCCGAGCGCGCGGGCAAAAGCGGGCAGCGGTAATAGTCGAGCACCACCTGACCGTCGGCGTCCACCGCCGTGACGTGCAGCAGGACCATCCCGCGCGGCCGTCTGCCGGTCGAACTCGCGCGCCGCTTCGCCACCACCGTCGTGGTCGTCCGAAACGTGCCCCCGAGATGCACCGCCCGGGCGGCCAGCCCCCGGTAGAACAGATTTCCCAGCACGCGGCCGCTCGGCCCGGTCGACTGCCCAATCGCCAAATCACACACGAGCATCGGATGCGCCAGCATCGACTGCGCGCCCGTCACATCCCGGCACAGCGGCTCGTCCAGCGACAGCCGAAGGCGGTCCCCTACGATCGCCTGATGAAGCGCGCCGTGCGCGGCTGTGACCGTCACACCGGGGGCCCGGAACACATCGCCGACCGCGAGATCCTCGTAGTACGGAGGACCATCCAGCGACCGAGCCGGCGATTCCGGGCGCCGCGGAAGCGCGAGCAGCCGATGGGCTTGCGCGCGCATCGCCTCATCCACCATCGCGCCGTCCACCCGCACCGCAGCGTCGCCACTCCCGGCACTAGCCGCGAGCGCGTCGGTCACCGAGCCCGCCCAACGCACCTCGCGCTCGGTCGCAGCGAACGCGCGGTTCAGCGTCTCTACCTGCTCAGGATGGATCGCCCATTTGCCGTCAAACCCCAGCTCCCGAGCGGCCCGCGCCGCCCGTGCGAGCCATAGCGGCTCCCCCAGCCGCAGAAACGGCCCGTCGATCGCCTGAAGGCCGGCCGCGCGCGCCGCCGACAACACCACCTCCTGGTAATACAACCAGCGGTCGATATCTCGCTCGGCTCCGCGCCGCCCAAGCGCCGTAGCCAAATCCGCGTAGCCGAGGATCAACGCCTCGAGCTGCGGCGTCGAGCCCGCGATCGCCCCCACCGCCTCGATCCCCTCCGGCGTCTCGATCAACGCCTGCAAGCCAATCCCGTCCCCAAGCAGCGCGGCGATCCCCGCCAGCACATCCGGACCATCGACCTTCGGGACAACCACCGTCAGGCACCTCGGTGCGCAAACCTCGCGAACCAGCTCCAGATCGGCGGCCAACTCCGACGAGCCGGGAGCGTTGACCCGCACCGCGACCGAGCGCTCCATCCACTCCGACCGTCCAAGCGTCCGCGCGATCGCCTCCCGAGCCTCCTGCTTGGCGGTCGGCGCGACCGCATCCTCGAGATCGAACACCACCTCATCGGCCGGCACGGCAAGCGCCTTCTCGTGCATCCGCACGGCGTGACCGGGCACCGACAAGCACGAACGACGCAGACGGCTATAGGCGCGATCAACGACGGGGGTCACGGCATCGACGATATCCACCCTGCGGCCCAAAGGGACGCGTGCGCGGCGGGCTGTCGCAAGCGTCGACGACGCCCGCAAGACGCCTCGCCACGGACATCTGCACCCGCCTCGACCGAAGGCCCGTTGCCCTTTTTTCGGCGGCGCATCCGACCGGCGCCCATAAGGCACCCGACCCCCACGAGTCGAAAGCTCGAGTGCCCCGGCGGGCTTGGGCCATCCCACCGCTCGGTGGCGTCACGGTTGTTTCACCGTAAGTGTTCCGCAGAACCGTCCCCGCACGACACTCTTGTCCGGGCGTAAAGGTTGCGCCGTCTGCGCTGGCGGGCGTAGCTTTCCTACTCTGTGGGCGCGGAAAGCAACCAGGAGATGAGCGCGTCGCGCGCTGCCGAGACGAGCCTCGGCGATGGCCAGTCCCAAGGCCCGCGGCGGCGAGCTGAGCTCGTCGTGGTGATGCCGCTCAAAGACTGGAGCTGCGCCTCGTGCGGCACGACCGGCGCGTTCTTGACCATGGATGACGCCGGACCGCTGTGCCTAACGTGCGCCGACATGGATCATCTCGTGTTCCTGCCTGCCGGCGATGCGGCGCTGACCAGGCGCGCCAAGCGAGCGAGTCGGCTTTCCGCGGTTGTGGTGCGCTTTAGCCGCGCGCGCCGGCGCTATCATCGCCAAGGCCTTCTCGTGGAGGAGCCGGCCCTCGATCAGGCCGAAGCCGAGTGTCTTGGTGATGCCGAGCTGAGGGCCAGGCGCCGCGAACGCGACGCCCTCAGGCGCGCCGAGGATGACCTTGAGCTACAGACGCGCATGGCGGCCAAGATCGCGTCTCTGTTTCCCGGCTGCCCGGCAGAGAGAGCGCACGAGATCGCTCGCCATGCCGCTGCTCGTGGAAGCGGCCGCGTCGGCCGGTCCGCCGGCGGCCGCCAGCTCGAAGAATGGGCGCTGGAGCTCGCTGTGACGGCGTCCGTCCGCCACCGCGACACCGCCTACGACAAACTGCTGATGGCTGGCGTCGAGCGCAGCGAAGCGCGCGAGCGGGTTGGTGACGACGTGGCGCGAATCACCGTGACGTGGCGATTGCGGTAACGCACGGTCAAGCCATCCTGTCGCGTATCGATCGTTTCGACAGTGATGTCCGTCCGCCGATCCACCTACGGTCCGGCGCATGGCGAAGACGTATCGAGATGTGCGAAGGCCCTGATCGCCCCCCCGGGAATGCTGTGCGGCAGAGCGGCTCGCACGAAGTCTGGGCGCCCCCCGGTCACGAGGTCCGGATCGTCGTGGCAGGCAAGAACAGCGACACGGTGCGGGTCGGCACGCTGAGCAGCATTCGAGCAAGCGGTTTGGATGATCTGCGTTGAGCGAATACGTCGTGATCTACGAGCAGGACCAAGACGGCGGCTGGGGTGCCTACATCCCTGACCTACCGGGCGTCGTAGCGCTCGGCACCACGCGCGATGAAGTCTCCGGGCGCATCCGCGACGGGCTCACCGCATACGCGGATGATCTGCGCGAGCGCGGCCACGAGCTACCGCCGCCGCATCATGCGCCGGGGACCATCGCGGCCTAGCTCACAGAGCGGTTGAGCTCGGCACGGACCGGCAGCCAAGCACGAGCTCTGGGAGAACCCGGCGGCCGGACAGCGGACGACGGTCCCTCGTCATCGCGAGATCAAGATGCCGACGGCGCGCGGGATCTGCCGCCAGCTCGGCGTCCCCCACCGGGCGTCTGACCCCGTGGACGCCGGCCAGAAACGTGTCCCGAAACATGTCCCGAACTCAGCAATTCTGACCCGCTCCAACCTCTCTTAACTGGAAAGAATCGCCCGTAACCTACGGCAATTGTCCTGCAAATTGGCAACTTGTAATGAAGGGGTTGGGGGTTCGAGTCCCCCGGCGGGCTTGGTTTGGTTGGTTGGTGTGATGTCTCGGGACATAGGTCTCAGGTGTCTCGGGACATGGGTCTCAGTTTTGGGAGTCTGGCCAGCGGCCGGGCTCTCTGTTCTGGTTGCGCCAGTAGGTCTTGTCGGTCGTCCTGAGGGGAAGCGGCCGCGCCGATCGCTTCGTGGCCCACCGGGATGTGCGCACGGAACACATCGGGACCTCAATGCCGGCGGAAGGCGGCATCATCGAGCGGGACTTCCGCAACTGTGGCAAGGAGAAGTTCGTTCATGCCTCGCCGCAGTTCCCCAGCTCGTCCACTGCGAGACCGCGGCCCAAGTCCCTTCAGGTTGCTCGGAAGGCCAGGGGTTGTGGCAGTCTGCGCGCGCGAAAATTTTGCCGCTGGCGCTGAGCCGCCGGTAGGCTCGACGTTGAGACCAGGGCGGCGTTCGGAGCGTTGCCTGTGGATGAGGTGGGTGGTGCTGATGCGCGCTGTGAGCCGGCGGAGGTTTCTCGAGCTAGCGGGCGGTGGCGTGGCGGCGACGATGCTGTCCGACAGCATCGCCCGCGCGCTGGCCATCCCGGCGAACCGGAGCACGCGTTCGCTGAGGGATGTCGAGCACATTGTGGTGCTGACGCAGGAGAACCGCTCGTTCGATCACTACTTTGGCGTGATGCGCGGCGTCCGCGGGTTCGGCGATCCGCATCCGGCGGTGCTGCCGAGCGGCAAGCCGGTGTGGTTCCAGGCCGAGGGCACCACCGTGGTGCCGCCGTTTCACCCCTCGGACCCGAACGGGGCGGACAACCTGGCGCTCACTTTCCTCGAGGATCTCGACCACAACTGGGACCCGACGCATCGGATGTTCAACGGCGGCAACTGGGACCAGTGGCTGCCGACCAAGACCACCACATGCATGGCGCACATGGAGCGCTCGGACCTTCCGTTTCACTACGCGCTGGCCGATGCGTTCACCGTGTGCGACGGCTACCACTGCTCGGTGTTCGGGCCGACCGATCCCAACCGGTATTACATATGGACCGGTTGGGACGGGAACGACGGGAAGGGCGGCGGGCCGGTCATCGCCAATGACGAGATCGGGTACAGCTGGACGACCTATCCGGAGCGGCTGCAGGCGGCGGGGATCAGCTGGAAGATCTACCAGGACATCGGTAACGGGCTCGACCTCGCCGGTGTGTGGGGGTTCACCTCCGATCCGTACATCGGCAACTTCGGTGACAACTCGCTGCTGTACTTCGTCCAATACCAGAACGCCGAGCCGGGGAATCCGCTGTATGACCGGGCTCGCACCGGGACCGATGTCAAGGACGGGGGCGGCCTGTTCGACATCCTCGCCGCCGACGTCGCCAACGACCGGTTGCCGAGCGTGTCGTGGATACCCGCCCCCCAGGCGTACACCGAACATCCGCCGTTTCCCCCCGGTTACGGCGCCTTCTACACGGCGGGAATACTCGATGCGCTGACGAGCAACCCCGAGGTGTGGTCGAAGACGGCCCTGTTCATCAACTGGGATGAGAACGACGGCTTCTTCGATCACATCGTCGGCCCGTACCCGAGCGTCGGCACTCTCGCTGGCCAGTCGACGGTGTCGCTCGAGAACGAGTTGTTCAACGGCACGGCGGGGACGGCCGGCGGCACCAACGGCGTCCCCGGGCCGTATGGTCTCGGGGTCCGTGTGCCGCTGCTCGTGGTCTCGCCGTGGAGTAAGGGTGGTTGGGTCTGTTCCGAGGTGTTCGACGCCACCTCGCTGATTCGCTTCATCGAGGCGCGGTTCGGCGTCGAGGAGCCGAACCTCACGGAGTGGCGGCGCGCCGTTTGCGGCGATCTCACGTCGGCGTTCGACTTCACGAGCGCGTCCGACCGGGTCCCGCCGCTGCCCAGCGTGACTGCGTATGAGCCGGACCAGAGCAAACCAACTCCCCCTCCGTTTCACCCGGTGCCGCCGGCGAACGGCTCGGTCCCGAGCCAGGAAACAGGCGTACGGCGATCGCGTCGGCTCGGCTACCGCTTCGATGTCGACTTCCACGCCGACCCGCAGACGCTGGATCTCACGATCTCCAACCGCGGCCGGCTCGGGGTCGGCCTCCAGGCCCGGTCGCTGACCATCGCCGGCGCGCCCTACAGCTACACGGTCGGCGCCGGCGACAAACTGGCCGCGGCGCTCCCCAACCCGGGCACCTACGACCTGAGCGTCCATGGCCCGAACGGGTTCTTCCGCCACTTCGCGGGCTCCCCCGGCAGCGTGGTGCGGGTCGAGGTGGATACCGAGGACCCGGGCGGCACGCTCAGGATCCGTGTCTCCAGCGGTCGGGGCTCCGGTGATGGGGACCGCCACCGGCGGGCGATCACGATCGACATCGCCGACGCCTACGGGCGCGACCGGCGCATCACCGTCCAGGGCACCAAGGTGATCACGATCAACACCCGCCATTCCGGCGGCTGGTACGACATCGCGCTCACCACATCGAGCGACCCCACCTTCAGCTACCGGCTCGCAGGAAGACTGGAGTGCGGCACCCGTTTGACCAGCGACCCGCAACTCGGCCGCCAGTAGTCCGTTGACGGGCGGAGCCGGCCCGTTGCACGCCTTCTATGAGCGCACCAAAACTCGGCGCGGTCACGGCAAGGCGATCGTCGCCAGCGCGCGCAAGATCGCGATCCTGTTCTGGTGCATGCTCAACCGCTCAGCGGACTACGCCCACCTGCAGCCGTCGCTGACCCGCAAGAAACTCCGCCGGCTGGAGATCACCGCCGGCGCGCGCCGAAGAACACTCCCCGCGCCGCCGGGATCTGGTCCACCAACGAGATGATGCGCGAAGCCGAACTCGAACTCGCCCCGCCAAGCCGAGCTCTCCTACTAGCGGATGATCACCGACCAACAGGCCGGCGCGCCCGCAAAAAAAGCGGGCGCGGGCGTGACACTGGAGCGCGCATAAATAAGGCCCTCGAAGGGCAAAGCCGCGCGGCAGACCACAAGCTCCTGACGTCTGCGCTTCGCTTCGTCAGTCACCCGCGCCCACCAACAACCTAACGCTTCAGATCAACGGCTGCAAGACCGCGAGCGCTCCGGGCCGCGCAAATACCGGCCGTCACCAACGCTAACCAGACCACATTCCGCCGAAACCGAGCCCACAGGAGCGAGTCTGACGCCCTCCGCGACCCACCCGCGACCAACGACACCCAGAAAAGGTGCCGCAGACCCTTGACTTTCGTAGTCCAAAGGGGCGGGCGGCGTTGGCGCGAATCCAGCTAGCACCGGCCCATCCTTCGGCGACGAAGCATGTGTTTAGGACTCGACGGCCGCGGCGACGGGGGCGCGGCTCGTCGAGGCGGAAGATTGGCGAGGATCGTGAACCGCCGAGACGCGGTTTCGCTTGACGGGGCTCGCCTCGGTCTGGTGTTCCCAGTGGGAGCGATGAGTCTGGTTCCGGGTCGCAGTCTCAGCACGTGTACGCCCGAGCCCACACCATGCCGACGATCCGGAGGACTCAATTGCGAAACGAAGACGACACTGGGTTTCCGAAGCTATCGGCGCCCGCACGCCGGGCACTTTCGGGTGCCGGGTACACGCAGCTCGATCAGCTGGCCCAGGTCTCCGAATCCGACCTCAGCAAACTCCACGGCGTGGGGCCGACGGCGATAGAAGCACTGCGTGCCGCGCTGGATCAGCGCGGCCTCTCGTTCAACATGGCTGATGTCGACTCATGTGGGGATCGACGAGCTCGACGCGATCCAGGGTTTCTTGGAGGGGTTCACGTTTCGCCGTGCTGGAGCCGAGCTGGGCGTGACACCGTTCGGGATGTCGATCATCGATATGCCGCCGGAAACGACCGCCTACCCGGAGCACGACCATTCTTCGGAGGGACCCGGGAATCCGCCCGCCCACCAGCTCGGGCAGGAGGAGGTCTATGTTGCGCTGCGCGGTTCGGCCGACGTCGAGGTCGACGGCCACCGGTACCCGGTAGACGCCGGTCACATCGTCCGGGTGGGGCCGACAGCGCGGCGCAAGATTCTGCCCGGCCCGGATGGCATCCGGCTCTTGGCGATCGGCGGAGTGCCCGGCCAAGCGTACGATCCCTGCTCCACCGCTTGAGCGCTGCTACTTATCCGCGGTGACTGTCGCCGACGGGCTCGAACCACCCAGCCGTGCTTGGTGACGCCAGCGACGGCGATGGGACTGCTACCTAGGCCTGCGATCAGCCAAGCAGTAGTCCGCAACGGCAGTTCCCCGGGAGGCGACGAAGCAGCAGCCTGGTCACCCGGCGAGAATGGCAACCGCCTGACGGCCTAGTCGGCACTCTGGGCTAGCCCTGGGCTAGACCTCGCGCGGCCCACGCACGTGCTGAGACGACGAACCGTTCTGCGGGCAGTCTCTCTCGGCAGAGGTCACGCGGTCGAGTCGAGTCGAGTCGAGCGTCGCCACGTAGCTGGCAGCGGGGTCAGACCCCCAAGTAAGAAACGTTCCACCGGTCCTCGACGCGCGGATGTTCGACGTCCATCGAAAGGACGCTCTCCTCGATCTCACGGAGACCCGCGGCTGGGAAGAGCTCCCTAACCCCTGCCACCTGTGCGTGTATCAGAGAGTCCGGATCGGACTCTATAAGACATGTCGACCATCAGCAGCCACGCGCTGACATTCCTGCGGTAGCAGAGCATGCAGGGGGAGTGACTCAATGCCCCCACCGTCGCAGCCCTCCAGCTCTTACAACGTCCTGGCGCGATACGGAAACTTCTACCACGGCGACGACGACCTGTTCGCTCACTGCCTCATCCTTCGCACTGGCCACTGCATTCGGCTCTTTCAGGGTCTTACGGTCGTGACAGCCACGTTCGATCGGGCAGCTGACGCCGACCACGACGAGCTGGTGAGCCTCTTGGCGGCCGGGATACCAGCGGGCTGGCCACGCGCCAGCTACGGCGGGTACAACTTCATCACCGATGCGCAGGGACCGGACGCCAACGAGATTGCGGTGTATGGCGTGCAGCCCGGTAGCTCGGGACCGCCCGGCGAGTACTACGCCGCGCCCGTCGGCTCACAGATCGCAAACCTCGTCAAGACGATCGCCGCGGTCGATTAGGGCTTCGGAGATTCCGACCGCTCGCCGAAAGGCTTCGACACCATCTCGCCATCCTTCGTGCGGCTACGAACTACGCATGTATCAGAGAGTCCGAATCGGAGTCTATAAGACATGCGACCATCAGCCGCCATGCGCTGATATTTACCGTGCAAGAACATCCAGGAGGAGTGAATCAATGCCGATCTCAAACCAAACCCACCACGCTCTCAAGGTGATTCGCGACTACCTCGAGGGAGAAAACGAAGCGGTCCAGTACGAGCTTGAATTCATGGCCGATCAGGTCACCCATAGCTCCAGCGGGATCATCGGGGGGTTCCAGGCGGGCAATGTGCCGTCTAACGACGTGGTGACGGACGACAGTCCTCAGGTATTCGAGCTCAACGCATCCCCCACCGGCTCGCCGACCGGCTCTGTATCACTCGACCTCAACGACGGGCAGCTGACCGCCAGTTGGACATATAACGCCACGACAATCAACCTGTCGGGCGAAGTGCGGTGCGTCGAGAGCCTGTCCGGCCACCCGAGCGATCGATTCCTGTTCGTCATCGAGGAGCCAGGTACAGGCTTTTACGTTTTGACCACCACGAACATCTGAAAGCGGCATCGGCGCGCGAGGGGACAGCGACCAGGCGAGCGCCTTGCGCGCCTCCCTCCGGCGGGTCGGCCCGCCGCTGTTGGCGACCGCGCTTACCATCATGCCGTCCCACGCGTAGGGTGTGGGTCTCGAGAGGCGTACTGAGCGGTCTGGGGCCCCTGGGGACTACCTACGATGATGGGCAGGCGGGGCGCCGGTCGCAGGAGGTCGGGAGGCGACGCAAGCACATCTCCGGCGGCGCCGGACGCACCGTGCGAAGCACCGGTCCGGGTTCTGCCGGTCGGCTAGATGAGGCTCGGGGCGTACTCGTCCGCCGCGGCGTGTTCGGCCCCCCGCACGGCGCGCGTAAGCAGCATCCAGAGGGTGGCGCGCTCGTCGGCATCGAGGGCTTGTAGGACGTCGTCCTCGATGTCCTCCTGCGCTCGGGCGGCGCGCTCGAGCGCTTTCCGGCCGGCGGTTGTGATGTGGACGCGGTGGCGTCGGCGGTCCTCGGTGTCGCGGCGGCGGACGAGATGTCCGCAGTCCTCTAGCTCGTTGAGGAGCAGTACGACGTTCTTGGCGTCCATGCATAGGGCGTCGACGAGCTCCTGCTGAGGTGCTCCGTCGTGGTCGGCTAGGTAGCTGAGGGCCATGAGTAGGCGCAGGTCCATTCCGAGCAGCTCCGGGTTGCTGCGACGCATGACCTGCTTGGTCAGGCGGGGCAACAGCACCATCGAACTGGCTGCGTAGGGAGCTTTCTCGGAAGTCATCAGATCGTGCGAGTATAGCGCGAATCAGGCATCTTTCGCGTTGCGGGGGTAATTACTGCCGTACCGTCGATACAATGCAGCATGGATGATTCGTGCTAACGTGGTCTATCCCCGTCCCGTATGCAACCCGGAAGGATCCCGATGAGCACCAGCCCCGACCCGACTCGATTCGCGCCCGCAAACCGATGGGCAGTGCTTGCCGTGCTCGGCGTCGCGCAGCTGATGGTCGTGCTCGACGCGACGATCGTGAACATCGCGCTGCCGTCGGCGCAGCGGGCGCTGCACTTCTCGACCGACAGCCGGCAGTGGGTCGTCACCGCTTACGCCCTCGCGTTCGGCAGTCTGCTGTTGCTCGGCGGCAAGCTCGGCGATCTGTTCGGTCGCAAGTGGACGCTGATCGGCGGGCTGAGCGGTTTCGCGGTCGCCTCGGCGATCGGCGGACTGGCGCAATCGTTCGGGATGCTCGTCGCCGCCCGAGCTCTGCAGGGCGCGTTCGGCGCGATGCTCGCTCCCTCGGCGCTCGGTCTGCTGACGGTGACGTTCGCGGGATCCCCCGATCGGCCCAAGGCGTTCGGGATCTTCAGCGCGATCGCCGCCGGCGGCGCGTCGGTCGGCCTGCTGCTCGGCGGCGTGCTCACCCAGGCGATCTCCTGGCGCTGGAGCCTCTACGTCAACCTGGTGATCGCGGTGCCGACGGCGATCGTGGCGCTGCGTCTGCTTGCGCAACGAGCGCCAGCCGGCGCGCGCGCCGATCGACCTGCCCGGCGTCGCGCTCGCCTCCGGCGGCCTGTTCGCGCTCGTCTACGGCTTCTCGAACGCCGAGACGAGCTCGTGGTCGGACCCGATCACGATCGTCGCACTCGCGGCTCAGCGCCGTGCTGCTGATCGGGTTCGTCGCGCTCGAGCAGCGCGTCGAGCATCCGCTGCTGCCGCTGCACATCGTGTGGGATCGGGCCCGCGGAGGGGCCTACGCGACGATCGCGCTGGCCGGCTCGGCGGTGTTCGCTGTCTTCCTGTTCCTCACCTACTACCTGCAGCAGAACCTCGGCTACTCGCCGTTGAAGACCGGCCTGGCCTTCCTGCCGATGACCGTGATGATCGTGCTCACGGCCACCACCGTGCAGACGCGGGTTCTGCCCCGCACCGGCGCCAAGCCGCTGGTCGTGACCGGCATGACGCTCGGGGTCGTCGCGATGATCCTGTTCACCCAGCTGACCCCACACGGCGCCTACGCGAGCCACGTGCTGCCCGGGCTGCTGCTCACCGGGCGTCGGGATGGGCTGCATCTTCGCGCCCGCGTTCTCCACCGCCACGCTCGGGGTCAAGAGCCACGACGCCGGCGTCGCCGTCGGCGATGGTCAACACCTCCCAGCAGGTCGGCGGCTCGGTCGGCACCGCTCTGCTGAGCACGATCTTCGCGAGCGCCGCCGCCAGCTTCGTGTCCGTCCACGCCAAGACCGCCGGTCTCACCAGCGCGGCCTCGATCCACGGCTACACGACCGCGTTCGGGTGGGCAGCCGCGCTGTTCGGAGTTGGACTGCTCGTCGCGCTGCTGGTCCTGCCCTCGGATGGCGCGACCCGCGCCCGCGTCGCCCAGGCCGAAGCGCGCGACGACCTGACCCTCAGCCTTGAAACGACATGACTCTAGCCGTTAGCGGCCGCCGACGCCAACCGCCGCCGGAGCGTCCGCGCTGAACCCAAGGAGCACTTGTGATGAGCACAGAACCAACCAGGACCGAGTTTCGCGGCGGGGACTTCATCTCCGAGAACGCCGTCCGCGCCGTTATTGGCCGGCGGCGGCCTACCTCGCGGACGACCCCGCCACGCGGCATGAAGGCCGTGCCCGCGCATTTCTCAGCTGCCCGCGCGGACACGTCAGGGCCGGCCGGTGGGGGACGACGCCTTCGCCGCTGGTCCGTCGCCGAGCTGATCGCGCGCGCCGTCGCCTCACACCCGTCGATGACGTAG
This sequence comes from uncultured Solirubrobacterales bacterium, assembly GCA_963709205.1. Taxonomy (GTDB): domain Bacteria; phylum Actinomycetota; class Thermoleophilia; order Solirubrobacterales; family Solirubrobacteraceae; genus Palsa-465. The sequence continues at coordinate 201,391 of CAVPVP010000019.1, forward strand.
GTCAGTCCGGCGGCTCGGTCATGTCGGCCACGTCCGAAACGCCTCGCCTCACCACCGCCGACGCGCCCATCGTGGACAGGATGAGGCGGCCGGCGCAAAGACTTACCCGGCGACGCGGGGAGCCGTCCTCGATCGATCGGCGCAGCCTGCGGCGTCGGCTCCTCACCGTCCTGGTGCTCGCCGTGTGCGTGATCACCGTGGTGCTCGCGGTTCCCGATCTGCGCCCGGTCGCCGGGGAAATCGCCGACATGAACCCGGCCTTGGTGGCGGCAGCCCTCGGCTTGGAGCTCGCGTCGTGTCTGAGCTTCGTGATCATCTTCCGGCTGTTCTTCAAACCCGTACCAACAACGATCGCGCGGGAGATGGCCTGGTCCCAGATGGGCTCCGGTGCGCTGCTGCCGGGCGGCGGCGTCGGTTCGCTCGCCGTCGGCGGCTGGTTGCTCCACCTCGCCGGCATGTCGGCACAGCAGATCGTGCGACGCTCGAGCGGCCTGTTCTTCCTGACCAGCGCGATCAACGTGTTCACCCTCGCCGCCGCCGGGCTGCTGCTGCTCCTCGGAATCACCGACGGCCCGCACGACTTGCTCCGCGCCGGTCTTCCCGTCCTCGCCGCCCTCGCGGCGATCATCCTCGTCCTCGGACTGCCAAGCGTCACGCGCCGGGTATCCAGCAAGCACCCCAAACGGGCGTGGCTGGAAGACATCGGCATCGGGATCCCCGCGGCCCGCCAGGCACTGACCCGGCCCAACTGGCGCCTCCTGGGCGCCGTCGGCTACCTGCTATTCGACATCGCGGTCCTCTGGACAACATTCGCCGCCGTCGGCCCGCTCCCGCCACTGGCACCGCTCATCGTCGCTTACCTGGCGGGCTACCTCGCCAATGCCATCCCGATCCCCGGAGGCATCGGCGTCCTGGACTCGGGCCTCGTCGGCGCTCTCGCCCTCTACGGTCTGCCCGTGACCCACGCTGCCGCCGCCGTCCTGGTGTACCACGCGATCGCGTTCTGGATCCCCACCCTCGGGGGAACGCTCGCCTACGCCCGGCTACGGCCGCGGCTGGTCGTGATCAACGAGCGCGAGACCGTGTCTCAGGGCCCGGACCAGGTCGGCGTCCCAACGCCATCCGAGGATGACGTTCAGACCCGACCCATCGCCGCCTGAGACCTCAGCCCGCGCCATCGGCACCGCAGCCAATAGCCAGAGCAGGGAATAGGAAGCTCCAACCCAGCCACATCGCGGCGACCAGCAAGCGCCCCGGGCTCGGCTCGTGCGGGCCGTCCAGCGAGCGAGGTATAACGCTCCTCGAGTCATCGGAACGCCGTCATCTCAAGCGCGACGCGACGGTCCAGAGCCACGCTTCGCGCGGAAAGTTCGCCTGTCACCGACGATCGCTGTGCTGGGAGACGCGCGGACAGTGCAATCGGATGGCGACCAAACGCGGACCCGGCCCCCGGCGCCTGCCCGCTCGTCGACAGCAAGCACCGCGTCCTCGCGGAGCTGCGGTTGGTCGCTACGCGATCGTCCGGCGTTCGTTCGAGCTGGCGATTACTTGCGTGGCGGAGCGCGCAAGAGCAGTCGTGCATGCCCCAGGGAATGGTGTTCGCGGGCTGGCCGAGTTGCATCGGCGCCAAACGGGGTCGCGGGACCGAGGACGGGGCCGAAGGCGTTTACGGCAGTCGCCGGGCTCGGCAGGACTGCTCCTCGCCACGGGAGGCTCTGGGAATCGTGATGGCTCCTCGCAACCGTCGGCCTTCGGTGCGAGGCGCCGAGCGTGCGAAATTCGACCGATGCGCCCGACGGCGCTATTTGGCCTGAGGCAGCTCCTGGGCCATCTCGCCGAACCTCGCCATCTGCTGTCCCAACGCATCGCCGCTGAAAGCAGCCACCAAGCCGAGGTTGTCGATCACCGATCCCGCGCGCACCAGCAGCCGGCGGAATTCTGCGCTCGACCTGACCGCGTCAAGCGCCGATCGCTCACCGTGAATTAGGAAGAACCCAGCAAGATCGCCGCCGTGCGGATCCAGGAGGTACGCCTCGAACCTCTCGATCTGTCCTTCTTCCTGGAGCTTGCCGTAGTAGCTGACTGCCTCTTGGAAGACCTGGAGCGCAAACTGTTCGCGCCCACGCACAACCTGACCCCAACCAAGGAATAGTGCCTCTCCAGCCATTGCGTTACCCCCGAGACGTTTGCCGATCAACTGAGGACGCTACCGCCCCGAGCACCTTCGCAGGAGAAATCTCGGCTCGGGTCTAGTACGCCCCGCGCGGTCTGCACGCCGCTCATTCTCGCGCCTCGAGCTCATTGTCCGGTCGCGCACTTTCCGCGCCAAGTGAGGCGGCCCCGCTGGTTGGGCAAGGAACGCGCCACATTCGTGACCGGCGAACCTCTACATGCTGACGGCGGTCAAGCCGCCGGGCGTTGAGGCGTTGAGACGGTGCCGGGCTACTTAGACACAGCAAGCGGCAGGGTCGACGTGTCATATATGCGTACCGCGGCGAGTTTCCCGCTCTAGGCCCGTGTGGAGATGGCGGCCCGCCGGCTCGCGGGCATAGCCGTCCGGTTCGAATGCCGCCACGATCGCGTCGAAATCGTCGGCGGCGAGCGCCTCCTGGTGTTCGGAGACGATGTCTGGGGCGCGGAGCTCTAGGTCGGGCTGTAGTAGCCGCGGGCGATTCGCGTGGCGTCGGGTCAGCGCCCAGGTGCTGAAGTAGATGCGCAGCTCGTCGATCTGGCCGTCGTCCTCGCGGTCGCGGACGATCGCGACCGGAAGTTCGACTCGCCCCGGCTCACCGTCGAGGTCCAGGATCACCTCCCCAAAGCCGTGTCGTTGGTAACGACATGCGCGACATTCTCGACCGTGATGTTGCGACTAGTAGTGCTTTGTTAGTTCTGTTGTAGGAGTTCGCTGGGGTGGCGGCGAACCCTTCTCGCGTCTGGTTGCCGAGGTGAGGAGGGATGATGGTCGCGGTGAGCGATGCGAAGTCGGGTGTGAGCGAGCGGGTGGATGCGCCGTCGGTGGTGGCGGATCGGTTGGAGGCGTTCGGTGAGGCGGTGTTGGCGGGGGCGATGAACCGGCCGGTGCAGATGGTCAACGGCGGCGCGTATCTGCGGGGGTTGCTCGAGCACGGGTCGCGCAAGTCGCTTGAGCCGATGGTCGAGCGGCTTGGTGGGGATGCCGACTATCAGAGTCTGCAGCAGTTCCTGGCTGACAGTCCGTGGGATCCGGCGGTGGTGGTCCGCGCGGTCGCAGAGCGCGTCGTGCCGGCGATCGACGTTGAGGCGTGGGTGCTTGACGACACCGGGTTCCCGAAGGACGGGAAGCGCTCGCCTGGGGTCAAGCGTCAGTACTCGGGGACGTTGGGGAAGATCGGTAACTGCCAGATCGGCGTGTCGGTCCACGCGGTCGGGAGCAGGGGGACGGTGCCGTTGGGGTGGGCGCTGTACTTGCCTGAGGATTGGTGCAACGACCCCGAGCGGAGACGCAAGGCGAAGATTCCCGACGAGGTTGTGTTCAAGACCAAGCCGGAGCTCGGGGTTGAGCTGATCGAGCGCGCTGCGGGTTGGGAGATCGCGCAGGCGCCGGTGCTGGGCGACTGCGCGTATGGTGATAAGACCGAGCTGCGCGCGCGGCTTGACGCTGCCGGGCGCGAGTACGTGCTCGCGGTCTCCCCCGACAGCACCGTGTTCGCGCCCGAGACGATCTTCGAGGTCCCCGAGCCGCGCGAGAGTGGAAAGGGCCGGCAGAAGACCCGCCCGCGACCGGACCGCAAACCCGACGCGATCGGCACGCTGATCGCCAACCTCGACGCCGAGCAGTTCCACACGGTCACGTTCCGAGACGGACCCGACGGTGAGCCGATGACATCGCGGTTCTGCTTTCTGCGCGTCCGCGCCGGCAACGAGTGGGAGAAGGCGAGCGCCCCGCCACGCGAGGAATGGCTGATCGCCGAATGGCCCGAAGGCAAAGACAAGCCGACCGACTACTGGCTCTCCAACCTCCCCGCCGACACCAAGCCCGAACAGCTCGCCCGCCTCTCCCGCCTGCGATGGAAGATCGAGCTCGACTACAAGCAGCTCAAAGGCGAACTCGGCCTCGATCACTACGAAGGCCGCTCATGGCTCGGCTGGTATCACCACACCGGACTGGTGACCGCCGCACACGGATTCCTGACCCTGGAGCGGCAGCACCCAAATCACCAGCGGCCGGCCTGACCCTCCCTCAGGCAATCCAACTGTTCCAGCCGCTCTTCAAGTGCTGGACCGGCCGCTGTCAAACCTGTCAACGACCAGTCGATCTCAACCGACTCCGCCTGCACCCAGCCAGACAACCCGAGTGACAACCTAACAAAGCACTGCTAGCTACTTGCCGCGGAAAAACTCTTGAGATACGAAACGGCCGCGGAGCGTTCTCGCGCGGCCGTTTCTCGTAATGGGTTTGCTCTTGTCGAAGGAGCGGTTGGGAGTGTTTCACCGCTCCCGGACGGCGAGCGTGTCGAGGTTGTAGGCCAGGATCGCCCACTCAGTCCAGATCTGCCGGCCCTCGTCGCCTTTGAGGCGGGATCGGTCCAGCCCGTAGCGGCGTTTGAGGTGACTGATCCGGCCCTCCGCGCCGGTGCGGTAGCGCCGCAACCGACGTTGGGTGCGTTTGGAGCCGGGTTCCTGGCGGCCAGCGATGAACACGTCTGGTGGGTCGAAGGTCCTCGAGCGCGGTGTTCGTCGGACCGGTGTTGAACCCACCGTCGACCGCGACCTCGCGCGGGCTGATCCCGAGCCGCTTCGAGCTCGGCGACCGTCTGCGGCAGCAGCGTGTCCTCGGCCGGGTTGCCGAGCTCGGTCGACGCCGGCAGGATCAGACCCCGCGCGCCGCGCTTGGTGTTCTCGGTCACCTCCGCCAACTGCGACACGAACCCAAATTCGTTCGGCTTGCCCAGCTTGCCCTTGCGGATCGGCCGGGCGTCCGGATCGAACAGCGACACGATCCGGTCCTTGATCGGCTCGCCCGCGACCCGCTGGCGGATCTGCCGGGCGACCTTCTCGCAGCGATCCGCCATCTCCTCCAACTTGGCGGCCGCCTTCAGCTTCGCCTTCGCGCCCCGCCCGCGCGCCGCGCGCCTGGCGACCTGCGCGAGCCGGCGCGCCTCGCTTGATCGAGCGCTCCAGCAACTCGCCCGTCTCGCCGGTCAGCTTCAGCACCTCCTGCTTGGCCTCGCCGGAGCGCCGACGGACCGTGCGGGTGATCGCCCGCAGCTTGTGCCCCATCGCCCGCGAGCGATCCCGCACCCGCGCCGTCTTCTCCCCGATCAGCTTGGCGAGCTTGCGACCCTCCCGCGCCAGCACCTGCACCCCGCTGGAGGCCAGCCCCGCGTCGGTCGGATACTTCACATCGGCCTCGATCACCGTCGAGTCGATCCTGACCGCCCGCGGCCGGAACCGCTTCTCCCGCGTCGCCTTCACGATCAACGCGCGCGTGAGCTCCGACACCGTCTCCGACCCGATCCGCCGGGTCAGCTTGCGCACCGTCGACTCGTCCGGCACCCGCTCCGACAGCGAGATCCGGCAGAACCGGCGCAGATGAATCGAGTCCGACACCTCCGCCACCAGCGTCCGGTACCCCCACCGGTAGCGCTGCTTGAGCACCATCAACCGGACGTACGTCTCCATCGCGATCGTCGGCCGCCCCTCCGTCAACACCGCCCGCCCGGTCTCCCGGAACTCGCGCTGCCAGCGCTCCACCATCGGCCACAACAACTCGTGATCGGACAGCAACACATCCAACGCCGCCAGATCCTCCGGCAACTCCTTCACCTCGATCGGCAACGCGTCGTCCCACAGGCACTCCGGCTGCGTCCGCCAAGAGCGTCAGCATGCACTCCCCTTTCGACGAGAAACCCCATTACGTGCAGGGAATTCTCACCGTCACACCGGACGGAAACAGCCCCCTCAAACCCCTCACTTTTTCCGCGGGAAGTAGCTATCCACGAGTTCGTCTCTGTGACGAACGCTTCGAAATCGCGCGCGCCCTTGACGCGTCCTCTCACGAGCTCGTGCAGTTCGGGCTCGGCGGCGAGAGACCCGACCAGCGCGTCCGGCTCCCCGACCATCAAGCCGTCGAAGTAGGGGACCGCACGACCACGCGGGACCAGACGTGGCGGACCTCTCGCCTGGTCCGGGAACAGTTTGAATTCGGGTTATCGTAGGATCGACTCCCGACCCCGTCCTCGCGGGTGCGCGACCCAATCAGTGGAGGTCCAGAGATGGCCGAGCTCCCACCGCCCCCAGAGGGGATCGTGTTGGCCCACTTCATCGTCTCCGACGACGTCGAGCGCTCCCGACGGTTCTATACCGAAGTGCTCGGCGGCAGGCTGGCCTTTTCCGGAGACGTGACTTATGTTGCGCTGTCCAACAGCTGGATCATCATCAATGTCGGCGGAGGCCCGACCGACGACAAGCCGGCGGTGACCCTGGAGACGCCACGCGATCCCGACCGGGTCAGCAGCTTCCTCAACATCCGGGTCAAAGACATCGAGGCCGTGTACGCCGAATGGAGCGCCAGGGGCGCGAACTTCCTGACGCCGCCCAAACAGCACCAATACGAGATCCGTTGCTACATCCGAGACCCCGACGGTCATCTGATCGAAGTGGGGCAAACCACGGACCCAGAGGGCGACTGGGTGCCTGCTCACTGGCCATCGAGTACGCCCGCGGGCGAGTCCGAGGAGATTGTGCTGACCCGCTTCATCGTCTCAGACGATGTCGAGCGCTCCCGGCGGTTCTACACGGAAGTACTCGGCGGCAGGGTCGTCTTCTCCGGAAAGCCGTCCGGAGAGCCGACCAACGTCGCATTATCCAATAGCTTTATCGTCAGCAGCGTGGGCGGTGGACCGACCGACGACAAGCCGGCGGTGACTTTGGAGACACCGCGTGATCCCGACCGGGTCAGCAGCTTCCTGAATATCCGGGTCAAAGACATCGAGGCGGTGTACGCCGAATGGAACGCCAGGGGCGCGAATTTCCTGACACCGCCCAAACACCACCAGTACGAGATCCGCTGCTACATCCGCGACCCCGACGGTCATCTGATCGAAGTGGGGCAAACCACGGACCCCGACGGCGACTGGACGCCCGCTCACTGGCCATCGAGCACGCCCGCCGAGGAATCCCACTGAACGCCGAGATCACCCGCAAGAGCACTCAAATCGGCTGTAGCGCACACCGGGCGCCCTGGAGCAAGATCCGGAGGCTAGGAAGGAGGCGGTGGGTCGGCTGCGAGCGCGAGCGGCAGCTCGCTGCGAGCGATGATCCCGAGCTTGGGGAACACGCGGTAGAGATGTGTCGCGATCGTGCGGTGCGAGAGATAGAGCCGTTGTCCGATCTCGCGGTTCGTGAGTCCCTCGGCGGCAAGCTGTGCGATCTGTAGCTCCTGTGCTGTGAGGCGATCGCGCGCCTCCGGATCGCGGCGTCGGCTCGTCTCGCCCGACGCGCGCAACTCGCTGCGCGTACGGTCGCCCCAGGCGACACAGCCGAGTGCGTCGAATATGTCGCGGGCGTTGCGGAGCGGCGCGCGCGATTCGGCGATGCGTCGCTGGCGCCGTAGCCATTCGCCGTAGGCGAGCAGAATGCGGGCGCGCGGGAACGGCCAGCGATCGAGATCCGCTGAGAGCGCCTCCTGGAAGAGGGTCTCGTTGCCCTCGGGCGCCAAGACCGCCCGGGCGTGGCGTGTCCCGACGCCGATCCAGCTCGCCGGTTGTGAGCCGGCGGCCGCCTCGAGCTTGGCCAGGTGCTCGCGTGCCTCGTCGACTCGCCCGGCGTCCCAGGCGGCTTCCGCGAGCTCGCCGATGACCCAGGCACACATGACTGGGTGGTAGGCGGCGTCATCCGGGTCGAAGACGCGCCTCGCTGAGTCGTAGGCCTCCTCGTGGCGGCCCATCGCGAGTGCTGCGAGGCTTCGGCCCGGCTGGGCGAGCGCGACTGCCCAATGGACGCCGGCGGTGAGGCCGTACCGCTCGGCTTTCTCTGCGGCAGCCACCGCGGTTTCAATGTCGCCGCGCATGCCCGCGATGGTGGAGGCGACGGTTTCTGCCCCGGCCTCCCACATCGGGTCGGCGAATTCGAGTGCCAAGCGGCGGCCCTCGTCGGCCGCCGGAAGCGCTACGTCCCAGTTCGCGTGTCGTGCCGCCACCGTCCCATACACGGTCAGCGCCCGCGGCAGGTGCCCGAGCCTGCCCTCGGACCTCAGACCGTCGACCGCGATCCGCCAGAAGGACACGGCGAGGTCGAACGCGCCGACGATAAATGCGGCGGCGCCGAAGTGCCGGGCAGGCTCGGGGTCGTGGCCGCCCTGGGCCAAGGCCGCGCGCAGGCGGACGACAACCTCGGGCGCATGGCCGAACGGGTCGGCATACGCGTAGATCGCCACGACGCGGGGATCTTCGGCCTGCGCGTTGCCAAGGCGCCGCGCCGCGTCGCCGAGCACGCGTCGCATCGCTTCCCCGGGGTCGGTCCACATGGTGCGCACGGCGACGAGCCAGAGGAGTTCGATGTGCAGGTCGCGGTCGCCCGCCTCACCGGCGCGCTCGGCCGCGTCGATCAGGGCGATCGTCCGCTCGTCGGTTTCGAGCGGGCGCGAGTCGATCATCGCCTCGATCGAGGTTGCGCGGGCCTCTTCAAGCGCAGTCGGCCGCGCGCGGCGGACCTCCCGCAGGAGTGACGTGACGACAGGGGGCTGGCCGAGCTCGAACGCGACCCCGGCGGCGGCGAGAAGCCGTCGCTTGCGCTGCGCGGGATCACTTAGCTCGGCGGCACGCCGGAGTGCGGCTCCCGCGACGTCGATCGCGCCGGATCTGCGGGCGCGGTCCGCGGCGGCCTCAAGCTCCGCGGCCACGTCTTCGCAGACGCCAACGAGCGGGGCCGCGCGGTGCCAGATCGCGCGGTCGGGCTCGGAGCGCAGCGCCTCCGCCAACGTCTCGTGCGCGCGGCGGAGTTGGTGAACGGGCGCGTCCTGTAAGACCGCGGAACGCATCAGCGGATGCCTGAACCGAACCGTGTGGAGGTCGAGGTCGATGATCGCTGCGTCCGCGGCGGGCTGCAGATCGCGCACATCGAGCTCAGCGCCCAGCGCGATGGTGGCGGCTTGCGGCAGCTCGTTGACCTGGTCCTGGTCGTCGAGCGCCGCGACCAGCAGCAGCCACCTCGTCGCTTCGGGGAGCTCGGTGATCCGCGCTGCAAAGGAACGCTCCAACCGCTCGGTGAGCGGGAGCGTCCGTTCCGCCGGCGCGGAGCGCTCGCCGGCAGCGGCGAGTGGCAGCTCGATCAAGGCGAGGGGGTTGCCCGCGGCCTCGCCGAGCACCCGTATGCGCTGGGCAGCCGCGAGCTGCGGGCCGGAAATTTCGAGTAACTCCGCGGCAGCGGGGGCATCGAGCCCGACAAGACGATGTTCGCGCAGGCCCGCGGTTGCGAGCGGCGACGGAAGTCGGTCGCGGGTGGCGATCAGGATCAGTATCGGATCCGACTCGATACGCCGTGCGACGAAGGCCAGCACGTCGGCCGACGGCGAGTCGAGCCGGTGAGCATCGTCGACCGAGATCAGCAGCGGCGCCTCGGAGCCGAGATCGGAGAGCAAATCGAGGACCGCCATGGCGATACGGAAGTGCTCGGGTCGACCGTCGTCAGTGAGGCCGAAGGCGGCGTTGAGCGCGGCGCGCTGCTTGGCTGGCAGCGCTGCGATACGTGCGCGCGCCGGCCACAGCAACTGGTGGAGTCCCGCGAAGGCGAGATGGGCCTCGGATTGGACTCCGACGGTGCGAAGCACCGCGACGTCGCGTTCACGCGCGAGACGCTCGGCCTCGGCCAGCAATCGCGACTTGCCGATTCCCGGCTCGCCCACCAACGCCAGCGAGCTGCCCACCTCGCCAATTCCGGACAGCAACCTGGTCAGGAGTTCGACCTCGGCATCCCGCCCGAGGAGAGGGCCAGCTACCGCGGACAGCGCGTCGAAGGCCACCGGATCATCCTGACAGAACCGTCATCACCTAAGTAGGGCGCTGCCGAACGCGCACGACTGAGCGCTGGCAGTGACGTCATTCGCCCGCTCGACGTACGTCATCGGCTCCGCCATTGCCACGTCATCTCCCGACTCGAGTCAGTCGCGTAGCTGACGCGACGGGCGCCAGGCGGCGGGATTCTCCGCCGCGCCGCAACCGTCAACAGTTCTACAGAAAGGCACTCGCATGTCCGCGCCACGCAAACCCAGCATCGTCTTCTGCCACGGGATCTGGGCCGACGGCTCGTGCTTCAGCAAGCTGATCCCGCCGCTTGTGGCGGAGGGGTACGAGGTGATCTCCGCCCAATACAACCTCGACTCAGCCCAGAGCGACATTGACGCGGTGAGCCGAACGCTCGACCGTGTTTCGAGCCGTTCGATCCTCGTCGGGCACTCCTACGGCGGCGCTGTCATCACCGGCGCCGGAATCGACGACCGCGTCGTCGGACTCGTCTACATCGCCGCGGTCGCGCCCGATGAGGACGAGACCGCGGCGAGCCAGCAGGCAAAGTTCCCGACCACCGACGTGTTCAAGCAGATCGAGGTCGCGGACGGCCGCGTCTGGATGCTCCCGTCCGGCATCGGGTACTTCTGCGGAGACCTGTCTGAAGAGGAGCAACAGGTCGTGTGGGCGACGGCGACGCCGCCCGCCGCGGACCTGTTCACTGAGAAGCCGGCAGGAACCGCTTGGCGGACGAAGCCGAGCGCTTTCGTTGTTGCCACCGAGGACCACAGCGTCCACCCCGACCTGCACCGGGCCTCCGCCAAACGGATGGGCGCCGCGACCTACGAGGTCGCCAGCGGCCACTGCGCGATGCTGTCCCATCCCGACGTCTGTCTCGACGCGATCCGCAACCTCGTGACCTCCCTCCAGGAAACGTTGGCGACGGCGTAACGGGGCACCGTAAGCCGGAGATCACTTTGGTACCGCGCTGCTCGGCTGACGCCTCCGATTCCCGGAGTACGCGAATTTCAGAAGCGCTACGAGGCCGCCGTGCCGGAGCTGCCGCTCGCGGACGTGGAGGGCCTCGGGTCGCGCAGAGCCCCGTGGTCGGAGATGGTCGAGCTCATCGATGCCGCGGCGCCGCACGGATTCGTCATCTACTTTCGCAACGACGTGCACCCGGTGATGGCGCTCGCGGGCGACAGCGCCGATTGCGTCAGCTACCTGATGGGCAACCACACGATCGCGGAACGCATGTTCCGGCACGACCCGCGGGCGATGCTGTACGCGCCCTTGCACACCGTCATCTGGGAAGAAGCCGATGGCTCGGCCTGGCCCGCCCGTGCGGGCTTTTGCGGTCGAGCCCGTCACCAGGCCGCAGACAGCGGCATGGCCCCCCGGGAGCTGCGATGCAGGGCGTGTCAGCCGATCCGTTCAGCCAAGGAAACGATGATCCCCTCTGGCCCGCGAACGTAGGCCATGCGCCAGATGTTCTCGTACTGACCGATGCCGCCGACCAGGCCGTAGCCGTCCGCGGCCAGCCGGTCGACCATAGCCTGCAAGTCGTCGACTTCGAATGACACGTTGCGCAGCCCCAGTTCGTTGGCCATGGCGGTAGGCGACCCCGGCTTGTGTTCCGGCCAGACGAAGCTCGATAGCTCCAGCCCAGAACCTCCCCCGGGCGGCCGCAGCATGACGATGTGACTGCGGGAGCCGGGGATGCCAATGACGGTGTCCACGAACTCGCCCTCTACGAACGTCCGGCCCTCGACCTCGAGGCCCAGCCCGACGAAAAACGCCGTCACCGTGTCAAGGTCCGCGACGGTGATACCGACATGGTCAAAGCGTCGTATATGCGACACGAGGTGCATCCTCCAGATCTCTTGATGTGGTGGGCCTCGCCGGTCGAGGCCCTCACCTGGTGAGTGGAGCCGGCCGGCGGTTCTCGACATGGAATCGCGCATTCAGCTCCTAATCGTCCCGTAGGGGACCCCCGACGGGATCCGGGGCGCAGACGCACCTAACAGGTGTTCGCCTCGGGCGGGACGAGCGGAAGGTCGCGCCGTAACGCAAGTCAGCTCGGAACGAACGCGATGTCGAATGCGATCGTCCCGGCCGGCCTGGTCGGCCTCGTCGGGGACGCGTTCGTCGCCGGGGAGCATGGCTCGCCCAGAGGCTTGCACGAGAGCGGCGACGCCTGTGCAGCGTCCCCTGCGGTGGACGGTCCGCGGTGCTCGGGAGGATCGGCGGCGAGTTCCGAGTCGCTGTTGCGGGCGGGCCGGTACCGTCGGAGTCATGAGCCGGGACTCCCGAGTGGTTTACTCGACCGCTGACGGCGACCTGCGCAAGGCGCGTGACCCCCAGCTCAAGGAGCGCCAAGCCGGTGGCAATCGTGTCGAGATTCGGCGCGAGGTCGGGGGTCGCCGCGGAAAGGCTGTGACTACGGTCTCGGGCGTGCCGGTCGATGACGCCGTGCTCAAGGAACTCGCGGGCAAGCTCAAGAAGCGGTGCGGCGTCGGCGGGGTCGGTCAAGGGTGGCGTGATCGAGCTTCAGGGTGACCATCGCGACGTGGTGGTCGAGATCCTGAAGGCCGAGGGGTACACGCCGGTCCTTGCCGGAGGCTGATGCGCGTCGATACCTGGCTGTCGACGGCGCGGCTGTTCAAGACGCGCGCGCTGGCGGCGACCGCCGTCAAGGGCGGGCGCGTGCGGGTCGATGGGGTGGCCGTCAAGCCGAGCCGCGAAGTCAGGCCCGGTGACGTGCTCGAGATCACCATCGGTACCGTGCGCCGGACGGTGATCGTGCGCGGCGCGGCCGAGCGCCGCGTGTCGGCTGCGCAGGCGGCGAGCCTCTACGAAGAGACCGAGAGGAGCGTCGCGGAGCGCGAGCGCCAGGCCGAGTTGCGCCGCCTCGCGGGGCCGGTCGACCTCGGCGGGCGCCCGACCAAGCGCGACCGGCGCCGGTACGACGCCGGCCGCCACTAGCGATCCCATCAACAGGCTGTCGCCAACCCCGCCCCTCCGGCGCTCGCCGACCACGTCTCCTATCTCGCGCTGCTTGCTGGCCTGTCGGTTCTCGCGGCAGTCAAAGCGGTCGTGCGGCCTCCCCGATAACCATCAGCATGCGGGGTGCTGCGCTGTTCGCCCCAGTCCGGGTTGCGTCGGGAACGCCGGCTAGGCCGCGCCTACCATCTCCGACAAAACCTCGCTTCAGGCTCGGGTAGTCCGACCCGTCAGCTCCGTCGTGGACACGCCGACGACAGGTGGGCAAAGGCCAATGACCGCCGCCGGTTGCCTTGACATCTCGATCGCCCCGACCTGCGCTTCGCCGAGAGCAGGGCCGGCAACGCGCCGTGCAAGAGCGCCCGGTTGCCTATGCACAGTCGCCTCGGCCGCTCCGGCACGAAGGCTGGCCGGCCACGTCCGCAGCTTGATCCCTGGTGATTGGAATGTCGCCAAACCAATAGTCTGCGTCAGCGCGGCGCGACGGCGAAAGCGATCGTCCCGCGCCCTTTTTGACCGGCGCTCAAGAGCAGCAGTCGGTCGGCGGAAGCGGCCTCACGGAGCTTCCTCGGCATGAGACGCGGTATCAGGCGATCATGCGCATCGTGACACCGCGGCTGTCCCGCTCGCCGCCACCAAGCTGAACATAATGCCCCTCGCCGCGTGTGAAGCGCAGGGCTGACCATAGGACGACGTAGGCATCGAGAATGTCATCTAGCGCGACTTTGGTCTTCGGCCATCGCGAGGCCGTCAGTTGCGCATCGATGTCCGGGAACTGTGCGCGAAGCAACTCCAAGCGGACGCCCGCGCCTTCAGGCGTTCTCTTCGGCGGCAGCGCACGGCGGCTAAGCTCGCGAAACGAGACCTCTGGATGAACCTCGATGAGCGAGTGCTCTAACTCGGGCTCTCGACTGATGATGTGATCGACCTCGGCGATCCGGGGCATCATCGCGATCGCCTGCTGCGTGAGGACGGTGAACTTGCGACCGGGATCGGCCCCGCGCCGAGCGTAAACGATCTCCCGCGCAGTCTCGAAATCATGTCCAAAGAGCTCCCGGTCCGGAACCTCGAAGACCGACATCCAGCGAGGCCCCAGGCGCTTTCTGGCCTCGCGGTCGCACGGCCGCAGGCCGACTAGCTCCGGAAGACCGATCGGAACATCGATGCCGACCACCACCGAGCCGTAGTCGGCGTGCCAATCACAGACATCAGCGATGCTCTTGAAGAGGTGCACACGCGTCTTCAAGGCTTCTCGATCCATGTCGAATGCCATTGCAGCGATCCATCCCCCTCGACAGCCATCGACGCCAGCGGCCATCACGACGGCATCCTCTGCCGGTGGAGCCGACGGGTTGACCATCACCTGTCGGAGCTGAGCATCGCGAATCTCAGCCCGCACGGCCTCTTCTACCTCCACAACGAGGACGTTGACTCCCCAACTCTTGAGCGCCTCCGCAACCCAGGTTCCACGCGAGGCATACGCGGCGGCTGCGGCGTCAGCGAACGCCAAGACCAACCTCGCGCCTGGGTAGCTTCGGCCGAGCGTGATCAGCTTCAGTGCGTCCTGACAGACCTTTCTCTGTTGTCCTCCCTTGAGAGCGCCCTGGCGCGCAAACACTTCAACCAGGATCGAGTCATCCGAACTTGCGCCATCAATCTCCACCTGTGCACCGCTCGGGAAGACCAGCCTCTTGGGCGACAAGTCGACGCCGAAGTGCTCGGCGACCTTCGCCAGGATCACCGCCTCGGCCGACCGCTGAATCGCCGCATCGCTCAGATGATTTCCCGAAAGCTGCTCGAGGACGATCGGCCGAGCCGGAGCGCGCGGCGCCGGCTCATCATGCCTCGCGGCCATCGCGGCCATCGATTGCTCAGCGACAGGCAGTGGTGCGTCCGACTCAGCCCAATCGGTGAATCGATATCGGCACCATGATGCGGCTCGGCCGGACGGATCTATGTCCACTCCTTCGCGTCTGAGAAGCTCCCGCGCACCAGCTGCGTCCATCGGGAGCCCCGGCAGGGCCGCGCGGTACCCGTCAGGGACGAATCCACGGGCATTTAGCACGCGCCAGCAGTTTGGGATCTCGCCGCCGCCACCTTGCACCCACTGTCCAACCGCCATCGCGCCACGGACGTTCCCGGCAGCCTCAGCAACGTCGCCGAAGGACGTCCATCGGCCCTTGGGAACCGACGCAACAAACCGCCGCGCGCGACCGAAGTCCATCGAAGCCATTCTCGGCGCCACCATAACCCTCCGCGGCCTCGCCGTGGAAATCCTCCCCAGGGCAGCGAGCTATCTGGCCAGGTGGCGACGGTCACGGCGACCTGCGCTTGGTCGCCATTGCAGTCGTCAGCCCGCTGGCGTCCCACCGGCAAAAGCGCTCGTGGCAACTGTCTAGCGCTGGGCCTCGGAGTCGCTTGATGGAATCGCCTCGGCGGAAGTGAGCGCATCCTCCACGACGCTGGACCGGCCCAGCAAGTCGATGCCGAGCAGGGTTTCGAGAACACTCGTGAGTCGCCCCGCAGCCCGGGCAGCGTCCTGAGCCTGATCGAGGTCAGACAGCGGGAATCCCATCAGATCGCCGAGCATCTCGATGACGTGCCTCGCCTCCGCAACTGCCTCCGCGCCGTTCAATTCTCCACGCCGCGCGAGGGCTGCGGCAACACGGATCAGTCTGTGCGCGGTGGCCGGGACATCGGCCGGATCGCTGACGCGGATCTCGACTTGCTCGCCAACGGCGCGCAACACAGCGAGCACGATCGTTCGCACTACCGCGCGGCTGCGTTCGACCTCATGGCGCCAGCCACTAAACCGCGGCGTAGCCGTCGACACAAGTGATCGCAGATCATCGGGCAAGTCCGTCACAAAGCCCAAGATCGATGGGGACGGGATCGTGACCTCCTGCAACGCGCCAGGCGGGATCACACCCCGATATGCCAGCCGACCCTCCTTGATCGAGCGCTCCGTCACCTCGCTCCGGTCGAAGCCCGGGGTAGTGTCCGCCCAGGCAGCGCGCGCGCCGATCTGGCCGGGCTCCTCCTCCCCGGAGTCGTTCAGCGCCCGCAGAGGAGGTTGGATAGAGACCATCTCGGGCAACTTTTCGGCGACCGTGTCCTCGTCAGGGTCAACCAGGCGATGATCAAGTGCGGCTATATCGACCGCAATGACACGTGGGTCCTCCACATCCACGATGGGGACCTCGCGCTGCCTGATCAAATAGACGTGGTCGCGTCGCGTCCTGAAGAAGTTCTCGAGCGTGCTGATGCCGATGTCGCTACCTGGGCGTAATCCGTCCCGCAAAATGTCGCTTACGTTGCGCGCAGCCGTCACGTGGAACATGACCGGCGCGATCGCGATCAACTCGTCGTAACGGGCCCGTTCGATCATGTCTCGATTGTGCCGCCGGCACACGACGGCGAGGATCGGCTCGCACGCCGTTGGTCGCCAACTCAATCGTCAGCGAGGCTACGCGAACGGACCAAAGCAGTCGTGCCCGGCGGCGCTCACAGGTCGGCTGCCGATCGCCGACAGCACTGACCGTTGCGCCGGGCGCAGACCGAGTAGGGCGGACCTGCCCACTGCCGCGTCGCCGTTGCGTTTGTCAGCTTAGGGGCCGTCGCAACGATCGCTCTCAGGGACGCGCTCGTGACGCGCAACCGGCTTATAGGCCCGGGGACAGAAGAGTTCCAGCCGCTGCTGAGGTGTCTACCGCCGCACACACGCGCGACGGGGCGTACTGGCGGGAAAGTGAGCAAGCGTGCGCGGCGCAGCCGAGCAGACGCTCTCGGGGACAAGGGGAGGAGATTGACGACGGAACGCCGACGGCGCGGGCGAACGTACTTCGTACTCTTGGCGGGCGAGGATGAAAGGCGACACAATGCTCCGTATGATCGATTCTCAGCGGCATTATCGAACGCTGTTTGTCGACGCTCTTCTGACGTCGGCCACTCCGCAAGCACCCGAGCCGCCGACCCGTTACGACGAGTCGCGTAATCTGACGGTCCTCGACGATGGAGTCCCTCTTGTTGAGGCTGCAGCGCACTCCGGGACGGAGACGCTCACCAAGAACGACGGGGAGCGTTCAGACGCCGACCACGCGTTCGGGGCGCTGAGTGCTGGGACTATGACGCGCACAGGCGCGCGAGGGGAGAACAGTGATGCTGATGCGCCGGTCTCATGGGGAACAACCGAGGTCTCCACGCGAAAGCTTCCAGCAGACGTCGAGAAGGACGTGTACATCCCATCGTGATCCTTCTCGTGACCAATCGAGGTGATCTGACCGCGGATTGGTTGATCATCGAGCTTGAGAAGCGCGGGTCGTCGTATGTTCGGTTCAACACCGAGGACTTTCCTCAGCGCTGCCGATTTCAATGGCGCCCGAGCGAGGCGCTGTTGCACGTGAATAACGCTGTGGTCGAGGCATCCTGCATCGATTCCGTGTGGTTTCGCCGCCCCGTGCCACCGCGGCTAAGGCCCGGGCTCGCGCCTGATGACGAAGCTTGGGCGCGGCGTGAGGCCAGTGAGGCTCTGGAAGGCTTCTGGCGCGCGCTCGACGCTCGTTGGGTCAGCCCACCCGCCGCAATTAGGTGGGCAGATTCAAAACCGCAGCAGCTGCTTGACGCGCAAAGGCTGGGGTTCGAAATCCCCGACACAGAAATCACGAATGATGCCGGCGTCCTTCGCGCTCTCCTCGAGCGCTCTTCGACCGGCGTCGTTTGCAAGGGTCTGCACGACGGCTACGTGCGCGACCGGGATCCTGGTCTTCTTTTCACAACTCTGATCAGCCAAGAGCATGTGGATGAACTTCACGATGAGCCCCATTTGTTTCAGGCCCGCGTGCCAAAGCAATACGACGTCCGGGTGACGGTGATAGGAGATCAGGTCTTGGCCGCCCGGATCGATTCGCAGCTCGAGGATGTCGCGTCCGTTGATTGGAGGCGAGACCCAGACGATTTGAGTTATTCGGTCGAGCAGCTGCCAGTCGGCGTCTCCGACCGTTGTCAGGAGCTCGTCGCACATTACGGCCTTCAATTTGGGGCGATTGACTTGGCGAGGCGTCCTGATGGCAGTTACGTCTTCTTCGAATTGAACCCAAACGGGCAGTGGGCGTGGGTTGAGCAACGCACTGGCCTACCGATCCGGCAAAGGCTTGCGGATCTCCTGATCCGGCCACGCTAAGGCCCGCCGGAAGATGACTTTCTCGTCGCAAGGGATAACTGAGTGGTTCTCGCCACCTCGAAGTCCGACTCCTCGCCACTACAACGTCAATAGTCATGAGCTTGTAGCGCAGCTCGGTTCGCCCGGGACGGCCGTAACCGCGCAGCTCCTTATCGAGGCTGAGGCAGGATGTGCCGAGGTGGTCAGTAAGTCGGAGAGCGCGGAGAGACGAGCCACAACGATCCAAGGATCTATAGCCATAGCAGCAAGCCTTTCGCTTGCAGGAGCGTCGCTGCTCCTCGACCCCAGCAAGGTTCCGAATCAATACTGGCGCGCAGGTCTCGGCGCGGGCTTCGCCGTCGCGGTGTTGCTTTTCGCGGTCGCGGCCTGGCGCGCATTCCTAGTTACGTGGCCGCGTTACCTGTGGGCGTCGCCCGACCCGAGCGAGATAGCGACACAGCGAAATTCCGAGGTTTGGGAGATTGAGGTTAACCGAGTGGCGAACTTGCTCGTCGTGTTGGGACGCAATGACGCTATCGCCGCCCTACAGATCCAACTTCTTGGTCAGGCGGTGCGGTGCCTGCTCGCGGCGTTATCTGTCCTCGCCCTTCTCGCGGTGGCGGTGGCCGTGTACGCGCCATCGCGTAGAGCGACCTCAACGTCATCGTCAACCGCCGTCTACGTTCTGCCGCCTCTAAGCGGCTCGCCACCATCTCTCCTTAGGCCGTGACAGCTGATGCGGGCAGTCGGAGGTTTCGGACGAGTCCCTGGGTTCGTCGCACCGCGCTACGCCGGATGATCGCTTTCGTTCATTTCTTCCGGCGCGTCCGGCGACTGGTTCGGCGACATTGCGGGGCTCTGCTCAGCGAGGGTCCCGCTGTTCCTGTTCTCGGGAGCAGAGCCGGTCGACTGCCGGTGGGACCGACCAGGCACGATCGTCGTGACGTGCGGGGTGCGCTAGGCGGGTCCTGCTGGTACGGGGGCTGGGTGCGTCGGAGTCGTCACCGTTTGCGCCTGCCGGCGGGCTCGCGGGCATACTGAGCCGATGGATGGCGTCGTGACGGGCCGGCTTGGTGAGCTTGTTGGTCGCGGCGGTGTGTGCGTGCTGTCGGGCGCGGGCCTGTCGACTGAGTCGGGAATTCCGGACTATCGCGGTCCGAGCGGCGCGCTGCGCGCCCGGCTGCCGATGACGATCGCTGAGTTCCGCGGCTCGCCGGAGGCTCGTCAGCGCTACTGGGCCCGCGCTCACATCGGCTGGCGGCGGATCGTCGCCGCGCGGCCCAACGCCGGGCACCGGGCGGTGGCCGCGCTTCAGCAGGCGGGCGTGCTGCGCGGGATCATCACGCAGAACGTCGACGGGCTGCATCAGGCCGCCGGCGCCCGAGACGTCGTGGAGTTGCATGGAGCGCTTGACCGTGTCGTGTGCCTGGAGTGCGGCGCGCGCAGCACCCGGGAGGCGCTTGATCAGCGGCTGCGTGCCGCCAACCCCGATCTGGACTGGGACGAGGTCGCCGCCAGCAACCCTGACGGAGACGCTGAACTCGCCGAAGAGCAGGTCGCGCGGTTCCGGCTCGTTGGCTGTGAGTGCTGCGGGGCCGACATGCTCAAGCCCGACGTTGTGTTCTTCGGCGAGAACGTGCCGCGGTCCCGGGTGCAGGGGTGCTTTGAGCTCCTCGACGGCTCGGCCTCTCTGCTCGTGCTCGGGTCCTCGCTAATGGTGATGTCAGGGCTGCGGTTCGTGCACCGGGCTCAGCAGGCGCGGATCCCGGTGGCGATCGTCAACCGGGGCGCGACTCGTGGCGACCCGCTCGCCGACATCAAAGTCGACGCCGCGCTCGGCGAGGTACTGCCCACGCTGGCCGGCGCCCCCGAATAGGCCGGGCCAGACCGGCGAGGTGTCGGCCTGGGCCGCCGGTCACCAGCGCGACAGCGAACGACGCCCGCCGCGCGACTGCTTACTTGTCCCGGCCTGGGTGTCAAGGGGGGTTGGTGGTCGGTGGAGGGCTTGTGGCGTTTGGGGGTGCGTGAGCGCGTTGTGGGATTGAGGTATGTCCGCGGACGCCCTGGCTTACTTCGGCACTCGGCCCGGGTTGGCTCCGGGTCGGCGACATGATGTGTGATGGGGTGTTCCGGCAGATGGTGATGCGGCCGCTCGGTCTTTCAGGGCCGTGCACGAGGTCGTGGCGGCAGGAGCATGCCGGGAGCCGGCCGCGGCTGATCTGTGTGATGAAGGGCCGTGCGCGCACCGGGAGTCTCATGCGGGCTGGAGCGCCTCCTCACCGAGCTCGCGCAGGGTGGTCGGGTGGCCGGGGGCGTCGCAGCCCCCGGCTCCCTCGGATCCCGGCGTGACGGTCTCCCGTCACCGGGCTCTTCTCACCAGCTGTCAGTACGCGCGGACCCACCGCCAGTGGGCGAATAGTCCGGGCTCTCGTTCGAGCAGCCCGGTCCACCACCGCTTGAACCGCTTGACGGTCCGCAGCCGCTTGTACTTCTTCCTAGCCCAGCGCCTCAGGTAGGTGCTGACGCGCTGCAGGAGGGGTTCCAACGCCGACCGGTAGTACCGGCCGTAGTAGTTCATCCACCCGGCGATGATGGGGTTCAGCCATCGCGCCAGGTCGTCCAGCGACAGGTCGGTGTGCCTGTGGATCCGCAGTGCGCGGAGCCGGTCGCTTTTGGCCTTGAGCGCCTCGGGGCTGATCGCGGGCGAGAACGACGTGAACTGCTTGCCGTCCTTGCGACGCGCCTCCCGTGGCCGGAAGGCATACCCGAGGAAGGTGAACGAGGTGTGCTCGTGCTCGCCCCGACGATTGCTGTCCTTGCAGTAGACGATCCTCGTCTTGTCGGGATGGAGCCGTAGCCCCACCTGTTGCATCCGCGCGGCGATCCTGGCCCGCACATACTCCGCTTGCCGTCGGCTCTTGCAGTGCACGACGGCATCATCGGCGTAGCGCTCAAACGGGCAGCCCGAGAACTCCCGGGCCATCCACAGATCGAACGCGTAGTGCATGAACAGGTTCGCCAGGACCGGCGAAACTGCCGATCCTTGCGGCGTGCCCTTGTCTCGCTCGACAAGCGCGCCGTCCGGGTGCTGCAGCGGCGCAGCCAGCCACCGCTTGATATACAGCACCACCCACGGGCTGTCGGTCACCGACTGCACCGCACGAACCACGAGCTCCCAGGAAACGGTGTCGAAGAACTTCTGGACATCCAAATCGATAATCCAGTCGTACTTCCAGCACCGCTGCCGGCATACCTCGAGCGCATCATGAGCCGACCTTCCCGGCCGGTAGCCATAGGAGTCACGGTGAAACCTCGGCTCCACCAGCGGCTCCAGAAAGCTGGCCACCACCGTTTGGGCGATCCTATCCGCGATCGTGGGCACACCGAGCACCCTGACCCCCGGGCTGTGCGGCTTGGGGATCTCGACCGCCCTGACCGGCGGCGGAAAGTAGGACCCCGAGCTCATCCGATTCCAGATCTTGTAGAGGTTGTTCTCAAGATCGGCCTCAAACTCGTCGAGATCCTGACCATCCACCCCGGGGGCACCCTTGTTGGCCGCAACCCGCCGGAACGCCTCCCAGACCAGCTGCTTGGGAATCGCGAACGGCTTGTTCTTGGGCTTTGGCATGTTCTTCTCGTTTCCTCCCAGGGCTGACACCCCGGTTGAACGACATCGACATTCCTGGTGAGCCGGCCCCTTGGCTCCACCGCCACCCCAGCGAGCAGCGGCTTCACGGCTACTACGGGCCGGTCCGCCAGCGAGCGCCGCGACCGGTACTCAGTGCCTCCGGTTTCCGCCGTTGGCAGGCTCCCTCTCGCGACCACCACAACCTCGGTCGCGGTTTCGACGCTCGCCTTCTCACGTTCCGTGCAAGAGCCGCAGACCAGGCTCACGCCGCCTCTACGCCGGACACCACCTGGCCAGCAACGCGGGCACCCGCCAGGCTCATCCCGAGGGGCTACCAAGGACCCCCGGTTTCGATGCCATCTCACGCTTTTCGACGCCTCAACAGCGCACGCCCACCCCGGATCTCCCCGGGCCGGGCGCTTTCTGGAACGTCTTCCTGGTCCCCACCTGACCCGGACACGCCGGGCCTTTTCCCTGGACGCTCACCACGACAGTCTCCAGCTAACGCAGCTCCAGGGCGGTTTGACGCCTACCCCCGCAGGGCCGACGCCGGAGGGCCAACAAGCCTCCATCTCTCGCACAGCACCGCCTATGTCAGGGTCTTCCTACACGACTCCTCCTTCAGCGTTCGTGACGCACTGGTAGCAGCGCTTCAGCAGCTTGCGCGCGACCGCCAGACACGCGCGATTACCGCCGAGCCGCTCAGCCGCCTGCAGGTAGTAGTCGCGGTCGGGGCTGGTCTTGCGGTGTGCTGACTGGGCGGCCTCGAACAGCGCCCAGCGCAACGCGGGTGGTCCTTGGCGAGAGAGATGGCCGGGCGCGCGTCGCCGGTCGGACTGTTTGACCGTGATATCCAGGCCCGAGTAGCGGACCGCGTCGCGCGAGGAGGAGAACCGCCTGGCGTCGCCGAGCTCGGCCAGGATCGTGACCGCGGTCAACGAGCCGACCCCGTAGATCTTCTCGATCAGCGTCCGGCAGCCCGGCTGTTTGCGCGCGATCGCGTGCAGCTCAGAATCGAACGGGACGAGCCGGATGTCGAGCGCGTCGATGATCCCAAGGGCAATGTCGGGCTGTTCACGGGCCGCGGCCGGAAGGCGCAAGCCGGCGAGCCATTCCCGGCTCTCGAGCGAGAGCAGGTTGCGGCGTTGCGGGCACCCGTGGTGATAGAGCACCGCGTGCATCCGCTGCTGCCACTCCGTTCGCTGATGAGAGAGCAGATGGCGGGTCCGGACCCGGGCGCGGAGATCGAGGATATGCGCCGGCGGGATCCACGACTCCGGCAGCCGCCCGATCAACAACAGCTCCCGCAGATGTCGGGCATCAGCCCAGTCGGTCTTAGCTCGCTTCTTCTTGCCCTTCAACGCCGCCGCCTCGGCCGGCTCAGCCAAATGCACCTCTGCACCGACCCGCTCGAGCTCCTCGACCACGAACCGCCAGCCCGTCGTTGCCTCAAGCGCCACCTCCAACCCCTCACCCCCGAACCGGGCCAGAAACTTCCGGACCGCGGCACGGTCAGCCGGCACGATCCTCGCGCGAGAGACTTCTCCGGTGATCGTGTCGATCCACTCCGCGGAGATCTGCGCCCGGTGCTGATCAAGCCCCATCACGATCGACACCAGACCACCTCCCGATCGAGAACCACGGCGCGATCGAACACGCCGCCGCCAGCCGCCCGCAGGGCAGCCCATCGCCTACCGTGAACCACGGTCGGTACCTCCTATTCGAATGGCCGGCCGCGCGGCTGCTATCCGCGCGCGCCTACAACGCCCTTCGACGCGGAGGACCGGCCACCTTCACCCTCCCGGGTCACACGCCAACCGGGACATCACATCTTTCACCTCAGACCACAGCTGGCTGGGGCCACCGCTTCGGCGACCTTGCGCTCGTCCGCGATGTCGGCGAGCTGACATCGAGATCGTGGCGCCGCACTCGTTGGCGCCAGCATCCCTTGGCGAGCTATTCGCCAGCAGCGAAGGCGCGAGGGATGTCCTCCAGCTCCTCCGGTGGGACCTGATCGAGCCCCATCAAGTAGTGCAGAGTCCTGCCGAGGGGCGTCAGCACGACGTGCTCAATTACGACGCTCTCGCCCATTGTGCGAAACGCTTCTACCTGCCGAATCAGAGGCGCGCCTTCGCTCGCCTCTGCATCCGGATTGCGCTGCAGCAGGCGATTCCGCGCAAGGTCGTTCAGCTCGTCGACGATTACGGAGTACGGCGGGATTCCGCTCTGCGCGACGGCTTCCATCTGTCGCAACAGCTCTGGCCGCTCGTTGTGCGCTGCAGCCCAAAACGCCAACTGAACGAGCTGCCGATAGCTCAGCCGATCGGCCAACCGAACAAGGTGGCTCGCTTCGGAGGGCGTGACTTCGTCGTCGACTGCGGCGGTGCCGAACATTCGGCCGATGTACGGCACCTTGCGGCTCTCCCAGGAGTCGGCGGCCGTACGCAGGACGCCCTCAAGCAGCTCGAGTCCGTCGCTCTCACGTTCGACGCTTTCGTCGAAGAATCCGTCGGAGCGGATGGGGCGGCCTGCATCACGCATCCGCTCCGCGGCAGCTTCCGCGGCCGCCCCAACACGCTGTTGTTGTCTGGGCCCGAGAATGACGCGCTCGATCTCAGCACCGACTCGACGGAAGACGCGAGCCACAATGGCGCCACCGGCACCTCCCGCGATCGGCCCGGCGAGGATCGTCAGCGCGGCTCCGACTACGGCCCCGCCGGCGGCGCTCAGCGACTCTGTGATTTCGGACGGATCGTCGCTCATGCTCGCACCCTACCCCGGCGTGTTGTGCCCGCGTCCGGAACCGCGGGGTCGGCAGTCGTCGAACGCGCCGTGGAGGGTAGGCCGGTGCTGGCGCGTCGCTTGTCCCCGGGTGCCATTGCGAACGCTGGATTGCACTGAGCTCGCGCGATGGCCCGGGCGTCGTGGAACGGCGTCGGTGGTCGTGGACGCGATTGCTTCGGCGACGATGCGCAATAAGTGTTCGCGGCTGCGGCCACGCGACGACCCCGTGAGTTAGAACTGCTGCGGCGCCCGTCCAGTACAGGAAGGACGCCTACTCGATCAAGTCGCGCTGGAGTCGTAGTCAGCGATGAGCTTGGTCGGGTCGAAGCTCATCGGATCGGTAGCGGGCTTCGATGGCTCCAGGTTGTGGCCGCCCGAGTACTGGATGAAGTCCTGCTCGGTCATGACGTGGTTGGGTGGCCACTGGCAGACCTCGACCGGGGGCCAGAGCGGGATCTCCATGAATCGTGGCTGGGCGAGTGTCCCGAGAGACCTGTTGTCGGCCGCGTCGAAGGTCGGCGTTCCACGGACGCTCAGGACGAGGTGGCCGATCTGGATGGTGTGGGTGTAGAACTCGGCAAAGAACTCGCCGCCACGATTCACGATGCCAAGTCCTCTCGTGTACCTCGTCGCGTTCGGTTCGCTCATGTTGTACGCCGCGAGACTGACTCGGGGACGGATCGGAATATGTCCGTCGCGTATCAGGTCGCGCTCGTCTTGATCGAAGGAGCTGTCGCCGTAGTGGACGCTCTCGGCAACCATGGCCGTCTTGATCGCCCAACGCGCAACAGTTAGCTGTTGCGGAACCTTGAGGCTTGTCTTCCTGTTGACGATCATCGGACCAAGAGCAGGCTTCGCTTCGCTCTCAAGCCTGGACATCCACCCGTTGTTGCACGGCCCGCACACGACTCTCGCAGTCTGCGACGCCACTTTCGTCGCGCGGTAGTGCCGCTGCTCTGTTACCTCGCCGCTGAGAACCAGGAACTGGTGTGCGTCAGCGCCATCAACCACGATCAGGTCGTTGAGCCAGTCCGAAAAGATGTGCTCGCGAGAGTCAGCGTTCGCGCCGCAAAGACGCAGAGTCGTCGATCGGCTGACTTGCTCGCCGAGGCTGAGTTGCGAGAATCTTCCACGCTATGGATGCTAGGTGAGGAGGCGGCAGCTGCGGAGTACGTGGTTGGTGCCTGTGCAGCCCGAGCTCGAGGAGAGCAACATGCCATATTGGCTTTACGAGACCAAGACGACGGGCGACAAGATCCGATATTTGCAGCAGGCAAGCGTTCGCCTCGCAGGTGGCGGTCTCATCCAGTCGGCGTGGATTGAGAAGGGTTCGCCAGAGGACGCTGGCTGGACCGTGAGCGCCGGAGAGATGCTCGCGACCGAGCAGTCGTCGGCCGTCCGGCGGGTCGCGGACGAATCCGATAGTCACGAGCCGTCTTTCCGCCCCGCGCCGTGGAGTCTTAGTTTAGGCGCCCCGGACTGGCGAAGCAGGTCTTCGACGGCCGATGGGCGACGTGTCGGTCTCGGGCCGTTTGGAGAGCGGCGTCGGACAAGAGAAGCGCCGCCCGAAGGCGGCGCTTCTGCGGTGGGCGGCGGATCAGCTTCGACGCGATCGTCGCGCCGCGATGGCGGAGGCTTCCCTCACCGGCTGCTGCAGCCGACGATGATGGGGCTAGCCGACCAGGTGATACCGGCGCACTCCCCGAACCAGCGCGCATTCTGTGCATTCCAATGCCACGACCACCCCATGGTGTACACCGCCCACCCGAAGCCCGGGATGAACGACTTGTAGTAGCTCGGTGTCTGGGTCGCCAATGCCCAGGTCTCCCAGCTGTTGGTGCGGTAGCCCCAACAGGTCCAACTGCCGGCGAGGCTAGTCGCGGGGACGAGCAGGCAACCGACCACAGCGCACACGACCGCGAGGCGCAGTCGCGAGATCGTGAAACGTCGGCGGACGCCGGCCGCCAGCGTCCTCCGCGCTGTCCGGTTGAGGGCCAAGACGTATCGCTCCCTACACGCGGAATCATAATCCGCGTTCGGGGGTTCGAGTCCCCTCCGGACGTTGCCTCTGCAGGGCTCGACGGTCGCGACGCCGACACACCCCGCCCCGGGCGCCGAATCAAATCGGAGTGACAGCGAAGAATGATATCTTCTCCGCATCTATGCCTAAGCCAAGCCCAGGACCCTGCGGGATGTTAACCGTCCCTCCCTGCTGACGCGGCAACTGCTCGACGAATAACTCTTGCAATGGCTGTTGCGTGTACATGTCTTCCCAAATCCTTAGATTCGGGACCGCGGCTGCTAATTGAAGCGACGCCGCAATACAGATACCGCTCGATGCTCCCGTGTGTGGCGCCCACTCCACGTGAAACGCGTCTGCCAGATTCGCTACCTTCCGAGACGCCGTGATGCCGCCAGTCCGCCCCACGTCGGGTTGGACGATATCGATCAACCGCTCCGCGACGTACGGCGCGAACGCGCCCGGAGCCCCCTCAGCCTCTCCGGCAGCGATCGGAATCGCGAAGCCCGCGGCGGCCAATTTGCGATAACCGGTCACATCGTCCATCGGTATAGGCTCTTCGAAGAATGCCAGCCGGCAGTCAGACAGGCTGTCCATCGTCGCCAACGCTTGATGCGCATGCAGCGCCCCGTTGGCGTCGACCATAATCTCCACAGCGTCGCCGAGCACATCACGTATCCCATGGATAACGCGCACGTCTTGGTGGGTGTCTCGCCCGATCTTGACCTTGAGCGCGCGGTATCCGGCGTTCACCAGCCTAACCGCCTCATCAATCATTGTGTCAGGGTCTCCAAGAAAGATGGATGACGCATAGCATTCCAGCGTTTGACGCCTGACGCCGTGTAGCAGTCGATGTATCGGCTGCCTTAGCGACCGGCCAAGGGCATCCCATAGTGCGATGTCAACCCCGCTGATTGCCTCCATCAAAAATCCACGAGTGTGCCCCCGGGACCTTTGGCTTTCGAACATCCGCTGCCACAGGCCCTCGACCTCGGTCGCATCAGAACCAACGATTTGCGGTCCTAGCAGCTCATCGACAATTGCCTTCGTGGCATTGGGCGCTGCGCGCACGCAGCACTCGCCCCAGCCTTCGGTCCCGTCCGCGAGGCGAACGCGCACGGCTGTAACGAACATCTCCGTCATAGTCACCGCGGCCGTCCGCCACGGGGGCGCGATCTCCGTGCGGAGTACCACAGCGGATACCTCGCGTACGGTCGTGGCAGCCTCGCCTCGGTTGCCGGCAATCATCGGCCTGTGCACATGCCCCTCGCACCGCTCGCAACTTCCCCGGAGTCCGTCGCGGTCCTCTCCGCGACGTCAAAATCCCGTCCGACAGGAGGTTCGGCTAGATGCCAGTCCGTTGCCGCCTGATACGCTGCTCCCACTCGCACAACGGTAGCCTCACGAAACCGCGCCGCCACGAGCTGGAAACCAATCGGCAGGCCGTGGGCGTCTGAGCCACACGGAAGCGACAGTGCTGGCAGCCCCGCTAGCGACCAGGGCGACGTCAGTCGCACGAGTCGCCGTGTTATATCGACCATGTTCCCGCCGCCCGCTACTGGGGCAGTGACCTCTGTCGTTGGAACAGCAATCACATCGAAACGGTCAAATACCTTCGCCACTGACCGCCGCCACTTCCGGGCGTATTCCCGATCGGACGCATAGTCGGCGCCAGACACAGATTGCCCGCCCGATAGACGTTCCCGCACGTCGTCGCCGTAAAGATCGCCGTGCGTGACCAACCGCTCTCGATGGATTGCGTATGCTTCCGCTGAAATCATCCTCGCCACTGCCTCCAATGCGCCAGCAGCCAGGGGTAAGGCACATTCCTCGACTACCGCACCGCAACACGCGAGCGTGTCGATTGCCTGACGAACTCGCTGGCCGACCGTAGGGTGCACGCCCTCGAAGAAGAAGTTCGCCGGAGTGGCAACCCGGATCCCCGCCAAAGATTGCGAACCAGGCATTGCAGCAGCGCCACTAGTCGGTCGAATCGCTTCACAGGCGCCACTAGACTGTTTACACAGCACGGCCAAAACCAATGCCGCATCGCCGACAGTTCGGCCGAGACTGCCAACCGTGTCAAATGTCCACGTAATCGGGAACACCCCGCGTCCCGACACCCGGCCCGTCGTGGGACGTATGCCGGTGACGCCGTTGAGGGCCGCCGGGATCCTCACTGAACCGCCGGTATCGGTACCGAGCGCACCGGCACACAAACCCGCGCTTACCGCGACAGCGGAGCCACCGCTCGAACCGCCGGCAATGTGCCCACGGCTCCAGGCGTTCCGACCCGACCCGAAATGACGGTTCTCACCGGTCGCACCGTAGGCAAACTCGTGCAGTCCGACCTTGCCTAGAAGGACGGCGCCGGCTCTCCGCAGACGTCGCACGACAGTTGCATCCCTCTCGGGAACTCGGTGCGCGAACGCTGCGGAGCCAGCCGTCGTAGTCAACCCAGCCGTGTCGATATTGTCTTTGAGAGCTATTGGCACGCCATGTAGTAGTCCAACTGGCTCGCCTCGGCGAACCAGCCGATCGGCTTCCCGCGCCTGCCCCCGCGCCCCCTCCCAGTCCACCGTAAGGTAGGCGTGCAACTCGCTATCGAAACGAGCAATACGGTCGAGGTAATACTCAGTGGCCTCCACGGAGCATAACTGGCCGCTTCGGATCCGGCCTGCCATTGTCGTAAGACTGGGGATGGTCATCGTCGATGCCTACACAGGTGTAGAGGCCTCTCCAGCAGTTCCCGGACTCTTGCGAGGAACTCCGCAGCATCTGCGCCGTACAGAATCCGGTGATCGCAGCTAAGCGTGAGCGTCATCAGCGTGCGATCGACGATGTCACCATCGACTCGTGCGACAACCTTACGCATCGCCCCGACGCCCAGGATCGCCGCCTGCGGCGGGTTGATGACCGGGGTGATCGCGGTCATTCCGTACATGCCGAGGTTCGAGACGGTGAACGTGGCGCCGGACAGTTCAGACGGAGTCACCTCACCTGCGCGGACGCGTGCTGCCAGACGGCGCGACTCGCCGGCGATCGTCCCGAGCGACTTCTGGTCTGCGTCGAAGATCGTGGGAACGACCAGCGCGTGGTCGGCGGCGACGGCGATTCCGACGTTGACGCGCGAGTAGAGCTCGAAGCGGCCGTCGCGATAGGCCCCGTTGGCGAGGGGATGGTCGCGGAGCGCGATCGCCGCTGCCTTGACGATCAGGTCGTTGAAGGAGGGAGCACTCGCCCCGGCATCTTTGAGTTGTGCCCTGAACGCGACCGCGGCGTCCATCACGACCTCGGTCTGCACCTGGAAGTGCGGGACGGTCGGCCTTCGCCTCGGCCATCCGCCGGGCGATCAGGGCCTGCAGGCGATTGGGTTCGACCACTTCGACCGTGCCCTTGGCGGGCGAAGCGGGCGGCTCGCCTGCGACGACTGGCGCCGCCGGTACCCGGGGCTCGGCGGCAGCGCGGCTCGGTGCGATACCGGCCTTGGTCAGCACGTCGCCGCGGGTGACGCGTCCAAGCGGGCCTGATCCGTCGACCTCCTCGAGCGAGATGCCGTGCGCCTTCGCGACCCGTCGCGCGAGCGGCGTCGCCCGCACAGCGGTGCCGCTCGAATTGCCGACCGCGCCCGCGCGGGCCGGCGCCGTTGCGGCGCTCGGACCTCCGTTCGGTTCGACCCTCGCCCGGAGCTCGTTCGAGGTGCCGTCGGCCTTGGGCGACGGCGCGGCGGGGGCGCCGTCGACAACGCCTATGTGGGCGATCGGCGCACCGACCTGGAGCGTCGTGCCTTCCGGCGCGACTGATCTGCAGGATCCCGCTCGCCTCCGCGGGGTGCGTGACCGTGGCCTTGTCGGTCTCGATCTCGAGCAGGTCCTCCCCGGCCTGAACCTGCTCGCCGTCGGCTTTGAGCCACGTGAGGATCGTGCCCTGCTCCATCGAGTCAGACAGCTTCGGCATGGTCAGATCGGTCATTACTGGCACGCCTCCAGGAGGTCGATCGCGGCCCCGATGATCGTCTCCGTGTCGATTCCGAAGTGGCGATAGAGGTCCTCCACGTCACCGGACTGGCCGAAGTCGCTGACGCCCAGGCACGCGATCGGTGCGCCGCGGATCGCTGACAGGAAGCTCAGCGTGTGAGGGTGGCCGTCGAGCACGCTGACGATCGGCGCGACCCGGTCGGCACCGAACAGCTCGTCGAGGATCGTGTCGTCGCCTTCGGCGCAGGCCCTGCCTCGCCTGCAGCGCCCGGAACACGAGATCCGGCGAGGTCAGGCACACGACATCGCTCTCGACGCCGGCGCCGGCGAGCGCATCCGCGGCGGCGATGACCTCGGGCATGACCGCGCCGACGCCAACCAGCGTCACCGCCGGCAGCCGAGGCGGCCGTGCGCAGCCGGTAGCCACCGGCGAGGACCTGCCGCCGACGCGCCTCGCGTTCTTGCGGATCGGCGGGAGGTGCGGCGAGCGCCTGATCGACCGGGCGGGTCGTCAGGCGGAAGTAGGACGAGGTCCCGTCCGGTCGGCCGAGCCGCGACAACGCGTACAGCAGCGTCCACTCAAGGTCCTGGCCGAACGCGGGCTCCCAGGCGATGCACCGCGGCTGCTCGAGACCGATCGACGGCGTGATGATCGACTGGTGCGCACCGCCCTCCGGCGCGAGCGTCACCCCCGACGGCGTCCCGACGAGGATCGACTGGCCGCCCGCGTATAGGCCGAACGACCACGGCTCGAGCGCCCGACCCACGAACGGGTCATACAGCGTGCCGATCGGCAACAGCGCCTGCCCGTCGCGCGACCACGTCGCCCCGAGCTCCCCGAGCAACCCGACGAGGTTGCCCTCGGCGATCCCCAGCTCGATGTGCTGGCCGTGCTCTGACTCGCGCCAGCGCACAAGTGTGTCGGTGTCGTCGGCGAACCAGTCGATCCGCTCGCCGAGATGCCAGATACCGACGTGGTTGATCCAGCCGCCGAGGTTCGTCGACGACGCCACGTCCGGGCTGACCGTCACGACCCGAGCCGCGACCTCCGGCGCCCGGTGCGACAGATCGACGAAGAACCGCCCAAACGCCTGCTGCGTCGACGCCCTGCCCGCGTGCGCGCGGCCCAGATCGACGGGCGGCGCCGGCGCGCCGACAAGGTCGACCTCCTCGCGCGCGAGGCGACGCGCCGCCTCGGCGCACAGCTCGGCCTCCTGCGACCCAGCCGGAAATCGTGCCCAGGGCTCGGACGGATCTGCCCCGGTCGCGCGCGCCAGCTCGTCCATCTGCGCAGCTCGACAGCAGCGCCGAGTGGTTCGCCGGGTGACCCTGCGTCGCCAGCCGCCACGCCTTGATCGTGTACGCGAAGATCACCGATGGCCGATCGCGTCACCGCATCCGCCCGCGCGAGCGCGTCGAGCAGATCACCGAGGTCGTGGCCGCCGAGATCGCGGATCGCGCGCAGAATCTCCTCGTCGTCCAGCTCGGCGACCAGCTTGCCGATCTCCCCGGCACCGGGACCGCTGCCCGGCAGCCGCTCACGCAGCTCGCCCGGCGCCGGAGCGCAGCAGCCGCTGGTACTCCTCGTTCGGCATCTCGTCGATCCGCCGCCGCAGCGCCTCGCCGCCGTGGCGCTCGAACAGCTCGCGCAGCCAGCGCCCGTACTTGACGGTGATCGTCTGCCACCCGGCCGCCTCGAACATCGCTGCGATCCGCCCCGCGGCGATGTCCGGCACGATCCGATCCAGCGACTGGCGGTTGAGATCGACGATCCACAACACCTCGCCGAGCGTGGGGCACCACCGGGTCCACCAGCGTCTCCCAGATCGCGCCCTCGTCCAGCTCCGCGTCACCCAACAGCGCGACCTGGCGGCCGCCGCGGGGCACCTCGAAATGGCCGGCGACATACCGGTGCGCGATCGCGCTCCAGACCGGCGCCGTCGCGCCGATCCCGACCGACCCCGTCGAGAAGTCGGCCGGCACCGGATCCTTCAGCCGGCTCGGATAGCTCTGCAACCCGCCGAACTCCCGCAGCGTCGTCAGATACCTCGCGTCGAGCTGGCCGAGCAGATACTCGATCGCGTGCAGCACCGGCGAAGCGTGCGGCTTGACCGACACGCGATCGGGACCGCGCAGATGCTCGAACCACAGCGCGGTCATGATCGAGACCATCGACGCCGACGACGCCTGATGACCGCCGACCTTCACCCCCGAACGCGTCGTGCCGCACCCTGTTCGCGTGGTGGACGATCGACGTCGCCAGCCAGAGCACGCGGTCCTGCACTGCTTCGAGGGTCGCCAGCGCGGTCTCCCGGTTATTGGTTTGCACCATGGGAACAGTCTTCCGCTTCCGAGTCTGGGTCCGTCACGCACGTGGCGCCGCGGTGGAGATCAACGCCCGTGTGGCGGTCTCGGCCAGCCGGCTCTCATCCGCGCGGAGGGCGCTCAGGCCGAGAAGGTCGTCCAACGATTCCCGCGTGTACATCTGCGACACCCAGTTCCGTTGGGTCCCGTTGACTCGGAGGTCGGCCAGAAACCGGGCCACGGCGCCCAGCGCGACGCGGAGTGTGGAGACGGCAAAGAGCGCGAGCCCAAAGCCGAGCGCCTCGAGTTGTTGCACGCTCAGCATCGGGCTGCGTCCCCATTCGGGCACGTCGGTGACGAGCGGCCCTGGCACGGTGTCACGGTAGCGCTGGAACTCATCCTCGGTGATGAGCGCCTCCGGGAATATGGCGTCGGCGCCCGCGGCTGCGTACGCACGGCCTCGCTCGATGGCGCCCTCGAGCCCTTCGCACTGGCGTGCGTCAGTCCGCGCGATGAGTACAAAATCCGGGTCCATTTGGGCTTCCTTGGCGGCGTAGATTTTCGCGGTCATCTCCGCGACGCTTACCAACGAAGCACCTGTCGTCTGACCACATCGCTTCGGGAACGTCTGATCTTCGATGTGTACGCCCGCCGCGCCCGCGGCCTCGAACTCCCGAATGGCTCGCTTGACGATCGTTGTGTCGCCGTAGCCGGTGTCGATGTCACACAGGACGGGAATCCTCGTGGCATTGACGATGTGCCGCGCGTTCTGAAGCATTTCGCTGAACGTCACGAGGCTGACGTCGGGGACACCTGCGATCGCGGCGGACGAGGCAGAGCTGCCCATGTAGGCGATCTCGAAGCCAGCCCGTTCGACGAGCCGGGCGATCGCGGGGTCGTGCCCACCCACCGCGACCGCACAGCCAGGGGCCGCGAGCAGGTCTCTGAGGCGGGCTGCTCTCGTCAGGTGTGTGTCCATGGTTGATCGTTCCTATCTCTCAGGTCGTGACGCTTCGCACCTCGGCTCGGTCCGGCGCAAAGTCACCGCGCGCGAGCTGGAGCCCGTATTCGTGTGGGATGGGCCGCCGCCTATCTCGGAGCTCGCGCCGGAGCGCGATCGTCGCTTTCGGGTCGACGGCACTCGCGGCGACGTCGATCACGACGCCGTAGGCGCCACGCGCATGCGACGTCGACACCTTCCCTTCCTCCCAGTCGGCGAGGACCGCTTCCGGATCTCGGTCGAGCGGATCGCCGAAGCCTCCGCCCCCGCCCGTGCGGACGAGCAGAACGTCGCCGTGCTGCAGGTCGAGGATTGTCTTGCCGGGAACGTGCACCGTCTGCCCGTCGCGGGTGTGCAGCTCGGCGTGCCACTTGGCGCCCGGCCCGCCTCCTGCGAGTCCCCAGGAAGACGTGCGATGCCGTTCATGGCGGAAGCACGACGTAGCGACGCCGCGGCGAAGCTCGACGATGTGCTCGACGCCGAGCCCGCCACGGCGCAGGCCGGGCCCGCCCGAGTCGGCCCTGAGCCGATTCGAGCGGACGAGGACCGGCGCGCTCATCTCGAGCGACTCGGTCGGGACGCACAGGCAGTTCGTCGTGTGCATCTCGATCACGTCCGTGCCGTCCCGCCGCGGGGTGGCGCCCATCCCGGATGCGGTCATCGTGTCCGTGACGCCGTATCGCCGCCCGGTGGCGGGGTCTAATCCCGAGTACGAGTGGAGTCCGTTGATGCTCGCCGAGCATGCTGGGATCCGGTCGGGCAGCGCCTGCGCGAGCGCGCCGAGGAGGACGTCGACGATGCGGCGCATCAGGTGGCCGCGGAGCGACACGGGGGCCGGGAACCGGGGGTTCACGACGGTCCCCTCGGGAAGGACGAGACTGATCGCGCGCTCACTGCCGCCGTTCACGGGAATGGCGGGGTCGGTGATCGCGCGAAGAACATACGCGGCGGAGGAGAACGCGGTGGAGGGCGGGCCGTTGACCGGTCCCTGCACCTGTTCGTCGGTGCCCGTGAAATCGACCGTGAACGTGCCGTCGCCGATCGTCACCGCCGCCTCGATTCTGATCAACCGATCGAGGTCCACGCCGTCGTGATCGAGGTAGTCGTGGAATCGGTAGGTCCCCCGCGGCATCGCCTCGATCTCGAGACGGGTCATCTGCTCGGCGCGGTCGAGCAGCGCGGCGCAATACCGACTGACGTCGGCCGCGCCGTACTGCTCGACGAGCTCCAGAAACCGCTTCTTACCCGTGTTGACGGCCGCGAGCTGGCCGCGCAGGTCTCCGTCGAAGTCGTCCTTGAAGCGAACGTTCGCGAGCAGAATGCGATGAAGCTGCTCGTCGAGCACGCCGTCGGCGTACAGCCGCATCGGGGGGATGATCAGGCCCTCCTGGAAGATCTCGGTCGCGTGCGCCGGCATGCTCGACGCCGCCATCCCGCCGACGTCCTGATGATGTGAGAGCGCGGTCGCCAGCGCGAGCGGGGCGCCTTCGTGGAAGATCGGACGAATGAGCGTGATGTCAGGGAGGTGGGTGCCTCCGGAATAGGGGTCGTTGAGCATGTAGACGTCGCCGTCGCGCATGCGCTCGACGGGAAACGCCGCCAGCGCGCCGCGCACGAGCGGCCCCATCACTCCGAGGTGTGCGGGGATCGCCACCGAGTGTGCGATCGCCTCACCGTCGAGCGTGAAGATGGCCGATGTGGCATCGCCAGCTTCCTTGATCACGACGGAATGAGAGCTCTGTAGCAGGACGTGCTGCATCTCGTCCGCGATCACGTCCAGGCGATTTCGGAGGACTTCCAGCGTCACGGGGTCGAGTCGGGTTGTGGCCATCACGCTGTCAATGCTCGGTGAGAATCAAGGCGCCGGTCGAGTGCACTGATCCGGACCACTCGGCGGTGATCACGCACGTCGTGTCCTCCTGCTCGATGACGGCAGGACCGGTGACGAGCACGCCGACGGCGAGATCGCCGCGACGAAGGACTGGCGCCACGGTGCCGCCGGGATGCTCGCGGGAGTACAGAGTGCGTTCCCTTGTGGGTGTCGGCGGACCTGTTTTGCCGTAGCGTTGCGGCAGATCCTCGACTCCTGGGCCGGGAGCCACACCGGACACGCATAGATTGACGAACTCGACCGGAGCGGCCGGGCTCATGTGGCCGTACACCGTTTCGTGGGCGCGATGAAAGCGACGGATCGCGCTCTCGATCAGCAGACGGTCGTCCCCGTCATCGAGCAGCACCTCGAGCTCGTAGGACTGGCCGACGTACCGCATGTCGGCCGAACGTGTCAGCAGAACGCTTTCGGGTGTCACCGACTCGTGCATCATCAGCGTGCACACCTGCTCCTCCAGCGCTCGCAGGTTGCGATCGATCTCCGCCGGATCGGCCTCGTCGACGCGAGCCGAATAGCTCGCTATCTGCTCGTGCTCGACGTTGGCCACGAGCAGGCCGTAGGCGGAAAGGACTCCCGGCGCGGGCGGCACGACGACGCGGGGGATCCCCAGATCGACCGCGAGATCGATCCCGTGGGTGGCGCCGGCGCCGCCGAGGACGACGAGCGCGAACAGGCGCGGGTCGTACCCTCGCCGCACTGAGCGAAGGCGGATCTGGTCCGCCATCCGTGCATTCACCACTCGATGGATGCCGAGCGCCGTCTCGACGAGGCCCAGCCCCAGCCGGGAGGAAAGCGCGGAAATCGCAGCGCGCGAGCGGTCGGCGTCGAGCGCGACCGTGCCGCCCGCGAAGTACTCGGGGTTCAGGTAGCCGAGGACGACGCTCGCGTCGGTGACGGTCGCGTCCGTCCCGCCGCGGGCGTAGCACGCCGGGCCCGGATCGGCCCCCGCGCTCTGAGGACCGACGCGAAGGCCGCCCGCCGAATCGACCCACGCGATGCTTCCGCCGCCGGCGCCGATGCTGTCGACGTCGACGGTCGTCATGCGAAGCGGAAAACCGCGGACCACGCCGTCCCGCCGGAACAGCGGGCGTGACCCAACGACGATCGCGACGTCGCTGCTTGTCCCGCCGATGTCGATGGTCACCGCATCCTTGATCCCGCATCGCTCGGCGATCGCGACAGCGCCCAGCACGCCGGCCGCCGGCCCGGAGGCGACGAGGCTGACCGGTCGGCGCAGGGCATTCCCAGCCGCCGCGGTACCGCCGCGGGATTGCATGATCTGCAGTGGTGCGTCGATGCCGTGGGCGTCCAAAGACCGCTCGAGACGCCGGATATAGCTGCTCACGACCGGGCGGATGTAGGCGTCGGTCAGCGTCATGCACAAGCGCTCGTACTCGCGCGCGACGGGATCGACCTCACACGAGAGCGCGATGTCGAGGTGCGGATGGAGCTCGTTCAGCAGGGTGCGCGTGCGCCGCTCGTGCTCTGGATTCAGAAACGAAAACAGGAAGCAGACGGCGATTGCCTCGACATGATCCTGCGAGACCAGGCGCTGAGCGGCCCGTTCCACTCCGTCGAGGTCGAGCGGCTCGACGACCGCACCCGATGCGTCGATCCGCTCCGACACCCCGAGCCGGCGCGAGCGCGGCACGAGAAACGTTGGCGTATGTACGGGCGGCTCGAGGCTGTAGAGATAATCGCGCGAACGTAGTTGACGACCAA
>CAVPVP010000020.1:0-139724 GCA_963709205.1 uncultured Solirubrobacterales bacterium
AGAAATCGCGTGGCGTCACCGGAACAGCATCCGCCGACTCGCCGCCCGGAAACCAGCTCACGACCCTGATCTACGCCGAGCTCGAGACGATCATGCGCAGCTTGCAGCAGACGGTCGAGGAACTTGAGGAGCACCTCACACGAATGCGCGCAGCCCCCGGCTTTCCCGTCGTCGTTGACACGAACGTGCTGCTCGAGTGCCAGCGGCTTGACTCGGTGACCTGGCCCCCCGAGGTAGGCACGGCTCGCGTGATGGTCCCCCTTCGAGTTATCGAAGAGATCGACTCGAAGAAATATGGGGATAGCAAGCGGCTGCGCAGCATCGCGCGAGAGCTTCTCCCGTGGATCGACGGCCTGTTCCCCAGTGGCGATCCTGGCCCGGTGAAGATCAGGTCCGACCGCCCGAACACGATCGAGCTCCTGCTTACGGATCGTCCTAGGTTCCGACCAAGCGACGCCGACGAGGAGGTTCTTGACATCGCCCACGAGGTCCTCCGATTCGCCGGCAGGGTGAAGGTGATGACCGCGGACACGGGGATGCGGGTTCGCGCGAGGCACGAAGGGCTGGACGTCCTACGCGTCCCGGACGAGTGGCTTCGGGTCAGAGGTGACGGCCCGCAGGACTGAGGCTCGGCCTGATTACGGATGCGCCGGGGCGCTTCCGAATGTGTTTGCGAGTTCGTCTAGGCCAGCGAGGTCGAAGCGACGGCCGGCCGGCGGCCAGGTCTTCGGACCTGAATACGGCCATATCGCCAGGAGGGAGTCGCTGTATTTCTCGACGGGCTCGACGTTAGGCACGTTTTCGAGCCAGGAGACTACGTAGAAGACGATGGTTCCGAGGGCCAGGAGTCCGGCAAAGGCATTTTCGGATCGGACGGGCG
This sequence comes from uncultured Solirubrobacterales bacterium, assembly GCA_963709205.1. GTDB lineage: Bacteria > Actinomycetota > Thermoleophilia > Solirubrobacterales > Solirubrobacteraceae > Palsa-465. The sequence continues at coordinate 881 of CAVPVP010000020.1, forward strand.
GCTCCGCGTCGCGGCTCACTTTCAAAGGCCGACAGTCCACGTAGTGGAAGTTCGTCCACGGTGTGGCGCCCAGCCAGACGCATGTTGTCTCGGACGGTGCACCGTTTTTGTGCAGGTCTCGGTAGAAGGTTTCGGGGGTTTCGGGTGTGAACTTCGATCCAGCGACGACGGCCGTCTTGACGGCCCACGTCGCAAGTAACTTCCGCCCCCCGCTGTAGTAGGTGCGCCTATGGTCGCGAAGCATTGACACCAGATACGGCTTGGCATTCGCTTCGAGTGCACTCATCCACCCGTTGTTACAAGATTCGCAGACCGAGCGTACGGTTGCTGTCGCGGGAAGGCCACGATGTTCTGTGGTGGTCTCGCCTGTCGCTCGGAGTATCGTCCTAGTGTGAGTGCCTGGCCCCGCGTCGCTGTCAAGGAACGGCTGCGACCAGTCGGGGAAGACGTGCTCCGCGCTCATCTTGCCTTTCGCTCAACAGAAGACGCAGTCCGGCATGGGCGATCTAACCTGCCGATGCTGGCGTCGCGCTACCGCTAACGCTCGCGCTCACGCTGTACGAACGCGACGGCGTCGTCCAAAGAATCTACACGCGGCAGTTGAACCCCAAGGTCAACCGCACCGTCCGGACCGTCCGGGATGTAGACGAACGGGCGATCTGGATCAAGGATGGCGATCGATGTCCCGCCCTTGTTTTCAGCCCTGCGGGCGACAGTCGCGAGATGCATTGCCTCGAATGTGCTTCGGTGAGTTCGCGACTCGCCGGTCCTACCGTGTGGATCGAGAGACCAGGCAGAGGGGTACGCATCCGCTGGAAGATCGTTGACGGGCACCGCGCCGAGGACTTGCCCGAACAGGGCAACCTTGAGGATCGCCGTGTTCTCGAAAGGTTCGATCCAAAGTCGATGCTTCGGTGGTTCATATGGCCAAGCGGCCTCGACGGGCGGGTAGTGCCAGCGCTGTCCGAACCGCGGCGGGTGGTCGCCCAGCAGGTCTGCGCTCAGCGTCCGGGCCTGCCGAGTATCGAGCCAGTTTTCCCCATATGCCTCGCGGCCGCACGCTAATCCAATCTTCGCCATGAACCGCGACCACGCCGTCCGGGGGGTCTTCAGCGGCTGACTTCGCCGAGCGAGCGCGCGTGTCTCTTCCGAATCATCCCACTCAGAGGCACCTAGAGCGGCGTCGACGATACAGCGGAGGCGATCCTGGTCGGTCGGGTCCTCGAGCGAGAGCTCGTCGATCGCAGAGGCGGAGAGGCCCGTTACGAACGTCGGCCCGGCTTTCGTGAGAGTCACCTTGATCACGCCGCCGCCCACCGGCACCGCTACCACGGGCGGCTTCGGGATGGTGTTGTTCCGGTCCGGGATCTCGTACATCGCCCGGAGGAACCTGATCAGGAAGTCCTGAGTAATAAGGATGTCCGCGTTCTCGTTGGCACGCCCGTTGCAGAGCTCACAAACGGAATGGTCGATCCACGATCCGCCCATGCTCTCCGGGACGACGTGGTCGCCCTCCTTCGTGAACTCGGCGACGTCCTTCCAGAGGCGACAGTAGGTGCACCGCCGAACACGCTGGACTCGAACCGCCGAACGCGGTCGCGAGGCGTGTCCCTGTTGGGCGGCGCTGGTGAATGCCCGCTTCATCAAGATCATGGTGCCACGCGACCAGGCGTGCAACCAATACATCACCGGCGATTGGTCCGATGGTGGCCTCTCGCAGCGGCCGAGCGACGCACGGCCGGACGCTCGCCTGGCGCAATCTTGGCGTCGGTTGCCCGTCCCTCCGCGATTGCTTTCGCCTTTCCCGCCGGCTCGGGTTAGGCGAACGCGTTGGCGACCAGGCGATCACGCGTGCCTGGGCTGCCGGGGGAGCGGAATGCCACTCAGTGACCATCAGCTCTGCGCCGAACGCCGCCATCGCGATGCCGATCAAACGCGACCCCGCGACGCGTGCAGCTAGTCACACCCAGCAAAGCACACGGTCCGCAACGCCGGGGGTGTCGGGCTTCGTGCGCCCGGCGGCGACGTTGCCGGGTCCGCTCGGCTGCGTCGATCGGTGCGAGCGTGAGACGTGGCGCAGCTCACGGGTAGTGGCCTTCGATGGGTTGGTTGCGGCAGGTGCCGTAGGGGCCTCCGAGTGAGTGGATCAGGTCGCTCATGTTGTCGCCGGCGGCGGTGCGCCACGCGGCGCAGCCGCTGCCGTCCTGGAAGCCGCCGTCCTGGAGCGCGATCGGTGACGGGGACCCGGGCCGGAGGCCCAGCCGATCTCGATACAGCCGGTTCCGCCCGGTGGTGCGAAGGTCGCGATCTCCTGGCGAGCGCGCACGGTTTCGCCGCCCTTGACGGTTGGGATGACGTCCTCGGCGACGTAGACCCATTTGCCCTGGTCGGGTCCGTCGTCAAGCTGGTAGACGACACCGCCGTTGGTCGGAGTGGAGCAGACCCAGCCGCCGCCGATCCCGGTGCCGGCGAAGGTGATGTGCGCGTCGCCGATCGCGTCGATCTCGCCATGACCGTCGTAGTCGACGCCCATGTCGATCCGTTGCGGGGTCAGGTTGCGGGTGTGGGCGAAGGGGTTGGAGTACTGCCCTGGCGCGACGTTGGCGCTCGAGCAGGCTTGTCCGCCGCCGGGCCCGTTGGTGGGTCCGTCGAGTCGCGTGACCTGCACGATCGCTGGGCCGGTGAAGCCGAGTTGCTGTTCAGCCCAGGGGGTGAGGTCGAGCCGGTAGTGGTAGCCGCCGAGCGTGTTTGAGCGTGGCTGGCCGGCGCGGATGTCGCGCTTGTAGAGGATGACGCTGCGCCCGTTCTGCGGGTTGGTGACCTCTAGCGGCGTGAGGTAAGGGAGGCCGCCGAGCATGGTTGCGTTCTGCTTAGTGACCTGCGAGCGGGGAACGCCGGGGGAGAGCTCGGCGTAGCTGTCGGTTGCGACGGTCACGTCGTCGCCCCACCCGCCAGTGTGGTTCGTGAGGACGGTCGCGGCGACGATCGTCGGCTGTCCCTGCGCGAGCGTGACCGGCCCGGCCGGATCCCCGCTCGCCGGCGGCACCGGGAACGGGCTTCCCGCCGTGACCGCGCCGGAGCTCACGGTCGTCGCGGGGCCCGTGGAGCTTTGGCCGGTCAGGCCTTGGGTGTAGTAGCCGGCAGCCAGGGAAAGGACCTGCTGGACGTAGGCGCTGGAGTGGTTGTAGGTGAAGATCGCGCCGGGCCAGTCCCCGGGCGCGCCGGATGCCTGCAGGTAGTGGGCGGCGCTGTACACGGCGTCGGCCTCGTCGTACACGTTCGGCGGCTGCCCGGGCGGATCGGCCGGCGCGTTGACTTTGATCGTGTCCCAGGTGTCGCCGGCTTGTCCGTCGACTCCGATCTGCATCGGCCCTGCGGCTCCCGCCCGGTTGGTGCCCGAGTGAACGCCTGGGAGGGCGGAGCTGTCGAACGTCGACTCGATGTAGTTGATCGCGGCGAGGATCGACGGGCCGCGATCGCCGAGGGCGAACTCCGCGGCTGCGCCCTGGAAGATCGGGATGTCGGCCGTCGGGACCCCGCCGACCGGTCCGCCCGCCCCAGCCAGGCCTCCGGCGCATTGCGCCTGGGAGGCGCTGACCGCGCTGAGCGCGAGCATCACCGCCAGCAGCGGCAGGAGGATCGTGAGCGCGAGCGCGAACAGCCACAGCCTGCGCACCGCCGTTCACGTCTCCAGCGCGGCGACCAACCAGCGGCCGTGGCGCTGAGCGAGCGTCAGCAGGAAAGCGCCGGTGTCCGACCGATCCTGCTCTGAGACGTAGCTCACGGAGACGCGGTTCGAGCCGGCGGCGAGGTTGACGCTGGCGACGCGGTAGGTCTCGGCGGCCGTCGGGTGCGCGCTCAGCAGTGGCGACTGCTCCGCGGGCCGCGAGAGCAGGTAGTGCGCGAACGCGGGCGTGCACGTGCGCTTGATCGCCGCGCGCGCCCAACCGGCCAAGCGGCCGACCTCGTAGGGCATGTAAGCGGCGGCGAACCGCGCCGCGACCGCGAGCCTCGCCCCCACGAGACTGCGCGGCGAGGGCGGCCGCTCCGGATCACCGACGCCGCGCCGAGCTCCCGGGCCCAGGAAACGTGGGGTGCGCCTCGTGCGCGGGCTCGCCGTCGCCTCGGTGCTCACCGGGGTCGGGGCGGGCGGGCGGGAGCGTCGAGCCCGCGATGGAGGTAGAAGCCCGCTTCGGCTGGCGTGCCGGGTGGGTGGCGTCGGAGCGAGGGCGAACCCGGCGACCAGCACCCCAAACAGCACGAGCGGCAGGGCGATCACGAGGCCGCGGCGAGCCCAGACCGGCACGCGGTCAAGCACGGTGCGTGGCCGCGCGGTCATCCCAGCGTGGTCGCGATCAGGTAGAGCGCGAGCAGGCACGCCAATCCGTCGGCGAGCTCGCCGGGTACGAGCATTGCCTCGGCTGCGGTAGCCGCGATCGCGCGTGTGAGCGCGATCGCGGACCGTCGCGCCCGGTGGACCAGCGGCCGCCGCGCACGCTCGAGATCGCCTGACAGCTGCGCGCGAGCGTGCTCCAGCGCGCGCTCGACCCACACGCCCGGGTCGTAGCCGAGGTCGTGGGCGTGGGCCGCCAGCGCGCGGTGCGCGAGTCGCAGCGCGCCGGCCGCGATCTCCCCAAGGCGCGAGGCGACGATCGGCGGCACCGGCTCGACCGAAGGGTCCTCGTCAACCGCCTCCAGCAGGTACCCGTACAGGTACAGGTCCGGCAGCCGCAGCGTCGCCAGAGTCAGCAGCCGCAGCGTCCCGTGCTCGCGCTCCTCCGCGGGCGTGCAGAGGGTATTGGCCGCGCCGTGGAAGACTGCCCGCTCATAGGATGACCGCAGCCCGGTCTCGTCGGTGGCCGCGGCGATCGCAACGGCCCGGCTCACGCTCATGTTCATCTGCGCGCCGCGTTCCATCTCATCACTCACAGATCAGGTACCGGGCCTCCGCTGTCCTGGCCCCACCGCCCAGCCCCCTCGAACCCTCAGCGCCGCCCGCGCGATCCGGCCGAGCCGGCCGCCCCACCGCCTGCCGCGAACCTCAGGCCCGCGTTGACCAACCTCGAGGCCGTCTACCGCCAACTCGCCCGCCCATGGTGGGCCGACGAGCTCAACCAGCGCTACGAGGCCGCCTACGAGCGCGGCGCCAGAGACCTACCTGTCGGCGAGGACCCCCCGGAGCGCCCGATCATGCTCCTTGCAACCGGGATCCCACGTCTGATCAGCCTCGCCGTCGCCGCCAATGTCCTGCACCTCCTCCCAACCGGCACACACGACGCCGCCGCCCTCGCCGAGCAGCTGATCGCGACGATCGACGCCACCGCCACCGGCAGCCTTCACCGCTGCCACCTCGCCCTCCGATCCGACGGCGAATCCCGCGGCTACGACACCGACGAGTGGCTGCCGCTCGCCCTCGAGCAGGCCGCCGACTGGCTCGAGCACACCCCGGCTGCCGCCGACCCGCCACCCGCGATCGAGCACGCCCAGCAGGCCGGACGGTTCGCCGCGCTCGCGATCGGCGCCCTGGACCGCAACGCGCCGACTGTGCCCGAGGCGATCACCGACTGCCTCGCACACCTCCTGTTCACCTGCGTGTTCGCCGACGCCGCCGCCCGCTCTCCACACGGCGGCTAGCAACCACCCGGAGCGCTCCCGGCTCAGCCGGGCGAGGGGCTACGTCGACAGGAACCCGGGTCGGGGTGAGGTTCCAGCGCTGGCTCTGAGCGCCGGCGCCAGGCGGTCCAGCGACACCACTAGAACCCCGTCGCGGACGTCCTCGAGCCGGCGCCCGTGCACCACGCACAGCACCGGAAGTGCTCCTCGCCCGCACCAACACCGGCGACGCCGGTGAAGCCAAGCGGCGGTCTGGCGGGCATGGGCCAGGTGGCATGCGTCGAACCTGCGCGTCTTGGACTCGATCGCAAACGCGGTACCCGTCGGGGCGATCGCCAGGCTGTCGATATCCCCGCGCCCGCCCCACTCGAGCGAGTGCCGCAGTCGCCACCCCTCCGCCTCCAGCCCGCTGAGCGCTCGACGCACCGCGTCTTCAGACCGCGCGCCGACACGGCTACGCGCCGCGAGATGCAACCAGCGGCGAGCGTCGATCAGCAATCCGCCCGTCAACAGCAAGAGCGCCCCGGCTGCCGGGGTCGCTCCTGCCGCAGCGGCGGCCACGGCCAGGCCGCCGAAGGTGGCGCTTGTCGCCGCGCTGACGATCGCGCGACGCAGGCGCCGGTACTGCTGACGGCGGGGGTAGGAGGAGCCTCGCATGGTCATACGCTGGCAGCCGTTGCGGACATGGACTCGTACGGCCGCGACAAGCTCGCCACCGGCCGCGGCGACGATGATCTCTGTTTCGGCCGGACAGCTCACCAGCCGTTCGTCCGCTCCACGGTCCGCGCCCGCGCGCTGGCCGCATGGGGGTGGCGGGTGATCGAGGCGCGGAAGGACGGCAAGCGCACGAAGACGGTGGTCAAGGCGCGTGAGGACGCGCTCGATCCGGCCACGCCACACGGCGCCCGAAACATCTGCGCGAGCTACCTGATCGCCGCCGGCGTCGACGACATGACCCTGCAGAGCGTGATTGGCCACTCCGACGTGCGGACCACGAAAAGCGTGTATGGGCACCTCCTGCCAAACGCTCTCGACGACGTCCGCCGGCGCCTCGACACGTTCCTCGCCAGGAGCAGACCATCGCCTCGGCGCGACCGCGGATGATCGTCTCCACGACTGGGGTCGTCTTTATCCTGCAGCTATGCCACCGCCGCTCATGAGCATCCCCATCTTCGCCCTGCTCGCGTGGCTCGCGATCGGGAGTACCTCTTCGAAAAAGGTTCTCCGTGGGACGGCATCGGTCGTCGCGCTCGTCACGGCCGTCTCCCGGGCGCGAGGCGACTCGTCGCCGATCACCACGATCGGCGAGTTTGCGCAGTTGATCGATATGCACGTCGGGCGGTCGTTGTCCCACGCGGAGGCTTGGCTGCAGCACCACCGTGCTCCTCTCCTCGTCGCTGTGTCCGCCGCCCTGTTCGTCGTCGGGTCGATCCACGCTTCGTGGGCGGTAGACGTAGCCGACACCGCGGATGAGGCCGAGCTCGGCGCCAGGGGGAACGTCAAAGCATTCCTGAGCGTCTGTGATGCGCATTTCTGGGCGCTCACCTGGCTTGCCACGGGCTTGTTCGCTCAGCTCCACGCGCTCTCGATGCTCATCCCGATCCTGGGGTTCCGCGCACTCGCGGATATCGAGCTCCGCCGGAGAATGCGGGCACGAGAACGAGAGTTGGCTCGACAGCAGCGGGCAGCCGAATGGGCGGAAGCTCGGCGATACCACGATCTCGGCGTGATCGACCCTCCCGCGAACCCACGCCGTGGAATCGTCATGCGGGCGGTGTGGTCGACCGCATGCGCCGTGGTGTGGTCGGCGTATCGCAATGTGCGCGCGGCAGGCGGGGTGCTCTGTGTGGCGCCCGCTTCGTGGCTGGTCGGCCTGATCAACCCATGACCCTCAACAACGCTAGGCCGCGTCGGGCCGCGGCCAGCTGAGAGGGGAGGCCCTGCCGGCGCATCTGGTGACCTGGCGGCTGATGCCTTGGCGGGGGTCCCAGCGTCGGTTCGGGCCCATGTTCGACGACAGTTTGCTAGACGGGCCGGACCGAGTTCGTTAGAAGGCGCCAGAAATGCCTGCTAGACGGTACCTTCCGTAATAAGCGAGTGCAGTTTATGATTCCGCTGCTCTAACCGACTGAGCTACTCCGGCGCGCCCGCGAGTGTAGCCCTCGGGGGACGGTGGCGATCCGGAGCAGGGCGCCCTGCATATGATCCAGCGGCGATGACCGACCTCACCCCTGCCGTCAGAACCGTGGTCCGGCGGTGCCTCGCGGTTCGGGAGGGCGAGAACGTTGTGGTCGTGGTCGATCCCGAGACGCGGACGATCGGCGAGGCGCTGAGGGACGAATCGGCTGTCGCCGGCGGTGACGCGGTCCTGATCGTCATGGACGAGCGCGCCACGGACGGCACCGAGCCGCCGCCACCGGTCGCGGCCGCGCTCGAAGCGTGTGACGTTTTCATCGCGCCCACCAGCCGCTCGCTGAGCCACACCAGCGCTCGCAAGCGCGCCATCGACGGCGGCGCACGGGGCGCGACGATGCCAGGCGTTACCGAGGACATGCTCGGGCGCGTGATGGCGGTCGACTTCGACACGATGGCCGCGCGGTCGAAGGCGGTAGCGGCGGTGCTCGACGCGGGCACGCGCGCGCACGTCACCTGTCCCCGCGGCACGGATCTGCGCCTGGCGCTGGAAGGCCGCGCCGGCATCTCCGACGACGGTGAGCTGAGCGCCAGGGGGGCGTTCGGGAACCTCCCCTGCGGGGAGGGCTTCATCGCGCCGGCGTTCGGGGAAGGCACGGTGGTGGCGTCGAGCCTGTCGCCGCTCGGGATCAGTCTCGAGCCGGCGGCGCTGACCGTCGCGGAGGGACGGATCGTCGCCGCCGACGGCGGCCTCGGCCCACAGTTCATCGAGCTGCTGCTGGCCCACGGCGAGCTCGGGACCAACCTGGCCGAGCTCGGGGTCGGCACGAACGACCGGGCGCGGCTGACCGGCAACGTGCTCGAGGACGAGAAGATTCTCGGCACCGTGCACGTGGCGTTCGGCGCGAGCGCCGGGATCGGGGGGACGGTGTCGGTACCGATCCATCTCGACGTGGTCGTCCTCGACGCGAGCCTCGAGGTCGACGAGCAACTCGTGCTCGACCGTGGTCGCTACGTGCTCGACTGAGCCGCGGTGACGCTGCTCGCGATCCCCAACGTGTCCGAGGGCCGCGACCAGCCGGCCATTGACGCGATCGCCGACGCCTTCAAGACGCGCGCGCGACTGCTCGACGTCCACTCCGACACCGATCACCACCGCAGCGTGTTCACTCTCGCCGGCGAACCCGGAGAGCTCGCGACGGCCGTCGCGGACGGCGCCGCCGAGGTCGTCCGCCAGGTCGACCTGAACGCCCACGAGGGAATCCACCCGCGCGTCGGCGCGATCGACGTCGCCCCGATCGTCTACCTCGATCCGGCCGACCGCGGCGCCGCGTGCGCGGAGGCGCTCGTTCTCGGCGATCTGCTCGGCGAGGAGCTCGAGCTGCCCGTGTTCCTGTACGGCGAGCTCGCGCCAGGTCGTACACGTGCCGAACTGCGACGGGGTGGCCCTGAAACGCTCGCGAAAAGGATTGAGTCCGGAGAGCTCCGACCGGACTTCGGACCCAACAAGATCCATCCGACCGCCGGCGCGGTGCTCGTGGCGGCACGACCGCCGCTGGTCGCGTTCAACGTCGAGCTCGCGCCACCCGCGACGCTCCAGGACGCCCGCTCGATCGCCGCGCGCATCCGCGAAGGCGGCCCCGAAGGCCTCGAGTCGGTCCGGGCCATCGGCCTGTGGCTCGCCGCCCGAGACGTCGCCCAGGTGTCGACCAATATCGAGGACCACCGCGCGACACCGCTCGCCACCGTGGTCGCGGCGATCGCCCGGCATGCCGCCCCGGGTCAGGCCGAGCTGGTCGGACTCGCGCCGAGGGCGGCGTTCGAAGGCTTCCCGGCCGATCTGCCCGTCGCCAACCGGCGCGTGGTGGAAGACGCCCTCGCGGAGTAGCGCGACCAGACGTCGTCGTGGAATAGCGTCACCAGACGCACTCGCGGAGTAGCGCGACCAGACGCCGTCGTCGAATAGCGCCACCAAACGCCCTCGCGGAGTAGCGCAACCAGACCTCCGGCGACTAAGCTCCATTCACCATGGCTCAGACCAAGCGCAAGCGCCGCACCAAGCACCGCGGAACGGCGGCCGGAACGATCCAGACACGGGGTCGGACGGGTCGCGCGCCTTCCGCCGAGGAACGTAAGAAGCAGACCCGGTTGGACGCGCGCGAGCGCCGGCTGAACTCGCCGCCCACGTGGAAGTCTTCCGTCACCAGGGCCGGGCTCGCGTCCGCGCTGATGTTTGTCTTTCTGGCGCTTGTCGGGCCCAAGAACAACCGGATCGTGAGCGCGCTGATCTTCGCTGTGCTCGCCTTCCTGCTCTACGTCCCCGCTGGCTATTACTTCGAGATGACCATGTTCCGCCGGCGCATGAGGAAGAAGCAGGCAGCCGGCAAATGATCGACGTTCGCATGTTCACGGTCGGGCCCGTTCAGGAGAACTGCTTCATCGTGCGCCAGAAAGACGCTCCGAACGCGCTGATCGTCGATCCCGGCGATGAGCCCGACAAGCTGCTGGCCGCCCTGGACAGCCTCGGGATCGAGACCGTGGAAGCGATCCTCGTCACCCACACCCACTTCGATCACATCGGCGCGGTCGCCCCGGTGGCGAAGGCGACCAAGGCTCCGGTCTATTGCCCGCAGCTGGAGACGGAGATCCTGGCCAACATCAACGACTACCTGTGGCCCGGCTTCGGCCCATTCGAGAGCTACGAGGCCGACCACACCGTAGGCGGCGGCGAGACGCTCGAGCTGGCGGGCCTCACGATTGACGTCGTCTTCACCCCGGGCCACAGCCCCGGGCACGTCACCTACGCGATCGCCGACGAGGACGCACTGTTTTCAGGAGACGTCCTGTTCCAGGGCTCCGTCGGGAGGGTCGACCTGCCGGGCGGTGACTGGCCGACGCTGCTTGCCTCGATCGAGACGCTCACGAACGCGTACCCGCCTGAGACGACCGTGTACCCCGGCCACATGGGGATCACGACGCTCGGGCGCGAGCGCGCCACCAACCCGTTCCTGCGCGAGCTCGCGGAGCGGTGAGCGCTCGGTGATTCAAGCCCCCCGCGGCACATTCGACATCCTCCCGGAGTCGGCGGCCCGGTCGCCGGTGGAGTCGTCCGCGCGGCGGAAGGTGGTCGAGGAGCAGGCCGAGAAGATCCTCGGCGCCGCCGGTTACGGCCGGATCGAGACGCCGACGTTCGAGGCCACCGATGTGTTCGCGCGCGGAGTGGGGGAGGCGACCGACATCGTCCAGAAGGAGATGTACACCTTCGACGACGGCGCCGGTCGCTCGCTGACGCTCCGACCCGAGGGGACCGCGCCGGTGTGCCGGGCGTACCTCGAGCACGGGATGCGCAAGCTGGCGCAGCCCGTGAAGCTGTGGTACCTCGGGCCATTCTTCCGTTCCGAGGCGCCCCAGCGGGGCCGCTACCGGGAGTTCTGGCAGGTCGGTGCCGAGGCGATCGGCTCGGAGGCGCCCGAGACCGACGCTGAGCTGATTCTGCTCCTGGCCGAGCTGCTCGAGGCCGTCGGGGTCAAGGAGACGCGGCTGCGCCTCGCGAGCCTCGGCACGACCGCCACCCGGTCCGAGTACCGCGAGGAGCTCAAGGAGTATCTGCGCGCACACGACAGCGAGCTGTCCGAAGACGTGCGCGAACGGATCGACCTCAACCCCATGCGTGCATTCGACTCCGGAGATCCGGGAACCCAAGCGGTGATGCAGGGCGCGCCGGCACTGCTCGACCGGCTCCACCCCGACGACGCCGAGCACTTCGAGGCCGTTCGGGCGCTGCTCGACGACGCGGGGCTGCGGTATGAGCTCGACCCGACGCTCGTGCGCGGCCTCGACTACTACACCCGCACGGTGTTCGAGTTCACGAGCGACGCGCTCGGCGCCCAGTCGGGCGTCGGCGGTGGCGGGCGTTATGACGGCCTGATCGAGCTGCTCGATGGTCCACCGACGCCGGCTTCGGGCTGGGCGTCGGGAGTCGAGCGGATGCTGCTCGCCGCGCGCGACATCCAGCCGCCTGCCGCGCTCGTCGACCTGTTCGTGGCTCTCGCCAAACGCGACGGCGCGCGGACCGCGTTCGAGCTCGCGCTCGAGGCCCGGCGCGCGGGACTACAGGCTCAGCTCGAGCTGGCCGGCCGCTCGCTCAAGGGACAGCTCAGGCACGCCGATCGCATCGGCGCCCGGTACGTCGCGATCATCGGCGACAACGGCCTGGCCACGCTCAAGGACATGCAGTCGGGCGAGGAGCACGACACTGGCGTCGGCGACGTGATCCCGGAGATCCTGCGCGCGGGGCGACTGCCGTGAAGCACGCGCCGCGCCCGAACGGGTACCGCGACGCCTGGTGCGGTCAGCTGACCGCCGACCGCGCCGACACCCCGGCGCGCGTGGCCGGCTGGGTCAACCGCCGGCGTGACCATGGTGGGCTGATCTTCATCGACCTGCGCGATCGCTCCGGGATCGTGCAGCTTGTCTTCCATCCCGAGAACGCGCCCGAGGCACACGAACGGGCCCACGCGCTCCGCTCGGAGGACGTGATCAGCGCGGCCGGGACCGTGGCCCGTCGCGATCCGCAGAACGTCAACCCGCACCTCGCGACCGGCGAGATCGAGCTCGCCGTGTCCGAGCTCGAGATCCTGGCCGACGCCGAGACCCCTCCGTTCCCGGTCGACAACGGCGGCGACGTCGACGAGATCATCCGGCTGCGGCACCGCTCGCTCGACCTCCGGCGCGCCCAGCTGCAGCGGACGATCGCGCTCCGCCATCGCGTGATCACCACGATGCGCGAGGTCCTGAACGAACGCGACTTCCTCGAGATCGAGACGCCTTACCTGACCCGGTCGACGCCCGAAGGCGCGCGCGACTACCTGGTGCCCGCGCGCATCCAGCCCGGCTCGTTCTACGCACTCCCCCAATCGCCGCAGCTGTTCAAGCAGCTGCTCATGATCGGCGGCATGGAGCGCTACTACCAGATCGCGCGCTGCTTCCGCGACGAGGACACGCGCGCCGACCGCCAGCCTGAGTTCACCCAGCTTGACCTCGAGATGGCGTTCGTCGGCGAGGACGACGTGATCGAGTGCATGGAGGCGGTGATGGGGGCGGTATTCGAGCGCGAGGGCTTCGACGTCCCGCCACCGCCCTGGCCGCGGATGACTTTCGCCGAGGCGGTGTCGCGCTACGGCATCGACCGGCCCGACACGCGCTTCGGGCTCGAGCTCCACGACCTCGGTGACGCACTCGCCGGGACCGAGTTCAAGGTATTCGCCGGTGCGCTCGCTTCGGGCGGCGTCGTCCGCGGGATCAACGCCGGGCCCCGCGAGCTGCCCCGGTCTGACCTCGACGCCCTCACCGAGCTGGCCAAGCAGCACGGCGCCAAGGGCCTTGTGTGGGCGTTCGTCCAGGAGGACGGGTGGCGCTCGCCGATCGCCAAGTTCCTCACCGAGGGCGAGATCGACGCGGTTGGCAAGCGGCTGCACGCAAAGCCCGGCGACCTGCTGCTGATCGTCGCCGACGAGCTGACCACGGTGGGGCAGACGCTGAGCGCGCTGCGGATGGAGCTGGGCCGCCGCTTCGACCTGATCCCGGAGGCGCGCCACGACATCCTGTGGGTGGTCGAGTTCCCGGCCTTCTTCTGGGACGCCGAGGCCCAGCGCTGGGACGCCGCGCACCACCCCTTCACCGCTCCGTCCGGCGACCTCAACGACCCCGCGCACCTGAGCTCGCGCGCATACGACCTCGTGCTCGACGGCACCGAGATCGGCGGCGGGTCGATCCGTATCAACCGGCTCGACATCCAGGAGCGCGTGTTCGAGCTGCTCGGAATCGGTCCCGAGGAGGCGCAGGCTCGGTTCGGATTCTTCCTCGACGCGCTCCGCTACGGCGCGCCGCCCCACGGCGGGATCGCGATGGGGATCGACCGGATCGTCACAGCGCTCGCCGGCGTCGAGTCGATCCGCGACGTGATCGCGTTCCCGAAGGCCGCGAGCGGAGCCGATCCGCTGACCGGCGCCCCCGCCCCGGTCGACGCGGCGCAGCTGCGCGAGCTCGGACTCCGGATCCTCTAACCACAGACTTCGGGTCCTGTAACCCCGGCCTCCGGATCCTGCAGCCCCAGCCTGAGTGTCCGTTCCCGTCCAGTGGGGCTTAAAGGCGAGGCGACCTCTGCCGAACAACAGGCTTGATGGCAAGTCTGCCCCGACCCTTGATTGCGTTGCTCGTCGCGACCCTCGCCGGGTTCGGCTTGTGGTACGTCGAGCTCAAACCGAGCTCGTCGGCCTCGGGCGGCAGCTCGCAGGGTCTCGGCGCGTACCAGTCGGCGATCAACAAGGCCCACCAGGCCGTCAAGATTTCGGGTGCCGCCAACGCGAAGCTCGGCGCGCCTACCTCGACAGGTAGAGCACCGGCCTCGCCGACTCCGGCGAAGACGACCGCGGCGCCCAAGACCACGGTCGCCCCGGCAAAGACCGCGGCGACCGCGACGGTTGCGTCCAAGACGGCCGCGTCCAAGCTGGCCGCGTCCAAGCCGGCCGCGTCCAAGAAGGCGGTCGGGAAGGTCGCATCCAAGCCGGCCGTCAGGACCGTCTCGACGGCGCAGCAGCTGAGTCTGATCACGAACGCGATCGCGACCCACAAGGTCGTGGCCGTGCTCTTCTACAACGACGCGGCCGCCGACGATCAGGCGGTGGCCCACGAGCTCTCCGCGGTCCCCACGCACGGCGGCCGGGTCGTCAAGGCCGCGGTGCCGCTCAGCGGGCTCTCGAGCTTCGGGATCATCACCCAACAGATTCCGGTCGTCACCGCTCCGACGCTGGTCCTGATCGACTCCGCTCGGCAGGCGACCGAAATCACCGGCTTCGCTGACACGCTCGAGATCACCCAGCGCGTCGACGACGCCCTCGCCGCCAAATAGCGGCCGCCCGCAAACACCGGGACGGCAACTGGGGCTTCTATCCTCGCGGGGCGATGGATGCGATCGCCTTCGAGCACCACCTGACGTCCCCACAGGGCCACCGCCGCGTCCCCGACGGCGCGGTCACTGCGACCGTCGACGGTGGGGCCTGTTGCGATCAGGTGGTGGTGTCGCTCAGCGTCGACGGCGACCGCGTGACCGATGCCGGCTTCGACGCCCACGGGTGCGGCGCCGCGACCGCGGCCGGGAGCGCCGTGGTGACGCTGGTGCGCGGCTGCACGGTATTCGAGGCGGCGCGGGTCGGCGCGGCCCAGATCGCGGCCGAGCTCGGCGGCCTCAGCCCCGGGAAGATGCACGCCGCCGAGGTCGCCGCCGAGGCGCTGGCGCGGTCACTCGGCGGGGCAGTCCGGACGCGCGCGCGGGTGGCGCTCCCTACGGGCCCGGCAACCCCTACAGGCCCGGCAACCCCTACAGGCCCGGCAACCCCTACAGGCCCGGCAACCCCTACAGGCCCGGCAACCCCTACAGGCCCGGCAACCCCTACAGGCCCGCCGACTGCAAGGACGCTCGTGGCGATGAGCGGTGGCGTCGACAGCGCGGTGGCGGCGCTCCAGTGCGCGTGGGACGGCGAGACCGTCGCGGTCACGCTCGAGCTGTGGTCAGACCACGAGAACGACGCCGAGCGCAGCTGCTGCTCGTCCTCGGCGGTGGCGCAGGCGCGCTCGCTCGCCCACTCGATGGGCCTCGCCCACTTCACGATTGATCTGCGGGACGAGTTCCGGGCCGGGGTGGTCGACCCGTTCATCGCCGGCTACGCCGCCGGAGAGACCCCGAACCCGTGCGTCGGCTGTAACGGCCACGTGAGACTCGACGCCATGCTCGAGCTCGCCGGCCGCCTCGGTTGCCACCAGCTCGCGACGGGGCACTACGCGCGGATCGCGGAATCCGATCATCACGAAGGGCCGCTCCTGCGGGTGGCGGCCGACTCGGCCAAGGACCAGACGTACATGCTCGCGGCGCTGTCGCCTACGTCGCTCGCGCGGATGCGATTCCCGCTCGGCGAGCTGACGAAGCCCGAGGTCAGGGAGATCGCGGCCGCTGCCGGCCTGCCCGTCGCGAGCAAGGCCGACTCCCAGGATCTCTGCTTCCTCGCCGGAACCAACCGCTCACGGTTCCTGGCCCGGCACGGCGGGGTCGGGACCGCCGCCGGTCAACTAGTCGACGGCGACGGCAACGTCGTCGGCCGGCATGACGGCCAGCATCTGTTCACGGTTGGCCAGCGCCGGGGGATCGGGATCGCCGCCGGCGAGCCGCTGTACGTGATCGACAAGGACGCCGACCACAACCGCGTGACCGTCGGTCCCCGGTCGGCGTTACGGACCACGGGCGTTCAGGTCCGGGCCGCGAGGCTTCACCGTGACGGCGCCCGCGTCGACCGCGTCAAGCTCCGCTACCGCTCGCGGCCGATCGAGTGCCGGCTGGCCGACGACCCGCCACGCGGCCGGCACGCGGAGCTCGAGCTCGAGCTCGCCCGTCCGATGGACGGCGCCGCGCCCGGCCAGCTCGCCTGCCTGATGGACGGCGACGTCGTGGTCGGATGGGGGACGATCGCGCGCGCCGGCGATGCCCGGGGCCGCGCACGTTGACGAGCCGGACCGCACGTTGACGAGCCGGACCGCACGTTGACCGGGGCTACCGCACGTTCACCGCGCTACCGCACGTTGACCGGCGCTACCGGACGTTGAAGTCCGCGTTGCGGACCAGCGACAGCGCGTAGGCCGGCCAGAACACGCCGGTCTTCGGAGCTTCCGGTCGGCACGGGCCGCCCGACTCGCCCGGGTTCGTCGTCCACGCAAACATGTCGATGTTCGGGTAGCCGGTGTCGGCGGTGGGCCGCGGTCCGAGGCCCCGTCCGGGCGGGTTGCACAGGACCTCGTTGCCCTGATGGACGATGTCCGGCGGTCGGAGCGGGCCGCGTCCGTTGGTGCCGGTGTTGACGACGAAGTGCTTGCCCCCCGTAAGGGACGAGATCTTCTCCCCGAAACGCATCTCGTTCGACGTCCAGTCGAAGTGCGTCGCGTTGAGGAAGAAGCCCTGGATCTGCGCGATCCCCGAGCGTCGCAAGTAGCGAGCCGCCTGCCCCGGTGACAGCGCGTCGGCGGCGCCCGCGTCGAGATAGATCACGAGGTGCGGGCAGTTCGCGGTCAGGGTGTTGATCGCGTACTGCAGCTCTGCCTCGCGCACGGCCTGGCCGTGGCGGGAGAGGCAAGGCATCGTGATGATCGAGTCCATCTCGAGGAAGAGCACGGCACGGTAGGCGCCGATGCCCTTCGAGAAGCCGTCGATGAAGCCCTTGTAGCTCGCCACGTCCGCGCGCGAGTCGGACGCGTGCCCGCACAACCCGTGCACGATCCGGTAGGTGGCGAGCAGCGGCACCGTGCCCGGCTCCTCCACCGCGGCGCGCGTCAGGTAACGCGACACGGCGGTGGCGATGTTGGGCACGCCGTTGTGGCCGAAGCTGAACGAGCCGAAGCGAGCGGTGCCCGGCTCGGTCGAGATCGTCTGCAGCGCGGGTAAGCGCCTCGCGGCGTTCGCCACCTCGCTGTCGGGGTCGACGAAGAAGTCCGCACCCACGAGCGGGTTGGCGGCGCCCGGGGCGACGGCGAGCGCGAGCGGGTTCTGCGGGTCGCGTGGCGTTACCGGGTCGTTGTTCTGGATGGTGAGCACGGCCTTGCTCGGGGAGCCCATGCCGATCGGTGAGGGTCCGAACAGCGACACCTGAATCGTCTTCGACACGTCTTGGGTGCCGTGGTCGACGATCGGCACCGTGAACGATTCGCTGGCGACGCCGGCCGGGAAGTCGAGCTCCCCTTTGACGGACTGGAAATCGTCGGGATCGACCGCGGTGCACTCGGTCTTCCCGCACGTGACTCCGTCGCCGAGCGTGATGTAGCGAATCTGCGCGGCCTCACTCGTATCGGTGCGCTCGACCGTAATCACGGCCTGTCCGGCGTTCTCGTCCACCGACAACGCGGACGACGTCAGATGAAACCCGCGCGGGTCGTGCGGCGTTCCCTTCGCAGCGGCGAGACCGAGCGCGATCGACCACGCGCCGGCGACGGCAAGCGTGAATACCAAGGCAGGCGTGAAGCGGCGCCCCACAGCAAACATCGCGCCGGACCCTACCCCGACGCCAGAATTCCCGGAAGCGGCTGAGGAACTGTGTACGTTCGGCCGGGCGAAGCTGCGCGGCGGGACGCAGCGAGGGTGTGGCTAGCGAACGTTGAAGTCGGCGTTCTGCACGAGCATCGCCGCGTATGCGGGCCAGTACTGGCCAGTCGGCGGCGCACCCGCGACGCAGCTCCCGCCGGACTCGCCGGGGTTGCTGGTCCAGGCGAACATGTCGACGTTGCGGTAGCCGGTGTTCGCCGTCGGCAGCGGTCCGAGGCCGCGTCCGGGAGGGTTGCAGAGGACCTCGTTGCCGGCGTGGACGATGTTCTGGGGCCGAAGCGGACCCTGACCGTTCTCGCCGGTGTTGATCACGAAGTGCTTGCCTCCCATAAGCGCCGAGATCCGGTTGCCGTAGCGGATCTCGCGCGAGGTCCAATCGAAGTGCGTGGCGTTGAGGAAGAAGCCCTGGATCTTGGCCACGCCCGACGCCCGCAGGTACTTCGCCGCGTCACGGGCGGAGAGCGCGTCGGATGCGCCGGCGTCGAGGTAGATGACCAGGCGCGGGCAGTTGGCGGCAAGGACGTTGATCGCGTCCTGGAGTTCGTGCTCGCGGACGGCCTGACCGTGGCGGGAGAGGCAGGGCATCGTGATGATCGAGTCCATCTCGAGGAACAGCACGGCACGGTAGGAGCCGATGCCCTGCGCGAAGCCCTCGATGAAGTTGTGGTAGGAGGTCGCGTCCGCCGGCGAATCGGAGGCGTGGCCGCACAACCCGTGCAGGATCCGGTAGGTCGCCAGCAGCGGCACGGCGCCCGGCTGCTCGACGGCCGCGCGGCTGAGGTACCGCGACACCGCTGTCTGGATGTCCGGAACCCCGTTTTTGCCGAAGCTGAACTTGCCGAACCGAGCGGTCCCGGGCTCGCGCGCGATCACGTCGAGCGCCGGATTCTGCAGCGCCGCGTTCGCCACCTCGCTCTCGGGATCGACGAAGAAACTGGCGCCGGCGAGGGGGTTTCCGGTGCCTGGTGCGGTGGGGAGCGCCAGGGGATTCGCCGAGTCACGCGGAGTGACCGCGTCGTTGTTGAGGATCGTGAGCACCGCCTTGCTGGGGGAGCTCATGCCGATCGGCGAGGGTCCGAACAGTGACACCTGGATCGTCTTCGGCACGCTCTGCACGCCGTGGTCGACGACCGGCACCGTGAAGCTCTCGCTGGCGACGCCGGCCGGAAAGTCGAGCTCACCCTTGACCGAGGTGAAGTCCATGGCGTCGACCGCAGTGCACTCGGCCGCGCCGCACGGGACGCCGTCCCCGAGCGTGATGTAGCGGATCTGTGCCGCCTCGGTCGTGTCCGCGCGCTCGACCGTGACCACGGCCTGGCCGGCGTTCTCGTTCACCGTCAGCTCCGGGGATGCGAGCCGGAATCCGGTGGGATCGGGCGAGGCGTCGGCGAGCGCGCCGGCGGGCGCGATTAGGGCACCGAGCACGGCGAGCGGAACGATCGTCAGGAGACGCAGGCGGCGCATCACCACCTTGGTCGGCGGCCGGCGCGCAAAGCTTGATGTCAGCGGACCGACGTAGACGGGCGTCCGCCTACACTCCTCTACTCCCATGGCCTTCAAGCTGATGACCTCCGACCAGATCAGGAGCACGTTCCTCGAGTTCTTCGAGGAGCGCGATCACCTGCGGCTCCCGTCGTCGTCGCTCGTCCCCGCCGAGCACGATCCGTCGGCGCTGTTCACGGTCGCCGGCATGCATCCGCTGAAGCCCTATTTCCAGGGGCTCGAGACGCCGCCCCATCCACACCTCACCACCTGTCAGAAGACGTTCCGGACGGTCGACATCGACATCATCGGGACGACCTCGCGCCATCTCACGTTCTTCGAGATGCTCGGGAACTTCTCGTTCGGTGATTACTTCAAGCGGGAGGCGGCGCGGTTCGCCTGGGAGCTTTCAACCCAGGGCTACGGGTTCCCGGCGGACGAAATCTGGATCACAGTGTTCGGGGGCGATGACGAGCTCGGGCTGGGGCCCGATCACGAGGCGATCGAGGCGTGGCTCGAGATCGGCGTCCCGCGCGAGCGGATCGTCGAGTGCCCCCGCTCAGAGAACTTCTGGCAGGCCGGCCCGACCGGTCCGTGCGGGCCGTGCTCTGAGCTGTACCTCGACCGCGGCCTCGAGTTCGGCAAGCCCGACGATCTCCCCGGCGGCGACAACGAGCGCTTCCTCGAGTACTGGAATCTCGTGTTCATGCAGTTCGACCAGAACCCCGTGAACACGCTGACGCCGCTGCCGGCCAAGAACATCGACACCGGCCTCGGGCTCAACCGGCTGGCGTCGATCCTCCAGGACAAGCCCTCGGTCTTCGAGACCGACCAGTTCTGCGCCGCTGATCGAGCTGGGGGAGGAGCTGAGCGGCCGGCGCTACGGGCAGGACTATCCCACCGACCGGGCGCTGCGCCTGCTTGCCGACCACTCGCGGGCGATGACGTTCCTGATCGCCGACGGCGTCGTGCCATCCAACGAGGATCGCGGGTACGTGCTGCGCCGGATCATGCGCCGCGCGATCCAGCAGGGCCGCGCGCTTGAGCTCGAGCCCGGGTTCCTGCGCGTGTACGCGGACCGCGTGACCGAGCTCATGGGCTCCGAGTACCTCGAGCTCGGCCAGCAGCGCGACTCGATCCAGAAGTGGCTCGAAGCCGAGGAGGAGGGCTTCGGCCGGACGCTCGAGCAGGGCCTGAAGCGGCTCGACGAGCTGATCGAGCGCGCCCGCCTGACGGGCGCCGAGGGGATCGCGGCTGCCGACGCGTTCCTGCTGCACGACACCTACGGCTTCCCGATCGACCTGACGCTCGAGCTCGTCGCCGAGCAGGACCTCGGCGTCGACGAGGAGGGCTTCGAGGCGCTGATGGACGAGCAGCGCGACCGGGCGAGAGCGAGCGCCGGCCGGACGGTGGCCGGCGAGGAGCTGCGCGAGCGCGCCCTTGCGCTCGCCGACGAGGCCGGATTCGCGACCGATTTCGTCGGCTACGAGACCACCGATTCGGAGACCACGATCGGGGCCGTCGAGGGCGACAACGGACGCGTGCTCGTGAAGCTCGTCGAGTCGCCGTTCTACGCCACCGGCGGCGGCCAGGTGGCCGACTCGGGCTACGTCGAGTGCGCTGACGGCGACTGCCGGGCGCGGGTGGACGACGTGCTGCGGCTCGGCGACGACCAGGTCGTCGCGGTGGTTCCCGAGCGGGGCACGCTCGAGGTCGGCGAGCGGGTTCACGCGCACGTCGATCGCGCCGCGCGCCACGCCACCGAGTGCAACCACACCGCCACGCACCTGCTGCACGCGGCGCTGCGCGAGCGGCTCGGCAACCACGTCCGGCAGGCCGGTTCGTACGTCGGCCCCGACAAGCTGCGGTTCGACTTCACGCACGGCAAGGCGCTGTACCGCACACGAGCTCTCACGACATCGAGGACCAGGTCAACGCGTGGATCCTCGAGAGCCAGCCGGTGCGCGCGATCACCACGACGCTCGACGAGGCGCGGCGGCTCGGCGCGATGGCGCTGTTCGGCGAGAAGTACGGCGACGTGGTGCGGATGGTCGAGGTCGGCGACGGCGGTGTTGGGGGGGGGTGGGTGGGCGGGATCCATCTCCCGCGAGCTGTGCGGCGGCACCCACGTGCACAACACCGCCGAGATCGGGGTGTTCAAGATCGTGAGCGAGACGTCGAGCGCCGCCAACGTGCGCCGCATCGAGGCGCTCACCGGTCCGGTGGCGAGTCGAGCTGGTGCGCCGGCACGACCGGGCGCTGTCCGAGGCGGGCAGGGTGCTCCGCGTCCCGCCCGAGACGGTCGCCGACGCCGCGACCGAGCTCCGAGGGCGCATGCGCGAGCTCGAGCGCGCGGCGCGCCAGGGAGACAACCAGCGACGCGGTCGACGTTGATCAGCTGGCCGCCCGGGCTGTCGAGCTGGACGGGGCGCTGCTGCTGGTGACCGAGGTTCAGGCGCTCGACGGCAAGGCGCTGCTCGACGTCGCCGACCGGCTCAAGGACAAGCTCGGAGACGCCGCGATCGTGCTCGGCAGCGCCGGTGAGGACCGGGTCGACCTGGTCGCGAGCGTCGCGCCCGGCGCTCGTGGCGCGCGGCGTCAAGGCAGGCGAGATCGTGAAGGTGGCCGCGGCCGAGGTCGGCGGCGGCGGCGGCGGCCGCGACACGCTGGCGCGCGCCGGCGGGCGCGACCCGTCCGGCCTACCGCGTGCGTTCGAGGTGGCGCGGGCGGCGATCGAGTCCGCCCTGGGCGAGTGACCAGCCTCCGGCCATGCGCGAGTGACCGTCCCCCGGCCCATGCGCGAGTGACCATCCTCCGGCCCAACGTATAAGGTCATGCGCGTGCTGGCGCTCGACTACGGCAGCGCGCGGTGCGGTTGCGCGGTCAGCGACCCGACCGGCGTGCTGGCGACTCCGCTGGAACCGGTGCTCGCCCCGATGACTCGGCGAGGCCTGGCTCGGCTGCGCTCGCTCGTCGGGAGCTCGGCGCCGAGCGGGTGGTCGTCGGATTGCCGGTGTCTCTGTCTGGGGGGGACTCGGCGCAGACCGCGCGAGACGCGCGCCTTCGCCGCCCGTCTCGAGCAGGAGCTGTCGGTCCCGGTCGAGCTCTACGACGAGCGCTTCACCACGCGGCTGGCCGAGCGCACCGGCGGGCGCGCGGACGAGGACTCGCGCGCCGCCGCGCATCTGCTCGAGAGCTGGCTGGCTAGCCAGGCCAGGTGGCGTGTCGGAGAGTGGCGCCGGCGGGTCGTCCGGGCGCTGACGCGCGGAGACCGGGGAGGGCTCCCGATGCCTGACGGGATTCGAGCGGACCGCCGAGGACCGGGAGGAGGCGCGGCTCCGGCGCGAACAGGGTCGCGGGCGCGGCAACGGCAACGCGGCCCGCCGGTCGGCACCGCCACGCCGGCGATCGAGCCGCCCGTCGCGTACGCGCAAGTACGGCGGACGGCTGCTCGCGCTGCTCGCGCTCGCCGTCGCCGTCGGCGCGATCTGGTTCCTGGTCGAGCTGTTTCAGCCGTTCCACGGCTCGGCGCACGGGACGGTCACGGTCACGATCCCGCCCCACTCGACCGCCGGCGACGTCGGCGACGAGCTCGTCCGCGACAACGTGATCTCGTCGAGCTTCTTCTTCGAGCTCCGCGCGACGCTCGCCGGCGAGCGCGGCGATCTGCGCGCCGGGACGTACCACCTCCAGGAGAACATGACCTACAGCAAGGTCCTGAAGATCCTGACCACCCCTCCGACCGCGGCGAAGGTGACGAACATCACGATCATCGCGGGCAGGACGCGGGCGCAGATCAACGACCTGCTGCGGACCCAGGGAGTCAAGGGGAGCTACTACGTGGCGACGCGCCGGTCGCCGCTGATCGACTTCGCCGCCTTCGGCGCGCCCCTGCACACCCCGGACCTTGAGGGGTTCCTGTTCCCCGACACCTACCAGCTCGTCGAGCCGATCAGCATCCCCACGCTCGTCACCGATCAGCTGAAGACGTTCCGGACGCAGTGGTCGCACGTCAACCTTTCGTACGCCCGCAGCAAGCACCTGACGCCCTACGACGTCCTGATCATCGCCTCGATGGTCCAGGCCGAGGCCGCCACCGCCCGCGACCGCCCGCTGATCGCCTCGGTGATCTACAACCGGCTCAGGCTCGGGATGCCGCTGCAGATCGACGCCACGACCCGGTACGCCACCGGCAACTACACAAAGCCGCTGACCGACGCACAGCTGAACTCGCGCTCGCCGTACAACACCCGAATCCACAAGGGCCTGACGCCGACGCCGATCGACAATCCCGGGCTCGCGTCGATCGAGGCCGCGGCCCATCCCGGCGCAGACGAACTACCTGTACTTCGTGGTCAAGCCGTGCGGCAACGGCGAGCAGGTGTTCACGTCGAGCTACAACCAGTTCCTGGCCGACGCGCAGAAGTACCAGCAGGCGCGCAGCGCGCACGGTGGGAAGTCGCCCGAGCGCTGTTCGTAGACGCCGGCGGCGGATCGGGTCGACGGCCGCATCCGGCTCGGCGTCGCCGGCTGGCCGGTGGCGCACAGCCGGTCGCCGGCGATGCACAACGCCGCGCTCGAGGCGGCTCGGCCTCGCGGCTGGCGCTACCAGCTGCTGCCGGTCCCGCCGGAGCTGTTCGCCGAGACCGTGGCCGCGCTCCCGGGGCGGGCTTTCGCGGGGTCAACGTCACGATCCCGCACAAGCGGGCGGCGCTCGCGCTCGCCGACCGACCCGACCCCGCGGCGCGGTCGCGATCGGCGCCGCCAACACGCTGATGTTCGAGGCCGACGGCGGGATCCGCGCCGACAACACCGACGCGCCCGGGTTGATCGAGGCGCTGCCGTTCTCGCCGGCCCGGAGGACCGCGCTCGTGCTGGGCGCCGGCGGCAGCGCTCGCGCCGTCGTCTGGGCCTGCTCGACGCGCGGCGCTCGGCGAGGTTCGCGTCTGGAATCGCACCCCCGAGCGGGCCGCCGAAGCTGGCCGCCGACCTCGGCGCCACGGCCGTGGATCGGGCCGAGCCGGCCGATCTGCTCGTCAACTGCACCGCCGTCGGCCTCGACCCATCGCAGGACGCGTTCAAGCCGTTGCCCGTCGATGCCGATGACGTGACGAGTTACGAATGCGTGGTTGATCTCGTGTACAGGGATACTGAGACCCCGCTCGTGCAGGCCGCGCGAGCACGCCGCGTCCGCGTAGTCGGCGGGCGCGAATTGCTCGTGCGCCAAGGTGCCCTCAGCTTCGAGCAGTTCACCGGTGAGGCCGCGCCGATCGATGTCATGCGGCGCGCCGCCGGCGCACAATGAGCGAACACGACGCCACACTCCGCCTCGTCCCGTCCGAGGTGACCACCGACGACCGTCCGGTCCAGACGACGATCGGGGTCACGCCGCCGAGTCGCCGCGGTGGTTCGAGTCGCTTCCTGACCGACGTCGTCGTCGAGCTCGGATTCGCCGACCAGGAGGCCATCACGCGCGCCGTCGAGCAGGCGCGTTCGGCTGGCGTCCCGCCCGAGCGCATGCTGCTCGAACAGCACGCGATCACCGCTGAGCAGCTCTCGCGCGCGATCGCCGAACGCTACGGCCTCGATCACATCGACCTCGGCGTGTTCAAGGTCGACATGGCCGCCGCCAACCTGCTGAGCGCGGCCGCCGCCAAGCGCTACGCCGCGGTACCGGTCTCCTACATAGACGAGCACACGCTGCTGCTGGCAATGTCCGATCCGGCGAACGTGCTCGCGGTCGACGACATCGCGCTCCTGACGCACCTCGATGTCCGGCCGGCGGTGGCATCCGCCGAGGACATCAATGCGCTGATCATGCGCATGAACCGCTTCGAGGACGCCGTCGCCGAAGCGGTCGAGGAGAGCGAGGGGACGGCGTACGAGGAAGTCGTCGACCTGCGCGAGACCGCCGACGACGCGCCGGTCATCAAGCTCGTCCACTCGATCATCGCGCAGGCCACCGAGCGCGGCGCCTCCGACATCCACTACGAGCCCCAGCCCGACGCGACCGGCCGCGCGGCCCGAGAGATGCGCGTCCGGATGCGCGTCGACGGCGTCCTCACCGAGGCCACCACGGTTCCGAAGAGGATGGTTCCGGGAGTCGTGTCGCGCATCAAGATCATGGCCGACCTCGACATCGCCGAGCGCCGCATCCCGCAGGACGGGCGCGTCGGCATGACGATCGACGGTCGGCACGTCGACGTCCGCGTGGTCACGATCCCGAGCGTTCACGGCGAGGGCGTCGTGATGCGAATCCTCGACAAGGAGAGCATCCGCCTCGAGCTCGACAAGCTCGGCTTCCAGGAGCACGAGCTCACGCGCTTCAGACGTGCGTTCACCCAGGCCTACGGCTGCGTGCTCGCCACCGGCCCGACCGGATCCGGTAAGTCGACCTCTCTGTACGGCGCGCTCGCTGAGCTGAACACCCCCGAGAAGAACATCATCACGATCGAGGACCCGGTCGAGTACCAGATTGCGGGGATCACCCAGGTTCAGGTGAACAACAAAGCCGGGCTAACGTTCGCCGCCGGGTTGCGCTCGATGATGCGCGCCGACCCGGACATCCTGATGGTGGGCGAGATCCGCGACCCGGAGACCGCGCAGATCGCGATCGAGGGCGCGCTCACCGGCCACATGGTGCTCTCGACGCTGCACACCAACGACGCTCCGTCGGCGATCACCCGACTGGTCGAGATGGGCATCGAACCGTTCCTGGTCGCATCGGCGATCGACTGCGTCGTCGCCCAGCGACTCGCGCGGACGCTGTGCGCGCACTGCAAGCAGCGCACGATGATCCCGGCCGAGGTGCTCCGCGACCACGGGTTCCCGGCCGAGTTCCCGATTGAGGCCTACGAGGCGGGTGGTTGTGTGCGCTGCGGCGGCATGGGCTACCGGGGCCGGATCGGCCTGTACGAGGTGATGGTCATGAACGAGGAGATCCGTTCGCTCGCGCTCCAGCGCGCCTCCGCGGATCAGCTCGGGGCCGCCGCGGTCCGCGGGGGCATGCGCCGACTGCGCGAGGACGGCCTGGACAAGGTCAAGCACGGCCTCACGTCGGTGGCCGAGATCGCCCGGGTTACGGGCACGGGTGGCGGTGGTTAGACCGTGTACGTGACCCGAGGTCACCGGCACGGGTGGGGGCGGTTAGACCGTGTACGTGACCCGCGATAACGGGCACGGGCGCGAGTTAAGCGTCCAGCCGGGCGATCAGCCGTAAACGGAATCGGCCCGTCTGCCGATACAGCGACGAACTTCTCGAACCCAAGGACGGATACGAATGCAGCTCGATTTCGCAGACGTGTTGCTCGAGGTCATCGACCGCCGAGCTTCCGACCTGCACATCACGGCAGGTGCGCCGCCGACGGTGCGCGTCCGCGGTCGCCTCGTGCCGATGGACGCCTTCCCGGTCCTGACGCCGAACGACACGCGCGAAATCGTCTACTCGATCCTGTCCGAGGGACAGCGCCAGAAGTTCGAGAACAACTGGCAGATCGACTTCGCCTACCAGATCCCCGGTCGGGGCCGGTTCCGCGTCAACGCCTACTTCCAGCGCTCGGCGGTCGGCGCGGCGTTCCGTCTGATCCCGTTCGACGTCGTCCCGCTGGAGACGCTCGGGCTGCCGCCGATCGTTGCCGACTTCGCGAACAAGCCGCGCGGGCTGGTGCTCGTGACAGGCCCCACGGGCTCGGGCAAGTCGACCACGCTCGCCTCGCTGATCGACGTGATCAACGCCACGCGCGAAGAGCACATCATGACCGTCGAGGACCCGATCGAGTTTCTCCACCACCACAAGAAGTGCATCGTCAACCAGCGCGAGCTCGGCTCTGACGCAACCAGCTTCGGGGAAGCGCTCAAGGCCGCGCTCCGCCAGGACCCCGACGTCATCCTCGTCGGCGAAATGAGGGACCTCGAGACGATCGGCACCGCGCTGACCGCGGCCGAGACCGGCCACCTGGTGTTCGCGACGCTCCACACCCAGGACACGCCGCAGACGATCGACCGAATCATCGACGTGTTCCCGCCCGAGCAGCAGGGCCAGGTACGGGCCCAGCTGTCGGTGGCGCTCCAGGGGATCATGACCCAGACGCTGCTGCCGACCGCTGACGGCGCCGGCCGGGTTGTGGCGGCGGAGGTGCTGGTTCCGACCCCCGCGGTTCGCAACCTGATCCGCGAGGCCAAGACCCACCAGATCTACTCCGTCCTCCAGACCGGGGCCTCGCACGGGATGCAGACGATGGACGCCGCGCTCGCGCAGCTCGTCCGCGCCGGTAAGGTCAACCGGCAGCTCGCCGAGTCGCGAGCCCACGCCCCCGAAGAGCTGCGGCGGCTGTTGTCCGGCATGGGCGCCGCCGGCGGCGGCTATCAGGCGGCCGCGTAGCCATGGCCACGTATGTCTTCAAGGCGATGGACCTCGCCGGCGTTCAGGCCAAGGGCGAGGTCGAGGCCGACTCCAAGCAGGCGGTCGCCGAGCAGCTCAAGGAGCGCGGGCTCGTCGTCGTCGACATCGCCCACAAGTACCGCTCGAAGGAGCTGAACATCGAGCTGTTCTCGCGGGTCAACGCCAAGGACCTCGCGGTGGCCTCGCGCCAGCTGGCGACGATGGTCACATCGGGCATGTCGATCATGCGCGCGCTGCACGTGCTCGAGACCCAGACCGGGTCGAAGGTCCTGCGCGAGGCGATCGCCGGCGTGCGCCACGACGTCGAGGCGGGGCTGCTCCTGTCTGACGCGATGGCGCGGCATCCCAAGGTGTTCGGGCCGCTGTACGTGGCGATGGTGCGCGCGGGGGAGACGGGCGGTGTGCTCGAGGAGTGCCTGATGCGCGTCGCCGACCAGCTCGAGAAGGACGCCGCGCTCCGCCGCCAGGTGCGGGCCGCGATGATCTATCCCGCGGTCGTCATCACGTTCGCGGTCACCGTGCTGATGGCACTCGTGGCGTTCCTGATCCCCGTGTTCGTGGGCGTGTTCAAGCAGTTCCCCGGCAAGCTGCCGGCGCTGACACAGTTCATGGTGAACTTCTCCCACATCGTCACCCACCAGTGGTACATCCTGATCATCGGCCTCGGTGTCGCCGTCGGTGGGTTCATCTCGATCAAGCGCTCCGAGAAGGGGCGCGACACCTGGGATGCCTTCAAGCTCCGCATTCCGATGAAAATCGGCGAGGTCGTGCAGAAGGTGGCGATCGCACGCTGGTCGCGCACGCTGTCGGCGCTGACCTCGGCCGGCGTTCCGATCATGCAGGCGATCGAGATCACCGGTAAGACCGCGGGCAACGCGGTCATCGAGAAGTCGATGGGCGATGTCATCACCTCTGTCAAGGGCGGCGGGACGATCTCTTCGCCGCTGCGTCAGTGCTCCGCGTTCCCGGCGATGGTGGCCCAGATGGTCGGCGTCGGCGAGGAGACCGGCGCGCTCGACACCATGCTCGCGAAGATCGCGGACTTCTATGACTCAGAGGTCGAGGCGGCCGTCAAGGCGCTGACCTCGATCATGGAACCAGTGATGATCATCTTCGTCGGCGGCATCGTCGGGGTGATCGTGATCAGCATGTACCTCCCGCTGTTCAGCATTTACAACAGCATCAAATAGACGCTGCGGCCCCTCGTCCCTTCGGCGTCCCGGGCGCCTTCCGGGCGTTGTTCCGGGGCGGGAGGTGGTCGGGCGCGAGGGACGCCGAACGGACGCCGCTGCCTCCGCTTCCGCGTCGGGTTGCCGATGCCGCCGCGTCGATCTCGCTATCGTCGCCGACGATGAGCGCGACGCCAGATGATGGGAGAAGCGTGTGCACCCCGTGCCGGGGAACAGGGAAGCTCGTCTCGAGCCTGGGTGGGGAGCCACACGAGGTCGTTTGCCCGTGGTGCGGCGGCACCGGGGAGTTTCAGCCCGGACGGGATGCGCAGCAGACGGGCCCTGCGGATAGCGGCGGCGGATAGCCTAAACGTCCATTCCCGTCAGGCTGCAGGTTTGAAATTCCGATACCTGGGTTGCCAGAGTCACTCAGGTGCCAAGGGCAAACCGTCCGCGAGGGCGGGACGCAAAGCCACGGACCTCACGAACGGATCGTGAGGAAGCCGGGTTACCACCAATACGGAGAAGTGTGACTAAGTCATGGATGACTCCCGATTGGGGCCTTGGATCTGGCGAGACAGACCCAATCAAAATCCCAGGAGGGCTCCATGCTTCATAAGCTGCGCCGTCGCGCCGAGGACGAGAAGGGTTTCACCCTGATCGAGCTTCTCGTCGTGATCCTGATCATCGGCATTCTTGCCGCGATCGCCATTCCGACGTTCCTCAACCAGAAGAGCAAGGCCAATGACGCTTCGGCCGAGTCTCTGGCCCGGAACGCCGCCACCGCGATGGAGACGTACGCGACCGACAACAACGGTAGCTACGCGAGCTCCGGCGTCGGTGCTCTGAACACGATCTCGCCCGCGCTCAACACGAACACGAGCAACGGCCAGGCTTACCTGTCGTCCGCCACTGGCGACGCCAGCAGCTACACGATCGTCGCCGAGTCCCCGACGGACACCGAGCTGTTCACGCTCACGAACAACAACGGTTCGGAGACGTTTGCGTGCTCCCCGGCCAACAAGGGCAGCTGCTCGGCCGGCGGCACCTGGTAGTCAATCAGTAGTCATCCACGATGTGACCGAGGCGGCCTCCGGGCCGCCTCGGTTCGTTTAACGCCAAGCGCTTTAAGTTCAAGGCGACCTCGCGCCGGCCGATTACGAAGGCATGCGCCGACTGATGCTCGCGCTCCTCTCCGTAATGGCCGTTGCCTGGGCGATCGTCCCGGCCACGGCGAGCGCGTCCTCGGGCCCGCCGCCGGACACCGAGCCGGCGATGTTTCTCGCCCCCGACGGCTATCAGGTCCCGCGCGGCTTTGCGATCGATCCGAACCGCGCGATCGCGCTCGCCAAGACCGCGCCGCAGATGCTCGCCATCCACCGGAGCCATCACCCGCTGCGGATCTCGGCCTACGTGTGGGTGGGAAGCCACTACGAGATCTACTTCTACTACCACGACAAGGTCATCGCCGACCAGATCATCGGTCCGCAGGGCCAGGTTGGCGCGACGTACACCGGCCCGCTGATCCTCGGCATCTACGGCCGCGGGCACTACGGCGGGATCTTCGATTCGCCCCTGCTGCTCGGCGCGTTCACGCTCATGTTCCTGCTCCCGCTGTTGCTGCTCCGAGGACGTTCGTGGTTTGACCGGTTCGACATCGCGGCGCTTCTCACGTTCGGTATCTCGTACCTGCTGTTCGACAACGGCCACCTCGAGCCGGCGGTGTGGATGTTCTACCCGCCGCTCGTCTACCTGCTGGTCAGGATGCTGATCCGCGGCTACCGCCCGCGTGCTCGCGCACAACGGCTCGACATCCGCGTGCCGACGGCAGTGCTCGCGGTTGGCGTTCTCGCGCTCGTGGTCGCGCGGATCGTGATCACGCTCCACCCGGCGGGGGTCATCGACGTCGGCACGGCGTCGGCGCTCGGCGCCTACAAGCTCCTTCACGGCCAGAGCCTCTACTACTTCTCGCTCGGACACGGCGACACCTACGGGCCGATCGCCTACCTCGCGTACGCCCCGTTCGAGCTGCTGTTCCCCGGCAACTGGCAGTACCTGCCCGCGGCCCGGGCGGCGACGATCACCTTCGATCTGCTCACGATCGCCGGCCTGATCGTGCTCGGGTGGCGGCTGCGCTCCGGGCGCGAGGGATGGCGCCTCGGCCTGCTGCTCGCGTGGCTGTGGGCCGCGTGTCCGTGCAGCGTGCTCGGCATGGAGAAGAGCACGAACGACGGGCTGGTGGCGCTGATCGTCGTGCTCGTGATGCTCGCGCTCGAGAGCCCGATCAAGCGCGGCGTGCTCGTCGGGCTCGGCGCCGCCTCTAAGTTCTTCCCCGCGATCCTGCTGCCGCTGGTAGCGGTCGGGCGCGGTGACGCCGACGAGCGGACGATTCGCAAGGTGCTCGCCGGGTTCGTGGTTGCGGCCTGCGCGTCGATCGCCCTGTTCCTGCCGCCGGGCGGTTTGAGGGAGTTCTGGGACCACACGATCGGCTACCAGCTCACCCGCTCCGACATCTTCTCGATCTGGGCCTTGCACCCCGGGCTCGCGCCGATCAAGGTCGCGCTCGAGGCCGGCGCGGTGATCCTCGCCGTCGCGGTCGCGTTCCGCCCACGCGGCAGGCGCACCCCGGCCCAGGTGGCCGCGCTCGCCGCCGCGGTGATCATCGCCGTGCAGCTGCCGGCGCTCCATTGGTTCTACCTGTACATCGTGTGGTTCCTCCCGCTCGTGCTGGTCGCGGTGCTCGGCGCCGGCGCGCCGGCAGGGGAGGCGCCCGACGAGCTCGATCGGTCGGTTCCGGTCGAGCCGGGCCAGCCGGGCGAGCCGGAGCGCGTGCTCGCCGGGACGGCGTGAGGCACGCGCGATGCCGATCGCATTCGCAGCCGCGGTGGCGGGCGCGTTCGGCGCCACCATCGGCTCGTTCCTGAACGTCGTCGCCTATCGGCTCCCTCGCGCTGAGTCGCTCGTGCACCCGGGCTCGCGCTGCCCTGGATGCGGCACCGCGATCAAGGCGTACGACAACGTGCCGGTGTTCGGCTGGCTGCTGCTGCGCGGACGCTGCCGAAGCTGCCGCGCCCCGATCTCACCCCGCTATCCGATCATCGAAGCCCTCACCGGCGCGCTTGCGGTCGCGGTCGTGCTGACCAAGCACTCGGCGTCAGAGGTCGTGCTCGGCCTCGTGCTCGTCGTCGTGCTCGTCCCGGTCGCGCTGATCGACCTCGAGCACCGCATCATCCCGAACAAGATCACCTTGCCTGCGGCTGTCGCCGCGGTGGCGATCGGCGCCGCGCTCGACCTCAAGGGCGTTCCCGAGCAGCTCATCGCCGGCGCCGGCGCGGGCGGGTTCCTGCTCGCGTTCCTGCTCATGTACCCGCGCGGCATGGGGATGGGCGACGTCAAGCTGGCCGCGGTCCTGGGCCTGTTCCTCGGGCGATCGGTCCCCGTCGCGATCCTCGCCGGCGTGCTCACGGCGACGTTGGTGGGCGCGGTCGTGATCGCGCGCGTCGGCGTCGAGAAGGGGCGCAAGACCGCGGTGCCGTTCGGGCCGTTCCTGGCCCTCGGCGGGATCATCGGCCTCTTCGCCGGCCCCGCGATCATCCACTGGTACCTACACGCCGGTCTCTGATGGCCGAGAGCGACCGTCCCGGGGCCGGCTCGAGACGCGTCTCTCCGCTGGTGGCGGGGGTGGTCGTCGCCGTGATCGCGGCGCTGGGGCTGTCGCTCATGCAGCATCAGCCGGCCGCGCCGGTGTCACCGCCGCAGGCGATCAGGGCCGCGCTGCGAGCGCCGCATGTCGCCCAGATGCTCGCGGGGTCGCGCTGGAACCGGGCCGTCGCCGGCCCGATCGATCCCGGTCTCGAGCAGGTCAACTTCTACGCCGGCGATCGGATCCTGGCCGCGGTCGCGCTGCGTGCGGGGCGCACTGAGACCCAAGCGATCAACTTCAGGCAGATGGTCGTCCCGTACGGCGACTGGATCGCCTATCAGCCGGCCGTGCTCGCCGTCCTGTCCGCGCTGTTCGTGCTGATGGCGGGGGTCAGCCCGTGGCGGCGGCTGCGCAACCTCGATGTCGCGGCCGCGCTGTCGTTGCTGCTCTCGGTGCTGCTGTTCCAGCACCGCTACATCGACAGGAGCGTGCAGGCCGCGGTGCCCGGCCTGACTTACCTGCTGCTCCGTTGCGCCGGCAAGGCTCTCGGTCCGCCGCGCGAGCCGGCGCCGTCCACGCCGCTGCTCACGGTGATCACCCCAGGCGTCGACCCGGCGCGGCGGGTCCGCTGGCTGCGCGCGCTGCTTGTCGTGCTCGCGCTCGTTTTCCTGATGGTCGGTGTGAGCTCGTTCAACGCCGTCGACGTGCTCTATGCCGTCATGGAGGGCGCGACGAAGCTCGTCCATGGGGTGCTGCCTTACGGCCACATGCCGCCGGGGATCATCCACGGTGACACCTATCCGATCCTGAGTTACCTGCTGTACACGCCGATCGCGCTGTTCGCTCCGGTCAGCAACGTGTGGGATTCGGTTGACGGCGGGCTCGCGTTCGCGGTGCTGGCCGCGGTGGTGAGCGCGTGGGCGGTGTTCAGGATCACCGCCGACGGGCGTCCGCGGCCACGCACACCGAGGCCGGTCGAGGTCGAGGAGGCCGGACTGCGGGCCGCGCTCGCCTGGCTCGCGTTCCCGCCGCTGCTGATCACCGCGTCGACCGGCACGACCGACGTCGTGCTGGCGGCGATGCTGTTGGTGGCGGTGCTGCTGTGGCGCCGGCCGGCCGCGTGCTCGGCGATGCTCGCGATCGCGGGGTGGTTCAAGCTCGCGCCGTTCGCGCTCCTCTCGGTGTGTCTCGCGCCGCTCCGGGGTCGCCGGCTCGCTGGGGCTCTGGCGGCGATCGCAATCATGTCGCTCCCGGTGCTCGTGGTGCTGGTGGCGCTCGGCGGCATCGGCGGGATCTCGGACATGGTCCATGCCGTCGCCTACCAGTTCACGCGCGGCTCGGTCCAGTCGGTCTGGGGCGCGGTCAACGACGCCACGCTCCAGCCGCTCGCCCAGGGGGCCGTGCTCGGGCTCGTCGCGGCCGCCGTGGTGAAGCTCCGGCAGGAGCCGCACCTCGCCCGCGATCGCGCGCGAATGGCGGCGCTGAGCGCCGCGATCCTGATCGGCCTCCAGCTCACCGCCGAGTACTGGGCCTTCCTGTACGTCGTCTGGGTCGTGCCGCTCGCCGGCGTCTCGCTGCTCGCCGACTCACGCGTGGCGGCAGCCCAACCCGACCGGGCGCACGCGGCGATCGGCCGTTCGCCCGAGCCCTCCCCGGCGATGGCGGCATGAGCTCGAAGGTGCGCACAAAGCTCGACGGCTTCGACGGGCTGCGGGCGCTGGCAGCGCTGACCGTCCTCACCTACCACGTCGGGCTCTCGCGGGGGTTCTCTCCCGCGGGGTCCCTGGCCCCGCTCCTGTGGGAGCTGAAGGGCGGCGTCGCGATCTTCTTCGTGATCTCGGGCGCGCTCCTGTACCTGCCGTATGCGCGTGCGATCCGCGACGGCGGCGACCTGCCGGGCTGGCGGGCCTACGCGGTCCGCCGGAGCGTGAGGATCCTGCCGGCGTACTGGATCGCCCTGACCGCGCTGGCATTCGGTCCTTTCAACGCCGGCGTGTTCGGACCGGACGCCGGCACCTACTACGGCCTATCGCAGATCTACAACCCGCTGACGCTGTTCGGCGGCCTCGGGGTCGCGTGGAGCCTCTGCGTCGAGGTCACCTTCTACGCGTTGCTGCCGGTGTTCGCATGGCTGGTGGCGCGGGGTGCGCGCCGCGCCGTGCGCGTTCAGCTCACGTGGATCGCGGTCGCGGGCATGGCGTCGCTGGTACTGCGCGGCGCTCTGGCGGGCTCGCTGACCGCCGCGTTCCACGACCGCGGCGAGACCCTGATGGTCAGCCTCCCGGGCCTGTTCGACTGGTTCGCAATCGGGATGGCGCTCGCAGTGCTCCGGGCCGAGCTCGAGGTTGGACGCGCGTCCCGGTCTATCGTGACCGTCCTCGGCCGCCGGACCGGGCTGTGCGTGGCGCTGGCGTTTGCGGCGTTCATGGCCGGGGTGCCGGCCCAGCACGGCGACATCTTCCTGCCCTGGTACGGGCTCGCTACGCACATCTCGATCGGTGTCGGCTCGGCCCTGCTCGTCCTCGCGGTGATCACCCCCTGCGACGGCGGCGTTGTCAGATGGCCGCTCCGCGTGCTCCGCAGCCCGGTGGCCGCGTGGGTCGGGACGATCTCGTACGGCATCTACCTCTGGCATTTCCCGGTGCTCGAGCTGATCGACCAGGCGTGGATACCGACGCAGACCTCGACGATCGCGACCGTCGCGCTCGTGTGGGCCGGCGTGCTGGCCGGCGCACTGGTCCTCGGGGCCGCGAGCTTTTACCTGGTCGAGCAGCCGTCCCGCAGGCTGCTGCGCCGGCTCGAACGGCGCAATCGGGTGCCTGGACGTCCAGGCCAAAACGACGAGACTGTCCAACCTGGGCTGGACAGCCTCAACTCGGCGGGGGTAGCGGTCGATCACTTGGCCTGAGCCGCTATGGGTTACGCCAAGGGAAAATCTGTCGTGGGCCTCGACATCGAGCCCGGCTACGTGGCCGCGGTCGAGGCTCGCCCCGGCCAGATCAAGGTCGAGCGCGCCGCAAGCGCCCCGCTCCCCGCCGGGATTGTCCGCGACGGCGAGGTGGTCGACGTCGACACTCTCGCCACCTCACTGCGTGACCTGTTCGCCGAGCACAAGCTGAGCCGGCGCGTCCGCCTGGGCGTCGCCAATCAGCGCATCGTCATGCGCACGCTCGACCTTCCGCCACTCAAGGGCGCCAAGGAGATCACCTCCGCGATTCGCTTCCAGGCTCCCGACCACATCCCGATGCCGCTCGAGCAGGCCGTGCTCGAGCACCACTCGCTCGGCGTCATCGAGACTCCGGATGGTCCGCGAACCCGGGTCGTCGTCGTCGCCGCCCGGCGCGACATGATCGAGCGCCTGCTCGAGGCCACGCGCAAGGCGGGGCTGCGTCCGATGGGCGTGGACCTGTCGGCGTTCGCGATGATCCGCGCGCTGTACCGCCCCGAGCTGACCGGCGCCACGCTGTACGCCAGCGTCGGGGGCCTCACGAACCTCGCGGTCGCGGTCGGCCCGACCTGCTCCTTCACCCGCGTCGCCGGCCAGGGCATCGAGTCGATCGCCGGCGAGCTCGCCGAGCGCCGGGCCCTCACGCTCGAGCACGCTCACGGCTGGCTCCGCCACGTCGGTCTGCTCGCCACGGTCGACGAGGTCGAGGGCGACGCCGACATCGTCGCCGAGGCCCGCGAGGTCCTGAACGACGGCGTCCGCCGGATCGCCGACGAGGTTCGCAACTCGCTCGACTTCCTCACCATGCAGGACGCCTCGGCCGTCGTCGAGCGCGTCGTCCTCACCGGTCCCGCGGTGTCGATCCCCGGCTTCCCGGAGCAGCTCGGCGAAGAGATCGGACTTCCGCTCGAGGTTGGCGTGGTCCAGGAGGGCCAGCCCGGCGGGTTCGGCGGCGTCGACGCCGGCCGGCTCGCGGTCGCGGCCGGACTGACCGTCGAGGAGCTCCCCTCATGAGAGCCGTCAACCTGATCCCCGCCGACTCGCGCGGGCGCAGCCGAGGCCCGTCGACCGGCATGCAGGTGCCGGTGTTCGTGCTGCTCGGATTCCTCGCGGCCGCGGTCGCGCTCGTGACCGTGTACGTGCTGACGAACAACACGATCACCTCGCGCACGGCCATGCTCTCGAACCTCAAGACGCAGGTCGCCCAGGAGCAGGCCGCGGCCAATCGCCTCGGCGAGTTCTCGAAGTTCTCCCAGCTGGCCCAGACCCGCATCGGCACGGTCCGCTCGATCGCGGCGGCGCGGTTCGACTGGCACACCGCCCTGGTCGATCTCTCGAAGGTCGTCCCGGCGAACACCACGCTTCAGTCGATCGTCGGCACGGTCGTTCCCGGCGCCTCCGCCGGCGGCGGCGCCAGCAGCTCGCTCCGCGCCGACGTCGCCGCGCCGGCGTTCGAGCTCACCGGCTGCACCGCCAACCAGGACGACGTCGCGCGGCTGATGTCGCGCCTGCGCCTGATCGACGGCGTCACCCGCGTGTCCTTCAACAACTCTCAGGAGACGAACTCCCCGAGCGCGTCCGCGGGCGCGAGCGGGGGCTCGGGTTCGCAGACGTGCGTCGCGAACGCTCCCAACTTCGACCTGACCGTGTTCTTCACCCCCGTGGCCAACGCGGGCGCCAACGGCGTCACCGCGGTCAGCGGCGGGACGACCACCGTCAGCACCACCGGAGGGACACCGTGACCGCCCGCGACCGCATCGTGATCGTGATCGTCCTCGCCGTCGGCGCCATCGTGGCTGGCTGGTTCTTCGTGGTATCGCCCAAGCGTTCGCAGGCGTCGAACCTCAGCACCCAGGTCTCGAGCGAGCAGGCGCAGCTGAGCTCCGCCCAGAACCTGGTGGCAGCCGGAATGAGCGCGCGCCGGGCGTTCGCGGGCCAGTACGCCCAGCTCGCCAGGCTCGGCGAGGCGGTCCCGCCGGATGACGACGTCCCGTCGCTGATCGTCCAGGTCCAGGCCGCTGCCCAGCAGTCGCACGTGTCCTTCAAGGGCCTGCAGCTGTCCGGCGGGGGATCGAGCAGCACGACCTCGAGCAGCAGCTCGTCGTCCAGCAGCTCGTCGTCCAGCAGCTCATCGGCGAGCAGCGCGGCCGCCGCGGCGGCGGAGCTTCCGCCCGGCGCGACCGTCGGAGCGGCCGGCCTGCCTACCGAGCAGTTCACGGTCACGCTCAGCGGCAACTACTTCAACCTGTCGACCTTCTTCAACCGCCTCGAGAGCTTCGTGGTCAACGTCAACGGGACGCTGACGATCCGCGGTCGCCTCATGACGATCAACGCGATCAACCTCGTGCCCGGTCCGAACGGCTTCCCGCAGATCACCGCGACCGTGTCGGCGACGACCTACATCGTCCCGCCGACCCAGGGCGCAACGGGTGGCGCCACGCCGACCGGCCCCGCGCCGAGCACCCAGCCGCAGACTTCGACACCCGGATCCTCGTCCACGCCGCCGGCGGCGGCCGTCACCTCGGTGCTGCGATGAGCGTCCCGCGCAACATGCTCAAGGAACTGGTCGATCGCAAGCTCTGGCCGATCGCGCTGGTGCTCATCGTCGCCCTCGTGGCGGTGCCGGTTCTGCTGACCAAGCAGGCGCCGACCGACATCGTGACGCCGCCCACCGGTCCGCTGCCGTACTCGTCCGGCACCACGCTTCCCGCGATCTCGATCCAGGCTTCGCCCACGAACTCCAAGCTCGCCGGCGGCGGCCGCAACCCGTTCACGCCGCAGCACGAGGCTACGACCACCACCACGACGGTGGCGGCCGCGCCTACCACGACCCCGTCGACGGGCACGACCACGCCAAGCACGGGCGGCGGCACCAGCCCGAGCACGGGCAGCGGCGCAGGCGCCCCGACGACGCCGGCGACCACGCCCGCGACTCCGACCACGCCGACCCCGACCACGCCGGCGCCGACCGCTCCGGTCAGGCCCGCGCCCACCGGGCTGACCTCGACCCAGTCCTATCACGTGTCGCTCGCGCTCACGACCGCCGACGGTGGCGTGAACACGATCGACCCGCTCGAGCGGCTCAGCATCCTGCCGAGCAAGCAGCAGCCGATGCTCGTCGAGCTCGGCGTGCTCCAGGGCGGCCACAGCGTGCTGTTCGTAGTCGAGCCGGGCACCGTCGTGAGCGGCGCGGGCACCTGCACCCCGGGTCCGATCGACTGCGAGATCCTGTCGCTGAACCCCGGGCAGCAGGCGGGCATCTCGAAGCAGACGCCCACCGGCTCTACTCCGGTCGCCCTGTTCTCGGTGAACTCGATCACCGCTGACAACCACCCGTCGGCCGCCGCGGCGAGCGCGGCTCGCACGAACGCGTCGAGCGTCGGCCGCGAGCTGCTCAATAAGTCACCGCTGAGCGCCATCTCCTTGTTCCAATACGACCCGAGCGTCGGCGCCGTCGTCGACCTGCGCAATCTCACGGTAGGAGGCTGATATGCGCCGTTACTCGCTCGCCGTCCGTCGGCTTGTCCTTGCTCTGTCCTGCACCGCCCTCGCCTCGCTGTCCGTCGTGGCCAGCGCGCAGGCGATCGTCGTCAACGACGGCGGCACCGAGGCCGGCGTCGCGATGGTGCCGGCTGCCCGCGTGAATCCCCTGCCCAACGGGGTCACGGCCGTGACCTCGGCGGGCCCGTGCACGGACCCGTGGCTTTCGACTGACCTCGGCGCCCCGTTAATTCCGAACAACGGCCTGTGCTACCGCAGCGGTCCGGTCATCCACAAGAACGAGACGTTCGCGGTCGCTTGGGACCAGGGTCGCGCCTACTGGTCGGAGACTCGAGGCTTCGTCGAGCAGTTCCTGCGTGACGCCGCGGACGCGAGCGGCTCGCTCGCCTCGCCGTTCGCCGACACCCAGCAGTACAACGACGGCGGAGGCCGCGCGCTCAACCAGTCGGTGTTCGGCGGGGGCTGCATCGACTACGGCGTCACCGGAGGCTCGAGCTGCGAGTTCGGTAACCCGAACAGCCCCGGCCATAACTATCCCGCGGCGGGCGCAGGCAACTGCACTGCGGCGGGCGACTCGTTCGTCGATCCCAACCAGGTGAACCTCAACGGGGTCTGCCTGACCGACTCGCAGATCCAGGGTGAGGTGGCGGCGGAGGTAGCGCAGACCGGGATCATCGGCCGCACCCAGCCCGGCTACACGCCACTCGTGGACCTGCTGCTGCCGCCGGGCGTGGAGTCGTGCCTCGACAGCTCGAACACGCTGTGCTCGGCCAACGGCAACCTGACGCCGCCTCCGCCCTTGAACACCGGGACGGGCACCGCCGGCGGGACGATCCCGTCCGCGGACTACCGCGTCGTCGTCACCTACGTGACGCAGGTCAACGGTCAGCCTGTGGAGTCAGCGCCGAGTGGCTCGGTGACGGTTACGACCACCGGCGGGACTTCGACGATCACGATCCCCTCGCCGCCGGCGCCTCCGCAGGGCATTACGGCGGACGGCTGGTACGCGTACGTCACGCAGCCGAACGGCTCGGTCTTCACGCGGCAGGGGGCGCTGAATCAGATTGGCACCGATCTCACGCTGACCGTTCCGATGACTGGAAACGGCGGGGGACTGCCGCAGATCACTGGCTTCTGCTCCTACCACTCGCAGGTCAACGTCGGCGGGACCGAGGTCGCTTACGTCGTGCAGCCGTGGACGGCAGGCACCGGGTGCGATGAGCCCGACGCCCCGCAGATCCCGCCGGCTCCGACGCCGCATCAGCTGTCGATCGGCGTCGGGCAGCGGCTGGTGAGTCCGCTCAGCCAGTCGGAGATCGCCGCGATCGTGAATCCGGGCCTGAACGGGTGGGCCGCGCTCGACGGCTCGGAGATCGACGACAACGCCGTCGACGCGAACAACGGCTATATCTGCCACCCCATCGGTGGTCACCAGGAAGACGCGGTTACCCTCGGTAACAGTTCGCAGAACCCGTACTACGTGCAGCGCGAGTTCAACAACGCCGGCGCGCTCGAGTTCGACCCGAACACGTACTTCGGCTGCGCGCCCGACGTGATCCTCGGGCCGGCGTTCGTCGTGCCGAGCGCGGTGGACCAGGGCGACGTGATCGAGCTCGACGGCTCGGCGACCGCCTCGACGCTGATCGTCCCGGCGGCCAACTACCAGTGGCAGTTCGGCGATGGCACCACCGCCACCGGTCCGAGCGTCGAACACAGCTACGGCAAGGGCGGTACCTACAACGTAACGCTGACGGTGACCGACCGCGGCGGCTACACCTCGACGCTGTCTCAGACCGTCCAGGTGCTCGGTTCCACCGGCCAGCCCGTTCCGCCCCCGAGTTCGTCCACGGGCGGAGGCGGCTCGGGCTCGAGCTCAGGGCCGGGCCTCAACGTGCACATCCAGCTGCTGCCGCAGAGCCTGAAGGCGGTGCTCCGGAACGGCATTCTGGTCCGGGTGAGCTCGAACAAGGCGGCCAACGGGATCGCCACCGTGTCGATCACCCGCCGCTCCGCTAAGAAGGCCGGCATCAAGGTCGGACGCGCCGGCTACGTCAGGATCGGGCTCGGCACCGTCAACTCGGTCACGAACGGCACGGTCACCCTGCGCCTGCACCTCTCGCCGGTAATGGCGAAGAAACTGAGCCACCTCCATCACGTCGCGATGACGATCCGGCTGGCGCTTGTGTCGTCCGCCAACGATCACTTCGCGGTCGACGCCGCCGGCAAGTACTAGACCGGCGACCTCTCCTCCCAAACGGGCGTCACGCGTTTCGTGCGCGTGGCGCCCGTCGTCTTTGTGGGCGGTGGCGCGGACCGCGAGCCTCAGCGGTTCGCCGGCGGTGGCGCGGATCGAGGGCCTGGGCGAGTTGGCCGCCCCCGGACGGACCGCGAGCCCGAACAAGTCGACATTCGACACACGGCCGGCTCGAGAGTGCCGAAACTCGCGCATACGCCGAGTTTCGCCGCACTCGATCCGCGGAGGCGGTCGAGTGCGTACTTACTCGGGGTGGCGGGGCACCGGAGGCGGTTCTACGGCCTCGGCTGCTTCGACCGCGCGCCGGTCACGCGCCACGCGCCACGCGCGCCGTCCGCCTGGGTCAAAACTCGACAGTCGACGGGGCGCCGGACTCCAGTGTCCCGAAATGACCCATATACGTCGTCTCGCGTGCACTGGGCGCCGGGCGTGTGCCGAGTGCGTACTATTGACCCCGGTGGCGGTGGCGCCGTGCGCCTTTTGGATGCGATCCGCCCGCAGGTGCGCGGGGTGCGAGGCGCGCCGCCGCGTCGGCGGGACGCAAGGCCGTGACCGCGCCGGCGCGGACAAGGGCTCAGACGGTGGACTGAACGGCCCGGGCGGCGCGGAGCTGGCGCTCGAACGCCGTGGGGGGCGAGAGGCGCTTGGGGGCGCCGAAGTGGAAGCCCTGGGCGTAGTCGGCGCCGATCGCCTTGAGCACGCCGAGCGTGTCGGCGTCCTGGACGCCTTCGGCGATCGTGCGCTTGTCCAGGCAGCGGGCGATGCCGACGATGGACTTCACGACCTGGTGGTCGAGCTTGCTGCTCGCCAGCTCGCGGACGAAGCCCATGTCGATCTTGAGGTACCGCGCCGGGATGTGCTTGAGGAACGTGAAGGAGGAGAAGCCGGTGCCGAAGTCGTCGAGCGCGAGGCTGCAGCCGAGCCCGTACAGGGTGCCGGCGAACTGCCGCGTCGCCTCGAGCTTGGTCATCGCGGACGCCTCGGTGACGTCGAAGATCACCTTGCCGGGGTCGACGCCGTCGGTGATTGCGCTGCGGATCTCGGCGATGATCGACTGATCGCCAATCGAGTAGCCGGACAGGTTGATCGCGACGCCCTCGCCGTCGATCGCCAGCCGCAGGCCGGCGTTCGTGACCCAGCGGTCGATTTCGCCGATCACGCCGAAGCGCTCGGCCATTGGCAGGAAGGCGGCCGGCGGGATGATGTCCCCGTCCTCGGAGAGCATCCGCACGAGCAGCTCGTGATGCGTGATCCGGCCGGTGCGAAGGTCGGCGATCGGCTGGCCGTAGAGTACGAACCGATCCTCGGCGAGCGCGGCGCGAATCCGCTGCACCCAAGTAAGCGCGCCGCTGTCCTGGCCGCTGAAAACCCTGGCTTGGTCGCCGCCGAGCTCCTTGGCCTCGTACAGCCCGATCTGGGCGCGCGCCATGACGTCGTCGGCTGCGACCTCCTCGTCGCCGGTCAGCAGCGCGATCCCGATGCTGGCCATGATCGGGGGCCCGATCTGACGCTCGCACAGGACGGCGCGGATATCGCGAGCGACGATCATCGCCTCGTCCTCGTTGACCTCGGGGAGGATCAGCGCGAACTCGTCGCTGCCGAGCCTGGCGACCACGTCGGTGGCCCGCGCCCGGGCGCGAAGGATCTCGGAGACAGCCTTCAGCATCACGTCGCCGGCGGCGCGGCCGTAGGAGTCGTTGAGCAGCTTGAAGTTGTCGATGTCGAGTACGAGCAGGGCGCCGGGACGTGAGTACCGGGCCGAGTACGAGAGCTGACGCTCCAGCTCGCTGACCAGCCGCGACCGGTTGTAGACGCCGGTCAGGAGATCGTGCTCAGCAAGATGCTCGAGGGGTGTTGACATCGGAATGCGTCAAGAGACGCGCGGCATGCTCATCGAGACCACTAACAACGCATCGGCTCCGGTACCGGGAACCGATATCCGTAGTTTCTACGGATTGGACCGCCGCACCTGCGGAGCGGGAGAGGCGATGGCGGGCCGCCGCGCCGGCGGCGGCCGTCCGTAACCTACATCGGCCATGTCGCTGCGCCTGACAACAGCCGGCGAGTCCCACGGCCCCGGACTGACCTGCATCCTCGAGGGGCTGCCGGCCGGCCTGATCGTGGACCGGGACGCGCTGAACCGCGATCTCGCGCGCCGCCAGCTCGGCCATGGCCGCGGCGGGCGGATGAAGATCGAGCGTGACCAGGTCGAGGTGACGGGCGGCGTGCGCCACGGCAAGACGCTCGGCAGCCCGATCGCCCTCCAGGTCACGAACCGCGACTACGCGAACTGGGAGGAGCGGATGAACCCGTGGCCGGTCCAGGACGCGGTCGCCGAGGTCCACCTGCCGCGACCCGGGCACGCCGACCTCGTGGGGACGCAGAAGT
Organism: uncultured Solirubrobacterales bacterium; assembly: GCA_963709205.1. GTDB lineage: Bacteria > Actinomycetota > Thermoleophilia > Solirubrobacterales > Solirubrobacteraceae > Palsa-465. The sequence continues at coordinate 44,553 of CAVPVP010000020.1, forward strand.
ACAACACGACCGACGTCAGGAACATCCTCGAGCGCGCGAGCGCGCGCGAGACCGCCGCGCGGGTCGCCGGCGGCGCGGTGGCGAAGGCGTTCCTACGCGAGGTCGGGGTCGAGGTGTTCTCGCATGTGATCCAGATCACGAGCGTCCACGCGCCCCACAGGCAAGACCTGACCGCGAGCGACTTCGTCACGGTCGACGAGTCGCCGGTCCGATGTCTCGACCCCGACGCCACCAAACAGATGGTCGCCGAGATCGACCGGCTGCGGAAGGCGAACGAGTCGCTCGGCGGCGTGTTCGAGGTCATCGCCTTCGGGCTCGTCCCCGGACTCGGCTCGCACGTCTCCTGGGAGGAGCGCCTCGACGGCCGCCTCGGCCAGGCGATCCTCTCGATCCAGGCCCTCAAGGCGGTGTCGATCGGGGACGGAATTGAGGTCGCGGGCCTCCCGGGCTCCCAGGCCCACGACGAGATCTTCTACGACGACGAGCGCGGCTACTACCGCGAGACCAACCGGGCGGGCGGGCTCGAAGGGGGGATGACGACCGGCTCGCCGCTCGTCGTGCGCGGCTCGATGAAGCCGCTGCCGACCCTGACCAAGCCGCTCCGCTCGGTCGATATCGCCACGCACGAGCCCGCCGAGGCGCTCAGGGAGCGGACCGACTCGTGCACCGTCCCGGCCGCGGGCGTGGTGGGGGAGGCGATGGTCGCGTTCGTCCTCGCCGACGCCTACCGACGGAAGTTCGGCGGCGACCACATCGACGACGTCAAGGGCGCCCTCCGCGCCTACGAGGAGCGGATCGCGTGGCACAGACAGCGCTGATCGGCTTCATGGGGGCGGGCAAGACGACCGCCGCCCACGCGCTCGGCGCCGGCGCCCTCGACGTCGACGAGGTGATCGAGACTCGACTCGGACGCAAGATCCAGGATGTCTTCGCTCAGGACGGCGAGGCCGCGTTCCGCGAGGTGGAGGAGAAGACGACTTTGGAGCTGCTCGCCGATCCGTCCGTGGAGGTGGTGGCGCTCGGCGGCGGCGCGATCGGCTCGGCGCGGGTTCGGGACGCCCTGGCCGACTGCCGGGTGATCTGGCTCGAGACGGTGTGGGAGGACGCCTGGCAGCGGGTCGAGGGGAATGGAGGCAGGCCGCTGGCAGCGGACGTCCGCCGCTTCCACGAGCTGCACGATGCCCGGCGGCCGATGTACGAGTCGCTCGCCGACGTGATCGTTCCGGCCGCTCGCTCAAGGCAGATCGGAGCGGTCGTGGCGGCGCTCACGGGCGTGCCACGCAAGAGGACGAGGATGCTGTGGGCAACGAGCGCGTCGTCGGACTACCCGGTGTACATCGGCGACGGGCTCGTGACCGAGCATGGGTTCTGGCCATCCACGGTGGGCGGCCGGCGGCTGCTCGTGACCGACTACCACGCGGGGCGGCTTTACGGCGAGCGGTTCGAGCCGTTCATCGGGGACGTCCGGATCATGCCCGGCGAGCAGTCGAAGACGATCGCCCACGCGGAGATCGTGTGGACCGAGATGGTCCGCCATGGAGCGACCCGCTCCGACGTCGTGGTGGCCCTCGGCGGAGGCGTGGTCGGCGACCTGGCCGGGTTCTGTGCGGCCACCTACCAGCGCGGGATGCGCGTCGTGCAGGTGCCGACGACGCTGGTGGCCCAGGTCGACTCGGCGATCGGCGGCAAGACCGGGGTCGACCTGCCGGAGGCCAAGAATTACGTCGGGGCGTTCCATCAGCCGAGCGCCGTGATCGCAGACCCCGCGACCCTTCAAACGCTTCCGCCGGCCGAGGTCGCGGCCGGTTACGCCGAGGTGGTCAAGACCGGGCTGATCTCCGGCGGCACGCTCTGGGATCGCCTCCGCGCCGGGGCCTTGGCCACCGACCCGGAGGTGATCGCCGCGTGTGCCCACGTCAAGATCCGGATCGTCTCGCAGGACGAGCGCGACCGTGGCCTGCGTCAGATCCTGAACCTCGGCCACACGGTGGCCCACGCGATCGAGACCGCGACCGGGTATGCGCGCTACCGCCACGGCGAGGCGGTGGGCCTCGGCCTGCTGGCCGAGCTCCGGCTGTCCGGAGCCGACGAGCTGCGCGCGCAGGTGCGGGAGATGCTGCTTGCCGCCGGACTCCCGGTACGCCTCGAGGGCACGGATGTCGACGCCGTGATCTACGCCACCGGGCACGACAAGAAGCGCATGGGCGAGGGCCCGGTGCCATTCGTGCTGTGTCCGAAGCCGGGGCAGCCGATGTCCGGCTGCACCGTCGAGCTCGCCGAGGTGCGCTCCGCGATACAGGAGCTGATCGCACAGTGAGCGCCGTGCGCAACCGGGTCGAGGTCATGCACGGCGTCAACCTCGACCAGCTTGGCCGCCGCGACCCCACGCACTACGGAGGGCTGACGTTCGAGCAGCTCGAGCTGGAGATCAGCGACGCCGCGCAGGAGCTCGGTCTCAAGACCCGTTTCTTCCAGACCAACCACGAAGGCGAGTTCGTCGAGCACCTGCACCGTCTCGAGGGCATGGCCGACGCGATCGTGCTCAACCCCGGCGCGTGGACGCACTACTCCTACGCGATCCGCGATGCACTCGAGCTGACCGGTCTGCCGGCGGTCGAGGTGCACCTGTCCGATGTCGACTCGCGCGAGCCGTGGCGGCGGCAGTCGGTGATCTCGGAGCTGTGCTTCGCCCGCGTCGCCGGCAAGGGACCCGCGGGCTATCGCGAGGCGCTCGAGCGGGTCCGAGCGGAGCTCGCGTCGTGAGCGCCCGCGCAACGGGCGCTCGCGCAACGAGCGCCCGCACGACGAGCGCCCGCGCCGACCGCCTGAGCGAGCGGCTCTCCGACAAGGGCATCGACGTATTGCTCGTCACCAACCGGGTCAACGTCCGCTACCTGACCGGCTACACCGGCAGCAACGGCATCGCGCTCGTCGGGTCTGACACGCGCGTGTTCGTCACGGACTTTCGCTACGTCGAGCAGGCCGCCGAGGAGGTCGACGCCTCGTTCGATCGCCGCCGCTCGCCGCAGCATCTGCTCGAGGGGGTCGAGGACGCCCTGCCGGCGGGCGAGTTTCGCCTCGGCTTCGAGGCCGACCACGAGTCGGTGAGCGAGCACGCCCGGCTGGTGGACCTGCTGCCCGAGCGGATCGAGCTCGTCGCCACCGCCGGCCTGGTCGAGGATCTCCGGGCGGTCAAGGAGCCCAGCGAGCTGGCGTCGATCAGGGCGGCCACGGAGCTCGCAGACGAGGCGTTCGCGGTTCTGATCGCCGGCGGGCTGGTCGGTCGCAGCGAGCGCGACCTGGCGCTCGAGCTCGAGTACGAGCTGCGCCGGCGTGGAGCGCAGCGCCCGAGCTTCGAGCCGATCGTCGCCGCCGGCCCGCACGGGGCGCTTCCGCACGCCCGGCCTCGCGACACGGAAGTCAAAACCGGCGAGCTCGTGGTGATCGACTGGGGGGCGCAGCTCGACGACGGCTACTGCTCGGACTGCACGAGGACGGTGGCCGCCGGGCCGGTGAACGACGCGGCCCGAGAGGTCTACGAGCTCGTGCTCGACGCGCAGCTCGCGGCGCTGGAGGATGTCAAGGCCGGTGCCGCCGGGCGCGAGGTCGACGCGGTGGCGCGCTCGGCGATTCACGCGGCCGGGCACGGCGAGCAGTTCGGGCACGGGCTGGGGCACGGCGTGGGGCTCGAGGTCCACGAGGCGCCGCGGCTCGCGCAGCGGTCAGACGCCGTGCTGGTCGCGGGCAACGTCGTCACCGTCGAGCCCGGCGTCTACATCCCGGGCGAGTTCGGAGTGCGGATCGAGGACCTCGTGGTCGTGACCGACGACGGCTGCGAGATCCTGACCTCCCTCCCGAAGGACCTGATCGTCACCGACTGACGTCGCGGCCGCGTCTACACTCGTCGCCGTGCGTAGGACCGAGCAGCGCCGCGCTGCGATCTGGGCGCTGTATCAGAGCGATCTGCTCGGTCGGCCCCTCGAGCAAACGTTTCCCCGGGACACCCACGCGTTCACGCGCGCGGTGGCTCAGCTCGTCCGCGACCATCAGCCCGAGCTCGACGACCTGATCCGCACCCATGCGACCGGGTGGTCGCTCGAGCGGATCGCCCCGCTCGAGCGCTCGATCCTCCGGGTCGGGCTGGCCGAGCTGCTGTACCCCGAGGACCTTCCAGGCGAGCACGCGATCCCGCCCGAGGGGGCGATCGACGAGGCCGTGGAGACGGCCAAGCGCTTCTGCGGGGCCGCGGCGCCGGCGTTCGTCAACGGGATCCTGGGCACCGTCCTGCGCGAGCTGGCCGCGCGTCCGGGTAAGACCTAAGTAGGAAATCGCGCGCGCCGGCGCGCCCAGCGACACAATCACAAGTATGAGATTGCTCGTGGTCGACGACGATCGAGCCCTACGGGACGTGCTTCGGCGCGCGCTGTCGCTTGCCGGATACGAGGTGAAGCTGACCGACTCGGGGGCCGGGGCGCTATCGGAGGTGAACAGCGCCCTCCCCGACGCGGTCGTGCTCGACGTCGGCCTGCCCGACATCGACGGCCTCGAGGTGTGCCGCCTGCTCCGGCGCGAGGGTAACCGCGTCCCGGTGCTGATGCTGACCGCGCGCGACACCGTGAGCGACCGGATCGACGGGCTCGATGCCGGCGCCGACGACTACCTGGTCAAGCCGTTCGACATCGACGAGCTCAAGGCGCGGCTGCGCGCGCTGCTCAGGCGCGCCGGCGGCGAGACCACCGCCGACGGCGCGCTGTCGTTCGTCGACCTGAGACTCGACTCGGCGCGTCACGGGGTGATGGTGGGTGACAAGTTCGTCGAGCTGACCCGCACCGAGTTCCAGCTGCTCGAGCTTCTGATGCTCAACCCGCGGCGCGTCCTGCCGCACACGCTGATCTACGACCGCGTGTGGGGATACGACTTCGGGCCTACCTCGAATGCGCTTCGCGTGTACGTCGGGTATCTGCGCCGCAAGCTCGAGGAGTCCGGCGCCAAGGCGCAGATCCACACCGTCAGGGGCGTCGGCTATTCGCTCCGGGAGCCCGAGCAGACGTGAGCCTTCGCGCGCGCATGGGGCTGTTCGCCGGCGTGGCCGTGGCGATCGCGGTGATCGCGGTCGTGGTCGCCGGGTACGAAGGAACCCGAAATGAGCTCCAGAGCCAGGTCGACCAGTCGCTGCAGAGCCTGTCGACTCGGCCGCTTGAGAACATCGGGCTCGGCCCTCGCGGGGGCCCGCCTCCGCACGGGGTATTCCAGCTCGGCCCGCGTGGTCCCAGCGGAAGCGGGGACCACGACCCCGACGAGGGACTCGGGATCGACCAGCTGCCCCCGCAGGCGTTCGGCGGAGCCTCCGGAACGTTCACGCTGTTCAAGCGGGGGGGTGGGACGTACGTCCCGCCCGGTCAGACGTACCAGATCCCGTCGACCTCCGCGATCCGCGCGCTCGCCGCGAAGGGCCACGGCCAGTTCTTCACGGACAGGCGCGTCCGCGGCACCCACATCCGAGTGCTGGTCACCGGGATCGGAGAGAAGGGCGCGCTGGCGGTCGCGCTGCCGCTCACCACCGTCGACAACGCGCTCGGCAATCAGCTGATCTTGTTGCTCGTGATCGGCGGCGCGGGGATCCTGCTCGCGGCGATCTTCGGCCTGCTCGTGGCGAGGACGGCCCTCGCGCCGATCGCGAGGTTCACCCGGCAGACCGAGTCGATCGCGCTCAACCCCGAGCGCATCGAGCACGAACGACTCGACGTCCACGGGTCGGACGAGCTCGCGCGTCTGGCCCGAACGTTCAACCAGACCCTTGACGCCCTCGAGGCTTCGGTGCAGTCCCAGCGCAACCTCGTCGCCGACGCGTCCCACGAGTTGCGTACTCCGATCGCCACGATCCGGGCAAACCTCCAGCTGATGCGCGAAGAGGAGCTGCTCTCGCCCGAGGACCGGGCCGCGCTGCGCGAGGACGTAATCGAGGAACTCGATGAGCTGACGGCGCTGGTCGCCGACGTCGTCGAGCTTGCGCGCGGGAGCAAGCCGACCGGCGAACGAGGCGACGTGCGGCTCGACTCGATCGTCCAAGGCGCGCTTGAGCGCGCGCGACGGAGAGCGCCGGAATTGACCTTCGGCCAGCGGCTCGAGCCGACGCTCGTGCGTGGCGACGGAGACCGCATCTCGAGGGCGGTGACGAACCTACTCGACAACGCGGCCAAGTGGAGCCCAGAGGGCGGCACCGTCGAGGTCACGTTGCACGACGGCGTGGTCACCGTCCGCGACCACGGTCCGGGTTTCAAGGGTGCGGACCTGCCGTTCGTGTTCGACCGCTTCCATCGCGCCAGGGAGGCGCGGTCGAAGCCGGGGTCGGGCCTCGGTCTGGCGATCGTCCGGCAGGCCGCTGAGGCCCACGACGGGTTCGTCGAGGCATCCAACGCGGTCGACGGCGGCGCCGTGCTGCGAGTCGGCTTCGGTCCGCCGCTCGAGCTCGAGGAGCTCCCGGAAGAACACGCCGTCGGCGACCGCGTCGCCGGCGGCTAACGGTGCCTACGCGCTGGCCCAGTCTCGGTAGCTCGCGAGCGCGAGCCCGAGCTTCTCGATCCGGACCCGCACGTTGGGATCGGTAAGGGTGGCGAGCTCGACCTCGCGCTCTGCGGAGTAGCTGGACACGAGGTCGCCGGTCACCAGCGCCGGATGGCAGCCGAGCTCCGTGAAGGCCGCCGTGACGTCCGGGCCTGAAAGCAATTCGAGGAGGAACGGCATCCGTACCCTTTCGAGCTCGACGACCCCGCGCCGGGGCTGCGCGTAGAAGTCGGCGAGGTAGTGCACGCGCCCGTCGCCACGGAGCGGCACGCCGAGCGGCGCGACCAGCGGCGCGAACGTCGACAGACGGCTCATGTGGACGTGGTGGTGCGAATCGACGTGGGTCGGATCCGACCCGCTCAGCTCGCGAAAGCGGGCGAGCTGGGCGGCGAACGTCTGGGCGACGTGGCCGGGCTCGTCGATGTCCGGGCCGTCCTCGACGTAATGCAGCCCGACCGACAGGCCGGGGTGCTCGCGCGCCAGCTCGACGGCATGCGCGGCCGCGGGCCAGTCGACCATCAGGCTGGTGCTCGTGACGATGCCGTTCACGTGCGCCTCGACGATCCCTTCGTTTACGCCGGTCGCAAATCCGAAGTCGTCGGCGTTGACGATCAGCCGGCGAGGAGGCATTTGCGGACGTACGCGTCCGGACATACCGCTTGCGCGCGCCATCATCACCGATTCTGTCGGGTTGCGGCGGGGTAACTGTTCTGCATGGCCGAATGCTGTCCTCCGGGTCATGGCTGTAACGCTCCCGGCGGTGACGAGCCGTGCGCGTTGACGCTGTGCCGCGCCGCCGCACCGCAAGAGGACGACGCCGCGGTTGCGGTCGAACGCTGGCAGGCGCTGGAGGCGTCAGCCGAGGGTGACGGCGAGCGGCGCTTTCGGCGCCGCGCGTTCGAGCGGGCCCGGGACCGCGCGTTGATCGGGCTGGCGATGAGCGCCCGGACCGCGCCTATCGTCGCCGCGGTGAAGAAGGTGTCGGTACGTGCGCGGCGGCCGCGCCGGCGCCGTCTGGCGCATCGGGAGTAGGCGCGCCGCGCAGGTCGAGTTCGTAGGTCTGGCCGACGAGATCGACCCCGAAGCTGTGGTGGGGCTCCTCGGCGATCAGTTCGAAGCCGCGCTCGAGGTACAGGTGTCGAGCGGCCGTGAGCGGATGATTCGTCCACAGGCGGACGCGCTCGTATCCGGCGCCGCGCGCAAACTCGAGTAACGCGTCGATGAGCTGGCGGCCGAGGTTGTGGCCGCGCCCGTCGGGATGGACGAGCAGGAGCCGCAGCCTGGCGATGGCGACGTCGTCGGGATCGGCGACGCAGAAGATGCAGCCGACCCTCCGTCCCTCGAGCTCCGCGATCCACGCCGCCTCGCGGCCCGGCCCGGTGCGCTGGCCCCGGCCCTCGCCGTGGCCCTGGCCCTCGCCGTGGCCCTCGCCGGCGGCGTAGTCGGCGACGATCCGCGCGATGAACGCCTCCATGCTCGTATCCCAGCCGAACTCGTTCCAGTAGACCTCGCCGTGGGCCATCACGACCCACCCGAGGTCGCCGGGTTTGTCCAGCGGGCGGATACTCACTGAAACAGTCGTTTCAGTAGCTTACACTAGCCGACGATGTCCGCGAGCGCGCCTGCCACCTCGCCACGCCGCCGAGAGCTCCTCGAGCTGGCTTACCAGTACGTGCTCGAGCACGGCGCGGCCGACCTGTCGCTGCGGCCGCTGGCCACGGCCATCAAGTCGAGCCCCCGCGTGCTGCTGTTCCTGTTCGGCAGCAAGGCCGAGCTGGTGCGGGCGATCCTGGCTCGCGCCCGCGAGGACGAGCTCGGGCTACTGGCCCGCGTCCGCGGCGACGGCGATCTGCTCACGGTGGCCGCCGAGCTGTGGCGGTGGCTCGCCGCCGAGGAACACCGGGGATTGTTGACACTCTGGGTCGAAGGCTATGCCCGCTCGCTGATCGACCCCGACGGTCCATGGGCGGGCTTTGCCGCGGACACGGTCGCCGACTGGCTCGCGGTGCTGAACGAGACCGGCGCCGACGAGGGAGAGGCGACGCTCGTGCTCGCCGTCCTGCGCGGCGCCTTCCTCGACCTGCTTGCGACCGGCGATCTCGACCGCACTAGCAACGCGGTCAACCGGCAACTCGAGCTGATCGGCGGCTCGCGATGAGCACGCCGACGAGCCACGATGTCCGCCCGGCCACGGCCCAGGACGCTCCGGCGATCGGCCGGCTGCTGCACGACTTCAACACGGAGTACGACGACCCGACGCCGGGTCCCGACAAGCTCGCCGACCGGATCGCGCAGCTGGTCGCCGGCGGCGACACCGCGGTCCTGCTCGCGGGCCAAGGACCCGACGGCCTCGCGGTGCTCCGGTTCCGCGAAGCGCTCTGGAGCGAGGCGCTCGAGTGCTATCTCGCCGAGCTGTACGTCGTACCGGCGATGCGCGGCCGCGGGCTGGGGCGTGCGCTGATGAATGCCGCGATGGAGTTCGCGCGCCGGCGGGGCGCCGACTACATGGACCTGGGTACCGCGGAGACCGACGTCGCCGCCCGCGCTCTGTATGAGAGCCTTGGGTTCAGCAACCGCGAGGGCAAGCCCGACGGTCCGCTGAACTACTACTACGAGCGGGAGCTGTGATCGCTAGCGGACTCGTCCGTAAGTCGTCGGGCAGGCCGGCCTCCGTCGTCGCCGAAGTGCCTCGCTCGCAGCCTCGCGCGCAGACTGCCTCGCTGCCGCGGCCGGCGACGCCCTGACACGGCGCGCGTGCGCGCAGGGACTCCGGTCGGTGCCCTCGAGTCGCCGTGATTACAGCTGCTCGACGGCCCACGTGCGTCCCGTCTCGCCGTTCTCGCGGCGCCGTGGCGGATTCAAAGGCCCCGACGCGCCAACGTGGCACTTGATATCGTGCCATAATGATGCCAGAATGATGCCAGAATGGTGCCATGGAATTAGAACCGTATGTAGACAAGCTCCGCGATCAGTTGGCGGTGGCGGCCTCGGCGGGCGGCGAGGAAGCGCTTTCGCTCGCGCAGCGCCTGACTGCGGCGCTCGATGCCGCCGTGCGACTGACCCTGCTGGATGCGCTCTCGGCCGCGGCGGCCGAGATCACGAGCGAGCTGGCGCCTGGCTCGGTCGAGCTACGGCTGCGCGGGAGCGAGCCCGAGTTCGTGGTCACGGTGCCGCCGGCCGAAGCGGCGGGCGAGCAGACCGATAGCGGGAATTTCACCGGGGGGCGGGGCACGAGCGCGGGCGCGGCGGGTGAGGGAGGGATCGCGCGGATCAATCTGCGGCTGCCAGACCAGCTCAAGAGCCAGGTCGAGCAAATCGCCGAGCGCGAGGGCTTGTCGATTAACGCGTGGCTCGTGCGCGCGGTCGCGGCGGCCGTGGATCGCGGTCAGCCCGGGGCCCAGCGCGAGCAACGGACCGCCCGCTCGGGCCAGCGATACACGGGCTGGGGGCGCTGAGCCCGGCAGCGGCCATCCATGAAACGAACTGAACGAACCAAGGACTCAAAGGACCCCACGACATGTCTCACTTCGAAACACCACAGCCAATCTCAGTCGTGCTCGAGTTGCGCGTGGCGGACGTCCGCGTCGCCGCCGGAGAGCGCCTGGACACGATCGTCCAGGTACGGCCCAGCGACTTGTCCAAGCCCGACGACGTGACCGCTGCCGAACACACGCGGGTGGAGTACGCCGACGGCACGTTGCTGGTCAAGGCACCGCGCCGGCTGCGGGAGTGGAGCCCTCGCAGCGATGGCGGCTCGATCGATGTCGAAATCGAGCTTCCCGCCGGCTCGGATCTGAGTGGCCACGCCGCGGCTGGCGGGTTTCGCTGCACCGGTTCGCTCGGACGCTGCGAGCTCAAGAGCAGCGCCGGCGAGATCAGCGTTGATCGGGCCGCGCGTGTGAAGCTGGCAACGGCCGGCGACATCAGCCTCGAGCGGGTGACCGGCGACGCCGAGCTGACGACTGCCACGGGCGACGTGCGCGCCCGCGAGATCGACGGCTCGGCGGTGATCAAGAACTCCAACGGCGACACCCGGATCGGCGAGGTCGGCGGCGACCTCCAGGTCAAGGCGGCAAACGGCGACATCGTGGTCGAGCGCTCGAACGGCTCCGTCACCGCCAAGACCGCTAACGGCCGCATCCGGGTCGGGGGCATCCACCGCGGCTCGCTCGTCGCGGAGACCGCAACCGGCCACATCGAGATCGGGATCGCCGGCGGGGTTGCCGCCTGGCTCGACCTCGACACGCGCTACGGCAACGTCAACAACGACCTCGACGCCACCGACGCACCGGCGTCAGCCGACGAGCACGTCGAAGTACGGGCGAGGACCGGATTCGGGAACATCTCGATCCGCCGCGAGGCCCAGCGCACCGACGAGCTGCTTTCGGGAGTCAGCGACCATGAGTGATGCAATCCAGGTCGAGGCGCTGCGTAAGCGCTTCGGCGAGGTCGTGGCGCTCGACGGGCTCGATCTGCTCGCCCCCGAAGGCGACGTGCTCGCGTTGCTCGGTCCCAACGGCGCCGGCAAGACAACGCTCGTGCGCGCGCTGGCGACGCTGCTGGTGCCCGACTCCGGCCGGGCCCTCGTGCTCGGACGCGACGTCGTTGCCGACCCGCTTGGGGTGCGGCGTGAGATCGGGCTGGCCGGCCAGTTCGCCGCGATCGACGAGATCCTGACCGGGCGGGAGAACCTCGAGATGGTGGGGATGCTCTACCACCTGGGCCGTCGCGAGTCCGCGCGGCGCGCCACCGAGGTGCTCGAGCGATTCGGGCTCGCCGACGCGGCCGGTCGGAGGGCCTCGACCTACTCGGGCGGCATGCGCCGTCGGCTCGATCTGGCCGCAACACTCGTCGGGCGTCCCCGGGTGCTGTTCCTCGACGAGCCCTCGACCGGGCTCGATCCGCGCAGCCGCTCGCAGCTTTGGGAGATGGTGCGCGAGCTCCGCGCCGAGGGCACGACGATCCTGCTGACGTCCCAGTACCTCGAGGAGGCCGACCAGCTCGCTCAGCTGATCGCCGTGATCGACCAGGGCCGGATCGTGGCCGAGGGGACGGCCCACGAGCTCAAGGAGCGCGTCGGGCGTGACCGACTGATCGTGCGGATCGCCGACCTTGACAACATCGACACTGCCAGGCAGGCGCTGTCCGGGCTCGCCGGCGACGGCCGAGGCGAGCCGCTCGGCGATGCCGAGCTGTCGCTGCCGATCTCCGATCCCGACGTGTCCGCGGACGCGGTGCGTGCGCTCGACCGCGTGGGGGTGCGGATCGCGAGCCTCGAGATCCGCTCGCCGACGCTCGACGACGTGTTCTTCTCGCTCACCGGCCGGCACGTGGAGGCCGAGACCGCGCCCAACGATCACCTGGAGGAGGTGGCTGCATGAGCCAGCCGATGTTCCGATACGCAGTTTCCGATTCGCTGGTGATGGCTCGTCGCGGGTTGCTCGAATCCGTCCGCAAGCCCGCGTTGCTCACGTTCACGTTCATCGAGCCGGTGATCCTGATCCTGATCTTCCGGTACGCGTTCGGCGGCGCGATCAAGGTTCCGAACGGCGACTACGTCAATTTCCTGATGCCGGGCATCCTCGTCCTGACGGCGATCTTCGGCGCGCTCGTCACCGGGATCGGCTTCTCCGAGGACCTGTCGAAGGGGATCATCGATCGCCTGCGTTCGCTCCCGATCGCGCGCTCGGCGGTGCTGGTCGGCCGGACCGTGTCAGACCTGGCGAGGAACGTCGGCACGGTCGCGATCATGTTCGCGGTCGGATTCGCCGTCGGCTTCGACCCCAACCAACCGATCTACCGAGTGCTGGCGGCGGTCGCGCTGCTGCTCGCGTTCGGCTATGTGTTCTCTTGGATCTCGGCGACAATCGCGCTGCTCGTGCGCGATCCTGAGACCGCGCAGGGCGTCGGGTTCATCTGGGTGTTTCCGCTCACGTTCGTGAGCTCCGCGTTCGTGCCCACACAGACGATGCCGGCGGTAGTGCGCGCGTTCGCCGACGTCAATCCCATGACCCTGTGCGTCAACGCGGTGCGCGCCCTGACGATCGGTGGACACGCCGCCGGGCCGGTGCTCGGGACGCTCGCGTGGCTGGCCGGGCTGATGATCGTGTTCGTCCCGTTCGCGGTGTCGCGGTACCGGGCGCTCCAGTAGCGGGGCGCCTCTCGAGTGGACCCGTCCGAAACGACGAGCCCACTAGACCCGGAGGGCCTCGGTCGGGCTCAACCGTGCGGCCTTCATCGCCGGATACACGCCCGCCAGCATTCCGATCACGAGGCCGGCGGCGGGCGCGGCCACGAGGGCGTAGAGCGGCACGACGAACGGCTCCTTCTGCGCCACGGCGTACGTCTCGGTCGCGCCGGCGCCGAGCGCGAGGCCGGCGACGGCGCCGAGCGCGGCGAGCAGCGCGGACTCCGTGAGGAACTGTGTGCTGATGTGGCGGCGCGTGGCGCCGAGCGCGCGGCGCAGCCCGATCTCCCCTCGTCGCTCGAGCACGGAGATCACCATGATGTTGGCGATGCCGATGGCGCCGACCAGCAGCGCCACCGCCCCGAGTCCGAGGAGCAGCGTCGTGAACTGGCCCTTGGCCGCCGCCCGCGCCTCGAGCGCGTCCGACGGACGGCTCACGTTGACGCCGCTGGCGTCCTGGGGATCGGCCGTGGGGGCGAGCAGGTTCGAGACCTGGGTGACGTCGTTGACGTTGGCGCGCAGGTAGATCTCCGACGGGTTCGGCTGCTCCTGGAACAGGCGCTCAGCTACCGGAAGCGAGATGAACACGGTCGTGTCGATCGAGGAGTCGAGAATCGCCGGCTTCAGGATCCCGATGACGGTGAACCAGGTGTTGCCGAGGTACACCTCGAGGTGACCGCCGACCTGGTTGATCTCGAGGATGCTCGCGGCCTGGGCGCCGAGCACCGCCTCGGGATAACGGTCGGCCACGGCACCGAGGAACTGGCCCGACGCCATCGACGTGCCCACCACCTGAGGCAGGGTGTCGCTGGCCGCATCGACGCCGATGCCGCCGGTCTCCTGCGCGGGGACCAGCGGACTCCGCAGCACGGTCGCGCTCGACACCTGGTACACGGCAGCGTCGCTGTCGACGTTCTGCATGTGCGCGATCATCGGGACCGACGTATCCGGAAGGACCTCGTTGTTGCCCTCAAAGTTCTGCCCGGGGGTGACCGTCAGTAGGTTCGTCCCGAGCTTGTCGATCGTCGCCAGCAGGTTCGCCTGGCTCGAGGCGGAGACGCCGACGACGGCCACCATCGCCCCGATCCCGATCGCGATGCCGAGCGCCGACAGGGCCGCTCGCAGCCGCCGCGTCCGCAGCCCCAGGAGAGCCAGGTTGAACAGCTCGCGCGGCGGCAGCCGCGCGGCATCGACGCGGTCGCGCCCCGGCAGTGCCGCGGAAGCGGTGCTCATGACCGCTCGTCTGCGACGATCTCGCCGTCGCGCATGCGGATCTGACGGGGAAACGATGCGGCGATGGTGGCGTCGTGGGTGATCAGGACGAGCGTGGAACCCTCGGACGCGAGCTGGTGCAGCAGAGCGACGACCTCCGCGCCGGACTTGGAGTCGAGGTTCCCGGTCGGCTCGTCCGCCAGCAGGATCTGCGGTCGCTTGACCAGGGCGCGCGCGATCGCGACCCGCTGGCGCTCGCCTCCCGAGAGCTGCGGCGGTCGGTGGGTCAGGCGATGGCCGAGACCGACCCGCTCGAGCGCGGTCCGTGCCGCCGCTCCCCGGTCGCGTCGCCCGACCCCGGCGTATAGGAGCCCGGTGGCCACGTTCTCGACGGCCGTCAGCGGATCCTGGAGATGGAAGGTCTGGAACACGAACCCGATCTGGTGCGCCCGCACGCCGGCGAGCTCGCGGTCCGACGCCTTGGCGACATCGCGCCCGGCGATCCTGACCTCGCCGCTGGTCGGGCGCTCGAGCGTGCCGAGGATCGTGAGCATCGTGGTCTTTCCCGATCCCGACGGCCCGACCACCGCCACCTGATCGCCGCTCGGGATGTCGACGGTTACTGCCCGGAGCGCCGCGACGCCGCCGGGATATTCCTTGTCGACGTGGTCGAGCGCGAGCATGCTAGTGGTCGCTTTCGTGGGTACGGCGACACCGAGAGTGGTCACCGTCGTCCGGGGGCCGCTCGAATGTCGTCGTACTCGCGAAAGCGGCCACTTCTAGCCCTGGGAGTCCGTGACCGCGAGCCCCGGATAGATCCCGGAGCCGGAGATCTCGACGTAGCCGGCGGCGAACAGACCGGTGGTGACGGGGATCAGAGTGTGCGGTGCGGTGGCTTCTTGGACGGAGTAGTTTCCGCCGCCGGTCGCGAGCAGCGCGGTGACCGGCACGGACAGCACGTTGGTGGCCTTCTGTTGGACGAAGTTCACGCTGACCGCGGCCTGGTCGAGCCCGGCCCCCGTGTTGTGACCGCTGAGCGTGATCGTCACCGGGATCGTCGAAGAGGACCCGTTCCCGCCGTTGCCGTTCCCGTTGTTCCCGTTGTTGCCGTTGCCGTTGCCGTTATTGCCGTTGCCGTTGTTGTTATTGCTCGAGCTCTGGGCGACCGGACTGACGGCGGTGATCTTTCCGTTGACGAGGTCGCCGTTGGGCATCTCGACGGTGACGTGCTCGCCGACTACCGCCTCGCTCTGGACCGTCGCGGCCAGGTCGACCGTGACGACGAGTTGGGTGGACGTGGTCTGGAGAATCGCGGTGGCGTTTCCCGAGCCGCTGTTCCCCGAGCCCGTGTTCCCGGAGCCGGTGTTCCCGGAGCCGGTGTTCCCGGAGCCGGTGTTCCCGGAGCCGCCATTCCCGGAGCCGCTGCTGGACGGGGACCCGGAGCTGCTGCTTGGGTGGCCGCCGCTGCTCGGGCTCCCGCTTCCCGGCGAGCCGTTGTGGTTGTTCTTCAGCTGCTGAGTCTCGGCCTTCAGGAGCGCGAGCAGGGCCTCGAGCTGCTGTTCGGCCGTCGGCTTGCTCGATTTCTTGGGGTTGCACCTGCTCGACTGCGTGCCGGTTGTCGACTGGGTTGTGTTCGGGGTGGTCGAGGTCGTGCTCGTGGTGCTTGGGGCTGTCGTGCCCGGGTTGGAGGTGCCAGTCGTACTCGGGCACTTCTTCGTCTTTGCCGCCTTGTGGGCGGACGGCGTCCGAGGCGTGGCGGGCACCGAGTAGTCGACGAACTCGGGGGACGCCGGGTCGACGGTAGCGCTCGCGCTCGCTGCACCCGTCGCGCCCAGCGTCCCGTCGACGGTCGTGACCAGCTGATTGCCCGGCAGGAACACGATCCGACCGAGCGTCAGGGTGCCGGTTTCCGTCTCGCCGAGCGATTCCTGCAATAGGTCGACGCCCTCGGTGGTCGCAACTTGCCAGACGTCGTCGACGGTGATGTTGGCCGCGTTGAAGCCGAGCTTGACGAGGTTGCGGTTGAGCTCCTCGATGTCCGGGCCGTCGCTGTCGGCCGGGCCGAGGTCGCGATAGGCCGGCAGGGTCCCGTCCATCAGGAGCACCGGCTGGCCGTCGACCTTGTACAGCGTCTGCCCGGGCTTGATCTCCTGACCGACCTGGGGAAGCCACGTGATCGTCCCGCTCAGGCGGTTGTAGACGGTCTGCGGCCTGTTGTAGCTGAGCGTTCCGGACTCGGTGTCGGTTTCGACGAGGTTGCGTCGCTGGACGGTTGTCGATCCCGACGGCTTGCTCGTATTGCCCGACGCGTTCGGCGTGGACGAACCGGCGTTCTCGACGACCACGACCACGACGGCCACGGCGACGATCAGCGCGAGCCCGACGAGCAGCCGTGCGAACCACCGCCGGCCCTGCGTGATGTGCATGTCCAAGCTCCCTCCGCTCTCTGGATCGTCAGCCGCAGGAGGTTGTACGCAGCGGGCAGTAACAGGGTCGTAACGCTGTTATGCCGCTGTTATGCGGCCTCAGGCATCCTGGACGTGCAGATGCCGGCGCGGGCCGCGGTTCCGCCCGGCTCTGCCCAAAGCGTGCAAATGGCCTGGTGGAGGAACGAGCGATGAGGGTGCTGGTGGTCGAGGATCATCCACGGCTCGCCGAGACTGTGGCCACCGTTCTGCGCCGCGAGGGCATCGCCGTCGACATCGCGTTCGACGGGCGTGAGGCCCTCGGGCGGGTGGCGCTCGCCGACTACGACGTGGTCGTGCTCGACCGGGACCTGCCCGGGGTACACGGCGACGAGGTCTGTCGAGCGATGGTCGCCGATGGCCGTCCAAGCCGGGTGCTGATGCTGACCGCGGCCGGCGCGGTCGAGGACCGAATCGAAGGCCTCGGCATCGGCGCCGACGACTATCTGCCCAAGCCGTTCCATCTCGCCGAGCTGGTCGCACGCGTGCGGGCGCTCTCGCGGCGGTCTCGCCCCGCGCTTGCACCGACGCTCTCCTACGGCGACCTCGAGCTCGACTCCGCGCGTCGGAGGGTCACCCGCGGGGGTCGGCCGGTGGCGCTGAGCCCGAAGGAGTTCGCGGTGCTCGAGCTACTGCTCGGGGCCGAGGGGACGGTCGTCTCGAGCGAGCAGATGCTCGAGCGAGCCTGGGACGACGCCGTCGACCCGTTCACGAATACGGTCCGCATGACGGTCAGCCGCCTGCGCGCGAAGCTCGGCGACCCGCCGGTGATCGAGACCGTTGTCCCCGTCGGGTACCGGATCGGAGGATCGGCGTGACGACGGCGCCGCCGGCCCGCTCCGGGGTCGCCGGTCGGCTGGGTCACCCCAAGACGACCGTCCGCTGGCGACTCACGCTCCTGTACGGCGGGCTGTTCCTCGTGTGCGGTGCGATTCTGCTCGCGGTCACCTACACGCTCGTCGACCACGCCACGGTCAGCGACGAGCCCTTCCGATCGATCGGCATCGACGCTGGCGGTCCCGGGTTCCGGACTCCGCCCAACGGAAGCTTCCAGCCGGCCGGCCGCAACCCGCCCCGCGGCGCGGCCCGCGCCGCGGTCTCGGGCACGCTTCCGCCGCCGCTCGAAAGGCTGCTGAAGTCGCCGTCCGGCCAGCGGGTGATCCTGAGCGTTCGCTCGGTGCAGCGGATCTCCGATCTGCACCAGCTCGTGATTGAGTCGAGCATCGCGCTCGCGATCATGGCGATCATCTCGGGCGCGCTCGGCTGGGTGGTCGCCGGACGGGTGCTTGCGCCGCTGCGCACGATGACGACCGCCACCCAGCAGATGTCCGAGGCCAACCTCCACGAGCGGCTGGCGATGAACGGGCCGCCCGACGAGCTCCGGCAGCTCGCGGACACCATCGACGGGCTGCTCGGGCGGCTCGAGGGCGCGTTCGACGCCCAGCGACGGTTCGTGGCCAACGCCTCGCACGAGCTGCGGACGCCTCTGACGACGGTCAGAGCCCTGCTCGAGATGGTCCTCAGCGACCCACGGGCGACCGTGCGCACGTTCAGGACAACATGCCAGCAGGTGCTCGAGGAGAGCGAGCAGCAGGAGCAGCTGATCGATGCGCTTCTGGCGCTCGCCCAGGGTCAGCGCGGAATCGACTCGCGCGCGCGAGTGGACCTGGCGGCGATCGCCGGCGATGTGGTCGTCGCGCACGAGGGGGAAGCCGCGACTCGAGACGTCCACATCGACGCCTCGCTCGAGACGGCTCCGATCGCGGGCGACGGGCGCCTGATCGAGCGGCTGGTGTCGAACCTCGTCGACAATGCGCTCCGCTACAACAGGCCGGGTGGAAGCGCACACGTGGCGGTGCGCGACGCAGCGAACGAAGTCGAGCTGGCGGTCACCAATACCGGCCCGGTCGTGCCGGCTGGGGAGGTCGATCGTCTGCTGCAGCCGTTCCAGCGCCTCGCCGGCGACCGCGTCGGGCACCGGACGGGGCTGGGCCTCGGGCTCTCGATCGTCGCGGCGATCGCAACCGCGCACGACGCCACGCTCGACGTCCGCGCCGGCGCGGAAGGCGGACTCGACGTCAGCGTGCGGTTCGCGCGCGCACCGGCGGCTGAGCAGGAGGTGTCTGCGCGGTCCGAACCGCCGGCGGTCGAGCTGGGCGTGGCCGAAACGTAGGCACCGACGACGTCAAAAATGGGTCGCAGCTCCCGATGCACGCCGCGTATCCATTGCCTACCGTGGTGGCATGTTCCTGGACCCCCGACACCGGATGGAGATCGCCGAGGCTCATGCCGATGCGCTCCGGCGACTCGGACCCACGAGGCGGAGGCGGCCTTCGAGCTCGGATTCGCTGCGCGACGGCGCGGCCTCCGAGTTGGCGATCGTGATCCGTCCGAACCGGCCCGAGGACCACCGCGCGCTCGCCCGGCTCGCGGGGCTCGACTCGGCCGCGGTGCCCGCCGAGCCATTGCTGGTCGCAGAGGTGAGCGGGGAGCTCCGGGCCGCTCTTTCGATGCGTGATGACGCGGTGATCGCGGACCCGTTTCACCGCACCGCGCAGCTCGTGACCCTGCTGCAAACGAGGGCCGAACAACTCCTGGCGGACCGGTCCACGAGTCGGCGCTGGCTCGCCCGCGTGCGGTCCCGCCTCGCGCCGGCGAGATAGACGAGCACCTTTCCGCTTGGCCGCAGCGAGATAGACGAGCACCTTCCGCCTCGCCCCCGCGAGATAGACGAGCACATTCCGCTTGGCCGCGGATTAGGCTACGCCACCGAATCCGTATCTTGAATCGTCGTGGTCCTCAAGCAGTACTACCTCGGCTGCCTCGCGCATGCCTCTTACCTCATCGCCGACGAGGCGAGCGGAACCGCGGCCGTGGTCGACCCGCAGCGCGACGTTGAGCAGTACCTCGAGGACGCCGACCGGCTCGGCTGCCGGATCGGGCACGTGTTCCTGACGCACTTCCACGCCGACTTCGTCGCCGGCCACCTAGAGCTCCGCGAGCGCGAGGGCGCCGCGATCCATCTTGGCGCGCGGGCCCGGGCCGAGTACCCGTTCACGGCGATGGCGGACGGCGACTCGGTACAGCTCGGCGAGGTCCGCCTCACCGTGCTGGAGACGCCTGGGCACTCGCCCGAGTCGATCTCGATCCTCGTGTCCGACCCCGATGAGCCCGTCGACCCGTGTGCGGTGCTCAGCGGCGACACGCTGTTCATCGGTGACGTCGGCCGCCCCGACCTGCGGGGCGCCCTCGGGTGGACCGCCGAGGAGCTCGGGGGGATGCTCTACGACTCCTTACACGGGAAGCTCGCCCGCCTGCCCGACGACACGCTCGTGTATCCCGCGCATGGCGCCGGCTCGCTGTGCGGCAAGAAGCTCAGCACCGACACGGTGTCGACGATCGGGATCCAGCGGGCCTACAACTACGCGCTGGCGCCGATGACCCGGGAGCGCTTCATCGAGACCATCACCGCGGACCTCCCCGACGCGCCGGCGTACTTCACCTACGACGCGGTGCTGAACGCGCGCGAGCGGCCGACGCTCGAGCAGGCGCTCGAGCGCGAGCTGCGCCCACTGACGCTCGGCCAGACACTCGAGCTCCAGGCGGACGGCGCGCAAGTGCTCGATACGCGAGACGGTGCGAAATTCGAAGCCGCGCACCTCAAGGGCACCGTCAACGTCGGCCTGGGCGGGAGCTACGCCACCTGGTGTGGCACGATCCTCGACCCCGAGAAACCGATCGTCCTGATCGCCGAGCCCGGGCGCGAGGTCGAGGCGGCGACGCGCCTTGGCCGGATCGCATTCGACACCATCGCCGGGTATCTCGCCGGCGGGATGGAGGCGCTGAGCGACGATCCCGACCTGATCGACCGGACCGAGCGGATCACCGCGGGTTCGCTCGCCGAGCAGCTCACGTCGCCGGTGCCCCCGCTTCTGGTCGACGTGCGGGCCCCGGGCGAGTGGGAGCAGGAGCGGATCGACGCGGCTGTCAACGTCCCACTGTCGCGGTTGTCCGAGCGCCTCGAGTCGCTTCCCCGCGACCGCCGGATCGTCGTTCACTGCGCGAGCGGATACCGCTCCGCAATCGCCGCCGGACTGCTCGAGCGCGCGGGCTTCGCTGACGTCGCCGACCTCGTCGGCGGGCTTGGGGCGTGGGCGTCAGCGACGCAGGTCGAGCCTGCTGATTCGTAGGGCCTCGTCCACTCGGAGGCGCCGCCGGGTGCCGGGGCCTCCCCGGACCCCTGCTACGGGGGGGCGTGGGGATTGTGACCTATGTAGGCTGCGGAGCGATGCCGACCGAGCCACAGCCGATAACGCTGTTCGAGGTCGCCAGGCGGGCGATCGAGATCAGCGATCCGGACGACCGGGATTCCCGGCTCGGCGACCTGCTCGAGCAGTTCGAGGATGCCGACGAGCCGGTGACCGCGATCCAGAATCTCGAGGAACGCGTCGCGATTGCGGTCGAGGGGGTGGACGTCGAGATAGGCGACCCGGCGGTCTCGATGGCCGCGGCTGCGATCCTGTACTTGGCCTACCGCCGCGACGAGCTTCACGACGAGCCGCACAAGATCCTCCGGCTCGCGGCCCGCGCGGAGTGGAAGGGCGACCCGCCCGAAGCGGTGCGCGACTGGCTGGCCGACCGTGGCGTCGAGGTCTGAGGCCGGGGGAGGCCGACCGAATGGCACGCGAGCCCTCTCTCATCGTCCAGATCCCGCGGGACAGCGAGGTCGACCGTCAGCTCCGTGAGGACCCGCCGGCCGCCGTCGCCGGCGGCGAGATCCTCGTCGAGATCGGCGCCACCGACGAGGAGGGCAATCTCGAGCCGCCCCTTGGTGGCGAGGTCGTCCTGTCCGTGCCGTCCCCGGAGGCACTCGCACGCCAGGCCGACGACGTTCGCCGCGTGATCGCGCAGGCGGGCACGGGCGAGGAGCCGCTCGTGGTCGTGGTCGAGGCCGCTGAGGAGCTGCGCGACGAGGAGCTTGCGCCGGTGCTTGAGGCGGTCGGACACACATCACGGCCGGTGATCCTGCGGGTCATCCGGAACGGCTGACGCCGCGCTCGGGTGATTTGCGGGTCATCCGGAACAGCTGAGGCAGCGCTCGGGCGGCCCGCCTGTTACCGAGTTTGGTCCTCGGGGCGGCCCGCGCCCCACCCGGGGTCTTCCGAGGTGTACGGGCCGCCTTCGCCGCGCAGATCGCGGTAACGGCGGTCGAACAACTCGAGCACCTCGGTGACATCAGACGGCCCGCGGAGGTCGTGGCTGACGCCGACGTCGTCGGGTAGCGCGAGCTCGGCGGGCTCGGCATCGCCGTGCTCGACGAGCTCATCGCGCTCTCGACCGAGCACCGGGAGCTCGGCCAGGCCGCGATCGGGATAAAGGGCGCCCAGCTCGTTGTGTTCGTAGAGCACCACGGCCGCGCCGTCCGCTCGGCGCTCGATGCGAACCCCCGGCCAGGTGTTCAGCTCGTTGGCTATCTCATCGACGAACGCGGAGACGTCAACCACGAGCACGATCCTACTGGAGCCGGAGGAATGAGCTGGGCCGCATCGATCGTTCTAGATTCCCGGGAGATGTCGAGCGTGCTCATCCCTCAGGAGCAGGACTTCCCGCGTTGGTATCAGGAGGTGATCGCCAAGGCGCAACTCGCCGAGAACGGGCCCGTGCGCGGGACGATGGTGATCCGTCCCTGGGGCTATGCGATCTGGGAACGCTTGGAGGCGGCGATCGACGAGCGGATCAAGGCGACCGGAGCGCGGAACGCGTACTTCCCGCTACTCATCCCGGAGGCGTATCTGCGTCGCGAGGCCGAGCACGTCGAGGGCTTCAGCCCGGAGCTCGCGGTGGTGACCCACGGCGGTGGCAAGCAACTCGAGGAGGCGGTCGTGGTGCGACCGACCAGCGAGACGATCGTCAACTCGTCATTCGCCAGATGGATCTCGAGCTATCGGGACCTGCCGCTGTTGATCAACCAGTGGGCGAACGTGGTCCGGTGGGAGCTACGGCCGAGATTGTTTCTACGCACGTCCGAGTTCCTCTGGCAGGAGGGGCACACCGCACACGCGACACGTGAGGAGGCGCACGGCTACGCGCTGAGGATCCTCGCCGAGGTTTATGCCGACGCGATGGTCGAGGAGCTGGCGATTCCTGTCTTTCAGGGGCGGAAGACCGAGCGAGAGAAGTTCGCGGGCGCTGACATCTCGTGGTCGTGCGAGGGGATGATGCGCGACGGCAAGGCGCTGCAGATGGGTACCTCGCACGAGCTCGGGCAGAACTTCGCGCGCGCGTTCGACATCCAGTTCAGCGATCGCGATGGTCAGCTCAAGTACGTCTGGCAGACCTCATGGGGCGCCTCGACCCGTCTGATCGGAGCGATGATCATGGTTCACGGCGACGATCACGGGCTACGCGTGCCGCCGCGACTTGCGCCGGTCCAGGTCGTCGTCCTCGTCGCCCGCGCCGGTGAGGGAGTCATCGAGGCGGCGACGAGCCTCGTCGACGAGCTGCAACGCGCCGGGGTCCGCGCCGAGCTGGACGACAGTGTCGAGGTTTCCGTTGGCAGGCGGATCGTGGACCACGAGCTGCGCGGCGTCCCGATCCGCCTCGAGCTCGGACCGCGCGATCTGACGGCGAACCAGGTCGTGGTCGCGCGCCGCGCCCGCGCGGAGAAGGAGACGGCCGCGCTGCGAGACGTCGCGCTCGAGGTCCCGAACATGCTCGCCGAGGATCAGGCCGAGCTCCTCGCCCAGGCAACCGATCTGCGCGAGGAGCGCACCCGGCCGGCCCGGTCGGTCGACGAAGCCACGGAGCTGGTGAGTGACGGCTTCGCCCGGCTGCCGTGGCGAGCGGTCGGCACCGAAGGAGAGAACCGTCTCGCACAAGCCGGCGTGACCGTGCGGTGCCTGATCCGCGAGGACGGTCGGCCCGTGGATGATCCCGACGCCGCCGGCGTCGACGCCGTTGTCGCCCGGGCGTATTGATACCGCCATCCGCTGCCACATCCGTGATCCCGACGGCTAGCTGATCGAGGTGGGCCAGACGACCCTGGCCAGAGGTTGGCGTCCACCGTCTTGATCACATCAACGTGGGTTGGTCATGCGCTCGTCGAGCGGTTCGGTGCTCGCGCCGGCGCGTAGGGCTCTGCCGATCACCAGTCGTTGGATTTCGCTCGTGCCCTCGAAGATGGTGTAGAGCTTGGCGTCGCGGTACCACTTCTCGACGGGGAAGTCTTTGATGTAGCCCCAGCCGCCCATGGTCTGGATGGCTTGCTCGCAGGCGCGCACGGCCGTCTCGGAGGCCTTGAGCTTTGACATCGATCCTTCGGCATTTTCGAATGGGCGGCGTTGGGCGGCCATCCAGGCGGCGCGCCAGGTCAGCAGCCGGGCGGCGTCGATGTCGGTGGCGAGGTCGGCGAGGGGGAACGAGATGCCTTGGTTCTCGATGATCGGCTGTCCGAACGCCTCGCGCCCGACGGCGTAGTCGCGGGCGAACTCGAGCGCGGCGCGAGCGATGCCGATCGCCTGTGCGGCGACCATCGGGCGGGTTCGCTCGAACGCTCCCAGAGCGGCGGAGGTGCGCCGCTGGACGGCCGCCGCGGGTCCGCCTTCTTCGGCCGGTGCGACCGGTTTTTGGCCTTGCTCGGCCTCGCGGCCTCGGGCGATGCGCTCCTGAAGTCGGTCGGTGCCGCCGAGCAGGTACTCGCCGGGTACACGGCAGTCCTCGAGCAGGATCTCTGCGGTGTGCGAGGCGCGGCACCCGAGCTTGTCGAGCTTGCGGAGCATCGAGAGGCCCGGGGTTCCACCTGGGACGATGAACACGCCTTGGCCTCGGTGCCCCGCGTCGGGATCGACGGTGGCAACTACGACGTGAACATCGGCGATGCCGCCGTTGCCGATGAACACCTTGTGGCCGTCGATCACCCAGTCGCCGCCGTCCTGGCGCGCGCGGGTCTGGATCGAGCGTACGTCGCTGCCGCCGCTCGGTTCTGTGACCGCTAGGGCGGCGAGCTTGATGTCGTCGGGTGTGCCGAAGCACTGCGGAGCCCACTGCACGAGCTGCTCGTCGGTCGCGGCCTGGCGGATCGCCGCCAGCGCCAGCGCCGGTAGGAC
The DNA here is from genome assembly GCA_963709205.1 of uncultured Solirubrobacterales bacterium. Taxonomy (GTDB): domain Bacteria; phylum Actinomycetota; class Thermoleophilia; order Solirubrobacterales; family Solirubrobacteraceae; genus Palsa-465. The sequence goes on from CAVPVP010000020.1 coordinate 69,086, forward strand.
GATCGTCAGACCGATGCCGGCGCATCCCCAGAACAGCTCCTCCATCAGGATCGGCAGCGAGAGGCCGGTCGGGTCCGTTGACAGCTGGGCGTAGAGCTCCCACTGATACAGGCCTTGGCGCGCGGCTTCCTGCAGCACGGGCCAGGGGAGCTCCTGCGCGCGGTCATATTCTGCGGCAACCGGCCGGATCACCTCGCGCGCGAACGTATGCGCCTTGTCCCTGAGCGCAACCTGCTCATCGCTGAGATCGAGGGTGAAGCTCATCGGTCAGACTCCTCTCGGCCGTTCGACTCTTCAAGGCCCTCCAGCGCGCGGATCATCGTCGCTAGCGCGTTCCAGGCGGTAGGGAAGCCGGCATAGACCGCAACTTGGCGCAGGACCTCGCGAATCTCCTGTTCGCTCGCCCCCTGCCGGCGGGCGACGCGCACGTACACGCCGAGTTGAAGTTGCTCACCGACGCAGCCGAGCATGGCTACCGTGCACAGCGCTCTCGTCTTCGGGTCGAGCACGTCCCCGGCGTAGACCTCGCCGTAGACGAACTCCATGATGTAGCGGTGCAGCTCCGGGTCGAGCTGCTGGAGATACTCGCGGGCTCGCTCGACGTTCTCAGGGCCGAGGAAGCGGCCCGCGACTTCAGTTCCTGGCTCGCCCATCACTCTGCCTCCTGCTCGCCGACGTAGCTCGCGGCATCAAACGTGACGCGGATGCCGGTCGCGGCGAACTTGCCCACCATCTCGCCGTCGGCGAGCACGTCGGCCTCGGCCCACACCAGTCGACCACCCGCCCGCACGACGCGCGCGTCCGCACGGAGCGTGTCGACTTTTCTCGCATTCACCGGGCGGATGAACCGCGCGAAGATGTCAATCGTCGTGATCGCGCTCCGTTCGATCTCCTCATCCTCGAGCACGGACGTCGTAGCCGCGGCCATCGCTGCATCGGCCAGGGCCGTGACGACGCCGCCCTGGATGACTCCGAGCGGGTTGCCGAGCTCCGCGCGCGCGGGCATCTCGTAGCTCGCCTCGCCCCGGCCGAAGGCGACGAGGCTCATCCCGAAGGTGCTCGACACCGGCGAGCGCAGCTCCCCCGATCTGGTCTTCTCCAACAGCTGATCAACGAGGCCGTGGCTCACGATCGCTCCCATCCGCGTTAGGTTACTTTGAAGTAACGTTACCCTAGAGTAATGTCCTCGAAACGGATGACCAAGCGACCCGGCACGGCCACCTCCGGCGAACGCCTTGCGCGGGTCGAACGCGAGCGCTTGATGCTCGGAGCCGCCGGTGAAACGTTCGCCACCCATGGCTTTCACGGCAGTTCGATGGATGCGATGGCGCGCGCTGCCGGGATCACCAAGCCGATGCTCTATCGGTACTTCGGCTCAAAGGAGGGCCTCTACGCCGCCTACCTGGAGATGACCGGCCGCGAGCTCGTCGACAAGGTGCGTGCACCCGACACCCGCGGCGAGTCACCGGAGGTGCGTCTACGCGCGGGACTCCGGGCCTTCCTCACCTATGTCAAAGAGCACCGCGCCGGCTGGACCGTTCTACACGGGGAAACCGCCGCTCCGACCGACGCTCAAGTCGCCGGCGAGGTGGCCGAGCTCCGCGGACGCATCATCCGCATGCTCACCACCCTGTTCGGCGACGAAGCGTTCGCACACGCCTTTACCGGTGCCGCCGAATCCCTCGCCACCTGGTGGGTCAACCAGCCCGATCCCTCCATCGACGAGGCCACCGCAATCCTCATGCGTATCGCCGAAGCGGCAACGAGCGTCGATCGCGTAGCCCGAAACTGAGCTCGCTGTGATCCATCGCCGAGAGGCGTGGGCGGCGTTCCCCGGCCGGCCACGCTATGACGCCGAGGCCGGCCGGGACGTAGACGCCTGGTCAGTGGAAGGCGGTGGCGGCGAGTGCAGCCTGGGCTGCCGTCTCGGTGAGGTTCGCGACCTCCGCCGGGTGGGAGACCATCGCCAAGTGGCCGGACGGGACTTCTATGGTCGTTGCGTTCATGCGGTTGGCGAACATTCGCTCGGCGTCAGGTGGGAGCGCGTGATCGTCCTGGGCGACCAGGTACCAGGACGGCAGGAGCTTCCACGCGGGGACAGTCATCACGTCGTCGAAGGCGCTCGCCTGCAGGGGTTGCTGCACTGCGCACAAGACCTTGGCCTTGACCGGGTCCACGTCACCTGCGAAGTGGTTGACGAAGTCATCCTCGGTCAACCAGACGAACCCCTCGCTGTCGATGAACTGGTGGGCCAGTGCCGGGGACGGTGGTCCCTGCGATAGCAGCCCCCCGAGGGATTCCCCTTCATCGGTCCCGAAGGCCGCGATGTAGACCAAGCCGACCACGTTCGACACATCCGTGCCGAGCGCCGTCATGACCTGACCACCGTAGGAATGGCCGACGACGACGGTCGGTCCGTCCTGGAGTGCCAGCACATGACGGAGCCTGGCGACATCATCTGCCAGCGACGTGAGGGGAAACTGGGGCGCCGTGACGTGGTAACCGTCGGCCTGGAGCCGCTCGATGACCGAGCTCCAACTGGAACCGTCTGCCCACGCACCGTGAACAAGAACGATGTTCGGCCGAGGGCGCGTTTCATTTTGATCCATTGACATCAGGTGTTCCTTTCTAGGGGTGTTCACTTCGGGTTGCATTCGTCCTCCACCGGTCTCAGCTCGTTGCCTTCGCCGCGGCCGTGATCACCCTCGCGACCACTCCCGGAGCGGCCACCATCGAGAGATGCCCGGCCCTGACCCTGGTGATGTGGGCGTGAATCCGCTGAGCCATGAACAGCTGGACGGCGGGCGGAATCGCCTTGTCGATAGTCCCGAGCACGTACCAGCTGGGAATCGTCTTCCACGCCGGCGTCCCGGAAGGCGCCGTTAGCGCGCTGTACACCGCCGGCGACTGGGTCGCGGCCAGAACGGCGCCCTGCTTCGCCGGGAGCCCATTGGCGAACGCCTGCTCGAACACCGAAGGCTTGACGTACAGTTCGGCGTCACCGTTCGTGGCACCGGGGAACGGCACGAAGTTGAAGACCTTCGTTGGGCCCGCTCCCAACGCCGACCCGGGCTTGGTCGAATCCAGCGCGAGCACGCTCTCGCCCTTGGCTGGCGCGAACGCGTCGACATACACCAGCGCCTTGACGTTGTGGTTGCCCGCCGCGGCGTTCGTGATGACGGCGCCTCCGTAGGAGTGCCCTACCAGGACGATCGGGCCTTGGATCGTGTTTAGCAAGTCGGCGATTGTGGCGGCGTCGCCCTTCAGGCTCTGCAGCGGGTTCGGCGGAGCGTCGACTGTGTACCCCTCGGTCTGCAGTCGCTCGATCACCCCGCTCCATGCGGCGTTGTTCGCCCACGCTCCGTTGACCAAGACGACGGTGGGCCTTGCCGCCGTGGCCGTGGTCGTTTCCGTCTTCGCCTGGGATTGTGATGTGGTGAGGGTGATGGCGAGGCCAGCGATCAGCGCGAGCGCGATGGTCAGCCAGAGATATGTCACCCGTCGTTCTGCTAGTCGATGCATGGAGAGCTCCTCTTGGTTGGGTGATGGCTAGTGACTGCTTCGTCCAACCAGAACTGTCAGCGAGCTAGGGTCGTGTTCGCATCCGAGGCGCCCTAATCGCGGGGGTGGGACGACGGCGCGAGTCCTTGGGCGTCAACTAGGGAACGTCGGATGCGAACGACTCCCTAGCCGAGTCACGCTCGTGACGCTCATGATGGGTGAGTCAAACGAACGACTGAAGCTCAGCGACGGGCGCGCCGTTGAAATCCGCCCGCTCGAGCGGTGCGATCGCCGATTGCTCGCCGCCGCGATCGGACGACTTTCCGATCACTCGCGTTACCTGCGGTTCGCCAGCCCCAAACCCGGCGTGAGCGACCGCGAGCTCGACCACTTGGTGGACGTCGATCACCGCACCCATGAGGCATTTCTCGCGGTGGATCCGGTCACCGGCCGAGCGGTCGCCGTCGCACGCTACGTCCGAGTACCAGGTGAGCCGAGCGTGGTTGAGCTCGCCGCTACCGTCGCGGACGACTGGCAGGGAATCGGACTGGGCAGCGCGTTGCTCGCCAGAGTCACGCGACGCGCCCTCGCTGAGGGTCACTCGACGTTCCGCGCCGACGTCCTGGCTGTCAATCGCCCAGCGATCGCGATGTTGGCGTCGTGCAGGGTTCCGAGCCCGTTCGCGAGCGGGCGTGCTGCTTGAGTACGAACTCGCTGCCGGGGCCGGACGGGAGCGTTGAGCGCGTTGGGAGGCGGGCGACCGTCGAGCCATGCTGTGAGCGCCTCGCCGAGCGCTCGCGCGGCGCGACGGAAGTAGCTCGTCGTGAGGGCGGCATTGTGCGCCGTGGCGATGACCTTCGGATGGTGCGCGAGCGGCCCAGACGCCGCGTACGGCTCGTGCATGAATACGTCGAGGCCGGCGCCGGCAAGGTGTCCTTGGTCGAGCGCCTCGAGGAGCGCGGCCTCGTCGACCAGCGCGCCCCGAGCGACGTTCACGAGTTGCCCGTCGGCTGGGAGACCTCGCGCCGAGGCGCAAACATCAGCGCCGCTGCGGTGGTTATCCGGCCGGCGAAGAGAAACGCGGTCTGGCGCAGCGATGACTCGAGGTCGAAGGGGTCCAGTGCGGAGATTGCATCGCGCGGGATCACGACGTCATACCACCGCAGCGCGGCGCTCGCGGCGGTGTAGTGGACGCAGATGTTCGCGAGGGTCCCGCAGATCACGAGCGTGTCGACGCCCCACAGCCGCAGCAGGTGATCGAGCGGCGTGCCGTAGAACGCGTCGTAGCGAAGTTTCCGCAGGACGACGTCGTCTCCCGCTGGGGCGAGCTCGTCGACGATCTTCCAGCCCCAGCTCCCCTCGCGGGCGTGCTTGGGCCATATCGTCCACTCGGGGTCGCCGTCGCGGTGAGTGTCCTGGCTGTAGACGACGCGCATCCCGTGCGCCCGGGCGAGCTCGAGCAGCGCCCTGATCGCGGGAACGGTCGCCTCGGCATCAGGTACGAGGAGACCGCCGCCCGGTGGACGAAATCGTTCTGCATGTCGACGACGACGAGCGCAGTCCGGGCGGGGTCGACGCGAACCGCCGCCTGGACCTGGTACTCGGGGATCTCGATCAAGCGGTTCATGCCGCGACCGGCCCCGCAAGATCGCCGTCGCTCGTGCCCGCACGGCCGACGCGCCGGAGCAGACCGGCGTAAGCCTCGGCGGCGCGCTCCTCGGCGTCCAGCGCCGTTTCATACCGCCAGAACGCGGGCCTCGCGCCAGCCCCGGTCGCGCCCGCCCACACGCGATAAGCGTCGTGCACTACACGGCATGCCTCGCGCCAGTCGACGTAGGCCCCGATCGTCCTGTCCACCAGTTGGGTCTCGATCCGGTTGCGCATGTGAGATCTCCTAGCCATTTACGAGGTGAACCGTGATCGGAGTGTCGCCCGCCTAGGGCGACGTTCGCGTCGGAGAACCCCTAGTCGCCCGTTCTGACTAGCGGTGCGAGCGCGACGGTTTCACGGCTTGGGCCGAGAGCCAGAGTGTTTTCAGGGTTGATGCGGTCGGGATGGAGCGTGAGGACCTGATGAGGCGCTCAAGTCGCGGGGAGGACGTAGTCGAGCTGCTCGCGGGCCTTGATCCCGAGCTTTGAGAACACCTTGTGCAGGTGGTACTCGACGGTCTTGCGGCTGACGAACAGCTCAGTCGCGATGTCCTGGTTAGACGCCCCGTCGCGCGCCATACGCGCGATCCTCGCCTCATGCGGGGTGAGCTCATCGGCCGTCTCGATGGTTCGCTTGCGGGCCGTCTCACCTGTCGCGAGGAGCTCGCGACAGGCGCGCTGGGCAAACGCACCGGCACCCATCTCCATGAACCTCGTATGCGCGGTCCGGAGCTGGTTGCGCGCATCGACGCGGCGCCCGCGTCGGCGCAACCACTCGCCGTACAGCAGATGCGCGCGCGCGAGGTCGAGGGCGACGCGACAGTGGCACAGGCGTTCGATCGCCTCGCGGTAGAGGCCCTCGGCGATCGCATCGTCGCTCAGCAGCGCGCGCGAGCGCGCCTCGACGCCGAGCGCCCATTCGGTTCCGGCGACCTGTGTTCGCTCGCGCAGCCGCTCGAACGCGTCAGCCGCGAGCTCGGGCTTGCCGCTGCGGGTAGCCGCTTCGACCAGCTCGGGTAGCGACCACGCAGAGACGTGGAGCTCATCCTGCGCGCTCGCGCGTCGCGCGTTCTCGAGAGCCGTGTCGTAGTGGCCTAAGGCGTTGTGGAGAACGGCGCGGGCGTGCTCGGCGAACGTGATCGCCGAACCCTCACCGCGCCCGATCGCATCCCGCTCGGCCTCGTCGATCAACTCCGACGCTCGCGCCTCGTCACCCTGGCAGGCGGCGAGCATCAATGCGGGAATGCTGATCCGTCGACTGCCGGTGACCTCGCTGATCGAATCGATCTCCTCGACCAGAGCCGCCGCCGCGTCGAGCTTCCCCTCGAACACGCGCAGCTGGGAGAGCTGCATGAGAGCGATCGCCAGTACGCCAAGAGCGCCGGCATCGCGGGCGATCTGAACGTGGCGGGTGCCGAGAACCTGCCAGCTCTCGTCGTCGAACAGGTCCGCCGCGACGCGACACGCGAGCCATGGCCACCGCATGTCCTCCCCGTGATCGCCGTTCCCGTTCAGCAGCGCAGCGAGCGCCCGCTTGAGCATCGGAACGGCCGGGCTGCACCCGTCCGTGTGCCGGACGGCGAGACCATCGAGGAGTAGGTCTGCGGCACGCGTCGGCGGTGGTCCGGCCGGCGCCCTGCGTGCCGCGGTGGCCGCGTCCCGCATGCCCATGCCAATTCGGCCCGCGACGGCGGCCGCGTAGAGAGCTTCGAGGTACGTCTCGCGCGCGAGTCCCGGATCGAACGCTTCGAGTCGCTGGGCCGCATCAAGGAGAACCGGCGCGGCCTCGCCGCTGCGACTGAGGTGCAACGCGATTCGCCCTCGAAGTCGCCGGGCCATAGCGCCCTGGAGCGGATCCATCAGGGCGGAGGCTCCGCTCTCGAGGAGCGTCAGCGCTGCCTGAGGTGAACCGGCGAGGTACTTTGCTTGCGCCGCCGCCAAAGCCCGGCGGCCCCGCCGGGCGCGATCGGGTGTGTGCGCCGCCGCGCGCTCGAGGAAGGCCGCCGCTGCAGCCAACCCGCCACGGGCCTGCGCTCGCTCGGCCGAGCACTCCAACTCGGCGGCGAGATCCTCGTCCGCACCGAGCGCAGCTTCTGCGCGGTGCCACGCTCGGCGATCAGGGTCGGCCTGGGCATCGGTCGCCTCAGCCAGCGCACGGTGAACCGCCTGCCTGTCGGCCAGCGGGGCGGCTCGATAGATCGCCGAGCGCACGAGCGGATGATGAAACCGGACCTCCGCGGCGAGTTCGATCAAGCCAACCGCCTCAGCCGGCACCGCCGCTTCGACGCCCAGCCCGACCAGCTCCGCCGCCCGCACGAGCAGGGCCGGGTCGCCCGCAGGCTCGGCCGCAGCAAGAAGCAAGAACCGCTGGGTCTGGTCGGGCATCGACCGGATCCGTCCGAGGAAGCTCTGCTCGAGTCGTGCGGAGAGCGGCTGTGTCGAGCTCACTCCGAACCCGCCAGCCAGCTCGGCGGCGGCCAGTCCGCGCGGGAGCTCGAGCAATGCCAGCGGGTTGCCGCGCGTCTCGGCGACAATCCGGTCTAGCACCCGCTCATCAACGCGGCCGGCGATCGCCAAGCCGAGCAGCCCCCGCGCGTCTTCGTCACTCAGGCCGCCCAGCATGAGCTCGGGCAGTCCGGCGAATGGCTGCTCTTCGCTGGGTTCGCGCACCGCGAATACCAGGGCGACCGACTCTGCCATGAGCCGCCGCGCGACGAACGCGAGCGTCCTCGCGGAAGCCTGATCGAGCCACTGAGCATCGTCGACGACGCACACGAGCGGCCGTTCCTCGGCAATCTCAGCCAACAGTCCGAGCATCGCCAGCCCCACCTCGAACCGGTCCGGGGCCGGGCCGGAGCGAAGACCGAACGCGACCTCGACGGCCTCGCGCTGCGGACCCGGGAGGCGCTCGAGCGAGCCGAGCATCGACCCGAACAACTGCTGTAGTCCGGCAAAAGGGAGTTCCATGTCAGCCTGCACGCCCGCCGCCCGCGCCACCATGTATCCCGGAGCCTGCTCGACCAGTTCCTCGAGCAAGGCCGTCTTACCGATCCCCGCCTCGCCGCGGACGACCAGGACACCGCTGTGTCCCGACCGAATGGCGGTCAACAGCCGGGCGAGTCGCTCCCGCTCGCGACTACGACCGCGCAACCGTCCCCGCGGGTGGACACCGGGCGCCGCGAAAACGTCCTCACGCGGAGCATCCGGTCGTACTGCCACTGCTGCTTGAACCACGGCTATGAGACCTCAAGGTATCGTCAAGCGAGACCACAAGGTATCATAAGTCGGCAATGGCAGGAACAAGAGACGCACGCCAGCGGATCCTCGAGGCCACCGCGGAGCTGGTAACGGTCGGCGGGCTCGACGCCGCCACGCCCGCCGCGATCGCGGAGCGCGCCGGCGCCGGAAAGATGTCGCTGTACCGCCACTTCTCGGGAAAGGACGAGCTCGTCGCCGAGGCGTTGGCCGGACGTGACCCTGATTACCGCGCGTGGCTGATCGGCGACCGCGCGGACGGAACACCTCGCGAGCGTCTGCTAGCCCTGTTCGACCGCGCGGCGCGCCGTGCCGATCGGGGCGGGAGTCGCTTCATCGGCTGCCCGTACGTGAGCACCAGACTCGGCGTGCCCGACGACGATCACCCGGCCGCACCGGTGGTGGTCGCGCACAAGGACGGAATGCGCCGCGAACTCGCTGAGCTGCTCGCCGAAATTGGCGTGCCCGATCCCGAGCAAAGAGCGCAGGTCGTGCTCATGCTGTTGGACGGCGCGGTCGTCCACTCTGTGATCCGCGGCAACGGGGATCCCTTGCGTGAAGCGAAAGCCGCCCTGCCCGGACTCATATCCGGTCCGTAGCCCACGCCGGCGGCCGGCCGGCGCTCACCGGAGAGCGAAGAGCACCTTGCCGTTACGGTCGTTCCTTGCTGCGTGGGCGATCGCTTCGCGGTAATCCGCGAGCGCGTACGTTGCCTCGATGGGGGCGGCGAGGGTGCCGTCGTCGACCAGGGCGGCGAGCTCCTGGTAGGTCTGAGCGACCGTGTCCCGCGGCGTCCTCTGCAGCCAAAGGTTCAGCCAGTAGCCGTGAACGCTCAGGCCCCGGAAGATGAGATCCACGACCGGGATGCTCACGGGCTGCCGGGCACGGGCGGTGTAGCTGATGATCTGGCCGTCGATCTTCAAGAGGGACGCGAGCTGCGCCGCGGGCTCCCCGCCGACTGCGTCGACGATCAACTCGAGGGACGCGTCGCCGACCGCGTCGGCGGCCTGCTCGGTCAGATTGGGGCCTTCGACGAGCACGACATCGGCGCCGGCGTCCTGGAGCGGCCTGACAGAGTCTGCCCGTCGCACCACGTTGAGCGTGCGCAGGCCGGCGTGCCTGGCCAGGGCCAGGACGTATCCGGCGGTTGCCGAGCTCGCGCCGGTTTGAGCCACCCACGCCCCGGGCGCGAGCTTCGCATAGCCGTGCAAGAGGCAGTACGCCGTGATCGGGTTGATGCCGAGCATCGCCAGTTGGAGCGGGTCGCCGTCGAGGTCGACGGACACGGCGTTACGTTCGTCGACGAGCGCCTGCTCGCGCCAGGTGGCTTGCTCGAGCGTCGGCACGATCAGCACCCGTGTCCCGACACGCGATCGGTCCACGCCGGCGCCGACGGCGATGACGCGACCGACTCCTTCCGCGCCCAGCGCCGCGGGCAGGTCCGGGCGCACCCCGTAGACGCCCCTGATCAGGTTCAGATCCGAGGGATTGATCGGCGCCGCCTCGATCGACACCGCCAGCTGGCCCGGGCCAGGATCAGCCGGATCAACCTCGGCGATCTCGACGACATCGGTTGGTGCGCCAAAGCTAGAAAGCTGAAGAGTCTTCATCGGTATCCGCCTCCAATGCCGGTGTTGATGATTCCCTGGCTAGATCGCTCGGCGTCCGCCGTCGGCGGCCACGGTGGTGCCGGTGATGTAGCTCGCTCGTGGGGAGGCCAGGAAGGCGATCACCTCGGCGATCTCCTCCGGTTGCGATGCTCGGTGCATCGGCGTGGTCTCTCCGAGCGCCCTGATGAACTCCGGGCCCGAGGGCGTGGGGGTGTAGACGGGCCCGGGGGCGATCGCGTTGACGCGCACACCGCTCGCGCTGTACTCGGCCGCCCAGGCGCGCGTCATCGCCTCGAGCGACGCTTTGGTCGCGCCGTACGCCGCGCCGCCCGCGAGCCCGACGCCGCCGGCCATGCTGCTGAGGTTGACGATGCTGCCGTGGCCCCTGGCAGCCATTCCGGGCGCCAGCGCCGCGACGAGGAAGAACGGCGCGCGGACGTTGCTCGCGAACATCTTGTCGAAGGCAGCCACGTCGAACTCCGCGGTCGGCGCGAAGCGCGAGATCCCGGCGTTGTTGATCAGGATGTCGACGTCACCGACGTCGCTTGCCAGCCGCTCCACGTCGGCAGGGTCGCCGAGGTCGGCAGCGACGAAGCTGGCCTCGCCGCCGACGGCGGTGATCTCCTGAACAGTCTCCGCGCCGCGCGCGACGTCGCGGCCGTGAACCAGGACCACAGCCCCGTCCCGGGCCAGCTGCAGCGCCACCGCGCGGCCGATGCCCGAGGTCGCCCCCGTCACCAGCGCGCGTTGCCCTTCGAGGTTGTCTTGGGTGGTCATCGACATAGCCGCTCCCTCGTTCGTCGCCCGGCTCCTAATCAAAACTGGAGTCGACTTACTCCGAGGTTGGCTCGGCTAGGGAGCCGTTCGCGTCGGGGCTCGCCTAGTCCTGGCGGATATCCGGTTTCAGACTGTCGGGTTGGCGGTCGCGAGCTTAGATCGGACGCGCACCAGCGGCGCCTCGGGGTCGTGAGGCTGGGGAATCGCGGTCAGCGCGAACTCGGCGATCGCACCTGGCCGAAAGACGAGGCAGTGGGTCGAGCCGCCGAACTGGAAGTAACCGAGCTCCTCACCCTTCCCGATGTGATACCCGGGCGTCACCTTCGAGTCGATGAGGCACGAGGAGACCTCCGACATGCCGACCGGCACGAAGGCCATCAGCCCGATGACGGGATCATCAGCCTGGATCAGGATGATCGCGCGGGCCGCAACGTGGGCGAGATAGGCCTGCGAGTTCATCGGCTCGACCGCGTCCTTGCCCTCCGAGTCGGCCTCGGAGTAGTACGTGCCCTCCTGGACGAACGCGCGGACGATCGTGCCGGCCACCGGGCTGTGCCACCGGTGGTAGTTGGTCGCACTCAGAAACGCCTGGTACACCGTCCCGCCGACAAACTCACCAGCTGAATCATCATTGGCCAGCATGTCCTCCAGCGAATACGGCTGACTCTTGATCCAAAAGCGATCCTGCCGCTGTACGTCGGTGCTGACGCCGTAGGGCATCGACTCGCAGGCACTCACGATCACCTTGTCGTCATCCGGGGAGTCGACCGGCCGAGCGCCGTCCTTGAAGCGTCGGGTGAAGAAATCGTTCCATGAGGCAAAACCCCACTGCTCGTCCTGCGGGTCGTACTCGAACTGCTCGATGCCCACCGCACGCTGGGCCTCCTCGGACTTCCAGCCCGACGGCGAGTCGTTGAGCACATAGAGGGAGTCGCCGCTGCTGAGGAATTCGCACCAGACGGCCAGGATCTTCTTGAGCATCGCATTGATCCTCGGGTCCCGATAGGCCGCGAAGCCCGCCGGCGTCCCCATTGTCCAGTCGAGGATCGCGCCCAACGGGGTCGCCACCATCGCCGGGCCAAACTCGGGCGCCATCGTCAGCACCTCGTTGATCAGGCGCAACAGGTGGCCGACGCTCTCCACATGGCGTTTGCGGTACGCCTTGGTGGTGGGCACCTGGGCGATCATCTGGTTGACGTACATCCGCACCACAGGGTCGCGGTCAATCAGCTCCTGGAACTCGCTGATGACGGGGTGAAGCACGATCTGCTCTCCTCGTGCCTCCACCCGCTGCCCGTGGACGTCGAGCCAGGCTTCCAAGTCCTCCTGGCTATCCGGCAACCACCCGGCACGCCGGCGGACGTCGACCGCATGCGGGAGAGTCGTCACGAGAGAGACGCTACCCACTCATCCAGCAGCTCACTCGAGGCGCTGGGGTCACTCGCTCGAGCCGACGACGTGACCGAATCAGCCCGCCCTCGGCAAAGCGGTCGAACTCGCGACGCGGGTTGCGATGAGGACGCCAGCGCGTCGTGTTCGGCGCGTGGTTTGATCGAGGGAGGGCGGAGCTGCGCAGATGTAGAGGGTGCGGCCGTCGTCGTCGCCGAGCGCGCAGGCGTAGGCGGTTAGCTGTCCGGTTGAGACGCGGTCAGTGACCTGGCCGCCTTCGACCACCCGTACGACTTCGTGACCGAAGGGGTTGGCCAACCATATTGCTCCAGTGGGGTCAAGCGCGATGCCGTCGGGCCAGAAGCGGACTTGCTGGACTACCTCGGGTAGGCTGGTCGCGCTTGCCGGCGGCCCGAAGCTAGCCCAGACTCGACGTTCGGTCAGCTCGCCGTCAGGGGTGACGGTGAAGGCGGTGAGCCGTTGACCCCCGCTTTCGGCGACGATCAGCGTTCCGCCGTCGGCGGTCAGGGCCTGTCCGTTGGGGAGTAGCAAGCGCGTCGCAACTGTTCGCTGTGAGCCGTCGGGATCGAGACGAATCAGGCCCCCGCGGCGCAGCCCGAAGATGCCGATGAAGGCTCGGCCATGAGCACCGATGGTGATCTCGTTGCGGGGCGCCGGGCCTCGATCGATCCGGTGTCGGAGTTCGACGAGCTGGCCGCGCCTCTCTGCCAGCATCCGCCCGTCGGCGGTGAGCACGTGCAGGCGCTCGGTTGCGTCCCAACCCAGTCCGGCCGGCGTGCCGGGAACCTCCAGCGTTAGCTCAATCTCGCCGCTGGGCGAAAACGCGAAGATCGCGTGGGCGAACATGTCGACGGCCCACAGGCGACCTGAGTTCCAGCGCGGAGTCTCCAGGAACGCAAATCCCCCTGCGAGCACATCGAGCTCGGAGTCAGCCAACGCGCGCCCGGCAGCCGCGGAGCCGTCGGCGAGTCGCATCACGGTGCGACTCCGTTGAGAGGCCGTGCCCGCACGTTACGGAACCCGGTCGGTGCTGTCCGCGCGAGCGCGAGCGCGACCGCGATGAGCCACGGGTTCTCGAGGCCGAGGGCTGCGGGGGAGTGGCTGGTCGGTCTTGGCCGCGGCAATTTGAACAAGCAGGGACGGGTGCATTTGGAGCCTCCCTAGATCGAGGTCGTCGGGTGGACACCCGTGCAGAATCGTGGAGAAGCGGCGAAGATACCAAAGACAGCTTTGGTAAGTCAAGTTTGGCAATCTAACTTTGGCAATGTTAGTCTTGGGGCATGACCACGAGATCCGATGACCTTGCGCGCACCGCGCTCGACCTGCGCGTCGCCGTTGGCCGGATCGGGCGCCGTATACGGCAGATCTACATGACGACCGACTCAGCGACCGATCCAGGTTTCCTCGAGATCTCGGTGTTGTTACGCCTTGATCGGCAGGGCCCGTTGACCTCCAGGGCGCTGGCTGAAATCGAGAGCGTCACGCCTCAGGCGATCGGGACGTCGCTCAGCGCCCTGGAGGGACGGAGGCTCGTCGCCAGGAGCCGAGACCCGAGGGACGGTCGGAGAGTGATAACCACGATCACCGAGGCCGGCCGCGAGGTGCTTGCGAGTCGAGAGCACCTAATGAACCAGCGCACGACCACCGCTTTCAGGCACGGTTTCGACGCCTCGGAGCGACGTCAGCTCGCCGCTGTGATCCCGCTGCTGGAGCGATTCGCGAACGAACTCTGAACCGCATCCGGCAAACCCGCGCTGGCCAACCGCCGGGCATCCGGCCACCCTCGGCCTCGACCGCGCTTCGCGCGGAACTCGAGCATGTCGCAGCCGCGCGGTGCGGCTAGCGCGAGCCGGCCGGGATCCGTCTGGCGAGCTAGGCGAGCCCGAGCTGCTGCTGCTGTAGAGCGGTGTCGTAGAAGGCGGCGATGACGATGAGTCGGTCACCGTCCCACTTGGTTGTCTGGCCGAACTCGAGGTCGAACGCCTTCCCCGTCGGGGCGATGACCTTGCCATCGGGGAGGGTCATCTCGCCGGTGAAGGTTCCGGTGGCGTTAGTGACGACGGTGATCCAGTCTCCGCTTCCGAACTGGATGGGATAGGGCGTGTTCACATGCATGTCGGGGAAGACCCGGAGGAATTGCAGCATCGCAGCGTGGTGCGCTTCTGAGCCGTAGATCGGCTCTGCGCTCCCGGGGATGTAAGCGATCATGTCTGGGTGGTGGACGCTGTCGACGGTTTCCCAGTCGCGGGCGTTGAACGCGTCGTCGCCCTTCGTCATGAGCTCGAGTAGGTGTGCGGTCCGGTTGGTTGGGGTTGCGGCGGCCATCGCGGTTCCTCTCGGTAGGTTGGTTGATTCTTTGAGTCTACTCTAAGTTTTGATCCAGATCAAGAATTGGTATGCTCCCGATGTGACTGAAGCCGGGTTGCGCGAACGGAAGAAGGCCCGCACCCGCCGTGTCATCGCCGACGCGGCCGCGCGGCTGTTCGCCGAGCGGGGCTATGAGCGAGTAGCGGTCAGTGACGTGGCGCGCGAAGCCGAGGTCTCAGAGCAGACCGTCTACAACTACTTCCAGACCAAGGAACAACTGGTCACCGACCTCGATCAGGAGTTCCAGGACGAGCTGTCTCGGCTCATCCGGACGCGAGCGCCCGGAGAGACGCCCGCGGCCGCGATCCGGGACCTCGTGCTCGACTCCGTGGAGGGGATCCGCCGCGTTCCGGCCGAGCAATGGCGGGGCGAGCTCGGCTACCTGGCCGCGATCAGCCCCACCGTTCACCGGCTGCTGCTCGAGATGTCAGACCGTCAGGCCGCCTCGATCGCCACCGCGATCAGCGAGACGAGCACGGTTACGACCGAGCTCGCCAGGCTGCAGGGAATCGCGCTCGCGGGCGTATTCCAAATCCTGATCAGCGAGGCAGGACGCCGCGCCCGCGAGGGCCAAACCCAGGACCAGATCGCCGACGGGCTCAGGCCTGCCATCGAAGCGATCCTCGACGACCTCGACCGCTGGCTTGCGCTCGAGCGCCCCGATTTGGAGCGCTTTCTTAGGAGCGGCTGAAGGTGTCTGGGTTCACGACATAGCGCGACAGCGATCAAGCAGTCAGATGCGTTTCGAGGTCCGCGATCGCCTGCGCGTGCGCTTGCTGCTCTCGCTCCCGGGCGCCGACAAAGCTGTTGCTGAGGATCGCGGTCTTATAGCGCGGACGGAGGCTCGTGAAAGAGGCAGCGAGCTCACCATTAAGGCTCCCGACGTATTCCGCCCACACATCGTCCATCATGGCCGTCAGGCTGGCCTGATCGAGGCCTAGCAAGTCCGCCGTCTGCTTCTCGATCTCGGCGAGCGTCACCGCTCCGGTCGCGCCATGGCTCCAGATGCCGTCCAGGCGCCGTGCGAACTCATCGACGTCGATCCGCAGCCGATCCGCCGGGGATCCGTGAGCGAGCGTGGAGGAGCTCGGCCGGGTCGCGGGCTTCCGGGTTGTCTGCGCCGGCGGTCGTCTGATCTGCCCCCGGTGTGCGGCCGTGGGCGACTACCTCGCTGGTTCAGCGAGCAGAGCGCGAGCTAGTAGGTCTGAGAGCCAGCGTTCGTACTTGTCAGTCGTCCATTTTCGTTCGTGGACGAGGGCGCGGTAGGTGCGGGCGTTGACGATCGCCCAGATGGTGTCGGCGGCTTGGGCCTCGGTGAGTCCTGGGCGTAGCGCTCGTTTGCGGGCCAGCGATCGTGCGAGGCGGCGCTCGTCTCGGTGGCGGTCTTGTCTTTGGTGCTCGTAGAGCGTGGCGATTTCGGGGTCCGCGGCGGCGGCGGCGGCGATGACCTCCGTGATCGCGGCGCTGCGGTCGCCAATGCGGGTAGCGATCGCGGCGAACAGGGCGATCTGCCGATGGGGGTCGGCCTCGCGCTCCATCTGTTGCCAGTCCTCGCTGTCCGCAAGCGAGCCGGCGTGATCGTCTCCGACGACGCGGGCGTCGGCGAGTTCGGTGAGGATCGCGCGTTTGTTGCCGAACACCGCGTACAGCGTCTGGACGGCGACGTCTGCCTGATCGGCGATCGCGGTCATGGTCGTGCCGGCGTAGCCGTCGCGGGTGAACAGGCTCTCGGCGGCGTCGAGCACGCGGTGTCGCGTCTCGAGCGCTTTGCGGGCTCGGCGCCCAAGCCGGGGGTTGACAGGAACAGTCATGATTCAGTAGAGTGCCACTCTAATGTTAGGGACCCATTCTATCATTGATAGTGATCCGGGATCCCGGAACGCGGTGGGCGTGATCGCGTGGACATCTCCCACTGGATAGCGTGGTGGGCTAGCTGCACGCCCGATCGGACCGCGGTGCGGTTCGAAGGGCGGAACATCCGCTACGCCGAGCTCGAGCGCGACGTTGGAGCGCTGGCGGCCTGGCTGCGCGCGGGGGGCGTGAGGTCGGGCGACCGCGTGGCATATCTTGGGCCCAGCTGTCCGGAGCTGCTGGTGTTGCTGTTCGCCTCCGCTCGGCTGGACGCGATCTTCGTGCCGCTCAACAACAGGATGCCAGCGGCTGAGCTGAGCGTGTTCGCGCGGGCCACGCGGCCTCGGCTGCTGGTCGCCGAGCAGGCCTTTCGCGGGGTTGCGATCGACAGCGTCGGCGACCTCGGGCCCGACCGGGTGAAGACGTTCGAGGCGGGCGACCAGCTTGCACATTTCCCCCGCGCCGCGAAGCGGGTGCCGGCGTTGTCGGGCGTCGACCCGGCGGCGCCCGCTCTGATCCTGTTCACGTCCGGCAGCACCGGAGCGCCCAAGGGCGCGACGTTCACGCACCAGAACCTCGCGTTCAACGCGCTCAACGTCATCACCGCCCATGGCCTCACCGCCGAGGACGAGATCTTGACCGCGGTGCCGATGTTCCACGCCGGCGGCCTCTTCATCCACACCCTGCCGGGGCTGTGCGCCGGCGCAATCATCAACATCCACCGCGAGTTCGACCCGGGCGAGCTGCTCGCCGAGATAGGGCGGCAGAGGGTCACGCTGCTGGCGTGCGTGCCGGCGATGACGTCCGCGCTCGCCGCCCATCCCGCCTGGGCTGGGGCCGATCTGAGCAGCCTGCGGTTGGTGGTAACGGGCTCGACCATCGTGCCGCGCGGCGCTATCGAGCCCTGGCAGCGAAAGGGGGTCTCGATCGTGCAGGGCTACGGCGGGACCGAGGCGACCCCGACCGCCACCACGATGCGGCCGGGGAGCCCACCCGAGGCGGCATTCACCGCCGGCAAGCCGACCATCTACACCGACGTCCGGATCGTGGATCAGGCACGCCGCGAAGCTGCGATCGGCGAGCCAGGGGAGGTGTGGATCCGCGGACCAGCGGTCATGCAGGGCTATTGGGAGAACGATGGAGCCACCCGAAAGGCGTTCTGTGACGACTGGTTTCGCACCGGCGACCTCGGGCTGTTCGACCAACACGGCTACCTGCACATCGTCGACCGGCTCAGCGACATCATCGTCGTCGGCGGCTCAAACGTCTACCCGAGCGACCTAGAGGCCGTGCTCAACGAGTGCGCCGAGATCCATGAGGCGGCCGTCGTCGGTAGACCCCACCACGAGCTCGATGAAGTACCGGTCGCGTGCGTCGTGCCCGCCCCCGGTCAAACCATAACCCCCCAGCAGGTGGTTGAACTATTCGACGATCGGATCGCGACCTACAAGCACCCCCGCGAGGTGATCCTCCTCGACGCGCTACCACGCAACCAGACCGGGAAGGTTAACCGGCCGCGCTTACGCCAGATCGTCGCCGAACGGCCGCGAGACCCGCCGGCGTCTGCTCCTGCCGAGCAGCTGCGGCCGCGACACGCACCGCCCGTGCCTGTCCGACCCAGCCCGGAATAAACAGAGCACGGCCCACGGAACCAGCCGATCGTTCGCCTCAGGCCTCGGGCCGCCGAAACGATCCTGCCGCCCACTACCAGCCCCGCCCGGCGCCGCGGTCGGCTCGTCCGCGACTTGCTGTCCGGTCACTCCCTCGGCGCCCCGGATTCGAATTCGGCCAGCTTCTAGCTGAAACTGCTCCCCGCTTGACAGTGACTTCGACACAAGTGACCCGACTGCCCAAACCGTATTTGACCATGCGCAGTTCGAATTAGCGGTTTTGGCAGGATTGGACAGCGCTTTTTTATTTGGACTTGACAGAATGCAGTGCGGAGAGATAATCCCGCGGATCGTCCGCCGAGGAGGGGCCGTTGGCCTCTCTCCACATTTCCGAGTGCGCCACCCACCAACGGGCATGTCTGCGCCCGAGCGCCTTATGACACTTTTCGCACCCCCGCGCGACCCGCGGCAAAGGGCACCCCCGGCGACGGGTCATACCGTCACCTTCAGGTAATTCGATTTCAAGACGAGGGAGGAAAAACGCGTGCGACGTATCTACGCAGTGCTCGGCGCTGCCGTAGCAGTGGCGGCCGCGGTCGCCGTCATCGGGGTCACGAGCGGAACGGCAGCTTCAAGGGCGATCTACAGGGACTCGGAGGCCTCAATCCCGGCGCGTGTCCATGACCTTCTGAACCGGATGACGCTCAAGGAGAAGGTCGGCCAGATGGACGAGGCCGTCGTCGGATTGCTGCGCGACAAAACTAATCCGGCGAATGGTGTCTGCAACGGTGATAACACGTCGCAGCTGCAGACGAACTGCCTGCAAAGCGTGCTGGTCACAGACGCCACCGGTTCGGTCCTATCGGGCGCGACCGACAACCCGCCCGGCAACACGGGGACGGACTGGGCGAATCTGTACAACACGATCCAGCATTACGCGATCGACCATTCGCGGCTGCACATCCCGATCATCTACGGCGTCGATGCCGTTCACGGCTTCGGTCATCCGACAGCGGCGACGTTGTTCCCCCAGTCGATCGGGATGGGAGCGACCTGGGACACCCAGCTGGCGAGACAAGCCGGACAGGCTACTCGCGACCAGGTCTGCAGCGTGGGCACGAATTGGGTCTTCGCTCCGGTTCAGGATGTCGCGCGGGACAACCGCTGGGGTCGCTATTACGAGACGTGGGGAGAGGAGCCCGCGCTCTCGGGGGCGATGGGCGGGGCCAACATCCGCGGGATGCAGAGCGGGACGTGCCCGACCAACCCCGGCCTCCAGGTCTCCTCGACGGTCAAGCACTTCGCCGCCTACTCGGAGTCGATCAACGGCCACGATCGCGTCGAAGCGCAGATTCCGATCCGTTATCTGCAGGATCTCTTCCTGCCGTCGTACGCGGGCGGCATCAACGCGGGCGCGGACACCGTCATGGTCAACTCCGGGTCGATCAACGGCATCCCCGCCACGGCTTCGCACTTCCTGCTGACGACCGAGCTGCGCCAGCGGCTGGGCTTCACAGGCGTCGTGATCAGCGACTACAACGACGTCTTCGCCCTGCAGACGACGTACCACATCGCTGCCAACCTCGAGGGCGCGGTGGCCGACGCGGTCAACGCCGGCGTGGACATGGCGATGAACGCGACTTCGTCCACCAGTTACGACGCCGCGCTGATCGCGGCGGTCCATGACGGGCTCGTCCCGATGTCGCGGGTCAACCAGGCGGTGACGAGGATCCTGACGCTGAAGTTCAAGCTCGGCCTGTTCGACCACCCCTTCGTCGACGCGACCAAGGCCGATGCCGCGATCAGCGGCAACGTAGCCCTCGACCGTCAGGCCGCCGACGAGTCGATGACCTTGCTGCGCAACCAGAACGGCGCGCTGCCGCTCTCCACGAGCAGCCAGGTCACGGTCGTCGGGCCGAACGCGGACTCGATTCCCGACACGCTTGGCGGCTGGAGCGTGAGCTGGCAGGGCGTGTTCGACAACAACAAGCAAGCGTGCTGCGGCGGACCGCCCGACCAGATACCGACGCAAACGGTGACGGTCTGGAAGGGCATCCAGGCAGCCGACGCGAACGCAACGCTCGTTCCCGACCAGGCCAGTGCGGTGGCCGCGGCCGGCAGCACGGATGCGTACGTCGCGGTGGTCGGCGAGACCAGGCCCTATGCCGAGGGACTGGGCGATGACCCGGCACCGCAGTTGGATGCCAGCCAGAAGGCGCTGATCGCGGCGCTGAAGGCCACCGGCAAGCCGGTGATCGTGGTCGTCGTGGCCGGCCGTCCGCTCGGGCTCGGTCCCGACGCCGAGTCGGCGAACGCGATCCTGATGGCGTGGCAGGGCAGTACGGAAACAGGTGACGGGGCCGCCGATGTGCTGTTCGGCAAGTACGACCCGAGCGGGAAGCTCCCCGTCACCTGGCCGAGCGATGCTACGCCGCCGGGGCTAGACCTCTCCGACTTCAACGGAGGCGGACCGACGCCCCCTGGCGATGAGCCGAAGTTCTTCGACCAGTTCCCGGGAACGAACTCGGGTCACGGGTCGGGGTACAACCCGCTCTTCCCGTTCGGGTTCGGGCTCTCGTACACGACGTTCTCGACCAGTGGTCTGTCCATCGCCGGCCCGGCACGCGGAGTCGTGATCGCATCGTTCACGGTGAACAACACCGGCGGTCGCGATGGCGTGGACATCGTTCCGGTCTACGTGAAGCGTCCGGTGAACACCGGCGAGGTCCTCACGCCGACGAACGGGAACCTCGTCGGCTGGGCGCGTGTGGACGTGCCGGCGGGAGCTTCGCAGCAGGTCTCTGTCGGGTTCCGCGTCTCGCAGCTCGCGGTGACTCCGGCAGACATCAACGGAGACGGGCCGCCGCAGGTGCAGCCCGGCGACTACCAGGTCGTGCTGGACCCGAATGGCACGGGTCCGACGTTCACCATCCATTAGGACGCCGATCCAGTACCCAACCCGGCGTGGCGGGCCCGCAAAGGCCCGCCACGCCAGCGGGTGCGACCTCAAGTCCCGTGGCGCGTTCGGCGCGTGGACTCGCGCGGCTTGCGCACCGCTAAATGGGATTCTCAGGGGCTGCCTCGCCGCGAGAGTTGGCGCGCCCGGAGCAATGATCGAGGGACCGAAAAGGCGTAGGCTAACCGGGTCGTCTACGGAGCGACCCGATCGCCAATGCGAAATCGATGGCTGGCCGTCGATACCTCGACGAACCCGACCGCCCGCGCAAGACAGCTGCGGTGGGCCTGGGAGCGCTTTGTCGGCGGCGCCGAGGTCACGGCCGACGTCCGTGAGCCGATAATCGAGTCGTGGCGGCGCTCAGCCGCCGCCGGCGTGGATCCCGATCGGTCGCTCGCGCCGGTCGAGCTGAACGAGGACCAGGCGCGCGACCTCTGGAGCGAGCACCCGCTCGCTCGACTAGCTCCGATCGAACGCCAGACGCTGTCGACGATCGCCGACGACGGCCTTCATCTGATCGTGGTGACCGATGCCGAGGGGCTGGTGCTGTCAATCGATGGTCGTACACGCGCCAAGTCACAGGCTGCCGAGGAGATGAACTTCGTGCCCGGGGCGCGCTGGAGCGAGGCGGCGGCCGGCACGAACGCGATCGGCACGGCGCTCGCCGCCGACCACGCTCTGCAGGTCTTCGCCGCGGAGCACTACAGCGAGCGAGTGCAGTGGTGGACCTGCTCGGCGGCGCCGATCCACGACCCGGCTTCGGGCGAGGTCATCGGGATCGTCGATCTCACCGCCAGGATGGAGACGGTCCATCCTCATACCTTGGCTCTGGTCAACGCCGTGGCCCTGACGCTGGACACGCACCTGCGCGACGTCCACCGCGGCCACCACGGGGCTCTCTGCGAGCGCTACGCGGATGCTCGCGCCGCTCGCGCCAAAGGGCAGAGCGCGCTCCTCAGCGCCGACGGCATGTCCTGGCCGGCGAGCCAGGAAGGTGGGCTGCGGCCGGAGCCGCGCTTGCGGCCGGCGTCGGTGAGCTTGTGCAAGACGATGGAGTCGAGCTCGAGGCTGAGGCGTTGGGTGGCGGAGAGGCGTACGTGCTGTTCCCGCGCAGCCGTCGAACGCGGGCCGTTGTCCCGGACGGGGTCCGGTTGACCATGCTCGGACGCGACAGAGTGCTCGCCCGCATCGACGGCCAGGAGCTGACGCTGTCCTCTCGGCACAGCGAGCTCGTGGTGCTGCTCGCGGCGCATCCGGCCGGTATGACGGGCGAGGCCCTGGCGATTGCTCTGTATGGGGATTCCGGCAAGCCCCGTCACCGCCCGCGCCGAGGTCAGTCGGTTGAAACGACTGCTCGGTCGGCGTCTGCACTCCGAGCCATATCGCTTCAGCGGTGGAGTCGAGTCCGATCTCATCACAGTGCAAGAGCTCTTGGAGGAAGGTCGCGTCGCAGACGCGGCGTCCCGCTACCCGGGGCCGATGCTGCCCCGCTCCGATGCGCCAGGGGTCGTCGCGCTGCGCCAAGAGCTCGAGGGCTGGATGCGACAGTCGGTGTTGGCCGCCGAGGACGTCGAGGCGCTGTGGCTCTGGCTGCAGACGCCGTCCGGCGAGGATGACGCTTCGGCGTGGCGAAGGTTCCTCGCGGGCGTCCCCCACGACGATGGCCGCCGCGGCCTGGCCGCGACACGCCTGCAGCACCTTCGTCAGACCTTCGCCAGCGAGGTCTGACGGGGCCCACTTGCAATTGAGTGCAACACGACTGCAACGGCGGTCGCGTTAGAAACCTGGCTGCGCTCACCTCACCAACTGGCGAGGCGGCGGCAAGCAAGGACCGGGAGCGTCTGGACTCGATTCGCGACAGCCCGGCCGAATACGCAGCCAAGGAGTCGATGTGCACCACAACTCTCCGCGTCGCGCCGAGGAGGAAGCAGACGTCGTCAAAGAGGCCCGCTCACTGGAGATTCAAGAAGAGCTGCCCGAGGGTGTGCTTAGCACTTACCGGATTGTCTCTTCCCTCTCCTCAACAAATGAAAGCCGGTGATGCATCGTGACGCACGAAGTGGTTTCCACAAAAGGAGACAACTTGCAAATTCAGGAAGACATTCTTCACCGATCCGCCGATATACACTGGCCCGAGGGGTTCATCCCGACCACAGCCGATGTCTTCGTGCACAACGAGATCGTCATCCAGGCGCCGCCCGAGCAAATCTGGCAGCACCTGATCGAGGCGAGCGCGTGGCCACAGTGGTACTCGAACGCCGCCGATGTCGTGATGAACGAACCTGCCCAGGTCCTTGCCGAGGGCGTGACCTTCGAGTGGACCACCTACGGATTTCGGATCTCGAGCACGGTAGCCGAGTTCGTGCCGTACAGCCGGCTCGGCTGGTATGGGGCCGGAGAAGACCTAAGTGCCTACCACGCGTGGCTGCTAGTTGACCACGGCGAGCGCACCCACATCGTCATGGAGGAGATCGATCTAGACGGAGGCGCGAAGCGGCTCGCACAGACAAATCCCGGCCAGATGCACCGAGGCCACGATCTCTGGAACATCAGCCTGAAATTCCTCTGCGAGAGCTAAGTTGAGGCAAGCTCGAAGAGCCTAACACCACGGGTGACGTGATCGATTGGTGTACGACCTGCTCGCTCGTCACAGGCGACGCTCGTACTCGGGGTCGCCACATTTGCCTCGGAGATCCCGCGCGCAGCCCTTGCGATCCGGTGACTACGAGGTTTCGGGTGGTGGACTACGCGTTGCGTGATTCGAGGACCGCCGGTCCGTGCGACTGTCGATCTTCCCAACTGAAGGAGCAACATGACACGCAGCGAACCCAGCACGGTCCTCCCCGGCGCAGCGGTGAAACGCGGCGGGGCTGACGACGGGCGATCGTCGTGCCTCGTTTGTGGCGCCCGGGTCGGTAGCGGCGAACCGACGATCAAGATCGGCGGTGCGCTGGTCCACGTGCGCTGCGCGGCGTATCGGCGGCGGCTTGCGCGGCGATGATGAGCCCACGGATGAATTCGAACCGTCGATCCCGCCTTAACGAGCACGAGCCTCGTGTCAGCGTGTGGCCGATCGCCTGCATGACCACGCGGCTCGACCAGCGTTCGACGCACAGGAACGGAACGGCCGGTACCTGCGCCCCGACGCCTTTCCCGGCTCTGGCATGAAGCGGCTCGATCCTGAAGTGCTCGGCGAGCATCTCGATCACCTGCTCCGGGCCGCCTGGGCGCTGTGTGGCTCGCGGGAAAGCGCCGAGGATCTCGTCCAGGAGACGGTCGCCAGGGTCCTGTCACGGCCGCGGTTGCTGCGCGGGCAGGATGAGCTTCCGTATCTGATGCAAGCGGTGCGCAACACCTTCCTGTCGAGCAGGCGGACGGCCGCGCGCCGCCCCCGCGTCGTAACGACGCTCGAGGAGCTCGACATCGCCGACCGCCGCACAGCCGCGAGTGCAGAGGAAGCGGTGATTGCTGCGCAAGTGTTGCCGGCGATTGCCCGCCTGCCTGAGTCCTTCCGCTTGGCCCTAGTGGCAATAGACGTTGCGGGCCTCTCCTATCGTGAGGCGGCGGGAGTCTTGGGCGCGCCCGAGGCGACGGTCACGACGCGGCTATACCGTGCGCGTCACCGGGTGGCGCGCGAGCTCGATCCCGAGCGATTCGAGGCTGAGGAATCGAAGGGCGAGGAGTAGGAATGTTTCACAACTTTGCGAGCTCGCCATGACCCTCGATGACGTGATTCCGAACCCCCAGTATCGGATCTGTCACGCCCGCGCCGTCGGCGCGCCACCCAGCATCGTGTGGGATGAGCTGCATCGAGTCACCATGTCGGCACTCCCATTGGGGTGGGCGCTCGAGGCCGTGCGCCTCCTACCCGCACGACTCTCGGGGAAGAAGCATCAGCCACTGGCCGGACGCTCCTTTCTCGACGTAACGCCCATTCCCGTACTGTTCTCCAGGCGGCCCGAGGTCGTAATATCGGCCGGCCTAAGCCAGGCTTGGCGCCCGCTTGGAGGATTGACCCCCCCGCACCTGGACGCGGCGGCTCTTCGACGATGGACGCAACCGGGATGGATCAAGGCCGGGATGCAGTTCCGCCTAGAAGTGACCCAGCTCGGCACGCTCCTGAGCACCGAGACTCGCGTTCTAGCGACGGACCCGAAGACACAGCGCGCCTTCGCGGCGTATTGGTTCTTTATCCGCCCGAGCAGTGGTGCGATTCGTCGCGAAGTCCTGAGAACCGTCGCGCACCGCGCGGAATCCCAACTCGCGTGATTTCGCGTCGACCCGATCGAGCGACAACGTTGATCCGCTCGATCAAACCAGCCGCTTCGACCTGTCAACGGTGCCGGTGGCTCCGGTCACGAGGATCATCCGCCAGATTTGCCGCGTACGAGCAGGAGCGACTTGCCGACCACCTCGCGCGCCTCGATGCGCCGGTGCGCCTCGACGGCGTCTTCGAGCGGGTAGGTGCGCCCGATGACCGGCGCTAGGCGGCCGGCGGCGGCCATTGCGAGCACGTCGCGCAGCCGCCGGTCGCCCTCCTCGGGTGAGAACTGCGCGTCGGAGATCCCGCGGACGGCGATCCCGCGCTCCCGCGCGGCGTCCTTGTCGAGCGGTGTGAAGTTTCCGGAGGCGGCGCCGTGGGCGGAGAACGCGCCGCCCTCGGCGGTGATGGCGAACGCCGCCCGGCCGATCTCCCCGCCCACTCCGTCGAGCACGACCGCTGGCCGGTCGCCGCCGAGCGCGGCCAGCACGCGGCCGGTCCAGTCCGGCTCGGAGTAGTCGATCGCCGCGACAGCGCCCTGGGCGCGTATCGCCGCGAGCTTGCGCTCGCCGCGGGCCGCACCGATCACGCGGGCACCGCGTGTCGTCGCGAGCTGGACAAGCAGCAGCCCCATCCCGCCCGCCGCGCCGGTAATCAGCACGGGGGCGCCGGCCTTGACCGAGACGCGGTCGAGAATGCCGAGCGCGGTCCGGCCGTCGGTCAGCAGCGCGGCGGCGGTCACAGTCGTGAGCTCGTCCGGAACCAAGACGAGCCCGGCGGCGGGAACGGCGACGCGCTCGGCGTAGGAGCCCGTCTCACGGGTGTCGGTCACGACATCGCGGCCGATCCAGTCGGCCTCGACGCCCGCGCCGATCGCGCTCACGGTCCCCGCGACGCCGCTTCCGGGCACGTACGGCGGCTTGACCGGAAACCAGTTGCGACCCCTGCCACTGCGCAGGGCGGTGTCGAGCCACAGCAGCGGGATGGCCGCCACGTCGACCACGACCTGGCCGGGGCCGGCAACCGGATCGGGGCGCTCGCGCAGCTCCAAGACCTCCGGGCCACCGAAGCGAGTGACCTCGATCGTGCGCACCGGGCTCACCCGGTCGCGCGGTCGTAGTTGAGCCGCAGGAGCGCGATGACGTCCTCGACGTCCGCCTCGCTCTCAATGCGGCGCGCGGCCGGGCCTTGCTTGCCGGGGAAGACCGGGTGATCGGTGATCCGGCCCTCCGCGCGGAGCTGCGCCCAGATGGCCTTGGGGAAGCTGAAGTGCGCCGCGCGATCGCCGTGGAGGTGGCCCAGCGGCCGGCGACCGACGGTGAACGCGAACTCACCGCGACGGCCTAGGCCAGCCGCGACGCCCGGCCAGGACGTGACCTCGGCCGTGATGCGCTCGCTGGCGGTCGGACGGCCGGTGGTGGGGGAGCCGGTGGTGGGGGAGCCGGTGGTGGTAGTCATAGACGATCTCCTCGGGGTATCTGACCAGGTCAATCAACAACAACCTACAAGTTCAAGTAAGCTTGAAGTCAAGGCCAATGTCCGAACTGCTGACCATCGGCGAGATTGCCCGCCGCAGCGGGGTGGCCGCCTCCGCGCTGCGCTTCTACGAGGACCGAGGCCTCATTACCTCCGAACGCGCAGGCTCCGGTCACCGGCGCTACCCCAGGCCCGTCCTGCGTCGCATCGCGTTCATCGTCTACGCCCAGCGGGTGGGGCTCACACTCGAGGAGATCGGCATCGAGCTGGCCAAGCTGCCCGCCAACCACGCACCCACCCGCCGCGACTGGTCCCGACTCTCGACCAAATGGTCAAGCCGGATCGACGCGCGCATCGCCGAACTCGAGCGCCTACAGATCGGATTGACCGAGTGCATCGGCTGCGGCTGCCTCTCACTCGACCGCTGCCGCCTCGCCAACCCAGCCGACCACGCCGGCGCCCACGGCCCAGGACCACGCTACTGGATCGGCGATCGACCACTCAGCCGCGAGCGGTAGCCGATCCTCAAACGCGCCCACAGCAAATTCCGCTCGCACCTCGGCGAGCGGCGGAAGACGCGGTCGCCGACCTCGCTCGTCAGATGGACCAGTAGCGTGGCCCCTGGTCGCGAGAACCTTGCTCATGTCCGAGAGTCCGGGACCTGAGCGCTGGCCGGCGCGGGCCGCCTCGGACCCCGGCCGATGGTTCGTGCGGCCGAGGAGTGCTCGGTCACGACGGCGATACTGCGCCGGTGACGGTTCCGCGGATCGCTGCGAATCGTTCGGACGGGCTGTGACGGAACCCGGGGGAGTTGGCGGGGCCGGGCCCGCCGGCAATGTCTGAATCGAGATCTGATGAACTGGGGGACGTGGGCAAGGCCGAGATGGAGTTCTTTGACATCGAGACCGTTCCGTGGACTGCGGTGGCGCGACGTCCTGGGGTCTCGGAACGGATCCTGGCGCGAGATCCGGACCGTGGGCTGCTCACGCGAGTGGTCCGCTGGGAGCCGGGCCTTGATACCTCGAGCGCCGGCCCAGTCGCGCACGACTACTTCGAAGAGGTGCTGATTTTGTCTGGCTCGATGCACGATCTTCGACTCCAGCAGACGTTCACCGCGGGCTGCTATGCCTGCCGACCGCCGGGCATGGTTCACGGCCCGTGGAGCACCGCTGAGGGCTGCATCATGCTCGAGATCCAGTACGCGGACGGTCAGGCCCCGAGTCCGGACCGGCGACGTGACTAGCCGCTACTCGTACGGAGATCGCCGGGAGCGCCAGGCTACCTTCGGTCAGGCCACGTCACTCTTGCCCGAGGCCAGCGTCAGGGTTGGCGCCGAAGCCGTCCAGCCGCCCGCGCTCCTCTAGCGTCGTCAGCTCTTGGAAGAGCGTCAGTTGGAGTCCACCGGGTCCCCGCAGACGCGAGTTCAGCGACATCCAGGGAGTCTCGGTGGGTTCCGCCACCAACTCTGCTCCTGCTCGGACCAGCCGCACCGTACGGTCCTCCACGTCTTGAACCTCGAAAGCCAATCGGATCTGCCCGTCGGTCAGACGTCCGACCTCGACCTCATCGATCATCCGACGCTGCGCTGGGTTCGCAAGCTCGAGCGTCGCCCGACCGGCGTCGAGAATCACGACACGGGCGTCGCCGCGCCCCTGATAGGCCGCCTGTTCTGGCAGCCCCAATGCATCGCGATAGAACCTGACGGCGGTTTCGTAATCATCGACCTCGACGACGACTCGCAGTTGAAGAACTGCCCGGTCGCTTCCTGCAGCACTCATCAGTTGCCGCTCCTTTCGCGCTCGTGATCGCGGGAACGCTCCCGCCTCTACGTGTCCCAGAGAGTGACCGGTCGATGCTACGTCTGCCGCCAAGCGTTAGCCTGGACCAGGCCTGGTAGACGCGCCAACCGTCGCCAACGCGATCGAAGGACGCGAGGCAGCGCGGGGAGCAAAGCAATCGCGGCACGGTCGGGCCCGGAGACGTGCTGTCGGAGCCGTTGGCCTGGCCAGCGGAGCAGCGGCCCCTGAGCGGGCCGCCGCGCGTCCGGATGGACTGCATGGCAGTTGTAGGCTGTGGCGGTCCTCGCCCTCGTGGCCGTTCTTGTGTTCTTCTTGGAGGTCGACATATGCCGGGTCCCTTGCAGGTGATTGCGATGAGCTTTGGTCCTGGCTCCGACTTCCATGGTCGGGTGTTGGCCGAGGTTGATCGTCTACAGGGCCGAGGAGTTCTGCGGCTGCTCGATCTGCTGTTCGTCTCGAAGAGAGACGACGGCACGATCGAGCGCACCGTCATCGGCGATGACGACTTTGGCGAACTGCTGTCGAGGATCGTGCCTTTGGGCGGCGCTGGTCTGGTGGAACGTACGGCGGCCGGCTCGGCGGGGTTTGATCCGACTGACGCACTGGCACTGGCACATTCCCTGCGGCCTGGGACGGCGCTGGCGTTCCTACTCATCGAGCACGGTTGGGCGCAGCCGCTGTTCGATGCGATCGCGGAGACTGGAGGGGAGTTGGTGGGGGAGGGTTTCCTCACCGCCGAAGCTGGGTTGATTGTTGGAGCCGAGGTCGCGGCCATGGACGAGGCGGTGGAGGTGATTGCGGCGGCGCACGCCGCCGAGGCCGACGCAACGCTCCGAGCTATCGAGGCCGAGACGCGAGCAGCCGACGCGATCGCCGCCTCGGACGCGATTCGGGCCGCTGCGGCGGCCGAGGCCGTCCGAGCGTTGATTACGGCCGGCATCGTCGAGGAAGAAGCCACCCACGAGGCTATTGACGCTTTGGACGCCGCCGGTCTCATCATCGCCGCGGCCGATGAGGCCGCCGCCGAGGCTCTCGCTGAGGACGAAGTAGCCGTCGCCGCGGCCGATGACGCCGCCGCCGAGGCCGTCGTTGAGGACGAAGCAATAGTCGCCGCGGCCGATGACGCCGCCGCCGAGGCTCTCGCTGAGGACGAAGCAGCGGTAACGGCGGCCGATGAAGCCGCCGCCGAGGCTGTCGCTGAGGACGAAGCAGCCGTCGCCGCGGCCGATGACGTCACCGCTGATGCTCTCGCGGACGCCGCCGCGGCGGTCAGCGCAGCGTCCATCAGCTTGGCTGAGGCGCGGATCCTCCGCTATTTGCCGACGCCGTTGACCTTCGCGCTGATTGCAGACAAGCTGGGGATCTCCCGCTCGGCAGCGAAAGACCGCGCCAGGCGCCTCTACCAAAAGCTCGGGGTTCACAGTCGTGCCGATGCGGTCACCCGGGCCCGTGCGCTAGGGCTCATCGACTGATCTTGAGAATATGCCGCTTTCGCGTGGATCCGCGGGGCGCCGCGGAGCTCGGGGCCAGATCGCACTGCTGCTCCGCCAGGTGAGGCAGGCGCGGTGATCGTGCCGGAGCAAAAGCGTGCCACGGGACGAGACTGACGAGCGCTGGGCGACGCGCCGAGGTTCAAGCTGTGCCTACAGACCGGCGCGCGCGTCGGCCGGAACGTCAGCGGGGAGCGCCTCGACCGAATTCGCCGCACGAACAACACTCCGCGGGTGACGTCGCGACGAGTGACGGTGAGAGGAAGGCAATCGTGCGGCGGGAGCCTGTCAGCCCAACCGTGACGATCCCCACGTCGCGCGCTATATCCTCACCCTCGTCTGGGTACGCTGCCGAGAGCCCGACTACGTTCCGGCTGGTGTTCCAGAGCCCGACACGCGCATCTACCAGCATGACGGGTCTGCCGCCTACTTCGGCGCGGCGGGCTGTCAGGTGACCTCGGGCGACCGCGACAGCGCCTGGATCGTCTGCCGGCGGCGCACCACGCTCGTTCGGCGCGAGACCTGGTTCCCCGGCTGGAGCGCAGAGATCGACGGCCGCCCAACGGCGATCCACAGCGCGGACGGACTGTTCCAGGCCGTCACCGTGCCGGCCGGATCGCACCACATCACGTTCAGCTTCGCGCCGCCGGGCATGAACTGGGCGCTGCGCGGCTTGCTGGCCGGGGTCGCGCTGATGTTGGTGCCCACGGCGAGGAGCGCGTCCTCGTTCCGGGTCCGGAGATGAGTCTCGGCCGCTACCTGATCGGCGTCGCTGCGCTGCTGTGCGTGCTGGGCTCGCTGGGTGTCGGCGCGGCCGCCGTGCGGCGGTATCTCCTCCCGGACTGGCGCGGCGCCCATGCCCGCCTGGCCGAGATCGTCACCGGGTGCGCGCTGCTGGTCGGGATCATGGAGGTTCTCGGGACCGTGGGGCTGTTCAGGCTGGTACCGATGGTCGTGGGTTCGATCGCCGTCGGATCGGCGCTGAGACTCGGGCTGACGTCGCGCTCCAGTGCGCGGGTCGTCCGCCCCCGCGCCACCCGGCCGGGGGTTACCGCCGCCGTCCTCATCCTCATATCGGTGGCCGGTCTGGTCGTCGTGCTGCTCCTATGGACGGGACGGAGCCTCCAGTCATTCGAGCACGGGATCACCTCCGCTGATTCGATCGCATACCACCTGCCGCACGCGGCGTCCTATGCCCAGACCGGTCAGATCCTGGGCGATCCGCTACACCGACTACGACTATCTGAACGGGCTGTACCCAGCCACCTCAGAGCTGTTCCACGCGCTCGGCATCGTGCTGATGGGCAACGATGTGCTCTCGCCGGGCATCAACCTCATATGGCTTGCGCTCACGTTGCTTGCGGCCTGGTGTATCGGTTCTGTCCGGGGATTCGGCTCCACGTCGATGCTGGCGGCGGCGCTCGTCATGGCGACGCCGATGATGGTCGGCAGTAATGGCGGAACCGCCCACAACGATGTTCTTGGCGTGTTCTTTGTCATGGCGGCCGTCGCTCTGTGGATGCGCACCGCCGACATGCCCACGACCGACACGCGGGCGTACCGCGGCGGCAGCATCATCGCCGCCGTCGCTGCCGGGCTGGCGGTGTCGGTGAAACTGAACCTGCTGGCTCCGGTGGGGGCACTTACGCTCGCCGCGATCGCGTTGACCCCCAGCGGCCGGCGCCGGAGCGCGACCGGGTGGTGGATCGGGGGGCTGGTCCTCGCCGGTGGTTACTGGTATGCCCGTAACCTCATCGCGATCGGGAACCCGCTCCCGTGGTTCAGCTTCGGCGTACTGCCGACGCCTCACCCGCCGCCGCTGCAGCAGGGCAACTACTACTCCCTGGCCGACTACGCGACCTATCCCCGGATCCTCCGCCACTGGCTGATTCCGGCGTTGAACATGAACCTCGGGCCGTGGTGGCCGGCGTTGGTCGCCGCCGCCGTGGTCGGTCCTCTCGTGTGTCTCTTCTCCAAGCGCGACCGAGTGATCCTGGCCGCGGCTCTGATCGCCTTGGCCTCCCTGGTCGCCTACACATTGACTCCGGTCACGGCGTGCGGGCCGTGGGGACATCCCTACTGCTTGATGTACTCCATTCGTTACGCAGCTCCCGCACTGACGTTGGCGCTGGCCGTCACGCCGCTGGCCCTGCTGTTCAGGAGCCAGCTTGGCAGCTTGGCGGCGGCGGCCGGACTCACGACGCTGTTCGTGGCCACGGTGGCCCTGCGCCGCCTGTGGACGCCGGACTACAACCTGGGCGGAGCTGCCGCCGTCGTGGTCCTGGTCCTCGTGGTGGCGGTGATCGTGGTCCTCAGACCGTGGTCGCTGATCCCGCTCCGGCGCCCGCTCGTCCGCGCCATCGCCGCGACGCTGGCTCTCTCGCTCGTGCTGGGCGGGGTCGCAGTGGGCTACGCGGGTACCCGGGATTACCTGAGGCACCGATATACCTACAAGTACGGGCCGGTCGCCGTCTACAAGGTGTGGCGCTGGGCTCGGGGCCTGCACCACGCGCAAATCGCCCTGGTGGGCACCTTCGGCTTCTTCTTCGGCTATCCCCTCTGGGGTCTCGACGATTCCAATCGCGTCGCGTACATGGGCCAGCGCGGTCCCCATGGCTCGTTCCGGCCCATCAACAGCTGTCGGGCCTGGCGCACGGCGCTGAACCGGGGGCACTACCAGTACGTGGTCACCACCGCGCGGGCGATCACGTTCACCACGCAGCTCGTGCACTCGCCGGAGGTCGACTGGACCCGGACCGACCCCGCGGCCAGGCTGGTGCTCTCGCCGAGCTGGGCGATTCAGGTCTTCCGGCTCACCGGGCCGCTTCACCCGGATCGCTGCTGAAGGATTATCGTGGCGGCTGCCGACCGGCGAGCGCCGCGAAGCCAGGACCAGTGACGGCGACGTCGCGCACCTGCTGAATGGTCGTGTCATCGATCATATGGGCGGCCGGCTCCGTCTGCGAGGTGTCGTGAAGGTGGTGTTGGCCGAGGGTCAGCCGCTGCGATTGGGCGAGAGCGACGCGCTACTGCACGGGCGCCGCGTTTGGCGCGATCGGCTGGGCAACGCCGATCATCGCGTCGCGTGTCACCAGTTCAGCAAGGTGCTGCTCGTTCATTTCCTCGCTCCCGGGCGGGCGGAGGGGGACCACGAGGTAGCGGATGTCGGCAGTCGAGTCGAGCACTCGCAGCTCGATGTCGTCGTCGAGCTCGACCCCGAACTCGGCGAGCACCCCCCGCGGATCGGAGACGGCGCGCGACCGGTAGGCCAGACTCTTGTACCAGGCCGGCGGCGGGCCGAGCAGCGCGCGCGGATAGCAGGAGCAGAGCGTGCACACGACCATGTGATGGACGGCCTCGGTGTTTTCGACGGCCGTCACGACAGGTGACGGCCCCGGGTCCAGACCGAGTTCGAGAGCCGCCGCGCGCGCGTCCCGGAGCAGGCGCTCCTTGAACTCCGGATCGACCCACGCGCGCGCGACGAGCCGGGCGCCGTCGGCGGGGGTGCGCGACACCAGCCAGTCGATCATCCGGCGCACATCCTCGCGGCGGATCACGCCTTTGGAGACCAACAGCTCCTCCAGCGCACGGGCTCGGGCGCCCGCCGCAGGCTCATCACCGTCGGTGACCGGAGCGTGCGGGTGGTCGTGGTCGTGCTCGCTCACGGCGCTTCCTCCAACCAATGCTCGAACACGTCGGCGTAGACCCGATCGCCGGCACGACCGCGGTAATCAGGCCAGACCTCGCGCTGAACAAACCCGACGAGATACAGCGGACGTTTCGGGAGTCCATCCGCACCGTACGCGCGCGTCTCCGGATTCGCAAACGAGCCATGGGCACGCTCGATGATGCCGACCTCGCCCTTCAGGTAGCCGGGAGTCCGGTGGTGACCTTCGTGCGCCCGGGCCGCGATCATTACCCGGTCGCCGACGCGGAACCTCACCCCCCAACCCTCCGATCGAGCTCGCCCGGCGCGAGTATCCCCTTCTCGGTAAGGATCGTTTCGAGCGAGTAAAGCCACCGCTCGTAGTAGGAAGCGCGCTCGTACTCCTCTGGCGGCATGCTCTCGATCCCGCGCCGCAGCTCATCGACGTTCATCACGCCCTCCCGACCGAGCGCGCCCACCAACGCGTCCGTCAAAAGCTCCCAATCGGCGAGCTGATGCTCGGTTCGATCGATCGCGCCGCCGGTCGGCCACCCACCGCGATCATGCACGGCTTGCTCCACCTGTCGATCCTAGCCGCTGCTCACTCGCCGAGGCGGAGCATGGGCGGGCTCGGACCGAGCCGCATGGCTACCGCAGGATAGGGAGGAAAGGCGAGCCCGCTGCACCGGTGTCTTTCGGTGCTGTCGATGGCTCCCAGGGTGGCGAATATCTTGAGCGGCACGCCACGTCACGCCGCCGAAAAAATCTCGCGCCGGCTCTGAGTTGCGGTTACGCTGCGGACGATGTCGCCGATCTCGCGTGGCTTTTTCGGTCGTCGGCAGCCGGTCGAGGACGCGGCGCGTGTTCCGCCCGGCCAGTACGTCACCAGGGACTTCCCGGTGCTCTCCGCGGGCCCGACCCCACACACGCCGCTAGACGAGTGGAGCTTCACGGTCAGCGGTCAGGTGGAGGAGCCGGTCTCGTGGACGTGGCACGAGTTCCTAGCGCTCCCGGGAGACGCCGACGGTCGACATCCACTGCGCGGCGAGCCGCTCGAGTCCGAGCACGGCGGGCCGGCCCGGCGCCCAGTCGGGCACCGGTACTTCTGGAAGAGCGCCAAGTGGGTCCGGGGGCTGGCGCTGACGCCGGACAACAAATCCGGTTTCTGGGAGACCCACGGCTACCACAACCATGGAGACCCGTGGCTGGAACAGCGCTACCAGAGCGACTGAACTGGCAGCTGGGCCGAGTGGTCGAGCGACTCGACGAGACCGCCCGGACCAAGAGCATCGCGCTCGACGTTCCGAAGTGGGCTGGTCACCGCGCGGGACAGCACGTCGACGTCCGCCTGACGGCCGAGGACGGCTATCAAGCGCAACGCAGCTACTCGATCGCGTCGGCTCCGGAGGACGCCCGCCTTGTGTTGACGGTGGAGCGCCTGGACGACGGCGAGGTCTCGCCCTACCTCACCGAAGTCATCATGCCGGACGACGAGCTCGAGCTGCGCGGCCCGATCGGCGGCTACTTCGTGTGGGAGGAGTCGCTGGGCGGGCCGCTCCTGCTGATCGCCGGTGGCTCGGGGGTGGCGCCGTTTCGCGCGATGCTGCGACATTGGTCGGCCGCGAACAGCTCGGTGCCGACGCGGCTGCTGTACTCGTCCCGGTCGGTAGACGACGTGATCTACGCGAAAGAGCTATTGGACGGCGCCTATGACGGCGTGGATGTGCAGATCGCACTCACGCGTCAGTGGCCGGACGACTGGCAGGGGCACCGCGGCAGGATTGACCGCGAACTGCTGCAGCAGGTGGCGTGGGCGCCGAGCGAGCGTCCGCTCGTCTACATCTGCGGCCCCACCGGGTTCGTCGAGGCCGCCGCGCAATCGCTTGTCGACCAAGGGCACGATCCCGAACGGGTAAGAACCGAGCGGTTCGGCGCGACCGGATCGTGACCGGAGAAGAGGGGAGAGGAGACATGGACGCACTCGACGGAAACGCAATCGCCGGAGCCCTCTTTGAGCACTACGGCCACGAGATGACGATGGCGGAGGTGCGAGGCGTCCACTGCCACCACGCATCGATGATCGCGGAACTTCGTGTCTACATGAAGGCACCGGGCGCGGTCGCTCGATGCCCGGAGTGCGATGAGGTCATCATGGTGATCGTCGACGTTCGCGGCACCGAGCGCTTCCACACGTCGAACATGGAGCTGCTGAGCCCCGTCTGACTCAGTGCGCCGCGCGGCGCCGGTTCGGTGGTTGCGCGGGAGGATGGGCTTGGCGCCCGACTCGCGAGCGAACCCGATCTCGCCGTCCGCTCCTCACGTACTCTGCATTCGATCTACGGCGGTAGTTCGTATTGGGGCTGGCCTACTTAGGGCGTCCACTTGACGCTCGGGTGGTCCGCGAGCGACGTGAGGAGAGGATCGCGGGTCAGGTGCGTCAGCTCACCCGCCTGGGCGGTGCCGTCCCTTGATCGCTCGTGGGTATCGCGGCCCAAGCAAAACCGGAGGGCGGTGATCGTGGACGATCAAGAATGTCTCGCGGGTTGGCGCTCTGTCCCCGCCTGTCAGCATAGGGGTGGTATTCCCGTGGTGAGCGGTAGCGCGACACGTGGGGTTGGACTGGGCAGCGTCGAGGCAGCCCGCCGTCTGGAGCTGCGCGGCAAACCGGCCCGTCGTGCGGAGAGCCGCTCGTATCGCAGCATCGTCCTCGCCAACACGCTGACCATCCCGAATGAGCTCTTGATGGTGTTCGGCGTGCTGACGCTCGTATTCGATTCCTGGAAGGACGCCCTGTTCTTGGGAATCGTGGTTGCCAACATCGCGATCGGGAGCTTCCAGGAGATTCGCTCGAAGCGCGAGCTCGACCGGCTCGCGGCTCTTGTCGCTCCGCAGGCGGTGGTCGTGCGCGACGGAGTCGACGCTCGGGTTCCGGTCGAGGACGTGGTCGTCGGGGACCTCGTGCGAATTTCGGCTGGCGACCAGGTGGTTGCGGATGGAACGGTGGTGTCGGCCGACGGACTGACGCTCGATGAGTCAAATCTGACCGGCGAGTCCGAGCACGTCGTGCGTGACGTGGGAGAGCCGGTGTGGTCGGGTTCGTTCGCGGTCGAGGGTGTGGCTGCGTACGAGGCGACGGCGGTTGGGCCCGATAGCCGTGCCGAGCAGCTCACGGCGACCGCCCGTAGCTTCCGCCATCCTCGCTCGCCGCTCGAACGCGCGAACGATCGGTTGCTGCTTGGGCTCGTTGTGCTCTCGTTGCCGCTAGCGATCGGCCTGGTGACGTCCACGCTTGTCCGGGTCAAGGCCGGACACTCGCAGGTGCAAACGATCGTCGCCGGGTTGGCCAATCTCATCCCCGAGGGGTTGATTCTGTTGCTCAGCCTGACGGCGGCCGTGTCCGCGTACAAGTTCGCCCGGCGCGGCGTGCTCGCGCAACAGCTCAACGCGATCGAGTCGCTCGCGTCGGTCGACACCGTCTGCACGGATAAGACCGGCACGCTCACCGAACCCACCCTGCGGGTCGTGGGACTAGTCCCTGCCGCGGGTGTCGATGAGACGTCGTTGGGGCGCGAGCTTGCGCGCTACGCCGCCAGCTCCCCCTCACCCAACGCGACGCTTCAGGCGGTCGCCGACGCCAGACTGGCTGACGTCGATGCGACCGAGGTCGTGGCTCAGGTGCCGTTCGCCTCGAGGCGGAAGTGGAGCGCGCTCGATCTGGGCGATCAGCGGCTCGTGCTCGGTGCCCCCGAGCGGTTCGACGACGCGGACCCGGCGCTGTCGGACCGAGCGCGCGAGGAGGCTGGCGCCGGACGCCGGGTGCTCGAGCTCGGGCGCTTCGACGGTCCGCTGGCGACCGATCACTCAGAGTCCCGCTTTCCCAACGATGCCAAGCCGCTTGGCCTCGTGGTGCTCGCCGAGCGGCTGCGCCCGAACGCCGCGGAGACTGTCGCGTTCTTCACCTCCCAGAATGTCGAGCTCAAGGTGCTATCCGGCGACGCGCCGGCGACAGTCGGGGCGATCGCGCGGGACGCGGGCGTGCCGGGCTCCGCCGCGGCCCTCGACGGAGAGGCGCTGCCGACCGACCCCGCCGAGCTCCGCGAGGCTGTCCTCTCGGCGCCCGCCGTCGGGCGGATCTCGCCCGAGGGCAAGCGCACCGTTATCGACGCGTTGTCCGACGGTGGCCGTTACGTCGGGATGGTGGGCGACGGTGTCAACGACGTCGAGGCGCTCAAGGGTTCTCGCCTCGCGATCGCCCAGGGCTCCGGCTCCCAGATGGCTCGCTCCGTTTCGGACCTGGTGCTGGTCCAAGACGACTTCTCCGTGGTCCCGGGCATGGTTTCGGAAGGGCGCCAGATCCTCCGCAACCTGCAGCGGGTCGCCCGGCTGTTTTTGACCAAGACGGTCTTCACTGCGGTGTTGGTGCTGGTGATCGGCATCCCCTTCGCAACCTACCCGCTGTTGCCCCGCCAGTTCACACTCGCCGCCACGGTCACGATCGGCGTCCCCGCGTTCGTGCTCGCACTCGCTCCGAGCACCGGACAATGGCGCATCGAGCACTTCCTGTCCTCAGTCGCGCGGTTCGCGATCGCCGCAGGCGTGCCGATCGGCCTCGGGATCGCCGCCGGCTACCTGATTGCGCGATACGGCTTCGACACCTCGCTGATGCGCTCACGGACCGTCGCGACGGGGATCGTCGTCGTGTGCGGACTGGCGGTCGTGCTCAAAATCGAGAGCGAATGTGCTGGCCGACGCCGGCGGATCGCCGTCACGGGGCTGTGCGCGCTCATGGCCCTGCTGTTCGTCGTTGCGTTCCTCGTACCCTGGCTACGCCACTTCTACGAGCTCACGGGCCCGACCCTTGAGGACGCCGGCGCATGGGCGATCGGGAGCGCGATCGGCGTCACCGGGATGCTCTTCGCGCTGCGGCTGTTCGCTCCGACGACGGTTTCCTGAGATACCAGGTCGGCCCACCTCGGTGCCCGGCGGCCGCCCTTGAGGCGTACCTCCGCGACCGACGCCTTAGTCGTGATCGACAAAGAAACCAGCCCGCCGCCCTCCACCCGCGAGCGCGACCGGGAACGCAAGGTGTGGGAGGGCACCGCCGCGCTGCCCGACAGACCCGCACTCGCGGGCACCCGAGAACCCTCCACCGCGCGCCCCCCGGTCCGTGAGCCAACCGCATGGCATCATCTGCGGTGGCGACCAATGTCTGCTCCGACCGCTGGAACTATCCGCGCGCTCGACGTGCCCGAGCACTCTCGCTTCGAGATCCGGGTCGACGGCGAGCTCGCCGGCTTTACCGAGTATCGCCGCCGACCGGGGCTGATCGCGTTCACGCACACGCTGATCGATCCGCGGTTCGAGGGACAGGGGCTGGCCGGCCGGCTGGTCCAGACCGCGCTGTCGGAGGCTCGCTCTGCCGGTCTAGCGGTGCTGCCGTTCTGCCCGTTCGTGCGTGAGTACATCGCGCGGCACAGCGAGGAGTACCTCGACCTGGTGCCGCGCGACCTCCGTGATACCTTCGAGCTCGCGGCCAATGACTGACGGCATGCGTCCGACAACCACACGCAAGCGATATCACGGCGAGGCCGTCGAGGTAAGTTTCGACGGGACACGCTGCCGACACGCGGCCGAATGTCTTCGTGGACTGCCGACGGTCTTCGACCTTAGCCGCCGACCGTGGATCCTGCCCGACGGCGCCGATGCCGACGATGTCGTTCGCGTCGTAGCGCGCTGCCCGACCGGTGCGCTCCGAACCCACCCGATCACCTCGACAAGCGAGACGCCGAGCACGCCGACCGAGGTGACGGCAATGACGGGCGGGCCGCTTCTGCTACGGGGTGAGCTACACGTAACCGGGCCGGACGTCGACGAACACGAGACCCGCGCCGCCCTCTGCTCTTGCGGCAGCACCGCCAACGCACCCTATTGCGACGGCAGCGGGACATGCGTCGACTGGCCACGCCCCCGCGGCCACGCGCCCGCGTCCGGGGCCGCGACGAGCGACAGCAGCGCGTCTTGACGGCTTGCCGGTGTCCGGCCTATCCTCGCGCTCGCGCGCCGGGGGCGGGGCGCGTTTGTTGACGTGAACTCGCTAAGGGTTCGGGGGCGGAGCTGACGGGTCAGGTGATGGGTCGGGCACAGGTGGCATCGATACCGCGGGGG
The DNA here is from genome assembly GCA_963709205.1 of uncultured Solirubrobacterales bacterium. Lineage (GTDB taxonomy): Bacteria > Actinomycetota > Thermoleophilia > Solirubrobacterales > Solirubrobacteraceae > Palsa-465. The sequence continues at coordinate 108,909 of CAVPVP010000020.1, forward strand.
CGGACTTGGTTGGTGGTGTTGGGGGTGTTGGGCACCGTCGCGTTCGGCGCCTCGGGCGCGTCCGCGAGCGGGGTCGCGTGTGCGGCTTGCAGCGGCACGTACACGGGCTCGTGGTCAGCGCAGATTCAGAACGTCACGCCCGAGGGGACGGCCACGTACGGTATGTCGCTCAGCTGGACCGAGATGTTGACGACCGGTGGTAACGGCGCGTCCGGGGTGTGGTCGCTGGCGTCGACGCAGGGAACCGTGACGTTCACGAACTCGGCCAGCCCGAGCGATGATTGCAGCGCGTCGCTGACCCCGAACCTTGCGCTCGCCGGCGACATAACCCAGTTCGGCCCAGCGGTCAGCGAGGGCCCGTCGGCGATCACGGTCAACGCCTACCCGCCGACGTACTGGTCCGGCAATCCCACGCAAACGCCTGAACCGCTCGTGAGCTCCGACAACACCCACCCTGGCTGTTATTTCACGAACGAGCTCGCCTACGACTCTGGGTTCTGGACGGGATTCAGCGGATCTAGTTGCTGCTACACCGAGGCGATGTCGTTCCCCGTCGGGACCCGGGCGGTCGCGGAGGTCGTCGGCATGACGGGCGCGCGCGACCGTACTCGAAAGGTCTCCCACAACGGCCGCTTGAGCTAGATGCGGGAAGGCCGTCACATCGCCGTCCTGGCGGTCGACGACGGCGACTGGAGGATCGAGAGCCCTTCCCGCGGCGGGCAGCCGGCCGGCGCAAAGTCGTAGCTATGCTCACGAGCGTCTCGGCACCCTGGGACTTCTTCTTTCCGATGACCCATTCCGGCGTGATCGACGTCAATCCGGACCGCCAGACGGCGACGGCGAGATGGCAGGTGCAGGAGATCGCCCGAAGCCCGGACGGTTCGCATTCCTACGACAACGTCGCGATCTATTACGACCGGCTCGCGCGAACAGATGATGGGTCATGGCGTTTTGCCGAACGCCGCTACGACTACGTCTGGGTCAGCAGCGCTGACCCCGGGGGCCGCTCCGGTCCGTCACGCGGATGCCCCGGCATGAGGCCCGGAGACATTGCGGAGAGCTTCAGCCAGCGCGGCCGCAGCCACCGCTGAGGCCGAGAAGGTCCGCGGTCGGAAACCCCGACGAGTCCGGCGCAGATCAGGTAACTGGCGGATTTACGGGACGGTCCGTGGAATCCCATAAAAAGATCTCATGAGCCGAACGTCGGAGGTTCTAAATCGTCGCCGGGGCTACGACTTGAGTTGCGCAAGCTGCGTACGTGACTTGACGTCCAGCTTGCGGAACACTTTGTGTAGGTGTTCACACGTTCCGCACGCCGCGCGCGGTGTGCGTATCCATGTTTGGGCAGCGTCGTCGGCAGAAACCACTCAGTGAACGGAGGAACGGTATGACGCCCGATACATCCCGCTCGCAGACGCATCACCACGAGGTCGCTCGGCCTGACCCGAGCGACACGCGTGCCTACCTCGAGGAGTTGACCAAGGCGGTTTTTCGCGCCGGGCTGAACTGGAAGGTCGTCGAGAACAAGTGGCCCGGGTTCATGCAGGTGTTTCACGACTTCGACCCGGAGTACGTCGCGAACCTGAGTCCGAAGCAGGTCGAAGCGATCGAGGAGAACCCGGCCGTGATCCGCAACAGGAGCAAGATCGAGGCGACCGTCGAGAACGCCAACGTGATGCTGGAGCTCGTCGCGGAGAACGGCACCTTTCACGACTTCCTCGCCTCGCACGCCGATCCGGAAGCGACGGTCCAGGACCTGAAGGGGCGCTTTCGCCATCTCGGTGAAAGCTCCGCGCGCGGGTTCCTGTGGAGCGTTGGCGAGCCGACGCCTGAATGGCGGCACCAGTAGCAGCGCATCCGTATCGCACCGCTCCGTCGACGTAGACATCGCACGATTGCCTCGCCACGAAGGAGCAGTCCGGCCATCCGCTCAAGACCGTCGGAGCACGACCGGTATCGGACACCGGCCGCCACGAGAGCGCCGCCCCTTGTTTACGCGCGCGAGCACGAATGCAGGTCCCGCTTCGCTCACGAAACGGAGCAGCCCTGGCGGCGGCCTCCCTCGGCGAGAGCGAGACGCCTCGTTTCCGTTGCGGCCTTCTCAGCAGCGTCGTTGAACATCGCTCGCGCGGCTGCTGATTCGAGAACGCAGAAGTCGAGCTCGAGCACGACGAACGGAGGGTCGCGCCTCCTGCTTTGTGGCCTTGCTCTGTCGTCGACTCCTCTAGCGCAGCGTGTGGAATGCGGCGCGGATCTCGGTTGCGAACAGTTGGGGCTCTTCCCAGGCGGCGAAGTGGCCGCCCTTGTCGACCTTGTTGAAGTAGGTGAGGGTGGGGTAGGCCTGCTCGACCCAGCTGCGCGGGGTCGCGACGATCTCGCCGGGGAACGTGGTGAATCCGACCGGGACCGAGACCGGCGGAGGGGCCTGACCGGCCGCGCGAGCCGTGGCTTGTCCGCTCTCCCAGTACGAGCGGGCCGCCGAGGCTCCGGTGCCGGTCAGCCAGTAGGTGGTGATGTTGTCGAGGATGTGGTCTCGGGTCAGACCGCCCACAGGGCTGCCGGTCGACGAAGGCGCGGGAGATCTTGTAGTAGCTGTCGGTGTCGTGGTCGAGCATCCACGCCGCCAGGGCGACCGGTGAGTCCAGCAGGGCGTAGCCGATCGTCTGCGGCCGCGTGGTTTGCTCGAGGAAGTAGCCAAAGCCGGTCGCCCTGAACGTGGCCCCCGCCTGCGGCAGCCGCGCGCTCCTCCTCGGTTTCCGTCGGGAAGGCGCCGCCCGCCAGCCCGGGCACGAACAGGTTCGTATGGATGCCGATCAGCCCCTCGGGCGCCTGACGGCCCATCGCGTCGGTGACGGCGGCGCCCACGTCGCCGCCCTGGGCGACGTAGCGGGTGTAGCCGAGGCGGGGCATCAGCTTCCCCCACGCCTCCGCGACGCGGCCGGCGTACCAGCCGAGCTCGGTCGGCTCGGCCGAGAAGGCGTACCCGGGGACGGAGGGCAGCACCAGGTGGAACGCGTCCTCGGCGCGTCCGCCGTGCGCGGTCGGGTCAGTCAGCGGGCCGACGGTCTCGAGCAGCTCGATCACCGAGCCGGGCCACCCGTGGGTCATGATCAGCGGCAACGCGTCCTCGTGCCGCGACTTCACGTGGATGAAGTGGACGTCCACCCCGTCGATCTCGGTCTTGAACTGCGGCAGCGCGTTCAGCCTCGCCTCGCACCGGCGCCAGTCGTACTCCGTCGCCCAGTAGCGCGCGAGCTCCTGGATCGTCTCCAGCTGCACGCCCTGCGAGCGATCCGGGACGAGCTCCTTGCTCGGCAAACGCGTCGCGGCGATGCGGCGGCGCAGGTCCTCCAACGCCTCGTCCGGAATGTCAACGTGGAAGGGGCGAATCGCCGTGGCGCCCGACTTCTCGGTCGTGACAGACATGTCGCTCTCCTCTGCTTGGTGACGCCACCAAGCCTCGCTCGCCTCGCCTGCGCTTCGCGCCCGTGAAGACCCTGGTCCGCACCCCGGTCGCTCGCGCGTTCGCTTCCCCTTCGGGCTGTTTTCAACGCTGTCATGAGGGACCATCGGCAAGCAGCCCGACCTCCGTTCGCCTGCCGGCGCTAACGCGCGCACGTAACCTCGGAATCCAACAAGCGCGAAAACGCGCTCGCTCACGCCGGCGTGCTCAAGCTCGCGCCGCGCCGCGCTCACGGTCGGTTCGAGCTGCCCGAAGTCCGGGGATGGGGTGGTGATCTCCGCGACGACGCTGGTCTGCTGTTCAGTCTTCTTAGCCCTGCCGGACGACACCGCTAAAGCCGACAGCCTCGGACACAAGGAGCCACGCAGCCAGTGTCGGGACGCATGGCCGTGCCGCTTGGATCGCGAACTCGCGGGGCGGCATGCGCGGCTTTCGCTACCCGCGCCAATCGCAGGACGTACTCGCTGTATCCGGCGTACGGTCTCTGGCTGGAGTCGGTTGACCCCAACAGGCGCCGGAGCGAGGAGCGGAAAGCCGCCAACGCACTCGTTCGCTCGGCGCGGTCTCGGAGGCGAAACCGATCGCCGCCAATGCTCGTCGTCGAACGAAAGCGAGGGCGTGCGCGGCCGGAGCGGCCGCTGGCGCACTGACCGTGTGGATGCTTGTGCGCGGTGCCTGGGCGCTCGGCCGTGGCGTGTGCCGCTGCCCGCTTGCGACGGCCGGTCAGGTCTGTGGCTCGCGGGCGCGCATCGGCAGGCGGAAGATGAGCGCGAACGCGGCGGCGATCGGGACCAGGCACGCCCAGGCGGTGATCGCGAGTGCGTGGGTCGGGAGATGGCCGGCGAAGGCCGAGAAGAAGATCGTTCCCAGCGCGGCGACGCCGAGTGCGCTGGAGAGCTGCTGGACGGCCTCGAGCACGCCGGAGGCGGAGCCGACCTCGTCCATGCCGACGCCGGCGAGGATGAAGTCGAACAGCTGCCCGATCGAGATCCCGGCGCCGAGCGCCGATCAGGAACAGCCCGGGCGCGAGGTCCAGCGTCGAGGCCGTGCGGGCGCCGGTCACGGTCAGGGCCAGCACGACGGTGCCCGCGGCGACGATCACGACGCCGAGGTGGAGCAGGTGGCGGCCGAGCCGTCCGACGAGCGCGAACCCGGCGCCCATCCCGGCGATCATCCCGACGACCATCGCCATCAGGGTCAGCCCGGCGTGGATCGGTGAGAAGTCCTCGCCGAGTTGGGCGAACAGCGAGACGCAGAGCAGCAGGCCGCCGAACGCGCCGAAGAACGCGAGCGCGACGAGGATCCCGCTCGTGTAGGTGCGGTTGGCCAGCAGTCCGGGCTCGATCAGCGGATCGCCGTGGACGGCGGCGCTCCCAGCAGCACGAACGCGACGAGCAGGATCGCTCCGGCGGCGAGCGAGACAAAGGTCCAGGCCGGCCACCCGTCGGCGCGGCCCTGGATCAGCGGGTAGATGATCGCGGTCAGCGCGACGCCGATCAGCACCATCCCGCCGGTGTCCAGGCGGATCCCTGGATGCGCGACGGTCCGCGGCAGCACCCGGACAGCCCCGGCGAACGCGGCGATGCCGATCGGCACGTTGATCAAGAACACCAGCCGCCACCCGATCCCCCACAGGTTCGCCTCGACCAGCGCACCCGCCAGGATCGGCGCGGCGAGGATCGAGAGACCCATCATCGGGCCGAAGGCGCCGAACACCTTGGTCATCTCGTCCTCGTCGAAGACCTCTTTGAGCATCCCGAATCCCTGGGGGATCATCAGCGCCCCGAACGAGCCCTGCAGCACCCGGAAGGCGATCAGTACCGGCCATCGAGGGCGCGACCGAGCAGGCCGCGGACATCACCGTGAAGCCGGCGGAGCCGATCAGGAACAGCCGGCGGCGGCCGAACATGTCGCCCAGACGGGCGCCGGTGATCAGGAACACGGCGAACGCGAGCGTGTAGCCGGCAGGCAGCCACTGCAGGGTGGAGGCGCTGCCACCGAGCGCGTGCCGGATCGACGGGCCGGCGACGTTGACGATCGTCGCGTCCATCAGATCCATGATGTTGGCGGCGATCACGACCGCGAACACGAACCAGCGCAGCGGGTTGCGGGCGGCTCGCGGCGTGGCGGCGCCGGAGGGCGTCGCCAGCGCTTCGGCCTGGACCATCGTTCCTACGTCTGCACCCGTTCCCATCGTCGGCTCCTTACTGAGTACACCGTTCGCAGTAGTCGTGACGACGGTAGCAGACTGAGTACACTGTTCGCAATGAGTTCGAGTCGTGGGGTCATCTGGGAACGTCCCGAGCGGGCCGCTCGCGGTCCTGCCCCCTCGCTCTCGCGCGAGCGAGATCACCACGGCCGCCGTGACGCTGGCCGACACGCAGGGAATCGAGGCGGTCTCGATGCGGGCCCTGGCGGTCGAGCTCGGTGTTGGAGCGGCATCGCTCTACCGCTACGTCGCCCGCAAAGACGAGCTGATCGACCTGATGGTCGACGCGGTGATGGGCAACGACCTCCAGTTCGAGATCCGCGGGGACTGGCGCGAGGACCTGCGCTCGTTCGCTCACGGCCTGCGGGCGATGACCCTGCGCCACCCCTGGATGGCCGTCCCGAGCGCCGGCCTACGCAGTCTCGGACCGAACACGGCTCGGCGCTACGAGCAGGTGCTCAGCGCGATCGACGGTCTCGGCCTCGAGATCGACGAGATGCTCGTGATGGTCGAAACGCTCGACGCCTTCGTCCGTGGTCGCGCACTCGAGGAGCTCTCCGAGCAGGAGGCCGTCCGTCGCTCCGGCCTCGACCAGGAGCAATGGATGCAAACCCAGACTCCCCTACATCAAGAGCCTGATCGAGAGCGGCCGCTACCCGCTCCTCACCCGCGTCGTCCTCGACGCTCGCGCTCCGCACGATCCCGACCGCCTCAAGCACGGCTTCGACCTGGGGCTCGAGCGAGTGCTCGATGGCCTCGCCACGATGCTCCCCGAATAGCTCACCCGCGCCAGGCGGCTCGCCTTAGCCTCGCCGCCACAATCACCCCCGATCAGCGCAACCCGGCGATCCGCGCCGAGGCACACTTACCAAGCCGATCACGAGCCCGGGTCTCGCCGCGACAGCACTCCCGCCGACACCGCCGCTCTCCGCACGACCCGGCAGCGACAACCGGTCCGAACGATGCCTTCGCCCTCAGGAAAGAGCGCTGCGCAAACACCGCGGCGCTCGACCCGCCCGTCGCCAATCTCGCGCCTGCGTCGCGCGACGGTGGCAGCGATCGGCGTAGATCTCTACTACGAGCGCGTACCAGGCAAGATGCCGGCGCCTTCGAGATATGCGTGCTGTCGTGGAAGCGGGAGTCCCACGCCGCGAAGTCAGCGAGCGGCCACGTCGGGGGTCTTCTCTTCAGTTGGTGCCGGTCGCCGCGGTAGCTCGGCCCCACGCCTGCCACATGATTGGCTGACAGGTGATCGTGCCGGGCGCCTCGAGGTGCGCGCGAAGCGCCGCCGAGTAGGACTCGAACTCGTCGGCAGTCAGCTCACCGGCCTTCACGATGACTTCGCGGACAAGGCCGGCGACCGTCAGCAGGAACGTTTGGTAGTACTCGCCAGCGTGGGTCACGCGCGCGGTCGCGCGGACATGTACGTCGACTAGGCCTGCGTCTTTTAGCATGCGCGCGATCCGCCGGCCGATACTGAAGTCCTTACCAGTACGGCGGTAGGCGTTCAGGATCGCGCCGCGGAGTATGTCGAAGACCGGATGCGGCGGATCGCAGTTCCACGCGCTCGCGTCGGGCTCTTGCACCGCAACAACTCCGCCGGGCCTCGCGATCCGCACCATCTCAGTGAGGATCTGTTCAGGGTTCTGCACGTTCAGCAGCAGCGTCCGAGCGTGCACGAGGTCAAATGCGCGGTCGGGCAGCCCGGTTGTGGTGGCGTCCGCTTCGATGAACTCGACCGCCAGGCCGCGCTGCTCGGCAAGCTTTCGGCCGTATTCCACCATCCGCGCTTCTCGGTCCAGACCGACCACCCGCCCGTCCGCACCGACGTGTTCGGCGATCAGATGCAGGACGCCCATCACTCCGCAGCCCACGTCGATCGCCGCGGTGTTGGCAGCGACCCCGATCAGCTCGAAGAGCTCATTCGCTTCGTACGCATACACGTCGGCCTGCTCGACCAGGTGACGGATCTCCGCTGGACTGTCACCGAGTAGATACCGCCCGGACGCGCTCGATTCGCTGGTCCCCATTGGCCCGCTCAGACTCTATCCGCACCGTTCCCACTTAGCATCTCGTCGACGAAGACCTCGGCTGGCGACGACAGCAAGAACCCAAGGTGATCACGTCCTGCAGCCCGCGCGTTGCGGGTCTGAACTCGGCGTGGGCGAGGTGCTTATCGCAACCGAGAAGCAGGACTGCCGCGATACCCTGATCCCGTCGGAGAACAAGCATTTGAGCGCGGTCGGACGACTGCTCCTTGACGCCCTGGAGCGGCAGTGCGGAATTCGCTGCCGAAGTGGCGACTGAGCGGAAGTCACGGCTGAGCGCCGCAGAGTTCCGCTTGACCCGATCGTTAGCAGCGGACCTGCTACCAGGCGGACCGACGCACGCTCGGTTTCCGCGCATGCCGGGGAGGATCACCCGGAACGGCGAGATGGTCGTGCTGGACGGGGAGCAGGTGTCACCGTTCGGGCGCGATCGACGGGCTCTGCTGCTCCACGCCTACGGGAGCCACGCCAGCATGGCTACCGCTCCGGTTGGTCAAGGGCGACGCCGTCATCCGCTCCGACCGCCGTCTTGGCCTCCACCCGGAGCTTCCCCTATTAGCCCGGCCGCGATAGTACGCGGTCAGGCCCAGACCGTGTGCTCAGCGACGTCGGGGAGCGCTTCCTAGCCGGCGCCGCCTCGTGGGCCGAAGGGCGGCGGGGGTGCCAAAGGGACGACCGCTGGCAGATCGCCGTATGCCTCAATGTCGCGCCCGGTCGTGCGCTCGACACTCGCTCCGTGCTTCGCCGCGATCTCATCGGCGATCCATTCAACCTTTCGCGTCGGATCGGGGCTACCCGAACATCACCAGCACGCAGGGTCCATCGCCAGCTCCGATGAGGACGTGAGCGGTGCCTGGCGGTGAGTGAAGGTAGTCCCACTGGCACATCATCCGCTCGCGCGCCTCGACTATCGCCAGACACTCGCCACTAAGCACGATGAACCGTTCCTGCGCCTCCTCGGCGTGGTAGTAGCCGAAGCTCTCCAAGGGCTGCAAGACGTGGATGTGAACGCCGACGCCGGGCCCGGACTTCTTGGTCCAGTCAAAGCCGCGCCACGCTCCAAAGCCCGGGACCGTCTCCCACGGCATCTCTCCAAGGTTGAGGATGAACCAGCCTTCGCCGACCGGGAGGCGGCCCTGTTTGGTCTCCTCCATACGAGCTTCGCGCACCTCCGAACCTCCTGACCCATGGGTGTGTGCAGCGACCTGACGACGCTATCGGACCGCAGCATGGAAGCTCGCGCGGAACAAGGGCCGCCTCGATCGAAGAGCACCCGGGCACGGCTGCCGGGTTTAGCCCAAAGCAGCACTCCCCGGTCGCGACATCTGGGTGTGCGAGGTCGGGTCGGGTTGAGTCGTCATCGGGCGCTCCCGGGAAAGGATCGGGGCATCCGGCCTGAAACCCCAGACCGTGCAGTAGACGCCGAGGAAGAGTTCCCACGCGAACTCCGGGATGGTCACGATCGCTTGCAGCGAGTGCAGCGCGTGGCTCGGATGGTTGCCGGTGAACATGATGGCCGTCCCGGACACGATGATCAGCGGTCCGCCGATCAGGCCGAGCCACGTTGCCCGTCGCGGCACCAGGCCCGAGCGGTACATCAGGTAGCCGAGGATCAGCCCGTTCCCCCAGCCGACGACCCAGCCCGGGCCTAGGAGGAACGTCCAGTCCTTGATCGCGGCGAGGGTGTAGGCGACCGTGCCTTCAGACGGACCCGCAACCTGTTGACGCAGCGTGATGATCGCGAGCATGCAGAGGATGCCGACGAGGATGAACGTGCACTCGACCAGGCGCGCGGTCACGTAGCCGAGCGACAGCTCCTCGTTCTGTCGTCTAAGGATCGGGAAGATCACGACCGCGGTGCCGATGTTCGCGATGATCAGCAGCAGCTCAAGCAGAGCCGCGAGCAAAACCTGATTGTCGTGCCCAGCACCCGCGATGTAGCGCTCCGGATGTCGGAGGACGGTCTCGTAAAGCGCCAGCGCTGGGATCGACGTGACGAACGTGATGAGGAAGAGCACGCCGAACCAACGCGCCCGCTTCTGATCTCGAGACACGTTGGACCCCTTTCCCCCGGTGATGGCGATCAGGCACGATTCCCACACCGCCACCTCGACCGGGTATAACCCTACCTACCCACAGGACCCATCGTTTCAATCCGATTCGGGGCGAGCGGCGATAAACGTCAGAGCGCTGACAGCGCCAGGAGCGTCGCTGCCGCGACGATCGAGTAGCGACAGCCCCAACGCCCGTAGCTCCTTGCAACCCCGTCGATGGAAGACTCGTGGCCGCCTAGCCGCGCGACTCACCGACGATCGTCGAGTTCCTTCTTATAAACCACGAAGCCGAGCTTAGGAGACATCCCAGCCACTCGTAGAGGCGGAACGCGCCCGTGTCACTCGCCGCATCGACCCCGAGCCCGATGCTGAGCTCGCCGCGCTCCCAGAAGCGCGCGAATGAGTCGCTCAAAAGCGCCGTACCGACGCCGTGCTTGCGCCACGCCCGATGCGTGAACAGCACGTGCACCCAGCCGCCCCCGTACGTATCACCGGCGCAGATCGTTCCGGCGGCGATCTCGTCTCCCGAGCGAACGACGCACCAGAGCGTCGGGTCAAAACGCTCGCTGCCAATGTGGCTCCTCGACCACAATTCGAACTCGCGCGGGGTGTGCTCCCAATGATCCGCAAACGCCTCCTTGCACGCGGCGTGGAACTCGAGCGCGTCCCGTTCGACGTCGAAGGGGACAACTCGTAGCCCGTCCGGCCAGTGGGGCGCGGGCGGCGGCGTCTGCAGCTCGATGCGCATCTCGCGGAAAACGCGCACGGCGCTGTAGCCGAGCGACTGCAGCAGCCTGCGGGCGGCCGAGTCGACCTCAAATGCGACGGTGTGAATCCGGCGTGCGCCAAGCCGGGCCGCGTGCTCTTCAAGCCCAGTCGCGATCAGCGCTCCGCGGCCGCGTCAGCGGCCACGGCCGCGTCAACCCGGAGCGCCGTCATCGATCCCGTCCGCGACGCGGGCCACATCTCGCCACATCGAGAACCCTCACAGCATGCATGATGTGATTGTCTCGCAGCGCGATCACCGCCGGATCGCGATCCGCTGCCGGAATGATCGGGTTCCGGCAGTTGGGGGTCTTATGGATGGCCGCCGGCGTCGTCGAGTAGGCCGAGCGCGGACCCTGGACAGGCGGCTTAGGTTCGCAGGAAACTTAGGGGATGTTTGGCCCAGGAGCATCGCGAAGGCGGATCGCCCGGGTGCTGAATACGGCCTACGCTGACGGGCTCCTGAGCGAGGAGACATTTGCTCACCGCTTGGATCAGGCGTTGGGCGAGCGCCTAATCGATCCGCTACGTCTGATCGGGGATCTCAGTCTTCGGAGCGCAGCTCCCGCGTGGCGTGCGAAGCTCAGAGAAGCCGCCGCGGCGACGGCGGGAACGTTCAGGCTGGCGCGATCGGAAAGAGCGGAGGGTGAGGTCCTGCTGGCGCTTGATTGGAACGGGGACATGACCAGTTGCTGATCGGACGAAGCCGCGAATGCGACGTTGTGCTCGGAAGCGAGGCGGTGTCCCGGAAGCACGCCCGGCTCCTGTTTCGGGACGGACACTGGGTGATCTGCGATCTTGGCTCCACGAACGGCACGATGGTGAACGGAGTGCGTATCGGCCGGTGCCGGCTCCACGCCGGTGACCGTGTGATTTTCGGCGACACTTCGGTCAAGGTCGACTGAACTGGTCGCGAGTACCGCTGTTCGATCAGAGCGGCAGTTGGGTAGAGAAACGTTGAGACGGGGGACTCTCCGGCCGATTATGAGGCCATGCCTCGTCTGCCACAGACGCTGGGAACCGTCGTGGCGGGGGTCCTGCCGCTGCTTTCCGGGCTCGCTCTCTACTGGTTGGACGAGTGGAGCCCGAAGACGTGGGCCGATCCGCAGTGCGGCCTGCCGGATTGGATTTTGATCGCCTACATGCCGTTGGTCGCCGTACCGCCCATCTTCGCTGCCATCCGCCTTCGTCAGGCCGGGAAGGGTTGGCCGCAGGCGGTACCCCTCGTCTCCCTAGCGTTGCTCGTCACGGCTGCCGCCTGCGTCTTCGGCTTTTTGGTCTGGTTCACCAGGCACAACTGCGGCGAATGACTGGCCCTTTGGGCGTATGACCGGCGGGCCGCTTTAGCCCGAAGGAGAAGCACGAAGGCGCGGCAAGTCTCGTTGGCTTATCTGCTAGCGCCGCCGCGTGCTGGGCATCCGGTGGACCGAGGACATCGGACGCTTAGGTGCGCGAACTATAATCCGGCGCGCTTAGCAAAAGCCGCAGCGCCGTGAGCATCCACCGAGCCTCCTCGCGCCCGGCTCGACAGCGTCTCACGCCTTGCCCTAGCTGGAGGGGCGCCGGCCAGCGGCAACCCTCGGGTGATCCGAGCCCACCTGACGGCCTTGCCCGCGCAGGGCCGGGTATAGGTGCGCGATGTGCGGCTGACGACGCGCGTGGGCCGCACGGTGCGTTGTCTGATTCAGCATTCACGCGTGTTGAAAGCCCTGAACCGGCGAGCCGCGTCGTTCGTCGCGGATGCCACCAGCGAGGAGGAGAGTCTGCTCGCCGTCCAACGGATAGCGAGTCGCCTTCTGAACCGCTATCCGGCCTTCGCTGACCACACCCAGGCCACTGCCTCGCACCCAGATGAACCGGAATCGCAGCCAGCCGCGATAACCAAGACTCGGCGGATGCGGTGTCCAGTCGCTCACCGCACTGTGTAGGCCAGTAGCTGCGGCGAGCCGCCCTTTGGCCCGTAGAGGTTGGGACCGCCGGCTGGGACGAGGATCGTGTTGCCGGCGATGGCGATGGGCGCGTTGGTGGACGTTGGCATCTTGTGCTCGTAGACGATGGCGCCGGTGCTGCGGTTCAGGGCGATCAGGACGCCGGTGTACAGGGTGGTGAAGACGAGGTTGTTGGAGACGGTAGTGGCGCCCAGCGGCATGGCCGGTACCTTGGTGTCCCACTCGATCTTGCCGGTGGTCAGGTTGAGAGCCTCGATCTCGCCAGTGCCGTCGCCGTCCGGGGCGCCCAGCGGGTAGCTCATCTTGGCGACAGTGAACGGCAGGTCCACGGTGGCCACGTACACGTTGTTACCAGCCAGAGCCGGGTTGGACAGGAGGCCGCCGAGCCCGCCGGGAAGGATAAGGTACGGCGCCTTGAGCGTGAGCTTGTGTTCCATTGCCTCGAGCGAGTAGTTGTCAGAGATGCTGTGCTCGCCGACGGGCGTCTTCCAGATCAGCCCGCCGGTGCTGGCGTTCATCGCGTAGACCACGCCCATCTTCCCCGAGCCGATCACGGCAGGCTCTCCGCTGATAGTCGCGGCAATCGGTGAGGTCTGCAAATCGTGGTCCATGAAGTCGTTGGGGACAGCCTGGTAGTACCAGCGCAGCCTTCCGACCGCCGCATCGAGATTCACTTCGCTGTCTGCGTAGAGCTGCGCCGAAGGGTGGGCGATCGCCGCTGCCGCCGTCTGATAGGGATTGCCGATGCCGAAGGTCACCGAGCCGTCGCTGCGGACCAGCGGGGTCTCCCACGCGCCGCCTGTGCCGTATGTGCTCGTGGCTGAGCTGTTGCTGGCGGGAAGGATCGTATTCACTTTCCAGACCAGCTTGCCGGTGGAGGCGTTGAGTGCTAGCAGTACCCCGCCGCCGGGCCCAGTTCCGATGGAGCTTGCCAGGTAGACGCGGCCATTTGCCACCTGCGGCTGGAACCCGAACAGGCCCTGACCGTCGCTGAGCAGATTCGGGTCGACCCAGATGGTCTTGCCCGTTCCGGCATTCAGCGCGAAGACAGTGGTCATCGTGTCCCCGTACACGACACCATCCGCGACCGCGACGCCGTTCGGCCCGGCTGCGACTATCTTCGAGCTGACCTGGTACTCCCACTTCACCTGCCCGGTGGCGAGCTCCAGCGCATACACGTTGTCGCCGAGATCCTGCAGATAGACGACACCGTTGGTCACGACTGGCGTCGCGGTAAGCGAGCCAAAGCCAGGTCCGGAGGTCACTAAGGGGGCGGGCAGCTTGAACGTCCATGCCTGCTGCAGGCTGGCAACATTGGTCGACGAGATCGCGGAGCCCGCCGCGTCTCGCGTATTCGCTAGATCACCATTCGGATACGGCCACGACCCAGCGGGCTTCGCTGCCTTGGGATTAATCAAGGTCGTCCCGGTCGGCGTGCGGGCGCTGCCGCAGGCGGCTGCCAGCACGCTGACCGCGATGAGCAACGTCGCCGCTAGATAGGCCCGGGCAGTCCTCTTGGCTCCCATCAGACTCTCCTCCTGGGCAGCGAAATCCCAGAGCACCTGGCGGCTTCCGGACGGGCAGATCACCCGGCCGCCGACCGGCGGCCACTTCAAGTCGAACTGATAGCAAAATGCTATACCGACGGTATCGGCGACGTCAACCGCAATCGACACCGGCCGCGGACGGCGCTCCCCCAACGGCGCGCGGGCTCGCCTGTTGTACTCAGATCAGCTCGCGCAGCCGCCCGCACCTGCAAGCCGAAGCACGTGATCGGAAGCGTGTCGATTGCTCTCCCGACGAAGCTCGTCAAACAGTCAGCTCCGGAGGTGTTCAGCGGTGCCGGTCACGGCGGATGGCATCGTCCAGACAGGCCAGGCTGGCCCCGATATCTTCGGCGCAGTAACGGTCCACCCATGAGCGCAGCATGCCGGCCAGTGGGGCAGGAACGCCCACGTTGCGTCAGTCGTTCGTAGTCCTAGGCGACGGGCCAATCGCCATGACCGATGTCGCCATCCTGCTCCCGGCTGATCGAGGCTCCTCCCAGCGGAAACCAGCGCCATCGGCCAGAGGTGTCAAGAGGCAGGGCGGTCTCGCGCCTCAGCGGTCGTGCGGTGGTCGATTCGTTTCGAATACGCGAGTCGGCCTGACGGTCCGGCAGCGTCGCGGGCGCGATCACCGACGCTTGCCCGTCGTGCAACCCGCCACCGACGCGAGTGCTGGCGTCAGCACCTCCTTCTGTGAGGGCGTAGTGGTTATCGCGCTTGCTCGGGACTGGCCCGAAGCCGATCAGCAAGCCGACGCCGTGTGCTGCGTTGCACCGGGCCTAGCCAAATCCGTTGAGACAACCGGCGCGGCCGCTTGGCGCTCGTAGCCATAGCGGGGTGCCCATACCACATCACACGCTGGCCATCGTCCGAGGAGGGGGCTGCTGGTGGGTCGTCAGTTGCGTTGTTCAGGCTCGTGAGTCTTCTTGGTCGAGCCCGCCAACGACGAGGTACGCGCGGCCACCGCCTCCGCGGGCGTCATCGGCGCGATTATTTAGCGGACGAGCTTGGCAGCGGGGGCTGCCTCAAGCGGCTGGGCGGCACGAAGGACTTGATCGCCAGCACGTCGGTTACCAGCACACGCCCTGCGGTCACGTTCAGCAGAGCGCAGACACGTAGGCGCGAGCAGTCGAGGACGTCGCTTGCCTCCTGAACGGTGATCGTTCCGGCCGCGTCAGCGACGATCGGGCCGAACTTGCTCTGTAGGGGTGTGGTTGTAGGGGTGCTCATCCCTGGCGTTTCCCTCCTGATCTTCTCCGACTATAGGCGGGCAGCGCCACGCCGACCGCTAGCCGCCGAAAGACAACGGCGCCGGGTCCATGGCGGCAAGATCTCCTGGCTACGCCCCGAGGACCCCGTGGGCGCTTCCCGAGGAAGGGTTAGGCAATGAGGCTCCCTCGGGCCCGGAGCGGACACCTTCGTAGGCGTCCGCAGATCGATATTCCTGCAAGCCGTTTCCCTCGCCTCGCCGGTTGTCATAGCTTTCCTCCACCGGTCACTTTGAGGCGGCAGCTGGTCAGGCTGTTTGTGTGAGCACACATCTTGAACTGGCGTTTGCTCTCGCGGACCTTGCTGCATCCGGCCCATCGAATGTTCGGTGGAGGTTCCCTACCGAACTGCCTTCAGTCGGTTCTGTGCGAGCTCCTCGACCTCCATGCCAGCCACGTCGTCGCCGCGGAACGCGTCGACATGCATGACACGTCGTTCGCCGAGAAGAGCCCGGTCGAGGGAGCGTGCGCCCCGTTGGAGTACGACGGCGAGACCGCCTTCAGATCGAGCGGTGAAGGCGTCGACGTCACCGCGGTGTCGAGAGAGCCCTACCGGCGGGTCCAGTAGTCGCGGACCTCCTTTTAGCGAAGAACGCGGCGGCCTTCCAAGGCGTTTGGCGAGTCGACATCCGCGGTTATGGGGCGCAGGACCGCGTCGATGACCCGGGCGTTGATTGCCTGGTACGCGGCCTGCGGCAATCCTCTCGTTCCACGGCCGGAATGGGACGCGAGCTGCCGGCCGCTCGGGGCGAGCGCTCGAGGCTCGCAACGCGGTCCAGCGGAGGGGAACTGCACCGTTCGCGTGTTCGCCTGCGGACGCGCCGAAGATAGCTGCGAGTCTCGTCGGGCGCAGCCGCGCGCGGCTGCCGACGATCCTTGGCGTGCCGCTTGGGCGGCTAGCCACCTACCCAGAACCGGGCTCTGCGATGCTTAGTCGGCTTGCCGTCCAGTACCGAGGGAAGGTCGACTGATGCCGGGTCCGTTGCAGGTCATCGCCGTGAGCTTTAGTCCCGGTTCTGACTTCCAGGCTCGGGTGTTGGCCGAGGTCGATCGACTACAGGGCCGAGGGGTGTTGCGTCTGCTCGACGTGATCTTCGTCGCCAAGAATGAGGACGGCACGCTCGAGCCTGTGGTCGTCGGCGGTGACGACGACGACCTTGGCGCTCTGCTATCGAGCATCTTGCCCCTTGGCGATGGTGGTGTCGTCGAGCCGACGGGGGACCCTGGCTCGTCGGGTTCTGCTATGTCTGACGCGTGGGCGTTGGCAGAGACCCTGCTGCCTGGGACAGCGCTCGCGTTGCTGCTCGTCGAGCACGGCTGGGCGCAGGCACTCTTTGAAGCTGTCTCTGAGTCTGGTGGGGCGCTGTTGGGGGAGGGCTTCCTAACCGCCGAGGCCGGGTTGGTCGTCGGGGCCGAGGTCGCGGCGCTCGAGGAGGCGGCTGAGGTGATCGCGGTCGCGCAGGCCGCCGAAGCCCGCGCGACCCTTGCCGCTCTGGCGGCAGAGACCCAGGCCGCCGACGCGATCGCGGCTTCAGAGGCGATCGTCGCCGGTGCGGCCGCTGTCGCGGTCCGAGCGTTGATCGACGCCGGCATCGTGCAGGAGGCCGCCGCCCACGAGGCCGTTGAGGCCTTGAACGCCGCCGGTCTGATGGTCGCGGCGGCCGGCCAGGCCGCCGCCGAGGCCGCCGCGGCAGTCGGGACCGCCGACCAGGCCGCCGACGAGACCGTCGCGCAAGACGCAATAGAAGTGACCGTGGCCGACCAAGCAGCGGCGAGCGCGGTGGCGGAAGCTTCCGCGAATGTCGCGGCTGCGTCGATCACCGTGACTGAGGCGCGAGTCCTGCGCTACCTGCCCACGCGTTTGACCTTCGCGCTGATAGCGGACAAGCTGGGGATCTCTCGCTCAGCGGCAAAGGAACGAGCCGAGCGCGCCTACAAGAAGCTCGGGGTGCACAACCGCGCCGATGCGGTCAACCGGGCCCGCGCGCTCGGGCTGATTGACTGACCCGCGGCACCGTCCCTTAGGCAGCCGCGATCCCGTCGGTTACCGAGCGGCCATACACATGCCGCCGAACCGGACCTCTGGGAATGTAAGCCACACCGCCGAACCGCCGCACGACAGTTCACGCCGACGGGACCCGACGTTTCGTTTCGGCGCGCAGGAGTGCCGAGAGCTGCTCTTGTCGTGCCCCGGCATCCAACCTCGGCATGTCGCGCCGTTGCCTTGCACGGATTCGGCGACTCTCGACCGAGGGCCCTCCGGATCTGCCGGTGGAGTCCCGTTCGCGACCACTGCTTTGGGTGGCGGAGCTGCGTTCTCATCGCCGAGGCTCAGCATCGGTCATCACGGCGCATCGCAGCGGACCTACGCGCGTACCGTCGGTTCCGCAGAGCGTCCAACTTGCTGACTCGATAGAGGCGGTTGGGCTCACAGACGTCCGAGAAAGGGGATTCTGGGACGCGCAGTTGTTCCGAAACCGCGGCCCTTGGTTTCTCGCGATGGTTGGTAAGACGGAGTACACTGACTATCAGGCCATTTCACCGCTCCTGCGAAGCGACTTCGCGCAGAGCACCGTCGGCCGAACACCGCACGGCGACCTCACGGACAGTTTCGTCCCCAGCGACGGAAGAGCCGCCCAATAGAGCGGTTCGACGCTGAAAGCCCGCCAGCCACGCCTTCGCGTGGGCAGCGGGCGGATGCGTCCGAACTTGAAAGGACTTATCACCGTGCCCCTTTTCTTTTTCACCGTGGAGCAGCAGGAACGTGCCATCGTCGAGCGGTTCGGCAAGTTCGTGCGAGTTGCCGGGCCTGGCCTTCAGCGCAAGACACCGTTCGTCGAGAAGGTCGCGGGCCGCATGAGCCTGCAGGTCGAGCAGTTGAACGCAGACATCGAGACCAAGACCAAGGACAACGTGTTCGTAGTCGTCCAGCTCGCGATCCAGTACATGGTCGGCGCGGAGCCGGACAAGGTGAAGGACGCCTTCTACAAGCTCGACGATCCCGAGGTGCAGATGAAGTCTTACGCCTTCGACGTCGTCCGCTCGCACATCCCGACGATGGACCTCGACGAGGCCTACGCCGACGCGGACACGATCGCCAAGCACATCCAGGACACCCTGCAGACGCAGATGGCGGATTATGGCTACGCGATCATCAAGGCCTTGATCACGAACATCGAGCCCGACCAACGGGTCAAGGACGCGATGAACAACATCAACGCGGCGCGCCGCAACCAGGAGGCCGCGACCGCCCAAGGCGAAGGCGACAAGACCCTGCGGATCAAGAAGGCCGAGGGCGAGTCCGAGTCCATGCGCCTTCACGGCGAGGGCGTCGCGGCCGAACGCGAGGCCATCGCCATGGGGCTCAAGAAGTCCCTGGCTCTCCTGGCTGACGAACAGGGCATCGATCCGAAGGAAGCGATGTCCCTGGTCGCTCTGACTCAGTACATGGACACGATCCGGTCTGTCGGCGAGCACGGCAACATGACTACGCTCCTACTCCCCGCCTCGCCGGCCGCGGTCGGATCGTTGATGGACGAAGTCCAGCAAGGCATGCTCAGGGGCAACCTCGCCGCTGGGGCCGCGCAAATCGGCGGCAACGGCGGACGCCGCGTGGCTCCGGCCCCCGGGGATGCTCGCTCATAGATGGCCGGAAGCGAGCGCTCCAAGCGTCGCCGAGGGCGGTCGGGAGATGGTCTCGTTCCTCGGGGTCCCCGCCACGAACGGCTGGTCGCGGACCTCGTCAACCTGTCCGACACGCCGACCGAACCAGGAGCCGGTCCTGTTCAGCCACAGGCACGACCGACCCATCGCCGCGGGATCGCGCCTGCCAGTCCAGCGAGCATGGACATCCAACCCAAGCCACGTCATCGTTCCAACCATGGCCGGACCTCCTCAATCATCTGGAGTCAGCCGGAGCCTTTTCCACAGCCAGACAAACCGCCACGAGGAGCTCCGGCCACTCAGCCCGCGCAGACAACCCGCGCAACGGGAGGTCCACGCCCGAGGGTCTAAGAATCCGTCTGCCCGTCGGCCCAATGTGACCGTTTGATAACTATGCGATTCCGAGAGAAATCCCTCGAGCAGATGGCCGCGCGAATCGGCGAGCTCGGCCTGAGCGAATGTCCGGTCTGCCATACAGGCGCGATCCTCGTTGCGCGCCACCCCGCCCTGATCCCGACCGGGGGCTTACATCAAGACAAGGCCGACCCTCGGCATGATCCGGACGCGAACGTCATCTTCGCGGTCAAGCTGACGTGCGACGTCTGCGGCTACATGCTGCTGTTCGACAGCGAGAGGTTCCACCCAAGCAGTGAGAAGACACTGTTCGTGGGATCCGAGGAGCTCGAGGCCGAGTGGGAAGGTGAGCAGGGGCCAGCGTGACCCCAAATCCAGCGAGCCACTCACGCAGCCCGGTCGGTCCGCGATTGTCGCTCGGAACGTCCGCGTCTTGTACCCGAGCGGCGGTCATCTTTGCCGGGGAAGCGCACCTTCGCCACCACCTTGTCGCGATGCATATCCAAGCCAGCGCACCGCTCGACCACTGCATCCACTTGTCGCCCCCCCTTCCGAGAGACGGTCGATATCTCGTCGCCCGCAGGGGGCCTCCATGATGAGTCTCGTGTTCGCGCACGAGGCAGCAGTCAACGGTCCCACAGGTCCAGCGCCATACCGGATATGAAGAGTCGTTTGGAGCGCCGGGATAAACCGGCATGGAGATAGGAGATGAGAGTTCTCTACATCGGAGGGAGTAGCGATCCACGGTGGCCCTGAGTCATGCGTTGGCGTTCGCGAGGGCGTCGGTGAAGCGTTGGCAGGGGTACGTGTGGGCTGGGTTATGGAGCCGCGAAATTCTCGAGTTCAGGGTGCCGACGTCCTCAAACGATGCGGAAGGCCATGTCCGCGGCGGCGCTATCGCGAGTCGTCGTGGGACCCTGCGCGGTCAGAGAGCCTGGGCACGCACGGAGGTCTCCATGCGCGAGAACCGGGAGGTCCCGCGGTCGCCCGCGGTGTCGACGGATGCCCCGTCCGGGATGGTTCGCGGGGTGGTGGATCGGCATTGGCGGGTCGTGAGGGGAACGCTATGGCGGTAATCCCTCGATGAACGAGCGCGGGAAGTCAGACGGTCCCGTAGTACCGGCGAAGCCGCTGAACAAGCCCGCTGTGGTGGCGGGGGCGGAGGTGGTGGAGGGAAGGGGACCGGCCGAGGGGAACACGGCCAGCAAAACACGTCCCGGACGCAGCGCCGGACTGGACGTGTCCAGTGATCTGGATCGTGTGCGCCAGGTGGCGCGGAAGGACAAGGACGTGCGGTTCACCGCGCTTCTTCATCACGTGACCGTCGATCGTTTGCGGGAGGCGTATCGGGCGATCCGTCCGGACGCGGCCGCGGGGGTCGACGGGGTGACGTGGCGGGACTACGGGTCAGATCTGGAGGCCAACCTTTCAGATCTGCATGCCCGGGTTCATAGGGGCGCGTATCGGGCGAGGCCGACTCGTAGGGTGTTCATACCGAAGGCGGACGGGCGGCTGCGGCCGCTCGGGGTCGCTAGTTTGGAGGACAAGGTCCTTCAGCGGGCGGTGGTCGAGGTGCTGAACGCTGTGTATGAGGAGGACTTCCTGGGGTTCTCGTATGGGTTTCGGCCGGGGCGCTCGCAGCATGATGCGTTGGACGCGCTGTCGGTCGGGATCGTGCGCAAGAAGGTGAACTTCGTGCTCGACGCTGACATCAGCGACTTCTTCACCGGGCTTGATCAAGGCTGGCTGGAGCGGTTTCTCGAGCATCGGATCGCGGACAAGCGGGTCCTGCGACTGATCCAGAAATGGCTCAGAGCGGGAGTCATCGAGGACGGGGAATGGTCAAAGACCGAGGAGGGGACGGCGCAAGGAGCTTCGGTGTCTCCGCTGCTCTCAAACGTCTATCTCCACTACGTGTTTGACCTGTGGGCCGACCAGTGGCGGCGGCGCAACGCGCGCGGGGACATGATCCTCACGCGGTTCGCTGACGACTACGTGGCGGGCTTTGAGTATCGTGACGACGCCGAACGGTTCCTGGCCGATCTCCGCGACCGGTTCGCGAAGTTCGGTCTGGAGCTGCACCCGGAGAAGACGCGGCTGATCGAGTTCGGACGGTATGCCGCCGAGAATCGAGCCAGGCGCGGTGACCGCAAGCCTGAGACGTTCGAGTTCCTGGGGCTCACGCACATCTGTGCGACGACCCGGAACGGGCGGTTCAAGCTCAAGCGGGTCACGAGCAAGAAGAAGATGCGGGCAAAGCTGATGTCGATCAAAACCGAGATCAGGCGGCGCTGGCATCTCTCGATCCCCGAGCAGGGACGCTGGCTCGCCAGCGTCCTGGCCGGGCATTACCGCTACTACGCGGTGCCCGACAACATTCGGGCGTTGCAAGCGTTCCGCGAAGCGGTTATTCGGCTCTGGCTCAAGGCGCTGCGGCGTCGCAGCCAGCGGTCGCGGATGTCGTGGGAGCGGATGCGTCGCTTCGCCGACCGATGGCTACCTCTTGCCCGCATCCATCATCCTTGGCCCACGACGCGCTTTGACGCCAGAACCCTTGGCAGGAGCCCAGTGCGTTAGACGCGCACGCTGGGATCTGCGCGGGGGGCGTCGGGCAACCGGCGTCCCTACCGCGATTCAAGCGGGGTCTGTTGATTTCCCCCATTTGGCGTTCGGCGTGGCGGGGGTGTGTAACGGTCGGCTGGGTGGGTGGCGGTCCGGGTTGCTGTGCGCGACGCGGGTCAGCCTGATATTCGCGGATCCGGGTGGCCGCAGCACGATGGTTCGTCGTGGGGTGCCGCTGTCGATGGGATCGAGCGTCGCCCGGTCGCCCGGGTTGCTGGACCAGCCGCCTCTCGGCGGTGGTGAGGTGCCGCAAGCGGCAACAGGACGTAGCCCCGTGTCGAGGGCCTGTCTATAGGCATCCGCAACGGTACCTCTCGGTCGGGGCGTTGTGAAGACCCTTGACCAAGATGGAGTTGAAGTGATGAGAAGTACCTATGCGGGCGTCGATTGGGCGTCCGAGAAGCACGACGTGGTGATCGCTGATGAGACGGGCGAGGAGATCCTGGCCGCGACGTTCGCGCACGACGAGGCCGGGGTGCGGGGCTTGTGCCGCACGCTCGTGCGTCACGGGGTCACGCTGGTCGCGATCGAGCGGCCCGACGGGCTTTCGGCTCGAGCGGCTGCTGGACGCGGGGCTGCGGATCCTTCCGTTGCATCCCAACCAGGTTGCGGCGACTCGTGATCGGTTCAGGGCCTCGGGCGGGAAGTCCGATCGGTTCGACGCGTTCGTGTTGTGCGAGCTGGCGCGGACCGATCACCACCGCTTCCGGGTGCTCGAGCCCGATTCGGATCAGACCAAGGCGCTCAGAGCGCTGACCCGGGCACGTGAGGATCTGGTGGGCACGCAGGACCGCGCTGGCCAACCAGCTGCGCGCTGAGCTGGCGGGTTTCTGGCCGCGGTCGCTGGGGCTGTTCACCAGCCTGCACAGGCAGATCTCACGCGCGTTCCTCGAGCGCGACCCCGGCCCCGGCGGACGCGCGCGGTCTGGGCGAGCAGCGCCTTCAGGCGTTCTGGCGCGCCAGCGAGAACTCCGGTGGCCAGAAGCCCGCGCGGCTTTTAGCCAAGCTCCGCCGCGCTCCGAGGCCGCGGGTCGGCGATGATCGAGCTCCGCGTTTGTCGCGCGCTGTCCTGAGCCGGGGCGACGATCAGACGCTCAACGGGCGATTGAGCAGCTCCAGGCGATCGCGACAGCTTCCGCGGCCCGACGGCCCGACCTGTCCGTCGGTCAGGAAGCCAAACAGCGTGATCACGGCCGCGGAACTGTTGGCGGAGATCGGCGACTGCCGCGGGCGCTACCCCACCCGCGACACGCTCGCCGCCGACGCCGGCCAGGCCGCCGTCGCGGTCGAGTTCGGCAAACGCAAGGCAGCCTGCTTCCGTTGGGCCTGCAACAAGCGCCTGCGCCAGGCGTTCGTCACGCTCGCGGACACCAGCCGCCACCATAACCCGTGGGCGCACGACCTGTACGCCGCCGCCCTCGCCCGCGGGCACGACCATCGACGCGCGATCCGCACCGTCGGCCGCGGCTGGTGCCGAATCGTGTGGCGCTGTTGGCAAGACCGCGTCCCGTATGACCCGGCCCGCCACCGCGCGCTGCAACGCCACGTCACTGTCACTATCCCCACCTCGTCGGGCCCCCGGCCCGACACAGCCGCCACCCAGCGGATGGCCGGCGCCGCCGTCACCCAACGGGCGGCCCGCAGGGCCGAGCGCAACGCGCTTGACGGCAAGCCGAATCCGCTATCGCACTCGGGGGTTGACACAGGACGTCCACGCCAGCGATCGTCAGCTGGGCGGTTGGCGGGCGATTCCCTTGGCGACGATCACTCGATCGCCCGCGCGAGCACGATCGGTTCGTTCACTAGGTCGCGAGGCCTTGCAGCTTGATCGGGTTGGCGGCTCGCAAGCGGCAAGGCGGACGTCGGTAGTCTGGTTGCTATGGGGAGCCGCGGCGATGGTCTTCTTTCCCGGCTTGTGGCGCGGGGCGGGGCGTGCCGTCTGTGCGGACTGTCGGCGCTGTGCGGTACCGAGCCACTCCCGGCACCACGGACACCTGAGTTTGTCAGCGACGGAGCCTGCCTACCGTTCTCGTCGCTCTTACTAGAGCGCCCGCCCGAGCCGCTTGACCTCTCCGATCCAGCCGCGACCGCCCTGGCCGCACAACTCCAAGGGAAGCTGGTTGGCTGGCGGCTGCTCGCGCGGACCGACACTCAAGCGCAGTTCGCACGCGGACTCCCGCCGAAGCTGCTGACGGTCGTCGTCAAACACGACGCCAAGCGCGGCTCATGGTCGTGCGTAGCGAAGCGCAGCGGCCGGCCGCTGCGCGCAACCCGCGACGGCATCCGGGCGTCCTCTTGGCACCTGGACGAAGTTGTCGAGCTCAAGCCCGAGGACACCGTTCGGCGGCTTGCGTGACGAGGCAGCCGACGCGGGCGGGCGCCGATCCGGGGTGCGTGATCGATCCGACCTCTATGAGAGCGAGCACGAACTCGTCCTCACGATGTACGTCAAGCCTGAGTCAGGGCTTCAGATCCAAAGACCAAACCCGGAAACCCCGGTCCGAGTGGCTCTCTCCGCAGCCCATCGGAAACAGAAAGGTCATCGACGGAGCGCTGTACGAGTAAGGCTTGGCGACCGAGCACCACGCGCGGACAGCGCGCCGCGCCCTCGCCAGCTCACCACGAGCGGAATCGCGAGTTCGTCCAGGACCCTGGCGACCCCCTCCACGACCGGGTCCTCGCCCGGCGGGAGGGAGATTCGGGAATTGCCGGCGCGGCTGCCGACGGTGTTCCCGGTCGTTCGGACTCGGGGGGGACCAAGTCGAGGTAACTCATCAGCTGCTCGGCCGGAGCCTGTCAAGCTCGGTGAGACGCTTCGCGTTCGAATTTATTGAGCGGCGGCGACCTCCTTTGGCTTGTTGATCCAGGCGGCGGTCGGCAGCTCGGGCGGGACCGGCGGCTTGCGGACGAACCGCTCCGGGTGACGGTCGTAGGCGGCGTCGAGCACGCGGGCACGGGCCGCGTGGAACGCGGGCGCCTTCTCGTGGTGGACGGCGGCAGGGGTCATCAGACCGATCCCCGAGTGACGGTGCGCGTGGTTGTACCAGTGAAAGAAGTCACGGCAGAACGCGCGTGCGTGCTCGATCGAGTCGAACCGAGCTGGGAACGCGGGGCGGTACTTGAGCGTCTTGAAGTGCGCCTCGGAATACGGGTTGTCCGTCGAGGTGTAGGGTCGGGAATGCGTGCGCGTCACGCCGAGATCGGCCAACAAGAACGCCACCGGCTTGGAGCGCATCGGCCCGCCGCGATCGGCGTGCAGCGTAAGGATCTTCGGGGTGATCTGCTGCTGCTCGGTGGCCTGCTCGATCAGCGCCTTGGCCAGCTGCGCGGTCTCGCGGTACTGCACGGTCCAACCGACGACGAAGCGGCTGAACACGTCGAGGATCACGTACAAGTAGAAGTACGTCCACTTCGCGGGCCCCAGCAGTTTCGAGATGTCCCACGACCACAATTCGTTCGGGCGCTCGGCGAGTAGCTCGGGCTTCGCATACGGCGGATGGGTGAGCTGATCGCGCCGCTCCCGCACCCCACCATGCTTGGCCTTCAGCAGCCGATACATCGTCCGCGGCGAGCACAGGTAGGTGCCCTCGTCCAGCAGCGTCGCGTAGGTCTCCTCCGGCGAGAGGTCGACGAACCGCTCGCTATGGAGCACCTCGAGCACCGCACCGCGCTCAGCCTCAGACAGCGCCCGAGCGGGTGTCGGTCGCGGCGTGGGCGTCCTGGGCTCGGGCGGTCTGCGGCGCCGGTAGATCGTCGCCGGCGACGCGCCCACGGCCCGGCACGCCGGCCTGGTTCCGATCAACGGGGTCAGCTCCTCGACCGTGGCGGCGATCATCGCTCGGTGCTCCTCTCCGCGCTGCCCTGACCGAGCATCTCTTCCAACAGCGCTGAGAGATTTCCCTGAATCTCCACAACTCGCTTCATCTTCACCAGCTCCGCCTCCGCGCGCTCAGCCCGCCGCGTCAGCCCCGCGATCTGCGCGTCGCGCTTATCGACCGGCTTGCGCCCACGCGGCTGCCCCAGCTCCTTCAGCGCCCCATCCCTGCGCTGCTTGCGCCAGTACGTCAGGTGCGACGTATACAGGCCCTCACGACGCAGCAGCTCACCGATCTCGCCCGGCTGAGTGCACGCGTCCGCCTCGGCCAGGATCCGCGCCTTGTACTCCGCCGTGAACGAGCGGCGCTTGGCCCGCTCGACCAGCTCCGGGTCCGGGACCCCCTCCGGCGCGGCGCGCCCGCCGGCAACGAATCCCAGCTCGGCTACGCCTCGCTGGTCTTCGCGGCCGGCGGCAGCAGCCTCAACCGCTGCTCCAGCTCCAGCTCCGTTCGTGCTCGTCTCCTGCATGTCCGGCGTTCTCCGTTCTCGCCCTCAAGGTCATTGATTCCTCGATGGTGAGCGTCTCGCCGGACGTTGACAGAAAGGGGCAGCTCGGTCGTCCGTTGCGAGCGCCTCATGCACGTGGTTCACGCACTCGGCGGCTTTCGCAACGCCGGCTAGCAGCAGTGAAGGTTTGCTTGTCCATGCTTGCTGCCAGTCCTGCCGGCGTGGGGCCTGGCCGGAGGGCCGCCGGTGCGCCGGTCGTTGAAGAACCGGTGTTGGGGCGCAATGGTAGCGTCGAGCTCGTGCAAACCGGCCCGCTCGAGAGCCTGATCTTGTTCGTTTCTTACCTCTCCGCCGCAAGGGCGTTCTACGTGGACACGCTCGGCCTACCTCTCCTCTTCGAGGATGAGATCGTCGCGGTTGTCGGCGACCGAGCTGGGCGCGTCGTTCTACACCGCAACGACCGGGGTCACGACGAGGGCGGGATCTTTCCCGCGGGCACGGGCGTTGGGGGCGCTGCGGTCCGCTTCACAGTCGACGATCCCGACGCATGCGAGCGAGCGGCGGTCAAGAAGGACGTCCGCGTGCTGTGGCCAACGCAAGAAGCGAGCTGGGGCCGGTTCGCGGTCCTCGCCGACCCCGACGGGCGTTCGATCGTGCTCGCAAAGATGCACGCGTCGTGACCCTCGGGTTCCTGGCGGGACGGCGTAGGCCCTGGGAACCTCCGCCGACACGGTTTACGGCGTTCTAGCGTCTGGTTCGCGCCGGGACCAGCTTTCAGCGCGTCGGCGCGCCTGGGGTCGGCAAGCGTCCGCCCGCCCCTGCTGTTGTCGCGATGAGGTGCGGGGTGCTCCGGAGCGTCAGCAAGGCTCGGACGCTTTTGTGGTCGGCCCTGGAGACGTCGGCAAGGCGTGCAGTTGAAGGCGGCTGGCCCGGCGCGCCAGACTTTTCGCGATCCGGGTCGCTGATTGGGAACATCGCCGCATGAGGGAACCGAACGGCTTGGTGGTGCGTCTAAGCAGCGTGACCGTGACTCGCAGCCAACCGCAGGCGGGCAAGCTCGTGATTGGCAGGGCCGGCGGCGGGGATACCTTTGAGGAGTTTTACCGCCGCGAGTACGGGCAGGTGCTGCGGCTGGCGTGGCTGTTGACGAATTCAGAGGCCGCTGCGGAGGACATCGTTCAGGACGCGATGGCCTCGGTCTACCGGGGGTTTGATCGGATCGACTCGCCGGCAGCGTATCTGCGCAAAGCGGTTGTGAATAACGGTCGGTCATATCAGCGAAGTGAGCGCCGTCACCGCCAGCGCTTGGCGCTGCTGGCGGGCGAACCCGCCGCTCCCGACCCAGGGGACGGGGAGCTGTTAGACGCGGTCGGTCGCCTTCGGTACCGCCAGCGTGTGGTGATCGTCACCCGCTACTGGGGCGGCTGGTCAGAGGCCCAGATCGCCGCTGCGCTCGGGTGCCGGCCAGGAACGGTCAAGTCGATCGCGTCACGGGCTCTTCAACGTCTCCGCAGCGAGGTACCGCAATGAAAGCATCCCAGCAGCAGTTCGAAGACCAGCTGAGGCGAGCGCTTGAACGCCGCGCCCAACAGCTACAGGTCCCGCAGACTCCGTGGGGCGCGCCGGAACCGCCGCCAGCACGACGATCCCGTCCGCGCGGCCGCCTGAGAGCAATTACCGCGCCGTTGCCGGTCCTCCTCTCTGCCCTCGTGACGGTTGCGATCGCCGCGGCCGCGCTGACGGCGGCCACCCACCGTCACGCCCCAAGCCGCCCGAAGACCAACAGCAGCGGCTCGAGCTCCGCGGCCACGCTGCCGCAAGACAACTCGACCCGGTTGCTGAACGAGTGGGCCGCCTGTGAGCGCAGCCATGGCGATTCCAACCAGGCCGACCCGACCGTCGACCACGCGGTGATCTACATCGCCGTCCAGATGGGGGCGCTGCCGGGCTGGGATCCCAACAACGCCGCCGCTGGATGCGGCGAGTACCTGACCGCGGCCCGACGCGCGGTGGCGGGCGGGCAGCCGGTCAAAGGATGGGGAGACAACGCTCTGTACGTGCAGTACGCGAACTGTATGCGGGCCAACGGGTACCCGACATTCCCCTATCCCTCGGGGAGGATCGAGCCGGACGGGAATGAGAGCACCAATTTCAACGGCACCGGTATCGATCCGAACAGTCCGGCCTTTCTTAACGGGAACGCTAACCAGACGTGCGGTAAGCAGATCGGCGCGCCGGTCTGGTGGATCAACAACTGGGGCCTCCGGGAAGCGTCGACGTTTACCAGGCCGGAGCGAACCCCAACAGTCCCTTCCCCAGCGGGCCACGCAACGGCCCCAAGCCGAGCACCGTGCCGGGCGTCAACGGCTGGTCAGGCGGCAAGGGCCCGGCGGCCGCCGGCGGCGGAGTTCTCGGCCCGCGCTTTCACGGGCCGTTGCCCAGGCCGCAGCCGGCCACGAGCACCAAGCCGAACGAAACCGCTCGTCGTTAGCGACACTGACCTCGAGAGCGGCCGGACCAAGCCGGATTGGGGTAGCGCTCCACCAAGGAGCTGACGATCACGGTCACGAGCCGCCCCAGCTGCGCGCCCCAGCCAGCCCGTACACCCACCCGCGGTAGCGATCCACCAGCGCTCGCAGGCCTGCTGGCGCGGCCCCCGGAACCGCGCCGCGCACGAGCTTCCAGCCGAAGCCGGCCGCCAGCGCCACCGCCAACGCGACCAGGCGCTGGGCTGATGAACCAGCGGTCCGCCGCGTCGGCCAGAAAGCCCTGCTTCGCGATGGCAGACCGGGCGTCTCAGTCACGAGTGCCGCTCGGGACGGAGGTTGTCGCACAAAGGGGTCTGTCCGGACCGATTAACACAATTGCGGTATGTCTCAGAACTTCATCGAGAGTCGCCGTGAGCAGGGGTTTCTGTTGCCGCCGGATGTGCGGGATTGGCTTCCGGCCGATCATTTGGCGTGGTTTGTGATCGGCGCGGTCGAGGGGATGGACTTGTCGGCGTTCTACGCCGCGTATCGCGCCGATGGTCATGGGCGGGCGGCGTACGAGCCGTCGATGGTGGTGACGTTGATCGTGTACGCGTTTTCGACGAGCGTGCGGTCGTCGCGTCGGATTGAGTGTCACTGTCGACAAGATGTTGCTTATCGGGTGATCACCGGCAATCTGGTGCCCGATCACGCGACGATCGCGCGGTTCATTGATCGTCACCAGTTGGCGTTGGCCGGGCTGTTCACCGAGGCTTTGAAGCTGTGTGAGAAGGCGGGGTTGGTGAAGTCGGGGGTGGTGTCGATCGATGGCACGAGGATCGCGGGGAATGCCAGTCCGGAGGTAAACCTCGAGTTCGAGCAGATCGCGCAAAGAGATCGTGGCCGCGGCGATCGCGACAGATCAGGCCGAGGACGAGCTGCATGGAGAGGATCGGGGTGATGAGCTGCCCGAGCAGCTACGCACGCCGGAGGGCGCCAGCAGTTCTTCCGCCAGGCGCGCGAGCAGCAACAGCGCGACCAACAGGTCGAGGACTGCGAGCAGATCGAAGCGCCCGAGGCAAATGCCGAGACCGAGGAGCCGGAGCGAAGAACGACGCCGGAGTTCGAGTTCGACACAGACGAGATCGTGGCGTGTGGCCGCGGGCGGGAGGGTTGGCCACGCGAGGCCAAGCGTCAGCTCGAGCAGCATCGCTGGGAGCACCCGGATCCGATCCCGCGCTCCCGCGGCGAGCGGGTGTTGCTGGCGGCCGAGCGGCTGGACGCTGATCTGTCGGTCGAGCGCGCTGGGAACGAGGCGTATCAGGCGTATCGGGCGCAGGGACGGATGCGCGACGGGCGGCGGTTCGGATGCCCGCCGAATCCCGACACGCCGCCTGAGGTGCCGGCCGGGAAGGTCAACGCCACCGATCCTGACTCGCGGCCGATCCCGGTCGGCTTCGGGTTCGTGCAGGGCTACAACGCCCAGACCGCGGTCAACGAGCAACAGATTGTGCTCGCGGCCGAGATCACGAACCTATCGACCGATTTCTCGCAGCTGGCGCCGATGGTCGACGCCACCCTGCGCGAGCTCGAACAGGCCGGCATCGACCAGCTGCCCGAAGCGGTCGCGGCCGATGCCGGGTACTGGAACGAGCAGCAGATGGACGAGGTCGTGTCCGACAAGCACATCCCGGTGCTGGTCGCTCCGGACAAGGGCAGCCGTGACACACCGAAACGCTGGCTAGAGCTCGACGGGCGAACTGGATGCGGACCGTGCTCGCCTCTGATCACGGCCGCGAGCGGTACGCGATGCGAAAACAAACCGTTGAGCCGCTCTACGGCGACACCAAACACAACAAAGGCTTCACCCGCTTCCACCGCAGAGGCAGGATGAAAGTGCGCACCGAGTTCCGGTTACTGATGATGACCCACAACCTCACCAAGGTCTACCGCCACCAACTCGCCGCCGCGGGGGCGTGAAAACCGCCCCCACACAGTCACACCACGAAATATGACGGACACGCTCCTGACGGCCCACCCACCACCCGGGCCCGCACGCCAACCGCCGCGAACCTTTGAGCGA